>NZ_KI912213.1:250455-277928 GCF_000231035.2 Saccharomonospora iraqiensis subsp. paurometabolica YIM 90007 | reverse complement strand
GCCTCGACCGTTTCGTCGGCGCGCTCGGCGGCGGCCGCCACGTCGCGGATCACCGCGCGGGCCGAGTCGAGAACCTCCGCCGGGTCGTGCTCCACCCGGCCGCCGGGACGGCGGTGCAGGGTGGAGCGCCTGCTGTGGGTCACGAGCGCGGTGCCGTCGCGGCGCAGCAGGGACGCCTTGGTCACCGATGTGCCGATGTCGACTCCGATGATCATGACCGCACCTCCCCGATCCGGGACAGCACGTCCGGATTGGCCACGAACCGCGGGCGCTCACCGTCGAGGAAGCGGGCGATCTCCCCGGCGACGATTTCGGCCGCCCGGTGTGCCGTCTGCCGGGTGGCCCCGGCCAGGTGCGGAGTGGTGATCACATTGGGCGCGTCGAACAGCGGCCAGTGGCGCGGGGGCGGCTCGAGGTCGTATACGTCGACGGCGAGCGCGCCCAGGTGTCCGGACTTGAGCAGCTCCGGCAGCGGCGTGTAGTCCAGCAGTCCGCCGCGCGCGGAGTTGACCAGCACCGCGCCCCGGGGCAGCAGCGCCAGGTTGTCCGCGTTCAGCAGGTGTTCGGTCTCCGGGGTCAGGCGCGCGTGCAGGCTGACCACGGAGCTGCGCCGCAACAACTCGTCCAGTTCGACCGGTTCGACGCCGTCGGAGGCGGCTTCCTCCGCGCGCACGAACGGGTCGGCGACCAGCACGTGCGCCCCGAAGGCACGCAGCACCCGCGCCACGATCCGGCCGATGGCGCCGTACCCGACCAGACCGGCCGTGCTGCCGTCCAGTTCGAGGCCCGCGTTGTCGTAGGCGTAGTAGTCCCCGCGCCAGTGGCCGTCCTTCAGTTCGGCGTCCGAACCGGGGATGCGGCGCAGCGCGGCCAGGATCAGTCCGACCGCGAACTCGGCGGCCGCCGCGGCATTGCGCCCGGGCGCGTAGCTGACCACGACCCCGTGCTCCGTGGCGGCGTCGAGGTCCACGTTCACCGGACCGCCCCGGCAGACACCGACGAACCGCAGCTGCGGATTCGCGGCCAGCACGTCGGCGGTGATCGGGGCCATCTGGGTGGCCACCACCTCGACACCGGGTAGTGCGTCGAGCATCTGACGTTCGGTGCCGCTGGCCTCCCGCACCCCCGCGACCGGTCCGAACGGCTCCACCGGCCACGGCAGGCACAGCGTGCGCACCTCGAGGTCGTGCCCCGGCACCTGACGGTGCAGGGCGTCGGCGAACAGGTGCGGACCGACGAAGTGGTCGCCCGCGGCGAGAACACTGGTCATGGTGAGGACTCCTTCGTCACACACCGCCCGGAGGCGGGCCTGGCACACACCGCCCGGAGGCGGCCCCTGGTACACGGCGGTCCCGGTGCCGGACCGGGGACGGGAACGGTCAGTACCCGACGGGTTCGGGCAGGTACTTCGTGAGCAACCGGCGCACCTCCTCCTGATCCGCGGCGACGTGGGCCGCCTGCGCGAGCGCGTCCCCGGCGGGGGCGTAGTCGGGGTTGGGCAGGGCGATCACCGTCATCCCCGCCGCGGCGGCCGCACGCAGGCCGTTGCTGGAATCCTCCACCGCCAGGCACCGGTCGGGCCGCTCACCCAGCTTGTCCGCGGCGGCGAGGTAGACGTCCGGGCTCGGTTTGCCGCGGGACACCTCGGCGCTGGACACGGTCGCGGTGAAGAGTTGCGCGAGGTCGTGGCCGGTGAGCACGGCGTCGATCAGCCGTCGCGGTGCCGAGGACGCGAGCGCGATCGGCGCCCGCCGGGCGACGTCGGCGACCATCCGCCCGGCACCGTCCAGGAGCCGGATCTCCCCGGTGTCCAGTGCGGCCACCATGTCGTCGACGACGAGCTGCTCGGTGCGTTCGGCGGACTCGGTGGTGCCGCTGAACTCGGCGAGGAACGCGGCCCACTCCGGTGCGCTCATTCCCTGCACCCGCCGGGTCTGTGCGGCCGTCCAGGTCCGGCCGTGGGCCTCGGCGAAGCGCGCCCACATCCGCTCCCAGAGGTGTTCGCTGTGAACGAGGACGCCGTCCATGTCGAACACCACCGCGCGGTGCGTGTCGGCCGTCGCCTCGGGGTTCCCCATCTCACTACCTCCCGCCCGTTCACTGACGAAGGTAAAATTAACACTCGTTGCGTTACCTGTCACGGGTTTTGATGAGATCGGTCGCGTCCGCGCGTCCGACACACGGTCGGTCCGCCGGTACGGGCAAGATGGCCACATGACGTCCGCACCGAAGAAGAAGTCCTCCCGGATCCAGCGTCAGCAGCGGATCGTCGACCATGTCGTCGCCCACGGATCCGCCGCCGCAGGCGAGCTGTCCGAGCTGACCGGCGTCAGTCTGATGACCGTGCACCGCGATCTGGACGACCTGGTCAGCCGGGGGGTCCTGCGCAAGTTCCACGGCGGGGTGTCCGCGCAGCCGTCGACGGTGTTCGAGAGCAGTTCCGACTTCCGCCTGCACACGCACCTCGCCGAGAAGGAGGCGCTGGGGCGGGAGGCACTGCGATTCCTCACGCCGGGGATGTCCGTGTTGCTGGACGACTCGACCACGGCCCTCGCGCTGGCCCGGCTGCTGCCGGACGTGGGGCCGCTGACGGTGGTGACCAACTACCGGCAGGTGCTGGAGACGCTGCGGGACGCCACCGACATCCGGCTGATCGGGCTCGGCGGCGAGTACTCCCGCACCCACGACTCCTATCTGGGACTGCCGTGCCAGGAGATGATCACCGGCTTCTCGGTCGATGTGGTCTTTCTTTCCACCTCGGCGATGAACGCCCGGTTGACCTTTCACCAGGAGCAGGACCTCGTGCTGGTCAAGCGGGCGATGTTGGCGAGCGCGGCGACCAAGGTGCTGATGATGGACGCGAGCAAGGTCGGCCGTTCCGCGCTGCACCAGCTGGTGCCGGTCAGCGCGTTTGACCACGTGCTCCTGGCGGGCTCGCTCGGTGCGGACCTGGTGTCGGAGATCGCGGAGTACACCGACGTGCGCACCGTGCCGGTGGACCGGCCGGCCGCGAACGAATCAGAATAACGTCTTGTGCGTTAACTGAAACATACTCCATGATATGTCGGCCGTGACCGGGCGTGTCCCGTGCACCCCGGGCCTTCCGACTCGTGGAGACAGTGATGTCCCGACAGACACCGGTGTCCCGACAGACACCTGCGGAGACCGCGGCCGAGCGCCCGGTCAGCTTCTTCGACCGTATCGGCATACCCCGGCCACTGGTCTGGGGTTTCGTCGCCGTGCTGATCTTCATGATCGGCGACGGCGTGGAGATCACCTACCTCGCCGAGTACCTGTCCCGGCCCGACGGGGGTGGGCTGGAGGGGTCCACGGCGACCTTCGCCACCGTGACCGTCTACGGCGTCGCGGTGATGGTGGCGTCCTGGTTCTCCGGCACGTTGTCGGCGATCTGGGGTCCCCGGCGGGTCATGTGGCTCGGCGGGGCGTGGTGGATCGTGTTCGAGGTCCTGTTCCTCTTCGTCGCGATCCCGCTGCAGGACACCGCGATCATCGTCATCACGTACGGCATCCGCGGCTTCGCCTACCCGTTGTTCGCGTTCGCGTTCCTGGTGTGGGCGCAGGTCGCGAGTCCCACCGGCATGCGTGGTTCGGTGGCGGGCTGGTTCTGGTTCGCCTTCACCGGCGGTCTGCCCACCCTCGGTGCCGCGGTGGCCGCGCTGGCGATCGGCCCGTTCGGACTGAGCCTGTACGGGACGCTGATCCTGTCGCTCGTCCTGGTCGTGATCGGGGTGCTCCTCGGCAGCTTCGGTGTGCGCGAGCGGCACGGGCTCCAACCGATCGCCGACGAGAGTGTGGCGAACCCGCGCAGCCTGAAGCGACTCGGGGAGGGTGTGGACATCCTCTGGCGGGACCGCAGGACGCTGGCGGGCGGACTGGTCCGCATCGTCAACACCGCACCGCAGTACGGCTTCTTCGCGATGTTCCCGTTCACCCTGGGCCCGGAGACACCGGGCGGTGGGTTCCTCAGCACGGCCGAGGTGTCCACGCTCGCCACCCTCGCCTACGGCGCGAACATCGCGGCGAACCTGTTCTTCGGTGTGTTCGGCGACCGGTTCGGCTGGCGCCGCACGGTGACCTGGTTCGGGTGTGTGGGCTGTGCCGTCGGGATCCCGGTGTGGTACTTCGGCGCCGTGCTCTCCGAGAGCTTCCTGGTCGCCGCCGCGTGCGGCGCGGTCTACGGGGTTCTGCTCGCCGGGTTCGTGCCGCTGTCGGCGCTGATGCCGTCGATGGTGGCGCCGAAGGACAAGGGCGCGGCCCTGGCGATCCTCAACTTCGGTGCCGGGGGTGCGGCGTTCGTCGGCCCGATGATGGTCACCGTGCTGCACCCGTTCGTCGGCGGCGGCGGGGTGGCGATCGCCTTCAGCCTGCTGTACCTGGCGATGGCGGTGCTGTGCCGCTACCTCACGGACGAGTCCGACCCGGGGGAGTGGCACCGGGACGCGTCCCGCTCCACCGAGGCCGCACCCACGGTGGCGTAGTGGGAAGGGCCCGGTGTGCCCACGACGACCGGGAGTGGGCACACCGGGTCTGTCCACGCTCTGCCCGGGACCCGGCAGGCGCCGGCGGAGTCACGACCCGCGGATCCTGCGGCCGTGTTCGCTGTCCGGGTACAGGAGCGCGTCGGCGACCCTGCCGCCCGCATCCTTGGCTCCACCGCCGAAGTTGAGGGTTCCCTTCGCGGTGGCGATCGAGATGGTGCGGAACGGCGTCGGAGTGGTGAAAGCCGTCATCGGCGTGGGCGCGGGTTGGTGCGTTTCTCACCAGTCGTGGCGGCCCGGTCCCGGTGTTACAGGCGTCCGCGGCGCCACGTGCCGGCGATTTGACTGGTTGACTACCGGTTAGTCATCCGGTTAGCGTTCCTGGCATGATCACAAACCAAATAACGCAGTACCTCGGTCCCGAGGGTGAGTGGACGGCGGTGCTCTCCTTCGGGCCCCGCTCGGTGGACGGCCCGGTGTCGATCATGGTGAGCCCGACCGATCCGGAACAGCCACCGCACGGCGGGTTGTCGTCGGTCGCGCTCCGCGAGATCGACATCCGGGCGGCGATCAAAGCGCGGGAGCCGCGCACCTCGGGCTCGGCCGCCGGTCGCTGGCGGATGGAACAGAACCGGATACGTGAGGCGCGCCAGCTCTTCGAGAGCGAAGGGGTGACCGACCACTACCTCACGGCACTGTCGCAGCTCTACCTCTCGGCCGTCGCACGCGGTGAACACCGGCCACTGCGGTGGCTCGCGGACCGCACCGGCCGGACGTACTCGACGGTCAAGTCCCACCTCTGGCAGGCGACGCGACGGGGAATCCTGGAACGTTCGTCCGGCCGGGCCGGCGGCGCGCTCACCGAGAAGGGAAAGGCCCTGGCCCGTCGAAACGCGTGGCCCGGCGGCGGGGAGGACGACGAGGAGTGAGCCGGGTGGGGGTGGTGCCGTGAAGGACTCCTTCCCTGCGTTGAGTGCAGCGAAGGAGTCCTTCACGGCAGACAGCCGGCCCCGCGCTCATGCGGGACCTCACGAGTCGTCGAGCGGGCGCAGCATCTCCAGCAGGCCCCGCAACGGTTCCAACTCCTGTGTGGACTGTGGATCGAGATCGGGGTTGAGGTGCATGAGGTTGTTGCGGAACTGGGCGGCGGTTCGCAGCTGGGCGAGGAACTGCTCCCGGTCGAGCGACCAGCGCAGCGGTGTCCAGAGGTCCTCCGAGGTGAACACGTGCGGATACGCTGGGAGCGTCGGTGGGCAATGCAGAGGAGTCCTGGAATGAACGCCGCCTGGCCGGACGATCAGCAGCCGTCCCGGAGCATGTCCACCGCTTCCCGGAGTCCGTAGCGTGACTCCAGAGTCTTCAGTACATCGTCCACGCTGAGCGGCGGACGGGCGGCTCTCGACGCGATCGCCGCGACCGCCGACATCGCCCGCGACGGCCCGGTCGCGACGCACTCCGCGCAGAACCGCCGTGGGGACAGGACAGCGAGGTCGCCGGGGAGGTGTGTGGGCGGGAAGTCCCTGTGGTTCTCCGTGATGATCGCTCCGGCACCGGCGACCACCGCGGCCGCCACCACATGTTCGTCGTCCGGGTCCGGCAGACCATAGGTGCCTTCGAGTCCTTCCCAGCCGGTCACTTCGGCGTCGTTGAAGGCCCGTTGCGTTGCGATGATCAATGTACGGGCGCGGCGCCGTGCCTCCGTGTCGGCCATGCCGCGATCCACGAGCTTCACGGCTTCGTGATGGGCGAGCTCCTCGAGGATTACTCCACTCCACGCCGGGCGGTAAAGGCCCTCGACCGCGAGCGACAGCAGGAAGTCACGCTGCAGGCTGGGCCAGAGCACACAGGTGTCGAGCAGTGCCGTGAACACCCGGAGAGCGCCGCATAGCGCGCTACATGCGTCCGGTGTGGTGCCGACGACGCCGGGCCACCTCCTTGCGCGCTGAGCGCAGCCTGGCCAGGGCGGTGTCGATGTCCTCGTCCTCGTCGACGGCCGTCGCCTCGAGCGCCGCATACTGTTCGGCACGCCGCCGGTCGCGGTACGAGAGCAGATCCCGCAATGCGATCCTGCGGTGTGTTCCCACGCGGTCGAACGGGATTTCACCGTCGTCGAGCAGTCGGACGACAGTCGGTCTGCTGACGCCGAGGAGTTCGGCGGCCTGTTGGGTGGTCAGTGTCGTGTTCTGCGGCGCTACGGTCACCGCGAGGCCATGCCGGAGGGCTTCCACCACATGCCGCAGGACGCGGGATACCTCTTCCGGCAGCTCCACCTGCTCGTCGCGGCCGGCGCCACTGAGGAGATACGCGGATCGCCCATCCGCGGTCCCCGTGTGTCCGTGCGTCTCCAGGAAGGCTTGAACGCTGGCCAGTTGCCGCTGCTCCGCAGTCTCGGGAACGTACGTTTCCTGTCGTAGCTCCGTGCTCATACGTCCTCCTCAGTCGCTCGTAACGTAACTCGTTTCGTTTTGTTCGTCCAGTCGTCCGGATGCTGCTCCCCGGGTGAGCTCGCTCCGGACGGGGTGGACGCGGTCGTGGACTACGTCGGCGGGGACTCGATCGACGCCTCGACCGGGTGTTGCCCTGGGAGGACGCCTTGGTCGCTGTCAATGGCGACCTTGCACCCGGCGCTGGGCATCGAGTTGCGGCACGCTCGCGGCGGAGCGAAGCGCTCCGCTTGAGCCCGGATGGTCGCTGAGCTGCGGGCGCGCTTCCTCTCCCGGCTGGGGCCCGGCGACGACTATCGCGCCGTCCGCCAGGCCTGGAACGCTTCGGCGCTGGTGTAGGACGGGGTGTAGCCGAACACCGTCTTGAGTCGGGTGTTGTCCAACACCGGGCGGTACCGCAGGAACACCGTCTGTTCCGGACCATACGGGGTCACGCCGAGGCGCGAACCGAGAGCCAGCGCGCCCCGCAGCACCGGTTCCGGGATCGCCAGCGTGGGCTTACCCAAGGCGGCGGCGATCTCGTCGACGGTCATCGCGCCATCCCCCGCGACGTTGAAGACTCCCGTGATCGGGTTGGTCACGGCCCGCTCGATCACCGCGACCACATCGCTGTCCCAGATGAAGACGAACGGGGAGTCGGCGCCACGGATCTTCAGCAGGCGGGGTTTCTCGAACAGCGCGGTGATCTGGTTCTCCACCCGCGCACCGAGGATCGTGCCGATGCGCAGCACCACCTGCTCCAGCTCGGGATGGCTCGACCGCATTTCGGCCAGGCGCTCCTCGACCAGCCGCTTGTGGCGGCTGTAAGGAAACGCCTCGTTACCGCGCACCGGGTCGTCCTCGGTCAACCACCCGTCGTGCGCGGCGCCGGTGTCCGGGTGATAGCCGTAGGCCGCACCGGACGACGACACGACCACCCGTCGCACCCCGTGCGCGCGGCAGGCGTCCAGCACGTTGCCGGTGCCGGTGACGTCGACGGCGTACTGGTGTTCCCGGGACGAGTTCTTCCCCGGCGTGACCACGGCCGCCAAGTGCACCACCACCTCGACGTCCCGTCCCGCGAAGGCGCGTTCCACCGAGCCGGCCTCGGTCACATCGAGCAGCACATGATCCACCCCGGACACCGTGGAGGGCGGCTCGGTGAGGTCGCCGCTGACGACGTGGTGCCCCGCCGCGGCCAGCCCGCGCACCACCGAAGCCCCGAGGAAGCCGTTTCCGCCGGTGACCAGCACGTTCCGAGGCACCGTCGATTCGATCATGCTGGTTCCACCTTCGTTTCCGTGCCCCGTTTCCACCGCAGGCTCCACAATTGGGCGACGGTGAGTCCGGCGATGATGTCCCAGATCCCCCACCACGCTGCCACCAGTGCCATGCCGCCGAGGCCATCGAAGAAGCTGAACACCAGCAGCAAACCGAGCCCCGAGTTCCGGATACCGACCTCGAACGTCATCGCCTTGGTGCTCGCCTGCGGCAGGCGGGTCAGCTTCGCCACCCCGAAACCGGTGCCCAGCGCCACCGCGTCGTGCAGAAACACCGCCAGCAGTACCACGCCGATGTAGTCGAGGAAAACACCCCAATTGTCGGCCACCCCGACCACGATCACTCCGGCCAGCGCGAGAAACGACACCGGCCCGAGAACACGCGCGCCAACCCGGGCGAGCCCCGGCCGCAGCCGCGCGATCGTCAGGCCGGCCGCGAACGGCACGCCGATCACGAACCCGACCTCGGCGAGCATGTCCGCCGCGCCGAGTTCGATCTCCCGGAGCACGGTGTGCCCGGTGGGATGCAGACCGCCCCAGAACGCGAGGTTCAACGGCATGAGAACGATCGCGAGCACGTTGCCGACGCCGGTCATGGACACCGACAGCGCGACGTCGCCGCGGGCGCGGTGGGTGAGCACGTTCGACACGTTGCCGGGCGGGCAGCACGCCACGAGGAGCATCCCCAGCGCCACCGAGGCACGCACGTCCAGCACCAGGGTGAGCACGAACGTGATCGCCGGAAGCAGCAGGAACTGCGCCAGCACACCGAGAGCGATCGTGCCGGGCCTGCGCGCGGCGGCGACGAAGTCCGCAGGGCGGGTGTCCAGCGCGATGCCGAACAGGATCGCGCCCAGCACGATCTTCAGCGTGGTCAGCGAACTCGGCTCGAACTCGATACGGATCGCGTCGACGTCCCCGGCCAGCTCGATCACGGCAGCATGCCCAGCTTCGTGATCTCCGCCCGCACCGCGCGACGGTAGGCGTCCTTGTTGACGTAGTAGCTCATCCGCTCCAGGCCGAGGTAGCGGTAGCCGCCGGAGAGGTCCGGGCGCGGTCCGCGCATCCGCGCTTCGAACGCCGCCGCCCGGTGCGGGGCGCGGTGTCGAGCGGTGAGGTAGGACGCCACCAGCTCGGCCTGTTCGTAGCGGCCCTGCCAGCCGAGGCCGGAAGCCTCCACCATTCCGAGCACGAACAGATTCGGCGCCGATTCGGAGAAGATGTTCAGATACAGATCAGGGCAGGTTCCGCTGCCGGGTCCGCGCCAGTTCAGCAGCGCCGGGTCGAGGAACGGGTAGTGCAGGTGGTAGCCGGTGGCGAGAACCACGACGTCGTAGTCGCCGCGCTCGCCGTCGGTGAACAGCACGCCGTCGCCGTCGAGGCGGTCGACATCGCGGCGCACGCGGATGTCGCCGTGCCCGAGGTGGTGCAGAATCAGCGAGTTCACGATCGGATGGGACTCGTAGAGTTTGTGGTCCGGTTTCGGGAAGCCGAACCGCACCGGGTCACCGGTGAACAGTTTCAGTACCCGGCTGTCCACGGCCTGCTTGATTCGCGGCGGCAGCGGCCTGCCTTGGTTCAGCGTGTCGGCGGGTCGACCGAAGAGGTACTTCGGCACGAAGTGATAGCCGCGCCGTACGCTGATGTCCACCGACGCGGCGTGGTGCACGGCGTCGACGGCGATGTCGCAGCCGGAGTTGCCCGCACCGACGATCAACACCCGTTTACCCGCGAATACCTCGGCACGTTTGTACCGACTGGTGTGCCACATCTCACCGTCGAACTCACCCCGCAACGGGGGAATCGTCGGCTTGCTGAGGGTTCCGTTCGCGACCAGCACCCCGGCGTGCTGCTCGGTGTGGTCGCCGTCCGGTCCGGTGCTGGTGACCGCCCACCCGTCGTCCGCCGGTTGTACCCGGGTGACTTCCGTACCGAACCGGTACCGCTCGACGAGACCGAAGGCGTCGGCGAAGTCCCGGAAATAGGCGCGCAGCTCCCGATGGCTGGGATAGTCGACGTGCGTGTTCGCCATCGGGAACTCGGCGAACTCGGTCGTGGTGCGCGACGAGATCAGATGTGCGGATTCGTAGACGGTGCTGCGCGGGTTGTCGATGTTCCACAGGCCGCCGACGTCGTCGCCCAGCTCATAGCCGACCACGGCGTGGCCGTGGCGCTGCAGGTTGCGCGCCCCGGCCAGACCGGAGGGTCCGGCACCGATGACGGCATAGGTCTGTTCGGACATCGTCGCCTCGCTCACTTCCTCAGTCGGCGGGTCATCAGCCGGACGTAACCTGCGGGCGCAAGCCTGCGCACGTGCCAGGACAGCCAGGCGATCCGTCCGATCAGCACGCGGTCGCGGTCGAGGCGCACCGCGCGCAGTACGGCTCGCGCGACGTCGTCCGGGGTGACCTGGGCACCGGTGGTGCTGCGTTCGGTGCCGTCGGCGCGGGCGGCGGCCTCGCGCAGACCGTGTGTGACGAACGTCGGATGCACCAGGGTCACGCCGACGCCGTCGGCGGCCAGCTCCGGACGTAGCGCGCCGAACAGTCCGGTGACCGCGTGCTTCGCCCCGACGTAGGCGGGCCGCCCGAGCACCGGCGCGAACCCGGCCACGGAACTCAGCGTGACCACCCGGCCGCGTGTGGCGCGCAGGGCAGGCAACGCTGCCTGCGTACAGGCCACAGCGCCGAGGTAGTTGACCTCCAGCACCCGCCGGTGGATGTCGACACCGTGGTCCTCGAATGCGCCGATCGCCGAGATCCCGGCGTTGTTCACCAACACGTCGATCCGCCCGGTGCGGCTCATGATGGTGGCGAAGGTGGCTTCGACCCGGGCCTGGTCGGTGATGTCGCAGGCGAGATACCGGTCGTCGCCCTCGGGCAGGGCGGTGCCCAGATCGAGCCCCATGACCTCGTATCCGGCCGCGGCGAACCGCCGCATCAGCCGGGTTCCGATCCCGCCTGCGGCCCCGGTGATGACGGCGACGGGCACCGAGGCACCTTCCGCGCTCATGCCGTGCCATCCTGCCTGTCCTGCTCACGGAAAGGAACCACAAAACGTGAAACTGATTCGCCGGAGTTGAGGGGGGCTCGTGCGTGTGGGGCAAGGCAGCGCAGCGCCCTCCCCCGGGGCGAACCGGAACAGGCGAACGAGTCCGGCAGATGCGTTCGTTGTTCCTCCGATGCTGGTGGGAGCGGCTTCACCTACAGGGGTGGACCGGGACCGGAGTGGGAACAGGGCCTCCCGCGTGGCGCGTTGGGGACCGCATGCGAGCCATGGTTCTGGAACAGTACGGCGGGCCCGACGAGCTGGTCCCGCGTGAGCACGCCGACCCGAAGGTGGCGCCCGGTGAGGTGCTCATCGGGGTGAAGGCGGCCGGGGTGAACCCGGTGGACTGGAAGATCGGCGCAGGGTACCTCGACGGCATGCTGGAGACCCACTTCCCGATCATCCCCGGGTGGGATGTGGCCGGGGTGGTGGAAGCCACGGGACTGGACGTCACCGAGTACTCGGTCGGCGACGAGGTCGTCGGCTACCTGCGCAAGGACTGGGTGGAGTACGGCTCCTACGCCGAGTTCGTGTCCGCGCACGTGCGGCTGATCGCACCGAAACCGGCGTCACTGGACTGGACGCACGCCGCCGGACTCCCCCTGGTCGGGCTCACCGCCTGGCAGACCCTCGACCGGGTGAAGGTGGGACGGGGCGACACCGTCCTCGTGCACGCCGCCGCGGGCGGGGTCGGCTCGATCGCCACCCAGCTCGCCGTGGCGCGGGGTGCCCGGGTGCTCGGCACGGCCGCCGAGCACAACCACGACTTCCTGCGCGAACTCGGCGCCGAGCCCGTCTCCTACGGCGACGGGCTGGTCAGCCGGGTTCGTGAGCTCGCCCCGGACGGGGTGGACGCGGCCGTGGACTACGTCGGCGGGGACTCGATCGACGCCTCGCGCGAGCTGCTGGGTGAGACGTCCCGGCTGGCCTCGGTCGCCGACCCGCGGGCCGACGAGGTCGGCGGGGTCTACATGTGGGTGCGCCCGGACGCCGGACAGTTGGCCGAGCTGGCCGCGATGGCGGGCGACGGTCGGCTGCGGGTCAACGTCGACCGCGTGTTGCCCCTGGAGGAGGCCGCCGAGGCGTGGCGGCTCAACCAGCAGGGCACCACGCGCGGCAAGATCGTGCTCACGGTGGAATGACGAGGTGCGTCGCCGCTCACATCACCGATCGGAGCACGGCGAGCATGCCCAGGCCGACGAGCACGAGCGCCGAGGCCCGGGTGAACAGCCGTTTCGCCCGAGGGGTGGCGACCAGGCGGTGCAGCACGCCCGTGCAGGCCGCCAGCCACACCGCCATCACCGTCACGTGTGCGGTGGCCAGGGTGAGGATCTGCCCGGCCACCGCCAGGTCGGTGTCCAGGAACTGTGGGACGAGCGTGAGGTAGACCAGCGCCGCCTTCGGGTTGAGCACGTTGCCCAGCAGCGCCTCGACGTAGGTGCGGGGCAGGGAGACCGCGTCCGGGACGGCGTCGGTGGAGCCGGACGGGGCGGCCGTCCTCCCGGAGGCGTGCCAGGTCCACAGCCCGAGCGCGACCAGGTAGCCGGCGCCGACGTAGGTGACGACCGTGAACGCCGTGTCGGAACGCACGAGCACCGCCGACAGGCCCACGGCGGCGAGGATGGCGTGGACGTAGATGCCGGTGGCGGTGCCGAGCACCACGGGAACGGCGCGCAGTCTGCCCCCGGCGGCGACGTGCCGGATGAGCAGGGTGAGGCTGGCGCCCGGCGTCGCGACGAGGGGAAAGACAGCCGCGACGAACGCCGCGAGCGCAACGGGATGTGCCACGCCGACTCCGCTCAGGGCACGACGCGGTAGTGGGTGGTCGGACGCCCGCCCTCGTCGCCGGGGTGAAACGCGTGTTCCGGTGGTGGATCCCGGTCTGCGGGTTCGTCGCCCTCGCACGGCGGTCGCAACGACCAGGTAGTCATCAGCCGATCCCCTCCCGATCGCGCCGCTCATCGACGGCGTGCCTAACGGATTCCTCCGCAAGATCCATTAGGACGCTACGATCGGCGCGCTCGACCGGTCAAGTCGTGAGAGGGTGAGCGGACATCGTGCGGTGCTTTCCGGCTGTGGACCTGGCGAACACCCTTCGCCACGACGGCGAGGGAGGCGTCGCGGACGAACTGGGGACACCCGCCACCACCGTCCGGTGGCTGCGGCAGTGGCACGAGCTGATGCCGGGTGGACCAACCGACGTCGACGGGGAGCTGCACGCGCGACTGCTCGGCCTGCGCACGGCCGTGCGGGCGTTGTTCGCCCATGCCGTCGCACCCGGTCCGGCGAGTCGCGCGGACCCGCGACCGCTGATGTTGCAGGGCGAGGCGCTCGCGGGCCTCAACGCCGCGGCGACCACGGGCCCCGTCGTTGCGGAGCTCGACTGGCCCGAGGAGGGCACCCCGACGACGCGGATGCGGCCGACCGACACCGATCCCCGCATGTGGCCCGTGGCCGCACTGGCCTGTGCCACGATCGCGTTCCTCGGCGGTCCCGACCGGGAGCGCCTGCGCGCCTGCGCCGCTCCCCGCTGCGTGCGGTACTTCGTCCAGGGACACGGCAGACAGCGGTGGTGCAAACCCTCGTGTGGCAACCGCGTTCGGGTGGCCCGCCACCACCGGCGCCGGCAGGAGCCGAGGACCCGGCCGCACGGCGGGGAGAGCTGATGCTGGAGATCGAGGACCGGCCGTCCGACTCGCCGTACGTCGCCCGGGTGTGGCGGGGACGCGGTAGCGGCATCGAACGCATGAGGTCGGTGGCGACCTCGCACTGGGAACTCGTCGTGTGGACACACCGCGGCCGCGTCGGGGTCGGCGTGCGTGGTCCGGAGACCGCGGCGAGCCTCGCGGACGTGCCGGACGACTCGGAGTCGTTCGGAATCAGCTTCGCGCACGGCACGTCGATGCCGCACCTGCCGATCCCGAGGCTCGTCGACGGGCAGACGGACAGTCGACGCGCGACGCCCCGGAGCTTCGTGCTCCGGGGCGAGGAGTGGGCGCTTCCCGACTTCGACAGCGCCGAGCAGTTCGTGGCCCGGCTCGTGCGGGCGGGAGTGCTCGTGCGGGATCCGCTGGTGGCCGAGGCCGTCTCCGGCGAGGTCACGGGTGTGGGTGCGCGTTCGGTGCAGCGGCGGGTCGTGGCGGCGACCGGCCTCACCCGGAGCACGATCCGGCAGATCGAGCGGGCCCGGCGGGCCGCGTTGCTGCTGCGCGCGGGGGCCGTGCCGTTGGAGGTCGTGCACCGGCTCGGCTACCACGACCAGCCGCACCTGTCCCGTTCACTCACCCGTTTCGTCGGCCGCACGGCGACGCACCTGCGCCGGGTCGACACCGCCGAACCCCTGTCGCTTCTGTACAAGACCGATCCCTGAACGCCCGCTAGCGTGTCCTGCACGCCGACGCGGGAGCGGCGCGAGACAACCCGTTCAGGAGGGGAACACCACAGGCATGGGCAGGATCATCTCGAACTTCTTCATCTCGCTCGACGGTGTGGTCGAATCGCCGGACGAGTGGCACTTCCCGTACTTCGACGACGAGATGGGGGCCGTGGTCGGAGCCGGCATGGAGACCAACAAGGCCTTCCTCATGGGACGCACCCTCTACGACGAGTGGGCCGCCTACTGGCCGGACAGCACCGACGAACCGTTCGCGACCTTCTTCAACACCATGCCGAAGTACGTGATCTCCGGTTCGCTGACCGACCCCTCCTGGCACAACACGACGGTGCTGCCCGGTGACGTCGACGCGGTGCGTGCGGTCAAGGAGAGCATCGACGGTGACCTCGGCATGTCGGGCAGTGCGAGCACGGTGCGCTGGCTGCTCACCCATGGGCTGCTCGACGAACTCCGCCTGTTGGTGCATCCGATCGTCGTCGGCCACGGACACCGGCTGTTCGACGGGAACACCGCCACGCACAAGCTCACCCTCGCCGACAGCGGCACGCTGTCCAGCGGAGTTCTCAACCTCACCTACGTGCCGACCTCGTGAGGGTCGGAACAGGCGGGACCATCGATTCCGGCCCCGGGCCGCCGGTCCGGCGGATAGGGTCACCGGCGTGGCGGAGCCGGACTTCCTGACCCGCACCCGTGCGGCCTACGACACGATCACCGAGCCCTATACGGAGTGGATCGCCGCCGAGCTGGCGGCCCGGCCGCTCGACCGTGCCGTCCTCGGCGGCTTCGCCGAGCTCGTCACCGCCGCCGACGCGGGCCCGGTGGTCGAGATCGGCTGCGGGCCGGGCCGTATCACCGCACACCTGAACGGCCTCGGCCTCGCGGTGTCCGGGATCGACCTCGCGCCCCGCATGGTTGCCCGCGCCCGACAGGACCATCCGCACCTGCGGTTCGCCGAGGGCTCCATGCTCGGCCTCGACCTCGCCGACGGGGCGCTCGGCGGCCTCGTGGCGTGGTACTCGATCATCCATGTGCCGGACGAGCGCCTGCCGGACGTGTTCGCCGAGTTCCACCGGGTGCTGGCCCCGGGCGGGTACGCACAGCTCGCGTTCGCGGTGGGTGACGAGGTGGTACACCGCGACGAGCTCGGCGGGCACCCGGTGTCGCTGGACTTCCACCCGCGCCGCCCGGAACGGGTTGCCGACCTGCTGCGCGCGGCGGGCCTGCAGCCCCGTGCTCAGGTGGTCCGTGAGCCGGACACCGACGGCGACTACCCGGAGCAGGCACCGCAGGCGTTCCTGCTGGCGAGAAAACCGCTCGGGACGGGACGGAGGCGTCCCGAATGACGCACGGCGGTCCGGGTGAAAGCGGCTGGGTGCGGACCCGGCAGCGGGTAGCTCACTGACCTGCGGCCATGCGTCGTTTCGTTGTGACACACTGTTCACGGCGAAAGGGGGCCGGTCGATGCAGGGTGACGTGTCGCGCAGCGCCAGTACGTTCGAGGTCAAGGATCTCGTCGAGATGGCGTGGCAGGGTAAGATCAGGGTGCCGCACTTTCAGCGCTCCTTCCGGTGGAAGTTGGCGGACGCGGAGAAACTGTTCGACAGCATCGTGCGGAACTATCCGATCGGGAGTCTCCTGCTCTGGGCCCGCCCGGCTCCGGCCGCTGAACTGCACCTCGGGGCGCTGCGTCTGGACGCTCCCGAGCTGCCCGAGGCGCTCTGGGTGGTCGACGGGCAGCAGCGCATCACGAGCATGGCCAATGTACTGAGCCCGGAGGCGGGGAACGATCCGCGGTTCGCTCTCGCCTACGACCTCAGCGCCGACAGGTTCGTCAGACCGCGAGAGAACGCCGATCCGACCGTCCTGCCACTTCCCGTCCTCTATGATCCGCAGCGGTTGATGAAGTGGTTCTGGGACCACCCCGAGATCAAGGACCACTTCGACCGGGCGAGCGCGATCACCGACAAGATTCGTACGTACGCGGTTCCCGCTTATCTCGTCAAACACAGTGACGAGCGTGTTCTCCAGGACATTTTCGACCGGATGAACAACTACGGGAAGCGGCTGACCAAGGCGGAGGTGTTCTCGGCGCTCAACGCCGGGGAGGAGAGTGCGGCCGGGGAGAAGCTGGATTTCGCTCTCATCGCGTCCCACGTCGACGAGGACCGGCAGTTCGGTGAGCTGGACGAGGGTACCGTTCTCCAGGCGGTCCTGGCGCGCAGAGATCCGGACATCCAGCGCGAGGTACGGGTCGAATTCACCGACGGCGGTGAGGACCGGGACACCGCGTACCGGGCCGCGGAGAACGCGCTCCTCCGGGCCGTGGCGTTCCTCCAACTCGAGGCGCAGGTGCCCCACCTCGCGCTCCTGCCGTACCGCTACCTGCTGATCGTGCTGACCCGGTTCTTCGCGCATCACCCCGAACCCGCGGCGCAGAACGTGAAACTCCTCCGCCGGTGGTTCTGGCGGGCGGCGGCGGTGGGGCCGGGCATCTTCCCCGGGGGTACCACCGGAGCGACCCGGATCTACGGCCAGAAGATCGTTCCCGGGCAGGAGTCGAGCTCCGTGCAGGCGTTGTTGGACGCGGTCGGGCCCGAACCGGCCGACTCTCCCGTACCGGATGTCCGGACGTTCCGGGCGAACTCCGCGGCCGCGAAGATCGTGTTGTGCAGCTGGTGGGCTCTGGAACCGCGGGATCCGATCACGGGGGAGCCGTTCAGCTCGGCGGAGCTGGCGGAGAGTCTCACGGGTCAGTGGACCGCCTCGGACGCGATCCACAAGATCGTCACAACGGACCGGCTCGATGCTGGTCGGCGGAACAGCGCCGCGAACCGGTTGTTCCTTCCGGTTCTCCGGCAGGACGTCGCCGAGGCATCCGCTTCGCTGTCCGGTGGGGTGACAGCGGTGTCGGAGGACCTGCGGGAGCGGGTCCGCGAATCTCACCTCTTCTCTCCGAAGACCGCTGATCTCCTACGCTCCGGGCGCGTTTCCGACTTCGTCGATGTCCGGCAGCAGTTGGTGTACGACACCGTCTGGTCGTTTCTCCGGCAACGGTGCGAGTGGGGATTCGAGGACACGCCCCCACTGTCGGAGCTCGTCATCGAGGACGAGGACGATGACGGCTCGTACTGAGCAGCGCCACGGGGTCTGGCTCGACGAGTACCGCGTGGGAACGCTGAATCAGCGCGGGGACTACACCTGGTTCACGTTCACCGAGGAGTACCTCGACGACGCGGACCGCCCGGTACTCGGACTGATCTTCGAGCAGGACATGCACGCGCGCCACGCCAGTGCGTTACGGCTGCCCCCGTGGTTCTCCAACCTGCTCCCGGAGGGCAAGCTACGGGAGTGGATCGCCGCCGACCGGCACGTGTCGGTGGACCGGGAGATGGAACTGCTCGCACAGGTGGGGCACGATCTGCCCGGGGCGGTCCGGGTGCTGCCCGAGGACGGCGAGCCGTCCGCGTGGCGCCCGGAGGCGGCGAGCGGTGCGCCCGAGGACGCCGGCCACTCCGGGTGGAAGTTCTCGCTCGCCGGAGTCGGTCTCAAGTTCTCGATGGTCAAGCACAACGACCGGTTGACTCTGCCCGCCTCGGGTGAGGGCGGCGACTGGATCGTCAAACTCCCGGACCGGGTCTACCCCGACGTCCCGGTCAACGAGTACGCGATGATGTCGCTGGCCGGTGCGGTGGGCATCGACGTCCCCGAGGTCCGGCTGGTGCACCGCGACCGGGTGCACGATCTCCCCGCGCACATCTGGCCGGAGAAGGAGGAATTCGCCTACGCGGTCAGCCGCTTCGACCGCGACGGCGGGAGACGCCTGGTGCACATCGAGGACATGGCCCAGATCCGCGACACCTACCCCGAGCGGAAGTATCAGGGCAACTTCGAGACCGTCGCCGCACTCGTCCATCGGCGTCGCGACCTCCCCGCGCTCCGGGAGTTCGCCCGCAGACTGGCCTTCATCGTCCTGATCTCGAACGGCGACGCGCATTTCAAGAACTGGTCACTCATCTACCGCGATCGGCGTGTCCCCACGCTCGCGCCCGCGTACGATCTCGTGTCCACCGCCTTCTACCAGGCAGGCGACGGCCCGGAGGACCTCGGACTGAAGTTCGGTGGGACCAGGGACTTCGACCGGGTCACCACCGGCACGTTCGCCCGACTCCAGCGGCGGCTCGGAGCGCATGGCGCGGAACTGGCGGACGTGGCGGCGGACACGGTGCACCGCGTCCGCGCCGAGTGGCCACGGTTCGCTCCGCTGCTGCGCGACAACCCGCCTCTCCGGGAGGCGATCGACACGAGCATCACCGAGCGCTCCCGGACGCTGCTCGCTACGGCGTGATGCGGGCCGTCCGGTGGGGTCCTGTCCCAGGACTTCTCCACCGGACGGCCCGTACCCGGTCCGGCTACTTCAGCTCGCTGCTGGACTTGCCCAGCAGGCGGCGGGCCACGATCAGCTGCTGGATCTGCTGGGTGCCCTCGAAGATGTCCAGGATCTTCGAGTCGCGGCTCCACTTCTCCAGCAGGGACTCCTCCGAGTAGCCCAGCGTGCCCGCGAGTTCGACGCAGCCCAGCGTGACGTCGACGGCCGTGCGGCCCGCCTTCGCCTTGGCCATCGAGGCCTGCAGCGAGTTGGGTTCGCGGTTGTCGGCCATCCACGCCGACTCCAGGGTCAGCAGGTACGCCGCCTCGTAGTCGGCCTCCAGGCGCAGATACCGCGCGGCGGCCGCGTGCTGGAGATTCGCCGGCCGGTCGTAGTCGACCGTCACCCCCGCCTCGGTCAGCAGCCGTCCGGTCTCCTCCAACGCCGCCCGCGCGACGCCGACGGCCATGGCGGCCACCAGCGGGCGGGTGTTGTCGAAGGTCTGCATGACCCCGGCGAAACCCTTCTTGGTGTCGATCTCCGGGGTGCCGAGCAGGTTCTGCTTCGGCACGCGGCAGTTGTCGAAGCGCAGCACCGCCGTGTCCGAGGCGCGGATGCCGAGCTTGTGCTCCAGCCGCACCACCTCGAAGCCGGGGGTGCCCTTCTCCACGACGAACGACTTGATCGCCGCGCGGCCCACGTTCTTGTCCAGGGTGGCCCAGACGACGACCGAGTCGGCACGCTCGCCCGAGGTGACGAAGATCTTCTCGCCGTTGAGGACGTAGTGGTCGCCGTCCTCGGTGGCCGTGGTGGTGATGGCCGCCGAGTCGGACCCGCACCCCGGCTCGGTGATCGCCATCGCCGACCAGGTGCCCGCGAACCGCTCCAGCTGTTCGTCGTTGGACACCGAGGCGATCGCGGCGTTGCCGAGGCCCTGGCGCGGCATGGACAGCAGCATCGCCACGTCGCCCCAGCACATCTCGATGGTGCCGAGCACGGTGGACAGGTTGCCGCCGTTGCGGTTGCCGGAGTCCTTCTCGTCCTCCTTGCGGCGCACGCCCGCGGCACCCGCGCCGCCCTCGCCGGAGGTGTTCAGCCCGTCCAGCAGGGAGGCGAGCATGTCCAGCTCGACCGGGTACTCGTGCTCGGCGCGGTCGTACTTGCGCGAGATCGGGCGGAACACCTCGGACGCGGCCTGCCGCGCCTGGTTGACCAGTCCCTTGGCCTTCTTCGGGACCTCAAGGTTGATCATGCGCTGACGACCCCCTCCATGACGGCGATGGCGCGCAGGTCGCGGTACCAGCGTTCCACCGGGTGTTCCTTGATGTAACCGTGGCCACCGAGCAGCTGCACCCCGGCGTTGCCGATCCGCATGCCCTTCTCCGCGGCCAGCGAGTGCGCCAGGGCGACCTCCCGGGCGTTGTCCCTGCCCTGTTCGGCCCGCGCGGCGGCGCGCAGCATGGTCAGCCGCATGCTCTCCAGCTCGATGCCGATGTCGGCGACCTGGAACGCCACGCCCTGCCGGTGGCTGACCGGCTCCCCGAACGCCTGCCGCTCGTTGACGTAGGGGACGACGTAGTCGAGCACGGCCTTGCCGGTGCCGCAGGCCAGCGCCGCCCAGCCCAGCCGGGACGAGCGCACCACCCGGGTGAACACGTCCGCCCTGCCACCGCCGATCAACGCCTCCGCGGGCACCTTCGCGCCGTCGAGCACGACCTTGCCGGTGGCCGCGCCGCGCAGCCCCATCGCCGGGTCGGCCTCGACCGACAGGCCCGCGGTGCCGGACTCCACGAGGAACAGCGCGGGTCCGCGGCCCTCCAGATCGGCGGAGACGACGAACAGTTCGGCCTGCGCCGCCCGCGGGACCAGGTTCTTCACCCCGTCCAGCGTGTACCCGTCCGGGGTGCGGCGGGCCTTCGTGGCCGGTGCGAACACGTCGAACAGCGGCCGCTGTTCCTGCAGCGCGAGCGCGGCGGCGGGCACGTTCTCGTCGGTGAACGCGGGCAGGTACGTCGACTGCTGGTGCGCGTCGCCGTGTTCGGCGAGGACGTTCGCCACCGCGGACGGGGCGAGCACCGCCACCGCGAGGCCGAGGTCACCGTGGGCGAGTGCCTCGGCCACCAGCGCGTTGGTGACCGACGAGCGCTCGGTGCCCATGCCGCCGAGCTCCTCCGGGACACCGACGGCGGTCAGGCCCAGTTCGGCGGCCCGGCCCAGCAGGCCGTCGGGTGGGGTGAGTTTCTCGTCCGCCCCGGCCGCGGCGGGTCGCAGCTGCTCGGCGGCGAACTCGGTCACCGTCTCGACGATCATCTGCTGCTCGTCGGTCGGTGTCAGGTCGAACAGCCCGGTGTCGGGCGCGTCCGTCGGCCGCGCGGGCTCGCTCATCCGGGTGGTCGCCTGGAACGTCCGCTGCGCCGCGCCCGCCGCGCGGAAGCCCTGCCGCGTGGCCGTGGCCACGACGTTCTCCACGGGCTTCCGCAGTCCGGCGCGGTCGAGCAGTGTGGAACCGGCGAGCCGGTTGAGCGCCGCGAGGCCGAGGCCCATGGCGTCGCGTTTGGTCGCATTCTGTCTGGCCACAGCTGTCCCCTCCGGTCTACCTACTCGCGAGTAGGTTAGCGGGTGACCGTGGCCGGACGCCAGTAGGGTCGCCGCGTCCGTCGTGATCCGGGTGTCTCAGGTGATGCCGAGCTCGGCACGCAGCAGCGTGCCGAGCTCGGTGGCCAGGTTCGGCCGGGCCGCCACCCGGCGGGTCCGGGTCAGGTCGTTGGCGATCGTCAGCGCCGCGTGGACGACGATCCGGATTTCGCGGGTATCCCACCCGGGATGCACGGCCTGCAACAGCCCGACCCACTGGGCGACGTAGTCCCGCTGGATGCGCAGCAGTTCGGCACGGTCCCGCTCGGGGATGTGCACCCGGTCCACCGAGAAGGCCACCAGCAGCTCGGGCGGGCCCGTCAGCGTCCGCACGTACGAGTCGGCCAGCCTGCGCAACGCCTCGGTCTCGTCCGGCGGTGCGCTCGTGCGCACGGCGTATTCGGCGGCCAGGCCGAGACGGTCGCCCGCGCGGCGTCCGATCGCGGCCAGCAGGCTGCCCTTGCTGGAGAAGTGCCGGTACACGCTCGGCCCGGCGATGCCCGCGGCCTGCCCGATGTCCTCCATGCTCACGTCGGTGAAGCCCCGTGTGCGGAACAACTCGGCGGCCTCGGTGAGCAGTTGCTCGCGCCGCGAGGGTTGGCCCAGGGTCGGCGTCTC
Organism: Saccharomonospora iraqiensis subsp. paurometabolica YIM 90007; assembly: GCF_000231035.2. Classification (GTDB taxonomy): domain Bacteria; phylum Actinomycetota; class Actinomycetes; order Mycobacteriales; family Pseudonocardiaceae; genus Saccharomonospora; species Saccharomonospora paurometabolica. Next base: position 255,666 of record NZ_KI912213.1, on the reverse strand, counting down.
CCCGGCCGCTGCGGTGTCCCCGGCCTCCGGCACGGGCAGCTCCGCGTGCAGGACGCGCAGGGCCAGGGTGGTCAGCAGCTCGGTGAACCGCCGCTTCGGCAGGCTCGTGTGGTGTACCGACACGCTGCCGAACACCGACAGCGCCGCCCAGCACAGCAGTTCGGCGTCGTCGGCGGCCAGTTCGGGGCGGCGCTGCATCAGCACCTTGGACCACGCCGTGAGCATCGCGGTCGAGCGGCTCCGGATCTCGTGCTGGGTTCGCGCGTCCAGGTGACGGCCCTCCCACCGCCACAGCGCGGCGACGTCCCGGCGTTCGACCGAGCGTGCGGCGAGGCGTTCGAGCAGGTCCCGGATCCGCTCGGGGGTGGCGGTACCCGCCCCCTCCAGCGCGTCGGCGGTGGCGGTCTCCATGTCCCGCAGCCCGGTGAGCAGCACGTGCGCGAGGACGGCCTGCTTGTCGGTGAAGTGTCGGTAGAGCGCGGGGCCGGTGACGCCCGCGGCCGCGGCGATGTCGTTGATCCCCACGCCGTGGTAGCCGCGCTCGCGGAACAGCTCCGACGCCACCGCGGCGAGCTGGGCCCTGCGGTCGCGGCCGCGTCTGGTCCTGCTGGTGTCACCGTCCATAACGTGAGCACACTCTAGCGTCTGTGGGCCCCGGGGCAACCCGTTGACAGCCTGCGTGAATGCGGGATTATGTTAGTAGCGATTAGCACCACGAAACCCAGCACCACGAAAGGCGGACTCCGCCAGGAAGGACCGTGGGTGTGAGTACAGAGGCGTTCATCTACGAGGCGATCCGTACGCCTCGTGGCAAGAACAAGGGCGGCGCCCTGCACGGGGTCAAGCCGCTGGACCTGGTCGTCGGCCTGATCGACGAACTGAAGTCGCGGCACCCCGACATGGACCCGGCCCTGATCGACGACATCATCCTCGGTGTCGTCTCCCCGGTGGGTGACCAGGGCGCCGACATCGCGCGCGCCGCGGCGATCGCGTCCGGGCTGCCCGAGACGGTCGCGGGCGTGCAGCTCAACCGGTTCTGCGCGTCCGGGCTGGAGGCCGTCAACCAGGCGGCACAGAAGGTCCGCGCGGGCTTCGACAAGCTCATCCTGGGCGGCGGCGTCGAGTCGATGTCGCGGGTGCCGATGGGCGCCGACGGTGGCGCGATGTTCACCGACCCGGCCACCAACTACGACTCCTACTTCGTCCCGCAGGGCATCGGCGCCGACCTGATCGCCACCCTGGAGGGCTTCTCCCGGGAGGACGTCGACCGCTTCGCCGTGCGCTCGCAGGAGAAGGCCGAGGCCGCCTGGGCGGGCGGGTACTTCTCGAAGTCCGTGGTGCCCGTCACCGACATCAACGGCGTCACGATCCTCGACCACGACGAGCACCGTCGTCCGGGCACGACCGTGGAGTCGCTCGGCAAGCTCAAGCCCGCCTTCGCCGACATCGGCGAAATGGCCGGGTTCGACGCGGTGGCGACGCAGAAGTACCACTCGGTCGAGCAGATCAACCACGTGCACACCGGCGGCAACTCGTCGGGCATCGTCGACGGCGCCGCCCTGGTGCTGGTCGGTGACGAGGAGACCGGTAAGCAGGCCGGACTCACGCCGCGGGCGCGCGTCGTGTCCACCGCGGTCACCGGCTCCGACCCGACGATCATGCTGACCGGCCCGACCCCGGCCACGCAGAAGGTGCTCAAGCAGGCCGGGCTCACCGTCGACGACATCGACCTGTTCGAGCTGAACGAGGCGTTCGCCTCCGTGGTCCTCAAGTGGATGAAGGACCTCAAGATTCCGGAGGAGAAGGTCAACGTCAACGGCGGTGCCATCGCGATGGGCCACCCGCTCGGCGCGACCGGCGCGATGATCCTGGGCACGATGGTCGACGAACTGGAGCGGCGTCAGGCCCGGCGTGCGCTCGTGACCCTGTGCATCGGCGGCGGCATGGGGCTGGCCACCATCATCGAGCGCGTGTGAGGGACGAAGAACAACGATGACTGAATCCAAGACCATCCGCTGGGAGACCGACTCCGACGGCATCGTCGTGCTCACGCTCGACGACCCGAACCAGTCGGCCAACACCATGAACGCCGACTTCCGCGAGTCGCTGGCCGCGACCGTGGACCGGCTGGAGGCCGAGCAGGACTCCATCACCGGTGTGGTGCTGACCTCGGCGAAGAAGACCTTCTTCGCCGGTGGTGACCTCAACGACCTGATCCAGGCCACGCCCGAGCTGGCCGGGGCCATGACGGAGCAGACCAACGCCGTCAAGCGGGACCTGCGCAGGCTGGAGACGCTGGGCAAGCCGGTCGTCGCGGCGATGAACGGCGCCGCGCTCGGCGGTGGCCTGGAGCTGGCGCTGGCCTGCCACCACCGGATCGCCGCCGACGTCAAGGGCAGCCAGATCGGCCTGCCCGAGGTGACGCTGGGCCTGCTGCCCGGGGGCGGCGGCGTCGTGCGCACCGTGCGCCTGCTGGGCATCCAGAGCGCCGTGCTCAACGTGCTCGTCGAGGGCCAGCGGCACAAGCCGGCGAAGGCGCTGGAACTGGGCCTGATCGACGAACTGCTCGACTCGACCGACGCGCTGCTGCCCAAGGCCAAGGAGTGGATCAAGGCCAACCCCGAGGCCCAGCAGCCGTGGGACGTGAAGGGCTACAAGATCCCCGGTGGCACGCCGTCCAACCCGAGCTTCGCGGCGAACCTGCCCGCGTTCCCGGCGACGCTGCGCAAGCAGCTCAAGGGCGCGCCGATGCCCGCCCCGCGGGCCATCCTCTCCGCCGCGGTCGAGGGCAGCCAGGTCGACGTGGACACCGCCTCCGAGATCGAGACGCGGTACTTCGTCAGCCTGGCCACCGGCCAGGTCGCGAAGAACATGACCAAGGCGTTCTTCTTCGACCTGCAGCACATCAACTCGGGCGGGTCCCGGCCCGACGGGTACGAGAAGTACCAGGCCCGCAAGGTCGGTGTGCTCGGCGCGGGCATGATGGGCGCGGCCATCGCCTACGTCTCCGCCAAGGCCGGGATCGACGTCGTGCTCAAGGACGTCTCGACCGAGAACGCGGAGAAGGGCAAGGACTACGCCCGCAAGCTGGAGGAGAAGGCGCTCAAGCGGGGCAAGACCACGCAGGAGCGTTCGGACGCGCTGCTGGGCCGGATCACCGCCACGGGTGACCCGCAGGACCTGTCCGGCGTCGACTTCGTGATCGAGGCCGTGTTCGAGAGCACCGAGCTCAAGCACAAGGTCTTCTCCGAGATCCAGGACGTCGTGAACGCCGACGCCGTGCTCGGGTCGAACACCTCCACGCTGCCCATCACCGGCCTGGCCGAGGGGGTCCAGCGGCAGGAGGACTTCATCGGCATCCACTTCTTCTCGCCGGTGGACAAGATGCCGCTCGTGGAGATCATCCGTGGGGAGAAGACCTCGGACGCCACGCTGGCCAAGGTCATCGACTACACGATGCAGATCAAGAAGACCCCGATCGTGGTCAACGACAGCCGCGGGTTCTTCACCAGCCGGGTGATCGGCACGTTCATCAACGAGGCCGTCGCGGCCGTCGGCGAGGGCGTCGAGCCGGCCACCATCGAGCAGGCGGGTTCGCAGGCGGGCTACCCGTCGCCGCCGCTGCAGCTGATGGACGAGCTGACCCTGACGCTGCCGCGCAAGATCCGCGAGGAGACCAGGGCCGGTGTCGAGGCCGCGGGTGGCACCTGGACGCCGCACCCGTCGGACGCGGTCATCGACCGGATGATCGACGAGTTCGACCGTAAGGGCCGCTCCAGCGGTGCCGGGTTCTACGAGTACGACGAGTCCGGCAAGCGCACGCGGCTGTGGCCGGGGCTGCGCGAGGCGTACAACAGCGGCAGCGGTGAGGTCCCCTTCGAGGACCTGAAGGAGCGGATGCTCTTCGCCGAGGCGCTGGAGACCGTCAAGTGCTTCGACGAGGGTGTGCTGCGGTCGGTGCAGGACGCCAACATCGGCTCGATCTTCGGCATCGGGTTCCCGGCGTGGACCGGCGGTGTGGCGCAGTACATGAACCAGTACCCGGGCGGCCTCAAGGGCTTCGTGGCCCGCTCGCGTGAACTGGCGCAGCGCTACGGCAGCCACTTCGAGCCGCCGCAGTCCCTGGTCGACAAGGCCGACAAGGGCGAGATCTACGAGTAGGTCACCCTGTCAGGTGGTGCCGTGAAGGCCCCCTTCCCTGCACCCAACGCAGGGAAGGGGGCCTTCACGGCGTCTGACGCAGGGAAGGAGTCCTTCACGGCAACCCCGGTGGGTGGTCAGAGCAGGGGTGGGACCATCGCCTCGATGAGGTGGGGGCCCGGTTCGGCCAGGGCGGTGCGGAGCTGGTCGGCGAGCTGTTCGGCCGTCTTCGCCTGCGTGGCCGGTACGCCCATGCCCTCGGCGATGCGGGTGAAGTCCATGTCCGGGGTGGACAGATCGAGCAGGCTGTTCGCCTTCGGTCCGGAGGTGTCGGCGCCGACCCGTTGCAGCTCCATCCGCAGGATGGCGTAGGCGCGGTTGTTCAGCACCACCGTGGTGACGTTCAGGTTCTCCCGCGCCTGGGTCCACAGTGCGGAGATCGTGTAGAGCGCGCTGCCGTCCGACTCCAGGTTGATCACCGGACGGTCCGGTGCGGCGATCGCGGCGCCGGTGGCCACCGGCATCCCCTGCCCGATCGCACCGCCGGTCAACGTGAGCACGTCGTGCCGGGGCGCACCCGCCGTGGCCGGGGGCACCAGCAGTCCCGAGGTGTTGGCCTCGTCGGAGATGATGGCGCCCTCCGGCAGCAGCGCCCCGAGGACCTGCGCCCAGTTCTGCGGGGTCAGCTCCCCCTCGGGCAGTTCCGGACGCTGCGCGGGCGCCAGATCCGGTTCCGTGTCCGGGGCCACCAGGTCGGCCAGTTCCTCCAGCGCCGTGACGACGTCGTCGTCCTCCCCGGCCAGCGTGTGCGTCTGCGCGTCCTCGGGCACCAGGTCGCTGGCCTTACCGGGGTAGGCGAAGAACGACACCGGCGCGCGGGTACCCGCCACGACGACGTGCCGCACGCCGTCGAGCTGGTAGGCCACCTGCTCGGCCAGGTATCCCAGCCGGTCGAGGGCGGGCAGCCCCGCGCCCCGTTCGACCCGCGCCGGGAAGGTCTCCAGGAACGGCCGGGCGCCGGTGGCCTTCGCGATCCGGCTCGCCGCGCGCAGTCCGGCCTCCCGGCAGGCC
>NZ_KI912213.1:249869-250355 GCF_000231035.2 Saccharomonospora iraqiensis subsp. paurometabolica YIM 90007 | reverse complement strand
CGGGTGGTCGTGGCCCTGTCCGACCCCGGGCTGCGGAGCGCGCCGCTGGTGGAGCGGGTGCGCCGGGCCGAGCGGATGCCGGTCGAACCGGAGGAGCGGGCCGCCGAGGACGAGACGGTGCACCCGGCGGCCGGCCTGCGGGGAACCCGGCTGGTGCCCACCCTGGCCGTCGACCTGGTCGCGCTGACCACCTCGCTGCTCACGCGCGTGGCGCCGTGGGCGCCGCTGCCCCCGGAGGTGGCCGCCTTCGTCGGCGTCGTCGACCACCATCCCGACCTGCGGGAACGCCTCGCCCGGCGCACGCACAGCCACTCCCGTGCCGAGTCGCTGACCTCGATGACCGGTGCGCTGGCGCAGGGCCGGGCCGCCGGCGGGGAGGGGGTGCTGCTCGACGTCCTGCAGCGAGCGGGCCAGTGGCGGGAGGCCCGCGCCCTGGAACGGACGTGGACCGAGGTCGAGGACCACCTGGTCACCGGCCCGGAGGCG
>NZ_KI912213.1:242923-249769 GCF_000231035.2 Saccharomonospora iraqiensis subsp. paurometabolica YIM 90007 | reverse complement strand
GAGCGACGCACCCAGCCCTGCAGCGATCCGGCCACCGCCTCGATGTCCGACTCCAGTGGTGCGTCGTAGCGCTTGTGGTGGGTGGCGTGGTCGCCGACGACGTTGACCACCGGGGTGTGTGCCCGGCGGGCGTTGTGCAGATTCGCCAGGCCGTTGCCCAGCCCCGGGCCGAGGTGCAGCAGCGTCGCGGCCGGGCGGTCGGCGATCCGTGCGTAGCCGTCCGCGGCGCCGGTGACCACGCCCTCGGACAGGCCCAGCACGCCCCGCATCTCGGGCACACTGTCCAGTGCGGACACGAAGTGCATCTCCGAGGTGCCCGGATTGGTGAAGCACACGTCGACCTCGGCGTCGACGAGGGTGCGGATCAGGGCCTGCGCGCCGTTCATCGTCATCGTCAGTCCTCCCGGCCGCCGAAGAGCACGCCGGGGTTGAGGATCCCGGCGGGGTCGAAGGCCTGCTTCAGTCGTCGCATCAGATCGATCTTGGTGGGGTCCTCCAGCCGGAGGAAGTACCCGGTCTTCGCATGGCCGAGCCCGTGTTCGCCGGAGATCGCCCCGCCCAGCCGCATCCCGGCGGCGAAGATCTCCTCCAGCAGTGCCGAACGCCGCTCGGGGTCCGGCTGGAACACGGCGAGGTGGACGTTGCCGTCCCCGGCGTGGCCGCAGCCGATCACACCGGACTCGGCCCGTTCGGCCGCGGCGCGGGACTCGGCGAGGAACTCCGGCAACGCCGACCGGGGCACGACGACGTCGAGCACGTCGTCGGCGCCCGCGGCCTTGGCCGTCCAGAAGGCGTTCTCCCGGGCCTCGATCAGCCTGCGCGCCGAGGAGCCCTCCAGCACGTACACGTCCGCGGCGCCGAGCTCGTCGAGCAGGGTGCCGAGGGCCTGCACGTCGCCGTCGAGCCGGTCGGCCGCCCGGTTGGCCAGGCCGACCACGAGGTAGGCCTGCGAGGCGTCCCGCACCTCGTCCGGGATGCCCAGCGAGAGCTGGGTGCTGTGCGTGATGGCGGCCATGGTCAGCGCGTCGATGTATTCGAGGATGTGCGGTTCCAGTCCGCTGGAGACGATCTCCGGGACCGCCCGCATCACCGTGTCGAGGTCGTCGAACGGGGCGAGCACGGTGGCCGAGTGCGCCAGCCGGGGATGCAGCTTCACCGTGATCTCGGTGGCCAGCGCGAGCGTGCCCTCCGAACCGATGACGAGCTGAGTCAGGTCGTAGCCGCTGGCGGTCTTCACCGTCCGGCCCCCGGAGCGGATCAGCTCCCCGGTGGGCAACGCCGCCTGGAGGCCGAGCACGTTGTGCCGGGTGACGCCGTAGCGCACCGCGCGCATCCCGCCCGCGTTGGTCCCGACGTTGCCGCCGACACTGGCACTCATCTCCCCGGGGTAGACGGTGTAGCCGAGCCCGGCGCGCGCCGTCTTCTCGTCCAGCTCGGCCAGGGTCACCCCGGGCTGGACCACGGCCACGTGGTTCCCCTCGTCGATCTCCAGGATCGAGTTCATCCGTTCGAACGACACCATGAGGCCGTCGGGGTGCGGGCGCGCCGCCGCGGACAGGCCGGTGCCGGAGCCGCGCGCCGTCACCGGAACCCCGTGGTCCGTGGCCTCCGCGAGCACGGCGGCCACCTCCTCGGCCGTACCGGGGCGGACCACCCAGCGCGGCTTCGCCCGCCCGCCGGTCAGCGCCTCGTCACCGGTGTAGTCCTCGGTCACGTCGTCGCCGGTCAGCACATGGTCCGCACCGACGATGCCGGTCAGTCGCCGCGTCACGTCGTCCGTCGCCTCGCCCATGGGGACGCAGCCTAGTACGCCCGTCGAGCGCCTGGCTATGAATCCGATTCATGTTTCGCCTGCCGGGTGGGACGGCGCCGGGACAGGTGCCCGCGGAACCGTCCCACCCGGCAGGGACCGACTCAGGCGCGGGCGTAGGAGAGCGTCTCGCCCTCCACCCCCCGCAACCACAGGTCCTGCGCGGCCGCGGCCATCTCGGGCAGGCCCTCGACGATCGTGCCGAACACGTTGCCGGGCACCCATCCCGCGTCGCCGTTGATCAGCAGATTGTTCCGCCCGTAGAAGAAGGCCAGGTCGGTGGCGCCCTGCTCGCCGTGCGCCACGCTGCCCTCGTCGTAGCCGTACGCCGGGTTGCCGATCTCCCACGGCTCGAAGCCGAAGTAGACGACGTCGCCGGGGATGGGGGTCACGGTCGGGTTCTCCCGGCCCGGCTTCGGGTCCGCGAACGGCGGGACGAGGGTGTAGACCTCGTTGCGGGCGTACTTGGCGTGGTAGGCCGATCCGCTCTGCGGCAGCGCGTCCCACACCGCCTGGCAGGTGCGCGGCGCCTCGTCGTCGAGCAGCCGCGCGCGGCAGGACACGCCCCGCTTGTCGAGCGTGATCGTGATGTACCGGGCTGACGCGCCCGCCCGGCCGGTCGTTCCCGCCGTCACCGGGCCACCGAGGCGACGACCTCGCCCCAGATGTCCAGGGCCTCGTCGATCTGCTCGGAGGTGACCACCAGCGGCGGGATCATGCGCACCACGTTCATGTACGCCCCGCAGGTCAACAGCAGCAGGCCCTTCTCCGCGGCCTTCTTCTGCACCGCCTGCGCCGTGGCGTTGTCCGGTGCCCCGTCCGCGGTGACGAACTCGGAGCCGACCAGCAGTCCCATGCCCCGCACGTCACCGATCCCGGGGGTCTTGTCGCCCACCGCCCGCGCGCCGTCGAGCAGCTGCCTGCCCCGCGCGGCGGCGTTGTCCACCAGGTTCTCCTCCCGGATGACCTCCAGCGTGGCCAGGGCCGCCGCGCACGCGACCGCGTTGCCGCCGTAGGTGCCACCCTGCGAACCGGGCCAGGCCTTGCCCATCAGGTCCCGCGACGCGGCGATCCCGGACAGCGGGAATCCGCTGGCCAGTCCCTTGGCGATGAGCACCACGTCGGGATGGACGTCGAAGTGCTCGTGTCCCCAGAACTTCCCCGTCCGGCCGAACCCGGTCTGGATCTCGTCCATCACCAGCAGGATCCCGTGCTCGTCGGCGCGGCGGCGCAGGCCGGCCATGAACTCGCTGTTCGCGGGCACGTAGCCGCCCTCGCCGAGCATGGGTTCGACGAAGAACGCGGCCGTCTCCTGCGGCGCGGTCTGGGTGGCGAAGAGGTAGTCCAGCTCGCGCAGTGCGAAGTCGGTGGCCGTCTTCTCGTCCCAGCCGTAGTGGTAGGCGTGCGGGAAGGGCGCCACGTGCACGCCCGCCATCAACGGGGAGATGCCTGCGCCGAACCGGGTGCCCGAGGTGGTCATCGACGCCGCCGCCACGGTGCGCCCGTGGAAGCCGCCCTGGAACACGACGACGTTCGGCCTGCCCGTGGCCTGCCGCGCCAGTCGCAGCGCCGCCTCGACGGCCTCGCTGCCGGAGTTGGCGAAGAACAGCGAGTCGAGCCCGGACGGCAGGACCTCGCCGAGCCGTTCGCTGAGTTCGAGCAGCGGCCGGTGCATGACGGTGGTGTACTGGCCGTGGATGAGCTTGCCGACCTGCTCCTGCGCCGCCTGTACCACCTTCGGGTGGCAGTGGCCCGTGCTCGTGACCCCGATACCCGCGGTGAAGTCGAGGTGACGCCGACCGCTGGTGTCGTAGAGATAGGCACCTTCGCCGTGGTCGACGACGACGGGTGTCGCCTGCTTGAGAATGGGGGAGAGCTGGGCCATGACAGCGTGCTCCTTTGCGACGGTGGCCGGTGGGGTATGCGTGAAGGGCACTTTTCCTGCGTTGAATGCAGGGAACGTGCCCCTCGCTGCGTCACATGCAGGGAAAGTGCCCTGCACGCTCACGCGGGCCCGGGTGAGGCCCGGAGGGTTGTAGATTGTCAACAATATTCGTAGCATGGTGCCCGCAGCGGCGCAAACAGCTACTTTCGGAGGAGTTTCGGATGGCCAGCCTCAGCGAGTCCGGCGTGGTCGACGCGGTCGACAAGGACCTGTTCGTCGGAGGCAAGTGGACCTCCGCCACCGACGGGCGGACGTTCGCGGTGCGGGACCCCGCCACCAACGGCGTGCTGTGCGAGGTCGCCGACGCCTCCCCGGCGGACGGCGCCGCCGCGCTGGACGCCGCCGTCGCCGCCCAGGCCGACTGGGCCGCGCACCCGCCGCGGGAGCGCGGGGAGATCCTGCGGCGGTCGTACGAGACGCTGATGGCCCGTCAGGACGAACTCGCCCTGCTGATGACCCTGGAGATGGGCAAGCCGCTCGCGGAGGCGCGGGGCGAGATCGCCTACGCCGCCGAGTTCTTCCGCTGGTTCGCGGAGGAGGCCGTACGCATCGACGGCGGGTACGCCGTCGCCCCGAACGGCTCGGGCCGGTTCCTCGTCACGAACCAGCCCGTCGGCCCGTCGCTGCTGATCACGCCGTGGAACTTCCCGATGGCGATGGGCACCCGCAAGATCGGCCCCGCCGTGGCCGCGGGCTGCACGATGGTCGTCAAGCCCGCCGCCCAGACGCCGCTGTCGATGCTGGCGCTGACCCGCATCCTCGCCGAGGCGGGGCTGCCCGACGGCGTGCTCAACGTGCTCACCACCACCGACTCGGGCGGTGTCATGGAGCCGTTGATCCGCGACGGCCGGGCACGCAAGCTCTCGTTCACCGGCTCCACCGCCGTCGGCCGCACGCTGCTTCAGCAGTGCTCGGACAAGGTCCTGCGCACCTCGATGGAGCTGGGTGGCAACGCGCCGTTCCTGGTCTTCGACGACGCCGATCTCGACGAGGCGGTCGAGGGCGCCATGGCGGCCAAGATGCGCAACATCGGGGAGGCCTGCACCGCCGCCAACCGGTTCTACGTGCAACGCGGCGTGGCCGACGAATTCGCCCGCAGGCTCACCGAGCGGATGTCGTCGCTGGCGATCGGCAGGGGCACCGAGGACGGCGTCGTCGTCGGCCCGCTCATCGATCCCGACGCGGTGGAGAAGGTCTCCACGTTGGTCAGCGACGCCGCCCAGCGGGGCGCGGACGTGCTCACCGGTGGGGCCACCGTGGACGGGCCGGGCAATTTCTACCAGCCGACCGTGCTCACCGGGGTGCCCACGGACGCGCGGATGGCGAGCGAGGAGATCTTCGGCCCGGTCGCGCCGATCACCGGGTTCGACACCGAGGACGAGGCACTGGCCGCCGCGAACGACACCGAGTACGGCCTGGTCGGCTACGTCTACACCCGCGACGTCAAGCGCGCGCTCCGGGTCAGCGAGAAACTGGAGACCGGCATGGTGGGCCTGAACCAGGGCGTGGTGTCCAACCCGGCCGCACCGTTCGGCGGCGTCAAGCAGTCCGGCCTCGGGCGTGAGGGCGGCACCGTCGGGATCGACGAGTTCCTGGAGACCAAGTACGTCGCGGTGAGCCTGTGACGGCCGGGGATTCGGTCGACGGGGCTCCGAGGGCCGGGGATCCGGTGGACGGGGACACGCGCACGTACGGCATCGCCGCCGTCCCCGGTGACGGCATCGGGGTGGACGTGACCACCGAGGCACGCCGGGTGTTGGACGCCGCGGCGGCGGCACACGGGTTCGCCCTGCGCTGGACGGAGTTCGACTACAGCTGCGAACGGTACCTGCGCACCGGCGCGATGATGCCCGACGACGGTGTCGCCACGCTGGCCGGATTCGACGCGATCCTGCTCGGCGCGGTCGGCTTCCCGGGCGTGGCCGACCACGTGTCGCTGTGGGGCCTGCTGATCCCGCTGCGCCGCGCGTTCTCCCAGTACGTCAACCTGCGGCCGGTGCGGCTGCTGCCCGGCACCACCTCGGCGCTGGCCGGGCGCGGGGCCGACGAGCTGGAGATGGTGATCGTCCGGGAGAACGCGGAGGGCGAGTACTCCACCCTCGGCGGCAGGCACAACGCGGGACACCCGGGCGAGTTCGCCCTGCAGGAGTCGGTGTTCACCCGCGTCGGTGTCGAACGCGTCGTCCGCTACGCCTTCGACCTGGCGCGGACCCGGTCGAAGCGAGTGTGCTCGGCGACCAAGTCGAACGGCATCATCCACACGATGCCGTTCTGGGACGAGGTCTTCGACGCGGTCGCGGCCGAGTACCCCGACGTGGCCGCCGAGTCGTGCCACGTCGACGCGCTGGCCGCCCGGATGGTGCAGGCCCCCGACCGGCTGGACGTCGTGGTGGGGTCCAACCTGTTCGGCGACATCCTCAGCGACCTCGCCGCCGCCGTGACCGGCGGGCTCGGCATGGCCCCGTCGGGCAACCTCAATCCCGAGCACACGCACCCGTCGATGTTCGAGGCGGTGCACGGCAGCGCCCCGGACATCGCCGGGAAGGGCATCGCGAACCCGGTGGCGCAGATCCTCGCGGGCGCGATGCTGCTCGACCACCTCGGCGAGGCCGCGGCGGCCCGCGCCGTGGAGGCGGCCGTGGAGAAGGTGCTGGCCGAGGGCAGGGTCGTCACCCCGGATCTCGGCGGCACGGCGACCACGGCGGAGGTCGGCGCGGCCGTGGCCGGGTCGCTCTGAGCGTTCCCCCGGCCACGGGCACGCCCCGGCCCACCGGGCGGCACCGGACCGGCCGCACCGATCGGTCGACCCGGTGTCGCCCGGGGCGGATCGGGGCATCCCGGCCGCATGAACGTGTTCGGCCTGCCGGTGCCGGGCCCGCTGACGATGGTGGGCACGGCGCTCGGCACCGCACGGGGCGTGGCCGCGGTGGCGAGCAGGCCGCGACGGCACGTGTGGTCCTCGCCGGGGCGTCACTACATCGAGGTCCACGGGGTGCACGGTGTCCAGGGCCCGTCGGTGGCCCGTCGGGTCGAGGCCGCCGTCGAGGCGCACCCCGGGGGTGCGCTGGGCACGGGTGAACGCGCCGTCGTC
>NZ_KI912213.1:236653-242823 GCF_000231035.2 Saccharomonospora iraqiensis subsp. paurometabolica YIM 90007 | reverse complement strand
ATCATGGGCGGGCGCAGCCCCTCGGTGGTGATCAGCGGGGTCGGCTCGGCGGTCGCGCTGGCCGCCGCGGTGCAGACGCCGGGGGTCAGCCGCTTCTTCGGCTGTACCCCGCTCGGCCCGGTCGGCTGGGGCATCGCCCTGGGCAGTGCCACCGCCGCGACCACCGTCGGGGCTCTCGCGGGGTGAGCCGACCGTGGTCGGTCACGTCCGGGTGTCCCGTTCCCGGGGACGGTCCGCGGTGGGGGCGAGACGGTCGACGGCGTCGTCCATGTGGGCCTGCAACAGGGTGAGCATCCGGTCCTCGTCGCCGGAGCGCAGCGCCTCGATGAGCCGGTTGTGTTCGGCGATGCGCTCGTCCGTGCCCGGATGCTCCCGGGTGTAGGTGTCCTGCAGGGCCGACAGGCACATCCGTGTCTCGATCAGCAGCGTGCGGGCCATCCGCACCAGTCGTCTGCTGCCGGAGGCCTCGATCAGGGCCTCGTGGAAGGCGAGGTCCGACTCGGACAACGCCGTCGGGTCGTCCTGCGCGTCGGCCTCCGCCATCGCCCGCACGGCGTCCGCCAGCGTGTCCGCGACCTGCTGCCGGTGCCCGGAACGCAGGACGCGGATCGCCGCGGCCCGTTCGATCGCCGAGCGTGCCCAGTACACGTCGTAGACGTCGTCCGGTTCGAGGTCGATGACGAACAGCCCGCGGTGCGGCTCGCTGCGCAGCAGTCCCTCGGACAGCAGCCGCTGCATCGCCTCCCGCAGCGGCCCCCGGGACACCTCGAACCGGGCGGCCAAATCGCTCTCGCCGAGCTGGGAGCCCGGGGGAAGGGCGCCCGTCTCGATCGCGTCACGGAGTCGGCGCGCGATGATCGACGCCGTGGATTCCCGGTTCACGGGTTCGATGTCGGCCAGCATGCTCACGTGTCCCTCGTGCTGAAGAGTCTGCCCAGGCCCGGTGCCTGCGGCCGGTGGCCGGACAGGCGCAGCCCCTCCCACACGGTCACCTGGTTGGCGGTGAGAACGGGCTTGTCCAACCGCTGTTCGACGGTCTCGATCAACGCCAGTGTGCGCATGGCCGTGTCCGGCACCAGCAGCGCGTCGGCGTCGGGACGGTCGCGGGCCACGATCAGGTCAACGACGGCGTCCGGGGAGAGTTTCCCGACCTCGGCGGCCGTGTCGATACCGGCACCGGAGATCTCCAAAACCTCGACGCCGCCCGCGCCGAGGAAGTCGGAGAACAACCACGCCACCTCGTCCGGGTAACTCGCGGCCACGGTGACCCGGCGCAGGCCGAGCGCCCGCGCCGCGTGGACGAACGCGAACGAGGTGCTGGACGCGGGCAGCCCGCCCGCGGCCTCGGACAGGCCCTCGACCTGGACGGCGGCGCCGTCCCAGCCGCGGACGAAGCTGCCGCTCGTGCACGCCCACACCACGGCGGCCGGCGCGTGCGGGGTCAGCAGGGCCGCCCCCTCGGCCAACCGCGCGGGGGCGCCGAGGTCGAGCAGCTCGTCCACCGCGTGCAGGTCGGTGCCGTAGATGTGGGCCACGGGCAGGCGGGTGCCGTCGGCGAGCACGCGTTCGGCGAGCGGGTAGTCGTCCTCGGCGGCGTGGTCCGGGTACACGAAGCCGACCGTGGTGGGCCGGGTGGGGGACACGGACAACGGGACACCTCCTCCTCGTTCGTCGGTGGACGGGGCCGGGTCGGCCGGGTCAGGGCACCTCGCGGAGCCACCCGCCGGGGCCGACGATCGGCAGGTCCATCCGCCGCAGGCATGCCCACATGGTGAGCTGGTTCGCGGTCAGCACCGGCTTGCCGAGGGCGGTCTCCAACGGCTCGATGACGTCGTAGGTGGGCAGGTTCGTGCAGCTCACGAAGATCGCTTCGGCGCCCTCGTGATCCGCGGCGAGGATCCGTTCCGCGATGGTGCGGTAGTTGACCTTCCAGATCCCCCCGCCGAGCCCGAGGTGGTCACTCGCCATGGTCTTGACCCCGAGCTCGTCCAGGAAGTCGTGCAGCCTGCCGGTCAGGTCGGCGTCGTACGGGGTCAGCACGGCCAGCTTGCCCAGGTTCAGCAGGCGCAGCACCTCCGCGAGGGCCCCGGACGTCGTCACCGCCGCGGGGGCACCCGCCTCCCGGATGACCGCGCACAGGTCCCGCTCGGCGGGCACACCGTTGACGAAGCTGCCCGAGCTGCACAGGTAGGCCACCACCTCCGGCTCCACGTGCAGCACGTCCCGCGTGGCCGCCGCGAGGTGGGCCGCGTTGCTGACCAGGTGGGCCATCTCCATGCTGACCGGCACGGGCTCGTACGGGGTCCGGGCCAGATGCAGCGAGACCTCCATCGGCACCCAGCGCCACAGCTCCCGTTCGAGGGCGAGGTCGAACGGCGCGATCACCCCGACGCCGCGCTGCGCCAGCGGGCCGTCGAACACCGGAAAGTCCAGAGCGGCGAAATCCAAGGCTCGCACCTCCGACGGCAGTTCTGCAGGAGAAGGCCTCCGGGGTGGCTCCTCGGATTGTTGACAATCATACGGCGTACACATACCGTGTCAACGGTGACTGGCAGTCAACCGCCGGTGCTCGCCGTACTCTGCGGTGAGAAGCGCCCCCCGGATATGGAAGCCATCGAACGGGCGGCGTCGGTCCGTTACACCGACGCCGACGGTCTCGCCGACGCCCTGCGCGGGGCCGATGCCCTGTTCGTCTACGACTTCGTTTCCACCGCCGTGCCCGGTTCCTGGCACGCGGCCGACCGTCTGCGGTGGCTGCACATCGCCAGCGCCGGGGTCGACCCGGTCATGTTCGACGGTCTGCGGGACAGCGACGTCGTCCTGACCAACTCGCGGGGGGTGTTCGACGGGCCGATCGCCGAGTACGTCCTCGGGGTCGTGCTCGCCTTCGCCAAGGATTTCGCCGGGTCACTGCGGTTGCAGGACCAGCATAGGTGGCAGCACCGCGAGACGGAACGGGTGGCGGGCAGGCCGGTGCTGGTCGTGGGCACCGGGCCGATCGGCCGGGCCACCGCCCGGTTACTCCGTGCCGCGGGGCTGCGGGTGACCGGGGCGGGCAGGCGGGCGCGCGAGGACGACCCGGACTTCGGCACCGTCGTGCCCACCGACGCGTTGACCGAACACCTGCCCGGGTACGACTTCGTGGTGGCGGTGGCGCCGTTGACCGCGGCGACCCGGCACCTGTTCGACGCGCGCACGCTGGGCGCCATGCGGCCCGGTGCGCGGTTCGTCAATGTGGGGCGGGGCGAACTCGTCGTCACCGACGACCTGGTCGAGGTCCTGCGATCGGGTCATCTCGGCGGCGCCGCGCTCGACGTGTTCGAGACCGAGCCGCTGCCCTCGGACAGTCCTCTCTGGACGTTGGAGAACGTGGTCCTCACCCCGCACATGTCCGGCGACATCGTGGGTTGGCGCAACGCGCTGGTCGAGGTCTTCGCCGACAACTTCGCACGATGGGTGGACGGGCTACCGCTGCGCAACGTCGTGGACAAGCGGCTCGGCTATGTACCCTCACCCGTGACGTGACCGGCGTGCCGTGCGGTCCGCCGCGGGCGTGACACGAGGAGAGTTATGCCGACGCCACCCCTGCTCACCGCGAGCGAACTCGTGGCGGCGTTCTCGTCGGGCGAGCTGTCGCCGGTCGAGGCGACCCGCACCGCGCTGGCCACGATCGCCGAGCGCGACGTCGAGCACGGGGCGTTCACGCTGGTCGACCCCGAGTCGGCACTGGAGCAGGCACGCGCCTCCGAGGAACGCTGGCGCGAAGGCAATCCGATCGGGTGGCTCGACGGGGTCCCGGCGTCGCTCAAGGACATGTTCCTCACCGAGGGCTGGCCGACGCTGCGGGGATCGCTGTGCCTCGACCGCGACCAGCCGTGGCGGGAGGACAGCCCGGTTACCGCGCGGATGCGCGAGCACGGGCTCGTCCTGCTGGGCAAGACGACCACACCGGAGCTGGCGTGGAAGGCGGTCACCGACAGCCCGCTCGACGGGATCACCCGCAACCCCTGGAATCCCGCGCTGACGCCGGGCGGGTCCAGCGGCGGGAGCGCGGTGGCGGTCGCCACCGGGATGGGGGACCTCTCGGTGGGTACCGACGGGGGCGGGTCGGTGCGCATCCCGGCGTCGTTCTGCGGGATCGTCGGTTTCAAGCCGACGGGTGGGCGCATTCCGCTGTACCCGGCCAGCCCGTTCGGGCCGCTGTCGCACGCCGGGCCGATGGCGCGGTCGGTGGACGACGTGGCCCTGCTGCTCGACGTCCTGGCGATCACGGATCCCCGGGACCCCGCCGCGTTGCCCCCGGTGCCCGGTACCTTCCGCGAGGCCGTACGCCGTGACGTGCGCGGCCTGCGGGCGGCCCACTCCCCGACGCTGGGATACGTCGACGTGGACCCGGAGATCGCCCGGCTGGTCGCCTCCGTGGTCGCGCTGCTGGACGGGGCCGGCCTGACCGTGGAGGAGACGGACCCCGGCTTCGGCGACCCCGCGGAGGCGTTCGGTGTGCTGTGGTCCACCGGCGCGGCGAAGTGGCTCGACTCGTTCCCCGACGGTGCGGCGGAACGCGTGGACCCGGGTCTGCGGGCGGTGTGGGAACAGGGACACACCTACTCGGCGGGCGACTACCTCGACGCGAGCGCGGCCGGGGCGAGCCTGGGAATCCACATGGGGGAGTTCCACACCCGGCACGACGTGCTGATCACCCCGACCCTGCCGATTCCCCCGTTCGAGGCGGGCCACGACGTGCCCCCGGACAGCGGCTACGAGAACTGGCCGCAGTGGACGCCGTTCTCCTACCCGTTCAACCTGACCCGGCAACCCGCGATCACCGTCCCGGCCGGTTTCACCTCGGCCGGCCTGCCGGTGGGCCTGCAGATCGTCGGCCCCCGCCACTCCGACGACCTGGTCCTCGCGGTCGCCAAACTGGTCGAGGAAATCAACCCCTGGCCCACCGACCGCCCCGCAACCCCCGCGAGTTGACCCCCGCGACCCACGAGTCGCCACTCCAGCACCGCGAGTTGACCCCCGGGAACCGTGAGTCGGCAGTCTAAAACCGTGAGTTGACGCCGGGGAACCGCGAGTAGGCAAGTTCAGGACGGCGCGAGCCGGCCGCGGCCGGCGGACGCGCCCGGTGGCCGGAGGTAGTAATGCGCGCCGCGGATCCGGTCGGCGCCGGAGCGTCGACTCACCCGCACCGGGCGGCAACTCGCGGGCCTGGAGTGGCAACTCGCGGGCCTAGAGTGGCAACTCGCGGGCCTGGAGTGGCGACTCGCGGGTGTGGGGTGGCGACTCGCGGGGGTGGAGGGGGTCAGACCACGGCGCATTCGAGGTCGACCAGGGCGTCCTCCAGGTGGCCGAGCAGACGCTGCAGGTGCGGCACACTGCGGCGGCACCCGGTGATCCCGAAGTCCAGGGTGCTCTCGCTGCTGGTGAGCGTGATGTTCAGCGCCTGGCCGTCGAGCAGCACCGACGCGGGGTAGATACCGTCGAGCCGCGCGCCGTTGAAGTACTGCCGCCCCCGGGGGCCGGGCACGTTCGAGATCACCAGGTTGAACGGGGGACGGGTGTGGTCGACCCATCCCGGCAGCGGTGTGGCCGCGACCGGAGCGACGTTGAACGCGGACAGGGCCAGCGCCTGCAGGGGGCTCAGGTCGCCGAACAACCGTTTGCCGTCGCTCATCGACGCCGACACCGTCGCGAGCCGTGCGCCCGGATCCGGCAGGTGGGTGCCGAGGTCGCAGAGGATGGCCCCGATCCGGTTGCCGGTGGTCTCGGCGCGTTCGGTGCGGTCCCGCAGGGACACCGGCACCATCGCCACCAGCGGACGGTCCGGCAGTGCCCGGTGCTCGCTCAGGTAGGCGCGCAGCGCGCCCGAACACATGGCGAGGACGACGTCGTTCGTGGAGACCCCCGCGGCGGCGGCCACATGGGCGATCCGCGCCTGCTCCCACGACTCCGCGGCGAACCTCCGTGCCCCGCCGACCGGGACGTTCAGCATCGTCCTCGGCGCCTGTAACGGGAGCCGGAGCCGGTGTTCGCGGAACGCCTCGGTGGCCACCCGGGTCGCGGTCGGTGCGAGGCCGCCGAGTTGACCGGCGAGGTCCCGTCCCGCCCGCAGCAGCTCCCGGGGCGTCCGTGGGGCCGCGCCGCGTCCGGCCCCGCCGGTCGGGGGC
>NZ_KI912213.1:235351-236553 GCF_000231035.2 Saccharomonospora iraqiensis subsp. paurometabolica YIM 90007 | reverse complement strand
TGCTGGTCGTCGGACACGCCCGGCTACAGGAGCGGATCGCGGGTCACTCCCGTGCGACGGTGACCTCGTTCGCCGGCCTCGGCAGCGGCCTCGCGGGGCCCCTCGTCTTCGGGGCCTGGGCGCTCGGCGCCCTCCCGGCGGTCGCGGTCCTCGCCGCGCTGGTGGCGCTTTCCCTGCCGCACGGTCTCCGCAATCCCGACCGGAGGACGGCGGCGCCGGTCCGCTGATCCGCTGTTCCGCGGAGGCGCGGTGGCGCGTTCCGACCGGAACACTCCGCGACCGCCTCACCGCGCCGGGCGTCCGGGTCGCACACGGACCGCAGTCCCTTCCCCCGCAATTCGTGTCCATTGGCACGAGAACGGTCCTGATTGGCTACAAGAAGTGATTCGGCGCCGTTCCGGGGAGTTCTACGCCGACAAGATCGAAATTGTGTCGGCGGGTTCGGGATGTTGCCGTGCGGAGATCGGTGACCGGATCGGGAAGATCAACCGACCCGCCTTCGTGAACGGCGTCACGGGTCGTTTTCATCGCTGGGCACAGGGCTGAACAAACAGGCGTGCCCGGAAGGTTGCCCGAACCAAACCCACTTGATCTGTGTTCCTGACCACCCATTGATGACCGCCGACGTTGTCGTTTCGTAATCTCGCGGAGGCCTCAACAAAGCCGATCTTCATCGAAGCGGACGGTTCCCCGAGTCCCCCGCCGTCGGCCGAGCCCCCGAACAGTGCCGACGGAAACGTACGCGAGAAGGAGACCACGCAGGTGGCAGACCACACGATGTTCGAGCGCGTGAAGGACATTCTCACGCGAACGGCCCCGACCCGAAACATCCAGGCGCCCGCGCTCCGCCGTTCCCTGCGCGACACGACCCGCAACTACGCCTCCGTCGGCGTGCTCGTCGCCTTCGTCGGCGGTGTCACCGGCCCCGCGCTGATGGCCGGTACGGACGACCCGACGACGGCAGCGGTCCAGCCCGCGTCCAGTGCGATCGTGCAGGACGCCCGGGCGGGTGCCTCCCCGGACGGCGGCGGCGACGGCGCCGCCGGCTCCGCCGACGAGGACTCCGACGACGCCGGTGACCCCGCCGAGGCCAGGGGTGGCGACGGCGGCGGACCCGTCGGCGGTGGGCAGCCCGCCCCCGAAGAGCGGCGATCCGGAGGGGGAGAACACCCCCGCGGACGCGGAGAAGGACGACGGCGGCG
>NZ_KI912213.1:199568-235251 GCF_000231035.2 Saccharomonospora iraqiensis subsp. paurometabolica YIM 90007 | reverse complement strand
CGAGCCCGCGCCCGCCGAGGCGGCCGACACACAGGCCGGCGCCGAGGGCAAGGGCGGCGGCGCGGCACCCGCGCCCGCTCCCGAGGCGGTGGAGCCGGTCGACGAACTCGACGGCTGGATCCGCTCCGCCATCGGCATCCTGCAGGACAACGGCACCCCGGTCTCCGCCGAGCACGTCGACGAGATCCGGACCATCATCGAGAAGGAGTCGAGCGGGGATCCCAGGGCCATCAACAACTGGGACATCAACGCCGCGCGCGGCACCCCGTCCAAGGGCCTGATGCAGACCATCGACCCGACGTTCGACTCCTACAAGCTGCCGGGCCACGGTGAGATCTACGACCCGGTCGACAACATCATCGCGGGTGTGCGCTACACCTTCGACCGCTACGGCGGCTTCGCCGAGCACCCCGGTCTGGCCTCGATGGCCGAGGGGGGCGGCTACCAGGGTTACTGAGGAGCCCGGACGCCTCCTGCGGGGCTCGTTCGTGTTCCTCGGGTGGGGCCCGGTCGCTTCCGGTGGGAAGTGACCGGGCCCCACGCCTGTCGGGCCGCGTTCCGGTTCCGTGGTGCGCCCGGTCCCGCGTACCGTGATCATCGGGGGTGTGGCCGTGCCGCATGCCGGGCATCCGTGCACGGTCCGGACATCCGCGGACGGGTGAACGACACGGAGGCGGTCGATGACGAGCTACGGCAGGGCGGTGCGGCACGAACTGGGGGCTCCCACCCGGGAGCTGCGGCGGTGGATCCCCGGGGCGTACGAGGGGTACAAACAGCTCCACGACGCCACCATGGCCGCGGGTGAACTGGACACGAAGACCAAGGAGCTCATCGCGCTCGCCGTCTCGGTGAGCAGGCAGTGCGACGGATGCATCGCCGCCCACGCCCAGGGCGCGGTCCGCAACGGCGCCACCCTCGGTGAGGCGGCCGAGGCGATCGGGGTGAACTTCATGATGGACGGCGGACCCGCCACCGTGTACGGGGCCCGCGCCTTCGCCGCCGTCACCGAATACCACGAACGCGAGCACGGCACGTCGGAGTCGACACAGGACGGCTGACCCGCACCCGAACAGCTCATCCCCGTCGGTCGTGGGAGCCGGGCTACGGCATCCGGCCCACGACGACCGGCGGCGCCCGTTCGGCTGGAGATCACCGGCACGTGTTGTCCCGGTGCGGTGCCGACGATGAGCATGACGCCCCGACGAGGTCCGGACCGGTCCTTCGAGGAGGCGAGATGTTCAGACGTGCCGCGACTCTGTTCGCCGCGTTGGCGCTGGCGGTCGGTGGTCTGGCGGGTGCCGCGGTCACCGCGCCGGCGACGGCGTCGGCCGATTCGTGCTACACCTGGGACCGCACCCTGCAACGCGGCGCGAGCGGCAGCGATGTCGCGCAGTTGCAGATCCGGGTGGCCGGTTGGGTGGGCTACGGCGAGACACTTGCCATCGACGGGCAGTACGGCCCGGCGACCGAGGCCGCCGTGCAGCGGTTCCAGAGCGGCTACGGACTGGCCGCCGACGGGGTGGCCGGGCCGCAGACCTACGACCGGATCTACGCGTTGCAGGACGCCGACTGCACGCCGATCCACTTCAGCCATTCCGAGTTCAACGACAACTGCGGGGCGAACAACTACTACGGCGGCAAGGTGTCCGCGGGGACCGCGCGGGAGAACATCCGCCGTGTGATGTGGCAGCTGGAGGCACTCCGGCACAAGCTCGGCGACCGCCCGCTCGTGGTCACCTCCGGCTTCCGCAGCGAGTCCTGCAACGCCGCGGTCGGCGGGTCGTCCACGAGCCTGCACATGTACGGCCGCGCGGCCGACCTCGGACTGGCGAGCGGCCCGACGCAGTGTCAGATGTGGTCCTCGGCCCGCTCGGCGGGCTTCGAGGAGATCCTCGGCCCGGGCTATCCGAACCACAACGACCACGTCCACGTCGGCAACAAGTCCACCCGCTTCTGGCGCGCCCCCAACTGCTGACCCCCGCCCCGCGAGTCGCCACCCCAAACCCGCGAGTTGACACCCTACGACCGCGAGTTGACATCCCAGGACGGCGAACTGGCGCGGCACGGCCGCGAGTCGACGGCCGTGCCGCGCCAACCGCGCTCCCGGCCATGGGGCCGCGGTCCCCGGGAGTCGGAGAAAGCGGGATCCGCGGCGGTGGTGTGGAGTGAGCCGCCTCCCGGGCCGCATGTGCGGCCGGGCGTCTCCGCGATCAAAATCGTTCGTGACTGCTCGCGGTGCCCTGGTACCTTCCCCGAGGTCGCGCTGCGGGACGTTCGCGATCCCACGCGGGCCTCCCGACGATTCCCAGGCTGAGAGTGGGTGCGGTGCATGGCATGTCGGATCAGTGAGCTCGTGCTCAACTGCCACGATCCCGAGCGGCTGGCGCGATTCTGGTGCGAGGTACTGGACTTCGTCGTGCTCGACCCCGACGACCACGGTGCGATCGAGATCGGACCGCGGGAGGGCTTCGGCGGACCACAGCCGACTCTGATCCTCCGACCCGGCACCGAACAGGCGGCGGGCACGGTGCCGCTGCACATCGACCTCAATCCCACCGACCGTGACATGGATGCCGAACTCGAACGTCTCCTGGCGCTCGGGGCGCGGCGAGCCGACATCGGCCAGACCGGCGAGGAGCCCTGGCACGTTCTCGCCGACCCCGAGGGCAATGCGTTCTGCCTGCTGAAGGCCCGCCTCGATCCGCTCTGACGACCCGGTGCCCGCGGTCGGAGCGTTCGAGCACCATCGCGCCGCGTCCTCCTCCGTCCGACCCGGTGGAGGCCGGCCGAAGGATGCGACCGGGTACGGCCGGTCGAACAGAGAAAAGCCCTGACTGGCGTCTCCGCTGGTCAGGGCTTCCTTTTCATGGTCGGTCCTGGGCGCCCTCGGCAGGATTCGAACCTGCGACACCTGCCTCCGGAGGGCAGTGCTCTATCCACTGAGCTACGAGGGCCCATCGCCGTGCGACACGAGAAGCGTACCGCACGGCCCGGCCGGGGGGTGCGGGCGGGGGTCGATCCGGGCCCGCCTGCGGACGCGTGGTCCACGTATTCGCTGTTCCACCGGGACGGCACCCAGCGCGTCCGACCGGGTGCGCTGCGTTTACCGGGCGGTGCCCACGGGAAGTAGGTCGTACGGTGGGCGCGTGTCGTGAGTCAGGGGAGCCTCACCTCACCCCGCAAAGCATTGCAATCATGCGCATGTCGCTATAAGTTCGCGACGGGACGAGGGAAGGAGGCACGGGCATGGGGCACGGCCACGACCATGTCGCGGTCCCGCGGTCCGACAGCGCGTCCGGCAAGTACGTGCGGAACCTGGCCGGGGCACTCGCCGTCGGTGTCGTGTTCCTGGTCGTCGAACTCGCGGTGGGGTTGGCGACGTCCTCGCTGGCGCTGCTGTCCGACGCCGCGCACATGTTCACCGACGTCCTCGGTGTGGGGATGGCGCTGGCCGCGGTCGTCCTCGCCGGACGGAGCGGGCCGACGTTCACCCGCACCTTCGGCCTCTACCGGGGTGAGGTGTTCGCCGCGCTGGTGAACGCGGTGCTGCTGTTCGGCGTCGCCGGGTACGTCCTCTACGAGGCCGTCTCCCGGGTCGTCGATCCCCCCGAGGTGCCGGGGCTGCCCGTGCTGCTCGCCGCGGCCGGGGGGCTGGTCGCCAATGTGGTGGCGTTCCTGCTGTTGCGCAGAGGGGCGGAGGAGAGCCTCAACGTCCGCGGTGCCTATCTGGAGGTGCTGGCCGACCTGATCGGGTCGCTGGCCGTGCTGGCGAGCGGGGCGATCACCCTGCTCACCGGGTGGCGCTACGCCGACCCGATCGCGGGCGTGGCGATCGGGCTGTTCGTGCTCCCGAGGACGGCGGTGCTGGCCCGGCGTGCGTTGCGGATCCTCTTCCAGCACGCGCCGCGCGGTATCGACGTCGCCGGACTGAACACCGCACTGCACGCACTGCCCGGTGTGGAGGACGTGCACGACCTGCACGTGTGGACGCTCACCTCGGGGATGGAGGTCGCCTCGGCCCACCTCACGGTCGGCCCCGGCACCGAGACGGAGCCGGTGCTGCGGCAGGCCCAGCAGGTGCTGTCCGCGCGCTACGCGATCGAGCACGCGACGCTGCAGGTGGAGCCCCGCGAGTCGGCCGAACGCTGTGCCCAGCTGTCCTGGTGACCGGGCGCGCGGCGACCGGCACCGGCAGCGTGGTCGTCGGGCCCGGGTAACGGCGCGGCCGTCAGGGGAACGGCAGCGGTTCGGCGTCGCGCTCGGCCAGCATCGTGCGCATGAGGTCCACCTCGGCGCCCTGCACGTCGAGCATGCTCTGCGCGAGCATGCGCACCGCCCGCACCTCGGAGTGCTCGACGGCGTACCGCGCCATGTCGACGCCGCCCTGATGGTGCCGCAGCATCAGCTGCAGGAAGTAGACGTCCAGCTCCTCGCCGGACAACGACCGCATCCGGGCCAGCTCGTCCTCGGTCGCCATCCCCGGCATCAGGGGATCGCCTGCGGACCTCGGCGCGTGCCCGTCCGCGTGGGCGTCGTCGCCGTGCGTGCCGGCCTCGCCCTGAGCACCGTCGCCGTGGGCACCGTCACCGTGGCCGGACATCCACGTCATCGGTGCGCCGACGGCCTGCTCCGGTTCGCCCCACAACATGAGCCAGCCCTTCATCCGGCCGATCTGCTCCTGCTGGGTGCTGCCGATGTCGAACGCGAGCTGGCGGACGGCCCGGTCGTCACTGCGGTCGCGGAGCCAGTTCGACATCGTCACCGCCTGGACGTGGTGCGCCGCCATGTCCTGGGAGAAGCCCACCGAGACAGGGTCGGCCCCCGCCGTGCCGGACGCCGCCGTGTCGGCCCCGTCCCGGTTCTCGGCGAGCAACATCCCGCCGGTCGCGCCGACCAGCAGGAGGGCGACCGCCAGCGCCCCGGCGATCACCACGCGCGACCAGGTCGGCGCCCCTGACACCCCGGTACGTGCCGCCCCGGCATCTTCGGACTCCGCCGTTTCCGGATGCGCTGTCGCCGGCTCCGGGTGCGCCGCCTCCGGCTCCGGGTGCGCCGCCTCGTCCGACTCCGTCCCGCTGCCGTCCCGGGTGTCGTCCGGTTCCTCCTGCCCGGTCACCGGTCAGCCTTCCGTGGTCCCGCCGGGCTGCTGCCCGGTGCCCATCTGGCGGGCGGCGTCCGAGCCGTCGTAGTCCATCGGCCTGGCGTCCGGCCCCGGCGGCTCCGCGTTGAACGGCGGCGGGTTGTCCGGGTCGAACTGGCCGGGCCCGAGCGCGTCGCAGGAGGCGCCCACCTCGGGGTAGGTGTTCGGATTGCGGCGCAGTGCGGCGATGAACTGGTCGATGCGCTCGTCGGTGACGCTGTCGACCTGCAGCTGATGGCCCCAGGACTGCAGCGAGACCGGGGCGTCCAGGCCGGGGTAGGGCGACATCATGGTGTAGGGCTTGCCCTCCACCCGCAGCTTGAGTGTCTCCAGGTCCTCGCCGGTGACCTTCTCCGGGTTGTAGGCGATCCAGACGGCGCCGTGCTCGAGCGAGTGCACCATGTTCTCGGTCCGCACACCCTGCTCGTAGACGGTGCCGATGCAGGCCGCCCAGACACCGTCGTGCGGGCCGCCGAACGGGGGAGTCTTGTCGTAGGCGACCCGTTCGGTCGGCAGCACGTGCGCGCCGGCCTCGTACTGCTCGGTGACCACACCCTCGATGTCGGTGGAGGGGTCCGGGTTGTCGTCCGTCGGCGCGAACGACGCCTCGGCCGCGTCCTCGCGTTCCCGCTGGGCCCGCTGGTCCCCGGAGGCCACGTAGTAGTAGCCGAACACCGTGGCGGCCAGCAGGACGATGGCCGCCACCGCGCTGATCGTGCCCCACGGGACCTGCTTCTTGGCCGCCACCGATCCCCGGGCCGCCGAGACAGCGCTCTTCGGAGCGCCCTTCTTCCTGCTACCGCTGGCCATGGCTCCTGTCGTCTCCGTTCGGCTGCCGTCGCGCACCGCGACGTCGTCCCCGCCCGTGCAGTGTAGTGATGCTCCCGACGGTCGGTGTCATCGGACGCGGCCGACGGACTTACACTCGCCTGGTGACCCCTGCCGCTCTCGCCGACCTCGTCCGTTCGTCCGCCGTGCGTGTCCTGGCCGACCGTGGCCTCGACCACAACGTCCTGCCCGAGCGTGTCACGGTCGAGCGACCACGCAACCCCGAGCACGGGGACTACGCCACGAACCTGGCCCTGCAGGTGGCCAAGAAGGTCGGACTGGCGCC
This sequence comes from Saccharomonospora iraqiensis subsp. paurometabolica YIM 90007, assembly GCF_000231035.2. Taxonomy (GTDB): domain Bacteria; phylum Actinomycetota; class Actinomycetes; order Mycobacteriales; family Pseudonocardiaceae; genus Saccharomonospora; species Saccharomonospora paurometabolica. Next base: position 228,997 of record NZ_KI912213.1, on the reverse strand, counting down.
GCGTGAACTGGCCGAGGCGCTCGCGGATGTGATCTCGGACACAGACGGGGTGGAGTCCGCCGAGGTGGCCGGTCCGGGCTTCCTCAATCTGCGGCTGGCCGCGGACGCCCAGGGGGAGATCGTGCGTCGCGTGCTCCGGGCGGGGGCCGCGTACGGCCACGGCACGGCGCTGGCCGGGCACCGCATCAACCTGGAGTTCGTCTCCGCCAATCCCACCGGCCCGATCCACCTCGGCGGCACCCGGTGGGCCGCGGTGGGGGACGCGCTCGGTCGGGTGCTGACCGCGCAGGGCGCCGAGGTCACCCGCGAGTACTACTTCAACGACGCCGGTGCGCAGATCGACCGGTTCGTGCGGTCACTGACCGCCGCGGCCCGCGGCGAGGACGCCCCCGACGACGGGTACGCGGGTGCCTACGTCCACGACATCGCCGCCGAGGTCGTGCGCAAGGAGCCGGACGTGCTTTCCCTGCCCGCCGTCGAGCGGGACGAGGTCTTCCGCAGGCTCGGCGTCGGCCTGATGTTCGACGAGATCAAGCGCAGCCTGCACGAGTTCGGCACGGATTTCGACGTGTTCTTCCACGAGGACTCGCTGCACTCCTCCGGTGCGGTGAGCGACGTGGTCGAGGAGCTGAAGCGGGCGGGCAGCCTGTACTTCGCCGACGAGGCGTGGTGGCTGCGCTCCACCGAGCACGGGGACGACAAGGACCGTGTGGTCATCAAGTCCGACGGTGACCCGGCCTACATCGCCGGGGACCTGGCCTACCTCCGGGACAAGATCAACCGGGGCTTCGACCTCTGCCTCTACATGCTCGGGGCGGACCACCACGGCTACATCGCCCGGCTCAAGGCGGCCGCCGCCGCGATGGGGCACAGTCCGGACACCGTCGAGGTGATGATCGGGCAGATGGTCAACCTCGTCAGCGGGGGCGAGCCGGTGCGGATGAGCAAGCGCGCGGGTACCGTCGTGACCCTGGAGGATCTCGTCGAGGCCGTCGGCGTGGACGCCGCCCGCTACGAGCTGGCCCGTTACTCCGTCGACTCGACGATCGACGTCGATCTCGACCTCCTGCGCAGGCACACCAACGAGAACCCCGTGTTCTACGTGCAGTACGCGCACGCCCGGCTGGCCTCGTTGCAGCGCAACGCCGCCGAGCTGGGCCTCGCCCGGCGGCCCGACGCCGATGTCGGGCTGCTGACCCACCCCAGAGAAGGGGACCTGATTCGCACGATCGGGGAATTCCCCGACGTATTGACCAAGGCGGCCGAGTTGCGCGAACCGCACCGTGTCGCCCGGTACCTGGAATCGCTCGCGTCGGCGTACCACAAGTTCTACGACGTGGCACGGGTGCTGCCCCAGGGCGACGAGGAGCCGACCCCGCTCACCGACGCCCGTCTCGCCCTGTGTGAGGCCGCACGCCAGGTCCTGGCCAACGGCCTCGGACTGCTCGGCGTGTCCGCACCGGAGCGGATGTAGCCGACGGCCGGGGCGAGGCCCGGTACCGGGCGGGCACGGCGGCGTAGCGTCGACACCGTGGCCGAGTCCGTAGCATCGCGCGGCGCGTGCGCGCGCCGCGCGTGTTCGCCGTAGAAGGAACTAGCAATGTGCGCACACCCCGCGGGGCCCCGGCACGCGGAGGTCCACCCGCACGTGGACCAGGCCGGGTTCCCGCCGTCCACACCGGAGGAACTGGACCGGCTCTATCCGAAGGTCTGGCCACGCAACACCTACCGCGCGCCCGACGGTGTCGTGCGGATCGCGGGCGTGGACGTCCGCGAGCTCGCCCGCATCTACGGCACGCCGTTGTTCGTCATCGACGAGGCCGACTTCAAGTCGCGTTGCGCCGAGTACGCCGAGGCGTTCGATGACCCCGCCCTCGTCCACTACGCGGGCAAGGCGTTCCTGTCCACCGAGATCGCCCGGTGGGTGGCGGCCCAGGGGCTGAGCCTGGACGTGTGCAGCGGCGGCGAGCTGGCGATCGCGGAGCGCGCCGAGTTCCCGCCGGAACGCATCACCTTCCACGGCAACAACAAGTCGAGCGCCGAGCTGGACGCCGCGGTCGCGGCCGGGGTCGGCACGGTGGTGCTGGACTCGTACCACGAGATCGCCCGGCTCGCCGACATCGCGGAACGGCACGGGGTGACCCAGTCGGTGCTCGTGCGGGTCACCGTCGGTGTCGAGGCACACACCCACGAGTTCATCGCCACCGCGCACGAGGACCAGAAGTTCGGCTTCTCGCTCGCCACGGGTGAGGCGCACGAGGCGGTGCGCCGGGTGCTGAACACGTCGTCGCTGCGGTTGACCGGCCTGCACAGCCACATCGGCTCGCAGATCTTCGACACCGACGGGTTCGAGGTCGCCGCACGGCGGGTGGTCGGCCTGCTGGCGGACCTGCGCAAGGAACACGGCCCGGAGCTGCTGGACCAGCTCAACCTCGTCGACCTCGGGGGCGGGTTCGGGATCGCCTACACCGACCGGGACAACCCGCCGCCGCCCGCGCAGATGGTCACCCAGATCCGGGAGATCGTGCACAAGGAGTGCGCCTTCGCCGACCTGCCGGTGCCGAGGATCGCCGGGGAGCCGGGCCGGGCGATCGCCGGTCCGGGCACCGTGACGCTGTACGAGGTGGGCACGATCAAGGACGTCGCGCTCGGCGACGAGGCGGTGCGCCGGTTCGTCAGCGTCGACGGCGGGATGAGCGACAACATCCGGACCGCGCTCTACGACGCGGCCTACGACTGCCGGCTCGTCTCCCGGTCCAGTGACGAGGGGCGGCCGGGCACCGTCGCCGCCGCGCTGTCCCGCGTGGTGGGAAAACACTGTGAGTCCGGTGACATCGTCGTCCGTGACTGCTGGCTACCGGACACCCTGGCCCCCGGCGATCTCGTCGCGGTGGCGGCCACCGGTGCGTACTGCTACTCGATGGCGAGCAACTACAACCGGCAGCCACGCCCCCCGGTGGTCGCGGTGCGCAACGGCAACCACCGGCTGCTGCTGAGGCGGGAGACGAACGAGGACATGCTTCGACTGGAGGTGTCGTGAGCGACGATCGCGAGGCGCCCGTGAAGGTCGCGCTGCTGGGCTGCGGCACGGTCGGCGGTGAGGTGACGCGGACCCTGCTCGAGCACGCCGACGAGCTCGCGGCGCGGATCGGTGCCCCCGTCGAGCTGGCCGGTATCGCGGTGCGCCGCCCGGACAAGCATCCGGAACTGCCGCAGCACCTGCTGACCTCGGACGCGGGCGCGCTCGTGGAGTCCGATGTGGACCTCGTGGTCGAACTGATCGGCGGGATCGAGCCGGTGCGCGGGTGGCTGCTGACGGCGCTGCGCAAGGGGAAGTCCGTGGTGACCGGCAACAAGGCGCTGCTGGCCGAGTACGGTGCGGAACTCTCCGCCGCGGCGAACGAGTCCGGGGCGGATCTCTACTACGAGGCCGCGGTGGCCGGTGCCATCCCGTTGCTGCGTCCGCTGCGGGAGTCCCTGGCGGGGGACCGGATCACCCGCGTGATGGGCATCGTGAACGGGACGACCAACTTCATCCTGTCCGCCATGGACTCCACGGGGGCCAGTTACGGCGAGACGCTGGACGAGGCGACCCGGCTCGGCTACGCCGAGGCGGACCCGAGCGCGGACGTCGACGGGTACGACGCCGCGTCCAAGGCCGCGATCCTGGCGTCGCTGGCCTTCCACACCCGGGTCACGGCCGCCGACGTGCACCGTGAGGGCATCTCGGGGATCAACTCGTCGGACATCGCCGCGGCGCGGCGGCTGGGCCGGACGGTCAAGCTGCTCTCGATCTGTGAGCGGGTGGAGAACGAGGACGGCTCCGAGTCGGTCTCGGCCCGGGTGCACCCGGTGATGATCCCGCGGGGACATCAGCTGGCGGGCGTCGGCGGGGCGATGAACGCCGTCTACGTGGAGGCGGCGGCCGCGGGCGAGCTGATGTTCTACGGTCAGGGTGCGGGGGGTGCGCCGACGGCCAGCGCCGTGCTCGGTGACCTCGTGTCCGCCGCCCGGAACCGGGTCGCGGGTGGCCGTGGTCCTCGGGAGTCCGCCCACGCGGCGCTGCCGGTGCGTCCGATGGGGCGGACCCCGACGCGGTACCACATCAGCCTGGACGTCGCGGACCGGCCGGGTGTGCTGGCGCAGATCGCCCAGGTCTTCTCGGTGCACGACGTGAGCATCGCGGCGGTGCGGCAGCGCGACAAGCACTCGACCGCGAGCCTGGTCGTGGTGACCCACTCCGCCCCGGACGCGGCCCTGCGGGCCACGGTCGACGAGATCAGCAAGCTCGATGTCGTCCGGGAAGTGGTCAGTGTGATGCGGGTGGAAGGCGAGGAATCGTGAACAGGCACGGCGAGAGCGGCGCGGACGACGCCGCCGCGCAGGACTCTGGACGCGGGGCCCGACCGGGCTGGCCCGGTGTCGTGGCCGCCTACTCCTCGCGGATCCCGGTCCCCGAGGGCGCCGAGATCGTCACCCTCGGGGAGGGCAACACACCGTTGCTGTCCGCTCCGCACCTGTCGGAGCTGACCGGGTGCGAGGTGTACCTGAAGGTCGAGGGGGCCAACCCGACCGGGTCGTTCAAGGACCGCGGGATGACGCTGGCCATCACGCACGCGAAGGCGAGCGGACTGCAGGCGGTCATCTGCGCCTCGACCGGGAACACCTCCGCCTCCGCCGCGGCCTACGCCACGCGTGCCGGACTCACCACCGCCGTCCTGGTGCCGCAGGGCAAGATCGCGATGGGGAAGATGGCGCAGGCCGTCCTGCACGGCGCGCGCATCCTGCAGATCGAGGGCAATTTCGACGACTGCCTCGAACTCGCCCGCAAGACGGCGACGGACTACCCGGTGACCCTGGTCAACTCGGTCAACCCGGTACGGCTGGTGGGACAGAAGAGCGCGGCGTGGGAGATCTGCGACGTGCTCGGCCACGCGCCGGACATCCACTGCCTGCCGGTGGGCAACGCCGGCAACATCACGGCCTACTGGCGCGGCTACCGCGAGTACGCGGCCGACGGCCTGACGGACCGGGTGCCCCGGATGTTCGGGTTCCAGGCGGCCGGGGCCGCCCCGATGGTCAGCGGGGAACCGGTCGCCGATCCGGAGACGGTCGCCACCGCGATCCGCGTGGGCAGTCCCGCGTCGTGGGACTCCGCCGTGGAGGCGCAGACCGCCAGCGGTGGCCTGTTCGACGCGGTCACCGACGAGCGGATCCTGGAGGCGTACCGGCTGCTGGCCGGCCGGGAGGGCGTGTTCGTGGAACCGTCCTCGGCCACCGGGGTGGCCGGTCTGCTGAAGACCGCGGCGGACGGCAGGCTCCCCCGCGGGGCGACGGTGGTGTGCACGGTGACCGGGCACGGACTGAAGGACCCGGCCACCGCGTTGGAGAACAACGTGGAGGTGGAACCGCTCGCCGTGGACCCGCGTGCCGTGGCCGCCGCACTGGAACTGTCGTGACACCACGTCCCGGGCGGGTCTCCGCGTTCCGGGACGCGGGGGACGACAGCACGTCAGGAGCGCACGGCCGAGTGGGGAGAGGGACCGCGTGAAGTACACGATCACCGTGCCGGGCTCGACGGCGAACCTCGGCCCCGGCTTCGACACCTTCGGCATGGCGCTGGGGCTGTACGACGTCGTCGAGGTCGCCGTGGCCGGGTCCGGCCTCACGATCGAGGTCCGCGACGCCGGGGCGGGGGACATGTCGGAGGTCCCCACGGACGACACCCATCTGGTCGTGCGCGCGTTGCGGCGGGCCTGCACGTATCTCGGGGTGGACGTGCCGGGGCTGTGGCTGCGCTGCCACAACGCCGTCCCGCATTCCCGGGGTCTCGGGTCGTCCGCCGCGGCGGCCGTGGCGGGGGTGGCCGCGGGATACGCCCTGGCGGGCAAGGATCTCGACGACACGGCGCTGCAGCTGGCCGCCGAGTTCGAGGGGCACGCCGACAACGCCGCCGCGAGTCTGCTGGGCGGGTTCGTGGTGGCCTGGCAGGACGAGGGGGCGTTCCACGCCCAGCGGCTGACACCACACCCGTCCCTGCGGCCCGTGGTGGCGGTCCCGGACGACCGCTCCTCCACGGGGCGCACGCGGGGACTGCTGCCGGACACCGTCCCGCACGCGGACGCCGCGTTCGCCGCGAGCCGCAGCGCACTCGCCGTGCACGCGATCACTACGCGCCCGGACCTGTTGTCGGTGGCCACGCAGGACCGGTTGCACCAGGACTACCGGGAACCGGCGTTCCCCGCCACGGTCCGGCTCGTGCGGGCGCTGCGGGCCCGTGGCGTGGCCGCGGCGGTCTCCGGCGCGGGGCCCTCGGTGTTCGCGCTGACGACGACGGGAATACTCCCGCCCGAGGTCGACGTTGACGGATTCGACGTCTTCGAACTGCCCGTCGACCGGGACGGCGTGCGGGTGACGGTGGGCTGACACCGGCCGATCCGGTGCAGGAACGAACACCGCCCCGGCGCGGCCCGGGCCGGGTGGCGACAGCGCCTCGTCGCGCACCGTGCGGCGTGAGCCACACCACGTGGGGGGTGGTTGTTGCACCCGGACCGGCGGCGGTCTACCCTCGGAGGCGTTCGGTCACCGTGCATTCCCGCACCTGGTATTCACGGATCTCCTCCGGAGCGGATTGTCCGCTCTCTCTCGCGGGTGTCCGGTGGACGCGGTGACCGGCCCTGTCTCGTGCCGGCGGTTCCTCCGCTCGTGTTCTCGCAACCTCGGCGTCGGATCCGTCTGCACAGGGACCCCATACGCCGTCTCGCAATTCGGACGCGGGCGGCGGTCCGCTGGTTCACGCGTGGAGGCGTGGACCGGTCAGGAAGGACATGTGTGAGCAACACCGATCTTTTGAGTGGCGACGTGGAGCCTCAGTCGGCATCGGGCTCGGGGGAACAGTCGTCGCAGTCCAACGGTTCGGCCACGTCCCCGAAGCGGCGTCCCGGTGGCCTGTCGGGCATGGTGATCGCCGAGCTTCGCGCGCTGGCGACCGAGTTGGGCATCGGCGACACCACGGGCATGCGCAAGGGCGATCTGATCGCCGCGATCCGTGAGCGTCAGGGCAAGAGCAAGCGCGGCAGGAACGACGAGGATGACGCGGATTCCGGCCACGCCGACACCTCAGGGGCCGGGAAGGGGTCCGCTGCCACGGATTCGGGTGCGGGCCCGTCGAGCGCGGGGAAGGCGGAGAACGTGGGGAAGGCGGAGAACGCGGGGAAGGCCGAGGACTCCGCCGGCACCGCGGCCGCGACGTTGCCGCTGGACGGGATGAGCGACTCCCCGGACGCCGGCGCCCGGAGCGGTTCGGAGTCCGCGGCCGGAGGGACGGAGACCGGTTCGGGCGGGTCCCCGGACGGTGGCTCCCCGGACGGGGAAGGCCGGTCCTCCGGGACCGGACGCGGTGACCGTCGGTCCGGCGAGGGCAAGTCGTCCGGCGAGGGCGCGCAGGAGGACGGCGGCGGTTCCGGCCGTTCCGGCAGGCGCCGTCGCGGTTCCGGCCGTGGCGGGGGGTCCGCGGGGAACGCCGGTTCCGGCGACACCTCCGGCTCCACCCGCACGGACGAGGAGTCCGGCAGGCAGAAGGGCGACGGCTCGGGGGACGGCTCGACCGGCCAGCGGGACGGCGACCAGCGCAGGCAGAACGGCAACCAGGGCCGCCAGAACAACGCGGGCGGCCAGGGTGGTCAGGGCGCCCAGAGCGGTCAGGGTGCAGACGACGACGAACGCGGCGGCCGTCGCGGCCGCCGGTACCGCGACCGCAAGCGGCGCGGCCGGGGCGAGGGCGGCGGTGGCACCGACACCGACGTCCGCGAGGACGACGTTCTGCTCCCCGTCGCCGGGATCCTCGACGTGCTGGAGAACTACGCGTTCGTGCGCACCTCGGGGTACCTGCCCGGGCAGAACGACGTCTACGTCTCGATGTCGCTGGTGCGCAAGCACGGGTTGCGCCGCGGCGACGCGATCACCGGGGTCGTCCGGCAGCCGCGGGAGGGCGAACAGCAGCGGCAGAAGTTCAACCCGCTCGTGCGGGTGGACTCGGTCAACGGCCTCGACGCGGACGTCGCGAAGAAGCGGGCCGAGTTCCACAAGCTGACTCCGCTCTACCCCAACGAGCGACTGCGGCTGGAGACCACGCCGAACAAGATGACCACCCGGGTCATCGACCTGGTGATGCCGGTCGGCAAGGGACAGCGTGCGCTGATCGTGTCCCCGCCGAAGGCGGGCAAGACCACGATCATGCAGGACGTCGCGAACGCGATCACCACGAACAACCCCGAGTGCCACCTGATGGTCGTGCTCGTGGACGAGCGGCCCGAAGAGGTCACCGACATGCAGCGGTCGGTCAACGGCGAGGTGATCGCCTCGACGTTCGACCGTCCGCCGTCGGACCACACCTCGGTGGCCGAGCTGTCCATCGAGCGGGCCAAACGGCTGGTCGAGATGGGGCACGACGTGGTGGTGCTGCTCGACTCGATCACCCGCCTCGGCCGGGCCTACAACCTGGCCGCCCCGGCGTCCGGCCGGATCCTGTCCGGTGGTGTGGACTCCACGGCGCTGTTCCCGCCGAAGCGGTTCCTCGGCGCGGCGCGCAACATCGAGGGCGGCGGGTCGCTGACCATCTTCGCCACGGCGATGGTGGAGACGGGATCCACCGGCGACACGGTGATCTTCGAGGAGTTCAAGGGCACCGGCAACGCCGAGCTCAAGTTGGACCGCAAGATCGCCGAGCGGCGGGTGTTCCCCGCGGTGGACGTCAACCCGTCCGGCACCCGGAAGGAGGAGCTGCTGCTCTCGCCGGACGAGCTCGGTGTGACGCACAAGCTGCACCGGGTGCTGCACGCGCTGGACACGCAGCAGGCGATCGACCTCCTGCTGGACCGGCTGCGCAAGACGAAGACGAACGCCGAGTTCCTGATGCAGGTCTCCAAGACCACGCCCGGTGCGGAGGAGGACTGACACCTCCCACCGGGCAGGTGCGGCGACGGTTTCCGCCGGGTACCCGGAATACGGGTCCCGGCGGGGACGTTGCTCCGAGTCTGGCAGACTTGTTCCGCTACACGTCCGGCACCGGTTCACCCCGGCACGCCCGTTCCGGCGTCCCGGGGATCCGGCGGCCATCTCCAGAGAGGACACCATGAAGAGCGGTATTCACCCCGACTACGTGACCACCACGGTCACGTGCGGTTGCGGCAACAGCTTCACCACCAGGAGCACCAGTGAGACCGGCTCCATCCAGGTCGAGATCTGCTCCGCGTGCCACCCGTTCTACACCGGCAAGCAGAAGATCCTGGACACCGGCGGCCGCGTGGCCCGGTTCGAGGCCCGGTACGGCAAGCGCCGCGGCAAGGGCTCGAACGACCAGTAGCTCCGACGACGGCGCCCGCTCCCGACCCGCGACGCGGCCGGGAGCGGGCGCCGTTTTTCTCAGTCACCCGGGAAAGGTCGGCACGAGGAAGGTGGGGCCGTGGATTCGAGCTCACTGCGGACGCTGCTCGACGAGTACGCCGAACTGGAACAGCAGCTCGCGGACCCGGCCGTGCACGCCGACCAGACCCGCGCCCGCAGGTTGGGGCGTCGCTACGCCGAACTGGCGCCCGTGGTCAAGACGCTGAACGAGCTGGAGACCGCGCGGTCGGACCTGGGCACCGCGCGCGAGCTCGCCGCGGAGGACGACTCGTTCGCCGAGGAGGCCGAGCAGCTGGCGCGGACGGTGCCCGCACTCGAATCCCGGCTCACCGAACTGTTGCTGCCCCGCGATCCACACGACGCCTCGGACGTCGTCATGGAGATCAAGTCGGGGGAGGGCGGCGAGGAGTCCGCCCTGTTCGCGGGGGATCTGCTGCGGATGTATCTGCGTTACGCCGAACGGGAGGGCTGGAAGGCCGAGATCCTGGACGCCACGGAGTCCGAGCTGGGCGGGTACAAGGACGTGACGGTGTCACTGAAGAGTCGCGGCACCGAGGCCGACGGCGTCTGGGCCAGGATGAAGTTCGAGGGCGGGGTGCACCGTGTCCAGCGCGTGCCCGCCACCGAGTCGCAGGGCCGCATCCACACCTCCGCGGCGGGGGTGCTCGTCTACCCCGAACAGGAGGAGGTCGAGGTGGAACTCGACATGAACGACCTCCGGATCGACGCGTTCCGCTCGTCCGGACCGGGTGGGCAGAGCGTGAACACCACCGATTCCGCGATCCGTGTGACCCACCTGCCGACCGGCGTCGTGGTCTCCTGCCAGAACGAGAAGTCCCAGATCCAGAACCGTGCGCGGGCCATCCGGGTCCTGCACGCGCGGTTGCAGGCCATGGCCGAGGAGGAGGCCGAGGCCCGGGCCGCGGAGGACCGTCGTTCCCAGGTGCGCACCGTCGACCGTTCGGAGCGGGTGCGCACCTACAACTTCCCGGAGAACCGCATCTCCGACCACCGGATCAACTACAAGGCCTACAACCTGGACCAGGTCCTCGAAGGTGAGCTGACCGGCGTGCTCGACGCCCTGCGCGCCGCCGACCGGGCCGAGCGCATGGCCGACTCCGGGGTGTGAGCGCGGCCGGTGCCGTCCCCCGGTGCGCCGGAGGAGCGCGCACGGGCGCGTGACAAGCTGGGTGCGTGCGAAGACTGGCACTGCGACTGGCGATCCTGGAGGCGACGCGGACCCTCGAACAGGCGGGGGTGGAATCGGCCCGCACGGACGCGGAGCTGATCGCCGCCCACGTGCTCGACGTCGAACGCGGCCGACTCCCGCTCATCCCGTTGGTGGATCCGCCCGTGGTGGAGGCGATCCGGGATCTGGTCGCGCGCCGGGCACGACGGGTGCCGTTGCAGTATCTGCTCGGCCACGCCGCGATGGGCGGCATCACCGTCGAGGTCGGCGCCGGTGTGTTCGTCCCCCGTCCGGAGACCGAGCTCCTGCTCGACTGGGGGCTGCGCCTGATCGCCGAACGCCGGTACCCGGTGGTGGTGGACCTGTGCACCGGGTCGGGGGCCCTGGCCCTGGCCGCCGCGCACGCCCGGCCGGACGCCGTGGTGTACGCCCTGGACAACGACCCGGACGCGCTCGGGTGGGCACGGCACAACGCCGACGCCCGGGCGCAAGAGGGCGACACCCCGATCCGGTTGTACTCCGGGGACGTGGCCGACCCGTCCGTGTTCGCGGAACTGGACGGGCTCGTCGACCTGGTGCTGTGCAATCCGCCGTACGTCCCCGAGGGCACGCCGGTTCCCCCGGAGGTGGCCGGATTCGACCCGCCGGCGGCGGTGTTCGCCCCGGGCGGCGGCCTGGACGTGATCCGGGACGTGGTGGCGATGGCGACGCGGCTGTTGCGCCCGGGTGGGGGGATGGCGATCGAGCACGACGACAGCCACGCGCGCACGGTGCCGCCGCTGCTGCTGGCCCGGTCGGTGCTGACCGACGTCACCGAGCACACCGACCTCGCCGGGCGTCCCCGGTTCGTCACCGCGCGTCGGGTGTGAGCCGGCGACCGCCTCCGGTCGGGATGGCGCCCGCGCCGGGTGGCGGGACACGGCACGCGGGGGCCGGAACCGGATCGCTAGGCTTGGCCGGCATGAGTGCGGTGTACGAGTGTGACGACCCGGCCGCCCGTGCGGAGGGGCTGAAGGCGGCCGCCGCGGCGGTGCGTTCCGGCAGGCTCGTCGTCCTGCCCACCGACACGGTGTACGGGATCGGGGCGGACGCCTTCGACTCCGCCGCGGTGCGGGCGCTGCTGCGGGCCAAACGGCGCGGACCGGACATGCCGGTCGGCGTCCTCGTCGGTTCGTGGTCCACAGTGGATGGACTGGTGCTGGGCGTCTCGCGCGAGGCCCGTGCGTTGATCGAGGCGTTCTGGCCCGGTGACCTCTCCCTCGTGCTGCCGCACGCACCCAGCCTGCAGTGGGACCTCGGTTCCACGCGCGGGACGGTCATGCTGCGGATGCCGCTGCACCCGGTCGCCCTCGAACTGCTGCGCGAGGTCGGGCCGATGGCGGTCTCCAGCGCCAACGTCTCCGGGATGCCCCCCGCGGCGACGGCGCGGGAGGCGAGCGACCAGCTCGGCGACTCGGTCGCCGTCTACCTCGACGGCGGTCCCAGCGGCGAACCGGTGGCGTCCACGATCGTGGACCTCACCGGGCCGCACCCGGTGATGCTGCGGGAGGGGCCGGTCACGGCCGACGCGGTGTCCGAGGTGCTCGGCGTCGAGGTCGGCCCGGCGCGGTGACCGTGCAGGGTGGCGATAGCGTTACGGGCCGTGTTCCCTTCCCCCGTCGCCCGTCGGAGTTGAGTCGGTCGTGAACTCCGCCGTGTCCGCCGGGCTGCCCATCCGCGAGTACGTGCTCGTGGGGCTCGTCTCGGCCGTGCTGACCTTCCTGCTCACCGCCGTGGTGCGGCGGTTCGCCCTCCGGGTGCGAGCCGTCGCCGTCCCCCGCAAGCGGGACGTCCATGTCGCGCCGATGCCCCGGATGGGTGGAGTCGCGATGTACTTCGGTGTGCTGGGGGGCATGGCGATGGCCCACCAGCTCCCGGTGTTGCGTCGTGCGTTCGAGTACTCCTACGACCCGGTCGCCGTCCTCATCGGGGGCGGGGTGATCGTCCTGATCGGCGCACTGGACGACCGGTTCGAACTCGACGCCTGGACCAAGCTCGCCGGCCAGGTGATGTGTGCGGGCATTCTCGTGCTCTTCGGGGTGCAGTGGGTGTCGTTGTGGGTGCCCTGGGGGGGTGACCCGGACGCACTCGGTCAGGTGCTCATGTTCGACCGCAACCAGGGCGGCCTGCTGGCCGTCGTCCTCGTGGTGGTCATGGTCAACGCGATGAACTTCGTCGACGGGCTGGACGGGCTCGCCGGCGGCCTCGGCTTCATCGCCGCGGCGGCCACGTGCGCCTTCTCACTCGGGCTGCTGGCGTCCTCCGGCGGCGACGTCGGCACCTACCCGCCCGCCCTGATCGCCGCCACCCTCGCGGGCGCGTGCCTGGGATTCCTCCCGCACAACTTCCAGCCCGCGCGGATCTTCATGGGCGACTCCGGGTCGATGATGATCGGGCTGATGCTCGCCGCCGCGAGCACGTCCGCCTCCGGCCGGATCAACTACAGCTCCTTCGACGCCACCGACGTCGTGGCGCTGCTGTCCCCGCTGTTCGTCGTGGCCGCGGTGCTGTTCCTGCCGTTGCTGGACCTCATCCTCGCCGTCGTGCGGCGCACCCGGCGGGGGGAGAGTCCGTTCGCGGCGGACAAGATGCATCTGCACCACCGGCTGCTGGAGATCGGGCACTCCCAGCGGCGGGCGGTTCTGTTGATCTACCTGTGGGCGGGGCTGCTGGCCTTCGGCGCCGTCGCGGTCACCCTGTTCGACACCGCCGCCGTGTTCTGGCTCACCTGCGCGGGTCTGTTGGCCGCGGCGGCGGTGTCGCTCGTTCCGCGGTTGCGACGGCAACGCGCACGTGATCCCGCCTAGTCTGGAGCGGACGGAGGAGCGGACGACAGCCATGAGTGGAACGAGCGGGGTGCCCGACGTGAGCGGAGGCGACGACGCGGTGACCGGGGACCGGGACACCGACGCCGAGGTGGCCGCCGAGCACGCGCGCTCGGTGTACGCGCTGGCCGCGGCGATGCTGCGCTGGGGGCTGCGGCTGGCCGTGCCGACGTCGCTGATCACTGTGGCGATCGCCACTCTCGTGGCGGGCGGGCCGGGGCTCGCCGGTGCCGGGTTCGGGGTCGTGCTGGGCTTCGGCTCGGCGCTGGTCACCCTCATGATGATGCGGCTGGCCGCGCGCCGACCCGTGAACGCGCTGCTGGGGTTCGCCCTGGGTGGCTACGGGATCAAGATGGCGGCACTGCTGCTGGTCATGCTGGTGCTCGACGGCGTGGACACGGTCAGCCGTCCCGCCCTGGCCTTCGGCATGCTGGTGGCCGTGGTGGCCTGGGCGGCCGGGGAGGTCGTCGCGTTCCTGCGCACGCGCACACCGACGATCGTCGTCCCGACCACCCGGTCGGCCCCGTCGTCTCACTCCATGGAGTGAAAGAGGCGGCGCCGCCGTCGATCGGGACGAATCAGGAGTACGGGCGTACGGCTTGCCGGACGCTCCTGGTAGGGTCCGCGCCAGGTCCCATCCCCGTGCGGGGGATGCCCTGCACGGTGCCGGAGTCGTATCCGGTACGTTAAGTCCAGGTTTGTGACGATTCCCCCGGCGGAGTGAACGCCGGCCGGGAGAACCGGAAGGAGCCCAGTTGGGCGCGCTGGTACGAGCCGCGGGTGACGAATTCACGCCGCCGACGGCGGAGGCCTTCGATCTGCCGCCGATCTTCGCCGGGATCACCAAGCCCATGGTGCTCGCCGTGCTGTCGGTGGTCATCATCGCAGGCTTCTTCCTGCTGACCACCCGGAAGATGAGCGTGGTGCCGGGTAAGGGCCAGTTCCTCGCCGAGTCCCTCTACGACTTCGGACGCAACAACATCGCGCGGGAGCAGATCGGCGCGGGCGACTTCCTCCGCTTCGTTCCGCTGATCCTGACGCTGTTCACCTTCATCCTGGTGAACAACCTCTTCGGGATCGTGCCGATCCTGCAGTTCCCGACGATGTCGCACATCGGGTTCCCGCTCGCGCTCTCGGCGCTGGTGGTCTACCCCGTGTACCACTACGCGGGGATCCGCAAGCACGGGGTCGGGGCATACCTGAAGAACCAGCTGTTCCCGCCGGGGGCGCCGAAGCCGGTGTACCTCCTGCTCGCACCGATCGAGTTCTTCACGAAGTTCATCATGAACCCGATCACGCTGGCGATCCGGGTGTTCGCCGCGATGTTCGCGGGCCACCTGCTCATCATGCTGTTCGCGGTCTCCGCGGAGTACCTGCTGCTGCACGGTGGCGGCTTCCTCAGCGTGATCTCCGCCTTCTCGTTCGCGGGAGCGCTGGCGGTGACGTTCATCGAGGCGCTCATCATGGTGATCCAGGCGTTCATCTTCGCGTTGTTGTCGGCCAACTACATCGGGGCGGCGCTGGCCGAGTCGCACTAGTCCTCCCCGGTGGAGCCGTCGCCGACGCGCAACGACGCGGAGGTGGCGATCCTTCGACACCCAGGCAAAACCTCCGTTAACCGAACACGGACGAAGTTGGAAAGGGAATTCACGTGAGCAGCTCCATGCTTCTTGCCCAGCAGGCCGCCGAGACCGACATCAACTCCGGTCTGGCCGTCATCGGCTACGGCCTCGGTGCCATCGGTGGTGGTATCGGCGTCGGGATGATCTTCTCGTCGGTCATCAGCGGCACCGCGCGTCAGCCCGAGGCGCAGGGCAAACTGATGAACATCGCGTTCACCACGTTCGCCCTGGTCGAGGTGCTCGCGCTGCTCGGGTTCGTTCTCTTCTTCCTCGCGTGACGGGTTCACCCGCACGGGCTGTGAGTAACCAGACGAAGTGGAGACGGCGATGATTCTGGCGCAGGAAGCAGAGTACAACCCTGTTCTTCCGCACGTATCCGAGATCATCATCGGTCTTGTCGCTTTCCTCCTGCTGCTGTTCGTCATCACGAAGTTCGTGAAGCCGCGCTTCGAGAAGCTCTACGAGGAGCGGGCAGCCAAGATCGAGGGCGGTATCGAGAAGGCCGAGAAGGCACAGGCCGAGGCCGAGCAGGCGCTGGCGCACTACAAGGCGCAGCTGGCCGAGGCCCGTGGTGAGGCCGCCAAGATCCGCGACGACGCGCGGGCGGAGGCCGAACAGATCAGGGAGGAACTGCGCGGGCAGGCCGAGGAGGAGGCGCGCCGGATCGTCGCGCAGGGTGAGGCCCAGCTCCAGGCCCAGCGGGCCCAGCTGGTGGCCGAACTCCGCGAGGAGCTCGGGCGCAACGCCGTCACCCTGGCCGGTCGCATCGTCGGTGAGTCCCTCGAGGACGAGGCCCGTCGTCGGGGCACCGTCGACCGGTTCCTCGACGAGCTCGACGCCAGTGGCAACGGTTCGGCCGGAGCAAGGAAGTAGGTCGCTGGATGACGCTGCATGCCGCGAGCCGTGAGGCTCTGGACTTCGCCGGGAACCGTCTCGACGAGGTGCTCGGCGACGCGGGCTCCGACCCGTCCGCCGTCGGGGAAGAGCTGCTCTCCGTGGTGGACCTGCTCACCGGGGAGAGCGGGCTCCGCCGGGCCGTCTCGGACGGCTCGACGGACCCGGAGGCCCGCAAGCGGCTGGTCGACTCCCTGCTGCGGGACAAGATCTCCGGCCCCGCGCTGACGGTGCTGCAGACCGTGGTCGGCAGCCGGTGGTCGAACCCCCGTGAGCTCCTCGACGGGGTGGAGCACCTCGGCCGCACGGCGCTGCTCGTCGGCGCGGAGAAGGCGGACAAGCTCGACACCGTCGAGGACGAGCTGTTCCGCTTCGCCCGTATCCTGGTGAACAGGCCGGAGCTGGAGCGTGTGCTGGGTGACCGGTCGGCCTCCGCCGAGGCGAAACGGGGGCTGGTCCGCCAGCTCGTGGCCGACAAGGTCGACCCGATCAGCAAGGTGCTCCTGGAGCAGGTGGTGCTGCGGCCCGGTGGGCGGTCCGTCGCGGAGAGTGTCGACGGCCTCGTCGAGATGGCCGCGGCACGCCGGGACCGGGCGGTGGCCCGGGTCACCAGTGCGACCGAGCTGACCGCCGAACAGCGGGAACGACTGGCCGCACAACTGGGCCGGGTGTACGACCGGCCGATCGCCCTGCATGTGGCGCTCGATCCGGAGCTCGGCGCGGGACTGGTCGTGCGGGTCGGTGACGAGGTGATCGACGGCAGTGCCGCCGGCCGGTTGGACGCGGTGCGCAGGCAACTCGCCGGGTGAGCGGGCCGGGCACATGACACATACTTTGCAGACTGGCAAGAACGAAGTGAGAGCGGGAACGACATGGCGGAGCTGACGATCTCCTCGGATGAGGTCGCCAACGCGATCGAGAACTACGTCTCGAGTTATTCCCCGGACGTGAGCCGGGAAGAGGTCGGCGTCGTCGTCGACACCGGCGACGGTGTGGCCCACGTCGAGGGGCTGCCGTCCACCATGGCCAACGAGCTGCTGGAATTCCCCGGCGGCATCCTCGGCGTCGCCCAGAACCTCGACCCGCGCCAGATCGGTGTCGTGATCCTCGGTGACTTCAACTCGGTCGAGGAGGGCCAGGAGGTCAAGCGCACCGGCCGGATCCTGTCGGTCCCGGTCGGGGAGAACTTCCTCGGCCGTGTCATCGACCCGCTCGGAAAGCCGATCGACGGCCTGGGCGACATCGAGTCGACGGAGCGCCGGGCGCTGGAGCTGCAGGCCGCCTCGGTCGTCGAGCGGCAGCCGGTGGACGAGCCGCTGCAGACCGGCATCACGGCGATCGACTCCATGACCCCGATCGGCCGGGGACAGCGCCAGCTGGTGATCGGTGACCGCAAGACCGGCAAGACGGCGGTCTGCGTCGACACGATCATCAACCAGAAGGAGAACTGGGAGAGCGGCGACCCCGCCAAGCAGGTGCGCTGCATCTACGTCGCGATCGGCCAGAAGGGCTCGACGATCGCGGCGGTGCGCAAGTCCCTGGAGGACGCGGGCGCGATGGAGTACACGACCATCGTCGCGGCGCCGGCGTCGGACTCGGCGGGCTACAAGTGGCTGGCGCCCTACTCGGGCTCCGCGCTGGGGCAGCACTGGATGTACGACGGCAAGCACGTGCTGGTCGTGTTCGACGACCTCACCAAGCAGGCCGAGGCGTACCGTGCGATCTCGCTGCTGCTGCGTCGTCCGCCGGGCCGGGAGGCCTACCCCGGTGACGTCTTCTACCTGCACTCCCGCCTGCTGGAGCGGTGCGCGAAGCTGTCGGACGAACTGGGTGGTGGCTCGCTGACCGGCCTGCCGGTGATCGAGACCAAGGCCAACGACATCTCGGCCTACATCCCCACGAACGTCATCTCGATCACCGACGGGCAGTGCTTCTTCCAGTCGGACCTGTTCAACTCCGGGCAGCGGCCCGCGGTCGACGTCACCACGTCGGTCTCCCGGGTCGGCGGTGACGCGCAGATCAAGGCGATGAAGAAGGTCGCCGGGTCGCTGCGGATCGACCTGTCCCAGTACGAGGAGCTCAAGGCGTTCTCCGCGTTCGCCTCCGACCTGGACGCCGCGTCGAAGGCGCAGCTGGACCGCGGTGCCCGGCTGTACGAGCTGCTCAAGCAGCCGCAGTACGCGCCGGTCCCGGTCGAGCAGCA
Organism: Saccharomonospora iraqiensis subsp. paurometabolica YIM 90007; assembly: GCF_000231035.2. GTDB lineage: Bacteria > Actinomycetota > Actinomycetes > Mycobacteriales > Pseudonocardiaceae > Saccharomonospora > Saccharomonospora paurometabolica. Next base: position 210,820 of record NZ_KI912213.1, on the reverse strand, counting down.
GGTCGTGACGGTGTACCTGGGCACCAACGGACATTTCGACGACGTTCCCGTCGACGACACCGCCCGGTTCAACAGCGAGTTCCTGGACACCCTCCGGCACAAGGACGCCGGGGTGCTCAGCGAGATCCGGGAGAAGGGTCAGTGGACCGACGAGCTGGCCGACCGGACGGTCGCCGCGGTGAACGAGTTCAAGAAGGAGTTCACCACCTCGGAGGGCACCTCCCTGGTCGGCGACGAGTCGGTCGATCCGATGGACGCCGGCAAGGTGGGTCAGGAGTCCGTGAAGGTGCACCGCTCCGCCGAGCAGGAGAAGTAGGCGTCCCATGACTGCGCAGCTCCGTGAGCTCCGGCAGAAGGTCCGGGCCACCAAGTCGATCGGGAAGATCACCAAGGCGATGGAGCTCATCGCCACGTCGCGCATCAGCAAGGCGCAGGCGAGGGTGGAGTCCGCGCGCCCGTACGCCTCGGAGATCACCAACGTGCTCTCCGCACTGGCGGGCGCGTCGACCAGCCTCGACCACCCGTTGCTGGTCGAGCGGCCGAACCCGGAACGGGTCGCGGTCCTCGTGGTCACCAGTGACCGGGGTCTGGTCGGGGGCTACAACGCCAACGTGCTGCGTGCCACCGAGGAGCTGCTGGCGCTGCTGCGGGAGCAGGGAAAGCAACCCCAGCTCTATGTCATCGGCAACAAGGGCGTGAACTACTACACCTTCCGCAACCGCGAGATCGCGGGGCAGTGGACCGGCTTCTCGCAGAAGCCGGGCTACGAGAATGCCGCCGAGGTCGGCGAGACGCTGGTCGGCGAGTTCATGGCCGGCGCCGAGGACGGGGCCGGTGCCGAGGGTGTGCGAGGTGTGGACGAGCTGCACATCGTCTACACCGAGTTCCGGTCGATGCTCACCCAGACACCGGTGGCCAAGCGCATCGCCCCGCTCGAGGTGGAGTACACGCGGGAGGAGAGCATCCCGCCCGCGTACGAGTTCGAGCCGAACGCCGACCAGTTGCTGGGCGCGATCCTGCCGAAGTACATCAACACGCGGATCTTCGCCGCGCTGCTGGAATCGGCGGCTTCCGAGCTGGCGGCGCAGCGCAACGCGATGAAGTCGGCGTCGGACAACGCCAGTGAGCTCGTCGAAACCTACAGCCGCCAGGCGAACCAGGCCCGCCAGGCGCAGATCACCCAGGAGATCAGCGAAATCGTCGGTGGGGTCAACGCACTCGCCGCCACAGGAAGTGATGTGTAAGCCATGACTGCCGTGCAGGACACAGCAACCAAGGGACGGATCGTCTCCGTCACCGGGCCGGTCGTCGACGTCGAGTTCCCCCGCGGCTCGATTCCGGAGCTGAACAACGCTCTGAAGGCCGAGATCGAGTTCTCGGAACTGCGCAAGACGGTGACGCTGGAGGTCGCCCAGCACCTCGGGGACAACCTGGTGCGCACGATCTCGCTGCAGCCGCAGGACGGTCTGGTCCGTGGCACCGAGGTGACCGACACCGGCGGACCGATCTCCGTGCCGGTCGGGGAGAAGGTCAAGGGCCACGTCTACAACGCGCTCGGCCAGTGCCTCGACCAGCCCGGCTACGGCGAGGACCTGGAGCACTGGGGGATCCACCGGAACCCGCCGGCGTTCGACCAGCTGGAGGGCAAGACCGAGATCCTGGAGACCGGGCTGAAGGTCATCGACCTGCTGACCCCGTACGTCCAGGGCGGCAAGATCGGTCTGTTCGGTGGCGCCGGTGTGGGCAAGACGGTGCTGATCAAGGAGATGATCACCCGTGTCGCCCGGAACTTCGGCGGTAGTGCGGTGTTCGCCGGTGTCGGCGAGCGCACCCGTGAGGGCACCGACATGTTCCTGGAGATGAGCGAGGACGGCGTCATCAACGACACCGCGCTCGTCTTCGGGCAGATGGACGAGCCGCCGGGCACCCGTCTGCGGGTGGCGCTGTCCGCGCTGACCATGGCGGAGTACTTCCGCGATGTGCAGAACCAGGACGTGCTGCTGTTCATCGACAACATCTTCCGGTTCACCCAGGCGGGCCAGGAGGTCTCCACCCTGCTCGGCCGGATGCCGTCGGCGGTGGGCTACCAGCCGACGCTGGCCGACGAGATGGGCGTGCTGCAGGAGCGGATCACCTCCACCCGGGGCCGGTCGATCACCTCGATGCAGGCGATCTACGTCCCGGCGGACGACTACACCGACCCCGCCCCGGCGACCACGTTCGCGCACCTGGACGCCACCACGGAGCTGTCCCGGTCGGTGTTCCAGAAGGGCATCTTCCCGGCGGTGGACCCGCTGGCCTCCAGCTCGACCATCCTCGACCCGGCGATCGTCGGGGACGAGCACTACCGGGTCGCCTCCGAGGTCATCCGGATCCTGCAGAAGTACAAGGAGCTGCAGGACATCATCGCGATCCTCGGTATGGACGAGCTGTCCGAGGAGGACAAGCTCACGGTGAACCGGGCCCGCCGCATCGAGCGGTACCTGTCGCAGAACATGCTCGTCGCCGAGGTGTTCACCGGGCAGCCGGGCTCCACCGTGCCGCGGTCGGAGACGATCGAGGCCTTCGACAAGATCACCAAGGGCGAATTCGACCACTACCCGGAGCAGGCGTTCCTGGGTATCGGCGGTCTCGAGGACCTCGAGAAGAAGTACAAGGAAATCACCGGCAAGTGAGTTCCGCGGACGGCGGGGCGCATCCAGGGATGGAAGTGCCCCGTCGTTCGTGTCTCACCGGCGTGCCGATGCGCCGGTGCGCCCGGCTACACTGGGCGGAACGCGGGACGAGAAGGAGAACTTCGTGGCGGAGATGTCGGTCGAGCTGGTGGCGGTGGAGCGCCGCCTGTGGTCGGGCACGGCCAGTTTCGTCGTGGCGCAGACGACGGAGGGCGAGATCGGTGTGATGGCCGGACACGAGCCGGTCCTCGGACAGCTCGTCGAGGGCGGCATCGTGAAGGTGACCACCACCGACGGAGAGACAATCACCGCCGCGGTGCACGGGGGTTTCCTGTCCGTCACGAGTGACAGCGTGAGCGTGCTGGCCGAGTCCGCGGAGCTCGGTGAGGAGGTCGACGTGGACCGGGAGCGTGCGGCGCTCGCCGAGTCGGACGACGCCGAGCGCGCGAGAGCGACCGCGCGGCTCCGGGCGGCCGGTCAATCGGTCTGACCCGGCGACGACGAGCGGGAGCGTGCCATGGACGTCAGCACACTGGCCCTGGTGCTCCTGCTCGGGTCGCTGGTCGTCGCCGTCTGGTACGCGCTGCGCTGGCTGCGGATGCGCCGGTACGGCGGGGTCAGCGTCGCCCTGCGCTGGGATCCCGACCGCGAGCGGTCGGGGTGGCACCTGGGGATCGGCCGCTACCGGGGTGAGGAGTTCCTCTGGTACCGCGTCTGGAGCCTGCGGACCGGCCCCGACCGGGTGTACCCGCGGGATTCCCTCCGGATCGCCGGCAGGCGGGAGCCGGTCGGCAGCGAGTCGTACGCCGTCCCCGCCGGTTCGACGGTGTTGCGGTGCGAGACCACCGACCGGGGGTCCGTCGAGATCGCGATGGGTCCCGGCGCGTTGACCGGCTTTCTCTCCTGGCTCGAGTCCTCCCCGCCGGGGCGCCGCGTCCCGCGGGCGAGTTGACCCCGGAGCGCCCGCCTGTGCGGGCGTCCGGGGTGAGACCGGCCCGGGCGGGCCGGTGTTCGCCGTGGGTCCGTGTTCGCCGTGGGTCAGTGTTCGCCGCCGGGCCGCCACAGGACGTCGCCGTCCGGGTTCGCGACCCGGGCGAGGATGAACAACAGGTCGGACAGGCGGTTCAGGTACTTCACCGCGAGCGGGTTGCTCGTGTCCGGCTCGGCCTCCAGCAACGCCCATCCGGAGCGTTCCGCGCGCCGGGCGACGGTGCGCGCCTGGTGCAGCAGCGCGGCACCGGCGGTGCCGCCCGGCAGGATGAACGAGGTCAGCTTCCCGACCCGCTCGTTGAACTCGTCGCACCAGCCCTCGAGGCGCTCGATGTAGCTCTCGGTCACCCGCAGCGGCGGGTACTCGGGGTTCTCCACGACCGGGGTGCTGAAGTCGGCGCCGACGTCGAAGAGGTCGTTCTGCACGGACCGGAGCACGGTCGCGAGTTCCTCGGGGAGGTTACCGGTGGCCAGGGCGACGCCGAGGACGGAGTTGGTCTCGTCGACGTCCGCGTAGGCGCCGAGGCGGGGGTGGGTCTTCGGCACGCGGCTCCCGTCGCCGAGTGCGGTGGTGCCGTTGTCACCGACCCGGGTGTAGACACGGTTGATCCGTACGGACATGTCCCGCAGTCTACGGACCGGGTCGCACCCGGGATCCGCACCACATCGGCGTGCGGCGGGCGCGGTGCGGGCACTATCGTCCCCGGATGTCCGGACGTTTCACTCGTTGCCGGGTTGTGACCGTTCCCGCCGTAACGAGTGCCCCAGCGCACAGGGGGGAACCCCGCCGGGCAGGATGGGCCACCATGAGCGAGCACTTCGACGTGTACGGCGGTGCGCGTCTGGTCGGCGAGGTCGGGGTTGTCGGCGCCAAGAACAGCGTGTTGAAGCTGATGGCCGCCGCCCTGCTCGCCGAGGGGACGACGACGATCCGCAACTGTCCCCAGATACTCGACGTCCCGCTGATGGCGGACGTCCTGCGCAGCGTCGGATGCGAAGTGGACACCGAGGGGGACGTGGCGCGGATCACCACGCCCGCCGAGTTGTCGCACCACGCGGACACCGCGGCGATGGGCAAGCTCCGGGCGTCGGTCTGCGTGCTCGGCCCGCTCGTGGGCAGGCTGAAGAAGGCCGTGGTGGCGCTGCCGGGCGGGGATGCCATCGGTTCCCGGCCGCTCGACATGCACCAGAACGGGCTGCGCAAACTGGGGGCCACGAGCGCCATCGAACACGGCTGTGTCGTCGCCGAGGCCGACCGGCTGCACGGCGCCCAGATCTGGCTGGACTTCCCGAGCGTCGGCGCCACGGAGAACATCCTGATGGCCGCCGTGCTCGCCGAGGGCACCACCGTGATCGACAACGCGGCGCGGGAGCCGGAGATCATCGATCTGTGCGTGATGCTCAACGAGATGGGCGCGCACATCGAGGGCGCCGGGACGTCCACGTTGACCGTGGAGGGGGTGGAGACCCTTCACCCGACCGAGCACCACGTGATCGGGGACCGGATCGTCGGGGCGACCTGGGCCTTCGCCGCCGCCATGACCCAGGGGGACGTGACGGTCACCGGCGTCAACCCGCACCATCTCGACCTGGTGCTGGAGAAGCTCCGCCTGGCGGGCGCGGAGATCACCACGTTCGACGACAAGGGTTTCCGCGTCGAGATGCTCGGCAGGCCGCGGTCGGTGGACTTCGTGACGCTGCCCTATCCCGGTTTCGCCACCGACCTGCAACCGTTCGCCGTCGCGCTGTCCGCGGTGTCCGAGGGCACCTCGATGATCACGGAGAACGTCTACGAGGCGCGGTTCCGGTTCATCGAGGAGATGATCCGGCTCGGCGCGGACGCGCGCACCGACGGCCACCACGCGGTCGTGCGCGGGGTGGACAAGCTCTCCAGCGCCCCCGTGTGGGCCTCGGACATCCGCGCGGGCGCGGGGTTGGTGCTCGCCGGCCTGTGTGCCGAGGGGGTCACCCAGGTGTGGGACGTCTTCCACATCGACCGTGGCTACCCGGACTTCCTGGCGAACCTGAGTGGACTGGGCGCCCGGGTCGACCGGGTCGATACGGACCCGGACCGGGTGGCGGGGGACGAGGCGGTCTGAGGCCCTCAGCCGTCGGCGGCGAGGGCGGCCCCGAAGCCGAGGAGGGTGGTGCCGGTGGCGACGTCCAGACCGCGCCGCACCCTCCTGCGCCGCATCCACGCCCGGACCCGGTGGACGAACACCACCAACAGCACCAGCCACAGGGTGCCGAGCACGGCCATCGTGTAGGCCAGCAGCAGGGTGTCGCCCGTGGTGCTGGTGACCGGGTCGATGAACTGCGGGAGGATGGACAGGTAGAGCGCGAGGACCTTGGGGTTGGTCACGTTCGACAGGAAGCCCTCGCGCAGTCTCCGGAACCCGCTCGCGCCGGCCCCCGCCTCGTCGAGACGGTCGTAGTCGCCGCGCCAGGCCGACCGGATGGCCTGGATCCCGAGATAGCTCAGGTAGAGCACGCCGAGCCAGCGCAGGGTGGTGAAGACCGGCTGCGATCCCACGATCAGGGTGCCGAGTCCGAAGGCGACCGCGGTGCCCTGGACGAGGTGCCCGGCGGCGACCCCGGTGGAGGCCAGCAGCCCGCCGCGGAATCCGCCCGCGAACGAGTTCTTCAGGGTGACCACCGTGTCGGGTCCGGGTGCGAGCACCACGAGGATCACGACGACGAGGTAGCTCCCGTACACACTCCAGGTCACGTCCGCCAACCCTAACGGTGACGGGGACGGTGCCCGCCCACCTCCACCGCCGGGGCGGCCGGACCGGACTTTCCGAGGGTTGGGTCGCACACCCGCGCGGACTACCGTCGGGGCATGGGTGAGTACGAGCACGTCCTCGTGCAACGGCGGGACGAGACCGTCACGATCACGATGAACCGTCCGCGGCGACGGAACTCGCTGTCCGAACCGCACCTGCGCGAGCTGCTGCGGGCGTTCCGGGAGACCGCGGAGACGGACGCGGCGGGGATCGTGCTCGCGGGTGCCGGGCCGGTGTTCTCCGCCGGGCACGACTTCGGCGACGTGGCCGGGCGCGACCTCACCGGCGTGCGCGCGCTGCTGGGGACGTGTACCGACCTGATGCGGGCGATGCGGTCGGCGCCGCAGGTGGTGCTGGCCCGCGTGCACGGGCTCGCGACGGCCGCCGGATGCCAGCTGGTGGCCTCGTGCGATCTCGCGGTGGCGGCCGAGTCCGCGGGTTTCGCCCTGCCCGGCGGCAGGGGAGGCTGGTTCTGCCACACGCCCGCCGTACCGGTGGCGCGGTCGGTCGGCCGGAAACGGCTGATGGAGATGGCGCTGACCGGGGACACGGTGGACGCGGCCACGGCACGGGAGTGGGGGCTGGTGAACCGGGTGGTCCCCGACGACGACCTCGACGACGCCGTCACCGACCTGCTCGGCCGCGCCACCCGCGGCAGCCGCGCGAGCAAGGCCCTCGGCAAGCGCACCCTGTACGCCCAGCTCGACCGTCCCGAGGACGACGCCTACGCGCTGGCCCAGGAGGTCATGGCCTCGGCCGCGCACCTCCCCGGTGCCCGCGAGGGCATGGCCGCCTTCCTGGAGAAGCGCCCCCCGACCTGGCCCGACTGACCCCCGCGAGTCCCCGCCCGGTGCCTGCGAGTCGACACCCGGTGCCCGCGAGTCGACACCCGGTGCCTGTGAGTTGTCGTCGGGCGGCCGTGGGTCGACCCGGGTGAGGCCGGATCAGGTGCCGCGTTCCCACAGCAGCAGGAGGGTGTAGGCGGCGATCGACTGGGCATCGGTGATCTCGCCGCCCGCCACCCTCGCCTCGAACTCCGCACGGGTGAACCACGCGGTGCGCATGTCCTGTTCCTCGTGCTCCCGGGCGGCCGCACCCTGCGTGAGACCGGTGGCGAGGAAGGCCCGGCCGCGTTGACTGGCCAGGCCGGGGGCGACGTCGAGCAGTCCGAGTTCGACGAGCCGTCGCGCGGACAGCCCGGTCTCCTCCCGCAGCTCCCGTGCGGCCAGCTCGGCCGGGGCGAGCTCGCTGAGGCCGGGTGCGGTGCCCTGGGGGAACTCCCACCGGCGCAGCCCCAGCGGGTAACGGAACTGTTCGACCAGCTGCAGCCGGTCCCCGTCGAGGGGGATGACGAGCGCGTAGTCCTGCTTGTCGACGACGCCGTAGATGCCGTCGGAGCCGTCGTCGCGGCGGACGGCGTCCTCGCGCACGGTCATCCAGTCGTTCGCGTAGACCTGCCGGGAGGAGCGTTGTTCCATGGCCGTGATTGTCGCGACGCGGACACCGACGGGACACGCCGGGGACCTGTCGGTGCGTCGTCGGATCCGGTCCCCTAGTCTCTCCGCGTGCGTTTGGTGATCGCCCGGTGCCAGGTCGACTACGCCGGTCGTCTGACGGCCCATCTGCCCATGGCGACCCGGCTGCTTCTCGTCAAGGCGGACGGGTCCGTGTCGGTGCATTCCGACGACCGTGCCTACAAGCCGTTGAACTGGATGAGCCCGCCGTGCTGGCTGATCGAGGACGGCAACCTCTGGATCGTGGAGAACAAGGCGGGGGAGAAGCTCGTCGTCACGATCGACACGGTGTTCGACGAGGTCCGGCACGATCTCGGTGCGGAGCCCGGGCTGGTCAAGGACGGGGTGGAGTCCCACCTGCAGGAACTGCTCGCCGAGCACATCACCACCCTCGGCGCGGGATACTCGCTGGTGCGCCGGGAGTACCCGACCGCCATCGGTCCGGTCGACATCCTCGCCCGCGACGCCGACGGTGCGGCGGTGGCCGTCGAGATCAAACGCCGCGGGGAGATCGACGGGGTCGAGCAGCTCACCCGGTACCTGGAGCTGTTGAACCGCGACCCGCTGCTGGCCCCGGTGCAGGGCGTGTTCGCCGCGCAGCAGATCCGGCCGCAGGCCCGTACGCTGGCGGAGGACCGCGGCATCCGGTGTGTCACGCTCGACTACGACGGCCTGCGCGGTATCGAGACCGACGACCTCCGGCTGTTCTAGGGGCGGTGCCTTCCGGACCGGTCGTCGACCGGTGTTCGGGCGACTCCCCACACACGACGGTGGGGAAGGCGATACCGTGCCCGCCGTGATGAGTCGTGTCCGCCGACAGGGGTCGGTGCTGGGGGTCGTGCTGCTCGGGGTGGTGGCGGGCTGCTCGGGTGAGGATCTGTCCAAGGTGAACTACGAGCGCACCACGGTGGGGGCCGAGGCGCGGGCGGACGGGGGCGAGGTGCCGTCCGGGCCGATCGACGACCCTGCCGTGACGCAGGAGGCGTTGCGCGCGGTGGACCCGTGCGCGCTGCTGGACGGGCCCGCGGTGGCCGGCCTGACCGCGGCGGAGGACGCGCGGGAGGTCGACTGGGGTGTCTGCCGCCGTCCGATGCTCGACGCGGAGGGCAGGCAGGTCAGTATCTGGGTCGACCTCGGGGAGACGAACGCCTCGCCCTCGGACGCGTCGGGCGGCGTCGGCGGACTGCCACTGGTGGAGCTCAGCAACGACGGGACCTGCTACATGACGGCGGTGACCGAGACGGACCAGGAGCTCGGCATCTCGGTGTGGGCCGACTACGACACCGACGTCGGTGTCGCCTGCGACACCGGGACGTCGGTGCTGCGCGGGGTCGTCGAGGTGCTGCGCACCGGCCCGCCCCGGTACCGGGCGCCGGCCGACTCGCTGGTGAACGTCGACCCCTGCACCCTGGTGACGGCCGAGATGCTGGGGCACGCCTTCGACGGCGAGGTGATCCTGCGCCGCGCGGGCCTGCACGGCTGCGTGTTCGAGCAGGACCGGGCCACCCTCCGACTGACCATGCGCGTCGGATACCCGGTCGATCCGGAGGAGGGGACCGAGGTCGCGCTCACCGACCGGGTGACCGCGGTGGCCGAGAAGGGCGACGGGGACATGCTCGAGTGCGACCTCTCCTGGCGGCACCGGAAGGTCGCCGAGTACGACACGGAGCTGGTGGAGCTGTCGTACTACGCCCACCCGGACACGCCCGGGAACGAGGCGGCCTGCGAGCGGGTCGCCGGGGTCGCGAGGGGGGTCGCGGCGGCGATTCCGGGGGCCTGACCGCCTCCGCCCGGTCGCGACGCTGCCGTCCGGGTTCACGTTGACTACGTTGGGACACGGAGGTCGGTGCCACCCGTCCGTACACAGTCGTACGCAGTCGTGCCCCGGAGGTAACCGTGAAGAAGATCCTCAACGACCCCGAGACGGTGGTCACCGACTCGCTCAGGGGGCTCGCCGCCGCCCACGGGGACCTGCTCCGGGTGGAGTACGAGCCCACGTACGTGGTGCGGGCGGACGCCCCCGAGCGGACCCGGGGTGTCGCGGTGATCTCCGGCGGCGGTTCCGGGCACGAGCCGTTGCACACCGGCTTCGTCGGACACGGGATGCTGCACGCCGCCGTGCCCGGTCCGGTGTTCACCTCACCCACCCCGGACGCGGTGCAGGCCGCGATCTCGGCCACCACCGGGTCCCCCGGGGGGCTGCTGTTGGTGAAGAACTACACCGGCGACGTGCTGAACTTCGAGACGGCGGCGGAGCTGGCCTCCGCCGACGGTCTGGACGTGCGCACGGTGGTCATCGACGACGACGTCGCGGTGTCCGACTCCACCTTCACCGCGGGCAGGCGCGGCGTGGGCGGCACGGTGCTGCTGGAGAAGATCGTCGGCGGCGCCTCCGAGCGGGGGGACACGCTCGACGACGTCGAGGCGGTGGCACGCAAAGTGGTGGACCGGGTGCGCTCGGTCGGCGTGGCCCTGACGGCACCGACCGTGCCGCACGTCGGCGAACCGAGCTTCGAGCTGGGCCCCGACGAGATCGAGTTCGGCATCGGCATCCACGGCGAGCCCGGCCGCGAGCGGATCCCGATGGAGAACGCCGAGACCCTCGTCGACCGGATGGTCAGCGCCGTGGCCACCGACCTCCCGCTCTCCGGCGGGGACGACGTGCTGCTGTTCACCAACTCGATGGGGGGAACGCCGCCGCTGGAGACCTACCTCGCGCACGGCATCGCCGAGCGGAAGCTGGCCGACCGCGGCATCAGTGTCACCCGGCGGCTCGTCGGCCCGTACATCACGAGCCTGGAGATGCAGGGGCTGAGCATCACCGTGCTCCGGCTCGACCGTGAGCTGGCCGACCTCTGGGACGCCCCCGTCACCACACCCGCACTGCGCTGGGGGGCGTGATGGCCTGTGGCGCGGACGAGGTCGCCGGGGCGGTGCGGGCCGCGGCGGCGACCGTGGCCGAGCACCGGACGGAACTGACCGATCTGGACCGTCCGATCGGCGACGCCGACCACGGCGAGAACCTGCACCGCGGATTCACGGCGGTGCTCGCGGGGCTGGAGACGGTCCCGGAGACGCCCGGGGCGGTGCTCAAGCTGGCCGCCACCACGCTGATCTCCAAGGTGGGTGGGGCGGCGGGCCCGCTGTACGGGACGGCGTTCCTGCGGGCCGCCACGATCGTGGGCGGGACGGAGCGGCTGGACGCCGGGGAACTGGCCGCCGCGCTGCGGGCCGCACTGGACGGTGTCGTCGGCCGGGGCAAGGCCGAGGTCGGCGACGCCACGATG
>NZ_KI912213.1:197663-199468 GCF_000231035.2 Saccharomonospora iraqiensis subsp. paurometabolica YIM 90007 | reverse complement strand
CGGGTGGCGGCCCCGCGGAGACCGGTCCGGTGGCGGGCGGCCCCGTGCGGACGGAACTGACGCTGCGCAACGAGGTCGGACTGCACGCCCGGCCCGCCGCGCTGCTGGTCCGGGCCATCGCCGGGGTGGAGGCCGACGTGCGGATCCGGTTCGGCCCGGACGAGGCGGACGGGCACAGCGTGCTGGCGATCATGTCGCTCGGCGCGCGCAGGAACGACTCGATCACCGTCGAGGCCACCGGCCCGCAGGCCCGGGAGGCGCTCGACCGGATCGAGGCGCTGGCCGCACGCGGCTTCGACGAGCACTGACCCGTCGTGTGCGGTCCGAGCCCGGGCCCGGTCCGGCTCACCCGCAGCCGCACGCTCCGCCGCAGCAGCCCCCGCCACCACCCGCACCGGGACCGGAAGCGGGTGCGGACGCGGCACCGGTCAGCGCCACCGTCGTGAGCAGTTTCGTGGTGTCGTCGTGCCCCGCCGGACACGGCGCGGGCGCGGCCGATTCGCTCATCGGCCTGGTCAGCTCGAAGGAGTCGGCACACACCCGGCAGCGGTAGGCATACGTCGGCATGTGTGCATTGTCGCTCTCCGCCGGGCGGGATGGGAAGCTGCCGGGATGGAACCGCCGACGATCGACCGGAAACACCCCGCCCTGCCCGAGGTCGTGCCCTCGATGCTCGCGGCGCTCGGCGTGCCCGCGTTCGACGACACGCTCGCGCTGGGCCGTGTCTCGCGGGCGTGTGTGTTGCTCGTCGACGGGCTCGGCTGGGAGCTGCTGCGCGAGTACGCCGCCGACGCGCCCGTCCTGTCCGGGTTGCGCGCCCGCCCCCTGCGGGTGGGGTATCCGTCCACCACGGCGGCCGGTCTGGCCGCGGTGGGCACCGGTACCGCGTCCGGGGAGCACGGGTTCGTCGGCTACAGCTTCGAGGTGCCCGGGGTGGGGCTGCTCAACGCGCTGCGCTGGTGCAGTCAGGTCGACGGCGGTGACCTGCGCGGCGCGTTGTCCCCCGCGGACGCCCAGCCGTTGCCCACCACGTTCGCCCGGGCGAGTGCCGCCGGGGTGCACGCGAGCGTGGTGTCCTCGGCGAAGTTCGCCGACACCGCGCTCACCCGGGCCGTGTTGTCCGGCGGCCGCTACGTCGGCGTCCACGCGACCGGCGACCTGGTCGCCGCGACGCGGGACGCGCTGCGCCCCGCGCCGAGCTTCTGTTACGCCTACCACGCCGACCTCGACCTCCTCGGCCATCTGCACGGCCCCGGTTCGACGGCGTGGCGGATGCAGCTGCGGCAGGTCGACCGGCTCGTCGAATCGTTGATCGACGGCCTCGGTCCGGACACCCTGCTGGCGGTGGTGGCCGACCACGGCATGGTCACGGTCGACGACACCGTGGTCGACGCGGACGCCGAGCCCGCGCTGCTCGACGGGGTCCGCCTGCTCGGGGGCGAGGTGCGGGCCCGGCACGTCTACCCGGAGCCGGGTGCGGAGGCCGACGTCCTGGCCGCCTGGCGGGAGACCCTCGGCTCCCGCGCGTGGGTGCTGCCCCAAGACGAGGCCGTGGACCTCGGCTGGTTCGGCGACACCGTCACCGACCGTGCCCGGGAACGGATCGGTGCCGTGGTGGCGGCCGCGCGCGGCCGGTCCGGGGTGACCCGGGAACTCGCCGAGCCGCAGGAGTCCTCGTTGGTGGGCCAGCACGGGTCGCTCTCGGACGCCGAACAGTTCGTCCCGCTGGCGCTCGCCTACTCCTGACCGGCGCCGGGCGGCCGCCCGTCCGCCGGCGGCCCGGACGTGTCGGTGCCGCCCGGGCG
>NZ_KI912213.1:192923-197563 GCF_000231035.2 Saccharomonospora iraqiensis subsp. paurometabolica YIM 90007 | reverse complement strand
CAGGCGACCAAGACCTACCGTTGTCCGGGCTGCGACCACGAGATCCGGCCGGGCGTCCCGCACGTGGTGGCCTGGCCCGCGGACGGGACCGGTTCGGTGTCCGACCGCCGGCACTGGCACCGCGGCTGTTGGCAGGCGCGGACGCGGCGGGGTCCGGCGCGACGGCGGTTCTAGCCCGTCGCCGCGGTACCGGGGCGGGAACGGTCACCCGCCGCGGTCGACCTGCGGTAGTACACGGCGGGCATCCCGCGGTAGAGATCCCGCTTGTACTCCCGGAACCCGAGTTTCTCCGCGACCCGGCGCGCCGGTCCGTTGTCGATGTTGGTGACGATCACCACGGGGAGTTCGGGGACTGCGCGGTCCACCCAGGCCAGGATCGCCCGTGCCATCTCGGGGGCGTAGCCCCGTCCCCAGGCGTCCGGCCGGAACCGGTAGTACAGGTTCAGCACGCCGCGCCCGTCGAGGTCGCTGCGCTGTACACCGCCGACGCCCACCACCGTGCCGGAGCGGTGCTCGACCACGGCGACGTAGCCGAACCCGTGATCCGCCCAGTGCCTGCGCCAGAGGTCGAACTGCGTCCGGGCCTGGGCGGAGCTGGCGGGCGCCGGTTCGTGCGGATGCGTCTCCGCCGCGGCCTGGATGCCGATCACCGAGGGCAGGTCGGCGTCGGAGAACGGCCGCAGCAGCAGCCGCTCGGTACGCAGGGGCTCCAGGCGTGGTGCCACGGACCGAATCTAGCGCGCGCGGCCGTGGCGGGGCAGCGGCGACGGCCGGACCCGGTGACCGCGGGACCGGGTGCGGGGAGTGTGGCGGGGGAGTGGAGGACGGGTGCGTCGGGGTTGCGTGATCGAGGTAACTCCGCATTCGCGGGGTCGCCGCACGCACGCGCACACCACGTCTACCTGCGGCTTTCGCGCCGGGCAGCCGCCCACGCGGGGTGGATTCCGGGGTGTTTCCGCCGGTCCGGCGGTGATCTACGCAGCCGGTGCGCGGGCGTGCCACGGGTGAGGGATACGATCCCCGTAGCCATCGTGGGTCCCCCGCCCGTGGCACGAAGCAAGGATCGCGGGGTTTCGAGTGCAGGAGGCTTCTGTGACGGCCGTAGCCCCCCAGCCGATCGCGACGCGTCCCTATCCGGCGCGAGAGTCGGTGAAGGGTTCGTTCCTGCTGCGGTTGTTCCGCACGACGGACCACAAGCAGATCGGCATCATGTATCTGGTCACGTCGTTCGCCTTCTTCATGGTGGGCGGCGCGATGGCCATGCTGATCCGGACCGAGCTCGCCCAGCCGGGACAGCAGTTCCTCTCGCAGGAGCAGTACAACCAGCTGTTCACCATGCACGGCACGGTGATGCTGCTGTTGTACGCGACGCCGATCGTGTTCGGGTTCGCCAACTTCGTGTTGCCGCTGCAGATCGGCTCGCCGGACGTGGCCTTCCCGCGGCTGAACGCCTTCTCCTACTGGCTGTACCTGTTCGGGGGGCTGACCGTGATGGCGGGCTTCATCGCCCCGGGCGGTGCCGCGGACTTCGGCTGGTTCGCCTACACCCCGCTGTCGAACGCGATCTACTCACCCGGCATCGGCGCCGACCTGTGGGTCGTCGGCCTGCTGGTCTCCGGTCTCGGCACCATCCTCGGTGCGGTCAACATGATCACGTCGATCGTGTGCATGCGCGCGCCGGGGATGACGATGTGGCGGATGCCCATCTTCACGTGGAACATCCTGATCACCAGCCTGCTGATCCTGCTGGCGTTCCCGATCCTCACCGCCGCGCTGATGGGCCTGCTCGCCGACCGCCGGATCGGCGCGCACGTGTTCGACCCCGCCAACGGCGGTGTGATCCTGTGGCAGCACCTGTTCTGGTTCTTCGGCCACCCCGAGGTCTACATCGTCGCGCTGCCGTTCTTCGGCATCGCCTCCGAGATCATCCCGGTCTTCGCGCGCAAGCCGATCTTCGGCTACAAGGGTCTGGTCTGGGCGACGCTGAGCATCGCCGCCCTGTCGGTGGCGGTGTGGGCGCACCACATGTACGCCACCGGTGCGGTGCTGCTGCCGTTCTTCGCCTTCATGACCTTCCTCATCGCCGTGCCGACCGGCGTGAAGTTCTTCAACTGGGTCGGCACGATGTGGAAGGGCAAGATCACCTTCGAGTCGCCGATGCTGTTCACCATCGGCTTCCTGGTGACCTTCCTCTTCGGCGGGCTGACCGGCGTGCTGCTGGCCGCGCCGTCCATCGACTTCCACGTCTCGGACAGCTACTTCGTGGTGGCGCACTTCCACTACGTGCTGTACGGCACGATCGTGTTCGCCACGTTCGCGGGCATCTACTTCTGGTTCCCGAAGATCACCGGCCGGATGATGGACGAGCCGCTGGCGAAGCTGCACTTCTGGCTCACCTTCATCGGCTTCCACGCCACGTTCCTGGTGCAGCACTGGCTCGGTAACGAGGGCATGCCCCGCCGGTACGTCGACTACCTCGGCACCGACGGGTTCACCACGCTGAACATGATCTCCACGATCGGCGCCTACGTGCTCGGTGCGTCGACGCTGCCGTTCATCTGGAACGTCTTCAAGAGTTACCGCTACGGCCCGGTCGTGACCGTCGACGACCCGTGGGGCTACGGCAACTCGCTGGAGTGGGCGACGAGCTGCCCGCCGCCGCGGCACAACTTCACCGAGCTGCCCCGGATCCGCTCCGAGCGTCCCGCGTTCGAGCTGCACTACCCGGAGATGGTCGAGCGGATGCGGGGTGAGGGTCACGTCACCTTCACCGGCAAGACCCTCGCCCACGGCGACGCGAAGGACGCACCCTCGGAGGTGGTCACCGAGGCGGCCGTGCCGGGACGGCACGACCGGGACAACGCGAGCGAGCAGTGAGCGAGGCGCCGGGACACACGTGAGTACCGACAGTACGGCAACCAGTACGGGGGCGGCGGACACGACGCCCGTGTTGATCACGACGACGGGGCCGGACAAGCCCGGGGTCTCCTCGGTGCTGTTCTCCGCGTTGACGAGCCAGGGCGTCGAGGTCGTCGACATCGAGCAGGTCGTCATCCGCGGCCAGCTCGTGCTCGGTGTGCTCGTCGCGGTGGAGTCGGACCCCGAGGGGCTCCAGGAGGTCGTCGAGCAGGCGATGGCGTCGGTGGGCATGCACGTCGACGTCCGGATCGGGGACGCCATCGGGTCCGACCCGTTCGCCCCCGCCCAGCCGGGCTCCACGCATGTGCTGGTGCTGCTCGGCGCGCCGGTCACCGCGCGGGCGTTCACCCAGATCGCCCGCAAGCTCGCCGCCGTCGGGGCGAACATCGACACCATCCGCAGCATCGCGGATTACCCGGTGACCGGACTCGAGGTCCACGTCTCGGTCGCCGACGACACCCCGGAGGCGGACAGCGAACTGCGGTCGATGCTGGCCGACGTGGCGTCCCGGGGCGGGCTGGACGTCTCGATCGAACGGGCCGGGCTCGCCCGCCGGGCCAAGCGCCTCGTCGTGTTCGACGTCGACTCCACCCTCATCCAGGGTGAGGTCATCGAGATGCTCGCCGCCCACGCGGGCGTCGAACCGCAGGTCGCCGAGATCACCGAGGCGGCCATGCGGGGCGAGTTGAACTTCACCCAGTCCCTGGAACAGCGGGTGGCCCTGCTGGAGGGGCTGCCGGAGACGGTACTGGACGAGGTCGCCGACCAGATCGAACTGACCCCGGGCGCGCGGACCACGATCCGCACGCTCAAGCGGCTCGGGTTCCGGTGCGGGGTGGTCTCCGGCGGGTTCACCCGGATCATCGAGCGACTGGTGACCGACCTCGGTCTCGACTTCGCCGTGGCCAACAACCTGGAGGTCTCCGGCGGGCGGCTCACCGGCAAGGTCGAGGGCGAGATCGTCGACCGGGCGGGCAAGGCGGAGACGCTGAAGCGCTACGCCGCCGGCTACGGCATCCCGATCCCCCAGTGCGTGGCCGTCGGGGACGGGGCCAACGACATCGACATGCTCACCACCGCCGGCATGGGCATCGCGTTCAACGCGAAGCCCGCGTTGCGCGAGGTGGCCGACGCGTCGTTGTCGTATCCGTACCTGGACGCGGTGCTGTTCATGCTCGGCGTCACCCGCGCCGAGATCGAGGCGGCCGACGAGGCCGACGGGTTCCCGCTCGCACGGTCGTGAGCACCGCGGAACCGGCCGAGCCGGTACTCGCCCCGGTCGCCGCGCGGTACGCGCGGTGGCTCGGTCTGCCCGCCCGGGAGACCGCCGAGCGGGACGCGCCACCCGAGCGGGTGTGGGCGATGCCGGTCGTGTTGCGTCTGGAGAAGACCGGCCCTCCCGCGCGGACCGCGATGCTGGAGGCCGCCGCGACGGCGGCCGTGGCCGTGTGCCTCGACGAGCGGGCCGCTCCGGGCGGCCCCTGGTACGCGCCGCTGCACACCTGGACGTCGGGACACATCCGCAAGGTGGCCCGCCGGGCGCGGGGTTCGCACTGGCGTGCCGTGGCCGGACTGCCCGGGGTGACGGTGTCGGTCGGCGACGCCGAGGTGCGGGCACTGTTGCCCGCCCGGGTGGATCAGCTCCCCCGCGAGGTGGCGCGGCTGCAGATCTCCGGCAGCGAGCTGCCCGCCGACGAGCCGGGCGTGGCCGGGCCGGATCT
>NZ_KI912213.1:192510-192823 GCF_000231035.2 Saccharomonospora iraqiensis subsp. paurometabolica YIM 90007 | reverse complement strand
CTGCGGGCGTTCGCGGAGAGTGCGCCGTGAGGGTCGGACTGGTGCTGGTGGCGCACAGCGCGCGGCTCGCGGAGGGGCTGGCCGAGACCGCGACGCAGATGGCGCCGGAGGTCACCGTGCTCCCGGCGGGCGGCGCCGCCGACGGGGGCCTCGGCACGGACTTCGATGCGGTGTCCGACGCGGTCGGGCGTGCGGACGGCGGGTCGGGCGTGGTGGTCCTCTACGACCTCGGCAGCGCGCAGATGACCGCCGAGATGGCGGTGGAGGCACTGTCCGACCCCGGTGCGGCCGTGGTGGTGGACGCACCGCTGGT
>NZ_KI912213.1:186267-192410 GCF_000231035.2 Saccharomonospora iraqiensis subsp. paurometabolica YIM 90007 | reverse complement strand
GTGCCGCCGAGCGCGAGGGTGGCCGAGGTGAGCACGGTGGGCCCGGCGCCGAACACGCGCTCCCGTAGCAGACCGCCCACCCCGAGCGGCGCGACGTGCAGCGCGGGCGGGCGCGGGCTGTGCTCCCCGCCGGAACGCCACACGACATCGGTGCGTCCGCCCTCGTCGGCGTCGAACGCGTCCAGCAGCCGCACGGCCGTGTCGTGGATCTCGTCCAGTGCCGACCGGGCCACCTTGCGGGCGGTGGCCTCCTCCACGTCCTCCCGGCGTTCCGACCCGAGCGCGGTGACACAGGCGTGGGCCGCGTCGCGCACCGCCGCCACGGCGCCGCCGAGCGCGGTGGGCAGTTCGTCGAGCCGTCCGGACGGCATCTCCTGCAGCACCAGGGAGAGGCCCTCACCCGCCTCCAGCAGCCGGTCGGCGATCCCGGAGTCGATCAGTCGGCCGCACCGCCGGGTCGCGGTCGAGATCATGGCGGGGGTGAGTTCCGCGGTGGCCGCGGAGGTGACCCGGTCGACCAGTTCGTGCGCCTCGTCGATGACGGTGAGGTCGTGCTCGGGCAGCACCTGGTGCTCCTGCAGCGCGTCGATCGCCAGCAGTGCGTGGTTGGTGACCACGATGTCGGCCCGGCCCGCCTCGCCACGGGCCTGTTCGGCGAAGCAGTCGTCCCCGACCGGGCAGCGGTGCGCCCCCAGGCACTCCTGGGCGGTCACCGACACCTGCCGCCATGCCTGTTCGGACACACCCGGCACCAGCTCGTCGCGGTCCCCGGTGTCGGTCTCCGAGGACCATTCGTGCAGCCGCTTGACCTCCCGGCCGATCCGGGAGACGGCGAACGGGTCGAACAGTCCCGTGTCCTCCGGCTCCTCCGGCGCGCCGGTGTGCACCCGGTGCAGGCACAGGTAGTTGCGCCTGCCCTTGAGGATCGCGAACGTGGGCTCGCGGCCGAGCGGCCCGGCGAGCGCGGTGGCCAGTCGGGGCAGGTCCCGGTCGACGAGTTGTCGCTGGAGGGCGATGGTCGCGGTGGACACGACCACCGTGGCCCCGGCGGCGACGGCGTGCCGGATCGCGGGCACCAGGTAGGCCAGGGACTTGCCGGTGCCGGTTCCGGCCTGCACCACCAGGTGTTCTCCGGTGCGGAGGGTGTCGGTCACGGCCTCGGCCATGCGCACCTGGCCCTCGCGCTCGGTGCCGCCCACCGCGTCGACGGCGTGGGCGAGGAGGTCACGGACGCTCGGCAGGTCCGAAGGGTCGCCGGTCACGGCACCACACGGTACCGCCCGGGGGTGTCGGTGCCGGGCGTGCCTCGCCGGGTACTCCGCCGAGCGTCGACTCGTCGTCCCGGAGCGTCGACTCGCGGGCCCGGGGTGGCGACTCGCGGGCCTGGGGTGGCGACTCGCGAGGGGTGGTCAGCGGCGGGTGAGGGTCTGGAGTTCCTCGCGGTCGGGGAGGCCGATCGAGTCGCCCGGGACCGAGAGGGAGAAGGCGCGGCAGGCGGCGGCCGTGCGCAGCCTGCGCTCCGGGGGCGCGTCGGTGAGCAGGTCGGCGAGGTAGCCCGCCACGAAGGCGTCGTCGGCGCCGTCGGTGTCCACCGACCGCACCGGGTAGCTGGGCACGTCGTAGGGCGAACCGTGCAGCTCGGCGACGGCGCCGCGCGGGCCGAGCTTGACGACCACCTGCTCGGGGCCGATCCCGGCCAGTGCGGAGGCCAGTTCGCCGGGTTCGCCCTCGAAGCCGAGCAGCCGCACGACGTCGTCCCCGGCGAACACGATGGTCGACATCGACGCCAGGTCGTACAGGATGTCGGCCGCGTCGTCCGGGTACCAGAGCGCGTGGCTGTAGCGGACGTCGAGCGAGACGGGCACGCCCGCGTCGCGGGCCACCTCCACGGCCGCGAACGCCGTCTTCGCGGCCGAGTCGGACAGGCCGGGGGTCAACCCGCTCAGGTGCAGCACCCCGGCCGAGCGGATGCTGTCCTCCGGGATGTCCTCCGGGCACAGCCGGGTGCCCGCGCTGGCGTTGCGGTAGAACGACGCGCGGGCGACGTCGGTGTTGCGGAAGTCCTTGAGCACCAGTCCGGTCGGTGCCTGCCGGTCGGTGCGCACCGCCGAGGCGTCGACCCCCTCCTCCCGCAGGCGGAGCAGGGCAAGCGCGCCGGGTTCGTCGGCACCGACCCGGCCGGCCCAGGCGGTGTCCACGCCCAGCCGGGCCGCGCCGATCGCGACGACCGCCTCCGAGCCCGCGATGCCCACGCCCACGGACATGGCGTGCCGCAGCTTGCCGGAGGTGGTGCCGAACGCGGCCAGCACCTCACCGAAGGTCAGCAGCCCACCCGGTCTCACGCGGCGACCCTCGGACTGCCCGCCACGGTGACGCCCGCCCGGTCGAGTTCGGCCAGTGCGGTGTCCACGGTGGAACGGGACACCCCCGCGGTCAGGTCGGCCAGGACCCGGGTGCGCA
This sequence comes from Saccharomonospora iraqiensis subsp. paurometabolica YIM 90007, assembly GCF_000231035.2. GTDB lineage: Bacteria > Actinomycetota > Actinomycetes > Mycobacteriales > Pseudonocardiaceae > Saccharomonospora > Saccharomonospora paurometabolica. Next base: position 189,950 of record NZ_KI912213.1, on the reverse strand, counting down.
GCCCGGTGCGTGCCGCGTCCAGTGCGGTGGCCCGGACACAGTGGTCGGTGGCGATGCCCACGACGTCCACCGAGTCGACCCCCCGCCGGGTGAGCCAGTCCGCGAGCCGCTCACCCGCGTCTGTCTCGCCGTCGAAGCCGGAGTAGCCGTCGCTGTACTGACCCTTGGAGAACACCGCCTCGATCGGGGCGACGTCCAGCCGGGGGTGGAACGACGCCCCGGGCGTGTCGGCGACGCAGTGCCGCGGCCACGATTGGACGTAGTCGGGGGCGTCCGAAAAGTGCGTTCCGGGGTCGATGTGGTAGTCCCGGGTGGCCACGACGTGGCCGTACCCCTCGGCACGCAGGTGCGCCGAGACGGCCTCGGCGACCGCGGCTCCTCCGGACACCGCGAGCGAACCTCCCTCGCAGAAGTCGTTCTGCACGTCCACCACGATCAGCGCGGTAGCCATGTCCACCTCCTCCGACGCCGACGGACCGAAGAGCCTACCGGGCGTGCCACGTGCCCTACAGGAACGTCGTGGGGATCGCGGGGTCACCGCCGGACAGCTTCAGCCCCTCCCACGGCAGACTCACCAGCGCACGCCGCAGCCGGTGCCGTGCATCCTCCAGGGTGGGCAGGTCCGGCACCGGTTGTCCAGCGCGGAGCAGGGCGAGGTGCAGGTCCCGGTCGTCCGCGCGCGCCTGCGGGGGGTGGGCGGTCGGGTGGACGACCTCCTCCAGCGCGGTCCCGGTGGGCTTGTGCCTGCGCACGGCGGATTTCCGGCCGCCCCGGGACGCCTTGTGCTCGCTGCGCTTGGCGACCGGGCGGCCCTGCACCTCGACCAGCTTGTAGACCATGCCCGCCGTGGGGGCGCCTGATCCGGTGACCACCGAGGTGCCCACGCCGTAGGCGTCGACCGGCTCGGCCCGCAGGGCGGCGATGGCGTGCTCGTCGAGGTCGCCGGACACGACGATGCGGGTGTCCGTGGCACCGAGCTTGTCCAGCTGTTCCCGCGCCTGGCGGGCGAGCACCCCGACGTCGCCGGAGTCGATGCGGATCGCCCCCAGTTCGGGCCCCGCCACCCGCACCGCGGTCTCGATCCCCCCGGTGATGTCGTAGGTGTCCACGAGCAGGGTGGTGTCGGTGCCCATCCGTTCGATCTGCGCGCGGAAGGCCTCCTCCTCGCTGTCGTGCAGCAGCATGAACGCGTGCGCGACCGTGCCCCTGGTCGGGATGCCGTACCGGCGTCCGGCCTCGAGGTTCGAGGTCGTGGCGAAGCCACCGAGGTAGGCCGCACGGGCGGCGGCGACGGCGGCGGACTCGTGCGTGCGCCTGCCGCCCATCTCGATGATCGGCCTGCCGTTGGCCGCTGCGGACATCCGGGCCGCGGCGGAGGCGATCGCGCTGTCGTGGTTGAGGATCGACAGGGTCAGCGTCTCCAGCAGGACCGACTCGGCGAACGTGCCGCGCACGGTCAGGATCGGGGACCCGGGGAAGTACAGCTCACCCTCCGGATAGCCGTCGATGTCCCCGGTGAAGCGGTACCCGGCCAGCCAGTCCAGGGTGTCGTCGGCCACCACGCCGGTCTCGCGGAGCTGGGTGAGTTCGGCGTCGGTGAACCGGAAGTCGGCGATGGCGTCGAGCAGCCGGTCGATGCCCGCCACGACGCCGTAGCGGCGCCCGGCGGGCAGGCTGCGCGCGAAGACCTCGAACACACAGTCGCGCTCGCCCGTCCCGTCGCGCAACGCGCTGCTCAGCATGGTGAGTTCGTAGTGGTCGGTCAGCAGCGCGGTGCTGCCACCCCCGGTACCGCCGGCACCCCCGGCCGCGTTCGTCGTGGAGGACATACCCGGCAACCCTATTCCGGTCGCGGGGATCCGCGATCCGGGCCGGGGCACGCCCCCCGCCCGGGGACCGACCTCGCGGGGCGACGCCGTCGGCGTCCGTGACACCATGGGACCATGACCACGCCTGTCGAGGCCGAAGAATCACTCGGGGCGCAGCAGGGCGCCGAGGACAGACCGTGGCAGACCATCGTGTGGAACGACCCGGTCAACCTCATGTCCTATGTGACCTACGTGTTCCAGCGACTGTTCGGCTACAGCCGCGAGCACGCCACGAAGCTGATGCTCGACGTGCACCACAAGGGCAGGGCCGTCGTGACGTCGGGAAGCAAGGAGAAGGTGGAGGGCGACGTCGCGAAACTCCACGCGGCGGGCCTCTGGGCGACCATGGAACAACCGTGAGGGGATGGCGCCGCGAGCGCGGCACGGTGCGTGGCGGTTTCGAGCAGCAGGAGGCCGCCGTGGTGCGGGGGTTGGTCCGCCAGATCGACGAGATGCTGCGCGCCCGCTCCGACGAGGTACCGCAGGACGAGCTGGCGGAGCTGACCGGGATCCGGACAGGCCCCGCGGAGTCCCCCGACGACCCGGTGCTGGGCCGGTTGCTGCCCGACTTCCACCGGCTGGACCCGGACAACCCGACGCGGGAGGACCTCGACTCCGCGGCCGCCCTGCGCTCCCTGCACGAGCCGGAGGTGCTGGACGCCAAGATCGGTGTCGCCGCCGTCGTGCTGGAGACCCTGCCGCCCGACGGCGGTGAGGTGCGGTTGGACGACGACCAGGCCGACGCCTGGCTGTCGGCGCTCAACGACGTACGGCTGGCGCTCGGCACCGCGCTCGACGTCACCGACGACATGCCGGACGAGCTGCCGGAGGACGACCCCCGCTCGCCCCACCTGAGCGTCTACCACTGGTTGACCTGGGTGCAGGAGAGCCTGGTACAGGCCCTCACCGAATGACCCGGTCACCGACGGGACGCGCGCGACCGGTCCGGGACCGACCGGGGGAGGACCGACGATGACGGCCGACGGCACGGCGGGCCACGACGACCGCGGGGACCACCCCCGGCACAACGCGCTCACCGACGTGCCCGGCGTTCTGGTGGGGCACCACCGGCGGTTGGGCCACGGCTGGGCGACCGGAACCACGGTCGTGCTGCCGCCGCCGGGCACGACCGGTGCGGTGGACCAGCGCGGCGGTGCGCCCGGCACGCGGGAGACGGACCTGCTCGCGCCGGAGAACCTGGTCGGACAGGTCGACGCGGTGTGCCTGTCCGGGGGCAGCGCCTACGGGCTCGCCGCCGCCGACGGCGTGATGCGGTGGCTGGCCGCAGCGCACCGTGGTTTCCGCGTCGGTGCCGCCCCGCACGAGGTGGTGCCGATCGTGCCGGGGGCGGTGGTGTTCGACCTGCCGCGCGGGGAGTGGGGCAACCGGCCGGACGCGGAGTTCGGGTACGCCGCCTGCGCGGCCGCCACGGACGGCCCTGTGCCGCAGGGCACGGTCGGTGCGGGCACCGGTGCGCGGGTGGGCTCGCTGAAGGGCGGTCTCGGCACCGCGAGCGAGCGCGTGGACGGCTACACCGTGGGCGCACTGGTCGTGCTCAACGCCGCGGGCGAGGCGGTGCGGCCAGACACCGGCGAGCCGTACGCGGCCGACCACGAGGTCGACGGGGAGTTCGGTGTCCGGGCCCGGCCCGGCGGGCCCGGACGGTCCGCGGAACAGCCGGGGACCGATCTGAACACCACGATCGGTGTCGTCGCGGTGGACGCGGAGCTGTCGAAGGGCCGGTGCCGACGGCTCGCGGTCGCCGCCCAGGACGGGCTGGCCCGCGCGGTCCGGCCCGCGCACGGGGATGTTCGA
>NZ_KI912213.1:184656-186167 GCF_000231035.2 Saccharomonospora iraqiensis subsp. paurometabolica YIM 90007 | reverse complement strand
CGCGGGGGTACCGCTGCGCGGTGCGGACCGCCGGAGCCGACGACTGGGCGCGGTGGTCCGCGGAGGTCGCCGACGACCCGGAACGTGCCTGGCGCACGCACGGGCTCGTCGGCGTGCGGGATGCGGGATTCACCGAGGTCGACCCCGGCACGGTGACCGTGCTGGCGCGGTGGAGCGGGACCCCGCGCGACGGCGGATCCTGACGGGCACTCGGCGGAGCCGACCGGAAGATTCCGGTACGGGGACGGACCCGCCGCGGCTCAGTTCGCCCGCCAGACCACGTAGGCCTGGTCGGCGTCGGTGGTCATCGCCTCGACGAACGTGTCGTGGTCGAATCCCGGCAGGGTCTGCAGCCGTTCGATGAGTGCGTCGGCGGCCGGGTCGCCGCTGGGCACCGCGGTGCCCGTGCCGTCCGAGCCCGCCAGCATCAGGAACACGTCCTCCTGCCACGGGCTCTCCGGGATCACCCGGACGACGACGGCGGACAGATCCGACCACGTGACGGACTCCTCGGTGCCGTCGGCCAGCACACGGCGGACACCGGAGTCGTCGACACTGACGGACCGGGACTGGGCACTGGATGAATCGGGTGCCAACTGCTTCTCCCTCGGGTCGGGTCCGGTTCACGGTAATCGCCGCCGTCGCCGCCACCGCCACCGCACCCGGGACGGGGCGGCGGCGATCCCCGTGGCGGGCCGACGTGGCGCGGTCCCGGTGGTGGCTCAGGACGGGGCGGCCGAGTCCAACCTGCGCAGGGCGTCCCGCACGATTCCGGGATCGTGGGTCGGCCACAACGGGGGCAGCGAGGCCCGCAGGAAACCCGCGTACCGTGCCGTGGCCAGCCGTGGGTCGAGCACCGCGACGACCCCCCGGTCGGTGCCCGACCGGTGCAGCCGGCCGACGCCCTGGGCCAGCAACAGCGCGGCGTGGCTGGCGGCGACGGTGAGGAAGCCGTTGCCGCCCCGTGCCTGGACGGCCCGTTGGCGGGCCGAGGCGACCGGGTCGTCCGGCCGGGGGAACGGCAGACGGTCCACGAGCACCAGTTGCAGCGCGTCCCCGGGTACGTCCACGCCCTGCCACAGCGACAACGTGCCGAACAGGCACGTGCGCGGGTCGTCGGCGAACTTGCTCACCAGCAGTGAGGTCGAGTCCTCTCCCTGGCACAGGATCGGGTGCTCCAGGCGGTCCCGTAGCTGCTCGGTGGCCTGCTGTGCGGCGCGCATGGAGGAGAAGAGGCCGAGCGTGCGCCCGCCGGCCGCCCGGACCAGTTCGGCGATCTCGGTGAGCGTCGTCTCGGCGATCCCGTCCCGGCCCGGCGGGGGGAGGTGCCGCGCGACGTAGAGGATGCCGTTGCGTCCGTAGTCGAAGGGTGAGCCGACGTCCAGCCCGCGCCAGCGGGGGCCGTCGTCGTCGGCCGGGGCGGGCCGGTCGGTGGCGGTGCCGGATCCGGATCCGGTCGCCTCCCGTCCCGGCCGGTCGTCGGACTCCGCCCGGCTTTCCGCGGCCGGGGG
>NZ_KI912213.1:178470-184556 GCF_000231035.2 Saccharomonospora iraqiensis subsp. paurometabolica YIM 90007 | reverse complement strand
CGAGCACGGTCCGGCCCTGCGGGCGCGCCTGCTGGCCGCGGTGCGGGACACGCTCGCGCTGCTGGACGAGGCCCGGACCGAACTGCCCGGCTCGCCCACCGTCACGCTCGACCGGCAGGCGGTGGCGGCGATGTTCACCGCACTGGGGCAGGCGCAGACGGTGCTGCTGCCGCGCCCCCGGTGGGCGGCCCGGGTGGACTGGACCACCGCGCACACCCGGGACCGCGACCGGGACCTGGTGCGGTTGACCGCGTGCCAGTCGGCGCTGGCCAACGCGGCACTCACCGAACCGGGCGACGAGACGTTGTTCACGGCGTGACCTGTGTCTTCTCACGGTGTGAACAGCCGATCGGCGGGACGTAGACTCGGGGGCGTGTTGCAGATTCGCCGTGAGCTCGTGGACGCGATCGTCGCGCACGCGCGCGCCGACCACCCGGACGAGGCGTGTGGCGTCATCGCCGGTCCCGACGACGGCACCGACCGCCCGGAGCGGTTCGTGCCGATGGTGAACGCGGCGCGCTCGCCCACGTTCTACGAGTTCGACTCCGCCGACCTGCTCAAGCTGTACCGGGAGATGGACGTCCGGGACGAGAAGCCGGTAGTGATCTACCACTCACACACCGCCACCGAGGCGTATCCGTCCCGGACGGACATCAAGCTGGCGCAGGAACCGTTCGCGCACTACGTGCTGGTCTCGACCCGGGACCCCGAGGAGCACGAACTGCGCTCGTACCGGATCGTGGACGGCGAGGTCACCGAGGAACCCGTCGAGATCATCGAGGACGGCACGCCGCGGGACGATGTGGTCGAGTCGTACATGTTCGCCAACACCGGCAGCGACGACGTCCCCGACGAGCGCTGAGCACCGCGCGGGAATACCCCCGCCCGTTCAGGCGTCTGTGTCTAGGTCAAACCCCTTGCAGTGGAGGTACTTCATGTCCGTGACCGTCTCCATCCCCACGATCCTGCGCACGCACACCGGGGGTGAGAAGTCGGTGGAGGCGTCCGGCAAAACCGTGGCGGAGGTGATCGACGACCTCGAGTCCCGCCACGGCGGCCTCAAGGAGCGCCTGGTCAAGGACGACAAGCTGCACCGCTTCGTCAACATCTACGTCAACGACGAGGACGTCCGGTTCGCGGGCGGCCTCGACGCCGAGGTCACCGACGGGGACACCATGACCATCCTCCCCGCCGTCGCCGGCGGCGCGCGCTGAACGGTCGGTGCTCATGGCCCGCTACGAGTCGTTGCTCGACATGCTCGGCGGCACCCCGTTGGTGGGGTTGCCTCGGCTCTCCCCCGCCGAGGACGTGCGGTTGTGGGCGAAGCTGGAGGACCGCAACCCCACCGGCTCGGTCAAGGACCGGCCCGCGCTGGGGATGATCAACGCCGCCGAGCGGGACGGCCACCTGCGGCCCGGTGCCACCATCCTGGAGCCGACGTCGGGCAACACCGGCATCGCGCTGGCGATGGCCGCCAAACTCAAGGGCTACGGTCTCGTCTGCGTCATGCCGGAGAACACCTCGGACGAGCGCAGGCAGCTGTTGCAGGCCTACGGGGCGCGGATCGTGTACTCGCCCGCGGCCGGTGGGTCCAACGAGGCCGTGCGGCGGGCGAAGGAACTGGCCAAGACGAACCCGGACTGGGTGATGCTGTACCAGTACGGGAACCCGGCCAACACCGACGCGCACTACGCGACCACCGGGCCCGAGCTGCTCAAGGACCTGCCGACGATCACACACTTCGTGGGTGGGCTGGGCACCACCGGCACGCTGGTCGGCGTCGGGCGGTACCTGCGGGAGCAGAAGCCGGACGTCCGGGTGATCGCGGCCGAGCCCCGGTACGGCGAGCTGGTGTACGGCCTGCGCAACCTCGACGAGGGGTTCGTGCCGGAGCTGTACGACGAGGACGTGCTCAGCGGGCGGTACTCGGTGGGCGCCTACGACGCGCTGCGCCGGACCCGCGAGCTGCTGGAGCACGAGGGCATCTTCGCGGGCATCTCGACCGGTGCGGTGTTGCACGCCGCCCTGGGGGTCGCCAACAAGGCCCTCAGCCGGGGGGAGAGTGCCGACATCGCGTTCATCGTCGCGGACGCGGGGTGGAAGTACCTCTCGACCGGCGCCTACAGCGGCTCCCTCGACGAGGCCGCCGAACGCCTGGACGGCCAGCTCTGGGCCTGACCCGCCCGGGGTGGTCCCCCGCCGTCGTGCCGTGAGGGGCACATTCGCTGCACACGACGCAGTGAATGTGCCCCTCACGGCTTGTGACGCAGGGAATGTGCCCTTCACGGTCACCGGGGTGGGTGCGGGGGGGTCGGGGTGCGGGCGCCGTAGCCTGGGGGTGTGGACAGGGACGGGATCGGTGCGGCGTCCGGGGCGCGACGGTCGGGTACCGGGCGGGTGTTGCCGCCGCGACCGTTGTCGGCGGCCGCGGTGGCGGTCTCGTTCGTGCTGCTGCTCTACCTCGTCGAGCTGATCGACGTGGTGTTGTTCACCACCGATCTCGACCGCAACGGCATCGTGGCCCGGTCGGTGGACGGGCTCGACGGCATCGCCTGGGCGCCGTTGCTGCACGCCGGATGGGGGCATCTGCTCGCCAACACCGTCCCCGTGGTGGTGTTCGCCTTCCTCGCCATGTCCGGTGGACTCGCGCAGTGGATCGGCGTGACGCTCACCATCTGGCTCACGGCCGGGATCGGGGTGTGGTTCACCGCACCTCCCGGGACCGTCACGGTCGGCGCCTCCGGGCTCGCGTTCGGATGGCTGGCATTCCTGCTGGTGCGCGGGCTGTTCACCCGGAGTCTCCGGCAGCTCGCGCTCGCCGTCGTGTTGTTCCTGCTCTGGGGCGGGATGCTCTGGGGCGTGTTGCCCGGTGCGCCGGGTGTGTCCTGGCAGGGGCACCTGTTCGGCGCGGTCGGCGGCGTCCTGGCGGCGTGGGTGGTCGGCCGGGCGGACCGTCCGGCCGCGGGGACCCGCAACGGTAGTCTCGGGGCGTGAGTCAGGCCGCCACCCCGAACGCCGCCACCCCCGATCCGGCCCCGAACTCCGGTCTCCCGGACGCCGACGCCCCCATCGGGATCTTCGACTCCGGCGTCGGTGGGCTCACCGTCGCCCGTGCGGTGGCCGACCAGCTCCCCGCCGAACGTCTGCGCTACGTGGGCGACACCCGGAACGCGCCGTACGGGCCGTTGCCCATCGCCACGGTCCGTGAACTGGCACTCGCCGCGCTCGACGACCTGGTCGCGGGCGGGGTGAAGGCGCTGGTGATCGCCTGCAACACCGCGTCGGCCGCGTGCCTGCGGGACGCCCGGGAGCGGTACGACATCCCGGTGTTCGAGGTGGTGCTGCCCGCGGTGCGGCGGGCGGCGGCCACCACGCGCAACGGCCGGATCGGGCTGATCGGCACCGAGGGCACGGTCCGCTCGCGCGCCTACGACGACGCCTTCGCGGCCGCCACCGGGGTCACCCTGCACAGCACGGCGTGCCCGCGGTTCGTCGACTTCGTCGAACGCGGGATCACCTCGGGCAGGCAGGTGCTCGGACTCGCCCAGGGCTACCTGGAACCGCTCACCCGTGCCGGGGTGGACACCCTGATCCTGGGGTGCACGCACTACCCCCTGCTCACCGGAGTGCTCCAGACGGTGATGGGCCCCGAGGTCACCCTCGTGTCCAGCGCCGAGGAGACCGCCAAGGACGTCGTGCGGGTGCTCACCGAACGCGATCTGCTCACCGGACGGGACGGTGAACCCGACCACGAACTCGTGGCCACCGGCGAGCCCGAGCCGTTCACCCGGCTGGCGCACCGTTTCCTGGGGCTCGGTGGGACGGTGCTCCCCGCTCCGTGACGTCGGCGCGCCGCCTGCCGTGTTCCCGGTGGGCGTGCCGCTGTGATGTTCACGGTGGGCGTGCCGCCTGTGGAGTTCACGGTGGGCGTGCCGCCTGTGGAGTTCACGGTGGGCGTGCCGCCTGTGGAGTTCACGGTGGGCGTGCCGCCCACCACGTGCCGGGGGCGTGCCGCGCGGGCTCGTGGCAAGGTGTGCGGCGTGCGACTGACGATCCTGGGCTGCTCCGGCAGCATCCCCGGTCCCGACCGTGCCGCCTCCGGGTATCTGCTCGAAGCCGACGGCTTCGTGCTGGGGATCGACCTCGGCAACGGCACACTCGCCCGGATGCAGGCCCTGATGGACCCGTTCCGGCTGGACGCGCTGCTGTTGTCCCACCTGCACCCCGACCACTGCGCCGACTTCAGCGCGCTGACGGTGCTGCGCCGGTACCACCCCGACCCGCCGTACGATCCGCGCGCGCACCGGCTCCCGGTGTACGCACCCGGTGAGGCCCCGCGCAGACTCGCCAACGCCTTCGCCCCGCACGAGTCGGAGCGGCTGGAGACCGACCTGTCGGACGTGTACGACTTCCACACCCTGCGGCACGCGACCGAGCGGATCGGACCGTTCACCGTGACGCCGGTCCCGGTCGTGCACCCGACGGAGTCGTTCGGCTTCCGGATCGGACTGGACGGCTCCACACTCGCCTACACCGGGGACAGCGGGCCGTGCCCGGGGCTGGAGGAGCTCGCCCACGGTGCCGACGTGCTGCTGGCCGAGGCGAGCTGGACCGAGGCGCCGGACCGGCCGGAGGCACTGCACCTGTCCGGGAAGCAGGCGGGCGGTCTGGCACACCGGGCCGGGGCCGGAAGACTCCTGCTCACGCACGTGTCACCGTGGTCGGACGGGGAGTCGATCCTGGCCGAGGCGCGGGCGGAGTTCGCCGGGCCCACCGAACGTGTGGAGCAGGGCGGGGTCTACGAGTTGTGACGACCCGCCCACGTCGGCGGGCCGGATCGGGGGTCATTAGGCTTGCCAGGCGTGGTGCGACAAGACGGCAGGAACGACGACCAGCTCCGCGAGGTACGGATCACCCGCGGTTACCAGCAGTGGCCGGCGGGTTCGGTACTCGTCGAGTTCGGGAACACCCGGGTGCTCTGCGCCGCCAGCGTGACCGAGGGGGTGCCCCGCTGGCGGGTCGGATCGGGACTCGGGTGGGTCACGGCCGAGTACGCCATGTTGCCGTCGGCCACCCACTCCCGCAGTGACCGGGAGTCCATCAAGGGACGGGTCGGCGGTCGGACCCACGAGATCAGCCGGTTGATCGGGCGGTCCCTGCGCTCGTGCATCGATCTGGCGGCGCTGGGGGAGAACACCGTCGTCATCGACTGCGACGTGATCCAGGCCGACGGGGGCACCCGCACGGCCGCCATCACCGGTGGGTACGTGGCGCTGGCCGACGCGATCACCTGGCTCGGGGCGGCCGGACGGCTCGCCGACCCGAAGCCGCTGTCGGCGGCCGTGTCGGCGATCAGCGTGGGGGTGGTGGACGGTCGGGTGCGGCTCGACCTCCCCTACGAGGAGGACTCCCGCGCCGAGGTGGACATGAACGTCGTCGCCACCGACGCGGGGACCCTGATCGAGGTGCAGGGCACCGGGGAGGGCGCCACCTTCACCCGGTCCACCCTGGACACGATGCTGGACCTGGCGCTCGACGGGTGCGCGGAACTGACCCGCAGGCAGACCGAGGCCCTGGCCGGGCCGTACCCGGGTGAGTTGCCGGAGCCCCCGCGGTCGAAGAAGGCGAAGGACAAGAAGTGAGTGACGCCGTCCGGGTGCTGTTGGCGACCCGGAACGCGAAGAAGCTGGCCGAGTTGCGCCGCATCCTCGCCGACGCGGGTGTGGCCGGGGTGGAGGTCGTCGGCATGGCCGACGTCGCGCCGTTCCCCGAGGCGCCCGAGACCGGCGCGACCTTCGAGGAGAACGCCCTCGCCAAGGCCCGCGACGCCGCCCGCGCCACCGGCCTGCCCGCCGTCGCCGACGACTCGGGGTTGACGGTCGACGCCCTGAACGGGATGCCCGGTGTGCTGTCGGCACGGTGGGCAGGCTCGCACGGGGACGACGCGGCGAATCTCCGGCTCGTGCTGGACCAGCTCACCGACGTTCCGGACGACCGGCGCGGCGCGGCGTTCGTCTGTGCGGCGGCCCTGGTCCGGCCGGACGGCGTCATGCCGGCCCCGTCGGTCGGCGCGGCCCCGTCGGACG
>NZ_KI912213.1:177521-178370 GCF_000231035.2 Saccharomonospora iraqiensis subsp. paurometabolica YIM 90007 | reverse complement strand
ACGACGAACTCGCGCTCGACCGGCTCTGCGCCGCCACCGCCCGGGTCTTCGCCCGTGCGGCGGTGCACGGCCTGCTGGCGGCGACCGGGCTGCCCGGGCTGCCCGCGTACGCCGACGTGTGGCCGGAGGCGTTCGCCGACCGGTCCGCCGACCCGTCCGGCGGGACGGGGCACGGTGCCGACGGTGGGGAGAGGAGCACCGGATGACCGACGAGGCGGTGCACGGACAGGAGACCGACGGTGGTCGCTGGCGGGTCCACGTCCACGACGACGACGTGCACAGCTACCCGGGTGTGGCCTACGTCCTGCACGAGGTGTGCGGCCTCCCGCGGGAGCGCGGGCTGGCCCTCGCCGACGCGGTGAGCCGGAACGGGGGCGCCCCGGTCGCCGTGTGCGACACGGCGGCGGAGGCCGAGCGCGCGGCCGGGGAGATCCAGCTGCTCGGTCTGCGGGCGACGGTCACCGGCCCGGAGTGACCCGCCCGCCCCGGCGTCGGGCGGGGAGTCCAGAATCGAGGCGCCGCCCTCACCCGGTGTGGTGAGGACGGGGTGGGGACGGACGAGACGACCTCCGGGGGACGCAGGTGACGACGCAGCGACGGTTCGGGGGCCGGGGCCGGTACGACGGACCGGACGGGGACCCGGAGACCGTCGGCCTGGACGGGCTCGGCCTCGTCCCGGAGGCAGCCGCCACGGAGGCCGGTGCCGAACCGGGGGAAGCGGGTCCACCGGGGCCCGCCCCGGCACGGGCCGAGCGCTCCGTGCTCGACGAGTGGGGCATCGAGGTGGCCGGGGCCTGGCGGGAGGGTCCGCTGGTCTACCTGGTGACCGCGCCGCCGGTGGCGGACGCG
>NZ_KI912213.1:163794-177421 GCF_000231035.2 Saccharomonospora iraqiensis subsp. paurometabolica YIM 90007 | reverse complement strand
AGAACGGGTTCGGTTACGACCCGATCTTCGTCCCGGAGGGGGACCGGCGCACCTCCGCGGAGCTGCCCGCGGAGGAGAAGGACGCCTGTTCGCACCGGGGCAGGGCGCTGCGCGCCCTGGTGCCCCGGCTGCGGGAGCTGACGGACACGCGCTGACCGGGCCCGGCGCCGTCCGCGTCGTCCCCGGGCCGTGCCGTCCGGCGCGGTGGAACGGGCCTGACTGGCGGAACCGGCGGGGCCGGTCAGGCGGCCAGGTCCAACTCCCGGAGCAGGCGGGCGACGTGGCCGGTGGCCTTGACGTTGTACCGGGCCACGGCGAGGGTGCCCGCCGGGTCCACGACGAACGTCGAGCGGATCACACCCTGCACGACGCGGCCGTAGTTCTTCTTCTCGCCGAACGCGCCCCACTCGGCCAGCACGGTCTTGTCCGGGTCGGACAGCAGCGGGAAGGTCAGCCCTTCCTTCTCGGCGAAGGTCGCCAGCTTGTCCGGCTTGTCCGGCGAGATCCCGAGCACCCGGTACCCGGCGTCGTTCAGCTGGGCGAGGCTGTCCCGGAAGTCACACGCCTCTCTGGTGCAGCCGGGGGTGCCCGCGGCCGGGTAGAAGTACACCACCACCGACCGGCCGCGGAGATCGGACAGCGTCACCGTCTCGCCGCGGCTGTCCGGGAGGGTGAAGTCCGGGGCCGGGTCGCCGGGGGAGAGCCGCTTCTGCTCGGTCATGCCGGGCAGCCTAGCCAACCGTCCCGGCGCCCCGGGCGGCCCGGTGGACCTCAGACGGCCCCGGTGAACACCGCCGTGTCCCCGTCCGAGCCGTCCGGATAGAGCTTGAGGGTGAGTCGTGTGTCGTCGGGGGGGACCGCGAACGCGAGCGTGAAGTTCTCGCTGTCCTCGACGGGGACGTCCTTGTCGGCGTCGACAATGCCGTTGTACCCGCGGGCGGAGTCCCGCACCTGCTTGACCTCCTCGCCGGCGACGGTCGCGGTCACCGACAGCTTGGAGAGGCGGTACGGCCGGTCGGACCCGTTGTAGACGTCGATGCCGACGGAGACGGCACGTTCGGCCGGCGGGTAGGCGTTCTCGCTCGGGGTGAACGTGTCGGGCGAGGACGCCGAGATGACCAGACCCGAGGAGAGCCGGACCCGGGAGCCGAAACCGGCCTCCCCGTCCGGGAGCTCCGCCGAGGACGGCGTCGTGGAGGGCACCGTGCTCGACGCCGCCCCGGCGGGGGCGCCCGTCGCCGGGGCGCCGATCGCCGGCGCGCCGGATGTCGCGTCGTCGGCCGAGGACGGGCCGCAGGCGGTGAGCGCGAGCACCGCGCACAGTACGCCGACAGGCCCTCGCGTTCGCACAGCCGTACTCCCTGGTCCGATCGTCCGGTCTCGCTGCTCCGTTCGGCGGCGCACACGCCGCCACCTCTACTGTGTCGGCGACGGTCCGGGCTATCCACCCGGGGCGGGGAGTCGTCGCAGATCCGGTTCCGGGATGTGTCTTCGTCGTAATGTGCACCCGGCCCTGCGGTGGCCGCGGTCACGACCGAGGGTGCCCGACCGGGTGTGGCACCGGCGTGACCTCAGACGGCGATCGCGAAGACGAGGATGAACACGGCCAGGCCCGCGAGCCAGATCACGATGAGCCAGCCCCAGTCCCGCCAGGGGTCGAGCCCCCGGCTGTCCTCGCCCGGGACGTAGACACCACGCCTCTCGAACCGGTCGGCCCAGCGCTCGGGCCAGCGGAGCAGGCGTCGGGCGGTCACTCCTGCACCTCCTCCGCGTCGTCCGGCGCCGCTCACCCGGCGTCACGGCCACGATACTCCGGGCGAGTGGACCTGCCCGCAAGTCAACGACACGTATCGATCCGCTGCGGTGTGTTCCCGGTGCGGGCCGAACGATCTAGTCTCGCACTCTCGCAAGGACAGCCGGGGGCGGGGCGACACCGCCGCCCGGCCGCCCACGGACCCGGATGATGGGAGGCGGAGGATGCGAGCATCGGCCTGGTGGCGATCCGCGATCTTCCTGAGCGTCACGGCACTGGTGGCCACCGCGTGTGCGACCGGTGGAAATCAGCAGGGAGGAGGCGGTGACGGGGGGAACGGCGTACTCGATCTCGGGTACGTGCTCCCGGAGACGGGGCAGCTCGCCTTCCTCGGCCCACCACAGATCGAGTCGGTCGGACTCGCGATCTCCGACATCAACGAGGCGGGCGGCGTGCTCGGCGAGCCGATCCCCGAGGTGGTGGGCAGCGACGAGGCCGGCCAGGTCGGCGTCGCGGTCGACTCCGCGCGCCGGGTGCTCTCCTCCGGGGTCGACGCGGTGATCGGCGCGGCGGCCTCCGGGATGTCGCTCGCGATCATCGACAACATCACCGGCTCCGGCGTGGTGCAGTGCTCCGGTTCGAACACCGCCGCGACGTTCAGTGACTACAACGACGGCGGCTTCTACTTCCGCACCGCACCGAGCGACAATCTGCAGGCCCCGGTACTGGCCGACGTGATCACCGGCGACGGGCACCAACGGGTCGCCATCGCCGCCCGCGCCGACGACTACGGCCGGGGACTGATGGAGGCGACCAGAACGGCCCTGGAGGAGCAGGGCGCCGAGGTCGTGGTCTCCGAGACCTACGACCCCGAGGCCACCAACTTCGACCAGGTCGCCCAGCAGGTCAGCGGTGCGGACCCGGACGCGGCGCTGGTCGTCGCGTTCGAGGAGGGTGCGCAGGTGCTGCAGGCCATGGTTGAGGCGGGCGCGGGTCCGCAGGACATCGGCATCTACGGCACGGACGGCCTCCGCAGTGCCGAGTTGGCCGACCTCGTGTCCCCGAACGACCCCGGACTGATCTCGGGGATGAAGGGCACGGCACCGACGGCCGAGAACGACGACTACAGCGCCCGGCTCAAGGAGTTCGCGCCCGAGCTCACCGAGATGCAGTTCGCGCCGCAGGTCTACGACTGTGTGACCACCATCGCGCTGGCCGCCGAGGCCACCGGGTCCGACGACCCGGGCGCGTTCGTCTCCCAGATGAACGGGGTCACCCGGGACGGTGAGAAGTGCACCTCGTTCGCCGACTGCAAGGCGTTGCTCGACGAGGGCACCGACATCGACTACGACGGGGTCAGCGGGCCACTCGACTTCGTGGAGGCCGGTGAGCCCGGCACCGCGACGTTCGACGTCTACACCTACGACGACAACGGCGAACTCCAGACCCTGGAGACCAAGCAGGGCTCGGTCGACTGACCACCCGGCCACCGGTGTGCCGTGAAGGACTCCTTCGCTGCGTGTGATGCGGTGAAGGAGTCCTTCACGGCACCGGGCGCAGGCAAGGGGGCCTTCACGGCACGACCCGGGCCGGGTACGTGGACGGGTCAGCGGGCGCGGGCGAGGGTGCCCAGGTAGAGCTCGATGACCTTCTCGTCGTGCAGGAGGTCCGCGCCGGTGCCGGTGTAGGCGTTCGTTCCCTGGTCGAGGACGTATCCGCGGTCGCAGATCTGCAGACACCGGCGGGCGTTCTGCTCCACCATCAGCACCGCCACGCCCGCGGAGTTGATCTGCCGGACCCGGTCGAACACCTGGTCCTGATACAGCGGCGACAGCCCCGCCGACGGTTCGTCCAGCAGGAGCACCTCCGGCCGCATCATCAGCGCCCGCGCCATCGCCAGCATCTGCCGCTCCCCGCCGGACAGGGAGTCGGCCTTCTGCCCACGCCGCTGCCCGAGCAGCGGGAACAGCTCCTCGACGAAGTCCCGGCGCCCGGTGAACGCCTTCGGCCGCAGATACGTGCCCATCCGCAGGTTCTCCTCCACGGTCAGGGTGGAGAACACGTTGTCCCGCTGCGGCACGTACCCGAGCCCGCGGGAGACCAGCGTGTGCGCGGGTTTGTTGGTCAGGTCGGCCCCGCGGAACCGCACGCTGCCGCTGCGCACCCGCAGCAGTCCGAACACGGCCTTCACCAGGGTCGACTTGCCCGCGCCGTTCGGCCCGACGATCCCGACGATCTCGCCGGGACCCAGTTCGAGGCCGCAGCCGCGCAGGATGTCCACCCCGGGGACGTAGCCCGCGTACACCTCCTCGGCCACCAGGAGGGGCTCACTCATCGTCGGCCTCCGTTCCCCGCGCTCCCGGTTCGTCGTGGTGGCTGCCGAGGTAGGCGTCGATCACGGCCGGGTTCGCCCCGACCGCGTCCGGCGGCCCCTCCGCGACCACCCCGCCCTCGGCCATGCACACCACCCAGTCGCTGATGCCCATGACGACGTCCATGTCGTGCTCGACGAAGCACACGGTCAGGCCCTCGTCCCGCAGGTCGGTGATGTGTCCCAGCAACGACTGGGTCAGTGCGGGGTTCACCCCGGCCATCGGTTCGTCCAGCATGACCATCGTCGGCCGCGCCATCAGGGCCCGCGCGAGCTCCAGCAGTTTCCGTTGGCCGCCGGAGAGCGTGCCCGCGTACTCGTCGCGCATGTGCGCCAGCCGGAACCGTTCGAGCAGCTCGTCGGCACGCCGTTCGATCCGCTTCTCCTGAGGGGTCCACACCGGCGGGAGCAGGGACAGCAGCAGGTGCTCGCCGCGCTGGCCGCGCGCGGCCAGCTTCATGTTGTCCAGCACCGAGAGCTTCGACAGGGTCCGGGTGAGCTGGAAGGTGCGCACCAGCCCTCCCCGCGCGATGCGGTGCGCGGGGCTGCCCGCGATCGTGGTCCCGTCGAACGACCAGGTGCCCGCGTCGGCACGGTCGAACCCGCTCAGCACGTTGAACAGGGTGCTCTTGCCCGCCCCGTTCGGGCCGATCAGTGCGGTGATGGTGCCGCGCTGGATCTCCAGGTGGTCCACGTGGACGGCGGTGAGGCCGCCGAAGGCGCGGGTGACCCCGTCCGCGGTCAGCACCGGGTCCGGTTTGGCGACGCCCGGTTCGGCCGGGACCGTGGCCAACGGGTCGTCGGGGGCGTCGGTGGGCGTGTCAGCGGGCATCGAGCAGCATCTCCTTGCGACTGCCGAGAATGCCTTGCGGCCGGAAGATCATGAGCAGCATCAGCCCCAGGCCGACCAGTGCCATCCGCAGCGCACCGACCTCGGACTCGTCGATCACGGTCGGGGGGACGATCCCGTTCGAGATGGCCTCCCGCAACAGGCTGTCCAGGAAGGTCAGGATCGCCCAGAACAGGGCCGACCCGAGGATCGGGCCGAACACCCGTCCCGCGCCGCCGAGCACCAGCAGCGTGTAGAGGTAGAAGGTGACCACGGGGTCGTAGCTGTCCGGGTTCACCGACTGGTTCTGGATCGCCAGCAGCATCCCGGCGATCGAGCCCAGCGCACCACCGAGGACCAGGCTGGCCATCTTGTACGTGTAGACGCTCTTACCGAGGCTGCGGACCGCGTCCTCGTCCTCGCGCACGGAACGCAGCACGCGGCCCCACGGGCTGCGCACCAGCAGCCAGACCACCAGCGTGGCCACGGCGACCAGACCCCAGGACACCGTCAGCACCCACATGTCCCGGGCACTGAACATCAGTGTCAGGAACTGGTACTGGTTCGGCGGGAACGGGTTGACCGCGTAGAAGTCGTTCGCGAACTGCTGCAGTCCGAACACGCCGCCGGTGACCGGTTCCGACCATTCCGAGCGGTAGAACAGTCGCAGGATCTCGCCCGCCGAGATGGTGGCGATCGCGAGGTACTCGGCACGCAACCGGAGGGTGGGCAGTCCCAGCAGCAGTGCCAGCACCACGGAGCAGGCGAGGCCGACGAACACCCCGGCGGCCAGTGACAGGCCGAACGTCGAGACCGAGACGGCGACGCCGTAGGCGCCCACCAGCATGAACGCGACCTGCCCGAAGTTGAGCAGGCCCGTGTAGCCGAAGTGCAGGTTGAGCCCGACGGCGGACAGCGCGTACACGGCCGCGATCGGCCCGATCCCGGCACGCAGCGCGTCGGAGAGGATGACTTCCCAGTTCATGTGTACCGCCTAGCCCACTCGTTCCCGCCGGCCGAGGATCCCCTGCGGTCGCACCAGCAGGACGACGATGAGCGCGAGCAGCGCCCAGGCGTTCTGCAGATCGACCGGGAACCAGAGGCTGGAGCCCTGCGCGACGATGCCGATGACGAAGCTGCCCGCCATCGCCCCGTACGCCGAGCCGAGCCCGCCGAGGATGATCCCGGCGATCATCAGCAGCAGCAGCCGGAAGCCCATGTCCCAGGTCACGATCTCGGCGAGTCCGAAGAAGACCCCGCCGAGCGCGGCCAGGGCGCCACCCAGCAGCCACACGAACAGCACCACCCGCTGGACGTCGATGCCCGAGGCCTCGGCCAGGTCCCGGTTGGCCGAGACCGCGCGGATGGCCGTGCCGATGCGGGTCTTCTGCAACAGCAGGGCGAGGCCGACCAGCACGAGCACGGACAGCACCGTGATCGTGAGGTCCCGGGGGGTGATGCCGACGGGGCCGAGGGTGAGCGGCTCCTGGAGGTCGTACTCCCGGTACGAACCCGGTCTGCTGCCGAAGATGACGAGCGTGAGATGTCGCAGCAGCAGGGACAGTCCGATCGCCACGATGAACGCGTTGATCATTCCGGTACCGCGTCTGCGCAGTGGTCGCCACAGTCCGACCTCCGCGATCGCCCCGATGACCGCGCCGACCACGACGGCGATCGCGGCCGCGGCGACGATGTGCAGACCGGGCCCCGCGGCGGCGACGTTGACGAAGAAGGCGACCACGGCGCCGAGGGTGACCAGTTCCCCGTGCGCGAAGTTGATCAGATGCGTCGTGCCGAAGACGAGCGAGAGCCCGACGGCCGTGATCGCGATGATGGCGCCGAACTGGATGCCGTCGACGAGAGCCTGTGCCGCGCGGGCGGGGAAGGTCGGGGGTCGGGGTACCCCGTCGCCCTGTGCCGCGGCGGTGGCCGGCGCCAGTGCCGTGAACGTGAGGACGAACGCGGGGACGAGGAGTCGGGATAGCCGCACTGCCACCTCACGCCGGTCGGGGTCGTGTTGGGCGATCAAGTGTAAGCACAGTTACCTCGTCTGAGTGGCCCCGTACGTGATCGTTACCAGATGTAGTCATGGCGCGTGTCACGGACGTCGGTGCGTCATACCTGACTCCTCCTTTTGTCTGCACCTGTAGTCCGTTCGGGGGGCTTCGAAGGAGTGGAATGTGATGGAGGAACGAACGTCGCTGGTGCTGAGCGCCCTCACCGCCGCGCACCGGGAACTCGCCGAGCTCATCGAGGCGCTGCGCGCGGGGCGGGTGTCGGTGACCCGGCAGCACGACCTGGCCGCACGGCTCATCGAGGCGGGCGACCTGCTCGACGAGCACGCCGACCGGCAGGCCTCGGCGGGTAACGGGCACGCCGGCGGCTAGCTCGTCCGTGACGGCCCTGCCTCGCGGGGCCGAGTCCCGGGGAACTCCCGTCCCTGCTCGCCGGTGCCGACGAACGCCCGCCGACGAACGCGTGTCGGCGGGCGCGTGCCGACGACGTGGCGGTGCTAGGGCGTCGGGTGTGCCTCCGTCGTCGGCGGCAGGTGCAGATAGCCGCCGAGCAGTCGACGGAGTCGGGCGAGCGCACGTCGACCGGCGTCGGTGGCGGCCGGGGTACCGGGGTCGGTGTCGGGAGCGGCCGGAGTGCACGGGCCGACGTCGCGTGCGACCTGGACGACGAGCGAGCCGAGGTGCTCGGCCATGGCCTCGGGTTCGGGTTCGCCGAGCGCGGTGAGCGCCTCCCGCAACGGAACTTGGAGTTGAGCGTGGAACTCCTTCATCGGCGTGTGCAGGACCTGCGGATCGACGGTCCGCATCAGGGCGTTGGCGACGGCCTGCTGGGGGCCGGTGAAGAGTTCGACGTTGGCTTCGATGTAGGCCCATACCCGGGCCCCGGGGGAGGAGGCCGCGGCGACGCGGTCGAGGACATGCCTGGCCCAGTCGGGGAAGGAATCGGCGACGACGGCGGCCAGGAGCTCCTCCGCGGAGGCGAAGTACTGGTAGACGCTGCTGCGGGCGAGGCCGGCCCGTCGGCCGACCTCGCCCATCGTCGGCACCTCGCCGGTTTCGGCCAGGATGCCCCGGGCCGCCGCGATCAGTGCGCGTCGCTGGTGCTCGTGGTGTTCGGCGACGGTGGCAGCCTGGATGCGAGGCATGGGCACTCCTTGCGGTTTACCCGATTGTCGCTCCAGGGGTTCGCACGTCAGCGAGTGGAGGGGGTGAACGCGCCGAGGCGACCGTCGACGATCTCCAGGACCCGGTCGCAGTGGTGGAGCACGTCGTGGTCGTGGGTGACGAGCACGGTGGCGACACCGTGCTCGTGTGCCTCCTCGGCCAGCAGCGCGACGATCTCCTGACTGCGCCGGCGATCCAGCGCCGCTGTCGGTTCGTCGACGAGGAGGATCTCGGGACGGGTGACGAGTGCGCGGGCGATGCCGACGCGCTGACGCTCGCCTCCGGAGAGTTGATGTGGGCGGCGCCGGGCCTTGTGGTCCATGCCGACGTCGGTCAACAGTGCCACGGGGTCGCGCGGATTCGCCACACGACCGAAGGTCAACGGGAGCCGAACCTGGTCCAGACTGGTCAGGGCCGGGACCAGGTTGCCGGACTGGAAGACGAATCCGATCCGTTCGCGCCGGATGCGGCTGCGCTCCCGCGGTGTCGCGGACGACAGTTCGCTCCCGCCGACGAGGACCGTTCCCGACGTGGGGGTCGTCAGTGCGCCGGCCACGGCCAGGAGGCTGGACTTACCGGAACCGGACGGCCCGACGAGCGCGACCACTTCACCGGCCGCCACCTCGAGGGAAACACCGTCGAGGGCGCGGACGGTCCCGTCACCGTCGTTGTGCAGGAGAGTGACGTCCGAAAGGATCAGGCCGCTGGTCATCGGTTACCTCCGAGTGCGGTGAGCGGGTCGACACGGGTGATGCGGAGGACGGCGACAGTGGCGCCGACCATCCCGAGCACCAGCAGAAGCGCGGTGGCGCCGATGATCGGCTGCGCCTCCAGGGCGAACGGCATCGGAGTGGAACTGATCGCGGCTCCGGCCGCCAGGCCGATACACATGCCGACGCAGGCAGAGGCGACGAGCAGGACGAGCGATTGCAGCAGGATGTCCCGAAGGAGATAGGTCGTACCGGCGCCGAGGGCCCGCAGGACCGCGATCTCCTGTCGCCTGTTGATCGTGATGACAGTGAAGAAGGCACCCACGACCAACGCCGAGATGGCGTAGAGGAACACCTGGATCAGCTGGAGGGTGGAGGTCTCGGCGGTGTAGCCGGGGGAGGCGCCGTACGATTCCTCGCGGGTCAGTGAGGTGGTCCCCGCCCGCTCGTCGCCGGCCGCCAGGTCGACCTCCGCGTTGGTGTGGGCCCGCACCCCGACAGCCGTGTACTCCTCGTAGACCCGGTCGGGGATCTCACTGCCCGGGTGCGCGCCTGCCTTGATCTCCTGCCAGCTGCGCAGCGGAAGGTAGCCGACGTCGACGTGGCCGAAGGTGTGTTGCTCCGCGAGGATGCCGACCACATCGAGTTCCGTGCCGGTCGGTTCGAGGACGACCGTGTCGCCGACCTCGACTCCCTCTTCGGCCGCGGTCGCACTGATCACGACCTGCCGCTCGCCGTTGAGGCGCTCGCCCTCGGCGACCTCGGGGTCGAGCACGGAGCCGGTCTCGATGCCGAACATCGCCAGATCGATCTCCACGCCGCGGTCGGTCCGGGTGTTGACCAGGGTATTGCCGAACGGCGTCGCCTCGGCGACCCCGTCCTGCTCGGCCCAGGCCTCCACGTGCTCGGGGCCGACGACGCTGCGCGAGAAGGCCGAGTCCTCCGCGACGTCCTCCTGGAAGGCGAAGGACGTCACCGGCATCTGTTGCAGTCCGGACACACCGTCGTTGGCGAGACCGACCGACAGGCCGCTGAGCAGGACCATGAGGATCGTGATCAGGCTCACGACGGCTCCCATGAGCAGGAAGCGGCCGCGAGCGAAGGCGAGTTCACGTAAGGCGAGGAACATGGCTGCTCACCGAGCCGGGATTCGTGTTGTCAGCATCTCCGGGACGATACCGACACCCTGTCGGCAAGATTCGACGGGTGGTCCCGCGGCGGCCGGGGACGGGTGGCGAGGCCCAAGGCACAGTCCCTTCCGGTCGCTCGGGGTGGTGCGGTAGGCTACGTGTAGTGCCGGGAACAAGCCCGGTACCTCGGGGCGTTGCCCCGAACAGTCGCAAGTTTTGCGTGTTCGTGTTCGTTCACGTCCGCGGAAATCGGTTGCGGGCGTGTCGCTTGTCCTCGCGTAGCTGGAGTGGTGGCCGTTCGAACCTTGCGGCTGCCCGTGTCCGCCCGGTGCGGCGCACGAGAGACCACACTTCGAGCTGACGGAGGTACGACATGACCCAGGGAACCGTGAAGTGGTTCAACAGCGAAAAGGGCTTCGGCTTCATCGCCCCCGATGAGGGCGACGGCGACGTCTTCGTCCACTACTCCGAGATCGAGGGCCGCGGCTTCCGCAGCCTCGACGACGGCCAGCGCGTCGCCTTCACGGTCGGCCAGGGCACCAAGGGCCCGCAGGCCACCGGCGTCCAGGCGCTCTGAGCGAAGCCCGCTTCGACGCAGCCTGAGAAGGCCGTCCGTCGCCGGGGACACACCCGGTGACGGACGGCCGTCCCCGGCGATCGGAGTCGCGGTGTCCGCGTGCCACGTGGCCGCCGAACCGTCGACACCCCACGACGAGGGACTGATCTTTCTTTTGACGACATTCATCTCCACCGAGTCCGACTCCTCCGCCGACGTGGCGCCCGTGCGGTTCAGCCACACGACCAGCGAGGAACCGGTGGACTACTCCGAATTCGTGCCGCGGCAGCACGACCGGCCCGCGGGCCTGTGCACGCCCTTCAGCTCTCCGGCCGCGAACGTCGTCGCACCGAACGACGCCGAGCCGGCCCCGGCGCGCCCGCCCCGCCGCA
The DNA here is from genome assembly GCF_000231035.2 of Saccharomonospora iraqiensis subsp. paurometabolica YIM 90007. GTDB lineage: Bacteria > Actinomycetota > Actinomycetes > Mycobacteriales > Pseudonocardiaceae > Saccharomonospora > Saccharomonospora paurometabolica. The sequence continues at coordinate 166,501 of NZ_KI912213.1, read as the reverse complement.
CGAGCGGCAACCGGAAACCCGCCCACCGCTGACCCCACCCGCGAGTCGCCACCCCGTGCGCGCGAGTCGCCGCCCCGTGCGCGTGAGTTGACGCCCCGTGCGCGTGAGTTGACGTCGGGCACTGGCGAATTGACGCTCCCCGACGCGGCAAAGGCCGGGCAGAGTCCGCCTTCGGCGATCCTGTTCCGCGGCTCCGCGAGGGCGAATCACTGATTCACGATCGTGGAGCGGCGGCCTGCTGTCCTGCAGTGGCGACTCGCCGTCTTGAAGCGGCGACTCGCCATTCTGGGACGGCGACACGCCGTCTTGAAGCGGCGACTCGCCGTTCTGGAGTGGCGACTCGCGGGGCTGGGGTGGTGGCTGGCGGCGGGCCGGGGGCGTTGCCCGTGGGTATCGTGCTGTCCGAGGGCAGCCGACCACGGAGTCGCCGATGGGTGCCCACGCTTTCGGCCTGTTCGCCGTCATCCTCGCGATCGCCGCGGGTGCGGCGCTGATCGCGACGCGCCTGCGGCAGCCGTTGATCGTCGCCTTCATCGGCGTCGGCATCCTGGTGGGCCCGACGGGGACCGGCTGGGTCGTGGCCGACGGCACCATCGAGCTGCTGGCCCGCATGGGCATCGCGATCCTGCTCTTCCTCGTCGGCCTCCGCCTCGATCTGCACCTCATCCGGAGCACCGGACCGATCGCGCTGGCGACCGGGTTGGGGCAGATCGTGTTCACCTCGGGCGTCGGGTTCCTCATCGCCGTCGCGCTGGGCATGGACACGGTGAGTGCCCTCTACGTCGCGGTGGCGCTCACCTTCTCGTCCACGATCATCATCGTCAAACTGCTCTCCGACAAGCGGGAGCTGGAGCACCTGCACGGCCGGATCGCCGTCGGGTTCCTCATCGTCCAGGACATCGTCGTGGTTCTGGTGATGATCGTGTTGACCGCGTTCGGCCGGACCACGGGGGACAACCTCGTCCTCGACGTGAGCCTCGTGTTCGCCAAGGGCCTCGGGCTCGTGGCGGGCATCGCCGTGCTGAGCCGGTACGTGCTGCCGTGGCTGTCCCATCACATCGCCCGGTCCCAGGAACTCCTGCTGCTGTTCGGCATCGCGTACGCGGTGTCGGTGGCGGCGTTCAGCGACTGGCTGGGATTCAGTTCCGAGGTGGGCGCCTTCCTCGCCGGGGTGTCGTTGGCCGGGACGCCGTACCGGGACGCGCTCGGCGCCCGTCTGGTCAGCCTCCGGGACTTCCTGTTGCTGTTCTTCTTCCTGGACCTGGGCTCCCGCCTGGAGTTCACCGACGCCACCCGGCAGATCACCGAGGCGCTCGTGCTCTCGGTGTTCGTGCTCGTCGGGAACCCGCTCATCGTCGTGTTGATCATGGCGGCCATGCGGTACCCGGTGCGGGTCGGGTTCCTGGCCGGGTTGACCGTGGCACAGATCTCGGAGTTCTCGCTGATCCTCGCCGCGCTCGGACTGAGCCTGGGCCACATCACCAACGCCACCGTCGGCCTGATCACCGTGGTCGGGATCATCACGATCGGTGCCTCGACCTACCTGATCCTGTACTCGCACACGATCTACGAACGCATCAAGCACCGGATCGCGGTGTTCGAGCGTCGTGGACACCACCGGGCGACCTCCGGGGACCGGGAGACGTTCGACGGGATCGTCTACGGACTGGGACGGTTCGGTGGTCACCTCGCCGAGCGGTTGGGCGGCACCGGGCACCGCGTGCTCGCCGTGGATTTCGATCCGCACCGGGTAAGCGCCAACGACCGCACCCAGGTTTCGGCGGTGTTCGGCAGCGCCGAGGATCTGCACTTCCTGGAGACCCTCCCGCTGTCCACGGTCCGCTACGTGATCAGCACCATCCCGGTCGCGGAGATCAACAAGGCGCTCCTGCAGGGGCTGCGGCACCACGGATACCGGGGCGTGGTGGCGCTGACGGCACACACCGCGCGGGACGCGGCCCTGCTCCGGGAAGCCGGGGCCGACGTCGTGCTGGAACCGTTCGCCGCCGCCGCGGACGCGACCACCGAGGCCCTCGACCGGCTGGGGCTCCACGGCGGTGGTCACGACGACGCCGGTGGTCACGACGCCGGTGGTCACGACGACCGTGACGGACCCGGCACAGCCGGGTGATCCCCGCCACCGCGGTGGGCCCGGTGGGAGTCGAACCCACACTGGCACGGACCTAAACCGTGTGCCTCTGCCTGTTGGGCTACGGGCCCGATACGCCTGTAGCGTAACGTGCGGGCCACCCGACGGCGTGGCCGGTGAGGCGTTCGCGGCACCCGTGATCTACCGTGACAGCCTGCGAAGAGGATGTGGCGAGGGAGGACACGTGGCGCGCGACCCGGAGACCATCGAACGCGACATCGAGAAGGCCAGGGAGCAGCTCGCGACGACCCTGGACCGGATCGGGGACAAGGCGAACCCGCAGAAGCTCGCGGACACCGCGCAGGCGGGTGTCCGGGCCAAGCTCGACGACCCGAGGATCAGGTACCCGCTCGTCGGCACCGGGGTGCTGGTCGCCGTGCTGCTGGTTCGCAAGCTGCTGCGCTGAGGTGATCCGGGAACGCCGGGTGGCTCGGGCGCGCCGGGATCCGGCACACCGCCCGGGCGGCCGGCGTTCCCGGACGGCGGGCATTCCCGGACGGCGGGCACCGACCGCGGTCGGTGCCCGCCGCAGCGCTCAGTGCGCGGCGTGGGCGTAGG
>NZ_KI912213.1:162621-163694 GCF_000231035.2 Saccharomonospora iraqiensis subsp. paurometabolica YIM 90007 | reverse complement strand
GCGGTCGCGGATGCTCGCGCCGGGGGCCGCCGTCCCGCGCACCGTCCGGTGGGGGTGCCTGTGCGTCCCCCTCCCAGGGGCGCGCCGGCCGGGAACGGCGGGGATCACCCCCCGGCGGTCGGACCACGGCAACGGCTCCTCTCCCTCGACGCTCCCCGGGCAGCGTCGCTGGTCACGTGCGTCCGGGGAGGTGGACGATGGTCGTAGGGTGCCACACGGCGGCACGCCGTCCCGGATACCACCCCGGATCGGCGCGCACTCAGTCCTTCCGCCACCGGGCGGGTGACCGTGGTGTGGACAGCACCGTCACGGTCGCGGCCCCGAGCCCGAACACCCCCGCGGCGAGATGGACGGCCAGCCCGAGCGGGTCCGGCGGGGAGTCCGCCGTCACCGACAGCAGCGGGGGCACACACGCCACCGACATCAGCACCCACGGGACCGGCGTGCCCGTGGTCGCCCTCCGTGCGCTGTGCAGCAGGGCGGCACCGAGCAACAGGTGGACCAGGCTCTGTACCGGGTCGATCAGCACTCCGTCGAGTGCGGGGACCCGGCCGCCCAGCGTGGTCACGGCGAAACCGAACACCCCGGTCACCGCGAAGCCGAAGCCGGCGAACGTGGCGACCCGGTCCAGGACCCCGCGCGGGGCGGGCCGGGTGGTGCGCGTCACGACCGGCCCGAACGGTCGGTGCCGACCGTGCCGCTCGACCCACGAGAACACCACGACCGCCGGGCCGACGAGCAGGGTCAGTGCCAGCAGGGTCCGGGGTCGCAGCCACCAGGCCGGGGCGAGGCCGAACCGTTCCGGCAGGTGCACGGCCGCGACGACCACCAGGGTGGCCGCGAGGAACAGCAGATAGAGGCTCATCGGTGCGCGGGACGCGAGACCCGCCGCGCGGGCGACCGGCGCACTCCCGGCCGTTCTCGCGAGCAGGGGCCGGGCCGTGCCGAGAATCCCGAGGTGGACGAGCCCGAGCAGCAACACGGCGGGCACGGGGCCGGACAGGGCGGGTGGCGCTCCGCCGACGGCGAGGAGGACCGCGGGCCACCAACCCGCGGACACCCCCGCGGCCAGG
>NZ_KI912213.1:161171-162521 GCF_000231035.2 Saccharomonospora iraqiensis subsp. paurometabolica YIM 90007 | reverse complement strand
GGCCGGGACGTCGGACGCGGTCTCCACCGCCAGGCCGCCGAGCGCGTCGGCGACCGCCCGCCCGGACGCCTGCTCGTCCGGTGCCGTCCGCACGACGCTGGCCTGCCGCGGTGTCTCGTTGGCCACCTCGCCGGGGACGAAACCCTGCTGAGCCAGTTCGTCCGACACCCGGCCCGCGAGGCCGGTGATGTCCGAGGTGTTGTAGACGTCGACCGTGATCTCCTCCGGTGCCGGGGCCTGCGTCGCCGCCTCGCCGCCGGTCTCCCCGGTCGCCTCCGCGAGGAACGTCCGGACCTCGGCCGGGTCCACCCGGACGGCGGTCCCGTCGGTGGTGGTCTCGTACTCCGGATTCACGATCGGGATGGTCTGGAACTCGATCTGCCCGCCGGTGAGCCCGCGCATCTGCTGCGCGAAGGACAGGATGTCCCAGCCCTCGTTGACCACCACGGACTTGTTGATGGCCTCGACCAGGGCGTTCAGCTTGCCCGGGTCGGCCAGCGTGCCGGCGGAGAGCACCTTGCGTGCCAGTCCGGCCATGAACACCTGCTGCCGGACCACCCGGTCGAGATCCCCCCGCAGCAGGCCGTGCCGCTGCCGGACGAAGGCGAGCGCGTCGAGCCCCTCGATGGTCTGCCTGCCCGCCGCGAAGTCGGCCCCGGAGGCGGGGTCGTCCACGGCCTCGTTCAGGCAGACCTCGACCCCGCCGACCGCCTTGGTGATGTCGTAGAAGCCGAGCAGGTTGATCGAGGCGTAGTTGTCGATCGTGGTGCCGGTGAGGGTCTCCACCGTCCGCACCAGGGTCCGGGCACCCTCCTGGTTGCTGCGGACCTCGAGTTCCTGCTCGTCGGTGACCCCCTCGGCGACGAGGTCCTCGCGCGCGGCCAGCTTCCCCCGGGCGTACGCAGAGTTGATCTTGTGCTTGCCGAATCCGGGGATGGTGACGTACGAGTCGCGCGGCAGTGACACGGCCATGGCCTCGCTGCCGTCGTTGGGCACCCGGACGAAGATCAGGGTGTCGGTGTTCAGCGCGCCGTCGGCGACACCGGCGTTCAGCTTGGCCAGCATGTCCTCCGGCAGCGGGTTGCCCTGGGCGTCGGTGCGGCTGTCCATCCCGACGAGGAGGATGTCCCGGTAGCCGTCCGCGGGCAGGTCGCCGGCGTCCGGGCCGATGACGTCGGCCGTCGTCATCCCGCTGAGCATGCCGTGCATCACCGCCCACGCGTAGCCGGTGAGGCTCAGCACCAGTGCGGACACGACGGCGAGGCTGACGTGGGCGAGCCTCCGGCCGCCGGCCCCCCGTCCCCGGTCCGGGCGGGACGGTCGTCCGCCCGGGTCCGCACCCGCGCCCGG
>NZ_KI912213.1:157501-161071 GCF_000231035.2 Saccharomonospora iraqiensis subsp. paurometabolica YIM 90007 | reverse complement strand
CGCGCCGTTGCCGTCGTCCGCCGGGTCGGCTTCGGTCGTGCTCTCCCGGGTTCCCGCGTCGGCACGCTCCGCCGCGGTGGCGGATTCCGCGGCCCGCGTGGTCGTCCCGGACCGCTCCGGGGCGCCGGTGCCTTCGCCCTTGGCCAGGCGGGCGGCCATGTAGGTGGAGGTGAACTCCACCGCGCTGCCCTCGATCAGGTGGACCACGGTGGGCTGCTCGCCGCCGGAGGCGAGTTCGTCCACGAGCTGGTCGGCGCGATCCCGGGCGGCGATGATCCCGGACGCCTCGGCGTCCAGTTCCCGGCCGAGCCCGGACACGCGCACCGTCCAGTTCTCGTCCGTGCGCGCGTAGGTCGCGGTGACTGTCTGCACCCCTGTTCACCCCTCTCCGGACAGCGGTACCCGGCCGCGTGCGGCGACGTGGTTCGCTGCCTTTATGACGATGATTCAAGTTTGTGACGTCGGAGGCCGCGCAGCAACACGACACCGGAGAAAAGGCTACCCAGAGTGAGAACGATCTCAGCGGCTCACCACTGTGGGTGAAATCTGCGTGTCAGTGGGTCGATTGATCCTGCGCCAGGTGACTGACCCCGCCCCACAGGAGGTCCATGGCGTAATCCGTGGCCACTTCGGGTGTGATCTCGTCGTCCTGCTCGCACCAGATGGCCAGCCGCTCGCACCCGCCGACGACGAACTCGGCCGACGCCTGGGCGCGGGACGGGTCCGAGACGGCGAGATAGCCGCCCAGCACGCCCGCGATCAGATCCGTCTGCTGTCGGCGGGTCGCCTCCAGTTCGTCGGCGGCCGAGGTGCCGGCCAGTGCCATCTCGTTACGCAGCAGCGACCACGCCTGTCTGCGCCTGCGGACGAATCCGAAGAACGCCGACAGCCCCCGGCGCAGCGCGTCCTCGGCGGTCGTGGCCCCCACGACGGCGCGTTCGGTGACCTCCCGCAACTCCCCACGGGCGGACTGGATGCAGGCGAGCAGCAATCCCTCCTTGGAGTGGAAGTACTCGTACAGCATCGGTTTCGACACGCCCACCCGTTCGGCGATCTCGTCCATCGAGGCCGCGGCGTAGCCGAGCTCGGCGAAGACCTGTTCGGCGACCTCGACCATTTGCCGTTCCCGTTCGGCCCTGGGCACGCGCTTGCGGCGGGCGGGGGTCTTTGCACTGGCGCTCACGATCGCTATTCTACTTCCGGTAACCTACTGCCGGTAAGGTGAACCGCCGGTAACAGGGTCGCCGGGACCAGGCAGAGCGGCATGGAGGCAGCGACATGGGCACACGCACCGAGACCGGAGTGGTCGTCGTCGGAACCGGGTTCTCCGGACTCGGCATGGCGATCCAGCTCCGCACCGACGGCCGTGACGACTTCGTCATCCTGGAGAAGGAGCACGAGGTCGGCGGCACCTGGCGGGACAACACCTATCCGGGCTGCGCCTGTGACATCCAGTCGCACATGTACTCGTACTCGTTCGAACAGAACCCCGGGTGGTCGCGCTCGTTCTCCCCGCAGCCGGAGATCTTCGACTACATCCGCGGGGTGGCGGAGAAGTACGACCTCTACCGCCACATCCGGTTCGGGCGGGAGCTGACCGGCGCGCGGTGGGACACCGACGAGCACCGCTGGTACATCAGCACGGCCGCGGGCGAGGAGTTCGTCGCCCGGCACCTCGTCTGCGGGGTGGGGGCGTTGCACATCCCGCAGGTCCCGCACCTGCCGGGGATCGAGACCTTTCGGGGCACGACGTTCCACTCGGCGCAGTGGGACCACGACTACGACCTGCGCGGCAAGCGGGTCGCGGTGATCGGCACCGGGGCCAGCGCGGTGCAGTTCGTGCCCGAGATCGCGAAGGACGTCGAGCGGCTCACCCTCTTCCAGCGGACCCCGCCGTGGATCATGCCGAAGCCGGACCGGCGGATGCCGGACTGGGCGAAGCGGCTGTTCTCCCGGGTTCCCGGCGTCCAACGGGTGTACCGCGACCTGCTGTACTGGATGCTCGAACTGCGCGCGGTCGGGTTCAACGGTGATCCGCGGATCATGAAGTTCGCCCAGAAGATCGCCAAGCGCAACATCGACCGGCACGTCGACGACCCCGCACTGCGGGCCAAGCTCACGCCCGACTACGTGATGGGCTGCAAGCGGGTGCTGATCTCGAACGACTACTACCCGGCCATGAACCGGGACAACGTCGACGTCGTCACCGACGGCGTCGCCGAGGTCCGCGCGCACAGCATCGTGGACACCGCGGGCGTCGAGCACGAGGTGGACGCCATCATCTACGGCACCGGCTTCCACGTCACCGACGCCTTCGACGATCTCGACATCATCGGTGCGCAGGGGACCAACCTCGGCAAGCAGTGGGCCGAGGAGGGCATGCAGACCCACCTCGGCATCACCGTCACGGGGTACCCGAACCTGTACTTCCTGCTCGGCCCGAACACCGGGCTGGGCCACAACTCGGTCGTGTTCATGATCGAGCAGCAGGTGCGCTACATCGCCGAGGCGATCCGGTGGGTCGAGGCCGAGGGCGCCGGAGCGATCGAGGTGCGACCGGAGGCGCAGGCGCGGTTCAACGCCGAGATCCAGCGCAAACTGTCCAAGGGTGTCTGGACGCGCGGTGGCTGCACGAGCTGGTACCTCGACAGCCAGGGCGTGAACCGCACCATCTGGCCCGGTTTCACCTGGCGCTACTGGCTCAGGACCCGCAAGCTCGATCCGCGTGACTTCCGCCTGCACGGGCGGTCTGCGGCGCCGGAGCGGACAGCCGCCGCAGGCGGGTGACCAGTTCCTCGGTGCCGAGTTCGCACAACGCCGCGAGCTGCTCCAGGGTGGTGCGGTCGAACTGCACCTCGGCCGCACCACCCTCGGCGAGCCGTCCGCGCGCCCAGCGGCGCAGCGGCAGCAGCTCGGGCTGGTCGTCGGCGACCACGTCGTCCAGGCACACCTTCAGCCTGCCCTGGTGCTCGGCGAACAACCTGCGGTGCACCCGCGCCAACAGGTCCTGCGGGAGCTCGTCCATGGCCAGGCAGAGCTCGGCCAACCGCACCACCGAGCACTGCCGCGTCCCGAGCTCGTACGTGGCCAGGGTCTGCAGCGAGATCCCGCTCTGCAGCCGTTCGTTGAGTTCCTTCCGGGTCCAGCCCCTGGCTGTCCTGAGCTTGCGCAGCTCCTCACCCAACACCTGTTGATATCTGTCCGTCTCGATCAGCACTGGCCAACCCCTGCCCGTCACCATCTACCGGTTTCCTACAGGGGAGGAATGCGTCGACGGCCGTGTCCTTACGCGCGAGCGCGAAAAACTCCGCCGAAACGGACAACATGACCCGTTCGGAGTAGTGGTGGCGGTCAGTTGACGCAGACGACCCGGTCCGCGGTGATCGGTGGTTCGTTCCGGTCACTCGGTTGCTGCCGTGGCGCGGGACGGGCCTCCGGCACCGCTTCCCCCGCGGCCGGGGCGCCACCGCCCGCGGCGGGCGGGGTGGAGCTGCCGTGGGAGTTGTAGTCGGGTGCCAGCAGCACCCGGACGTGGCCGGCCGGGACGTCGGACGCGGTCTCCACCGCCAG
>NZ_KI912213.1:149621-157401 GCF_000231035.2 Saccharomonospora iraqiensis subsp. paurometabolica YIM 90007 | reverse complement strand
GTCGTCGTGCGGGGCAGCCGGCCCGCCGCGGGCGGACTCCCCGGTCACGACGCCCGTGCCCACCACGTCCGAAGCGTGGTCGCGGGCTCGCCCGCGGTGCGGACCCGGCGGCACTCGCTCGTCCTCCCGCGTGTGTCGGTGTCCGGAGACGTGTGGTCCGGACGATATCCGTCCACCGGGTGAACCACCGGACCGGACGCCATGATCCCACCCCCGGGAAGGCGCCCCGTCGGTGTCCCACCCGGAGGAGGGGCCCCGCTTCCGGGACGCATCGGGCGGTGAGAACACGGTCCGTCGTGACGTCTGGTCCGGGCGGGGGATATCTTCGTGCATGCCGGAACACCCGGGGCGTGCCGGTCACGGACCGTGTCGCCCCGCGGTGCGGTTTCGCGAGCGGGATCGTGGGAGGTGTGCCGTGGCGGGTCGGGACTTCTGATCGCCGGGGATCGTGCGGTCATGGTTCACACAGTCGTCGGTGCTCGTCGGGGCGCCCGACCGGAGAAGGAGGTGAGCGGCGGTGTCCGGTCGTGACTTCTGACCGTCGGTGAATACCTTGTCGCGGGCGGGTTCACGCCGTTCCGGTACGGCACCATCAGGTGGTCCGACCACCCGGGGACGTGCCGCTCGCCGCACCGTGTCGTGATACGCGGCGCCACCGGGTCCGTCCCGCCCCGTGGCGTCCCTGCCGTGTCGTCCCGGGGCCGTGCCGCCCTCAACCGATCGTCCCCGGTGTTCGGCCGCGGGGTACGTCCGGCCGATCAGCGCTCACTCGTTCGGCGCAGGGTGGCGGCCGTTCGTCGCGGGCCGGTACGCACCGTGCGTATCGTGCCCGACACTGGAGCTAGCCGGCTACACCGACGTGACGCGTGGGCGGCAGCCCGCGGTGGGGAGACAGGGATGGACGGACAACTCGGCGGCAGGGCCGTGGTGGTGACCGGGGCCGGGCGTGGTCTGGGGGAGGCGTTCGCCACGCACGCGGCCAGGGCGGGTGCGGCGGTCGTGGTCAACGACGTCGACGCCGGACTGGCCGAACGCACGGCGGCGAACATCACGGCGCACGGCGGCACGGCGGTCGCCAGTGGACACAGTGTGGCCGATCCCGCGCAGGCGCGGGCGATCGTGGAGCTGTGCGTGTCCGAGTTCGGCGCGGTCGACGGTCTGGTGAACAACGCGGGGGTCAACTACGAGGCGCTGCCGTGGGCCGACGACCCCGCCCGGGTGCGCGAGCTCGTCGAGACGAACGTGCTCGGCGTCCTCCACGTGGGGATGGCGGCGGCCGAGCGCATGGTCGAGCGGGACCGGGGCGGCTCGATCGTCAACATCGCGTCCGGGGCACTGTTGGGGCAGCGCAAGCTGGGTGCGTACGCGGCGAGCAAGGGGGCGGTCGCCTCGTTGACCTACTCGTGGGCACTGGACATGGAGGAGGTCGGGGTCCGGGTCAACGCCGTGTGCCCGCTGGCCCACACCCGCATGGTGTGGAAGTCGGAACGCAGTCTGCGCAACTGTCCACCGGAACGCACGCCGTCCCGCGTCGCTCCGCTGGTGACCTACCTGCTCGCCGAGGCCTCCGCGGGAATCACCGGACAGCTCGTCCGGTGCGACGGTTCGGACCTGCACGTGCTGGCCCAACCCGCGTTCAAGGAGCCGATCCTGCGCCGTCCCGAGTGGGACTCGGACGGTGTCCGGCAGGCCTTCGACGAGGTGTTCGCCGCCCACCTGGAGCCCTACGGCCTGGAGAAGCGTGTCCCGGAGCCCCTGCGCGGATGGACCCGCTCGGCCTGACGCGGCTGTGCCGTGAAGGACCCCTTCGCTGCGTGTGGTGCCGTGAAGGACTCCTTCGCTGCATGGGACGCAGGCAAGGAGTCCTTCACGGCACGCGACGCGGGGTGCTCAGCTCTCGTAGAGGGACTCGATCTCGGTGTCGTAGCGGTTGGTGATGACCCGGCGCTTGAGCTTGAGGGTGGGGGTCAGCTCGCCGCTGTCCGGGGACCACGCCTCGGACAGCAGGTGGTAGCGCTTGATCTGCTCGACGCGGGCGAGCCGTTCGTTCGCCGCGGTCACGGCACGGTCGATCTCGGCGCGGATCTCCGGGTGCTCGGCCAGTGCGGCCACGTCCCCGGCCTCGATGCCGCGGGACGAGGCCCACGCCGGGGCGATCTCGTCGTCCAGCACGATCAGTGCCGTGATGTAGGGCCGGTCGTCCCCGATCGCGATCGTCTGCCCGATGAGCGGGTGCTCCTTGAGCAGACCCTCGATCCGGGTCGGGGCGATGTTCTTGCCCCCCGCCGTGATGATCAGTTCCTTCTTCCGGTCCGTGACGCTGACGAACCCGTCCTCGTCGATCGTGCCGATGTCCCCGGTGGCGAACCAGCCGTCGGCATCGGTGGCGGGTTCGATCGACCCGTCCTCCTGGAGGTAGCCGGGGAACACGATCGGCCCGCGCACCAGCAGTTCGCCGTCGTCGGCCACCGCCACCTCGACGTCGGCGAGCGGGCGGCCCACCGTGCCCGCACGGAAGGCGGAGGCGGTGTTCGCGGTCACCGCACCCGTCGTCTCCGACAGGCCCCAGACCTCCTGGATCTCGATGCCGAGCCCGGCGATGAAGTACAGCACCTCCGTCGGCAGGGCGGCGGCGCCGCTCGCGGCCAGGAACAACCGGTCCAGGCCGAGCATCTGCCGGATCGGGGCGAGCACGTTCTCGTCCGTCTCGGCGATCCGCTCGGCGAGGTCGGCGGGCACCTCCTTGCCCGCACTGCGCAGCTTGTAGCCCTCCTGGAGCAGTTCGTTGGCCGCGAGCAACTCCTCGCGCCGCTGCTCGTCCACGCCCGCGAGCATGTTCTTCATGCCGGCGACCATCTTCTCCCACACGCGCGGCACGCCGAAGAACGAGTCCGGCCGCACCGTGCCCAGGGCCCCGACCACCCCGCTCGCGTCCGCGAGCGTGTGCACGTGGCCCGCGTGCACGATCGGCATGTAGATCGAGAGCACCCGCTCGGCGACGTGCGCGAGCGGAAGGTAGGCGATGTTCGACATGTGCATGGGCGCGTCATGTAATTGGCGAACTGCCAACGCCTCGTGGATCGTGTTGCGGTGCGACAACACCACGCCCTTGGGCGCGCCGGTGGTCCCCGAGGTGTAGATCATGCACAGCGGGTCGTCGGTCCTGATGTCGTCGGTCAGCCGCTCGAAGGCGTCCGGATTGCTCCGGTGCAGCTCGGCCCCGCGCTCGCGGACCCGCTCGGCACTGACGAACCGTCCGTCCCCGGCGGGGATCGCGTCGGCGTCCATCATGACGATGTGTTCGAGGTTCGGCAGGTCGTCGAGCACCGGGAGCCAGCGCTCGAGCTCCTCCGCACCGGCGAGCACGGCGACCGGGGCCGCGCTGTGGTTGACGACGTAGCGGATCTGGTCACTGCTCAACGTCGAGTACGCGGTACACGAGATCACCGCGAGGTTCGCGGCGGCCAGATCGGCGATGACATGTTCGGGGCGGCTGGGCGACATGATGATCATGCGCTGGCCCGCGCGCAGGCCCAGATCGGCCAGACCGCGGGCGAAGGCGGCGATCTCCTCGCGGAGTTCGCCCCACGAGAGGGTGGGCCGGTCCGCGTCGTCCAGCGAACTCAGGGCGGGCAGGTCCGCGAACTCGGTCGCGTTCCGCCGCAGCAGCCCGGCCACGGTCTGTCCCTCGACCTGGTTCGCGACGGATGGCTGGATGGTCAACGCTGTCCTCCTCGATCCGGCGTAGATGCCACACCATAGGTAATCCGGGTCACGTTGAGGAGAGGGGAGGCCGAACCGCAACACACGCGGCGGGCGTGAATCGGTTCACCGGTCGGCGGACCGTGCGGGCGCGAGCCGTGTCGGTCGCGGCGCGGCCGGGTAGGTGACGGACATGCGCGGCGACACCGAACGCACGGTCGGGCGGCTGATGGACGTGGCGGGCCGGACCTACGCCGACGAGGCGGGGATCCGGCTCACCGACAGTCCCGCGAGCCTGTACCGGTTGTTGGTGCTGTCGATCCTGATGTCGGCCCGGATCAAGGCCGACATCGCGGTGGCGGCGGCGCGGGAGCTGTCCGGCGCGGGGTTCCGCACCGCCCGCCGGATGCGCGAGTCCTCCTGGCAGGACCGGGTCGACGCGCTGGGCCGGGGGCACTACGTGCGCTACGACGAGAGCACGGCGAGCACCCTCGGCGAGGGTGCCGCGCTGATCGACGACGAGTACGGCGGTGATCTCCGCCGGATGGCCCGTCGCGCGGACGGTGACCCCGGCAGGCTGCGGCGCCTGCTGTGCGAGGTGCCCGGGATCGGCGCCGTCGGCGCGGACATCTTCTGCCGGGAGGTCCAGGGGGTGTGGCCGTGGCTGCGTCCGTACCTCGACAAGAAGGCCAGGGAGGGGGCCGAGCGGATCGGACTGCCCAAGGACGCGGCGGCCCTGGCCGGGCTGGTCCCCGACGACGACCTGGCCCGGTTCTCCGCGGCCCTGGTGCGGGTACGGCTCGACCGCACGCTCGCGGACGAGGTGACGGCGAGCCCCGCGCGGGCGTGAGCACCACGGTCGTGCCGCGTGGTGCGGACTTCGCGCCTTCGGCGCGGTGCGGACTTCGCGCCTCCGGCGCGGTGTGGACTTCGCGCCTCCGGCGCGGTGCGGACTTCGCGCCTCCGGCGCGGTGTCCCCCCGCGGTGGTGCGGGTATCCGGCAGCATGTCCGAGCTGCTGACCGGTGACTTCTACTCCTTCGAGGAACTGCTCGACACCGACGAGCGGGCCGTCCTGCACCGGGTGCGGGAGTTCCTCCGTTCCGAGGTCGCGCCGATCGCCAACGAGTACTGGGCCCGTGCGGAGTTCCCGACCGAGCTGGTGAAGAGCTACGCCGAGCTGGGGATCGCCGGTCGTGCCTATCCCGACGTGCAGGGACCGAAGCCGACCAGCCTGCTGAGCGGATTCCTCGCCCTGGAGATGGCGCACACCGACGCGTCGATGGCGACCTTCTTCGGGGTGCACAGCGGGCTCGCGATGGGCAGCATCGCCGACTGCGGGGACGCCGCCCAGCGGACACGGTGGCTGCCGCCGATGAGCCGGATGGAACTCCTGGGCGCGTTCGCGCTGACCGAACCGGAGGGCGGTTCCGACGTCGCGGGCGGGATGCGGACCACGGCGCGCCGGTCCGGCGACGAATGGGTGCTCGACGGGCGCAAGCGCTGGATCGGCAACGCCACCTTCGCCGACCTCCTCGTCGTCTGGGCCCGGGACGTCGACGACGGGCAGGTCAAGGGGTTCGTGGTGGAGAAGGACACCCCCGGGCTCACCGCCACGAAGATCGAGAACAAGATCGCACTCCGGTCGGTGCAGAACGCCGACGTCGTGCTGGACGGGTGTCGGGTCCCCGAGGCGAACCGGCTGCAGAACGCCCGTTCGTTCCGGGACACGGCCCGGATCCTGCGGGCCACCCGCAGTGGCGTGGCGTGGCAGGCAGTCGGGGTGATGCTGGCGGCCTACGAGATCGCCCTGCGCTACGCGGGCGAACGGGAACAGTTCGGCAGGCCGATCGCGGCGTTCCAGCTCGTGCAGGACCTGCTGGTGCGGATGCTCGGCAACGTCACGTCGTCGTTCGGCATGGTCGTGCGCCTGGCGCAGCTGCAGGACGCGGGCACCTACCGGGACGAGCACTCGGCCCTGGCCAAGGCCCACTGCACCAGTCGGATGCGGGAGGTCGTCGGGTGGGCGCGCGAGCTGCTGGCGGGCAACGGCATCGTGCTCGACCACGACATCGGCCGGTTCGTCGCGGACGCCGAGGCGCTCTACTCGTACGAGGGGACCCGCGAGATCAACAGTCTGGTGGTCGGGCGCGCGATCACCGGACACGGGGCGTTCGTGTGACCCGGCGCCCTCCGGCTCCGGTGCCGGGGGCCGGCCGGGATCGCGATGTGTAATCCTGACCTCGTGGGTGACGAGGCTGTTGTGGCCGCCGCCGGTCCCGGCGAGCCGGCGGAGGATCTCACCGCGGTGCTGAGCAAGATCGCCCGGACGCTGGAGCCCGAGGCGGACGTCGACCGCGCCGTCGAACACATCGTCCGCGCCGCCGCCGCGACGGTGCCCGGTGCGGACGAGGCGGGGGTGTCGCTGCTGGAGAGCGGCACGATGCGCTCGGTCGCACCGTCGAGCGACGTCGTGGCGCACCTGGACCAGCTCCAGCACCGGCTGCACGAGGGGCCGTGCGTCGACGCGATCCACGAGCGGCCGGTCTACCGCACCGGCGACATCGGCGCGGACCCCCGGTGGCCCCGCTTCGGCCGGGAGGCGGCCTCGTCCGGGGTGTCGTCGATGCTCGGGTTCAAGCTGTTCACCAGCACGTCCACGATCGGCGCGTTGAACCTGTACTCGTGGCGGACCGACGCCTTCGACGACGACGCCGAGCGCATCGGGGAACTGTTCGCCGCGCACGCCGCCGTGGCGCTGGCGGGCTCGCAGGGACTGGCGCACCTGCACGTGGCGTTGCGGACCCGGGACACCATCGGCATGGCCAAGGGCATCCTGATGGAACGGCACGGTGTGGACGCCGACCGCGCGTTCGCGCTGCTGGTGGAGGCCTCCCAGCACGCCAACCTCAAACTCCGGGACGCCGCCGAGTGGCTGGTCAGCCAGTTCCGTCCCGAAGAGGTGCGTCCCGCAGGTGGGCACTGACCGGCACGACCATCGGCGTGCCCGCGACCGGGTCGGTGAGCACCTTGGCGTCGAGTCCGAACGTCTCCGCCAGCAGCTGTTCGGTGAGCACCTCCCCGGGGGCGCCCCGGGCCACCACCCGCCCGTCGTCCATGGCCACCAGCGTGTCCGCGTAGCGGGCGGCGAGGTTGAGGTCGTGCAGCACCATCACCACCGTGGTGCCGCGCTCGGTGTGCAGGCCGTGGACGAGGTCGAGCACGTCCACCTGGTGCGCGAGGTCCAGGTAGGTGATCGGCTCGTCGAGCAGCAGCAGGGCGGTGTCCTGGGCCAGGGTCATCGAGATCCACGCCCGTTGCCGCTGGCCGCCGGAGAGCTCATCCACCACCCGGTCCGCGTGGGCGTCCATCCCGGTCAGCGCCAGCGCGTGGCCGACGGCCCGCTCGTCGTCGGCGGACCACTGCCGGTGCCAGCTCTGGTGCGGGTGCCGGCCCCGGGACACCAGGTCGCCGACGGTGAGCCCCTCCGGGGCGAGCGGCGACTGCGGCAGCAGCCCGACCGTCCGGGCGACGTCACGGGTGGGGCGTTTGTCGATGCGTTTGCCGTCCAGCAGGACGGCGCCGCCGCGCGGACGCAACAGCCGGCCCAGCGCGCGCAGCAGCGTGGACTTGCCGCACCCGTTGGGGCCGATCACGACGGTGACGGAGCCGTCCTCGACGGCGAGGTCGAGGCCGTCGACGACGAGTCGTTCGCCGTATCCGAGCCGGAGCTGGTCGGCCCGCAGTCTGGACCGCGTCACGTGCGTCCCTCCTGTCTTCCGTCGGTGGCGGGGGCATCCGGGGCCGGTGCGCCGCTCACCGTCGGCGGCTCCGGGCGAGCAGGTAGAGCAGGTACGGCGCGCCGAGGATCGCCGTGAGCACCCCGACCGGCACACTCGGTGCGAGCACCCGGACGGTGAGGTCGGCGCCCACGGTCAGCAGGGCACCCAGTACCAGGGACCCGGCGAGCGGGGGTTGGGCCGTCCGGGCCAGGCGCAGGGCGATCTGCGGGGTGGCCAGCGCCACGAACGAGATCGGACCGGCCGCGGCGGTGGCCACCGCCGCGAGGGCGGCGGCCA
>NZ_KI912213.1:136622-149521 GCF_000231035.2 Saccharomonospora iraqiensis subsp. paurometabolica YIM 90007 | reverse complement strand
GCGGGTGCCCCGGCTCCCCCGCGGGAGGACGGCCGCGGGCCTGGGCGCGGTGGCGCTGGTCGCCGTCGGTGTCGTCCTCGGTGCGCTGCTGTCGGGAACCGGTGGCGAGGACGGCGGTCGCGACGCCGACGCGACCGGTTCCCCGGGTTCCGTCCCCACCGTGTCCTCCGGCGGTACGGCCACCTCCGACCGGTCCGCGCCGGGCTGCGTCGCGCACTACCGGATGGTCAACTCCTGGCCGGGCGGGTACCAGGCGGAGGTCACCGTGCGGACCTCCGGACAGGCGCCGCTGTCGGGTTGGAGCGTGCGGTGGACACCCCCACCCGGACACGGGATCTCCCAGGTGTGGAACGGCGCCCTGACCCGGGACGGCGCGGAGGTCGTGGTGCGGGACGCGGGATGGAACGCCGTGGTCGAGCCGGGGCGGACCGCGGACTTCGGTTTCCTCGTCCGCACGCCCGACCGCACCGCGGTCGCCCCCGACACCCCGGACGGGTTGACGTGTGAGTAGGGTCATGTCCACGGCCGGACACGACGAACCTGGGGGTGCGCGATGACGGAGTCCGCTCGGGAGGACGCCGGGGCCGGGATCGACCTGGAACGGCCCAACCCGGCGCGGGTCTACGACTGGTTCCTCGGTGGCAGCACGAACTGGGCCGTCGACCGGGAGTTCGGCGCGCAGGTGCTGGCGGCCTATCCGGCCGTGCGCACGATGGCCCGGGTGGGCCGGGAGTTCCTCGCCCGCGGCGTGACCCACCTCGCCCGGCAGGGGATCACCCAGTTCCTCGACCTCGGCTCCGGGGTCCCCACGGCGGGCAACGTCCACGAGATCGCCGACTCGGTGAACCCGGGCAGCCGCTGTGTCTATGTCGACAACGAGCCGGTGGCCGTGGCGCACGCGCGGGTCCTGCTGGAGCGCGAGGGCGACCCCGCGCGGCACGCCGTCGTCCACGACGACCTGCTGCGTGCCGACGAGGTGTGGGAGCGGGCGGTGGCGACCGGGGTGCTCGACCCGCACCGGCCGGTCGGCCTGATCGTGGTCAACGTGCTGTACTTCTTCGGCGACGACGACCGCCCGCACGAGGTGCTCGCCCGGTACCGGGACCTGCTGGCCCCGGGGTCGTACCTGCTGGCCTCGCACCTCACCGACGACGGCGCGTCGACGGACGAGGCAGGCGACCGCGACGAGGTCCGCGACCGGTACCGGAGTTCCGGTTCGGCGCTGCACCTGCGGACCCGGGAGGAGTTCACCCGGTTCTTCGACGGCTTCGAGCTCGTCGACCCGGGTGTGGTCTGGGTGCCCGAGTGGCGCCCCGGGGAACGGGACTCGCCCGCCACCGCCGAGTTCGCCGCCGATCCCGTCGCGAGCAGCGGATTCGCCGCCCTCGGCCGCAAGCCCTGACCGGGACGGAACTACGACCCACCGTGTGCGGGCGGGCCGCGAGCTCAGCGGTCGACGTCCGGGCCCGGCCCCGTGAGCCCGTCCCCGCCGAGGAGCCTGCGGGCGAGGTCCGGCAGCTCGCGGTCGGTCTCCCGGGCGGCGCGGAGGAGCAGGTCGAACGCCGTGTCCTCGTCGACCCGGTGCCGTTGCATGATCCGGCCCTTCGCCGTGCCGATCGCGTCGACGACGGACCGCGCGCTCGGTGCCGAAGCCTCCTCCGCTGGGCCGTCGTGCGGTGTGTCGTCGTCCGGGTCGCCGGGGGAGGACTGTGCGCCTGGCATGGGCACCAGGGTGGCCACCCGCGGGGGCGGCTGTCCATTCGGCGTGCCTCCCGGCGCCGGGTGGGTGACCCACCGTGGTCCGGCGCCGCGTAGGAGGCCGTCCGGCGGGGTAGCCGCCTCCGGTGAGTGACACGGAGGACCAGACCCCCCGGACCGACGACCGCGGGGAGGACACCAGCCCGGACCGGGACGGCGACGGCGACCGGGACCGCCCGACCGTCCGGGTCGGGCTCATCTCCGATCCGGGTCTCCCGACCGACTGCCTCGGCCCGCTGGCGGACGAGCTCGCCGACGACCTGAGGACACACATCACGGGAGACCTCGACTGGGAGATCGAGCACCACAGTCAGCCGCTGGTGCTGGACACCACCGGCAACGTGCCGATCGTCCGGCTGGCCGACCGGATCCTGCCCTCCCGCGGGTGGGATCTCGTGGTGTTCCTGACCGATCTGCCCCGGCGCCTGGGGACCACCCCGGTGGTGGCGGACCTGAGCATCGGACACAGCACCGCGCTGGTCTCGATGCCCGCGATCGGCGGAATCGGGATCGGCAAGCGGTTGCGCGACACGTTGATCTACCTGGTCGGTGAACTGGGCCGTGCCCGCACGGCGTCCGGGGGCGCCGAGTGGATGCGGCACCGCGCGGGCGGCAGGTTCACCCCGGTGCGCTGGACCGACAATCCGGCTGAGGAGATCGAGGCCGCGCTCGCCCTGACCGGGTGGCGGGGACGGGCACGGCTGCTGTCCGGAATGGTGCGGGACAACCGGCCGTGGCGGCTGGTCCCGGAGCTGTCCACGGCGCTGGCCGCCGGGTTCGCCGTGGCGGCGTTCGGCATCTTCTACAGCAGTATCTGGACCCTGGCGGACTCGCTGAGCCCGGTGCGTCACCTGGTGATCAATATTCTCGCCGTGGTGGCGATGGTCGGCTGGCTCATCTACTACAACAATCTCTGGCAGCCCCGGCAGGAGCTGCGGGAGAAGGCCTGGCTCTACAACGCCGCGACCGTTCTCACGCTGTCGATCGGTGTCCTGGCCGCGTACGTGACGCTGTTCGCCATCACTCTCGTGGGCGCGTTCGTGGTGATCGAGCCGAACTACCTCGGGAGCACTCTCGGGCATTCCGCGAACCTGAGCAGCTACCTCATCCTCGCCTGGCTGTCCACCTCGATGGGCACCGTCGCCGGTGCGGTCGGTTCCAGTCTGGAGAGTGAGCAGGCCGTCCACCGTGCGACCTACAGCAAACGCGAGCGCGAACGCCGGGAGAGCGAACAGCAGCAGGAACAGGAACGGCAGGAACAGGAGCAGCGGGGAGAACAGGAGCAGCAGGAGGAGCAGCAGGACCGGGGAGACCGGCAGATCCGGGAGGAACGGGACCGGGAGGAACGGGAACAGCAGGAGCAGCAGCAGCGGGAAGAGCAGGAGCAGGAGGAGCAGGACCGGGGAGACCGGGAGATCCGGGAGGAACGGGAACAGCAGAAGGAGTCGGAGCGGCAGGCGGAACAGGAGCGGGGGGACCGGGAGGGAGGGGGTCGGTGACGGCCGGGCCGGCGCCGGCGGGCGGTCAGCGCAGCTCCCGCGCCCGTGATCTCGGGGTTGCGGTCCGGGTCGCCCCCGATGCGCGGCAGGGCTCACACCGTCGACACTGGGGGCATGACGACGACCGGCGTGCGGAGACCACGCGACAACAGGATGATCGGCGGCGTGTGCGCGGGTCTCGCCCGCCGCTTCGACATGCGCCCGCGGACCGTGCGCCTGCTGTTCGTGCTCTCCTGCCTGCTTCCCGGACCGCAGTTCGTGCTCTACCTGGTGCTCTGGATCGTGCTGCCGGAGGAGTGACCGGGGCACCGGCCGACGTGCCGCTCAGGACTCCCGGACGCGCCGTGCCTCCTCGGCCGGGTCGGTGGCCAGCCAGCCCTGGTCACCGGGGGGCCGCACGTCGATCATCCGGGCGAACAGCTCGATCACCGCGTCCTCGATCCCGGCGGCGATCCCGGGGAAGACCCGGTCCACCGGGTCGCCGTCCGCACGGACGTCGGGGTCCCCGCTCGCGTGGCCGCACACGGCGAGCAGCAGCGCCTGCTCGACCGTCAGCCGCAGCTTGCCGCACTCGGGCAGGAACTCCCGGGCGATCGCCATGGTGCCCACGACGGCCGCGTCCCCTGCGTTGGCCGACAGCCTGCGGGACAGTTCGAGGGTGAGGTCGGTGCGGTGCGCACGGTAGTGGCGCCAGTGCTCCGAGTTGTACAGCCCGTGCAGCGACCGGCGGACGGCGGCCCGCGGGCCGGACATCGCCTCGGCGGCGTCGGTGACCGAGAGCACCGGGGCATGCTCGGCCAGGCTCGCCGCGGCGAGGTCCAGGCCGGGCACCGGACTCAGCCACGCGGGCAGGTAGACCCGCACCAGCCAGTCCATGGCGAGCCGGGAGCGGTCCTCGTCGCAGCCGTCCCCCGCGGTGTCGACGAGTTCGGGCACGAACCGTTTGAGGCCCTGGCGCTTGTCGTGCGGCAGCCGGGCGCACAGGGCCGAACCCGTGCGCAACAGCACGGTGGAGACACAGCCCGGGTGTGCGGAATGGTCCTCGTCGGCGAACCACGCCACCGCCTCGGGCAGGCAGACCCGGTTCGACCGGCTCGGGTTCGGGGAGCGGGTGAGAGTGATCGCGGTCAGGTCGAGCGCAGACATGGTGGCTCCTTTCCCGCGTCGGCGGAGAAAGTGCGGATCGATCCGCTTCCTTCACCATCGCCGAGTTTGCGGGAGATCGGCAAGTCCGTCCACCCGGACAGTCGCCGACGCCGACCGCCGAACGGGAGACGAGTGCGAACGTCCGGACCTGCCGAACGGTTTCCCGGGGGCACGGGCCGCACGCATTGCCGCGCCGTCGGATTCTCCGTTCCGCGTTCCGCCGCGGCCCGAGGGCCCGGGGTGGTTCACTCCCCGGGTGCGAGCACCCCCCAGGCCAGACCGTCGGTGAGTTGCCGGGTCAGCGTGTCCGCCGTCGCGGTGAGGTGGTGCAGCGTGGCGTCGAACTCCGCGAGCTGCCGGAAGACCGCACCCAGCCGGCGTTGCCGTTCCAACGGCAGTACGGGGATCTCGATCCGCCGCACGTCCAGCCGGTGCACCCCGGACGTCGTCGTGCTCCGCGCGCGGGCGTTGCCCCCGGCGCGCAGTTGGCCCGCGAGGAAGTGGACGTCGAGCTGCTCCGGATCGACGCGGATCAGCTGAAGGTTCGGGCCGAGTACGAGATCGTCGGTGTCCACGACCCGTGCCCTCGGCCTGCCGTCCCCCGCCGCCAGGAGCGGCACCACGAGATCTCCCGGCACGAGCCGAACCGGATCCTCCTGCTCGGTGGGGGCCAACCGGGCGGTGGGTTCCGCCCCCGCGGCGACGTCGCGTCCGGTGAGCACGCGCGGTCCCCGGGCGTCCGCGGTGTCGTCGGTCTCCAGCGTGCCGGACCAGCTGCGCAGCACCACGGCCTGTGCGCGGGCGAGGTCGTGCACCGTTGTCGTCGCCCGGGCCTCCTCCGTCCCCGCGGTCACCGCGGGCAGGGACCGGCCCAGGTCCGCCAGTGCCCGACCCAGCTCCCGCCGGGTCCCGTCGAGTTCGGCCGCGTCGAGCTCGCTCCGCGGTTGCGGGAGATGCCGGGCCGGGGTCAGGTCGACGTCCTCGTCGAGCAGGTCGATGGGTTCCACGCTCATCCGCCGCCCGGCGACCTCGGACACCGTGCCCGTGTCGCGGAACTCCCGCCACGCACCCAGGACGTCCTCGCTCAGGGCGGCCCAGTCCACCCGGCCGCGGCGTCGGGGGGCGTGGTGTCCCGTGTCGACGAGCAGGACCGGCCCGGCACCACCCGCATCCGGGTTCTTCAGGACCCACAGATGGATGGCGATGCCGGTCGACATCAGGACCCCGGCGGGCAGGGCGACCACGGCACGGACCGCGCCGCGGCGGAGCAGCGCCTGCCGGATGGCCCGTCCCGGTCTCCGGGCGGCCACCCCGGCGGGGAGTGCGAGGACCGCCGTGCCGCCCGGCCGCGCGTGGGCCAGGCAGTGCTGCACCCAGGCGAGTTCGGGTTCGCCCTTGACCGGGAACCCGTACTCCCAGCGCGGGTCGAGTCCCAGTTGTTCGTGTCCCCAGTCCCGGTATCCGAAGGGTGGGTCGCACACCACGGTGTCCGCCCGCAGGTCCGGATAGCCGTCGGCGCGCAGGGCGTCGCCCCCGCGCACGCCCCCGTCGGCGTGCAGGCCGAGACGGGCGTCGGCGAGGCGGGCGAGTGTGGGATCGATCTCCTGCCCGAACACCGTGTCGGCGCCGGCGCGGGTCGCGGCGTGCAGCAGGTTCCCCGCACCGCAGGCGGGGTCGAGCACCGTGGTCCCGACCGGTGCGGCCAGCTCGATCATCAGCTCCGCCAGCTCCGGTGGTGTGACCAGGTGCTGGCGTTGCTGGCGCTCGAAGAGCCACGTACACAGCTGCTCGACGAGTTCGGTCGGTGACGCGTCGTCGGCGAGCCCGTCGACCGCCTCCCGGATCCGTGGTTCACGCGGTGGCTCGGCCGTGTCCGGATCGCGGAGGTAGGCCGTCACCGTGGTGACCAGTTCGGTGGGATCGGCCTCGCCCCGGTGCGCCTCGAGGACCCGCCACAACGCGTCCTCCGAGGAATCGGCCGCGAGTTTGCCCTGCGCGCGGAGCCACTGCTCGACCTCGGGCAACCGGAACGCCGGGTTGGCGCCGGATCCGACCACCGGCTCGGGGAAGTCGGTGTGCCGTCGCCGCCAGTTGCTCACCGCCGCACGGCCCACTCCCGCCATCCGGGCGATCTCCGCCGCGGTCACCAGGCTCTCTGACATACCCACCTCCACTGGAACGGACGTTAGCTTAACACAACTCGGAACCCATGTTGACTGTGAACACAGTCGTGTGCTTAGCTCTCAACGTCAACAAGCACACAGGTCGTTTCTTTCACCCGGAGCTACACATGACTGCGTGTCTGCACCCCCCGGACGAGCACTCGCTGACCCACGCGGCGGCGGGCGGTGACCGGGACTCGCTGGCGGAGCTGCTCCGCCGGGTCGAACCGAAACTGCTGCGGTACTGCCGTGCCCGCATCGGCGCGGCGCAGAGCACGGACGCGGGCGCCGAGGACGTCGTCCAGGAGGTGCTGCTGGCGGCGATGGACGCGCTGCCCCGGTACCGCGCGGACGGGGCCGGGTTCGAGGCCTACGTCTTCGGCATCGCCCGGCGGAAGGTCGCCGACTTCCACCGGGCGAACCGGCGGACTGTTCCCACGTCGACGGAGGACCTGCCGGACACGGCCGACGAACGTCCGGGGCCCGCACAGTCGGCAGTGGACAGTGAGTGCCGGACGATGGTGCGCGCGCTGCTGCACCGGCTGCCGCAGAAGCAGCAGGACATCCTGACGATGCGGGTCGTGCTGGGGATGTCGGCCGAGGAGACCGCGCGGGCGCTGAACAGTACGTCCGGTGCGGTGCGGGTGTCCCAGCACCGCGCGCTGGAGAAGCTGCGCACCTTCCTCGGCAGGCCGTCCACCGGGTGACGCGCGACACGGAGTCCCGTGTGGACGGTGAGGTCGGGTCGGGTGCCGGAGTGGGACGGTCGGATCGACACCCCCGGCAATGCAGAAACCCCGGGCTCACACCCGGGGTCCTGTGCGCCATCAGGGACTCGAACCCCGAACCCGCTGATTAAGAGTCAGCTGCTCTGCCGCTTGAGCTAATGGCGCTCGCCGGATCGGGCCGATCTCCCGGCTCCGTGTGGCGATGTCGTAAACAGTAGCACGCCCCGCGGTGGCCGTGACGCGGCCCCCCGGTCCTTCCGGCGATGTTGAGCGGAGGACACAAGTTGGTGAAGTCGTCCCTCGCGAAGCCTCCGGTCAGACAGACTCGCGCTCACACGTTTGGGGCAAGTATTTCGCGAGAACAGGTGAGTTTCAATGGCACGTCGGGGTGGACAGTTGCCATGGCGGGGCAGCCGGGTGCTGTCCCTGCTCGTGGTGGGCGTCGTGGTCGCCGGGTGTGGTGGGGGCGCCGCCGATGAGGGGGCCGCGCCGCCGGCGTCGTCGGTGGAGGCGCCCGTGTCGACCGCCCCGCCCGAGCCGGTGAGCCTGGCGCTGTCCGTCTCCGACGACGGCACCGGCGTCGAGCCCGGGCAGCCGGTGACGGTCAGCGCCGAACACGGCCGGATCACCGGCGGCTCGCTGGTCGGCGCGCACGGTACGAAGGTGGAGCACGAACTGCGCACCGACGGGGCGCTGTGGACGACGACCGAGCCGTTGGGCTACGGCAAGACCTACACGCTCTCCGTCGAGGCCGAAGGGGACGACGGCGAGGCCGTCGAGGAGAGCGCGACGTTCACCACCGCCACGCCCGCGCGCACGGTCGGGGTGTACATCAACGCCGCGGACGGGGAGACGGTCGGCGTCGGCATGCCGTTGATCTTCACGTTCACCGGCGACGTCCCGGACCGCGCCGCCGCCGAGGAGGCACTGCGGGTGTCGACCGAGCCCGAGACCGAGGGCGCGTTCCGGTGGTTCAGTGACCGGAAGGTCATCTGGCGGCCGAAGGAGTACTGGGAGACGGGCACCGAGGTCACCGTCGACGCCGCGATCTACGGCAAGGATCTCGGCGAGGGCACCTACGGGGCCGAGGACGAGAAGGTCGGGCTCACCATCGGGGACAAGGTGGTCGCGGTCGCCGACGGGAAGAGCCACCAGATGAAGATCTCGGTCAACGACGAGAAGACCGAGACGTTCCTCATCTCGATGGGCAAGCCGTCCAGTTCCACCCCGAACGGCACCTACACGGTGATGGGCGAACACAACGGTTACACCTTGGACTCGAGCACCTACGGGGTCCCCACCGACAGCGCCGACGGCTACGAGACCTGGGTCGAGTACGCGGTCCGGCTGTCCAACAGTGGCATCTTCTACCACTCCGCACCGTGGTCGGTCGGCGACCAGGGCAACCGCAATGTCAGTCACGGCTGCATCAACCTCGCCCCGCAGGACGCGAAGTGGCTGATGGACACCAGCAAGCGCGGTGACCTGGTGACCGTCGTCAACGGCGGGGACCAGACGCTGGAGCCGACGGACGGGTGGAGCGTCTGGCAGATGTCGTGGAACGAGTGGACGTCGGACGCCTCCTGAACGGCACCGACGGAAACGAGGCCCCCGCCCGCACCTGCTCCGAGGTGGGGACGGGGGCCGCGCACTCTCCCGTGCCCGGGCCGCACACCGGGCGGGGCCGGTCGGTCTACTTCAGCATGCTCCGGGCCATGACCATCCGCTGGATCTGGTTGGTGCCCTCGTAGATCTGGGTGATCTTCGCATCCCGCATCATGCGCTCGACGGGGAAGTCCCGGGTGTAGCCCGCACCGCCGAAGAGCTGCACCGCGTCGGTGGTCACCTGCATCGCGACGTCCGAGGCCTTGGTCTTGGCCGCGCTGGCCAGAAAGCTCGCCCGGGGGTCCCCGCGCTCGGTGGCCGCCGCCGAGACGTACACCAGGTGCCGCGCCG
Source organism: Saccharomonospora iraqiensis subsp. paurometabolica YIM 90007 (assembly GCF_000231035.2). Taxonomy (GTDB): domain Bacteria; phylum Actinomycetota; class Actinomycetes; order Mycobacteriales; family Pseudonocardiaceae; genus Saccharomonospora; species Saccharomonospora paurometabolica. The sequence goes on along the minus strand of NZ_KI912213.1, from coordinate 140,272 downwards.
CCTCGATCTCGGTGGCCATGTCCGCGAGCATGAACTGCACGCCCTGGAAGTCACCCACCGCCTTGCCGAACTGCTTGCGCTCCTTGACGTACTCCACGGTCGCGTCGAGCGCGCCCTGGGCGATGCCCAGCGCCTGCGCACCGATGGTGGGCCGGGTGTGGTCGAGGGTGGCCAGTGCGGTCTGCAGGCCGGTGCCGGGCTCACCGATGATGCGGTCGCCGGGGATGCGGCAGTCCTCGAAGTAGATCTCCCGCGTCGGCGACCCCTTGATCCCGAGCTTGCGTTCCTTCGGCCCGACCGAGAAGCCCGGGTCGTCGGCGTGCACGACGAACGCGGAGATGCCCTTGGCCTTCTTCTCCGCGTCCGGGTCGGACACGGCCATCACCGTGTACCAGCTCGACTCACCGGCGTTGGTGATCCAGCACTTGGTGCCGTTGAGGACCCAGTCGTCCCCGTCCCGCCGGGCCCGGGTGCGCATGGACGCCGTGTCCGAGCCCGCTTCCCGCTCGGACAGCGCGTACGAGGCCGACGCCGCACCCGAGGCGATCGACGGCAGCACCTGCTTCTTCAGCCCCTCGGAGGCCGACAGCAGGATCGGCTGGGTGCCGAGCTTGTTCACCGCGGGGATCAGCGAGGCCGAGGCGTCGACCCGGGCGACCTCCTCGATGACCAGGCAGGCGGCGACCGCGTCGGCGCCCTGCCCGTCGTAATCCTCCGGGATGTGCAGGGCGTTGAAACCCGCCGAGGTCAGCGCGTCAGCCGCCTCCTGCGGGTAGCGCTCGTTCTCGTCCACGTCGGCGGCGTGCGGGGCGATCTCCTTCTCCGCCAGCGCGCGCACCGCCGCACGCAGCTCCTCGTGCTCGTCGGACAGCTGGTACATCTCACTCTCCCCGGTAGTCGTAGAAGCCGCGGCCCGACTTCTTGCCGTACAGTCCCGCGTCCACCATGCGCAGCAGCAGTGGCGGCGGCGCGTACTGCGGTTCCCGGTACTCGGCGTAGAGGGAGTCGGCGACGGCCTTGGTGGTGTCCAGACCGATCATGTCGGCCAGCCGCAACGGGCCCATGGGGTGCGAGGCACCCAGCACCATCCCGTTGTCGATGTCCTCCGGGGTCGAGTGCCCCGCCTCGACCATGCGGATGGCCGAGAGGAGGTAGGGGACCAGCAGCGCGTTCACCACGAACCCGGCGCGGTCCGGGGCACGGACCACGGTCTTGCCCAGCGTGCCGGCCAGGGCCTCGGCGCGCTCGGTCGTCCCGGAATCCGTCAGCAGCGACGGGATGATCTCCACCAGCTTGAGCACCGGGACGGGATTGAAGAAATGCAGGCCCACGACTTTTTCGGGCCGCGAGGTGGCCATCGCCAGCCGCATGATCGGGATGGAGGACGTGTTCGAGGCGAGAACGGCGTCCGGGCGCTGCACGATCGTGTCGAGCTTGCCGAAGATGTCGAGCTTGACCGACTCGTTCTCGGCCACGGCCTCGATCACGACGTCCCGGTCCGCGCAGTCGCCGATGTCCACCGAGAAGGTCGTGCGGGCGAGCGCGGCATCCCGGTCCTCGGCGGAGCGTTTGCCCTTGTCGACGGCACGCTGCATCGACTTCCCGATGCGGTTCCGTCCCGCGTCGAGCGCGGCGGAGTCCGCCTCGACCACGAGCACGTCGAGGCCCGCGTTCGCGCTCACCTCGGCGATGCCCGAGCCCATCAGGCCCGCTCCGATCACGCCGACGCGCGTGATGTCACTCATCGCATTCCTTCCTGGCCGGTCCTCACGTTTCGCGCCATTTTAGTAGGACGGCCAACTTTTCGGCGCACAGCCGTCTGCGATCCATCTCTCACGGGGAGTATCGCCGGAAGGCGGGAGGGAGAACGGGGTGACGGCGGCACGTCCGTGCGTGCCGGAAACGACCCGGAAGTGATCGGTCACCGACGTCGGCACCTCTGAAGAGGGCGACGACCGGAACCGAAGGAGTGGGGTGAGTGACGGGACTTGAACCCGCGGCCCCCTGGACCACAACCAGGTGCTCTACCGACTGAGCTACACCCACCATGCGCGAGGGCCTCGCAGCGCCTCGGCCGGATCAGCATAACGTGCCGCTGCGGCGGCGTCGCAACCGGGTTACTCCCCGCCGTCACGCAGCACGTCACCGGCGACGGCGCGGGCCTCCTCGCTGCTCGGGCCGGGGTGCGGGACGAAGGCGGTCCGGCGGTAGTACTCCAGCTCACGGAGGGACTCGCGGATGTCGGCCAGCGCCCGGTGGGCGAGCCCCTTCTCCGGCTTCGCGTAGTAGATGCGGGGATACCAGCGCCGCACCAGTTCCTTCACCGAGGACACGTCGACCATGCGGTAGTGCAGGTGGGCGTCCAGGGTGGGCATGTCCCGGGCGAGGAACCCGCGGTCGGTGGCGATGGAGTTGCCCGCCAGCGGGGCCGTGCGCGGGTCGGGGACGTACCGGCGGATGTAGTCCAGCGCCTGCCGTTCGGCCTCGGCGACGGTCATGGTCGAGGCCCGCACCTCCTCGGTCAGCCCCGACCGGGCGTGCATCGTGCGCACCACGTCCGGCATGTTCGCCAGCGCGTCGTCGTCGGCGTGGATGACCAGGTCCACTCCGTCGCCGAGGACGTTCAGCTCGGCGTCGGTGACGAGCACGGCGATCTCGATGAGGGCGTCCTTGGCGAGGTCGAGCCCCGTCATCTCGCAGTCGATCCAGACAAGACGGTCGGTCACCCGCGAAACCCTAACGGGTGCGGCGATGTGGTGCCGGTCACGCTCGGTTTCGGGTGCGCGCTGATCCACCCGGGGAGCCGGACCGCGCCTGTGATGAGCTGACGGGGTGACAACGACCGTGGAGCAGAACGCCGTGCGCAGTGCCCTCGATCTCGATTTCGGTGCCGCGAGCACCATCGCCGTCGCCGCGGGGGTCGTCGCCTGCCTGATCGTGCTGGTGCGCGCCCCGTGGCGGTTCGCCCGCAACGTGGTGACGATCGTGCACGAGGCGGGGCACGCCCTGGTCGCCCTGTTGGCGGGACGGCGGTTGCAGGGCATCACCCTGCATTCGGACACCTCCGGCGTCACGGTGTCCCGCGGGAGGCCGAGCGGTCCGGGGATGGTGCTGACGACGTTGGCCGGATACCCGGCGCCCGCGCTGCTCGGACTGGGCTTCGCCGCGCTCGTGTCGGCGGACCGGCTCAGCGTGGTGCTCGGGATCGCGGCGGCACTGCTGCTCGGCGTGCTGGTGATGGTGCGCAACGCCTACGGCGTGCTGTCGGTCCTGCTGTCCGCGGCGGTCCTGGGTGCGGTGGCGCTCGGGGCCGGGCCGGAACTGCAGGCGGCGTTCGTGTACCTGATGACGTGGTTCCTGCTGTTCGGCGCGGTGCGGCCGGTGACGGAACTCGTCGGCAAGCGCAGGCGCGGCGCGGCCCGGGACTCCGATGCCGATCAGCTCGCCCGCCTGACCGGGGTCCCCGCGGCCGTCTGGCTGCTGGTGTTGGGTGTGCTGGCGGTGAGCTGCCTGGTGGCGGGGGGAATGTTGCTGATCGAGCCCGCTGTCGCGCCCGCGACGGTGTCGCCGGGCTGAGGGGCGTGGACCTGCTGCCGCGCCGAGGGGGCGGCCCCGCTTCCCTCCGGGCGAGGGGCGGCCCCGGGGCAGCG
>NZ_KI912213.1:126966-136522 GCF_000231035.2 Saccharomonospora iraqiensis subsp. paurometabolica YIM 90007 | reverse complement strand
GCGGCCCCGGGGCAGCGGCCGGTGCGGCACACTGGAGCCGGGGCACCGGGCCGCGCGCCGCGGTCGACGCGGTGCCGTCGGGTGCGAGACGTCGGAAGGACCTGTGGTGACGGACGCTTCGGTGACGGACGAGGTGACGAAGGCGGTCGGGGAGTGCGCGCGGGCGGCGAAGGACACCGCCTTTTCCCTGGCCACCGCGGACGACACGGCGATCGACACCGCGCTCCGGGCCATGGCCGGACGGTTGACGGCCCGCCGGGACACCGTGCTGGCGGCCAACGCCGAGGACGTCGCCTCGGCGCGCGCCGACGGGATGAGCGCGGGCCTGCTCGACCGGCTCACGATCACCGACGAGCGCCTGACCGCGATGGCCGAGCAGTTGCGCCTGCTGGCCGACGCGCCGCACCCGGCACGCTCCGTGCCGGTGTCGACCCTGCCGGGCGGCCTGCGTCTGGTGGAACGGCGCCGCCCGGTCGGCGTGATCGGCGCCAATTACGAGGCCCGCCCCAATGTGACCGTCGACGTGGCGTCCCAACTGGTCAAGTCCCGCAACGCCGGGGTCCTGCGGACCGGGGCCGCGGCGCTCGGCTCCGCGCGGTGCCTGCTGGAGGAGGTCATCCGGCCCGCGCTGGACGAAGCCGGCATCGACCCCGGTGTGATCCAGCTCGTGCCGCGCGCCGAGCGGGAGGCGGCGGCCGCCCTGGTGCGCCTGCCCGCGCTGGTCCCGCTCGTCATCCTGCGGGGCAGCGGCGAGACCACCAGGTCGTTGTCCACCGAGGCGGCGACCCACGGCGTGCGCACCATGGCCCACGCGGACGGCGGCGGCGTCCTCTACGTCGACCGCGAGGCGGACCCGGAGACGGTGCGTTCCCTGGTCGCGGACAGCCTGGACCGGCTCGGCGTGTGCAACCGGCTCAACCTGCTGCTGATCCACGACGAGGTCTACGACAGCCTGTGGCCGGTGGTGTCGGAGGCCGTCGGACAGCGCGGCGTCCGGCCGTCCCTGCCCCCGCACGACCACCCGGTCGGCTACGAGTGGGCGTTGGACGCCGAGCACGAGGCCACCGTGACGGTCGCGCGGGTCGGCGGGCCCGGGGAGGCTGTCACCCTCGCCAACGAGGAGACGTCCGGCCTCGCGGCGGGCATCGCCACCGAGAACGCTGCGACCGCGGAGGCGTTCTTCGACGCCTACCGGGGCACCGGGGTGTTCTGGAACGCTCCGACCCGGCTGCTCGACGGCTTCAAGCTGCTCGGCGTGCCGGAGACGGGGATCAACCTGGACAACGTCCCCGGACCACGCGGCCCCGTCACCTACACCGACCTCTCCGTCCGGCAGTACGCCGTCCTCCCGGAAGGCGGCTGAGCAGCGGGCTCGATCCCGGCGGTGTCACATGTTGTTCGTCTCACCCGCGTGTGATCGACTTTTGACTCGGCGAGGGGCTAGGTGTTCTTCAGCTTACTCGGGAATATCTCGTGGTGCGGGTCCCACCAGATGACGTGGAAGACGTTGTCGTGAAGAAACCCGTAGAGCCGCTGGGTACCGGTGAACTCGAATCTCTGGATCTTCGTCATCTCATCGAGCCGCAGCGTCGTCAGACGGTCAAGTGCTTCCTGGAGCAGGCCGCTGGGCAGGTCGTACTCCTTGAAGAACCTGCTGCTGTTCCTCAATTCGTGGACGGTCATGGACTCACAGTGGGCCATCTTCGTCATCAGTTCGCGCCACTGTTCGGACATGCCCTCGTCGAAGCGCCAACGGCTGTCGTGATCGACATGCTTGAACCGCCAGCACAAGCGTTCGCCCGAATTGTGCACGCCAGGCGGCACCGCGCTCGACGGCACGACCTTGCTCTTGCGATCGGGCGGCGTGTGGTGAGGTCTCTGCTTCTTCTTATTGCCCATCGGCGGTAACGAGTGCCTCGAAGAACTCTGCGATGTCCGCGTCGGTGAGCGGCTCGTTGCTCCGGTCGAGATCGTCCGCGCCTGAGCGTGCCCGGGCCCGTTGCCACGGCAATTCCCGATGAGTCATCTCGGACAGTTGATGCGCCGTCATGTGACTGAGGCCGTCCAGCACGAGGTCGAGGGACTCGCGCTCGCCGTCGTCCAGACGGCCGGGATCGCCGCCGAGGGCGTCCGGCGGTAGCTGGAACAAGCCACGATGTTGCTGGTACAGCTGCGGGCAGACGGGCCCATTGGCCCATGCTTCGAAGCGTTCGGGGAACAGCGGCCGTTCTTCCCACACCAGGTGGTAGCCGTACGAGTAGTAGCACAGCTTCTGGAGCTTCATGGCCGTCATCGGACCATGCTTCGCCAAGATGTAACTCGCTACATCCAGTACGGTCGCCATGGCTCGCTCCCCCTTCCCTGTTCGGGCCGACCCTCTCACAACAGGATGTCAGAGGCGTGCCGCTGTCGGTGGGTCTCCACTCGAAAGGGGTGCCGTCCCGGTCGCACGCTCCTCCGGTACACCCGTACCGGAAGGACGGGATCGAACGTGGGTTCGATGGGGTAGTCTGGGGCCTCGCGCCTGCCTGGGTTCTGCCACGGCCGTGGCGCCCCTTTCGCACCCTTCCCTGACGAAGCAGGAACACACATGGTCGCCAGTACGGCGGAGCAGCAAAGCGTGACCGAACACCTCGACGGATTCACCGATCTGGCGCTGCACCCGGCGCTGTCCCGGGCGCTCGCGGAGCTCGGGTACTCCGAACCCACCCCGATCCAGCGGGCGGCCGTGCCCCCGCTGCTGGCGGGGCGGGACCTCGTCGGTCAGGCGGCCACCGGCACGGGCAAGACCGCCGCGTTCGCCCTGCCGCTGCTGCACCACCTCGCCGACGGCGAGCGCGGCACGACGCCGCGCGTGCTGGTGCTCGTCCCGACGCGGGAGCTCGCCGCCCAGGTCTGCGCGGCGTTCGACGGCTACGGTCGGCACCTCGGTGTCCGGGTCGTCCCCGTCTACGGGGGCCAGCCGATGGGCAGGCAGCTGCGGGCCCTCGAACAGGGGGCCGACGTGGTGGTGGCCACCCCCGGGCGCGCACTGGACCACCTGGCCCGCGGCTCGCTCCGGCTGGACGGACTCGACGCGGTCGTGCTGGACGAGGCCGACGAGATGCTCGACATGGGCTTCGCCGAGGACATCGACGCCATCCTCCAGCGGACCCCGGACGAGCGGCAGACCATGCTGTTCTCGGCCACGATGCCGCCCCGGATCGCCGGTCTGGTGCGGCGGTACCTGACCGACCCGGAGCGCATCGAGCTCAGCCGCGCCGAGTCGGTGAGCGGGGACGCCGCCATGATCCGGCAGACCGCTTACCTCGTGCCGCGCGGGTACAAGCCCGCCGCGCTCGGCCGGGTGCTCGACCTGGAGGCGCCGAAGGCCGCCGTGGTGTTCTGCCGCACCCGCGAGGAGGTCGACCGGCTCACCGAGACCATGAACGGGCGGAACTACCGGGCCGAGGCCCTGCACGGCGGCATGGATCAGCAGCAACGCGACCGTGTCGTGGGCAGGCTCCGGGCGGGCACCGCCGATCTCGTCGTGGCCACCGACGTCGCCGCGCGCGGCCTGGACATCGACCAGCTGACCCACGTCGTCAACTACGACGTGCCCAGCGCCCCCGACGTCTACGTCCACCGCATCGGCCGGGTCGGCCGCGCGGGGCGGGAGGGCTCCGCGGTCACCCTCGCCGAACCGCGCGAGCAGCGGATGATCGCCACGATCGAACGGGTCACCAACCAGAAGATGGCGGTGGAGAAGCTGCCCACCGTCGCCGACCTGAAGGCGCGCAGGCTCGAACTGACCCGTGCCGCGCTGCGGGAGACCCTGCTCGCCGACAGCGACGACCTCGAGCACTACCGGGACGCGGTGGAGTCGCTCTCCGGGGAGTTCGACGTCGAGCGGGTCGCGCTGGCCGCGGTGAAACTCGCCCACGAGGCGGGCGGACCGGTCGGGGAGGAGGACGAGATCCCCGAGGTCCGGCCCGAGACGCGCGGCGACCGGGGGAGCCGCGGTGACGACGGGAACACACGCCGCGGCGCGGCCCGTCCCGGTCGCGCCGGGAAGCAGGGCAGGCCGCCCGCGGACGACATGACCCGGTTGTTCGTCAGTCTCGGCCGCACGGCCGGGGTCCGCCCCCAGGACCTGGTCGGGGCGATCGCGGGCGAGTCCCCGTTGCGCGGCAAGGACGTCGGCGCGATCGAGATCTCCGACCGGTTCTCCCTGGTGGACGTGCCGCACACCGCGGCGGACGACGTGATCAGTGCCCTCCGGGACACCAGCATCAAGGGGCGGAGGGTGACGGTCCGTCGGGAACGTCGTCGTGCGCGGTGACCTCCCGGGTGCCCGCCCGGCGTAACGCCGCCGGGCGGAGTCGCTGGTACCCGCGGACGGGCACCGGCCGGAGCCTGCGGAGGTCGTAGTCGCTGTACCCGGCGAGCACGTCCGCCAGCGCGGCGTCCACCAGGACGGTGCCCGGCCGGGCGAGCGAGGTGAGCCTGCTCGCGAGGTTCACCACCGAGCCGTACACGTCGCCGAACCGGCTCAGCACGCGTCCGGACGCCAGACCGGCCCGGACCTCGGGCACCCGTTCGTCCGCCGCGGCGTGCTCGCTCAACGACAGCGCGATCTCCGCGGCCCGTACCGCCGACGGGCAGACGAACAACACCTCGTCGCCGATCATCTTGACGACCCTGCCGTGATGCTCGGCGACGTAGCCGGTCGCCAGCTCCTCGAACCGCTCCAGCAGCCCGGACAGCTCGGCCTCGTCCACCCGCCGGGCCATGCGGGTGTAGCCGACCATGTCGACGAACCCGACGACCTCCGAGGCGGCTTCGAGCGTCTCCTCCGGCTCGGCCAGGGCACGGCCCGCGTAGGCGGCGAGATGCCGGCGCCACACGAAGTCGTGGACCAGTTCCAGCTCCGGCAGCAGCCGCTCCACCAGTTCGCCGATCCGCTGTTCGTCCTCGGCGAGGTCGGGATTGTCCGCGATCAACGACCACAGCAGCTGGGACTGCCACTCGGCCAGCCGGGACATGTGCAGGCCGACCGCGCGGGCCACCGACGTCTCCAGGTCCCGGTCGAGCAGTCCGGTGTCCACCAGCCGGTCGGTGATCCGCACGGCCTCGATGTCGGCCTCGGTGAACACGACCTCGTCGTCGCCCACGGAGGCGAAGCCCAGGGCCCGCCACAGCTGACGTGTGCGGTCCTGGGCGACACCCGCCCGCTCGGCGACCTCCAGCCGCGTGTACCGGCGGGTGCCGCCGAGCAGGATCCGTTCGAGGCGGTGTTGCAGCGTCTCGTCAGCGGGGTGCTCACTCATGGACAGCGGTGCTCGCCGTGCCCTCAGGTGGTGTGGACGATGAGCACGTCCACCCCGGTCTTGCGGGCGACCTCGGAGGGGACCGAACCCAGGATGCGTCCCGCCAGGGTGTTCAGGCCGCGGTTGCCCACCACGAGCAGGTCCGCGGAGTGCTCCTTGACGATCGTGCGCAGCGAGTCGACCGGTTCCCCGACCACGGGCACCGTCTCGATGTCGGTGGCGCCCGCCTTCACGGCCCGTTCCCGCGCCGTGCGGAGGGTGTCCTCGGCCGGAGCCGAACCGACGACCTGGTACGCCTCGTCCCGCAGGACGTCCGAGGCCTTCTCCACCTGTTCCTTGTCCGCCGGGTAGTAGGCGCAGCCGATGACGAGGGTGGCGGCGGAGTCGGCGGCCACACTCGCGGCGCGGTCGACCGCGGCCATCGACGAGTCCGATCCATCCGTGCCGACGACGACGGTCCGATAGGCGGCCATGCGGTCCTCCAGAAGGGTGCTCGTGCCGATTCGGTGGCCGAGAGTATCCGGTCCGGGGCCGCCACGCACCAGTTACCTACTCATGAGTCGGTTTCGTTCCGGTGGTCGCCGGGACCACGACCGTCGGCTGGGACGCGCCGTCCCCGTTGTGCTCCGTGGCGTGTCCGTCCTGACCGTCCGCGTCGGCGCCCGTCGTGCCGTCGTCCGGGGTGTCCGCCTCGGAGGTGTCGGATTCGGGGGTGCCCGCCTCGGAGGTGTCCGATTCGGCGGTGCCCGCCTCGGAGGTGTCCGATTCGGCGGTGTCCGGTCCGGCGGTGGCCACGGCGGCGGTCTCCCCGTCGACGGCGTTCCCGTCGGAGGTGTCCGCACCGGTCGCCCCCGTGCCGGAGGTGTCCGTGCCGGTCGCGTCCGTGTCCAGCGATGAACCGACCTCGGCGAGCATCGTGCGGGCCGCCCGCACCTGTTCGGCGATCCCGTTCCGGAGGGTCCGCAGGGTTTCCACCCGGGCGGTGGCCTCGGCGACCCGGCGCTTGGACTCCTCGGTGGCCTCGGCGACCCGGCGCCTCGCCTCCTCCGTCGCCTCGGCGACCCGCGCGTTCGCCTCACTGATCGAGTCCTGCTTGCGCCGGTTCGCGTCCTCGACCGACTCCCGGCGCCTGCGGTCGATCTCGGCCTCGGCGGTGGCCTTCTCCTCGGCGACCTCGGCGCGCACCGCGGCGGCGTGCTCGTCGGCCTCGGTGATCCGGCGCTCGGCGTCGGCCTTGCTCGCCGCCTCCTGCTCGGCCAGCTCCCGCATCGCCTCCGTCCGCCGGGCGGACATCGCGATCTCGAAGTCCTCCTCGACCTGGGCCCGGCGCTGCTCGGCCTCCCGGTCGAGCCGGTCCCGTTCCTCGGCCGCGCTCGTGGTGATCCGCTCCGCCTCGGCGCGGGCCTCCTCCAGCACCCGAGCGTGCTCGGCCTCCATCTGCTTGCGGCGGTCGGAGAGCTCGGTGAGCAGTTCTTCGTACCGCGCCCGCATGGCGCCCGCGTCCGATTCGGCCTTGGCGCGGATGTGGCCCGCCTCGGCCTCGGCGCGGGCCTTCGTGTCGGCGGCCTCCTCCTGGGCGAGACGCAGCATGCGCTGCAGGCGCTCGGACAGCCCCTCGATGGTGGTCGGCGGCTGGGCGAGTCGTTCGATCTGTCCGCGCAGGTCGTCGATCTCGATGCGTGCGGACTCGAGCTGCCGCGCCAGGTCGTCGGTCTGCGAGACGGCCGCGTCCCGGTCGGACATCAGCATCCTGATGTCGGCGTCCAGCCGTTCCAGATGCTCGTCGACCTGTGCCCGGTTGTAACCACGCTTCTCGAAGTCGAATCCCGCTCCCAGCGGCACGAGCTCCCGTTCCTCGCCAAGGCTCATGGCACCACCCTAACGGTCGCGTCCCGGCCGCACGTGCCGGAAGGTGCCGATGGGGCGAGCTCGTCCGGAGGGGGTTTCAACCGGTCGGTCGCGTCCGTTGACCGGCGGGCCGGGCAGGCGCAACATCCGAGGTGGGAACCGTGTGGTTCCGGGTAGGAGAGAGGGTGGAAGCAATGGCGAACACGTCCGCGCGTCCCTGGACGCGTCCCCACGACTGGGCGGAGTTCGTTCTCGGGGCGGTCCTGGCGCTGTCCCCACTGTGGTTCGACACGAACACCGCCGCGGCGTGGACGATGGTGGTACTCGGTGCCCTGATCGCACTCGACGGGCTGGTCTCGCTGGCACGGCCCGGACTGGTCTCCGGTGAGCTGGCCCAGATCGTGCTCGGTGCCCTGGCCTTCGTCTCGCCGTGGGTGATGGGCTACACCGGCTTCGAGGCCGTGGCGTGGACGTCGTGGATCGTCGGCGGGCTCACCGTCGTCCTCGGCGCCGCCGCGTACCCGGTGGCCAGTGCGGCGCACCGCGCGGCCGGTCAGCACTGACCGCATCCGCCCGGTCGTGACCACGACGCCGCGGCCGGGCGGGCACATTCGCGCGTACCGGCGGGAGGGAGGCGCTCAGTGCGCTCCGCCCGCGGGTTCGACCAGTTCCACGAGCACCCCGCCGGCATCCTTGGGATGGACGAAGTTCACCCTGCTGTCGGCGGTGCCGCGCCGTGCCTGCGGGTAGAGCATCCGCAGCCCCTTGTCCCGCAGTGCCTGGGCCGCGGCCTCGACGTCGGTGACCCGGTAGGCGAGCTGCTGTAGCCCCGGACCCTGCCGGTCGAGGAACTTCGCGATCGTCGAGTCCGGAGCGAGCGGGGCGAGCAGTTGCACCGCGGCACCCCCGTGGTCACCGGGGGCGTGCAGCATGGCCTCCCGCACGCCCTGCTCGTCGTTGACCTCGATGTGGGTGGCCTCCAGCCCGAAGGTCTCGGTGTAGAAGGTGAGGGCCTCGTCCAGGTCGGCCACGGCGACACCGACGTGGTCGACGGCGGTCACGAACGGCTTCAGTGCCTGCTGCATGGGTCCTCAGGATAGGGGGCAGGTGGTCGGGTGCCCACCGTGAGTTGCGTCGCGTCCGGCCTGCCCGCCCCGGCGCCGGCCGGGGCGGTATCGTCGATCAGGCCGTCGACATCGTCGGGCACGCTGTCGACGTGGGCGTGTCCGCGTCGCCGTCGAACGACTCTCGCAGGAGGCAGATTGTGTCCGGTTTCCCGTCCGGCTCGGTGATCCTCGGTGCCGCCCGCACCCCCATCGGCCGGTTGCTCGGCTCGCTGAAGGACTTCTCCGGGGCCCAGCTCGGGGGCGTGGCCATCCGGTCGGCGCTGGAGCGTGCGGGCGTGCCCGCCGACGCCGTCGAGTACACGATCATGGGGCAGGTGCTCACCGCGGGTGCGGGGCAGATCCCGGCCCGGCAGGCGGCGGTGGCCGCGGGGATCCCGATGACCGTGCCCGCGCTGACCGTCAACAAGGTCTGCCTCTCCGGCCTGGACGCCGTCGCACTGGCCGACCAGCTCGTCCGCGCGGGCGAGTTCGACCTCGTCGTCGCGGGTGGGCAGGAGTCCATGTCGCAGGCGCCGCACCTGCTCCCGAACTCCCGCACCGGGGTGAAGTTCGGCGACACGCCGCTGGTGGACCACATGTCGCAGGACGGGCTGTTCTGCGCCTTCGACCAGGCCGCGATGGGCGCCTCCACCGAGCGCTACAACGCCCGCTACGACCTGACCCGCGCCGAGCAGGACGCCTTCGCCGCACGGTCGCACCAGCTCGCCGCGAAGGCCGCGGCCAACGGGGTCTTCGACGCCGAACTGGCCCCGGTGGACGTCCCGCAGCGCAAGGGTGACCCGGTCACCGTGACCGCCGACGAGGGTGTGCGGGGTGACACGACCGCCGAGTCGCTGGCGAAGCTGCGCCCGGCGTTCGACCCGGACGGCACCATCACCGCCGGTTCGGCCTCCCAGATCTCCGACGGCGCCGCGGCGGTGGTCGTCGCCAGCAGGGCCAAGGCCGAGGAACTGGGCATCACCCCGCTCGCCGAGGTCGGTGCGCACGGGGTGGTGGCCGGGCCGGACGCGAGCCTGCACGAGCAGCCGTCGAACGCGGTCAAGGCGGCACTGGGCCGGGCGAAGCTGGATGCGGACGCCCTCGACCTCGTCGAGATCAACGAGGCGTTCGCCGCCGTCGGGCTCGTCTCGTCCCGCGAGCTCGGGGTCGACGAGGACCGGGTCAACGTCAACGGCGGGGCGATCGCGCTCGGCCACCCGATCGGCGCGTCGGGCGCCCGGCTCGTGGTGCACCTGGTGCACGAGCTGCGGCGTCGCGGCGGCGGTCTCGGGG
>NZ_KI912213.1:122670-126866 GCF_000231035.2 Saccharomonospora iraqiensis subsp. paurometabolica YIM 90007 | reverse complement strand
GCCGCCCCGCCGCGGTAGAAGTGGGCGGGACGGTTCGCGGGCAGCCGCAGGGGTTCCCGCGGCGCCCCGGGCGGGATCGTCACGGCGGCAATCTAGCAGTGCGGACACCCGGACCGCGCCGTGCGCGTGGGGGACGTGCGGGGCACCCGGACCGGGCTCCCCGCACCCGGTGCGCCGGTGACCGTCATCACGCAGCACACTGGCATGGCGGCGTCCGACAGCGTTGTTGACGTCCATGTCAGAGGTGACGTGACTGTCGGTGCGCGATCGCCCGGTTCGCGGCGGTCGGCTGATCAGGGAGGATATTCGTGTCGAACAAGGCTGCTGTCTTGTTCCGTGTCGTCGCCGTCGCGGAGGCCTTCTCGTGGGCGGGCCTGCTCGTCGGCATGTTCCTCAAGTACGTCGTCGAGCTCGGCGAGGGCGGTGTCCCGGTGCTCGGCATGGTGCACGGCGTGCTGTTCGTCCTCTACCTCGCCACCACGCTGCTCGTCGCGCGTCCGCTCGGCTGGCGTGCCGGGACCGTGGTCACCGCGCTGCTGGCGAGCATCCCGCCCCTGGCGACCTGGGTGTTCGAGAAGTGGGCCCTGCGCAGGGGCAAGCTGGACGGGCCGGAACGGCTCGCCCACGGCGGCACGGCGCTGTTCCTGAACCGCGACCGCGTGGGTGCCGCGGGCGCCTGAGCGCCGTCCCGGGACGCGTTCTCCCGCGCGGGCCGTGCCGGTGACGGCGGCCCGCGCGGGAGGATCACCCCTCGCCGGCGTCGTCGGTGAAGTCCCCCGCGGACTTCCGTACCCGGGTGAGCAGGTCGGTCAGCTGTTCGGTCTGCCGCGTGGTCAGGCCGGTGAGGCCGAAGTCGATGGCGTTGACGGCCCGGGTGGCCCGCTCCTGCCGGGCCCGGCCCTCCTCGGTGATCTCCACGAGGGTGGTGCGCCGGTCCGTCGGGTGCGGGAGGCGCTTGACCAGGCCGTCCTTCTCCAGCCGGTCGACGATGTTGGTCACGCTGGTGGGGTGCAGCTGCAGCCGCTCGCCCATCACCCGCATCGGCAGACTCGACGACCGCGCGAAGGTCAACAGCACCAGGGCCTCGAAGCGGGCGAAGGTGAGCCCGTGCGGCTTGAGCGCCGTGTCGACGGCCGACTGGACGATCTGTTGCACCCGCATCAGACCGGTGACGGCGGCCATGGTGGTGGAGGGGCCGATGCGGTCCTCCCACAGCTGCGCCGCGCGCGCGATCGGGTCGAACGGCAACGGACGGTTCATGGGCCTCGAAGTTAGCAGCGGGACCGGGCACGCTGGGGGCGGGTACGCCGAGCCCGCCCGCGGGCGGGGCCGAGGAGGAACACATGATCGTGGCGTTCAGCGTGAGCCCGTCCGGCCCGGACGAAGGTGACGGTGTCGGCGAGGCGGTGAGCCGTGCCGTGCGGGTCGTGCGGGAGTCCGGCCTGCCGAACGAGACGAACGCGATGTTCACCAACGTCGAGGGCGACTGGGACGAGGTGATGGACGTCGTCCGGCGGGCGGTCGAGGCGGCGGGCGAGGACGCCTCCCGGGTGAGCCTGGTCCTCAAGGCCGACATCCGGCCCGGCCACACCGGGCAGCTGGACGCCAAGGTCGAGCGCGTCGAGCGACGTCTGTCGGCCGACTGACCGCGCGGCGGCGCACCGGGGCGACGGGTTCGCCGACGGCGCCGACCAGCCATGAACGACGTGACCGTCCGTGCCAGGATGGAAGGCGTGACACAGCCACGCGGATCAGCAAGCAACGCACAGGCCGCGTCCGCCGCGCTCTCCGGGGCGGTCGACCTCTCCGGGCTCAAGCAGCGCGCCGACGCGGCCCGACAGTCGAACCAGGGCGGCCCGCAACGTGGGCAGGCGGGGGGCACCTCCGGCGGGGCAGGCGGCGCCGGTGCCGTCATCGACGTGACCGAGTCCACCTTCCAGTCCGAGGTGATCGACCGGTCGATGCGGCAGCTCGTCGTCGTCGACCTGTGGGCCGATTGGTGCGGTCCGTGCAAGCAGCTCAGCCCCGTGCTGGAGAAGCTGGCGGCGGAGAGCGACGGCGCCTGGACCCTGGCGAAGGTGGACGTCGACGCGAACCCGCGGATCTCGCAGGCGTTCGGCGTCCAGTCGATCCCGACGGTGGTCGCGATCGCGGCCGGGCAGCCGGTCGACGCCTTCTCCGGCGCGTTGCCGGAGTCCCAGATCCGGCAGTGGGTCGATCAGCTGCTCGACGCGCTGCGGGACCGGCTGCCGGGTGCCGGGGCGGCCGACGGGCAGACCGAGGAGGAGCCCGCCGAGGAGGAGCAGGACCCGCGGTTCACCGAGGCCGAGGCGGCGATCGAGCGCGGTGACTACGCCGGCGCGCAGGCCGCCTACCAGCGCATCCTGGACAGCGAGCCGGGCAACGAGCAGGCCGCCGCCGCGCTCGCCCAGGTCCGGTTCGCCGAGCGGGCGAGCACGACCGACCCGTCCGCGGTCGAACGCGCGGACGCGGATCCCGACGACCTGCAGGCCCAGCTCGCCGCGGCCGACTACGAGATCGCCTCCGGGGCCGTCGAGGACGGCTTCGGCCGGCTGACCGCGACCGCGCGCCGGGTCGCGGGGGACAACCGGGACCGCGTCCGGGAACACCTCGTCGGCCTGTTCGACCTGTTCGACCCTGCCGACCAGCGGGTCGCCAAGGCACGGAGGGACCTCGCCAGCGCACTGTTCTGAGTGCCTGCCGTAGCCCCGCGCCCGGTCCGGGAACCCCGGGCGCGGGGTGCCCGGACCGGGGTCACGGGTAGGTGTCCGTGCAGGCGGCGGAACCCTCGTAGTAGCCCAGGCGCAGCGCCTCCACCCGGGCGAAGCCGTTGGCCACCCGGAGACCGTCGGCGTCGGCGGCGATGAGACTGCGCGGCTGCAGCAGCTCGGCGATCGCCTCGTCGAGGTCGCCGGGGGAGGGACGCAGCAGCGCGCCCTCCACGTCGATCGCGTTGGTCCAGGCGCCGACCAGGCACGCCGTCCGGAGCCCCGCCTCGGGGCTCGTCACGTCCGCCCCGACCCCGAGCTGCACACCCTGCACATACCGGGACACGATCTCGGCGAACGCGGCGAAGTCCCCCATCCCCCCGGCGCTCTCCGTGCCGCGGAACTCGGCCTCCCGGTCGATCGGCTGTCCCAGTTCGGCCAGGGCCGCCGTGTCGATGCCGACGGTGTTGTTCTCCCGGCAGTAGGAGGCGGGCGGGGTGCCGGTCCCGTCGGGGCAGTCGCCGCCGGTCTCGACGATGCGGGGCGGATCCACCTCCGCGGCGGCGAAGGAGTCGTCCAGGCTGCGTTGGAGCATGCCCACGGTCTCGGCCGAGATCCGCAGGTCGCCTCCGCCCGCGTCCTCCGGGGCGAACGGCCGCTCGGTGATCCGCGCCTCGACGTCGGCCCGGTCGAGGTCCGCGCACCGGGCGGAGCCGGAGGAGAACCCGAGCTGGAAGGCGTAGGTCCGGTCGAACGCCGTGCCGTGCGCGCCGCCCGCCCCGGGGTCGTCCCGGATGAAGAACAGCGAGGACAACACCTGGTTCAGGCCCTCGGAGGTGGAGACCCGGAAACGGGCGCTGGAATCCTCGGCCATCCACCGGAAATAGGCACCGGTGAAACAGTCCGCCTGCTGTTCCTTGACGATCGTCGGGGTGGTCTCGTCGATGCCCGCCCGGTCGCCGAGGCGGTACTGGACCGCGTGCCCGAACTCGTGCGCGAGGACGGTCACCACCGCCATCGGGCCGAACCGCTCACGCAGCAGCGGGAGCAGCAGGCCCCGGTCCCAGGCCACCAGATCCTCGCTCGGGCAGTAGAGCGCGTTCATCGCCGCCTCGGTGGTGTCCGCGCCGCAGATCTCGAAGGCGGTGCCCTGGGGGTCGTAGGACAGCAGGCGGCCGACCGGCTCGAACTCGTCGGCGAACCGTTCGGGGAACTCCTCCGTCCAGAAGGCGCTGACGTCGGCGATCGCGGCGAGCGCGAGCCGGTCCTCCGCGGAGTCGGAGACGTTCTCGACGGTCAGCTCGGGCGGGGGCGCGTCCGGGCGCAGGCCGCTCTCGAAGTGCGTGACCGGGAGTCCGGCGATGTCGCCGACGCTGTGTGCCTGCCCGCGGACCTCCGCGCCGCAGGCCGTGGCCACCAGCGCGCACGTCACCGCACCGGCGACGAACCCCCGGTTCCGGCGGGGCG
>NZ_KI912213.1:121582-122570 GCF_000231035.2 Saccharomonospora iraqiensis subsp. paurometabolica YIM 90007 | reverse complement strand
CCCGGGGACGGGCGGCGTCACGGTCGCCGGGGTGCCGACGGCGGTCGGCAGCTCAGGATCGTCGCGTCGCCGGTCACCGCCAGCTCGCCCGCGGCGTGCGGGACGAGCCAGGTCTCGCCCGCCGTGAGGGCGTGCCGTCCACCGTGGCCGGTGTCCAGCCGCGCGGTGCCCGTCAGGACCACCAGCACGGCGAACGACGGATCGAGCGCGACGGGCACGACGGGATGCAGGCGTTCGGCGCGGAAGAAGGTCTCCGCCTCCGGTGCGAGCACGCTCTCCCGGCCGGATCCGTGGAGGCCGGTTCCCCGGCGGACCAGGGTGTCCACCCGGTCGGCGTCCCAGGCGGAGGTGTCCAGCGCGCGCAGTGCGGTGTCGACGTCGAGGCCGAGCCGTGCCCGGACGGGGTCGTCGAGGAAGTGGCGCCACTCCAGCATCAGCGACAGGTCGGTCGGCTGTTGCAGCTCCACCACGAAGACGCCCTCGCCGATGGCGTGCGGGAGCCCGGCGGGCACGTGCACGGTGTCGCCGGGAGCCACCTCGACGCTGTTCAGGGCGTCCAGCATCCCGCCGGTGTCCCGGCCGTGCATCCAGTCCCGGACCGTGCCCGCACCCACCGGGTGCCGGAAACCCGCGTGGACCGTGGGCCGGTCCCCCTCGGCGCCCACGACCACCCACGCCTCGGTCTTGCCGAAGTGCGCGTCGAAGTGCTCCCGTGCGAAGGCATCGTCCGGGTGGTAGTGCACGGGCAGCCGCTGCCCCGCGTCGAGCAGTTTGACCAGCAGGGCCGGGGTGGGACCGAACCGCGCGACGTGGTCCGGGCCCAGCCACCCCGGTGGGTCGGCCTCGACGGCGTCCCGGAGCCACCGGCCGTCCGGCAGCCGGGTCAGCCCGTCCGGGGCACGGCCGAACAGGGCGGTCGTCGAGGCCACCCAGTCCTCGGGCGCGTACGCCCCGGTGTCCGGGGGCGCATCCGGGTGTGCCGCGCGGT
>NZ_KI912213.1:90548-121482 GCF_000231035.2 Saccharomonospora iraqiensis subsp. paurometabolica YIM 90007 | reverse complement strand
AACCCCCGGTTCCGGCGGGGCGCCCGCCCGCCGGTCCGTGTCCACGCCGCCCCGTCCCCTCGGCGGCGTCCCCCTGTTCGGATCATGGCGGGCAGGCTAGCGGACCGACGGCCGCTCGCGGGGCGTTCCGGGCCCTTTCCCGCGTCCGCCCGCGGAACGGTCGGCGTCCGGCGGCCGGGAACCACCCGGCGTTAGGGTCGATCTTCATGAGAGCTGTCCGCCGGTTCACCGTGCATGCGCGCGTCCCCGAGGAGTTGACCGGGCTGACGGAGCTGGCCACGAACCTGCGGTGGACGTGGCACCCGCCGACCCGGGACCTGTTCGCCTCCATGGACGACGCGCTGTTCCGGCGGATCCGGGACCCGCTGCGCATGCTCGCCGAACTCCCGGCCGCGCGGCTGGACGAACTCGCCGGAGACGAGAACTTCCTCGCCCGGACCCGGCGGATCAGCGGCGACCTGCGGCGGTACCTGTCCGAACCGCGCTGGTACCAGCGCAGGGCGGCGGAGGCGGGGGACGGGGAGCGGTTCCCGGGCGCGGTCGCGTACTTCTCCATGGAGTTCGGCGTGCACGAGGCGCTGCCGAACTACTCCGGAGGGCTCGGGGTGCTCGCGGGCGACCACCTCAAGGCCGCCTCCGACCTCGGTGTCCCGATGATCGGGGTCGGCCCGCTGTACCGGGCGGGGTACTTCCGGCAGTCGTTGTCCCTGGACGGGTGGCAGGTCGAGCACTACCCGGTGATCGATCCGAGCGGGCTGCCCCTGGAACAGCTCACCGACCACGCGGGGGAACCCGTGATGATCCACACGGCCATGCCGGGCGGCCGGGAGCTGTCGGCGCAGGTGTGGCTGGCACGGGTGGGCCGGGTGCCGCTGCTGTTGCTGGACACCGATGTGGACGGCAACGACGACGACCTGCGCGGGGTGACCGACCGGCTCTACGGCGGCGACGCCGACCACCGCATCCGGCAGGAGATCCTGGCGGGCATCGGCGGGATGCGGGCGGTGCGCCGGTACTGCGACCTGACCGGGCACCCGCAGCCCGAGGTCTTCCACACCAACGAGGGCCACGCCGGCTTCCTCGGCCTGGAACGGGTCCGCGAGGTGCTCGACAGCTCCGAACTCGGCTTCGACGAGGCGCTGTCGGCCGTGCGGGCGGGTACGGTCTTCACCAGCCACACCCCGGTGTCCGCGGGGATCGACAAGTTCGGCACCGATCTGGTCAAGCACTACTTCGGCGACGGGCGGCTGCTGCCCGGGGTGCCGTTCGACCGGGTGCTCGCGCTCGGCGCGGAGGACGACCCCGCACGGTTCAACATGGCGCACATGGGGTTGCGGCTGGCCCAGCGCGCCAACGGCGTCTCGGCCCTACACGGCCGCGTGTCCCGGCGGATGTTCACCCGGCTGTGGCCGGGCTTCGACACCGACGAGGTCCCGATCTCCTCGGTGACCAACGGGGTGCACGGCCCGACCTGGGTGGCGCGGGAGATGAGCGCACTGCTCGGCGGCAGCGACGAGGAGTGGGGGCACGACGGCGACGTCAGCGGGATCGACCCCCGGGTGACCGACGAGCAGCTGTGGGCGCTGCGCCGGGAGTTGCGCGAGAACCTGGTCCACGAGGTGCGCAGGCGCGCCCGGGAGGCCTGGCTGCAGCGGGGCGCCTCGGCCCTCGAACTGAACTGGACCGACCGGATCTTCGACCCGGACGTGCTCACCGTCGGTTTCGCCCGCCGGGTGCCGACCTACAAGCGGCTCACCCTGATGCTGCGCGATCCGGACCGGTTGCGTGCGCTGCTGCTCGACGCCGACCGGCCGATCCAGATCGTGGTCGCGGGCAAGTCGCACCCGGCGGACGAGGGCGGCAAGGCGCTGATCCAGCAGATCGTACGGTTCGTCGACGACCCCGCCGTGCGGGAGCGGATCGTGTTCCTGCCCGACTACGGCATGTCCATGGCCCGGTACCTGTACCGGGGGTGCGACGTCTGGCTGAACAACCCCACCAGGCCGCTGGAGGCCTGCGGCACCTCGGGCATGAAGGCGGCTCTCAACGGGGGGCTCAACCTGTCCGTCCGGGACGGCTGGTGGGACGAGTTCTCCGACGGCAGCAACGGGTGGGCCATCCCCACCGCCGACGGCGTCACCGACCCCCTGATGCGGGACGACCTGGAGGCCGCGGCGCTGTACGACCTGCTCGGCCAGCAGATCGCCCCGCTGTTCTACGACCGCGACGAGTCGGGTGTGCCGCGCGGGTGGCTGTCGATGGTGTGGCACACCCTGCGCACCCTCGGCCCGGAGGTGCAGGCCTCGCGGATGGTGCGGGAGTACGTCGAGTCGTCCTACCGGCCGGCTGCCACCACGGTGGCCGCGGCGGCGGAGGAGGGCTACGCGGGTGCCCGGTCGCTGGCGGACTACCGGCGGCGGGTGGACCGGTGCTGGTCGCAGGTGCGGGTGCTGGCCACGGACCTGTCCGTGCAGGGCAGCGAGTCCCCCGTGGTGGGCACCCCGGTGCGGGTGAGCGCGCGGGTCGATCTGGCGGAGCTGTCCGAGTCGGAGGTCGAGGTCCAGGCCGTGGTCGGTCGGGTCGGCGACACCGACGACCTGCACGACGTGACCACCGTGCCGATGAGCCCGCAGTCCGGCGGCGAGTTCGCCACCACCGTGCCGCTGCCGTTCGCGGGCTCGCTCGGCTACACCGTGCGGGTCCTGCCGCGGCATCCGCTGCTGGCCGATCCGGCCGAACTCGGCAGGGTGGTGCTGGCGTGAGGCCGCCCGCGCGTGCGGCCCCGTGCCGGATCCGGGGACACCGTCGGCGACAATGACCCGTGTGAACGACGTGGCGGTCCCGGAGAACCTTGCCGATCTCGTGATCCACATGGCCGGTGTCGGGGTCCGGCGCGGCGGCAACACGCTGCTCGCCGAGCTCGACTGGGCGGTGGAGCTGGACGAACGGTGGGTCGTGCTCGGTCCGAACGGCGCGGGCAAGACCACCCTGCTCAAGCTGGCCGCCGCCGAACTGCATCCGACGACGGGCACGGTCCACGTGCTGGGCGAACGTCTCGGCCGGGTCGACGTCTTCGACCTGCGCACCCGGATCGGCTTCACCTCGGCGGCGCTGAACGGCCGGGTGCCGTCCGACGAGAAGGTGCGCGACGTCGTGCTGAGTGCGGGCTACGCCGTGCTCGGGCGCTGGCGGGAGGACTACGACGGCGTCGACACCGCGCGTGCGGACGAACTGCTGGCCGCGCTCGGCATCGGCCATCTCGGTGACCGCACCTACGGCACCCTGTCCGAGGGGGAACGCAAGCGCACGCTGGTCGCGCGGTCGCTGATGACCGACCCCGAGCTGCTGCTGCTCGACGAACCCGCCGCGGGACTGGACCTCGGGGGCCGGGAGGACCTGGTGGCGCGGCTGTCCGCGCTGGCGCTGGACCCGGACGCGCCCGCGATGACGCTGGTCACCCACCACGTGGAGGAGATCCCGCCCGGGTTCACCCACGCCCTGCTGCTGTCCGAAGGGCGCGCCGTGGCGTCCGGGCTCCTCGACGACGTCCTGACCGGGGAGAACCTGTCCGAGACCTTCGGTCAGGACCTGGAGCTGCACCGGTCGGGGGACAGGTACTTCGCCCGTCGTCGCTGACCGGGCCTACCGATGGGTAACCTCACCGTGGGGCACCCGTGGCCGACCGAGGTACCCGCGCCCGGGAGGTGCGGGCACGTGAACGAAGGAGGATGGCGTTGGGCGAGTTCGTACGTCTCGAGGTCGAGGGCGGCGTCGGCACGATCCGGCTGGACCGGCCGCCGGTCAACGCACTGAACGACCGGGTGCAGGCGGAGCTGGCGGAGGCCGCGCAGGAGGCCGCCGACCGGGACGACGTCCGTGCCGTCGTGCTCTACGGCGGGGAGAAGACCTTCGCCGGGGGCGCGGACATCAAGGAGATGGCCGGGCGTTCCTACGCCGAGATGACCCGGTTCGGCGCGGCGCTGCAGGACTCGCTGACCCGGCTCGCCGAGCTGCCCAAGCCCACGGTGGCCGCCGTGACCGGGTACGCGCTGGGGGGCGGGCTCGAACTGGCCCTGACCGCGGACCGGCGGGTGGTCGGCGACAACGTGAAGGTCGGCCAGCCCGAGATCCAGCTCGGCATCATCCCCGGCGGGGGCGGCACCCAGCGCCTCGCCCGGCTGATCGGGCCGAGCCGCGCCAAGGACCTGGTCTACACGGGACGGTTCGTCAAGGCCGAGGAGGCCGCCTCGATCGGGCTCGTGGACGAGGTCGTGGCCCCGGACGACGTCTACACCGCCGCGCACCGGTGGGCCGCCCAGTTCGTGAACGGCCCCGCCCTGGCACTGCGCGCGGCCAAGGCCGCCATCGACGGCGGACTCGACACGGATTTGCGCAACGGCCTGAAGCTGGAGACGCACCTGTTCACCGCGCTCTGGGCCACCGAGGACCAGAGCAGGGGCATGGAGTCGTTCCTCGAGAACGGTCCCGGCAAGGCGACCTTCGAGGGGAAGTGACGTGGCGGGACCGTCCGACCCCACGGTGACCGGCCCGGGTGTCCCCGGGCCGGCGGGGGACCCGGCGCCGAACCCGCACGCGAGCGCCGAGGAGGTCGAGGCCGCCTACGCCGACCCCAAGCTTGCCAACGTGCTCTACCACGACTGGGAGGCGGGCACCTACGACGAGAAGTGGTCCATCTCCTACGACGAGCGGTGCATCGGCTACGCGACCGACGTCTTCGACGCGGTCGCGGGGCGCCCGGACACGCCCTACGGCACCGCGATGGAGCTCGGCAGCGGGACCGGGTTCTTCCTGCTCAATCTGATGCAGGGTGGGGTGGCCTCGACGGGGTCGGTGACCGACCTCTCGCCGGGCATGGTGGAGGTCGCCCTGCGCAACGCCGCGCGCCTCGGCCTCGACGTGGACGGCCGGGTGGCCGACGCGGAACGGGTGCCGTACGACGACGACACCTTCGACCTCGTGGTCGGGCACGCCGTGCTGCACCACATCCCGGACGTGCGGGCGGCGATGCGCGAGGTGCTGCGGGTGCTCAAGCCCGGCGGCCGGTTCGTCTTCGCCGGGGAGCCGACCCGGATCGGCGACTTCTACGCCCGCAGGCTCGGGCAGCTCACCTGGTGGCTGACCACTACGCTCACCAAGCTGCCCGCCCTGCGCGGCTGGCGGCGGCCCCAGGCGGAGCTGGACGAGTCGTCCCGCGCCGCGGCGCTGGAGGCGGTGGTGGACCTGCACACGTTCGACCCGTCCGAGCTGGAGCGCACCGCCCGCGCGGCGGGGGCGGCGGACGTGCGGGCGGTCACCGACGAGTTCAGCGCGGCCCTTGTCGGCTGGCCGGTCCGCACCTTCGAGGCGGCCGTCCCGGACGAGAAGCTGACTCTGCGCTGGCGGTTGTTCGCGTACCACGCCTGGCTGCGGCTGTCCGCTGTGGACCGCAAGCTGTTGTCCCGGGTGTTGCCGCGGGAACTGTTCTACAACGTGATGATCACCGGCACGAAGCCGTCCGCGCCGACGGCTCCGTAGGTGCGGACGTGGCGTACGCCTTCTCGCTCGACGACGTCGCGTTCCTGCGCTCGCCGCGGGGCGGGGAGGCGCTCGCGGCCTGTGCCGACCTGCCGCTGACCGACGCGAGCAGGCTGACCGACGTCGCGACCGCCCGGAAACGGGTCGGCCCGGAGTACGCGGCCGCCGTGCTGGAGACGGAGCTGCTGCGGCGCCGGGCCGGGGCGAAGGTCGAGGACCCCGCACGGTGGCTGTTCACCGGGGAGGCGTTGGAACAGGCCAGCGTCGCCCCGGTGGCCCGGCACCGGGCGCGCAGGCTGGCCGGGCGGGACGTGCACGACGTCACCTGCTCGATCGGTGCCGATCTCGTCGCGCTGGCCCGCACGGCACACCGCTGTGTCGGCTCCGATCTGGACGAGGTGCGCCTGCGGATGGCGGCGCACAACGCCGGCGTCGCCGGGGTCGCGCCGGTGCTCGTCCGTGCCGACGCGCTGCGTCCGGTGACCCGGGACGGTGTCGTGGTGGCCGACCCGGCCCGCCGCGACGCGGGCGGACGGCGCCGGTGGCGTCCCGGGGACTTCGTGCCCCCGCTGGACGACCTGGCGGACACCTACGCGGGGCGCGACCTGCTGGTCAAGACGGCTCCCGGCCTGGACCCCGCCGCCGCGCCGTGGGCCGCCGAGGTGGAACTGATCTCACTGGACGGCCGGGTGCGGGAGGCGAGCCTGCTCAGTGCGGGGCTGGCGACGGCGTCCCGCCGGGCCACCGTGCTGAGCTCGGACGGCACCGGCTGGAGCATCACCGACGCCGAACCGGACGACGTGGCCGTCGGCCCGCCCGGGCGGTGGCTGGTCGATCCGGACGGGGCGGTGGTGCGCGCCGGCCTGGTGCGGCACTACGCGGCCCGGCACGGCCTGTGGCAGCTCGACGAGCACATCGCCTACCTGACCGGGGACGCCCCACCTCCCGGTGTGCGGGCGTTCCGGGTGCTCGACCACGGCCACTACAGCGAGAAGACGCTGCGGGCCATCCTGCGCGCCCACGAGGTCGGCAGGCTGGAGATCCTCGTCCGTGGCCTGGACGTCGACCCGGACGCGCTCCGCCGCAGGCTCAAGCCCCGCGGCCCGAACGAGGCCACCGTGGTCCTCACCCGCCTCGGCCGCACCCCCACCGCCCTCCTCTGCCGAGCCGAACGCACCCCCACCCCCTGACCGCGAGCCCCGCGAGTTGCCGCTCCATGCCCGCGAGTTGCCGCGCTGTGCCCGCGAGTTGCCGCTCCAGGACGCCGAGTCGACGCCGCGATTCCGCGAGTCAACGTTCCAAAGCACCGGGTAGCCCTCGGGTCGGAATGCCGGCGTGTCGGTCGGCTCCCGGCAGACGGACCCGGGGCGCCGACACACGGTCCGGGAGCGCCGACTCGTGGCCATGGAACGTCAACTCGCGGTTCTGGAGTGGCGACTCGCGGGCCTGGAGTGGCGACTCGCGGTTTTGGGGTGTGGACTCGCGGGGGTGGGGGGAGAATGCCGGTATGTGCCGAAACATCAGGACCCTGCGCGCGCCGTATGCCGAGACCGTCAGCGACACCGACATCCGGGCGGCGGCGCTGCAGTACGTCCGGAAGGTTTCCGGATTCCGGCAGCCCGCGGCGCACAACACGGCGGCGTTCGACCGGGCCGTGGACGCCGTCGAGGCGGCGACGGCCGAGCTGCTGTCCTCGCTGGAGGTGCGGGGGCACCCGGGCGGGGTCAGTCCGACGTCGGGCTGACCAGCACCGGGCACGGGCTCCGGGTCAACAGCTCGGCCGTGACGCCGCCCAGCAGCAGCCGGGTGAAGCCGGTGCGCCCGTGGCTGGCGGTGAGAGCGAGCGCGTCGGGGCGTTCGCCGAGCAGTTCCGCGATCGCCTCGGCGGGATTGTCCCCGGTGAGCAGGGTCGCCGTGGTCGGCACGGTGCTCCCGCTCAGCTCGTCGGCGACCCCGGTCAGGCGGGCGTGCAGGCGTTCCCGCTCCACGTCGGACCGGGTGGGGTCGGCGACGTGCACGAGTTCGAGCTCCAGCCCGAAGTCCCGGCCCCACGCCCGCGCGGCGGTCAGCGCGGACTCCGACCGCGTGGAACCGTCGAGGCACACCACCAGCCGCCGGTACCGTTCCGGCGCGTCCTCGGCGCGGTGACCCGGACCGACCAGCAGGACGGGCTCCTCCGCGGCCCGCAGCACGTGCGCCGAGACGCTGCCGAGCACGAGCCGGGCGAGTTCGTCGCGGTGCAGCGCGGACATGCACAGCAGCGTCCCCCGTTGTTCCCCGGCCATCCCGGCGATCACGTCCCCGGGCCAGCCCGCGCCCACGACGCTGACGTCGATGTCGTCGTGCGGCAGGCCGTCGGCCAGCTCGTCGAGGTCCTGCGCCCAGTTGCCGCGCACCGGGTCGTAGACGGTGACCAGCTCCATCGGGCACCCGCTCGCCCGGGCGATCCGCACGGCCGGGTCCAGGACCTGCCGGGCCCAGTCGGAGGCGTCCAGCGGCACCAGCACCCGCGTCACCGACACGGTGGTGTCAACCATGTCCACTCCGCCTCACCCGGATCAGCGAGGTCGACGCTGCGCGAAAGGTAAACTCCGGGTACGGTCCCGCCTCCGAACCCCGGGGAGTTATGAGCCTCCAACTACCTGCCGACTGGTGGATCCTGCTCGTGGCGACCCTGTTGGTGGGGGGTGTGCTCGCGGCCGGGTTCGCGAACCGGCTCCGGTTGCCCGGTCTGCTGCTGTTTCTCGTACTCGGCATGGTCATCGGCGACGAAGGGCTCCAGTTGGTCACGCTGGACGACCCCCGCGTCGCCCAGATCGGGGGAACCATAGCGCTGTTGCTCATCCTCTACGAGGGTGGGCTGACCACCAAACCCCGGGACGTCCGGCAGGCCGCCGTACCGGGCATGATGCTGGCCACGGTGGCCGTGGTCCTCACCGCGGCCGCGCTCGGGGCGGCGGCGTATCTGCTGCTCGACCTCGGCCTGATGACGGCGCTGCTCATCGGTGCGGTCGTGGCCTCCACCGACGCGGCGGCGGTGTTCGCGATGTTGCGTCGCGCCCCGCTCCCGCGCAGGCTCTCCTCGTTGCTCGAGGTCGAGTCCGGAGCCAACGACCCGATCGCGATCATGCTGACGATCGGGCTGGTGGAGACGTGGCGCGGGGATCCCGGCGTGTGGGACTGGGTCGGGTTCGCCGCGCTCCAGCTGGTCGGTGGGTTGGCCGTCGGCGCCGGGGTCGGACTCGTCGGGAGTCGGCTGCTGATGCGCGTCAACCTCGGTCCCGCCGGGGTCTACCCGGTGCTCGCGCTCGGTGTGGCGGGCATGTCGTACGGCCTCGCGGCGGCCGTCGGGGCGTCGGGGTTCCTCGCCGTCTACGTCACCGGCCTCGTGGTGGGCGCGCAGGTGCCGCTGCACCGCAGGGGTATCCGCACGTTCCACCAGGGGTTGTCGAGCACCGCCGAGGTCGGCCTGTTCCTCATGCTGGGCGTGCTGGTGTTCCCGTCCGAGCTGCCCGGGGTCGTGGCGCCCGGGCTCGTCGTGACCGTCCTGCTGGTGCTGGTGGCGCGGCCGATCGCGGTCCTGCTGTGCCTGGGCTGGCAGGGCTACACCTGGCGGGAACTGGTCTTCGTGTGCTGGGTCGGGCTCCGCGGCGCGGTACCGATCGTGCTGGCCACGTTCCCGTTCCTCGCCGGCTACCCGGACGGCGCGTTCATCTTCAACATGGTGTTCTTCGTCGTGCTCGTCTCCGCGGCGGTGCAGGGGGTCAGCATCCGCACGGTCGCCGGCTGGCTCGGCCTGCGCGACCCGTCCGCGAGCTCGGCGACGGTCGCCGAGGACGTGCCGATCGGCGACATCAACACCGAGATGATCGAGGTGCGGGTCACCGACGACCTGCATCTCGCCGGACGGCAGCTCCGCGAGGTCACACCACCCCAGGGGCTGATCACGACGATCATCCGGGGCGGGCGGGTGCTCATCCCGACCCCGCGGACCCGGTTCCGCAGCGACGACCTGGTGATCGTGGCGATGCCCCGGCAGCAGAACGCCGCGAAGCTGGTGACCGCCTGGGCACGGGGGGAACTGGAGCCCGAACCGGTGTGAGCCGCGCGCGCACCGGCGCCGGGTTCTGTGGGTCAGCACACGTATCCGTTGCGTGATACTTGCACAGTGCGCAAGTATCCGGCACCGTCCGGGGTGGTCCGCGTCCGTCGTGGCCCCGCGGGCGGGGTCCGACCCGGCCGGACTGTGCGCGCACTGGGGGTGCACACAGGCCGGGCCGGGTTGGCCCACCTCGTCGCTCAGGCCGTCGGTCTGCCCGCCCCCGCGTAGTTGTCCCCCGGGCGCCGGTAGTTGTGCACCTGGACGGCCTGGCCGAACGTCGGGGCGTCGATCATCTGCTGATTGCCGATGTAGAGCCCGACATGGTGGATCTTGGTCTCCGGTTCGCCGTAGAAGACCAGGTCCCCGAGCCGGGGCTGTTCCCCGGCGGGGACGGGGGTGATGCTGTGGTACTGGGTGTGCGCGGTGCGCAGCATGTCGATCCCGGCCTCGCCGTAGGCGGCCGTGGTCAGTCCCGAACAGTCGAAACCCTGATCGCCCCGCTCCCGGCCGTTGCCGCCCCACACGTACGGCAGGCCGATCTTGTCGATGGCGAAGAAGACGGCGTCCAGCACCGCCGGGTGGGGCTCGTCGCCGTCCTGGCCGACCGTGCCGTACACGTTCGCGGTGGCCAGCGTCCGGTGCAGGAACAACGGCTCGTCGTGCAGCGCGGACACGCCGGCCAGCCATCCGTCGCCGTCGGAGAGGTCCCGCCGGTCGGCGCACAGCGCACGGCCCGCGGTCAGGGCCGCGTCGTCGAGGTCCTGGATGTCGGGGGTGTCGTGCGTGGCGCTCGCCTGCCACTCCCGCCACACCCGGGGGGTGAGTTGCAGCGGCCCCGCCGCGCCCGGCTGCGAGACCACCGTTCCCTCGAAGTCGCGCACCTCGATCGTGCCGATCGGGTCGGAGACCGTGCCGTCGTCGGCGATCGCGCGGTCCCCCGTGCGGCCGTGATCACTCACTGTCCGCCCCACCCCGGCGAGTGTCACCCAGGAGAGATTGCACTGCGGCTGTTCGTCGCTGAGGGTCACGGTTGCCGCGGCGTAGGCGTGCATCGCGCGGCGCGGGATGTCCAGCCATCCGGCGACCTCGTCCACCCACTCCTCGAACCGGGGCCCCGACGCCGGCGGCGTGTCCGGGCCCCGTGGCGGCGTGGTGGGGGCTTCCGTGGCGGGGCCGGACGTCGCTCCCGACGCGTCCGACGGTGCGGCCGGGCCGGTGGCCGACGGGACCCCGGTGGTCGCGTCGGTGCGTTCGTCGTCCGTGGCCGCCGGGGTGAGGTCGGCCTCGCGCGGACCGAGCCCGAGGGCGACGGCGAACACGGCGAGAGCGACCACCGTCGAGACGACGGCGATCAGCACCGCCCGGTGCCGCGGTGTCCGGTCGCGTGTCCCTGGGGACTCCGGGTCCCCGTGGTCCACCGGGTGCGCAGGGGTGGCGTCCCCGTGCGCGGTCGTGCGGTCGTCGTCGCCCGCTGTCATGGGGACAGGATAAGCGGTCGAGACCGGCGGTGGCTCAACCAATCGATCCTTGAGTCATCCGATCCGGTTCAGTGTCCGTCACGGAGCGAATCCTGCGGGACGTATGCCGCGTCAGGGCTGCGCGAGCCGTTCGGTGAGCAGGGCCCGCAGCCGGTCCGGGTCCGCGTCGACCGCGACGTCGACCCGTCCGCCGAGGACGGGGACCTCCGTCTCACCGCGGACCTCGCTCCGCCTGCGGTCCACCACGGTGGCGCCCCGCGCGGGACCCGCCGAGGTCTCCACCGCCACCGGCAGCGACTCGGTGCGCAGCAGGCCCGGTGCGATCGCCTCCGCGACGGCGACCGCGTCGTGGATCACCATCGCGTCGGCGCCGAGGGCCTTGCGGTAGTGCGCCAGGTAGTCCGGCACCAGCGCGTGCAGTGCCGCCCCCACCGGGCCGGAGGCGGCCAGACCCGCCAGCCATTCCGCGGTCACCGCGCACCGGTAGGTGACATCCATCGGCACCAGCACGCACGGCACCTCACCGCCGGTGAGCACCCGGTGGGCCGCCTCGGGATCGCTGAAGACGTTGAACTCGGCCGCGGCCGTGGCGTTGCCCCCGCCGACCGCACCGCCCATCACGACCACCCGGGCGATCCGGTCGTGCAGGTCGGGCCGGGAGGCGAGCAGGGCGGCGATGTTGGTCAGCGGGCCGATGGGCGCCAGCGTCACCGGCTCGTCGGCCGCCTCCAGGAGGCCGGCGAGCAGCCGTCCGGCACCGCCGGGCTCGACCGGCCGGCGGGGTGCGGGCAGTACGTCCGACCGGCCGGACAGGCCGTCGTCCCCGTGCGCGGAGGACGGGCGGGTCCGGCGGGGATGCACCAGCGGCCGTGCGGCCCCTCCGGCCACCGGCACGTCCTCCCGGTCGCACAGCGCCAGCACCCGGCGGGCGTTGGCGGTGGTCAGCTCCACGTCGACGTTGCCGAAGACGGTCGTGACCCCGAGCAGGTCGACGTCCGCGCTCCGCGCCGCGAGCGCGAGCGCGAACGCGTCGTCCACGCCCGGGTCGGTGTCGATGATCAGTCTGGTGCCCATCCGTGTCCACACTCCCGTCCCGGGGCGATATCCGCCTCCATGTCTGTCGGCGTCCACGGTACGGTCCCGCCATGACGTCGATCTGGGGTTCTCCCGTGCTCGCCCGGTTCCGGGCGTGGTCCCGGGCGCGGCGCGATCCCCGCCAGGCGCGGTTCCTCACCGCCGACTCGCTGCGCTGGGTCCTGCGCCACCGGGCGTTCACCCCCTGGTACCTGGTGCGCTACTGGCGGCTGTTGACGTTCCGGCTGACCCACCCGCACATCCTCGTGCGGGGCATGGTCTTCCTCGGCCGCGACGTCGAGATCGATTGCAGGCCCGGCTACGGGCGGATGGAGATCGGACGCTGGGTGCATGTCGGCGACGGCAACGCGATCCGGTGTCACGAGGGGTCCCTGCGCATCGGGGACAAGGTCGTCCTCGGCCGGAACAACGTGCTCAACGGCTACCTCGACATCGAGATCGGCGCGGCGACCCTGCTGTCCGACTGGATCTACATCTGCGACTTCGACCACGTCACCACCGACATCCACCGCCCGATCAAGGACCAGGGCATCGTGAAGGCGCCGGTGCGCATCGGGCCGGACGGCTGGATCGGCACGAAGGTCTCCGTGCTGCGCGGAACCCGGGTCGGGCGCGGGGCTGTCCTCGGAGCGCACTCGGTGGTGCGCGGCGACGTCCCCGACTTCGCGGTCGCCGTCGGTTCCCCCGCGCGGGTCGTGCGGGACCGCGCGGCCGACTACGAGGCCGACGCGGAACGCCGGAGGGCGGTCGCGGACATGGCCCGCAAGGCCGACGAGGCACTGCGCAAGACCCTCGGCGAGGCGTGATCGTCCCCCTCACCGAGGGCGGCCGGGGCCGTGGGACCCCGCGACGGGGCGCCGGTCAGACCTCCTCCGGCTTCGGCACCGCCGGGTAGGGGACGAACGTGCTGGTGTTCTCGTCCACGGTGAGCTGCTTGCCGATCGTGGGGAACGCCCGTTGCGGACACGCCTGGCGTTCGCAGACCTTGCATCCCATGCCGATCGGTGTGGCGGCCGTGGCGTCGTCCAGGTCCAGCCCCGCCGAGTACACCAGCCGGTGGGCGTGCCGCAGTTCGCAGCCCAGGCCGACGGAGAAGATCTTACCGGGGCTGCCGTAGCCGCCGATGTTGCGCGAGATCGTGCGGGCGACCCAGAAGTAGCTCTTGCCGTCCGGCAGGGTCGCCACCTGGCTGAAGATCTTGCCGGGCGAGGTGAACGCCTCGTAGATCACCCACAGCGGGCAGGCGCCGCCCACGCGGGAGAAGTGGAACCCGGCCGCGGACTGGCGCTTCGACATGTTGCCCGCGCGGTCCACCCGCACGA
The DNA here is from genome assembly GCF_000231035.2 of Saccharomonospora iraqiensis subsp. paurometabolica YIM 90007. GTDB lineage: Bacteria > Actinomycetota > Actinomycetes > Mycobacteriales > Pseudonocardiaceae > Saccharomonospora > Saccharomonospora paurometabolica. Next base: position 107,950 of record NZ_KI912213.1, on the reverse strand, counting down.
AGGAGAACGGGATCCCGCGCAGCTTCGGCCGTTGCAGCGTGGACAGCCGGTGACACACCGTCTCGAACCCTACGCCGAAGTGGTCGCACAGCAGCTCGATGTCGTAGCGGAACCGCTCGGCGGCGCCGTGGAACAGCCGGTAGGGCAGGATCAGCGCGCCCGCGAAGTAGTTCGCCAGCCCCACCCGGGCCAGCGATCGGGCGGCGGGGCCGGAGAACGCCCACGAGTCGGCGATCTCGGTGATCAGGTCGTCGTATTCCAGCAGCGCGATCTGCGAGGCCATCCGGAACGCCTGTTGGCCGATGCGCAGGCTGGGCGCCATGCGCAGCACCCGGCCCCGCGGTTCGTAGCGGTGCTGCTCGCCCTCGGCCTCGTTGAGCCCCTCGCTGGTCACGGTGACGTCGTAGTGCCCGGTGAGCCGGTCGCGCAGGCCGTTGCGGATCTCGTCGCGGCGCAGGCCCAGGTCGTGGTACATGCGCTCGGCGCGCTCGTCGAGTTCGGCGACGTAGTTCTCCCGCTCGTAGAAGAAGTCCCGCACCTCCTCGTGCGGCAGCGGGGCCGCCGCGCTGCCGTGCGACCCCTGGCCGTCCTCGGTGACCAGCGCGGCCGTGCTCTCGACCGCGTTGCGGTAGCTGCGGTGCAGCTTGACCAGCGCCTCGGCCACCGACGGCAGGTTCTTGGCCAGGTCGTTGATCTCGCCGCGGGAGACGTCCGCCCCGATCGACTCGTCCATCAGGGCCTCCCGCACGTCCGCGACGATCCGGGAGGTGTCGTTGTCGGCGAAGAACTCGGCGTCCACCCCGAACGTCTCGGTGATCCGCAGCAGCACGGGCACCGTGAGCGGACGGCTGTTGTGCTCGATCTGGTTGAGGTAGCTGGGGGAGATGTCCAGCAGCCGGGCGAGGTCGGCCTGGCTCATCGAGCGGCTCTCGCGCAGATGACGTAGGCGCGCTCCGGCGAAAGTCTTGTCCACGAGGGGGGCCCCTTCCGGAGGATTTTTCGTTCGGTACCGATCCAGCCGCGTCGATCGATCGGTGCTGCGAAGGCTTCCTTCGCAACTTCACAAGATCATAGGCAAAATTTGCACAAGTTGGCAAGTTGGAGCTCTGGCTTGGTTTTTGCAGGGCATGTCATCGTCTGTCTTAACAGGCGAGGAATCGCAAAGTTCGCAAAGTTGGAGAGACGCGATGACTGAGTCCACGGGGAAGAGCTTCGAGCAGGAAGCGGCCAAGCTGGCGAAGGAGTGGGAGTCCAACCCGCGCTGGGCGGACGTGAAGCGCTCCTACTCCGCGGAGGACGTCGTGAAGCTGCGCGGCAGCGTGGTCGAGGAGAACACCCTCGCGCGGCGTGGTGCGGAGAAGCTGTGGGACCTCCTGCACAGCGAGGACTACATCCACGCGCTCGGTGCGCTGACCGGTAACCAGGCCGTGCAGCAGGTGCGCGCCGGCCTGAAGGCGATCTACCTGTCCGGCTGGCAGGTCGCCGCGGACGCCAACCTGGCGGGCCAGACCTACCCGGACCAGAGCCTCTACCCGGCCAACTCGGTTCCCGCGGTCGTCCGCCGGATCAACAACGCGCTCGGCCGTGCCGACCAGATCAACTGGGCCGAGGGCAACACCGACATCGACTGGTACGCGCCGATCGTGGCCGACGCCGAGGCCGGCTTCGGTGGCCCGCTGAACGCCTTCGAGCTGATGAAGGGCATGATCTCCGCCGGTGCCGCCGGGGTGCACTGGGAGGACCAGCTGGCCTCCGAGAAGAAGTGCGGCCACCTCGGTGGCAAGGTGCTCGTGCCGACCAAGCAGCACGAGCGCACGCTGAACGCCGCCCGCCTGGCCGCGGACGTGTCCGACGTGCCCTCCATCGTCGTCGCCCGCACCGACGCGCAGGCTGCCACGCTGATGACCAGCGACGCCGACGAGCGCGACCACAAGTTCCTCACCGGCAACCGCACCTCCGAGGGCTTCTACGAGGTCCAGAACGGCATCGAGCCCTGCATCGACCGCGGTCTGGCCTACGCCGAGTACGCCGACCTGCTGTGGATGGAGACCTCCGAGCCGGACCTGGAGGTGGCCCGCAAGTACGCCGAGGCGATCAAGGCCAAGTACCCGAACCAGATGCTGGCCTACAACTGCTCGCCGTCGTTCAACTGGAAGAAGCACCTGGACGACGCGACGATCGCGAAGTTCCAGCGCGAGCTGGCCGCCATGGGCTACAAGTTCCAGTTCATCACGCTGGCCGGCTTCCACGCCCTGAACTACTCCATGTTCGACCTGGCGAAGAACTACGACGCCAACGACATGACCGCCTACGTCGACCTCCAGCAGAAGGAGTTCGCCGCCGAGGCGCAGGGCTACACCGCCACCAAGCACCAGCGCGAGGCGGGCACCGGCTGGTTCGACCTGGTCAGCACCGCGCTGAACCCGGAAAGCTCCACGACCGCCCTGAAGGGCTCCACCGAAGAGGCGCAGTTCTGACGGCCACCTAGGCCGCGGCAGCGCCACAACTGCTCGAAGGGGACGAGATGGCTGACACGCTCAACTGCCGGCTCCAGGTGACCGGCACCTCGCAGGAGCGATTCGACGAGATCCTCACCCCGGCGGCGCTGGAGTTCGTCGCGAAGCTCGACAACGCCTTCGCGGGTCGGCGCAGGGAACTGCTCGACGCGCGCAGGCTCCGCAGGGACCGCATCGCCTCCGGGGAGGAGACGCTCGACTTCCTCCCGGAGACGGCCGCGATCCGCGCGGACGAGACGTGGCAGGTGGCCCCGCCCGCACCCGGTCTCACCGACCGGCGGGTGGAGATCACCGGGCCGACCGACCGGAAGACCACGGTCAACGCGCTGAACTCCGGGGCCGGGGTGTGGCTCGCCGACTTCGAGGACGCCACGTCACCGACCTGGGACAACGTCGTGGGCGGTCAGCGTAACCTCTACGACGCGATCCGGCGCGACGTCGACTTCACCGACAAGGGCAAGCACTACGTGATCGGGGACGATCCGGCCACGATCGTCGCCCGGCCGCGGGGCTGGCACCTGGTGGAGAAGCACGTCCGGATCGACGGGCGTCCCGTGTCGGCCAGTCTCGTCGACTTCGGGCTGTACTTCTTCCACAACGCGCGTCAGCTGCTGGCGCGGGGGAGTGGGCCGTACTTCTACCTGCCGAAGCTGGAGAGCCACCACGAGGCGCGACTGTGGAACGACGTGTTCCGCTTCGCGCAGGCCGAACTCGGCATCCCGCAGGGGAGCATCCGGGCGACCGTGCTGATCGAGACGATCACGGCGGCGTTCGAGATGGACGAGATCCTCTACGAGCTGCGCGAGCACGCGGCCGGCCTGAACGCGGGCCGGTGGGACTACATCTTCAGCCTCATCAAGACCTTCGCCACCGGCGGCGCGGACTACGTGCTGCCGGACCGGGCGGAGGTGACGATGACGGTGCCGTTCATGCGGGCCTACACCGAACTGCTGGTGCGTACCTGCCACAGGCGCGGGGCGCACGCGATCGGCGGGATGGCGGCGTTCATCCCCAGCAGGGACCCGGAGGTCAACGCGACGGCGACGGAGAAGGTGCGGCAGGACAAGGAGCGTGAGGCCGCCGACGGCTTCGACGGCTCCTGGGTGGCGCATCCCGGTCTCGTGCCGGTGTGCCGGGAGGTGTTCGACGGCGTCCTGGGCGAGCGGCCGAACCAGCTCGACCGCCTGCGGCCGGACGTCGCGGTCACCGCCGAGGACCTGCTCAACGTGGCCAGCGCCGGGGGCGAGGTCACCGAGCAGGGTGTGCGGTCGAACATCAACGTGGCGCTGCGCTACCTGGACGCCTGGCTGCGTGGCACCGGTGCCGCGGCGATCTTCAACCTCATGGAGGACGCCGCCACGGCGGAGATCGCCCGGTGCCAGGTGTGGCAGTGGCTGCGCAACGGCACCAAGCTGGACGACGGCACAGCGGTCACCGAGCCCCTGGTGCGGGAGTGGCTGGACGAGGAGCTGACCGGGATCCACGCCGATCTCGGTGCGGGCAACCGGCTGGCCGACGCCCGGGAGATCCTCGTCGAGACCGCGCTCGGGGAGAAGCTGCCCAGCTTCTTCACCACCGGTGCCTACGCCCGCTATCTGATGGACTCCTGAGCCGAGTCCGTCCCGGACCCGCGCGTGGTGCGTGGTAGCCGTGGAGGGCCCTTCCCCCGCATCCGGCGCGGGGGAGGGGCCCTTCACGTATGTGTTCGGACGAGGACCGGGCGCGGCGTCGCCCCCGCCCCGCCCGTCACCGTCGTGCGGGCGGAGTCAGTGCCGAGGCGCCCCGGTAGCCGGGCGGGAGGTCCGCCCTGCCGACGGTGAGCAGCACCGGGCCCGCGAGGCCCGCCCGGGCGGTGGCGTCGGCGAGAAAACCGGCGAGCCAGCCCATCGCGTCCAGGGACCACTCGGCGAGGGTGCCGTGGACGGTGACCCGGTGGCGGGGCGGGCCGCTCCCGAGGTGGTCGTCTAACGGCGATCGCTCGGTCATGGCCGGGTGGTCGGTCGTCGAATGGGACTCGCACGCGAAGAGGGTCTGCTCCTCACGGCGGAGCGAGCGCAGCAGCTCGGGTGCGAGGGCCGGGACGGCCTGCCGCGTGCCACTGTCCAGCGTGACGTGCACCCCGGTGCGTGCTCCCGGGTCGCACTCGGAGAACCACCCGATGCTCTCCAGCGAGGGCAGCACGGCCCGGCGTGGCGTCGGGCGCAGCTGCTGCACGGGCAGCAGCAGCTGCACGGCACGGAGCCGGAGAGTGCCGAACCGGGCGAGCACGTCGTCGGCGCAGCACAGGAAGGGCTGCGCGGGCAGCGGCCGGTCGGGCGGGACCGGGCCGAGGCCCACCTGGAACCAGGCCGCCAACGGTGAGTCCGGCTCCAGGCCCGGGAGTTCCGGGCCGGCCTCGTGCATGCTCCACGAGCTCTCCGGGGCGATCCCGCCCGTGCCGGTTCCCGTCGCGCGGTCCGGGACCGGGTCCGTCCCGCCCGCGCGCACCGTGCTCAGGTCCGCCAGCCACCCCATCGCCCGGGACCGCTTCTCGAACAGGCTGTGCGGGTCCTCGGATGCGGCGGCGGGGTCGCGCCACGGGTGCGGCGACAGGTCCCCGAACAGCGCGGCGATCAGGAGCCCTTCGGGGCCACCGCCGCCCGGCACCGAGCCGGGCCGGGCCGTCTCGCTGCTGTCCCGGGGAGCCGCGCCGCTCATCCTTCCCTCCTGATCAGAAAACTCTGCAGGCGAACCCCCGCACCACATTGACAGCCTGCTCCGATGTGTCGATTTCGTCATTCACGTCTACATCGACAACCGCACGCCAGTCGGTGGCTCTGCCGTCTTGACACGCTACACGCGCGACTGCGGCTCTGCCACGTCCGCCCCCGTAGGCAACCGTTCGCTCGTCGTAGGCCTTGGTCCGCCAAGTGCCATCGGTGTACCATTCCTGTAGCCAGATTTCGACGCTCGCATAGTTGTTCGTGCAGCTTCCCTTGTCCCAAGTCCCGTGCGCGGATATGTCGCCGGAGGATAGGTGCGGGCGGTGAGCGCGGGTCACCGGCGTGCAGCCGATCGCCGTCGTTTCCCATTCATTTATGTTGCCTTGCGTCTCTGTCTTGTCCCTTGACGGGGGATTTGGCTTCGATCCGGGAACCGCGTCGGGGTCAAGCTCTCTCTCAGGGTCTACCCCTGGAACGGGCGGAAAGCCTGCGGGGTGGTCCAAGGGATTGGTCATCGCGTCAGCTTCAGGCGAAGAAGTCGACCCTGTAGTGTCGTCGGTTGCGGGCGTCGCCGCTGACGCAGACGGCGCGAACGTGCTCGCAAGAAGAAGAGCAGTCATGACGATGATCGGCTTGCGTCGACGAGTTGACGTTTTTTATGCAATGTTCTCAAGTCCCCAGTGCGCGATACTTTGTCGATTGTTGCTGACGATCACTACCGTGCACGTCGTTGTCTGGAAGAGCAGCCGCCAGTCGAGTGAAGTCAAGGACACACACGTGGCGAGCGCTGGGGGAGAGGTCACCGAGCAGGGTCTGCGGTCGAACATCAACGTGGCGCTGCGCTACCTGGACGCCTGGCTGCGTGGCACCGGTGCCGCGCCGTCTCGGCGCGGGCAACCGGCTGGCCGACGCCCGGGAGATCCTCGTCGAGACCGCGCTCGGGGAGAAGCTGCCCAGCTTCTTCACGACCGGTGCCTACGCCCGCTATCTGATGGACTCCTGAGCTGAGTCCGTCCCGGACCCGCGCGTGGTGCGTGGTAGCCGTGGAGGGCCCTTCCCCCGCATCCGGCGCGGGGGAGGGGCCCTTCACGTATGCGGGTGCCGCCCATCTGGAGAGGAGTCGCCCCCGCAGCCGACGGTGTCGACGGCGCACCAGTGCGCCCGCGAGGTGTCGGCCAGACAGGCCGCCACGCAGTCGGGACAGGACCTGCCTTCCACGAGCCCGAGGGAAAGGTCCGGCCGTGGCACGGGCTCGTTCCCGCAGAGAGCGCACCAGCGGAACCGAACGCCGCCACCACGATGATCAGTGAAGAGGTCACCTCTCGTCTCCTCGATCGAGGGCACGCAGCCCCGCGAGTACGCGCCGCAGCAGGTCGTCGGTCAGGCGCGGCGCGGTGGCCGGGGGTAACAGATCCGGGTCGACCTCGGGCCACCGCGGCGGCCGCGGGTCGACACGCGGCAACAGGTCCGTGGGCGCATCACTCATCGGCCGTGCGGGATGACGTATCGGTGGCCCCGGTGAGCTCGTCGGCGCGGGCCCGCATGTCGTCAGCCACCTGACGCAGCGCGTCGGCGAGTTCGCGCAGACGCGGCCCGGGGAGCTGTCCGTCGTCCTGGTGCGCCATCAGGTCGGACACCACCCCTCCCAGCGTCCGGTTCACGGTCGCGAGGCGAGCCAGCAGAGCACGATCCCGGGCGATCACCGGAGCTCTCCCGCAGGCGAGGACGGAAGGTGCTCTCTCGGAGTTGCGACATACTTGACCTCAACGGGTGAGCACCCTGTGACATGCAGCATCATGGGTGTTGAGGTTGGCAGGACGAACGAGGTCCGGGAGGTGCCCCGCGAGGTGACCGTTTCGCCGCGGGGTGGCCGGAAGGGGTGTCCAGAGAGGGCGAGTGGTGGACGACCAGACCATCGGGCGAACGCTGCGTGTGCTTCGGATCCGGGCCGGCAGGTCACAAGCTGAGCAGGCCGACCTGCTCTCGCGGAGAGCGGGACGCGCTGTGACCCGCAACGAGATCTCCCGGTGGGAGAGCGAACGTCGCATACTGACGCCGTGGTGGCAGAAGCACTACGCGGCTACGTTCGACGTCCCCGTCGAGGTTCTGCGCGGGGCGGTGGCCGTCACGAGAGCGCGTCGGAGACGGGAACGGGGGGAGCTCGGACAGGTGCGCAGAAGACAGTTCATGGGAGTACTGGCCGGAGCAGTGACCGCGGTCTCCGTGCCTTCACCGGAACCTTCGTCGGGCCACCTCGGGGTTCGTGACGCCGAACGGCTGTACCGGCATACCGCCCGTCTCCGACGTCTCGACGATGTTCTCGGAGGCGGAGACACCTACGCGACCTATGCCTCGCAGGTCGGAGTGACCGAACGCCTCCTCCGCGAGGCCACATGCGGTGCTGAGGTGCGGAACAGGCTCCGGTCTCTGCTCGGAGAGCAACACCAGATGGCGGGATGGGCGGCCTTCGACGCCGGTGAACATGCGCGCGCTCGGGAGCATTACCAGACCAGTCTCCAGGCGGCGCGTGAAGCCGGTGACGCCTGTCTGGAGGGGAACGCGTTGGCCTTCGTCGCCTATCAGGAGACGGTCACCGCGCAGGACGGTACCGACACGGCCCGCGCCGCGTACGAGAAGGCACGGGCGAGCGCAGGGCCGAGGGTTGCGGCGCTGCTTCTTGAGCGAGCGGCCTTCGCACACGCCGTCGTCGGTGATGCGGGGGGAATCGACGTGGCGCACGGTCTCGCCGAGGGTGTCGCTTCGGCACGTCCGGTCGAACGGATCGAGACGGTTGCCCGTCGACTGGCACACCACCGGAGTCTGCCGCAGGTCGGGGACGTCCTGGGCCGGATCGGTGTCTAGCCGTCGGTCCGTGCCGTGGCGGTCTCCATCCAACGGAGGTAGTGGGCGGCTCCCTCGGTGAGCTTCACCGCGGTCACCTCGGGTTTCTCCCACGGGTGTCGGGCGACGAGGTGCGCTTCGAGTTCGGCATACCGGTCGCTGGTGGTCTTCAGCGTCACGAGCCACTCCTCCCCCTCGCCCGCCTCGCCGAGGTGCCAGAAGTAGGACAGCACCGGGCCGTGGACCTGGGCGGTGGCTGCGAGCTTCTCCTGGACCGCGGAAGCCGCGAGCGTGGCCGCGGAATCGCGGTCGGGCGTGGTGGTGGTCACCGACAGTGGATCAGCCATCGGCTCAGCGTAGGAGCCGGGAGGTCGGTCCCGCTACGGTGACCGTCGGCGGACCGGTTCGTCCCGCCCCGGGACACCGCAGCCGATGTCGGTGGATGTCGCCGGGGCGGCGAACCCCCGGACGGGTGGTCGGACACGCCGGGGCCACCCGGGGTGGGCCCGCGCGCCCTGAGCTAGCGTCGACGGACACCATCCCGCGTTGCCCGAGAAGGAGATCCAGCGTGCCGGAGCAGTTCGCTCACCTGCATGTGCACACCGAGTACTCGATGCTCGACGGCGCGGCGAAGCTCGCCCCGCTGTTCGCTGAGGCCGAGCGGCTCGGACAGCCCGCGGTGGCGATGACCGACCACGGCAACATGTTCGGCGCGCACGACTTCTACGCGCAGGCGCGGAAGACGAACGTCAAGCCGATCATCGGGATCGAGGCGTACGTGGCTCCGGCCTCGCGGTACCACAAGAAGCCGGTCTTCTGGGGCAAGTCCCGCACCGGTGAGGACAGCGACGCGACCGAGAGCGGCGGGGACGTCTCCGGTGGTGGTTCCTACACCCACCTGACGATGTGGGCCCGCAACGCCACCGGCCTGCGCAATCTGTTCCGGTTGTCCTCGCTGGCCTCCTTCGAGGGCTACTACCGCAAACCCCGGATGGACCGGGAACTGATCGCCGAGCACGCCGAGGGGATCATCGCCTCGACCGGCTGCCCGTCCGGGGAGGTGCAGACCCGGCTGCGGCTCGGCCAGTACAAGGAGGCGGTGCAGGCCGCGGCCGACTACCGGGACATCTTCGGTGCCGAGAACTTCTTCCTGGAGCTGATGGACCACGGGCTGTCCATCGAGCGCTCGATCCGCGAGGACCTGCTGCGGCTGCGCAAGGAGCTGGATCTGACGCCGGTGGCGACCAACGACAGCCACTACGTCACCGCGGACCAGGCGGAGTCGCACGGCGCGTTGCTGTGCGTGCAGACCGGCAGGACGCTGACCGACCCGAAACGGTTCAAGTTCGACAGCGACGACTTCTACCTCAAGTCGGCCGAGGAGATGCGCGACTACTGGGAGAAGGAGGTCCCCGGGGCGTGCGACACGACCCTGGAGATCGCCGAGCGGATCGAGTCGTACGAGGAGGTCTTCACCGAGAGCGACCGGATGCCGCGGGTCACCCTCGCGCCCGGGCAGACCGAGGAGGACAAGCTCCGGGCCGAGGTGGAGGAGCTGATCCCGCACCGGTTCCCGGAGGGGCTCACCGACGAGTACCGGCAGCGGGTGGAGTGGGAGCTCAATGTCATCTGCGAGAAGGGCTACGCCTCCTACTTCCTGGTCGTCGGCGACCTGGTGCGCTGGGCGAAGTCGCAGGGGATCCGGGTCGGTCCCGGGCGCGGCAGTGCCACCGGGGCGCTGGTGTCGTACATCCTTCAGATCATCAACCTGGACCCGATCGAGCACTCACTGATCTTCGAGCGGTTCCTGAACCCCGAGCGGGACTCCCCGCCGGACATCGACCTCGACTTCGACGACCGTCGCCGGGACGAGGTGATGGCCTACACGCGCGACAAGTACGGCCAGGAGAACGTCGCCCAGGTCCTCACCTTCGGCACGATCAAGACGAAGGCCGCGCTCAAGGACGCCGCCCGCGCGCACTACGGGCAGCCGGGCTTCGCCATGGCCGAGCGGATGACGAAGGCGCTCCCGCCGCCGGTCGCCGCGGAGGACATCCCGCTCGCGGGCATCGTCGACCCGCAACACGAACGCTATCCGGAGGCCGCGGAGATCCGGTCCCTGATCGAGACCGATCAGGACGTGTCGACGATCTTCAACACCGCCCGCGGGCTGGAAGGACTGATCCGCAACGCGGGCGTGCACGCGTGCGCCTACATCCTGAGTTCCGAGCCGCTGCTCGACGTCCTGCCGCTGTGGATGCGGGACGACGGGGCGATCATCACCGGCTGGGACTACCCGGCCTGTGAGGAGATCGGGCTGCTGAAGATGGACTTCCTCGGGTTGTCCACGCTGACCATCATCGAGGACGCGATCCGGTCCGTGCGGGAGAATTACGGGACCGACATCGATCTGGACACCCTCGGCCTGGCGGACGAGCAGACCTACCGGTTGCTGGCGAAGGGGGACACGCTCGGCGTGTTCCAGCTCGACGGTGCGGGGATGCGGACCCTGCTGCGGGCGATGGGGCCGACCCACTTCGGCGACGTCTCCGCCGCCCTGGCGCTGTACCGGCCGGGGCCGATGGCGGCGAACGCGCACATGGCCTACGCGGAACGGTCGAACGGGCGCGCGCCGATCAAGCCCATCCACCCGGAACTGAAGGACGCGCTGGACCCGATCCTGGGCGAGTCGTACCACCTGCTGGTGTATCAGGAGCAGGTGATGGCGATCGCCCAGCAACTCGCCGGCTACACGCTGGGCGAGGCCGACCTGCTGCGCAAGGCGATGGGCAAGAAGAAGCCCGAGGTCATCGCGAAGGAATCCGCGAAGTTCCTCGCCGGGATGCAGGAGAACGGCTTCAGCGAGGAGGCCGCGCAGACGCTGTGGGACGTGATGGGGCCGTTCGCCGGCTACGCCTTCAACAAGTCCCACACCGCCGGGTACGCGCTGGTCTCCTACTGGACCGCGTACCTGAAGGCGCACTACCCGGCCGAGTTCATGGCCGCCCAGCTGACCGCGAACTCGGGGAACAAGGACAAGAGCGCGGTCTATCTGTCCGAGTGCCGTCGCATGGGGGTGAAGGTCCTCCCGCCGGACGTCAACGAGTCGGGCGTGCAGTTCGCGGCCGTGGGCGGGAACATCCGCTTCGGGCTGGGGGCCGTCCGCAACGTCGGCGCCGGGGTCGCGCGCGCGATCATCGAGACCCGGCGGGAGAAGGGTGGGTACCGGTCGTTCGCGGACTTCCTGGAGAAGGTCCCCGCGACGGTGTGCCAGAAGCGGGTGATCGAGTCACTGATCAAGGCGGGGGCGTTCGACAGTTTCGGCCTCACCCGGCTGTCGCTGTTGCGTGTGCACGAGGAGGCCGTGGAGGCGGTCGCGGGCCTGAAGAAGCAGGAGGCCCTGGGGCAGTTCGACCTGTTCGGCGGCGCGGACACCGGTGCGGAGGACGCCGCGGGCACTTCCCCGTTGGCGCACCTGACGTTCGGGCCGGAGGAGTGGCCGCGCAAGGAGCTGCTCGCCTACGAACGCGACATGCTCGGCCTGTACGTCTCCGCCCATCCGCTGGACGGCGCGGAGGGCATCCTGCGCAAGCACGCCCCGAAGCCGATCGCCACCCTCAAGCACGAGGCACCGGCGGAGGGCGAGATCACCGTCGCCGGGATCATCAGCAGCATCGACCGGAAGGTGTCCAAGAAGGGCGAGCCGTGGGCGATCGTCACCGTCGAGGACCTGGACGCCTCCATCGAGGTGCTGTTCTTCGCCAAGGCGTACTCGGTCATGGGGGAGGAGCTGGTCACCGACAGCGCGGTCGCCGTCAAGGGCCGGGTGAACTGGCGGGACGACACGATGAGCGTGTTCGCCTCGACGATGGTCACCCTGGACATCTCCGACGCCGAGCACAATCCGGTCAGCGGGGACCTGCCGTTCGTGCTGCGCGCGGACGCGGGCAGGCTCGACCGGGACGTGGTGCAGGAGCTGCGGTCGGCGCTGTCGGCACACCGGGGCGACACCCCGGTGCAGGTGCTCGTCTGTGGTGGGGAGGAGTTCCGGATGGAGATCCCGGATTACCCGGTGGAGGTGTCCAGCACGCTGCTCGGGGAGCTGAAGGGCATCCGCGGGATCATGGTGGAACACACCGGCGCGCTGTGAGGGGCGGCCCGGTCCCCGGGGCCGTCCCGTGGCCCCGGGGGCCGGGCCTCAGCCCGCTGCGGGGCCGGGGACGCGCGGGCGCCGGCACACGTAGACCAGGGCGGGCGGCACGTTGCGCCACACCGTGCGGGTGGTCACGACCTCGTCGAAGTACTCGTCCAGCAGCCGCCGGAACCGCCGGGCCCCGGCGAGGTGTGCGGCGTGCCGGTAGGCGAAGGTGCTGAATCCGCCCCCGGGCGCGAGCGCCCCGGCCACCTCGCCGAGCATCCGCCGTTGCGCCTCCACGGCGAACAGCGACCACGGCAACCCGCCCACCACGGCGTCGGCACTCCCGACCCGCTCCTCGCCCAGCAGCGCACGCAGGCGCGCCGCGTCGCCGCACACGACGGTGAGACCGGGATGGGCCGCACGCAGGTGGGCGGCCAGCGTCGGGTCGATCTCCACCGCGAGGTGCCTGCCACCGGTCGGGAGCCGCTCGCCGACCACCCGGCTCACCGCGCCGCTGCCCGCGCCCAGTTCCACCACGGTGGGTCGTCCCGAGCGGGGCACGACGACGGACAGCTGTTCCGCCAGCCGGGCGGAACTCGGGCTCACCGCGCCGACGAGGCCCGGTTTGCGCAGCGCGGCGTTGACGAAGACGGACAGGTCACGGGACCGGGTCGGTGTCGGCATACGCAGAATGTGTCAGAGTCGGCGACCGCGGTGTGCGCCGGGGCGGCTGCCGTGCCTATGCTCGTCCGCGATGGAGGGTGCTGTCCCCGCGTGGGCCCACGAACCGCCGGAGATCCGTTCCCCCGACCCCGGGTGGCGGGAGTCGGCGCGGGCCGAGAGCGTCCGGTTGGCCGTCGTGCTCGGGCCCTGGCTGGTCGACGGCGTCGAGCACATCGGCTCCACCGCCGTCCCGGACCTGCCCGCGAAACCCGTCGTCGACCTGATGGCGTCGGTCGGCGATCCCGACGTGGTGGCCCGCGAGGCGGCGGCGGAGCTGGCCGCCGACGGCTGGTGCGCGGTGCCACCGGAGCGGGACGGGCGCCCGTGGCGGAGGTTCTTCGTCAAGCCGGACGCCTCCGGAGTCCACAGGGTGGCCCATCTGCACCTGCTCCCCGCGGGGCACCCCCGGTGGTACGCACAGCTCGCCTTCCGGGACACCCTGCGCCGGGACCCCGGACTCACCGCCCGCTACGCCGCGCTGAAGCGGTGCCTGGCCACCCGCCACGCCGGGGACCGGGAGGCCTACACGCGGGCCAAGAGCGACTTCGTCGCGGAGGTGCTGGGGCGGTCCGACCGGTCCGGGCCGTGAGGCCGCTCTCGGTGGCGCGGACGGAGAACCGGGGGACGGCCTAGGCTGCGCCGTGTGACGCAGGAAGATCGTCCGGCGGAACCGGATCGGGGGCAACGGCGGGGTCGGGCGCCGGGGGAACGGCCGGTGCGGCGGCCCGGCCCGGTGCGCTGGGTGTGGTACGCGGCCGGGGGCCGGTTGCCGGAGCGGTACCGGGAATGGGTGCTGCACGACGTGACCGCCCGGCACTACCTGTGGCGGCACGCGGCCCGCACCGCCGTGCTGATCGCACCACTGGTGTCGGTGTGGCTGCTGCTGCCCGGCCCGCTGTGGCTGCGCCTGGTGCTGTGCCTGATGGCGGCGCTGGTGGGCGGCTTCTACTCGCTCGCCTACGCCGACGAGAACTGCGAGAACCGGGTGGCCCGGCACGGCTTCGCCCACGGGACGGCCGCGGCCACCCGCAAGGCCGCCCGCGCGGAGCGGGACGCGGTGCTGCACGAGCGCTACCGCGCCCGGTACCGCTCCTGACCGGCCACCCGGCCACGGGCCCGAATCGACACACCTACGGGTGGAAGGCGTTGCCCGTCGGGATTTTCGGCCTGCCCGGGGTGTGCGGGGCGGCGGGGCGGGTCCTGCGGTAGACGTCGGCGGTCTGTCCGGCGATGCGGACCCAGTCGAAGTCCGTGGCCAGGCGGGACCGCGCCGCGTCCGCGCGGCGGGAGGCGGCCCCGGTGTCGGCCAGCACCCGGTCGACCGAGCGTGCGATGGCGTCCACGTCCCCCGGGGTGAAGGCCAGGCCGGTCTCGCCGTCCACGACGAGTTCGCCGAGCCCGCCCGCCGTGGAGGCCACCAGCGGCACCCGCGCGGCGGCGGTCTCCAGTGCCACGATGCCGAACGGTTCGTACCGGCTCGGCAGCACCACCGCGTCCGCCGCCGCGAGCACGGCGCGCAGTTCGTGGTCGGGCAGGTGTCCCACGAAGTCCACGGCCCCGCTGAGGTCCAGTTCGGCGGTGTGGTCCACGAGTTCGCCACGGTGCCTGCCCTCTCCCGCGATCACGAGCCGGGACCCGGGATGCCGTCGCCGGACCGCGGGCAGCGCCGCGAGCAGGTCCTGCACCCCCTTCTCGTACTCCAGTCTGCCGAAGTACAGCAGCAGCGGCGCCGAGGCGGCGGCGTGCCCGGCCCGGGCCCGCCGCACCGCCTCGCCCGGGACCTGCCAGCTCCGCTCCTCGATGCCGTTGTGGATCACGGTGATGTCCGTGGGGTCCAGGTCGAAGAGGGTGGCGACCTCCCCGCGCATGGCCTCCGAACAGGTGATCAGTGCGTCCACCCGGTTGGCCAGCCACCACTCCACCGAGTGCACCTGTTGGTTCAGCGGGTGGGAGAGCCACCCCGAGTGGCGGCCCGCCTCGGTGGCGTGGATCGTCCCGATGAGCGGAACGTGCGCCGCCTCGGCCAGCGCGATCGCGGGATGGGTGACCAGCCAGTCGTGGGCGTGCACCACGTCGGGCCGCCAGTCTCGCACCAGCGCGGTGCCCGCGCGGATCATCCCGTGTCCCATCGCCAGGGTCCAGGCCACCAGGTCGCGCTCGAAGGTGAGGTGCATCGGGTCCTCGGCGACCCGGACCACCCGCACGCCGTCCACCCGCTCGTCGCTGGTCGGGTGGGTGCCGGCGTCGGTGCCCGCGACGTGCCGGCACAGCACCACCACCTCGTGCCCGTCCGCGACGAGGTGCCGGGCCAGCGCGTGGACGTGCCGGGCGAGTCCGCCGACCACCACCGGTGGGTACTCCCAGGACAGCATCAGCACGCGCATGCCTGGAGGTTACTCACCGGTCGGCCCGGGTGCGCCGACCCCGCCCGACTTCACCGGGGCGATAACCGCTCCTGTGCCAGCATCGGTGGGCGTGAACAGTCGAGCACCGTTGCGGGCCCCGGTGCCCGCACCGCCGCACACGTCGATGACCACACCGTGGAGCGACCGGGTGGGACCGGACCACGCCCTGCCCGAACACCCCCGCCCCCAGCTGTTCCGCCCACGGTGGCGCACGCTGAACGGTCCGTGGGACTACGTCGGCGTCCCCGCCGGGGAGCGGGAGGGGCCGCACCGGGGTGAGCGCATCCTCGTCCCCTATCCGCCCGAGTCCGCGTTGTCCGGGATCGGGCGCGCCGACGAGCGGATGTGGTACCGGCGCACCGTCGACGTTCCCGACAGGTGGCGCCGGGAGCGGGTGCTGCTGCATTTCGGCGCCGTCGACCAGATCGCCACGGTGTGGGTGAACAACCAGTTCCTCGCCCGGCACGAGGGCGGGTACACGGCGTTCTCCGTCGACATCACCGACGTGCTGCGGGACACCGACGAGCAGGAGATCCTCGTCCGCGCCGACGACGAGGGCAACCGGGGCACCTTCCCGGTGGGCAAGCAGGCCGACCGGCCCGGGGGCATCCTCTACACCGGATGTTCCGGCATCTGGCAGACGGTGTGGCTGGAGTGTGTGCCCGCCGTGCACGTCACCGGACTCGACCTGGTGCCGGACCTGCGGGGTGTCGACGTCGTCGTGCACACCGACGCCGGGCCGGGGACGGGGACGCCGGACGGGCCGGACGGCGCCGACGCTCCGGACGACCAGGATGGCCAGGGCGGCCCGGACGACCGGGAGGGTCCGGACGAGGCGGCTCCGCCCGCGCCGGAGGTGGAGGTGGTGGTCTCCGAGCCGGACGGCGGCCCGGTGGCGCGGACACGCGGCCCGGCGGGACGGCGGCTCCGGCTGGACGTGCCCGGTGCCCGGTTGTGGAGCCCGGACGATCCGTACCTCTACGACGTCACCGTGCGTCTGCACGAGGCCGACGGCCGGGTCGTCGACGAGGTCACCAGCTACACCGGGCTGCGCACGGTCGAACTCGTCGACGACGGGCACTCCCGCCCCCGGATCGCGCTGAACGGGCGGATCACGTTCCTGCACACCCTGCTGGACCAGGGATACTGGCCGGACGGCGTCTACACCGCCCCCACGGACGAGGCGCTGCGCTCCGATCTCGAACGGGCGAAGGCGCTCGGGTTCAACAGCGTGCGCAAACACGTCAAGGTCGAGAGCGCCCGCTGGTACCACTGGGCCGACCGGCTCGGCCTGCTCGTCTGGCAGGACATGCCGTCCCTCCCGGTCGTGCTGGACAACCCGCCGGGGCCGCAGCCCACCCCCGCGCGGCGGGCGCGGGAGCGCTTCGAGAGCGAACTCGCCGCGATGGTCGGACAGCTGGCCAACGCGCCGTCGGTCGTCGTCTGGGTGGTGTTCAACGAGGGCTGGGGCGAGTACGACACGGCACGGGTGACCGGCACCGTCCGCGACGCGGACCCGACCCGGCTGGTGGTGGCGGCCAGCGGGGTCAACTGCTGTCACTCGCACCCGGACACCGGGGCCGGGGACCTCTACGACGACCACACCTACGTGGGGCCGGGCACCCCGGAGGTCCGCGACGCGCGTGCCGTGGTGGACGGCGAGTACGGCGGGATCGGGCTCACCCTGCCGGGGCACGTGTGGCCCGGGGAGCCGGTGGCCTACGAGACCGTGTCCGACCCGGAGCGGCTGACCGGACGGTACGTCGAGATCGCCACCGCGGTGCGGGCGGCGATCCGGGAGCAGGGCCTGTCCGGTGCCGTCTACACCCAGCTCACCGACGTGGAGAACGAGGTCAACGGCCTGCTCACCTACGACCGCAGGGTGGTGAAGGTGACCGCGGCCGTGGTCGCCGAGACCAACCGGGCGGTGCTCGCGGCGGGCGGCGGACACCCCGAACCGGGACCGGACCCGGAGACCCCCGGGTAGCCCACCCGCAGATCCGTCGGTCCGGCCCGCCGGTCAGCCCCGCAGGTTGCGGGCGTCGAGGTGCCCGAACGGGTGCGACGCCGCGCGCAG
>NZ_KI912213.1:86118-90448 GCF_000231035.2 Saccharomonospora iraqiensis subsp. paurometabolica YIM 90007 | reverse complement strand
CGGCGCGGGCGGCTCCCGCGTCGTGGCGGGACGGGGCCGCCAGCCGGTGGAATGCCGCGGTGTGCCGTTCGGCGCGGGCCCGTGCGTAGTCGGCGGCCGAGTCCTTGGTCACCATGAAGGCCCAGTCGCTGGACAGTGCCAGCATCGCCTCCGTGACGGCCTGGTCGGCCACCGGATCCCGGCTCGTGCGCGGGGCCGTCGTGCCGTCGACGAACGCGAGCAGCCTGCGCTGCAGGTCCGCGTTGTCCCGCACCATGTCGGCCACCTGCTCGCCGTCCCAGACGCGCCAGTCCTTGCCCGAGCCCCAGGACGAGGCCGGCAGCCGCACCGGACCCGCCAGGTGCCCCGCCTCCACCGCGCCGCGCAGGGTGGTGACCCGCACCCCGGCCTCCGGCAGCGCGCGCAGCACCGCCTCCAGCCACGCGGGCCCCTCGTGCCACCAGTGCCCGAAGAGTTCGGTGTCGTACGCGGCGACCACCAGTGAACGCCTGCCGTGCCGCGCGCGCAGCGCGCGCAGCCGGGTCACGACCGTGTCGACGAAGTCGTCCACGTGCCCGCGCAGCGTTCCGCCGGCCAGTGCGGGGTCGTACGGGGCCTTGTCCGCGGGCGCGACGTGTTTCCCGGTCACCCGCGCCGGTTTGAGCCCCACGTCGTGGTCCCAGGTGTGGAAGTCGCGGTAGTGGGCGTGGCCCGGATACCCCGATTTCGGTGACCACACCCGGTAGGTGACCTCCAGATCGCGTCCGAACGCGACCACGTCGGACGAACCCACGGGGTGTGCGGCCGAGGTGTCGCCGCGCAGCGCCGGACCGTCCACGAGGAACCGGCGCACGCCCGCGGCGGCGTAATCGTCCTCCATGCCGGGGGCGTATCCGCACTCGGGGGCCCAGATCCCGCCGGGGCGCCCACCGATCCGCAGCGCGGTGTCCTCCAGCCCGGTGCGCAGGGCGAACTCCCGTACGCGCGGGTCGAGCAAGGGCTGGAACGGGTGCGCGGCGGGACCACCCAGCGGTTCCACCACCTCCTCGTCCACAAGGGACCGAAGAACGGGGGAGAACCCGTGCCGCCAGCGGGTCTCGAACTCGTCGGTGGCCGCCAGCGCGGCGCGGTGCTCGACGGCGGCGAGGTCGGCCAGCGGCTCCCGGCCCCGCCACAGCGAGGCCGCGTGCTCGGCGCGCAGCCGCCAGTGCCCGAGCCACTCGTGGAAGGCGCGCAGGCTGTACGGGTCGTCCAGCTGCGCGGCGAGCACCGGTGTCACGCCGAGGGTCAGCACGTCCCGCCTGCCCTCCCCGGCGAACCGGCGCAGCAGGTCCACCACCGGCAGGTAGGAGTGCGCCCACGCCTGGTACAGCCACTCCTCACCCACCGGCCAGGCGCCGTGGTGGGCGAGCCACGGCAGGTGGCTGTGCAGCACGAGACAGAACGTGCCCTCCTCGCCGCTGCCCGCGCCCGCGTGCGTCACGGCGCGGCCGCTACGGCGACGAGGTCCAGGCAGGCGTCCAGGTCGCCCCCGTGCGGGTCGCCGTCGTGCAGGTCGAAGTCGGCGGCGGTCAGCGCGGCGACGTCGGACAGCAGCGGCTCCGGCCACACGGCCTGCCCCGGCAGCGAGCCCAGCACGACGTCCAGTTGGGCGTCGATGACCGAGCCACCGTAACGCCGGTCCAGTTCGGCCGCTCCGGCACCGTGGTACAGGCCCCGCAGCGACTCCACCACGAAGCCGGAGTCGTGCAGCAGAGTGTCCAGTTCGGAGGGTGAGAGCTCCCGGGTGTGGAACGGGTTCAGCGGGGTGGGGGAGTCGGGCGTGAAGGTCAGCCGGTTCGGCGTGGTGACCAGCAGCCTGCCACCGGGGCGCAGCACCCGGCGGCACCCGGCCAGGAACCCCTCCTGGTCCCGCAGATGTTCGAGGACCTGGAGGTTGGCGACGACGTCGACGGCCCCGGTGGCCACGGGCAGGGCGGAGAGGTCGGCCAGGGCCACCTCCACGTCGGGGTAGCGGCGCGCGGCGTGCTCCGTGGTGACCCGGTCGTAGTCGAGGGCGAGCACCCGGTGTGCGTGTCCGGCGATCAGCGCGGCGCCGTAGCCCTCGCCGCACCCGGTCTCCAGCACGACCGCGTCCCGGCAGTACGGCACCAGCGCCGCGTAGGCGGCCTCGTGCCGCCGGAACCAGTAGTTCTCCTCGGGCACGTCCGGGACCGTGCGCTCCCCGGTGAGGTGCAGCGTGGCGGCCCGGTCTGCGGCTGTGGGTGACACGTGCGGGGTCTCCTGGTGCTTCTCGGTTCCGTACAGCGTGGCTCCGGCGGAACCCGACGCCCACCGAATCCGGCGGAGGGGCCCGGCGACGGTGACACCCTGCACAGCGCACCGTACTCGACCCGAACCGGGGGAGGTTCCCGCGCGGTGGCCACCCGGTCGTGCCCCCGGCGGGCGTCACGGTCCCCGCCGACATCCTGGTCGAGCCCGGGAGCCCGAGGTAACTACCGTGCTGCCGCGAGCCGGGTGGTGAGCATGGATCGGAGCTGATCGGGATCATCGTAGAAGGCGACTTCGGTCACGTCGTTGAGCTCGTTCACGAGGTCCACGGGCCAGTGGTCCCGGCTTCCTGACGCGACCGCCAGCGTGCGTTCCCGGGGGACGTCAGCGTGGCTGAAGACGTAGAAGCAGTGCTCGACGGCTCGGCCGCTGTCCCCTTGCGGCACCGCCTGGACGTAGATCCGGTTTGCTTCCGGTTCGGCCACCGCGGCGGTGACCTGGCGGGTCCGTCCCGACTTCTGTGGCAGCGAAGCACGCCGGGTCACTTTCCCGTGACTACCTGCGATATCGATGAGCCGACCGATGACGCGGTCGCGGAAGGGAACCGGTTTGCTCGCCGACGCCAGCCACCGGAGTTGATCGATCCTCAGCACCGACTCGGCAACGGCGAAAACAAGTCTCCCGAGGTGCTGAGCGTTCCCCCGTGCTCCGATGACGCCCTCTTCTGCGGCGAGCGAGTCGCCGCCCGATTCGGCCACGGAGTGTCTCCATGCCTCTGACACGCTCGGGCTGTCGATGTTCACCTCGGCCATGTGCAGACGCATCGCGGTCGTGCCCTGGTCGGTCACGCGAATGCCGCCTTCGTCGGACTCGACGAACAACGTCACCCGATCGCCGTCGTAGAACCGCATCGGTGTTGTCACGAGGTGGCCGTGGCCGTAAGGGGTGACCACGATGTCGTCGTTGACGTATGACAGAAGCGCTGGAGCGATCTTCTTCTCGTCCACGCTGGTCACCTCCCCGGATCCGTCCAGTATCCCTCAGGAAGAGCGACACAGCACTCGGCGGCGAACGCTTCGAAGACCGCCCGGTAGGTACCCGGAGGAACCGTGGGGCCGAGCGGTACTCGGGGGATGTCGTCGGGTAGGTAGGCGTCACTCGTCCCATTGGGCAGGTATCTGTGCTTGTGCGTCACGTCGATCCAGTCCTTGTGACTGTCGTTGACATCGAGTCTCCGTACCGGCACGTTGTCCACCACGTAGGAGACATGAATGCGGTCGGGTCGTGGATCGACCCAGTAGATGAGCAAACGTCCTACAGGGCACTCTTCGAGAACGGTGCGGACCTCGACCCCCCCTCGCGTGTCCGCGGTTTCTTGATCGACCACGAGACCGTTCCGACGGCCGTCGCGCGTGCAAGGTCGGACAACAGGGTCTCCATGGTCCGAGTCGTCAGCGCATTCGGTACGTACCTGGTCAAGTGCCCTCCCCCAGGGTCGCTTCCGACATTGAGATAGCACTCTACATGTGCGAGTGGTCCGGGGAAGTCCCGGGTGACTGCGTGGCACGCGCGGGGCCTGCGGGCGGGTCGCGCACCCCGGATCTCCCGCCGTCCGCCCGTGTCTACAACGTCGGGGCGACCGTGACGCCGAGGGCACCGGGACCGACGTGCGCGATGATCACCGTGCTCGCCTCGACCAGCATGATGTCGTTCAGCCGGGGGATGCGCTCGCGGAGCCGCCGGATCAGCGTCATCTCGCGGTCCGACCGGGTCACGCATGCCACGGCCACGTCCACGGGCCGGTCCCCCGCGTGGTCCGCGGCGAGGTCGGCGAGCCGGTTGAGCGCCCGTTTCGTGCCCGGGATACGGGCCATCGGGGCCACCTCTCCCTCCCGCACGGTGAGCACCGGTCTGATCGACAGTGCCCCGCCGAGCAGGGCCGACGCCGCGCCGATGCGCCCACCCCGGCGCAGGTACTCGAGGGTGTCGACGTAGATCAGTTCCTCGGCCGAGGAGGCCCGCCGTTCCGCGGCCTCGACCACCCGCTCGGGCGCGGCCCCCGCGGCGGCGGCACGGGCGG
>NZ_KI912213.1:77279-86018 GCF_000231035.2 Saccharomonospora iraqiensis subsp. paurometabolica YIM 90007 | reverse complement strand
CGGCACGGGCGGCCGACAGCGCGGCGTAGCCGAGGCTCATCCCCGTCGTGGCGCTGTCGACGACGTGGACCGGGACGCCCACCTGCCGGGCGGCCTGCATCGCGGCCTCGGCGGTCGCCGACATCCGGCGCGAGAGGTGCACGCTCACGACCGCGTCAGCGCCCGCGCTCACCGCGTCCTGGAAGGTCCAGAAGAAGGCACCGGGGTCCGGTGGTCTGGTCCGGACGTCGTGGCCCGCCCGGATCAGCTCGATCAGCTCCCCCCGGTCGTACCGGGACTCGTCGTCGAGGCGGCCGTCCGCCTCGATCTGGACCTGCACGACCGCCACACCCCACTGGGCCACCAGTTGTCCGGGCAGGCAGGCGGTCGAATCGGTGATCACTGCTACGGGCACGTCGGCAGGTTAGCGCCCGTGTCCACCCGTCAGGGGGAGACGGTTGCGCCTTCCGGCCCAAAACACGGTTCACCGGGCGCCGAGCGGGGCAGTCGGATCCCGTCCGCGGACCGCCGGAGGAGATCGTGGGACGATCGTCCAAGGAAATCGCCGATCCAGGTGAAGGCGGTCACCTCGGGGGGCGTAGCGTGAACGCGGAGCTGTAATTTACCGCTCAGTAACGCCTTGCGTGTGCGCCGAAGGAGACCCATGACCAATATCGTTGTCCTGGTCAAGCAGGTGCCGGACACCTACTCGGAGCGGAAGCTGACCGAGAACGACCACACCCTTGACCGCGAGTCCGCCGACGCGGTGATCGACGAGATCAACGAGCGCGCCGTCGAGGAGGCGCTCAAGATCAAGGAAGCCGGTGAGGGCGAGGTGACCGTCCTGTGTGTCGGTCCCGACCGCGCCACCGACGCGATCCGCAAGGCGCTGTCCATGGGAGCCGACAAGGCGATCCACGTCTCCGACGAATCGCTGCACGGTTCCGACCTGCTCTCCACCGCCAAGGTGATCGCCGCCGGTGTCGGCCGGGCGGGCGAGGTCGACCTGGTGGTCGCCGGGAACGAGGCCTCGGACGGCCGGGGCGGCGCCGTTCCGGCGGTGCTCGCCGAGCTGCTGGGGATGCCGCAGCTCACGCACGCCCGTGAGCTCACCGTGGACGGCGGCACCGTGAAGGCGGACCGGGAGACCGAGGACGGCATCACCCACCTCGAGGCGAACCTGCCCGCCGTCGTCAGCGTCACCGAGAAGATCAACGAGCCGCGGTACCCGTCGTTCAAGGGGATCATGGCGGCCAAGAAGAAACCGGTGGAGACCCTCACCGTCGCCGACCTCGGCGTCGACGCCGGGGAAGTGGGCCTGGCCAACGCCGCGTCCGGCGTCGTCGAGGCCGCGCCGAAGCCGCCGCGGGCCGCCGGTGAGCGCGTCACCGACGAGGGCGACGGCGGGTCGAAGGTGGCCGAGTACCTCGTCGGCCAGAAGCTGCTCTGACCTTCCCGACGCCACGACTGACGACAGACAAGGAAACGAACTATGGCAGAAGTACTCGTCCTCGTCGACCACGTCGACGGTGAGGTCAAGAAGGTCACCGGCGAGCTGCTGACCGCCGCCCGTGCGCTCGGCGAGCCGTCGGCCGTCGTCGTCGGCGCCCCCGGGTCGGCGGGGAAGGCGAAGGAGACGCTCGCTTCCTACGGCGCCGCGAAGGTCTACGTCGCCGAGTCGGACGAGGCCACCGGCTACCTGGTGACCCCGAAGGTGGACGCGCTCGCGACCGTCGCGGGACAGGCGTCCCCCGCTGCCGTGCTGGTCGCGGCGACCTCCGAGGGCAAGGAGGTCTCCGGCAGGCTCGCCGCGCGGCTCGGCTCCGGCTGGCTGGTCGACGCCGTCGGCGTCAACTCCGACGGCACCGTGGACCAGTCGATCTTCGGCGGCGCCTTCTCGGTGAAGTCGAAGGCGACCAGGGGTGTCCCGGTGGTCTCGGTGCGGCCGGGCTCCGTGGAGGCCGAGCAGGCCGAGGGCGCGGCGGCCGAGGAGACGGTGGCGCTGCCCGCCGTCGACCCGGCGAAGTCGGCGAAGGTCACCGGCGTCGAGCCGGTCGTCGGCGGTGACCGGCCCGAGCTGACCGAGGCCTCGATCGTGGTCTCCGGTGGCCGGGGTGTCGGCTCCGCCGAGAAGTTCGAGACGGTGGAGAAGCTCGCGGACGCGCTCGGCGCGGCGGTGGGCGCCTCCCGTGCGGCCGTCGACTCCGGCTACTACCCGGCGCAGTTCCAGGTGGGCCAGACCGGCAAGACCGTCTCCCCGCAGCTGTACGTCGCGCTGGGCATCTCCGGGGCCATCCAGCACCGTGCCGGGATGCAGACGTCCAAGACGATCGTCGCGGTGAACAAGGACCCCGAGGCGCCGATCTTCGAGATCGCCGACTTCGGCGTCGTGGGCGACCTGTTCGATGTCGCCCCGCAACTCACCGACGAGGTCGCCAAGCGCAAGGGCTGACCCCCGCACGGGGTCACCCCCGCGTGGTGCCGTGAAGGCCCCCTTCCCCGCGTCCGGCGCAGGGAAGGGGGCCTTCGCTGCGTCCGACGCCGTGAAGGAGTCCTTCGCGGCAACATCGTGGTGACTCCTCTTCGGCCGTGAGGTGGGATACATTCGGGCGGCGACGGTGATCAGTGGGAACGACCTTCCCGGCCCGTCGCCACAACCGAACAGGGCCCCGCAGCGTGCGACCACAAGCCGCGCGCAACGGACGACAAAGGAGTCACGACCGTGACCGACGGTGTATTCGGCCGCTTCAGCGGCCACGAGCAGGTTGTCCACTGTCAGGACGAGCAGACCGGGCTCAGGGCCATCATCGCCGTGCATTCCACCGCACTCGGCCCCGCCCTCGGCGGAACCCGCTTCCATCCCTACCCCGACGACACCGCGGCACTGGAGGACGTGCTCGCACTCGCGCGGGGGATGACCTACAAGAACGCCCTCGCCGGCCTCGATCTCGGCGGCGGCAAGGCGGTCATCATCGGTGATCCGGCGACGGTCCGGTCGGAGGCACTGCTGCGTGCCTACGGCCGGTTCGTCGCCTCCCTCGGCGGGCGCTACATCACCGCCTGCGACGTCGGCACCCGGGTCACCGACATGGACACCGTGGCCCGGGAGACCCGGTTCGTGACGGGTCGCTCCGAGGAGGAGGGCGGCGCGGGCAACTCCTCGGTGCTGACCGCCTACGGCGTGTTCGAGGGCATGCGCGCCTCCGCGGCGCACGTGTGGGGCTCGCCCGACCTGCGGGGCAGGCGGGTCGGTGTCGCCGGTGTGGGCAAGGTCGGCCGCCATCTCGTCGGGCACCTGGTCGAGGCCGGGGCCGAGGTCGTGGTCACCGACGTCTCCGGGGCGGCGGTCGACGCCGTGCGTGCCGCCCATCCGTCCGTGGAGGTGGTCGCCGACAACAGCGCGCTGCTCTCCGCCGACCTGGACGTCTACGCACCCTGTGCGCTGGGCGGTGTGCTGGACGAGGACACCGTAGACACCTTGCGCGCGCGGATCGTCTGCGGCGCGGCCAACAACCAGCTCGCCCACGCCGGGGTGGAGAAACTGCTCGACGAACGCGGGGTCCTGTTCGCCCCCGACTACCTGGTGAACTCCGGTGGCGTCATCCAGGTGAGCGAGGAACTGCGGGGCTTCGACTTCGACCGTGCCCGACGCAAGGTCGCGTCGCTGTACGACACGGCCGGGCAGGTGTTCGCCCTCGCCGCCGACGAGGGCGTGCCGCCGGTGACCGCCGCCGACCGGCTGGCCGAACGGCGCATCGCGGAGGTGTCCCGGCTGCGCACCCTCCGCGTCCCGTGACACCGGTGCGATCAGCGCCGATGACCGGGCCGTGACGGTCCGGGTGCGGACGGTGTGCCCGCGCGGCACGCCGTCCGCACCCCGGGGGATCAGTCGTCGCCCGGGCAGACCACCTTCGGCTTCTGCTTGTACTCGGTGGTCTCCGGCTCGCGCCGCACGACCTGGCCCGTGTCGGGATCCTTCAGGATCCGGGTGTTGGTGACGGTGAAGCCGGGTGTGCCCCCGCTGGGCGAGCAGTTCTCCTCGGGCCCCTTGACCTCGCCCGGTTCCTTGATGTCGGTGCGGTCACTGGTCTTCGACTCGACGTCGTAGCGCTTGGTGCCCCACAGCTTCACCGTGATGTCGTTCGGGGTCCAGATGGTCTGGATCGCCACCCCGGTGTCACCGTCGTTGGTGAACTTCAGGTCGATCACGCTCGACCCGTCGGGGTTCTGGAACACCGTGGCCTCGCGGCCCTCCGGGTAGCGGCTGATGTAGTAGCTGTGCTCCTGGTGCCCGGCGTCCTTCATCCCGGCGAAGTAGGAGGCGTTGAACAGGGTGGTGGCGAACTGGGAGATGCCGCCGCCCACGGCGGTGCCCGGCTGGCCGTTCTTGATGATGCCCGCCTCGACGTAGCCCTCCGGTTTGCCGCGCGGGCCGGTGTGCTGGTTCAGGCTGAACGTCTCGCCCGGCTTGACGATCGTTCCGTCGACCTCCTCGGCCACCACGCGGATGTTGACCCCCGAGTCGGGCGCGAACCCACCGGTGGTGTACTCCGCGATGACCTCGTTGATGCCGAGCTGCTCGACCTGTTCGGTGGTGACCTCGGCCGGCTCGTCCTCGTACTCGGCGACCAGTTCCCGGCCGCCCGGGTCCTCCGTCTTCAGCACGTCGACCAGCGGTTCGAGCGTCTTGTCCCAGTTGATCTGGTAGCCGTCCTGCGAGGGCTGCACCGACGGCTCGCCCCCCTCGAACACGACCTCGGCGTCGCGGCGTTCCTCCTCGGTCTCGGCGAGGTCCGGCTCGACCCCCTCGACGATCTTCTTCTGGTCGATCGTGGGGACGAGTGCGCCGTCCTTCGCCTCGAACGAGAGCCCGGCCGCGATCTCGGCCGGTTCCAGGGTGCCGTCGGTGCCCTCGCCCTTGACGGTCACCGGCGCGGACACGGCCGGCTTCGCCACGTCGTTCAGTGCGACCTGCACCTCCTCGGCGGTGACTGTCACCGGGGTCGACGCCACGGGCAGGGTCAGGCGTTCCTCCCCGGCCCAGTGGGTGAGGATCGTGTGCTTCGCGCCCTCGGTGTCGAGCTTCTGGCCCGGCTGCGGCTCCACCGGCGTCGGCGTGGTGCCCTCGAAGGTGATGCCGCCCTCGACCGGCTTGCGGTCGACCTCCTTGCTCACCGCCTTCATGGCGTTGTCGAACTGGTTGGGCTCCGCGTCGGTGACCACTCCCAGCTCGCGGGTGGTGAAGAACGAGGAGATGCGGGTGAACGGGTTGAGCGGTTGGTCACCGGCCTGGTCGAGGGTGGCGTCCCAGTCCAGTCGCAGGCCCGCCTGCTTCGGGTCGAGTCGCCCCTGGGTCTCGCCCGCGGTGTAGGCGACGGGCTCGGACAGCCGGGGTTCGATCTCGTCCCGCAGCCGGTCCTCGGCCCTGCTGGGGCTCATCCCGCCGACGTCGACGCCCGCGACGGTCGTTCCGCGCGGCACGTCCCCGCTGGTCACGAGCAGGTCCGCGGCGTAGAGGAGGAAGAACAGTCCGAACACGGCCGCGGCGACGAGGGCGGGTTTGCGCCACCTCCGCCCGGCCGGCTCGTGCCCGCCCGGGTTCTCGCCGCTCCCGTGGCCCGGGCCGACCGGTCCGGTCGGGCCGGTCGGCCCGGACGGGCCTCCGGCAGCCGGTGGCGGGACCGGCTGGGTCGGGTAGCTCTCCCCGGGACCCGCCACCTGATCACCCGTAGGGGTGAACTGGCGGGTCGGCTCTTCAGGGCCACCGAGGTAGTCGGTACGTTTTGTCGCATTAGGGTCCGCGTTCGCGCCGGGTTGCGGGGACATCGACGGCAGTACGTCGGTCTCCTCGCTGTGCGACTCGGGCCACTGGCGATCCTGCTGCAAGACAACCCCTCCACGTCCGGCGTCGACAGGCCAGGACTCCGCCGGTAAAGATACGCAGCGGACAGCGTGTCGTGCCAGCAACCCCCTGTTGTCGAGCGCACAGGCGTCCTCGCAGGTCACGGGCCTCTCCCGGGGTCATGCCGTCGGGAATGCCGGTTTGTGCAGGGGCCCGGCGGGCCGGTCGCCGTCAGGTTCCGGTTCGATTTCATTGCCGGACGCGCCGACCGGGTACGTCCGGAGGGCGACGAACGTCACCCGGGGCCCGGACACGGGCGTCCCGGCCGGTCACGAACGGGGGCCAC
Organism: Saccharomonospora iraqiensis subsp. paurometabolica YIM 90007; assembly: GCF_000231035.2. Taxonomy (GTDB): domain Bacteria; phylum Actinomycetota; class Actinomycetes; order Mycobacteriales; family Pseudonocardiaceae; genus Saccharomonospora; species Saccharomonospora paurometabolica. The sequence goes on along the minus strand of NZ_KI912213.1, from coordinate 79,851 downwards.
CACCATGGACATCACCGCCGACGACGTGCGGGCGCTGCTGGACAGCGAGTTGCCGGAGGCCAGTCTCGTGCTGCAGGAGGGACGGGTGCGGCTGCTCTCCGGGGAGGACCTGCGTTCCCCCGCCCACGCCGGGGCGCTGGTCGTGGCCACCCGGGAGACCCTCCACGGGCAACTCGGGGACCGCGACCGCTCCCGACGCGAGCTGGACGAGGTCGCCGCCGGACTCCAGGCCGGGGTCACGAACCAGGGAGGCTGACCCGGGCCGTGGATCCCGTGGCCGTCCTGCGGCGGATCGCCCTGGAGCTGGAACGCGGAGGAGCGGCGGCTTACCGGGTGCGCGCGTTCCGACGGGCGGCCGCCGTGCTCGCCGACCTGCCGGACGACGAGGTCGCCCGGCGGGCGGCCGACGGCAGCCTCACCGACCTGCCCGGCCTCGGCCGGACCACCGCGGGGGTGGTCTCCGACGCGGTGGCGGGCCGCGAACCTGCCTACCTCACCGAGGTGGCGGCCTCCGGCAGCGCGCTCCCGGACGGTGGGCCGCTGTCGGCGGCGTTGCGCGGGGACTGCCACACGCACTCCGACTGGTCCGACGGCGGCGCCGGGATCGGTGAGATGGCGGCGGCGGCGCGGGAGATCGGGCACGAGTACCTGGTGCTCACCGACCACTCCCCCCGGCTGACGGTCGCGGGCGGGTTGAGTGCGGCGCGGCTGCGGGCCCAGCTCGACGTCCTCGCGGGACTCAATGCCGACCTCGCGGCCGATCCCGCGGGCGGGGCACCCCCGATCCGGGTGTTGTCCGGCATCGAGGTGGACATTCTCGCCGACGGCGGACTCGACCAGGATCCGGACCTGCTCGCCGAACTCGACGTGGTCGTCGCCAGTGTCCATTCGGACCTGCGGATGCCCGCCGGGCGGATGACCACGCGGATGGTCGCGGCGGTGTCAAATCCGCACGTGGACATCCTCGGCCACTGCACCGGCCGGTTGCGCACCCGCCGGGGGAGGCCGGAGTCCGAGTTCGACGCGGACGCGGTGTTCACCGCCTGTCGCGAGCACGGCGTGGCCGTCGAGATCAACTCGCGGCCCGAGCGGCGGGATCCGCCCCGGAGGCTGCTGCGCCGGGCGCGGGAGATCGGGTGCCGGTTCGCCGTCGACAGCGACGCCCACACGCCGGGCCAGCTGAGTTGGCAGCCGTACGGCTGCGCCCGCGCCCTGGACTGCGGGATCGGTCCCGCCGACGTGGTGAACACGATGCCGGCCGGGGAGCTTCTGCGCTGGACACGGCGTCGCTGACGGCCCTGCGCGGCGGGTGACACACCGTCCGCCGCCCGGCCGGGTGGGGGTGGGTCCCCGCAGAAAGGTACGGGCGTACTAGAAATGGGGATGTGTCGATGTCCTCCTCGACGGCCACGCCGTCCGCACCACTGCGCCACCGTCCGTTCCTGCTGATGCTGCTCGCCTCCGCGGGCACCTTCTCGGGGTATTCCCTGCTCATGCCCGTCGTGCCGCTGTGGGCGGTCCGGCAGGGCGAGTCCGAGGCGGTCGCGGGGGCGGCCACCGGGGTGTTCATGGCCAGCACGGTCCTCGTGCAGTTCGCCGTGCCCCGGTTCCTGCGCGCCTACGGGTACCGGGCCGGACTGGCACTCGGGGCCACGTTGATCGGCGCACCCGCGCTCGCCCTCCTGGTGGGCACCGGGGCGGCGTCCATCCTGGGCATCTCGTTCGCCCGGGGCCTCGGTTTCGGTCTGATCACCGTGTGCGGGTCCGCGCTGATCGCGGAGCTGCTGCCCGCGAACCTGCTGGCCCGGGGTTCGGGGCTGTACGGGCTCGCCGTGGGGCTGCCCCAGTTGGTCTGGCTCCCGGCGGGCACGGCCGTCGTCGAACAGTGGGGGTTCGAGCCCGTGTTCGTCCTGGCGACCGCGCTCCCCCTGGCCGCGCTGCTGCCCGCGCTCGGCCTGCCGCGGACCTTCCCCCGGGACGAGGGCACGCGCACCGGCCTCGGGGGAGCCCGGGATCTGGTCGCGGCCACCTGGCGGCCCTGGCTCCCGATGCTCGCGGTCTCCACCGGCTTCGGCGCGCTGGTGACCTTCCTGCCGATCGTGCTGCCCACCGCCGTCGCGTCGGTGGCCCTGCTGGTCATCCCGGCGATGACGATGGCGGCCCGGTGGGTCGCGGGCCAGTTCGGCGACCGGATGGGCGCACCGGGCCGGATGCTGTTCGGGGCCCTGCTCTGCGGGGCGGTGGGGATGACGGCGTTCGCGCTGCTCGCCGGACACTCCGGACCCGCCGTGGCCACGGTCGTGGCGGTCGCGGTGTTCGGGGCGTCCTTCGGTGTGGTGCAGAACGACGCCCTGTTGGCCATGTTCGCCCGCGCACCCGCGGCCACGGCCAGCGTGTCCTGGAACATCGCGTTCGACGGGGGGCAGGGCCTCGGCGCCGTCCTCGTCGGCGCCGTCATCGCGGCGACCTCGGTCACCACCTCGTTCGGCCTGCTGGCGGCCGTGGCGGTGGTGCTGCTGCCGGTGGCCTGGCGGGTGGGGCGCGGCCGTTAGTGGCCGTCGGCCGGGACCGG
>NZ_KI912213.1:70094-77179 GCF_000231035.2 Saccharomonospora iraqiensis subsp. paurometabolica YIM 90007 | reverse complement strand
CGCTCGGCCGAGCGCGCCCTGCGCCGCACCGGCGCCGACGTCGAGGTGACGGCCGACCCGCAGGCCGCGGTGTCCGCCGACGGTCTCGTCGTCCCCGGGGTCGGGGCGTTCGCCGCGTGCATGGACGGGCTGCTCGCCGTCGGCGGCGAGCGGATCATCGGTAAGCGGCTGGCCGGGAGCAGGCCCGTGCTCGGCATCTGCGTGGGAATGCAGATCCTGTTCGAGCGCGGGGTCGAGCACGGCGTCGAGGCGAAGGGCGTCGGCGAGTGGCCGGGGACCGTGGAGGGTCTCGACGCCGAGGTGCTGCCGCACATGGGGTGGAACACCGTCGCCGCACCCGCGGACTCCCGCCTCTTCGCGGGGCTGGACGCCGACACCCGGTTCTACTTCGTCCACTCCTACGCCGTGCGCTGCTGGACGCTGGACTCCGAACTGCCCGCCGGGCACGCCGCCGTGACGTGGGCGCACCACGGTGGGGACTTCGTCGCCGCGGTGGAGAACGGACCGCTGTGGGCCACCCAGTTCCACCCGGAGAAGTCGGGCGACGCCGGGGCGCACATCCTGCGGAACTGGGTCGACACCCTGTGACCGTGGGCGCACGGCGGCCCGCGCCCGCGCCCGTCCTGCCGCCCGGCGGCGCGGGGCCCTCTCCTATAGTGGCGGCGTGACCTTCACACTTCTTCCGGCCGTCGATGTGGCCGACGGGCAGGCGGTGCGCCTGGTGCAGGGCGCGGCAGGGACCGAGACGGCCTACGGTTCGCCGCTGGAGGCGGCGTTGTCCTGGCAACGGGACGGGGCCGAATGGATCCATCTGGTCGACCTCGACGCCGCGTTCGGCCGGGGCTCCAACCGCGAGCTGCTCGCCGACGTCGTCGGCAGGTTGGACGTGGACGTGGAACTGTCCGGCGGCATCCGGGACGACGCCTCGCTGGAGGCCGCGCTGGCCACCGGTGCGCGCCGGGTCAACCTCGGTACGGCCGCCCTGGAGGACCCGGAGTGGAGCGCGAAGGTGGTCGCCACCCACGGTGACCGGGTGGCCATCGGGCTCGACGTACGCATCACCGGGGAGGGCCACCGGCTCGCCGCCCGCGGCTGGACCCGCGACGGGGGTGACCTGTGGCAGGCGCTCGACCGCCTCGACCGCGACGGCGCCCAGCGCTACGTCGTCACCGACGTCAGCAAGGACGGCACCCTGCGCGGGCCGAATCTGGAGCTGCTGCGGGAGGTGACCGCCCGCACCGACGCCGCGGTGATCGCCTCGGGCGGGGTGTCCACGCTCGACGACCTGCGTGCACTGGCGACCCTGGAGACCGACGGGGTCGAGGGCGCGATCGTCGGCAAGGCCCTCTACGCCGGGGCGTTCACCCTGCCGGAGGCGCTGGCGGCGGTCGCCGCGGACTGAACCGTCCGGCGACCTACTCCGAGAACGCCTCCGGGAAGGCGTCCTCGGGGAGCGGCGCACGGCCCGGCCGGTCCGGGGCCGGTTCGCTCGGGGTCGTCTGCCCGCGCCGGAGCGTCGGGCCGCAGTCGCGGAGCGGGTTCACCCCGGCACGCTGCTCGATCCAGGTGGTCGTGCGGTGGGCGTGGTCGCGCACCTCGGCGAGCAGTTCCGGCGTGCGCACCGCCTCCTTGCGGACCCAGTCGCCGTGCGGCCCGTGCTGGTAGATGTCGAAGTGGACCGGGTGGTAGTGCTCCGCCAACCTCGGGTCGAGGCCGATCCCGGTCCCGCTGCTCCACGGCTCCCGCACGTGGATGAAGGTGGGTTCGAGCACCCCGTAGACGTAGTCGCGCTGCGCGGCGCGGTCCTTGTCCCTGGCGAATTCGGTGAATCCGTCGTGGGTCAGGCCGGCCATGTCGACCAGCCGGAGGTCGCTGGTCATGGCGGTCCCGCCGAGGTCGGGCAGGAGCAGGGAGGCGTCGTCCAGCCCGAGGATGTCGGCGTAGCCGTTGAACACGCGCCCGAACCGGTCGGCGACGTAGCAGGCGGAGATGTTCGGGTCGCCCCGGAACCGCTCCGCCGCGTGGGCGAATCCCGCCGAGCTGGGCAGCAGGACGGCGACCAGCCCGGCGGTCAGCCACGCCCGGTTCCGCGTGCGGGCGCGGCGCCACACCTCGGCCGTGGCCAGCGTGGCCGCCAGTGCCCCCAGCGCCCACACCGGGGTGGCGAACCGGAACTGCCGCATCCAGTCCCCCTCCAGCACCGCGTACGCGGTGACGGCGAGGCTGAGCGGCACGAGCAGCGCGTACAGCCCGCCGCGCCACCACGGGGCCCGGGCCAGGGCGATGCCCAGCACCGCCATGACCAGCAACGCCGCCGGGGCGCCGAGGTAGTTCACCAGCTCACCGGGCCGCGCCAGGTCGTGCAGGGTGGGCAGATCCTGCCCCTTCGCCACCGACGGACTCGCGAGCACCTGCCCGAACCGCACCAGCCGCCAGGCGAGGTACCCGCCCACGGGCACACCGAAGGCCGCCGTCGACACCAGCACGTGCCACACGCTCCGGCGCACCGTCGCCCGGCTCAGGTTCCCGAGAACCACCAACGGGTACGCGCCCGCGTAGATCAGTCCCTCCGGGCGGGTCAGGGCGGCGAGCGCGGCGAGGACACCCGCCGCGACGGCCACCCGCGGGGTCAGCAGCCGCCCGTCCAGCACCGCGCGGAACAGCAGGACCGCGAGGCCGACGAGGATCAGTGCGTAGAGCGCGTTCTCCAGCCCGGAGAAGCTCCAGATCACGAACGACGGGATCGCCGCGAGCAGGGCGCCGACCACCAGCGGCACCAACCAGGGGCGGGACAGCACCCGCCGTGCGGCCCGGTGGCAGGCGGTGAGGATTCCCGCGCAGCACAGCAGCGCGAGCAGCTTCGGGTAGAGGACGTAGTCCGGGACACCGAACAGGGTGCCGTGATCGAACAGCCCGACCACCCGCCCGAGTACCAGCAACAGCAACCAGCTCGGGTTGGAGAAGCCCTCCACCGGCTCGGCGCCCGGCTGGACGACCGACCCGAGTCCCTCCGCGAAGCTGCGCGCGTAGGCGAAGGTGATCGCCGCGTCGTCGATCAGCCAGCTGCCGTACTGCCACGCGTGCAGTCCGATCAGGGCGGTGCCCGCGGACACCGAGGCGACGGGAGCGAGGGGGACACGCCGCCCCGTCCCGGTCGCGCCGTCCGGCGGAGGAGGGTCGTCGACGGTCCGCGCGTCTGGCATCGGGCCGAGTGTCATGGAGTCACTGTAGAGAGGCACCTCGTGCCCACACGTCCGGGTGATACGCGTGTGCGCTGCTCCTCCGGTGCCGCGCGGCCGGCGGACGGGTCCGTGCGGCCGCCTGGGTAGGCTGACGGCATGTCCGTCGCCGTGCGAGTCATCCCCTGCCTGGACGTGGACGCGGGCCGGGTGGTCAAGGGCGTCAACTTCACCGGTCTGCGCGATGCGGGCGACCCGGTCGAACTCGCCCGCGTCTACGACGCCGAGGGCGCCGACGAACTCACCTTCCTGGACGTCACCGCCTCCTCCGGCGACCGGGAGACCACCTACGACGTCGTCCGCCGCACGGCCGAGCAGGTGTTCATCCCGCTGACCGTGGGCGGGGGCGTGCGCAGCACCGACGACGTGGACCGGCTGCTGCGGGCCGGCGCGGACAAGGTCAGTGTCAACACCGCCGCCGTCGCCCGCCCCGAACTGCTGCGCGAGGCGTCCCAGCGGTTCGGCGCGCAGTGCGTGGTGCTCTCGGTCGACGCACGCCGGGTGCCCGCGGACGGGACGCCGACCGCCTCCGGGTTCGAGGTCACCACGCACGGCGGACGCCGGGGCACGGGCATCGACGCCGTCGAGTGGGCGGCGCGCGGCGAGGAGCTCGGGGTCGGCGAGATCCTGCTGAACTCCATGGACGCCGACGGCACCCGGACCGGGTTCGACCTGGAGCTGCTCCGGCTGGTGCGCGCCGCGGTGCGGGTCCCGCTGATCGCCAGCGGTGGTGCGGGCGAGGTGGCGCATTTCCCGCCCGCGGTCGACGCGGGGGCCGACGCCGTGCTCGCGGCGAGCGTGTTCCACTTCAAGGAGTTCACGATCGGTGCGGTCAAGGACGCGCTGCGCGCCGACGGTGTGGTGGTCCGGTGAGCGGGGCACTCGATCCGGCGATCGCGGACAGGCTCAAGCGCACCGCCGACGGCCTCGTGTGCGCCGTGGTCGTCGAGCACACCACCTCGGAGGTGCTGATGGTGGCCTGGATGGACGACGAGGCGCTGCACCGGACGCTGAGCACCCGCCGTGCCACCTACTTCTCCCGGAGCAGGGGCACGTTGTGGGTCAAGGGGGAGACCTCCGGGCACACCCAGTACGTGCGCGAGGTGCGGCTCGACTGCGACGCCGACACCCTGCTGGTGCGGGTCGAGCAGACCGGGCCGGCCTGCCACACCGGCTCCCGGTCGTGCTTCGACACCGACGAGCGGGTGCTGCTGTCCGACACCGGCCCGGGTGCGTGACGGCTCCGGGACGCGGGGACAGTCACGGGGACGGTGGAGTCACGGGCCTGCGTCGCTCCCGCCCGGGGAGAGGTCGCCGGTGAGGTAGTGCTGGAGCGTCGGTGCCACGGTCGCGACCAGCGTGTCGATGTCGGCCGAGGCCACCGGTTCCAGTCCGACGACGTAACGCATCATGCCGAGTCCGACGATCTGCGTGGCACACAGCGCCGCACGCAGGTCCGGCGCGTCCGTTCCCGCCGTGCGGACGATCTCGGCGAGCATCGTGTCCACCAGGGTGTCCCTCAGCACGGTCAGCGCCTGCTCGTGCGTGCTGACCCCGCGCACGAGTGCCGCGAACACGTCCCCGCCCGCCCCGTCCCAGACGGTGACGAACGTCCGCACGATGTTCTCCCCGAGGTGGTCCGGCCCGTCCGCGGTGACCCGGTCGACGATCTCGCGGTGGTCGAACGGCACGTGCAGGACGGCCCGGGCGAACAGGCCCTCCTTGCCGCCGAACCAGTGGTTGACCATGGCCGGGTCCACACCGGCCCTGGTGGCGATGGCGCGCACCGTCGCGCGGTCGTACCCGTTCTCGGCGAACATCGCGCGCGCCGCCTCCAGCAGCGCCGTCCGGGTGTCCTGCCCCACGGGCCTGCGGCCGCGCCTGCGCGGAGGGTCCGTGTTCCGTGCCGTGGTCACGGTGCCATCGTGCCCGGACCGCGGGCGCGGATTCCACCGGCCGTCGGCCCCCGCCCGCGGCGCCGCGCCGTCGGTGCCCGATGTCGGGACCGTCGCCGGTGCCCGGCACAATGACGCCATGGTGACTGCGCAGATCTCCGACACGGCCGCCCGGGGGCTCGGTGGGGTGAGCCCCGGCCGGGACGAGTTCCGCGCGCTGGCGGCCGACCGCCGGGTCATCCCGGTGGTGCGCAAGCTGCTGGCCGACGCGGACACGCCCGTGGCGCTGTACCGGAAGCTGGCGGGTGACCGGCCCGGCACCTTCCTGCTGGAGTCCGCGGAGAACGGGCAGTCGTGGTCGCGCTGGTCGTTCATCGGCGTGCACAGCCCCGCGGCGCTGACCGTCCGGGACGGGGAGGCCGTGTGGACGGGCACCCCGGTGGCGGGGCTGCCCACCGGCGGGGACCCGCTCGCGGTGCTCCGGGAGACCGTCGAGATCCTGCACACCGAACCGCTGCCGGGGATGCCCCCGTTGACCGGCGGGATGGTCGGCTACCTCGGGTACGACTCCGTGCGCTGGGTGGAGCGGTTGCCGGAGCTGGCCGAGAAGGATCTCGACATCCCCGAGTTGACGATGTTGCTGGCCACCGACCTCGCCGCCTTCGACCACCACGAGGGCACCGTCACCCTGATCGCGAACGCGGTGAACTGGGACGACTCGCCGGAGCGGGTGGACGCCGCCTACGACGACGCCGTGGCGCGGCTGGACGGCATGACCGCCCGCCTGGCCGAACCGGCACCCGCGACGAACGCCACCTTCGACCGGCCCGCGCCCGCGTTCACCCGGCGCCGCTCCGAGGCCGAGTTCCACGCCGCGGTGAACCGGGCGGTGGAGGCCGTGCACGCCGGGGAGGCGTTCCAGGTCGTACCCTCGCAGCGGTTCGAGATGCGCACGGGTGCCGACGCGCTGGACGTCTACCGCGTGCTGCGCACCTCCAACCCGAGCCCCTACATGTACCTGTTCCGGCTGGACGGCTTCGACATCGTCGGCTCCAGCCCCGAGTCGCTGGTGACGGTGCGGGACGGACGGGCGACCACCCATCCGATCGCCGGCACCCGGTGGCGCGGCACGGACCCGGAGGAGGACGCGGCACTGGCCAAGGACCTGCTCGCCGACGACAAGGAACGCGCCGAGCACCTGATGCTGGTCGACCTCGGCCGCAACGACCTCGGCAAGGTCTGCCGCGCGGGCAGCGTACGGGTGGTCGACTTCTGCACCGTCGAGCGCTACAGCCACGTGATGCACATCGTGTCCACGGTCACCGGGGAGCTCGCCGAGGGCCGGACCGCCTTCGACGCCGTCCGGGCGTGTTTTCCCGCGGGGACCCTCACGGGGGCGCCGAAGGTGCGGGCGATGGAGCTGATCGAGGAGCTCGAACCGACCAGACGCGGCCTGTACGGCGGTATCGTGGGCTACCTCGACTTCGCCGGGGACGCCGACACCGCCATCGCGATCCGCACCGCACTGATGCGGGACGGGGTGGCCCACGTGCAGGCGGGTGGCGGCGTGGTCGCCGACTCCGAACCCGGCTACGAGGACACCGAGGCGTTGAACAAGGCCAGGACCGTGCTGTCGGCGGTGGCCGCCGCCGACACGATGCGACCGGTGGGAGAGACCGGGACCGGTGACTGACGGCGACGATCCGGCGACGCGGGCCGGTGCCGCGCGTCGTCCACTGTGGACGGCATTGCTGTCGTTGGTGCTCGCGGCGGGCGCGCTGTGGGCCGCTTCGTCCCTCATCTGGGTCGAGGTGCCGCGGGGGTTGACCGTCGACGGCCGGATGGCCGACGACCTCTCCGGTGCCGACCTGGTCTCCTGGCCGCTCCCGCTCGCCCTGCTGGCGCTGGCCGCGGTGCCCGCCCTGCCGGCCCTGCCGGGTGCGGGCAGGCG
>NZ_KI912213.1:64303-69994 GCF_000231035.2 Saccharomonospora iraqiensis subsp. paurometabolica YIM 90007 | reverse complement strand
CACGATCGTGGCGCCCAGCCCGGCACCGGCCGCCGCGCCGAGCAGGTACGGCTCGGCCAGCGGATTCCGGAACACGCCCTGGAAGGCCGCACCCGCCCCGGCCAGCGCCGCACCGACGACCGCGGCGAGCAACACGCGGGGCGCGCGCAGCTGCCACACGATCGCCGCCTCCCGCTCCGACAACGGGGACACACCCCCGGTGACCTGGGCGACGATCTCGGCGAGTACCCGGTGCCCACCGAGCTCACCGGATCCGACGACGATCGCGAACACCGACACGGCGAGCAGGGTGAGCACGAACAGCACCACGGTCCGCACGCGCAGGCGGGTCGTCCCGGCCCGGGACGCCGGTGGGGGAGTACCCCTCCCGGCGCCGGCCACGGCCGGGGCACCGGGAGGGGAGGCGGTATCGGTCCGACGTCGGAGCACGGTCACCCGTCCGTCCGGCGCACCGCGTCCGAGACGGTGCGGACGAACTCGACCAGGCGCGGTCCCCAGCGGGAGGCGAGGTCGTCGTCGACGCCGACGACCCGGTCCCGCTCGACGGCGGTGAGGGTGTCCCACCCCGGCCGCTGCGCGACCGTGTCCGCATCCTGCCCGCAGCACCGGGTGTCGGCGAGCACGATCAGGTCCGGGTCGGCCTCCAGCACCCGCTCGGCGGACAGCTGCGGGTAGCCCCCGTGGGCCCCGGGGTCGCCCTGGTCGGCGATGTTGGTCATCCCGAACCGGTCGTAGACCTGCCCGATGAAGGTCGTCGAGGTCACACTGTGCAGCTGGGGGCTGAGTTCGTGGTAGTAGCTCAGCTCCCCGGTCCGCTCCGGGGCCGCGGCGACGAGCTCGTCGATCTCGGCCGCCGTCTCCTCGGCCAGCTCCGCCCCGGCCCCGGCGTGGCCGGTGGCCCGGCCCACCAGCTCGAACTGGCGGTACATCCCGTCCAGCGTCCCCGGTGCGGGCAGCACCAGCGTCTCGATCCCGGTCTCGGCGAGGGAGTCGGCGAGCGTGCCGTCCCGGTCCGACTGCACGATCACCAGGTCGGGATCGTGCCCGGCGATCGACTCGGGATCCGGGCTGAGCCCGGACAGGTCGGTCCGCGGCGCCCGTCCGGGGTGGGTCGACATCTCGTCGACGGCGACCACCTGTTCGCCGGCACCCACCGCGTACAGCGTCTCGGTCGTGGACGGGGACAGGGACACGATGCGGTCGGGCCGCTGGTCCAGCGTGACCGCCGGGGCCCCCTCGGGGCGCAGTTCCACGGGGAAGTCCCCGGAGTCCCCCGCAGGGGCGGATTCGGCCGGTTCCCGTTCGGCACAGGCGGTCAGGATCAGGGACGGGACCAGCAACAGCGGCAGCAACAACCGTCTGACAGACAACATCGGACCTCGGTCTCTCGGTCCGGCGCCGGAGGCCGCGCCGGACCGCTTCCGCGGTCGCGGACGCCGCCACCTCTGCGCCGGAGGCGGATGGCGTCGGCACGGACGGGAGGCGACCTGGCTCGGGCCGTTCGGTCGCACCGCGTCTCCACGGATCACCGTCGGCCCATCACAGTTGCGGCACAGCGCCGGAATCCCACCGGACTTCGCTCCCGCCCGCGTCGGCCAGGACGGTACCAGGCCGGACGGCGCCGCCTTCCGGTACTGCTCGGCGGAGGCCGTCCGCCCGGGTCCCGCCGCCCCCGTGGGCCGCGGAAGGCCCGCTGGGGTGGGCGTTGTCACAGGAGGTCCCGGTGCGGTCCCGGCGCCCCACGACCGTGGCGGGGCACCGGTTCGTATGCTGGGGGTCGTGAACTGGACCGTGGATGTCCCCGTCGACACGTTGCCCTCGCTCCCGCCGTTGCCCGCCGAGCTGCGCAGGCGGCTGGACGACGCGCTCTCCCGCCCCGCCGCGCAGCAGCCGGAGTGGCCCGACCCGGACGGGGTCGCCCGGGTCCGCGCCGTGCTGGAGAGCGTGCCGCCGGTCACCGTGCCCGCCGAGATCGACCGGCTGCGGGAACGGCTGGCGATGGTGGCCCGCGGGGAGGCCTTCCTGCTGCAGGGCGGTGACTGCGCGGAGACGTTCGAGTCGAACACCGAGCCGCACATCCGGGCGAACCTGCGCACACTGCTGCAGATGGCGGTCGTGCTCACCTACGGCGCGAGTCTGCCGGTGGTCAAGCTCGGCCGGATCGCCGGGCAGTACGCCAAGCCGCGGTCCAGCAGCACCGACGCGCTCGGCCTGCCCGTCTACCGGGGCGACATCGTCAACTCGCTGGCGCCCGACCCGCAGCTGCGCATCCCGGACCCGGGGCGCATGATCCGCGCCTACGCGAACGCGGGCGCGGCGATGAACCTCGTGCGGGCGCTGACCGGCGCGGGGATGGCCGACCTCACGCGCGTGCACGACTGGAACAAGGACTTCGTGCGCACCTCGCCCGCCGGCGAGCGGTACGAGGCGCTCGCCTCCGAGATCGACCGGGGACTGCGGTTCATGTCGGCCTGCGGGGTCAGCGACAGCTCGCTGCACTCCACGGAGATCTTCGCCGGGCACGAGGCGCTGCTGCTGGACTACGAGCGGGCGCTGCTGCGGCTCGACGACCCGGAATCGGCCGAGCCGCAGCTGTACAACCTGTCCTCGCACTACCTGTGGATCGGGGAACGCACGCGCCAGCTCGACGGTGCGCACATCGCCCTCGCCGAGCTGCTCGCGAACCCGATCGGGGTGAAGATCGGCCCCACGACCACGCCCGAGCAGGCCGTGGAGTACGTCGAACGGCTCGACCCGCGCAACGAGCCGGGCAGGCTCACGCTCATCTCCCGGATGGGCAACGGCAAGGTGCGCGAGGTGCTGCCCGCGATCGTGGAGAAGGTCGAGGCGTCCGGGCACAAGGTGATCTGGCAGTGCGACCCGATGCACGGCAACACCCACGAGTCGTCGAACGGCTACAAGACCCGGCACTTCGACCGCGTCGTGGACGAGGTGCAGGGCTTCTTCGAGGTGCACCGGCAGCTCGGGTCCTACCCCGGTGGGATCCACGTGGAGCTGACCGGTGAGGACGTCACCGAGTGCCTCGGCGGGGCACAGGACATCTCCGACCTCGACCTCTCCGGACGGTACGAGACGGCGTGCGACCCGAGGTTGAACACCCAGCAGTCGCTGGAGCTGGCCTTCCTCGTGGCCGAGATGCTGCGTGCCTGAGCCGCGCCCGAGCCGCGCCGGACCGGCCGGACTCACGGGCGGCGGTGGTACAGCGCCGACAGGGACTTGGTCACCGCGTCGGACAGGGCGTTCACGTCGGCGACGGCGTCGGCGTTGACCTGCAGCCCGACGTGCAGGCCGGAGCGGTAGGGCACCACGGCGATGCCGAGGGACTGGTGCGGGGCCAGCGGCACGAACGGGTAGACCTCCCGGAGCGGGGCGCCGGCCAGACCCATCGGCAGGCCGGGCAGGCCGACAGTGGTCACCACGGTGTCGAACAGCAGCGGTGCGGCGTGTCCGACCCCGCGCGTGGCGAGCCGGTGCAGCCCGGACGGCAGGCGCCCGGCCAACACCGGGAACGCGCCCGCGCCCCTGGTGGGGCCCGTCCGCTTGTTGTGCTCCATCGCGGAGCGCACCCGCCGCAGCCGCTCGACCGGGTCGTCGACCTCCACCGGAAGGTCGCACAGGTATCCGGACAGGGCGTTGCCGTCCGTGGGCCGCTCCGCGCGACCGCGGACGCTGACCGGGACCAGCGCCCGCAGTGCGGACCGGTCCGGGTCCCGCCCCCGGCCCCGTAACCACTCGCGCAGGGCTCCGGCCACGACGGCGAGCACGACGTCGTTCGTCGTGCCACCGTGGGCGGCACGGACCGCCCGGACCTCGGCCATGTCGAGACGGACCAGGCCGATCCGTCTGCGGGGCGAGTTCGCCGTGAGCGTGGCCGGCGGGGGCCACGGCCGCACCGAGCGCAGCATCGTCGTGGCGATTCCCGCGGTGCCGGCCGCCTGCCCGACGGCCTGTCCGAGGGCGTCCCGGACCCCGGCACCGACCTCCCCGAGCGCCGTTCCCAGCGGGGACCGGGGCACCCCGGCGGCCCCCGTGTCGGCGGTTTCCGTGTGGGTGGCCCCCGTGTCGGCACGGGGCGGGACGCGGCGCCGTGGGGCACCGGCACCGTCGAGCAGTCCGAGCGCCAGTTGCGCCGCTCCGGTGCCGTCGGCGAGCGCGTGGTGCAGTTTCAGCAGCAACGCGAAGCTCCCGTCGGGGAATCCGGTGACGATGCGGGCCTCCCACAGTGGCGCGGTGGTGTCCAGACCCGCCGCCAGCCACGCGGAGGCCATCTCGACCAGCGGGTCGCCCGGTGCGGGCCGGTCCCGGCCGTCCAGGTGGTGCACCCGGACGTGGTCGGCGGCGTCGAACCGGGGGACCGTCTCCCAGCTCGCGCCCCGGAACGGGGGCGGGTCGAACCGCACCCGCCGCGCCAACCGGGGGATGCCCGCGGCCCGTTCGGTGACCAGGGCCGCCACCCGGTGCGCGTCGACCGGAGCGGGCGGGGTGAAGGTGGCCATCACGCCCATGTGCATGGGGGTGGTCGACCCCTCCAGGCACAGGAACGCGATGTCGAGTGCACTCAGCCGGTCGGCCGGCATCGGCGCCTCTCCCCGGGGGCGTGGTGACAGGACCGTGGGCCCGTGTCCCCCTCGCGCTGATGCCGGGCCGGACGGTGCCCACCCGTCCCCATCGGCACGTCCCGGGCGCGGGTCGAGACCCGGCGCCCGGGACCGCGCGGTCAGGGGACCACTGTCAGGCTGATGGTGGTGCCCGGCCGGACCAGGGATCCCCCGTCGGGGCTCTGCCCCACCACGAAGCTGATCGGTCCGCGCCCGTTGCCGCCCTCGACACCGAGTCCCGCCTCACCGAGGATCCGGACGGCGTGCTGCGCCCGTCTGCCGACCACGGACGGGACCTCGACGGCGTTGGAGAGCACGACCCCGACCCGGTTGCCGTCCTCCATCGTGCCGCCCGCGGCGGGCTCGGTGCGGACGACCCGGCCCGCCGGGACGCTCTCGGAGAACTCCGCCCCCGCCTCGTACGGTTCGAATCCCGCGTTCCGCAATGCCTGGAACGCCTGGTCCCGTCCCTGGCCCGAGACGTCCGGGACCGGGGTGGGCGGCGGCCCCTGGGACACCACGATGGTGACGGCGTCCCCGACGTTGGCCTGGCTGCCCGGCGCGGGCTCCAGCGCCACGACCGCGCCCTCGGGCACCTGGTCGCTGTAGCGGTCGGCCTCGGGGTCGCGCCGGGGCTCGAGCTGCTCCTCGGAGATCGCCTGCTGTGCCTGCTCCACCGACGCCCCCGGCCGGACGTCGGGCACCACGGGCCTGCCCATCGACACCACGACGGTCACCGCGTCGCCCTCGGTCACCCGGGCGCCCTCGGCGGGTTCGGTCCGGATGACGGTGCCGTTCGGCGTGGTGTTGTGCCGTTCCCGGACCATCTCGGGCTGAAGTCCCGCCGTGCGCAGCGTGTCCTCGGCACGATCCCGTTCCGTGCCGGCCACGGAGGGGACGGTGATGTACCGGCCGTCGTTGACCCACCACAGCCCGGCGCCGACGCCGCCCGCCAGCAGCAGCCCGACCAATGCCCACACCAGCAGCGGCACCCGACGCAGCCCGCCCGGCCGGGCGGGCCCGTCCTCCGGGGGTTCCCGGTGGGGCTCGCCCACCCCGGTGTCGGTGGTGC
>NZ_KI912213.1:60504-64203 GCF_000231035.2 Saccharomonospora iraqiensis subsp. paurometabolica YIM 90007 | reverse complement strand
CGGCGGCCCGCTCGCTCGCGGCCGCCGCCTCGACGTGGTCCGCCCCCGCCCGTGCCCGTTCGGCGACCTCGTCCAGTTCGCGGACCAGATCGTCCGAGGGTGTCCCGGCGGTCGCGGCCCGGTGCCACACCACGCGGTACCGGTCGGCCACCGGATCCGCCACGTCCGCCAGGAGCCGGTGCGCGCGGTGCGCTTCCCCCGGATCGGTGGCGGCGAGCAGGGAGCATCCGGGCACGGCCTCGGCCGGGTGCACGATCTCCCCGGAGACCTCGATCAGCCCGGAGTCGACCGCGTCGGTCAGCGCGTCCGCATCCTCCCCGGTGGCGGCCCACACCCGGTCCAGCGTGCGCCGGTCGAGCCGGTGGTCCACGGCGGCGAGCACGACGACCCGACGGCCCGCGGGCGGCAGCGCCGCCAGGCGCCTGCGGACCGTGGCGCACAGTCTGCTGTCGCCCGGAAGTCCGGTCGGTGGGTCGGTGCGGCCGCTGAGCTGGTCCACCGTGACGGCCGAGGCGAGCTCGACCAGGGCGAGCACGTTGCCGTCGGCGACATCGAGCAGGCTGTCGGCCAGGTCGTGGGGCAGTGCGGGCCCGAGGTGGTCCCGCAGCACCCGGTGCCCGGCCTCGGGCTCCAACGGCCCGAGCCGCAGGCGGGGCAGCTCGGCCAGGAACTCGGCCCGCTCCGCCGGGGTCGCGTGGTCGGTGCCGAACAGGACGACCACGCTCAGGTGGTCGAGCCTACGGGCGGCGAACGCCAGCGCGGCCAGCGACCCGGTGTCGAGCTCGTGCGCCGCGTCCACACAGCACAGCGTCGGTCCCTCCGCCGCGGCGGCGGACAGCAGCGCGTGGGTGGCGGCGCGCACCGTGATCGGGTCGACGTCGGCGCACAGGCCGAACGCCCGGTGCAGCGCCTCCGCCTGCCCGGTGGGAAGCCGGGACAGCAGGTGGTCCAGTGGCCGCAACAGCTGGTGCAGACCGGCGAACGGCACCTCCGATTCGGCGACCGTGCCCCGGGTGCGCAGCACCCGGAACGTCCCGGCCCGGTCGGCGACCTCGTCGAGCAGTGCCGTCTTGCCGACACCGGACCGGCCCACGACGACACGCGCGGCTCCCCTGCCCCGGGAGGCCTCGTCGAGCACCCCGGTCAGCGCGGTGAGTTCCCGGTCGCGCCCGTGCACCCGAAAGGTGTGCGCGGGCGTCGCATTCCACACGGCGAGCATGCCGACAGTGTTACCGGTCGGTCACCGTAAGGAAAGAGTTGCGTTGCAGAACCGACCGATCAGCGGTTCTTCTCGTCCCGCCAGGCCAGCCACTCACGCAATGTGGTCAGGTCGTACTCCGGGCCGCTCGCCGGGACCGTGAACGTCGTGATGCCGAGGTCGAGCAGTTGGTCGCCGGACCCGGCGGGGCTGCCGCTCACCCCCACGGACCGTTCGATGTCGGCCGGGTCACGCCCGACATCGGCACAGTGCCGGTCGAGGATCTCGACCTTGCGCCCGGCGGTGTCCACGTCGCCGAAACCGTGCCAGATGTCGGCGTGCTCGGCCGTCAGCCGCAGCGTCTTCTTCTCGCCCCCACCACCGACCAGGATCGGGATCCGACGGGTCGGGGGCGGGTTGAGTTTGTCCAGCCTGCGCCGGATGCGCGGCAGCGACCCGGCCAGGTCGGCCAACCTGCTCCCCGCGGTACCGAACTCGTAGCCGTACTCGACGTAGTCCTTCTCGAACCAGCCCGCCCCGATGCCGAGGATCAGCCTGCCGCCGCTGATGTGGTCGACCGTGCGCGCCATGTCGGCGAGCAGGTCCGGGTTGCGGTAACTGTTGCAGGTCACCAACGCGCCGATCTCCACCCGGGACAGCGTCTCCGCCCAGGCGCCGAGCATGGTCCAGCACTCGAAGTGCTTGCCGTCCGGGTCACCGCTGAGCGGGTAGAAGTGGTCCCAGTTGAACACCATGTCGGCGCCGAGGTTCTCCGCCTCGACGGCGGTGCGCCGCATGTCGGCGTACTCGGCGTGCTGCGGCTGCAGCTGGAGTCCGATGCGGACTTTCCTGCGGTTCGTCGTGGTCATGACGTCGAGCGTACTGAGGACGACGCACCCGCGCGCGGACGACGACGGGTGCGGTGCGCGCCGGTGAGGCGCGCGGCGGCGAGGCGTCCGGAGATCAGCACGGGTGGGATGCCGACGCCGGGCACGGTGCCGCATCCGGCGAGCACGGCGTTGTCGATCCCCCGGACCCGGTTGGCGGGGCGGAACGGCCCGGTCTGGAGCAGGGTGTGGGACAGCGAGAACGGCGTCCCCGCGGCGAGGCCCCGCTCCGCCCACGTCCGGGGGGTGACCACCTCGTCGATCGTGACGTCGTCGGCGAACCCGTCCAGACCGCGCCCGGCCAGCGTGCGCAGCAGTTCGTCGCGGTAGGCGGGTGCCAACCCCGGCCAGTCCAGCCGCCCGGTGTGCAGGTTCGGCGCCGGGGCCAGCACCGAGAGCACCTGCCTGCCCGGCGGCGCGAGGGCCGGGTCGGTCGCCGTCGGCCGGGTCACCAGCAGCGACGGATCGCTCATCAGCCGTCCCTCCCGCGCGATCTCGGCGAAGGTGCGCCGCCACGCGCCCCCGAAGAACAGGGTGTGGTGATCGAGTGCCGGCCAGTCCCGGTGGGTGCTCCCGTGCAGGACGACGGCGGACGGGGAGTACCGGAGCGGGACGGGGCGCCGGGGCCGCGCACCCAGGAGGGCGTAGGCCGTGGTCAGTTCGGTGGCCAGCACCACCGCGTCACAGGCCAGACGTTCCCCCTCGGCGGTGACCACGGCCGACACCCGCGACGACGCCCGTTCCAGCCACGCCACACGGGTTCCGGTGCGCACCTCGCCGCCCGCGCGTCCGAGCGCTCCCGCCAGGGCGCGGGCGAGGGCGCCCATTCCCCCGCGCGGGTGGTACACACCCGCCACCGTGTCCATGTACGAGATCACCGCGTAGGCGGCCAGGGCGCGCGCCGGGTCCAGGCCGGCGTACAGCGACTGGAACGAGAACAGCCTGCGCAGCCGGTCGTCGGTGAGGAACCGGCCGATCGCCGGACCGAGTCTGCCGAACCCGCCGAGCGCGGCCAGCCGCACCAGTTCCGGCCGGGCCAGTTCCAGCGGGGAGTCGAAGTCGCTGCCGATGAACCGGTCGCGCTGCACGGAGTACAACGCGGTCAGCCACCGCCGCAGCCGCCGGTAGCCCGCCGCCTCGCCGGGGCCCGCCACGGCCGCGATCTCGGCCTCCATCGCCTCCGCGTCGGTGTGCAGCGCGACCGTGCTGCCGTCGGCGAAGTGCGCCCGGTAGGCGGGATCGAGCCGCACCAGGTCGAGCCACGCCGCCGTGGTCTCCCCGACCGCGGCGAAGGTCTCGTCCAGCAGCGCGGGCATGGTCAGCACACTGGCCCCGGTCTCGACGGTGTGCCCGGCGCGTTCGTCGTCGGCCACCCGGCCGCCCGGGCCCGGACGTCGCTCCAGCACCGTGACCCGCCTGCCGGATCCCAGCAGATGGGCGGCGGCCGACAACCCGGCCAGCCCGGCCCCCACCACCACGACGTGCCCGACACCGCTGTCGTCCATGTGTCCTCCTCGCCTCCGGTCGGCTCGGCGGACCGGAGGCGGGCGGTGCGCGCGAGCGTCAGTAGTTGCGGCGGGTCGCCCGGTCCGCGAGGTCGGCGAGCCGCCGGGC
>NZ_KI912213.1:60209-60404 GCF_000231035.2 Saccharomonospora iraqiensis subsp. paurometabolica YIM 90007 | reverse complement strand
CCGGAGAGCGTGTGGCGTCTGCTGGAGGCGACCGCCCCCGAACTCGGGCAGTGGGCGGCGTACTTCGCCGGGCACTCCGCCCGGCACGCCGCGGCGCGCGCCGGGATCACCCGGCGGATCACCCCGGACGCGGCGGCCGGTCTGTCCCGGCGTGCGGAGGAGTTCGTGCTCCTCGCCCACCGCGCCGTCGCGCAG
>NZ_KI912213.1:56452-60109 GCF_000231035.2 Saccharomonospora iraqiensis subsp. paurometabolica YIM 90007 | reverse complement strand
TGTCGGCCGGGCCCGCGGTGTCGGCCGGACCTGCGGCGTCGGACGGGCGGACGGTGGCGGACGGACCCGCGGTGCGGTGCGGGGGGACCGGGCCGGAACGGGGCCGGAGGACGTGATGTCGGCACGTACCCCGACCGACCACGGACGGATGCTCGACGCGCTCGACCACGAGGTGGAGCTCCTGGTGCGGTCGGCGGACACGGTACCGCCGGAGACGGTCGTGCCCACGTGTCCGGGATGGACGGTCGGGGAGGTCGTGCGGCACGTGGGCAGCGTCGCGCGGGCCGCCTCCGGGTGGCTCCGGGAGGGTCAGGCACCCCGGGACTGGCGGAGGGCCCCGGCCGCGGGACAGACGCCGCAGGCCTACCTCCGGGACGGGGTGTCCGCGCTGCGGGATCTGCTCGCCGCGCACGGGCCCGCCGAGCCCGCGGCCACGTGGTGGGACACCGACCGGACGTTCGGATTCTGGCGCCGACGCATGCTGCACGAGGTGACCGTGCACCGTGTGGACGTGGAACGCGCCGCGGGGCCGGAGCCGTCCCCGATCGCCGACGAGGTCGCCGTGGACGGAGTGGACGAGGCGGTGAACCTGTGGTTCGGCCACCGGCTGGGGCGGATGGGGGTCACCGGCACCAGACCGGCCGCGGTGGCGGTGGACACGGCGGGGCGCAGGTGGCTCACCCACGCCGGACCCGACGGGGCGGTGGTGGTCGGCGGGGACGGTGCTCCGGCCGGACCGGACGACCGCGTCGACGCGGTCGTGTCCGGCGCCGTCACCCGGGTCTACCTGTGGTTGTGGGGCAGGGAAGGGCCCGGTTCGGTCACCGTCGACGGCGACGACGACGCCGTCGCCCAGATGTGGGCACTCCTGCGGCTGGCCACACGCTGAGGCGTCCCGTGCCCTGGCCTTTCGACGGCGTAACACGGTCCGCCCGTTGTCCGGCGCGAGCTGACGTGGACGCAATGTCGATGTCGTCGACCCGCAACACCGGTCCGGCAGGGTGCCGGGTATGGACGGGAACACGAACCACGGGGTCCCTTCCCCGCCGACGGACGGTCACCCTGCGCGACGGCTCGCGGCCACGCCCGCGTGGCGGGTGCGCATCCGGATGGACGACGACCCGGGAACCCTCGCCCGTGTGGCGGGCAGGCTCGCCGATCTGGAGTGCAACATCCTCGGACTGGCGGTGTTGCCGGTCCCGGGTGGGGTGCTCGACGAGATCGTCGTCCGCCCCGCCGTCGGCCTGCCCCCGGGACATCTCCTTCGTGCCGTCGAGGACGAAGGGTACGAATGTGTCGGGATCACCGAGGCCGACGTGCACGACCTCGTCGACCCGGTCACCGCGGCACTGGGCACGGCGGCCCGGATGCTCGCCGGGCCCGGCCCGCCCCACAGCACCGGGCCGGTGATCGACGCCGTCTCCGCGCTCGTCTCGCCCGCGCGGGTGGCCGTCGTCCCCGCGGACACGGCGGAGGCGGAGCGGACCGACGGGGGCCACCGTGCCGTCCTGCCGGACCGCTCCGGGCGGATGCTCGTCCTGAGCCGGGTGTGGGCACCGTTCACGCAGCTGGAACTCGCCCGTGTGCGCGCGTTGCTCGACCTGGTCGACGCGGCCCGTGGTGGACTCCCGGCACAGTCCGCCGCGGGCCGGGACGGCCCTCAGCAGGTGACCGAGACGTCCACGCCACTGCGGAACGAGACGTGGACGTGATCCATGTGGTTCGCCGTGGCACTGCCGCGGTCGGCCATCGCGGACCATCCGGCGCCGTGGTTGATGCGTTGCCGCCAGATGACGTACTTGACCCCGAACTCGTCGCGGTGCTCGACCACGTAGTCGGCCAGCGCGTCGCCGGAGGACACGCCCACCATGAGATCGAGGGCGAGCCCGGCGGGATGGTCGCTGGGGTTCGACCGGGGCGCCCGGCCACCCACCGAGTCGACGGAGAACCGCTCCAGCAGGTGGTTGCCGACCTGTGCGACGTGGGGGACGGTGCCCTCCAGCCCGGTCGGGCACGACTCCACCGTCGCCTCGGCCCCGGCGGTCGCGGCGGCCTCGGTGGTCTCCTCCTCCGGAGCCTGCCCGGTCGTCTCCGGTTCCGTGGAGGTGGTCGACGTGGTGGTCGTGCTCTCCGGGGTGGTGCTCTCCGCGGTGCTCGACGTGGGGTCGGTCGACCGGGACCGTGCCGGGGTGGACGACGGGGTGGGCAGACCGGCGGCGACCGCGGCCACCGCCGTGGTGTGGTCCTTCTCGGGCGGCGCGGTGTCCGTCAGAGCCATGGTGCCGACCAGTGCGGTGGCGGCGAGAAGTCCGACCGCCGTGGGTTTGGCCCACGGCCTCCGTGGTTGGGCGCGGTGTCGACCAGCCATCTTTCCCTCATTCCGGTGACGGCGATGGCGGTCAGATTAAGAACCGGCAACGAAAGTGTCACGAGGGAGTGGTGACGGACACAGATCAATAACGCCGCTGGTCACGGCGCGTGTCGGTCCTATACGGACCAGAACCAGTCGTGCCGCCGCGCCTCGCGGAACGCCTGCCGTCGCCGCTCGGTCGTGAGCCGGTCCAGATACAGCACACCGTCGAGGTGGTCCACCTCGTGCTGCAGACACTGCGCCAGCACACCGGTCCCCTCCACGGTGACGGGCTCGTTGTCGAGGTCGACACCACGCACGACGGCCCGGCGTGCCCGCTCGGTCGGGAAACTCAGCTCCGGCACGGACAGACAGCCCTCGTCGAGCAGGTGGGTCTCCCCGGACACCTCGACCAGGACCGGGTTGAGCACGTATCCCACGGCGTCGTCGACCCGGTAGCTGAACGCGCGCAGGCCCACGCCGATCTGCGGCGCGGCCAGCCCCGCCCGGCCCGGCAGTTCGACGGTGTCGAGCAGATCGTCCACCAGTGCCTTCGTGGTCCGGTCGAACGTGGTGACCGGGTCGGCCACCGTCTTCAGCACCGGGTCACCGAAATAACGCAGGTCACGTACGGTCATGGGAAGTCTGGTCCTTTCCTGGTCGCGCTCACCCTAGCCCGCCGGGACGGCGCGCCGGGGTCACGCCCGCAGCCGCAGCCCCGCCGGGGTCGCGCGGAACCCCACCTCCCGCAGCACCTCCGCGAGACCGGAGGTCAGCGCGCGCTCCCCGTCGGCCTTCTGTACCTGCAACCGGCCGAGCCAGCCGTCCCGCACCGCCGCGGACAGCGCCGTCGCCGCCGCGTGCAACGTCGCACGGTCCTCGGTGAACGACAGCAGCGACCGGCCACCCCGTTCGACGTAGAGCGCGGGCATCCCGTCCACCAGCACGGCCAGCGCCCCCGCCTTACGGGCCGGCCGGTGTTTCGTGTCCCCGAGCACCGCGGGCCACGGCAACGCCGCACCGTACGGCTGGGCCGGGTCGGCCGCCGCCAGCACCACGGCCTGCCGGTCGGACTCCCAACCACCCGCCTCCGACCACGCCCGCAGGCGGTCCACCGCGCCGCGCGCCGCGAACTGCGCGGCGCCGAGGCCCTCCACGACGTAGCCGCGCACGACCTGCCCGGAGTCCTCCATACCCCGCAGCACCGTGTAGATCCCGGAGAAGCCCCCGGTGACCCGCTCGGTCTCCAGCGCCGTGCGGGTGAGCACCCCGTGCCGTTCGAGGAAGGACTCGGTCCGCGCGTGTGC
>NZ_KI912213.1:37834-56352 GCF_000231035.2 Saccharomonospora iraqiensis subsp. paurometabolica YIM 90007 | reverse complement strand
CCGCGCCCCACCCACCCGCCGTCCGGACCCGTCCGGCCCGCCCGTCGTGGCGGCCGGACGAGGTGGCTGGTCGGCTCGGCGATCGGGGTGGTCGCGATCGGGTCGGGTGTCGGGGCGGTCCTGTGGCTCACCGCCGGGCCCACGGTGACCACCTACACCGCGGCCGAGTGCACCGAGCCGGGCAGCGTGGACGCGCAGGGTTTCACCGGATGCCTGCGCCAGCTCGCGGGAACGTTGCCGGAGGGTGCGGACTGCGAGCCGGGCACGGGAACCGGGCCCGCGGCCGCCGCGATCGACGAGTCGGAACTCGGCGCGAGCGTGACCTGCTCCGCCCCGGGACTGCCGGGTGCGCAGATCACGTATCTGCACGGCCGTGCCGACGACGCGGTCGAGCGGTCTACCCAGACCCTGCTGACCCGCACGGGTGGCCTCGAACAGGTCCGCGCGAACTGGCGGGGCAACGCGCTGGACGGCAGTTACGCCGCGACGTCGGGGAGGACCGCGTCGGTGCTGGTGTTCACCGTGCCGGACCGGCCGGTGGCCGGTTTCGTGTACCAGCTCGACGTCGACGGGGACGGTGAGCCGACCTCGCCCGACGAGATGGCCGACTACTTCGAGCGCACCGTGCAGCCCGGTGAGTGACCGGCCCCCGCCCGGGAACCGGGCGGGCCGGCCGTCACTTCCGCCGGTTGTTGCGCACCGTGATGATCAGAACGATCAGCGCGGACACCACCACGGCGATCGAGGCGAGCCGCAGAGCCAGTGAGCCCAGCTCGGACGCTTCCTGTGCGAGCAGCATGTCCTCACCGTACGGCGGGGGCGGGGACCCTGCCGCAGCCGGACTACCCTGGAGCCGATGCGGATCACGGTTTTCCGGCGGCTGATGGCCGAGGAGTTCGGGGCCGCGCGGGCCGAGACGCTGTCCGCCGACCACGTCCTCAGCGGCCTCGGCGGGCGCACGATCGAGCGGGCCCTGGACGAGGGTGTCTCCCCGAAGGAGATCTGGCGTCAGGTGTGCGCGGAGTTCGACATCCCCGCCGAACGGCGCTGACCGGCCCCGCCACGTGGCCGGCCGCTCCCACCCCGCGCTCCGCGGGGACGGGAGGTGGGCGGAGAGAAGCGCGAGAGCCTACCATGCCGGTGTGTCGATTCGACGTCGAACAGGTGTTCGTCTAGGGTGGTTGTCCACAGGCAGCCGTCGGTCCACAAGGTGGCGGTCGCGGCGTCGAAACTGTCGGACGGGCCCCGTACCGTCGGACCCGACACCACGGCCTCCCGGGGTGACGCCACACGGTCGTCCGGCCGCTTCCGGGTACCGGAGGCGGGCCGGGGACGGCAGCCAACCAGCCAGCAGTCAATGAGGTGGATTTCCATGCCAGCAGCGCCGGACAAGGGCAAGGCACTCGATCTCGCCATCGCGCAGATCGACAAACAGTTCGGCAAGGGCTCGGTGATGCGGCTCGGCGAGGACACCCGACCGCCGGTCGAGGCCATCCCGACCGGGGCCATCGCGCTGGACATCTCCCTCGGCGTGGGCGGACTGCCGAAGGGCCGTGTGGTCGAGGTGTACGGGCCGGAGTCCTCCGGTAAGACGACGGTCGCCCTGCACGCCGTCGCCAACGCGCAGAAGGGCGGCGGCATCGCGGCGTTCATCGACGCCGAGCACGCCCTGGACCCGGAGTACGCGAAGGTGCTCGGCGTGGACACCGACGCCCTGCTGGTGTCCCAGCCGGACACCGGGGAACAGGCGCTGGAGATCGCGGACATGCTGATCCGCTCCGGCGCCCTGGACGTCGTCGTGATCGACTCGGTCGCCGCGCTGGTGCCCCGCGCCGAGATCGAGGGCGAGATGGGCGACTCGCACGTGGGGCTGCAGGCCCGCCTGATGAGCCAGGCACTCCGCAAGATCACCGGCGCACTGCACAATTCCGGAACCACCGCCATCTTCATCAACCAACTCCGCGAAAAAGTCGGTGTGATGTTCGGGTGTTTCAATTACTCCACGCGGGTGACTTTGGCCGACGGAAGTCAGGAGAAGATCGGGAAGATCGTCAACCAGAAACTCCCGGTCGAGGTCCTCTCGTACGATCCCGACGCGGACCGCGTGGTTCCGCGTAAGGTCGTCAACTGGTTCGACAACGGGCCTGCTGAGGAGTTTCTCCAATTCACGGTGGAGAAATCCGGAGGCAACGGCCGTGCCCAATTCGCCGCGACGGAGAACCACCTCGTCCGGACACCCGGTGGATGGCGGCACGCGGGTGAGTTGAGCCCTGGTGACCGGGTGATGGCGAACGAGAAGGAAGTTCTGTCGGAACAGCAGTGGCAGCTGGTGCTCGGGTCCCTGATGGGTGACGGGAGCATCTCCCCGAATCGGCGTAACCGTTCGGGCGTGCGGTTTCGGATGGGGCACGGCGCGCAGCAGACGGAATATCTCGACTGGAAGGTGTCGCTGCTGGACAATGTTGCCTGCACGAGGTCCGCGAACGACAAGGGCGCCTCGTTCGCGGACTTCACACCACTCCCGGAGTTGGCCGAGATCCGTCGCGCGGTCTACTTCGGTGACGGCAGGAAGCACCTCTCCTGGGACTACCTGAAGGCGCTGACTCCACTGGCGCTCGCGGTCTGGTACCTGGACGACGGCAGTTTCACGATGCGCTCGAAAGGTGCGCAGCAACGCACCGAGGGGGGCAGCGGCCGGATCGAGATCTGCGTCGAGGCGATGGGAACCGACACCAGGACCCGGCTGCTCAACCACCTCCGGGACAGCTACGACCTCGACGTACAGCTCGGTTACCGCGGTGCTCGGGGAATGGCGGTCCTGCGCTTCTCGACGGCGGCGACCGAGCGGTTCCAGGAGATGATAGCCCCGTACGTGCCGGCGTCGATGGAGTACAAGCTGCTGCCCCGGTTGCGGGGACGGTGCTCCGTTCGGCCGGAGTTCGTCGAGCCGCGGATGCGGCCGACGCCCGCCCGGGTCCTCGACATCCACACGAAGCCGGCGACCCGGTCGATGCACCGCTTCGACATCGAGGTCGAAGGGAACCACAACTATTTCGTCGACGGGGTCATGGTGCACAACAGCCCGGAGACGACGACCGGTGGGAAGGCGCTGAAGTTCTACGCCTCCGTGCGGCTGGACGTGCGCCGGATCGAGACACTGAAGGACGGCGGTGAGCCGGTCGGCAACCGCACCCGGGTGAAGGTGGTCAAGAACAAGGTCGCGCCGCCGTTCAAGCAGGCCGAGTTCGACATCCTCTACGGCGTCGGGATCTCCCGCGAGGGTTCGCTGATCGACATGGGGGTGGATCAGGGCATCGTGCGCAAGTCCGGCGCCTGGTACACCTACGAGGGCGACCAGCTCGGTCAGGGCAAGGAGAACGCGCGCCGGTTCCTCCGGGACAACCCGGACGTCGCGAACGAGATCGAGAAGCGCATCAAGGAGAAGCTGGGCGTCGGCGCCAAGGCCGAGGCCGAGTCGACGGACGAGCCGGCGTCGGCCGAATTCTAGGGACCGGCCGCTGATGGCGCAGTCGATGGCGGATCTGCCGCCGGAGGAGGCGCGGCGCAAGGCCAGAGAGGTCTGTTTCGACCTCCTGGCCGCCCGTCCCCGCACCCGGGAGGAACTGCGGCAGGCGCTGGCGCGGAAGGGCTGTGACGAGGAGATCGCCGGGAGCCTGCTCGCCAAGTTGGACGACGCCGGGCTGGTGGACGACGCGGCCTTCGCCGAGACGTGGGTGCGGTCGCGGCACACCCACAAGGGCCTGGGCCGCCGCGCCCTGGTGGCCGAACTGAAACGCAAGGGTGTGGACGCCGAGGTCGCCGCCGAGGCGGCGAACGAGATCGACGAGGAGTCGGAGGAGCAGCGCGCACGGGAACTGGTCCGCAAGAAGCTGCGCACGATGACCGGTGTGGACGAGCAGAAGGCCACCCGCCGCCTGCTCGCCATGCTGGCCCGCAAGGGCTACCCGGAGGGCCTGTCCCACTCGGTCGTCCGCACCGAACTCACCGACCCCTGACCGCGAGTCGTCACCTCGTGCAGGCGAGTCGTCACCTCACGCCCACGAGTCGACACCTCACGCCCATGGGTTGACGCCCCATGCCGGCGAGTCGACATTTCGCGCCCACGGGTCCACAGCTGGCGCGGACGGATCGACACCTCGTGCGGACCGACCCTCCTGCGTTCCCGCGCACGCACCACCGGGCCTCACCAGGAGCCTCGCGGTCCGGATGCCGGCTCGAAGGGCTGGAACGTCAACTCGCGGGACCGGAACGTCAACTCGCGGTCTTGGAACGTCAACTCGCGGGGCTGGAAGGGCAACTCGCGGGTTCGGGGTGTCGACTCGCGGGGGGGTCAGTCGGGGAGGGGGACCGGGATGGGGGTGCCGTCGGGGGCCAGGCGACTGGTGCGGAGCACGGTGCCCACCGGTTCCCGGACCCACCAGGCGCCGGTCTCGCGGCGTTCGGTGCGGGTGGTGAAGCGGTAGTGGAACAGCCGGGCGCGGAGGAACCGCGGTGGTTCGCCGTCGAAGGGGTCGTGCCGCAGCAGGCGGCGGACGGTGGGGTCGCCGTCGAGGAGCCGGGTCGCCAGCGCGGGCAGCCACCGGCCCCCGTAGCGGGAGGACAGCGAGGCGAACCACAGCATCCAGTCCAGTCGGAGGTGGTAGGGCGCGATCTGCGGCGGCCTCCGGTACGGGTCGCCCGGCTTGCCCTTGAACTCGTACTCCCGCCAGACCGTGTCGTCGCCGAGGTGGGCGTCGGCGGTGCCCTCGATGATGACCTCGTAGCGGTCCCGGGTCACGCTGCCGAATGCTCCGTAGGAGTTGACCAGGTGGCACCGGTTGTAGGTGGTGTTCATGACCTGTCCGCGGCCGATCAGGTTGCGCACCGGCCAGTAGCTCAGCACGACGACGAACGCGGTCACCGCGAGGACCACCGCGCCGTACCAGAGCGACGGGTCGGCGGGGGGTTCCGGCGGTGCCCACGGCCACAGCCGACCGTCGATCACCGGCACCGCGAGCGCCATCGTCAGCACGTTCAGCCACGCGAAGTTCCCGCTGAGCACGAGCCAGCCCTGGGTGACCAGGACGAGGCAGGCCGCCACGGTCGCCGCGGGCTGCGGTGCGAACAGGACGAACGGTACGACGAGCTGTGCGACGTGGTTGGCCAGCACCTCCGCCCGGTGCGCCCAGCCGGGTGCGTGGTGGAAGTACCAGCTCAACGGGCCGGGCATGGGCTGTGTCTCGTGGTGGTAGTGCAGGCACGTGAGGTCCCGCCAGCACCGGTCACCGCGGAGTTTGATCAGCCCCGCGCCGAACTCCACGCGGAACAGCAACCACACCAGCAGCAGCAGGATCGGCAGCGGTACGGCGGTGTGCGCGGGACCGAGGAAGATCGCGAGGAACCCGGCCTCCAGCAGCAGCGACTCCCAGCCGAACGAGTACCAGGCCTGGCCCACGTTGACGATCGAGAGGTAGAGCACCCACGGCACCGCCCACAGCAGCAGGGCTGCCCACACCGGGACCCGGTCGGCCGCACCGAGCAGCAACGCCGCCGACACCGCGATCCCGGTCCCGGCGACGACGGCGAAGAACCGGTCGCTGTAGTGCCAGTGGAACAGGCTGGGTGCCTCGCGGGCGGAGACCCGGCGGAGGAACTCGGGGATGGGCAGCAGGCCGCGCCGGCCGAGCAGTGCCCGGAACTGGTTCCCCGCGCACACGAAGGCCACCACGTAGATCGCGGCCAGCAGCTTCTGGAACACCAGGCGGGACGCCCAGTACCCGTCGGCGGTGAACCAGTCCCAGTGCACCGGACGTTCCCCCTCCCGTTCGCGGTGGTCCACACGACGATCCACCCGGTGATCCCCGTGGTGGTTCACGCCGTGTCCCCCGCCGGGCCGGCCGGTGTGGCCCGATTCAGGTGGTCGGCGTGGTGGCCTCCCGTGCCAGTGTCTCAATCCTGCCGAGATCACGGGCGGCGATCGCGTCCGCCGGGGTGAGCCAGGTGCCGCCGACACAGTCGACGTTGGGCAGTGCCAGGTACCGCACGGCGTTGTCCGGGGTGATCCCTCCGGTGGGACAGAACCGGAGGTCCGGCAACGGTCCGGCGAAGGCCGACAGTGCCGCGGGGCCGCCGCTCGCCTCGGCCGGGAAGAACTTCAGCGTGTCGAGCCCCCGCTCGGCCGCCCGCAGCGCCTCGGAGACCGTGGCCACCCCGGGCAGGACGGGCAGCCCGGTGGCGACGGCCGCGTCCAGCAACGTGTCGGTCTGACCCGGGGTCACCAGGAACGTCGCACCGGCGTGTGCGGCACGGTCGGCCTGGTCCGGACGGGTGACGGTCCCCGCACCCACGACGAGGTCCGGCACTTCGAGCCGGATCCGGGTGATCGCCTCCAGTGCGGCGGGGGTCCGCAGGGTCACCTCCATGACGCCGACCCCGCCCGCCAGCAGGGCGCGTGCGGTGGCCACGGCGTCGTCGGCGTCGTCCAGCACGACCACCGGCAGGACCGGGGACAGGCCGAGCAGCTTCCGGGGGTCGAGCGTGGGAGATCCGTCCCGGTTCACGCCGTCCTCCTCTCCGTGCCGTTCCCCGCGGTGTTCCCCGTGCCGCTCCCCGCGGGGCTCGGGACCGCCGCGGGCGTGAACACGCTCGCGCCCTGTTCGGGTGTGCCGACGGAGCGGCGCAGGGCGTGGAACAGTTCCCGGCCCGTGCCGACCCAGGTGTGTTCGTCCGGCGGGTCGGAGGGGGTGCGGGCGGCGAGGGTGGCCGGGTCCACGTGCAGGTCCAGCCGTCCGGCGTCGGCATCGAGGTGGACGAGGTCCCCGTCGGCCACGCGCGCCAGGGGTCCGTCGGCGGCTTCCGGGCTCAGGTGGATCGCCGCCGGGACCTTGCCGGAGGCGCCGGACATGCGTCCGTCGGTGACGAGTGCGACGCGGTGTCCCCGGTCCATCAGGGAGCCGAGTGCGGGGATCAGGCCGTGCAGTTCCGGCATCCCGCGGGCGCGGGCCCCGTGGTGCGGCAGTACCACCACGACGTCGCGGTCCAGCTCGCCCGCGCGGAAGGCGTCGTCGAACTCCGCCTGCGTGGTGAACACCCGTGCCGGTGCCCGCACGACGCGGTGTTCGGGGGCGACGGCGGAGACCTTGACCACGGCGCGGCCGAGGTTGCCGTCCACCACCCGCAGGCCGCCCTCCGGCGCGAACGGCCGGTGCGGCGGCCGGAGCACGTCCTCGTCCAGGCTGCGGGTCTCGACCTCGCGCCAGGTGAGCCGCCCGTCGTCGAGGACGGGTTCGGACCGGTAGCGGTGCAGACCGTCCCCGGCCACGGTCCGCACGTCCGGGTGCAGCAGACCGGCGTCGAGCAGGGAACCGACGAGGACCTGGACGCCGCCCGCGGCGTGGAAGTGATTGATGTCGGCGCTGCCGTTCGGGTAGACGCTGGCCACGAGCGGCACGACCGCCGAGAGGTCGGCGAAGTCGTCCCAGGTCAGTTCGATGCCCGCGGCCGCGGCGACGGCCACCAGGTGCAGCGTGTGGTTGGGCGACCCGCCGGTGGCCAACAGCGCGACGAGGCCGTTGACGACGGCGCGCTCGTCGATCACCTCGGCGAGCGGGGTGTACTCCTCGCCCCGCGAGATTTCCACCGCCCGGCGGGCGGCCTCCTCGGTCAGCGCGTCGCGCAGGTCGGTGCCGGGGTGCACGAAACTCGATCCCGGCAGGTGCAGGCCCATCACCTCGACCACGAGCTGGTTCGAGTTGGCGGTGCCGTAGAAGGTGCAGGTGCCGGGGGAGTGGTAGGAGGCGGCCTCGGCGTCGAGCAGGTCGGCACGGGTGGCCCGGCCCTCGGCGTAGTCCTGCCGGACGCGGGCCTTCTCCCGGTTGGGCAGGCCCGAGGTCATCGGCCCCGCGGGGACGAGGACGGCGGGCAGGTGCCCGAACGACAGCGCGCCGAGGAGCAGCCCGGGCACGATCTTGTCGCACACACCGAGCAGCAGCGCGGCGTCGAACATCTCGTGGGACAGCGCAACGCCGGTGGCCATCGCGATCACGTCCCGGCTGAACAGGGACAGTTCCATCCCGGTGCGGCCCTGGGTGATGCCGTCGCACATCGCGGGCACGCCGCCGGCGAACTGGGCCACGCCCCCGGCCTCCCGGGTGGCCTGCTTGATCCGTTCGGGGAAGGTGCCGAGCGGTTGGTGCGCGGACAGCAGGTCGTTGTACGCGGACACGATCGCCACTCCCGGCTTGCGCAACCCCCGCAGTGCCGTGCGGTCGGTGCCGGAGCAGGCGGCGAAACCGTGCGCGAGGTTGCTGCAGCCCAGGCCCGCCCGGGCGGGCCCCTCCGCCGCGGCGGCGGCGACCCGGTCGAGGTAGTCCCGGCGGGTGGTCTCGCTGCGGCGGGCGATGCGGTCGGTGACGTCCGCGAGGACGGGATGGAGAGAGGTCAACGGCGCTCCCGGTCGCTCATTGTGATCAGGACAGGCAGCGGACGGCGGCACTGGCGCTCGCGGCCGTGGGATCACTGACACGATACAGTCGAGCTCGGCGCGCACAAAATCGATTAAGTAGGGCAAGATGAGTGATCCCGATCACGCGGGACACGCGCGGGTTGTGACTTGTCACACGTCCCGTGTCGAGGCAGAGTCGGCGCTGTCGGCAGCGACCGGTGGGACAACGACCTCGGAGGGTGAGCATGTCCAGTGCGGAACTGAGCGAGCTGCGCCGGGCGATCGGCCAGCTCAGACAGTGCGTCGGTGCGTTGCGGTCACGCTACGGCGAGGCGGCCGCGGTCCGCCGGATCGCCAACGACGTCGACCGGCTCGACATCGACGCGGGCGATCTCGCGCAGACGCCGCCCGTGCCGGCCCGGGGCCGCTCCGCCGGGCGGACCGACGTGGTGCCCGTGCCGGACACGCCGTACGACCCGGACCTGTGGAAGGGTGCGGACGACGAGGGCGTGGGCGGTCATCAGCGTGACCAGCACTGACCGGCCCGGGCAGGCATCCGTGACCGACTCCGTGAACACCGCACCGCACCGGGCCGGGGCGCGGCCCGCCGGGCCCACCCCGGGTGGGCGTACCCTGCGCACCGACCGGTGGTGGCTGCCGCCACTGCTCACCGCGCTCGGGCTCGCCGCCTTCGTCGTCTACGCGACCGTCCGGTCGTTCATGCGCGAGGGGTACTGGGACACCGAGAACCACTACCTGACGCCGTTCTACTCGCCCTGCCTCAGCGACTCCTGCGTGGCGGGGTCGAGCCACTTCGGCACCCCGATCGGGGAGCTGCCCGGCTTCATCCCGCTGGCGTTCCTCTCCCTGCCGTTCCTGCTCGGCTTCCGCCTGACCTGTTACTACTACCGCAAGGCGTACTACCGCTCGTTCTGGTTCGCGCCGCCCGCGTGCGCGGTCACCGAACCGCACGACCGCTACACCGGCGAGACCCGACTCCCGCTGATCCTGCAGAACGCGCACCGGTACTTCTTCTACGCGGCGTTCGTCATCACGCTGATCAACACCTACGACGCGATCCTCGCCTTCGACGGCGAACGCGGGCTGGGCTTCGGGCTCGGCAACGTGATCCTGCTGGTCAACGTGGTGCTGCTGTGGGGGTACACGTTGTCCTGCCACTCGTGCCGACACGTCACCGGCGGGCGGCTCAAGCACTTCTCCCGGAACCCGGTCCGGTACCGGATCTGGACCTGGGTCAGCCGGATGAACGTCCGACACATGCAGTTCGCGTGGGTCACCCTCGCCTCGTTGGTGATCACCGACCTGTACGTGTGGCTGGTGTCCACCGGCACCATCCCGGACCTGCGTTTCGTCAACTGAATCCGCACCGGGCGCCGGTGGAAGAATCCGCACCGGGCGCCGGTGGAAGAATCCGCACCGGGGCGCCGGTGGCCGAATCCGCACCGGGGCGCCGGTGCCGACAACCAGAGGTGGCACATTTCGATGACCGAGGTCGAACGGCACAGCTACGACGTGGTGGTGATCGGTGCCGGGGGTGCGGGTCTGCGTGCCGCGATCGAGGCGCGGCAGCGGGGGCTGAGCGTCGCGGTGGTGTGCAAATCGCTGTTCGGCAAGGCCCACACCGTGATGGCCGAGGGCGGGTGCGCGGCGTCGATGGGCAACGTGAACCCGAACGACGACTGGGCGGTGCACTTCCGCGACACCATGCGCGGGGGCAAGTTCCTGAACAACTGGCGGATGGCCGAACTGCACGCGAAAGAGGCCGCCGAGCGGGTGTGGGAGCTGGAGACCTACGGCGCGCTGTTCGACCGCACCACCGACGGCCGGATCAGCCAGCGCAACTTCGGCGGGCACACCTACCCCCGCCTGGCGCACGTGGGCGACCGCACCGGGCTGGAACTGATCCGCACCATGCAGCAGAAGATCGTCTCGCTGCAGCAGGAGGACTTCGCCGCCCACGGCGACCACGGGGCGAAGCTCCGGGTGTTCGACGAGTGCACGGTGACCGAACTGCTGAAGCAGGACGGCGCGATCGCCGGCGCGTTCGGCTACCGACGGGCCTCCGGCCGGTTCGTGCTGTTCGAGACCCCGGCCGTGGTCCTCGCCACGGGCGGCATCGGCAAGTCGTTCCAGGTCACGTCGAACTCCTGGGAGTACACCGGCGACGGGCACGCACTGGCGCTGCGCGCGGGTGCGCCGTTGATCAACATGGAGTTCGTGCAGTTCCACCCGACCGGCATGGTCTGGCCGCCCAGCGTGAACGGGATCCTGGTCACCGAGGGCGTCCGCGGGGACGGCGGGGTGCTGCGCAACTCCGAGGGCGAGCGGTTCATGTTCGACTACGTGCCGGACGTGTTCAAGGGGCAGTACGCCGAGAGCGCCGAGGAGGCCGACCGCTGGTACGCCGACCCGGACAACCACCGGCGCACCCCCGACCTGTTGCCGAGGGACGAGGTCGCCAGGGCGATCAACACCGAGGTCAAGGAGGGGCGTGGGTCGCCGCACGGCGGGGTGTTCCTGGACATCGCGAGCAGGCTGCCCGCCGACGAGATCCGGCGCAGGTTGCCGTCGATGTACCACCAGTTCCGCGAACTGGCCGATGTGGACATCACCCGGGAACCGATGGAGGTCGGCCCGACCTGCCACTACGTGATGGGTGGGATCGAGGTGGACCCGGACACGGCCCGCGCGGGTGTGTCCGGGCTGTTCTCCGCCGGGGAGTGCGCGGGCGGGATGCACGGGTCGAACCGGCTCGGGGGCAACTCGTTGTCCGACCTGTTGGTGTTCGGACGGCGGGCCGGGCTCGGGGCGGCGGACTACGTCGACTCGCTCGACCGGTGGCCGGAGGTCTCCGAGGTGGACGTCGCGATGGCGGAGCGGACCGCGTCGGCGCCGTTCGACGGCCCACGGGACGGGGTACGGCGGGAGAACCCCTACGCGGTGCAGGCCGAGCTGCAGCAGTGCATGAACGAGCTGGTGGGCATCATCCGCACGGCCGAGGAGATCGAGAAGGCCCTCGAGGCGCTGGACGGGATCCGCGGGAGGCTTCCGGGCGTCACGGTGGAGGGAGACCGCGAGTACCACCCCGGCTGGCACACGGCGGTGGATCTGCGCAACATGCTGCTGGTCAGCGAGTGCGTCGCCCGCGCGGCGCTGCGGCGCACCGAGAGCCGGGGCGGGCACACCCGCGACGACCACCCGGCGATGGACGCCCGGTGGCGCAACACCCTGCTCGTGTGCACGGCGCGGGACGACGAGGCCGCCGTGGTGCCGGAGGTGACCGTCGAGGCGAAGCAGCAGGAGCCGATGCGTGCCGACCTGCTCGACCTGTTCGAGCTCTCCGAGCTGGAGAAGTACTACACCGCCGACGAACTGACCGCGCACGGGGGAAAGGATGCCGTGACATGAGCTACGAGGCCACCCTCCGCGTCTGGCGGGGCGACGAGGACTCCGGCGAGCTGCGGGACTACACCGTCCAGGCGAACGAGGGCGAGGTCGTGCTGGACCTGATCCACCGGCTGCAGGCCACCCAGGAGCCCGACCTGGCGGTGCGGTGGAACTGCAAGGCGGGCAAGTGCGGCTCGTGTTCGGCCGAGGTGAACGGCAGGCCGAGGCTGCTGTGCATGACCCGCATGTCGATCTTCGAGGAGGGCGAGGTCATCACGGTCACCCCCATGCGCACGTTCCCCGTGATCCGGGACCTGGTTCCCGACGTGTCGTACAACTACGCCAAGGCCCGCGAGGTCCCGGCGTTCGCGCCGCCGCCGGACCTGGCGCCCGGCGAGTACCGGATGGCCCAGGAGGACGTCGACCGGTCGCAGGAGTTCCGCAAGTGCATCGAGTGCTTCCTGTGCCAGGACGTCTGCCACGTGATCCGGGACCACGAGGAGAACAAGTCCGCGTTCGCAGGGCCGCGGTTCCTCATGCGGATCGCCGAGCTGGAGATGCACCCGCTCGACGTCGCCGACCGGCGTGACGAGGCGCAGACCGAGCACGGGCTCGGCTACTGCAACATCACCAAGTGCTGCACCGAGGTGTGCCCGGAGAACATCCACATCACCGACAACGCGCTCATCCCGATGAAGGAGCGGGTCGCCGACCGCCGCTACGACCCCCTCGTCTGGCTCGGCGACAAGATCTTCCGCCGCAAGGGCAGCTGATCCCGCACCCCGGTGGTGCCGTGAAGGACTCCTTCGCTGCGTGTGACGCCGTGAAGGAGTCCTTCACGGCACCAAGCGCAGGCAGGGAGTCCTTCACGGCACCACGTCAGGCGCGCCGGGTGCGGTCACTCCAGGGGTTCGTGCTCGCGGACCGTGTCCTCGGTCCGGCGCGTGACCTCCGGGTCGGGGGCCTTGCGGTTGCGGCGGTTGCGGGACTCCAGGTACCGCGCCAGGCCGGTCAGTGCCAGGCACATGACGATGTACATGGCGCCCACCACGAGGGTGACCGGGACCAGCGGCCGGTCGAAGTCGACGACCCCACCGAGGTAACGGGCGTAGCGCAGGAGCTCCTCGTAGGTGATGAGGAAGCCCAGTGCGGTGTCCTTGAGCAGCACGACCAACTGACTGATGATCGCGGGCAGCATCGCGCGCAGTGCCTGGGGCAGCAGCACCGACCGCATCACCTGGGTCTTGCGCATCCCGATCGCGTAGGCGGCCTCGCCCTGGCCCGTCGGCAGGGACAGCACCCCGGCGCGGAAGACCTCGGCCAGCACCGAGCCGTTGTAGAGCGTCAGCCCGAACACCACCGAGTGGAACGGCTCGCCCACCCCGATCCCGTAGTAGAAGAAGAAGATCATCACCACGAGCGGCACGGCGCGGAAGAACTCGACGATGATCGTGGCCGGGACCCGCACGGCGGCGTGGTCGGACAGTCTGCCCGCGGCGAAGATCGCGCCGAAGGCCAGTGCCAGCACGGCGGCCACCGCGAACGCCCGCAGGGTGTTGCCCAAAGCCCCGAGAAGCTGGAGCTGGACGTGTTCGTAGAGGATCCACTCCCACATCCCGCCGTCGAACTGGCCCGCGTCGGCGAACTGGTACACCACGAAGCCGACGAAGGACACCAGCGCGAGCACGCCGAGCACGGCGTACACGCGGTGCCGCGCGCGGGCCCTCGGGCCGGGGACGTCGTACAGGACCGCGCTCATCGGGCCACGCTCCAGCGCTTCTCGAGGCTGCGTTGCAGCAGGGTCATCGGGACGACGAGGATCACGAACCCGAGCGCGACCCACAGCAGGCCCACCATGACGCTGTAGCCGCGTTCGGAGAGGTAGTTCTGGATCGCGCCGGCCTCGACGACGGAGAAGCCGGCCGCGATCGTGGTGTTCTTCAGCAACGCGATCATCGTGCTCACCATCGGCGGGACCACCGAGCGGGTGGCCTGCGGCAGTACCACCTGGCCGAGCATCTGGCCGAAGGTCAGCCCCACGGCGCGCGCCGCCTCGGCCTGGCCGACCGGGACGGTGTTGATACCGGACCGCACCACCTCGCACACGAACGCCGAGGTGTAGACGGTCAGCGCGACGACCGCCGCGGCGAAGTACGACAGGTCGACGATGTCCAGCAGTGGGTAGGCGAAGGCGAAGAAGAAGAACAGCAGCGTCAGGGGCGTGTTGCGGAACAGGGTGACGTAGGTGGCCCCGGCGGCCCGCAGGATCGGCACCGGCGAGACCCGCAGCATCGCGAGGACGGTGCCCAGCACCAGCGAGCCGACCGCCGCGAGGGCGAACAGCTCGAGGGTGTTGAGAAAGCCCGGACCGTAGAGGTCGAGGTTGTCCAGCAGAACGTCCATGTTTCCCTCGGGGGAGATCGGGCGGGGGGTCGGGCACACGTCCGGTCACGGCCCACCGCCGTGGTCGGGGTGGACCGTGACCGGACCGGAACGGGCGCCGTGGGCGTCAGTACCGCTCGATGGTGGGCATCTCCGCCTCGATGCCGGACTTGCCCAGCGTGGCGTCGTAGATCTCCTGCCAGGTGCCGTCGTCCATGGCGTCCTGCAGGATGTCGTTGACCTTCTCCCGCAGGGCGTCGTCACCCTTGGGCAGGCCGACGCCGTACGGCTCGTCGGAGAAGGTGTCGCCGACGACCTTCAGCGCGTCCGGCTCCTGGGCGGCGTAGCCGAGCAGGATCGCGTCGTCGGTGGTGACCGCGTCGACCTCGCCCTGGTGGAGCTGGGTGACGCACTGCGAGTAGGTCTGCAGCTCGACGATGTTCTCGGTCAGGCCCTGCTCCCGCACCCGCTGGATGGGGGTCGAGCCGCTGAC
Organism: Saccharomonospora iraqiensis subsp. paurometabolica YIM 90007; assembly: GCF_000231035.2. Lineage (GTDB taxonomy): Bacteria > Actinomycetota > Actinomycetes > Mycobacteriales > Pseudonocardiaceae > Saccharomonospora > Saccharomonospora paurometabolica. The sequence continues at coordinate 41,626 of NZ_KI912213.1, read as the reverse complement.
CGAGCAGACCGCCTTGCCCTGCAGGTCGTCCTTGCTCTGGATGTCCTCGTTGTCCGCGGACACCAGCAGGCTCTGGCCCGCGACGTAGTACGGGCCGGCGAAGTCGACCTGCTCCTTGCGCTTGTCGTTGATCGTGTAGGTGCCGACGTAGTAGTCCACGTCGCCGTTGACCAGCGCCTGCTCACGTCCGGCCGAGGGCACGACCTTGTACTCGATGTCGCCGGGGTCGAAGCCGAGCCGGGCGGTGACCATCCGCGCGATCTCGATGTCGAACCCGCTGAACTCGCCGGTCATGGCGTCCTTCTCGCCGAGGCCCGGCTGGTCCTCCTTCACCCCGACGATGGGGTTGCCCCGGTCGGTCATCGTCTGGAAGGCGGGCGAGCCCTCGACGGTGACGTCCGAGGCGACCTCGTAGCTCAGCGAGGCGGCGGCGTTGTCGCCGTCGCCCCCGCCGCCGCCCTCTCCGTTGTCGGCGGGCGAACCCTCTTTGCCGCACGCGCTCAGGACGAGACCCGCGGCCAGCACACCGGCCGCCAGGGTGCGGATTCTCATGTGCACCTCTCCTCTTTCCGGTTGAGACGGCCCGTGCCGCCCCGGCTTCCACGACGGCGGCGCGCGCCGCCGGAGGTCAGTGGGTCAGGATCTTGCCAAGGAAGTCCCGCGCGCGCTCGGACGTCGGCGCGGTGAAGAACTCCTCGGGCGTGGAATCCTCGACGATCTCGCCGTCGGACATGAACACCACACGGTGCGCGGCCCGGCGCGCGAACCCCATCTCGTGCGTGACCACGAGCATCGTCATGCCCTCGTCGGCCAGCTCGGTCATGGTGTCCAGGACCTCCTGCACCATCTCCGGATCGAGCGCGGAGGTGGGCTCGTCGAACAGCATGACCTTCGGCCGCATCGCCAGCGCCCGCGCGATCGCCGCCCGCTGTTGCTGGCCACCGGAGAGCTGGGCGGGATACTTGTCCGCCTGGTCGGTGATACCGACCCGGTCGAGCAGCTCCATCGCCTGCTGCCGGGCCTCGGACGCGGGGGTCTTCCGGACCTTGATCGGCCCGAGCGTGACGTTGTCCAGGATCGTCTTGTGGGAGAAGAGGTTGAACTGCTGGAACACCATGCCGACGTCGGCCCGCAACGCGGCGAGCGCGCGCCCCTCGGCGGGCAGCGGCTCGCCGTCGACGGCGAGTTCCCCGGAGTCGACGGGTTCCAGACGGTTGATGGCCCGGCATAGGGTCGACTTGCCGGATCCGGACGGGCCCAGGACCACCACGACCTGCCCGCGCGGGACCTCGAAGTCGATGTCCCGGAGCACATGCAGGTCGCCGAAGTGCTTGTTGACCGCCGCCGCCTTGATCATCGGCGGTGCGGACGTCGCGGTGCTCATCAGACCTCCATCACTCGGCACGCCACGGGTCGCGGGCTGTCACGGGTAACACCGGGTGCTCACACCTTCAGGGCAATAGGGCACGGGTTTCGAGCCGGGACGACACCATACGTGTCCATGCCCGCACCTCGTGAAGAGACTCGCGCAGACGTGTCCGAACCTTTACCGGATCCGGCGGCGCGACGGAACGCCCGAACGGCGTAGACGCGGGATCTCCGCGGCGGCGCCGGGGCCGACGGGGCCGCCGGAGCCGGTGCGGCGGCGCGACCTGCCTGGCCTACCCTGGAGAGGTACCTGTCGGCCTGCGCGCACCAGGAGACCCGGTGAGCGGTAGCAAGACCTTCGAGATCCGCACCTTCGGGTGTCAGATGAACGTCCACGACTCCGAGCGGCTCGCGGGCCAGCTGGAGGACGCCGGTTACCGGCCGGCCACCGACGGTGACGCGCCGGACCTCGTGGTGCTCAACACCTGCGCGGTGCGGGAGAACGCCGACAACAAGCTCTACGGTCACCTGGGGCATCTGCGGGCGAGCAAGCGGAGCAGGCCCGGCATGCAGATCGCCGTCGGGGGCTGCCTGGCGCAGAAGGACCGCGGCGAGATCGTCCGCCGCGCGCCGTGGGTGGACGCCGTGTTCGGCACGCACAACATCGCCGCGCTGCCCACGCTGCTCGAACGTTCCCGGCACAACGACGAGGCGCAGGTCGAGATCCTCGAATCGCTGGAGACGTTCCCGTCGACGCTGCCCGCGCGGCGGGAGTCGGCGTACTCCGGCTGGGTGTCGATCTCGGTGGGGTGCAACAACACCTGCACCTTCTGCATCGTGCCCTCGCTGCGCGGCAAGGAGCGCGACCGGCGGCCCGGCGAGATCCTCGCCGAGGTCGAGGCGCTGGTGGCCGAGGGGGTCTCCGAGGTCACCCTGCTCGGTCAGAACGTCAACTCCTACGGCGTCGAGTTCGGCGACCGGTACGCGTTCGGCAAGCTGCTGCGGTCGTGCGGCTCCGTGGACGGACTGGAGCGGGTGCGGTTCACCTCGCCGCACCCGGCGGCGTTCACCGACGACGTGATCGACGCGATGGCCGAGACCCCGAACGTCTGCCCCCAGCTGCACATGCCGTTGCAGTCCGGGTCCGACCGGGTGCTGAAGGCCATGCGCCGGTCGTACCGGTCGAGCCGGTTCCTGTCCATCCTGGACAAGGTGCGGGCGGCGATGCCGGACGCGGCCATCACCACCGACATCATCGTCGGCTTCCCGGGGGAGACGGAGGAGGACTTCGAGGCCACGCTCGAGGTGGTGCGGAAGGCCCGGTTCTCCGGCGCCTTCACGTTCCAGTACTCGCCGCGCGCCGGCACACCCGCCGCCGGGATGGCCGACCAGGTCCCGAAGCACGTCGTCCAGGAACGTTACGAGCGGCTCGTGGCACTGCAGAACGAGATCGCCTGGGAGGAGAACCGGGCCCTCGTCGGGAGCAAGGTGGAACTGCTCGTCGCCGTCGGCGAGGGACGCAAGGACGCCGAGACCAACCGGATGAGCGGTCGCGCGCGGGACGGCAGGCTGGTCCACTTCACCCCGTCCGGTGGGGCGGTGGACCGGGAGGTGCGGCCCGGGGACGTCGTGGAGACCACGGTCACCTACGCGGCCCCGCACCACCTGGTCGCCGACGCCGACCTGCTGTCCCACCGCCGGACCGCGGCGGGGGACAACGTCGAGGCCGGACTGCGGCCGAAGACCCGGGGCGTGGGGCTGGGACTGCCGTCCTTCGGTACGCCCCGGACCGAGCCGGAGCCCGCGGGAACCTGCGGAGACGGGGGGTGCGCGTGATGCACGGGGCGAGGCCGGACAGCGACCACGAGCACCGCGGGAACGATTTGGGCCACCTGGCCGCCGACGCGGAGGCGGCGCTGGACCGGGCCGTCAAGACCGTCGAGTTCGGCAGGCGTGGGTTCGGCGTGGCCGTGACCGTGTTCGTGCTCCTGATCGGACTCGTGCTGCCCTGGGTCGACGGGTTCGCGGGGTGGCAGGTGCTGCTCGGACGTGCCGACGCGATCCCGCAGCTGTTCGCCGCGACCGCCACCGGCTTCGGTGTCCTCGCCTCCGCCGTCGCGCTCGCCACCCGGCGCTGGTGGCTGACCTGGGTCTGCGCCGTCGGCGGCTGGTTCGCCTCCGTCGACGGCATCCTGGCGATCTGGTCACAGCAGTCCGCCACCGCCCCGGACGTCGCCGGGGGCGGGCCCGGAATCGGACTGGTGCTCTCCACCGTCGCCATGGTGGTCCTCGCCGCGCAGTGGATGCGACTGGCCTGGTCCCGGCCGTGAGCACGGGGCGGGCCGGACGCCGGCCCGCCCCCGGCGGTCACCGCCGCACCGGTCGACTCCGCGAGGTCCGCGTCAGCGGTTCGCCACGGCCTCC
>NZ_KI912213.1:37653-37734 GCF_000231035.2 Saccharomonospora iraqiensis subsp. paurometabolica YIM 90007 | reverse complement strand
CGGTGGGCACCGTGGGCACCGTGGGCACCGTGGGTGCCGTGGACGCCGTGGGTGCTGTGGACGCTGTGGACGCCGTGGACG
>NZ_KI912213.1:30162-37553 GCF_000231035.2 Saccharomonospora iraqiensis subsp. paurometabolica YIM 90007 | reverse complement strand
TTCGCCACGGCCTCCTCGGCCGCGCGCAGCCATTCCCGCCACTGCGCGGCCTGCTGCTCGGCCTCGGCCGCCCGCTTCTCGTCGCCCGCCTCGCGGGCCTTCTCCGCCTGCGACTCGAACTGGTCGACCCGCTCCCGGAACTGCGCGGCACGGGCGTGCGCCTCCGGGTCGGTGCGCCGCCAACGGGCGTCCTCGGCCGAGCGCACCCGGTCCTGCACCGCCTTCAACCGCCCGTCCAGCTCCCGGATGCGCTCCCGCGGCACCTTGCCGATCTCGTCCCACCGCTGCTGGATCCGGCGCAGCTGTCCCTTGGCGGCGTCGAGGTTGGCCGCGGGGTCGATCTTCTCGGCCTCGGCGAGCAGTTCCTCCTTGCGGGTCGCGTTCTCCGCGAACTCCGCGTCCCGTTCGGCGAAGGCCTCGGAGCGGCGGGAGAAGAAGGCGTCCTGGGCCGCGCGGAACCGCTGCCAGAGCGACTCGTCGGCGTCCTTCGGGGCCCGGCCGGCAGCCTTCCACTCCGCCATCAGCTCCTTGTACCGGGCCGCCGTCGGACCCCAGTCGGTCGAGTCGGACAGCGACTCGGCCTCGGTGATCAGCTCCTCCTTGCGCTGCTTCGCCGCCACGCGCTGCTTGTCCAGTTCGGCGAAGTGCGCCCCGCGGCGCCGGTTGAACGCCTCCCGCGCCTTGGAGAACCGCTTCCACAGTTCGTCGTCGGTTCTGCGGTCGACCCCCTTGACGGTCTTCCACTCCTCGAGGATGGCCCGCAGCCGGTCGCCCGCGGCCTTCCACTGGGTGGATGACGCCGCGATCTCCTCGGCCTCCTCGGCCAGCGCCCGTTTCCGGGCCGCCGCGTCCGCCCGCGCCCGCTCCCGCTCGGCGCGGGCCCGCTCCAGGGCCTGCCCGGCGTGGTCGATGACGTGGTCGAGCCGGGTGCGCAGGGCCTCGACGTCCCCGACGACGGCCGCCTCGGCGAGCCCGTCCCGCAGGTGTGTGGCGCTGGTCAGCGCCTGCTTCGGGTCCCCGGTCCCCGAGTTCAGCCGGGTCTCGAGCAGTTCGGCCTCGGTGCGGAGGTCGTCGAACCGGCGGGCGTAGTGCCGCAGTCCCTCCTCGGCCGTGCCCGCCTGCCAGACGCCGACGGCCCGTTCGCCCTCCGGGGTGTCGACGTACACCGTCCCGTCGTCGTCGATGCGCCCCCAGCGGGACGGGTGGTGCTCGGCGACCGGCACGGTGGGGGCCGGGGTGCCGCCCCGTCCGTGCGGTACCTGGCCCGGCGCGGGGACGTCACTCCCGCCGACGTCACTGGTGTGGGGGTTGTGCTCGGCCATGGCGGGCTCCTTCTCGCCTGTCCGGCCCGCGTGCGGCGCGGGCGCCCCGCGGGGCGGGGCCGGGTGGTGCGGGTACGGGTTGTCGGCCCGCATTCAACCAGGTCACCACGCTCGCTGGGTATCCCGTGCTCCACGGGAACCCCGTCCCGACCCCACCGGTAACCTCGGGATCGTGCTCGCGTGTGTCCCCATCATGCCCGCTCGCAGGCGTTCCGTACCCACCCGCGCACCCGGCGCGCCGCGCCGGGGCGACGCGACCGCGTGGCGGCACGGGTGAGCGGCGGGATCCGGCCGGTCGCCCTCGTGGGGCCCACGGCCACCGGGAAGACGGCGCTCGGGGTGGAACTCGCGCGGGCGCTCGGCGGTGAGGTGGTCAACGCCGACGCGATGCAGCTCTACCGCGGGATGGACATCGGCACCGCCAAGGCCACGGCCGCCGAGCGGCGCGGCGTCCCGCACCATCTGCTCGACGTCCTCGACGTCACCGAGTCCGCGTCGGTGGCCGCCTACCAGCGCCACGCCCGTGCGGTGATCGAGCGACTGCTGGCGGCGGGGACGGTGCCCGTCCTCGTCGGCGGGTCGGGGTTGTACGTCCGGTCGGTCGTCGACGAGCTGCGCTTCCCCGGCACCGACGCGCGGGTCCGCGCGAAGCTGGAGCGGGAGGCGGCCGAGCGGGGGACCGCGGCGCTGCACCGCAGGCTGGCGGAACTGGATCCGCGCGCCGCGGCGACGATCCTGCCGTCGGACACCCGGCGCACCGTGCGGGCGCTGGAGGTCATCGAGATCACCGGGGAGCCGTTCTCGGCCAACCTGCCGGAGCCCGCGCCCCCGCGGTACGACACGGTGCTGATCGGGATCGACCGCGCCGTCGACGAGCTCGACGACCGGGTCCGGCGACGGGTGGAGCGGATGTTCGCCGACGGCCTGGTCGACGAGGTCCGTGCCCTGGAGGAGAAGGGCCTGCGGGAGGGGACGACCGCGCCGCGGGCGCTGGGCTACCGCCAGGTGCTCGACGCGCTGGCGGGCGACGGTGACCTCCGGGAAGCGGAACGGGCCACGGTGGTCGCCACCCGCCGGTTCGTGCGCAGGCAGCGGTCGTGGTTCCGCCGGGACGGGCGGATCCGCTGGCTCGACGGTGCCGGTGCCGATGCCCTCCACCGGGTGCGCGCGGAACTGGCTCGGTAACCTCGTGCGCATGGGTGGGATCGAGTTCCTGAAGGGACACGGCACACAGAACGACTTCGTGGTGCTGCCGGACGTCGCGGGCGCGCTGGACCTCACGGCGGGCCGGGTGGCGGCGCTGTGTGACCGGCAGCGGGGGCTCGGTGCCGACGGCGTGCTGCGGGTCGTACGCCCGGAGTCGGTCGGGGTGGACTCCGGGGCCGGGTGGTTCATGGACTACCGCAACTCGGACGGGTCCCTCGCGGAGATGTGCGGCAACGGGGTGCGGGTGTTCGCCCGGTACCTCGTGGAGGCCGGGCTGGAGGGAAGGCGCGAGTTCACCGTGGGCACCCGGGCGGGCGACCGGCCGGTGCGGGTCCACGACGACCTCTCGGTCACGGTGCGGATGGGCCGCGCCGCCGTCACCGGGACGTCGGTGGCCGTGGTCGGTGACCGGGCGCTGTCCGGGGTCGCGGTGGATGTCGGCAATCCACACCTCGTCGCGGTGCTCGAGGACGATGTGACCGCCCTCGACCTGCGCGAACAGCCGCGCTACGACGACGGCATCTTCCCCGACGGGGTGAACCTCGAGTTCCTCAACGTGCTCGCCCCGGAGCGGCTGCGCATGCGGGTGCACGAACGCGGGGTCGGGGAGACCAGGGCGTGCGGCACCGGGACGGTGGCGGCGGTGGCCGCCGTGTCCCACCTGCGCGGGGCCGAGCGGGGCGAGGCCGACGTCGCCGTCCCCGGCGGCACGGTGCACGTCACCGTCGACCGGGACGGCTCGACGCTCAGCGGCCCGGCCGTGTTCGTCGCCCGGGGCGAACTCGACTCCGCGTGGTGGGACACCGCGGCCTAGCCGCGTGGTCGGCACCGCGGCCTAGCCGCGTGGTCGGCACCGCGGCCTGAGCCGCCGGGTGCGCGAACGGGAACCGGCGCGGCGGGAATAGGCCCGTGTGCCGCCCGGTTGACCCGGGCACACGCCCGTCCGTGTCGGGCGCCACGGGCGTCCGGACGGGTAAATTCGCTCGTTCTTTCCCACATGGCGTGGGACGATAGGGAGACGATGACAGAACCGACACGCAACGATCTCCCCGACGTGGAGCTCGACGACCGCGAGCTCTCCCAGGGGGAACTCGACCTCGCCGAACGCGCCTCGCTGCGCCGGGTGGCGGGGTTGTCCACCGAGCTCACCGACGTCACCGAGGTCGAGTACCGGAAACTGCGCCTCGAGCGCGTCGTGCTCGTCGGGGTGTGGACCGAGGGCACCGCGGAACAGTCGGAGGAGTCGCTGGCCGAACTCGCGCGGCTCGCCGAGACCGCGGGTTCCGAGGTGCTCGAAGGGCTCATCCAGCGGAGGTCGCGGCCGGACCCGGCGACCTACATCGGTGCGGGCAAGGTCCGTGAACTGGCCGACATCGTGCTCGCCACGGGCGCCGACACGGTCGTCTGCGACGGTGAGCTCTCGCCCAGCCAGCTGCGGCAGCTGGAGGAGAAGATCAAGGTCAAGGTCATCGACCGGACCGCGTTGATCCTGGACATCTTCGCCCAGCACGCGCGCTCGAAGGAGGGCAAGGCCCAGGTCGAGCTGGCGCAGCTGCAGTATCTGATCCCCCGGCTGCGGGGCTGGGGCCAGAACCTCGCCCGGCAGGCGGGCGGTCGCGCGGGCGGCGGCAACGGCGGTGTGGGGCTGCGTGGCCCCGGTGAGACGAAGCTGGAAACCGACCGCAGGCGCATCAACAAGCGGGTCGCCAAGCTGCGTGCGGACATCGACGCGATGGACACCATCCGCGCGACCAAGCGGGGGCGCCGGGTGGCGAACGCGGTGCCGAGCGTCGCGCTCGTCGGCTACACCAACGCGGGCAAGTCCAGCGTCCTCAACGCCCTGACCGGGGCGGGGGTGCTGGTCGAGGACGCCCTGTTCGCCACCCTCGACCCGACCACCCGGCGGTCGGCGACCCCGGACGGCCGGGTCTTCACGATGACCGACACCGTCGGGTTCGTGCGGCACCTGCCGCACCAGCTGGTGGAGGCGTTCCGCTCGACGCTGGAGGAGGCCGCCGATGCCGATCTGCTCGTGCACGTGGTGGACGGGTCCGCCGCATCCCCGGAGGACCAGCTGACCGCGGTGCGGCAGGTCCTCGGGGAGATCGCCGAGCAGCGTTCCGCGACGTTGCCGCCCGAACTCGTGGTGATCAACAAGATCGACGCGGCCGACGAGGTCGCCCTCGCCCGGCTGCGCCATCTCGCCCCGAATGCCGTGCTCGTCTCGGCGCACACCGGGGCGGGGATCGCGGAACTGACCACGGAGGTCGCCGAGCGGCTGCCGCACCCGGAGGTGACGGTGGACGCCCTGGTTCCCTACACCCGCGGTGAGCTGGTGGCCCGTGCGCACGCCGACGGTGAGGTGCTGGCCGAGGACCACACCTCCGAGGGAACCCACCTGCGTGCCCGGGTCCACCCGGACCTCGCGGCCGCACTGGACCGCTACGTCACGGACGCCTCCCCGACGTGAGTGCGCGCGGGTTCGGGTGCGGCGGTGCCGGCCCGATTCCGCTATCGTCGCGGGAGTGAACGGTCCCGCACTCGGTGTCGTGACGGCCGTGCTGCTGTTCCCCTCCGCGTTGCTCCCCGCCCCTGCCGCGTCCGGGGACTCCCCGGGGCCGGCCGGGGGCACGACGGCGCGGACCGACCCGGTCGGGTCCGTGCCGGAGCCGGAAGTGCGCTGCTCGTTCACCGACGACCGGCTCGACGAGGTGTCCGGACTGGCCGCCCGGGACGGGGACGTGTACGCGGTGAACGACGGCGGGACCCGGGTCGAGGTGTTCGTGCTCGACGACGCGTGCGCGGTCCGCGACGTGCTGCGGCACCCGATCGATCCGTACGACGTCGAGGACCTCGCGCTCGGTCCGGACGGCACCCTCTGGCTCGGCGACACCGGGGACAACCGGCGCAGGCGCGAGACGGTCGCCCTGCACGCCGTCCCGCGCGGGGACGCGGGGGCGACGCTGTACCGCCTGACCTACCCGGACGGTCCGCACGACGCGGAGGCGCTCGTGGTGGACGAGCAGGGTGTTCCGCACATCATCACCAAGGACGTGCTCGGAGCGTCCTCGGTCTACCGGCCGGCCGGGCCGCTCGCGGCGCCGGGGCCGACCCCGTTGGAGGAGGTCGGCACGGTCTCGCACAGCCCCACGGACACCCCGGGCGGGCCCGTGGGCACCCTCGGGTCGACACTGATCACCGGTGCGGCCCTGGCCCGGGACGGGTCCGTGCTCGCCGTCCGTACCTACACCGACGCGTATCTGTACCCGGTCGACGACGGCGACCTGCCCGCGGCCCTGGAGCGGGAGCCGGTCCGGGTTCCGCTACCCGACGAGGAGCAGGGCGAGTCACTCGCGTTCACCGACGACGGCGACCTGGTGTCCGTGAGCGAGGGGGTCGGCAGTCCGCTCCGTGTGGTCCCGGACGCGGCCACGCTCGCCCGCGCCCCGGCGTCGGACGACGCGACGGACCCCGCCCCCGTACCGCGGAGCCGGTCCGGGACCCGGCCGGAGGACACCGGATCCGGAGGACGGGCGGACACCGCGTCCGACGGCACGGGCGAATCCGGGCTCGCGACACTCCCCGGTGTCCTGGTCGCCCTCGGGCTCGCCGCGGTGGTCATGGCCGGCCTCGGCAGGCTCCGACGGCGCTGACCCGGCGACCCGACCCCGCGGACCGATGCCCACGACCCGATTCCGCAACCGGCGCCCGGGTCCGGCGCTCAGACCCGGCGCTCAGAGTCGGCGCAGCACCGCCACGACCTTGCCGAGGATCGTGGCGTCGTCGCCGGGGATCGGCTCGTACGCCTCGTTGTGCGGCAGCAGCCACGCGTGGCCGTCCCGGTGCTTGAGCGTCTTCACCGTGGCCTCTCCCTCGATCATGGCCGCCACGATGTCGCCGTTGTCGGCGGTCGGCTGCTGGCGCACCACGACCCAGTCCCCGTCGGTGATCGCGGCGTCGACCATCGAGTCACCGGTGACGCTCAACAGGAAGACGTCCCCCTCGCCGACGATGTCCTTCGGGAGCGGGAAGACGTCCTCGATCGACTCCTCCGCGAGCACGGGACCGCCCGCGGCGATCCGCCCGACGAGCGGCACGAGTGCGGCGTTCGCCGCGGTCCCCGCCGGCGTCGTCGGATCGGCACGCTCGACGTCGGCGGCCAGCACGCCCACGGCGCGTGGCCGGTTCGCGTCCCGACGCAGGTAGCCCTTGCGCTGCAGGGCGCGGAGTTGATGGGAGACCGACGAGGTCGACGTCAGCCCCACGGCCTTGCCGATCTCCCGCACGCTCGGCGGGTACCCGTACCGGTCCACCCAGTCCCGGATCACGTCGAGGACCGTGCGCTGCCGCGGTGTCAGACTCTCGTCGGGTTCCTCGGCAACGGGCGTGAGGTCGCCGACCGTGCCGCTGTCCTCCGTCTTGCGTGCCACCCCGTACTGCCTCCCGGTCGAGAGCGCGACGCGTCGGCCGTGCCCGATACTGCATGTCCACTGTCGACACTATCTGTCATCGACACGTTTCTCAAACGCATGTTCGACAAGCGTGTCGGTGCGTCTCGATTTTCCGGAGACGTTCTGCAAGAATCGCACGTACGTTCGATAGAACTGGTGTTCGAGCGTGGGAGGTCGCGATGGTCCGGGACGTGGCGAGGGCATCGGTGTTCCGGGGGCGGTCACCGTCCGGTGCGGCCGGGTCGGGTGTCCGCGGCGCCGGAAACGGAGGTCGGCGGCGCCCCGACGGCGGGTCCGACTGGCCGTGGCTGGTTCTGCTCGCCGCGGCGGTGGCGGCGATCGTCGTCGGGTTCGGCCTGTTCGTCACCGCGCTCGCCGGACCGGACGGTGCGGATGCGGCGCGCGGCGTGGT
>NZ_KI912213.1:17840-30062 GCF_000231035.2 Saccharomonospora iraqiensis subsp. paurometabolica YIM 90007 | reverse complement strand
CGGCGAGTCCCCTGATGTCGTGGTCGTCTCCGGCGCCGCTCCGGTCGTCGTGCCCGGGACGTCGTGCCCGGGCGAGCCGCTGCGCTCTCCGCACGGCGCCCGGCCGGCACGTCGGTCGGGGTCACCGGTATGTCGGTCGTCACCTGCCGCGGCGCGGTTGTCGGCTTGCGCCGGTGTCCGCCGCCCCATAGAGTCGACCCCCACATCTAGTAGTTACATTGCTGTAGTTGGTCCACAAGTTGGGGTACCATCGCGGTAGGGTTCGCGGGCGGGCGGTCCGTTCCGGTCAGCTCCGACGCGGGCGTGAATGTGCGCGGGGACGTGCGCAGGGAGGTGCGAGAAGGGTGCGATGCCCGTTCTGCCGGAACACCGATTCCCGGGTCGTCGACTCCCGCGAGGTGGACGAGGGGCAGGCGATCCGGCGACGCCGGTCCTGCTCGGCGTGCGGTCGCCGGTTCACCACGTCCGAGACGATGGTCCTCGCCGTGGTGAAACGCTCCGGGGTCACCGAGCAGTTCAGCCGGGACAAGGTGGTCCGGGGTGTGCGGCGCGCGTGCCAGGGACGCCCGGTCGACGACGACGCCCTCCAGCAGCTCGCGCAGCGGGTGGAGGAGACCGTCCGGGCGAGCGGGGTCGCCGAGGTGCCGAGCCATGAGGTGGGGTTGGCGATCCTCGGTCCGCTCCGGGAGCTCGACACCGTGGCGTATCTGCGGTTCGCCAGTGTCTACCGCGCCTTCTCCTCGATCGAGGATTTCGAGGCCGAGATCCGGGGGCTGCGCGAGGTGATCGCCGATTCGACGGACCAACCGGACGACAGCGCCAGAAGCGCGGACGACGCGGGACGTCGCCGCCAGTTGTGAACGCGGGAGAGGGAGTCATGACAGAAACCGTGGGGGCCGGCGCAGACGCCCCGCACAAGGGCAAGAAGCGTCAGAGCGCGGGCGCACGCAAGGGGCTGAGTATCCGGCGTGTCCACACCACCGAGGGTGTACACCCCTACGACGAGGTGCGGTGGGTCAAGCGCGACGTCGTCATGACCAACTGGCGTGACGGCACGGTCAACTTCGAGCAGCGCGGGGTGGAGTTCCCCGAGTTCTGGTCGGTCAACGCCACCAACATCGTCACCAGCAAGTACTTCCGCGGTGCCGACGGCAGTCCGGAACGGGAGTACAGCCTCCGGCAGCTCATCGACCGGGTCGTGAAGGCCTATGTCGCCGCGGGGACCGAGCACGGGTACTTCGCGGCTCCGGCCGACGCCGAGATCTTCGAGCACGAGCTGACCTGGATGTTGCTGCACCAGGTGTTCAGCTTCAACTCGCCGGTGTGGTTCAACGTCGGGACCACCTCGAAGCAGCAGGTGTCCGCGTGCTTCATCCTGTCGGTGGACGACACCATGGAGTCGATCCTCAACTGGTACAAGGAAGAGGGTCTGATCTTCAAGGGCGGTTCCGGCGCGGGACTGAACCTCTCCCGGATCCGGTCGTCCCGGGAGCTGCTCTCGTCCGGTGGTACGGCGTCCGGGCCGGTGTCGTTCATGCGCGGCGCCGACGCCTCCGCCGGGACGATCAAGTCCGGCGGTGCCACCCGGCGGGCGGCCAAGATGGTGGTGCTCGACGTCGACCACCCGGACATCGACGAGTTCATCGAGACCAAGGCGAAGGAGGAGCACAAGATCCGCGTGCTCCGCGACGCCGGTTTCGACATGGACCTCGGCGGCAGCGACAGTGCGTCGGTGCAGTACCAGAACGCGAACAACTCGGTGCGGGTCACCGACGAGTTCATGCAGTCCGTGGAGACCGGGGAGCAGTTCGGCCTGCGTGCGCGGATGACCGGTGAGGTGCTGGAGCGCACCCCCGCGCAACCGTTGTTCCGCAAGATGGCCCGTGCGGCGTGGGAGTGCGCCGACCCGGGCCTGCAGTACGACGACACGATCAACGACTGGCACACCTGCCCCGAGTCGGGGCGGATCACCGCGTCGAACCCGTGCTCGGAGTACATGCACCTGGACAACTCCAGCTGCAACCTGGCCTCGCTCAACCTGCTGAAGTTCCTCGGCGACGACGGCACCTTCGACGCCGAGCGGTTCGCCGAGGCGGTCGAGCTGGTCATCACGGCGATGGACATCTCGATCTGCTTCGCCGACTTCCCGACCGACGCCATCGCCGAGACGACCCGGAAGTACCGGCAGCTCGGGATCGGTTACGCGAACCTGGGCGCGCTGCTGATGGCCACCGGCCACGCCTACGACTCCGAGGGCGGTCGCGCCTTGGCCGCGTCGATCACCTCGCTGATGACCGCGGTGTCGTACCGGCGTTCGGCCGAGATGGCGGGTGTGGTCGGCCCGTACGAGGGATACGCCCGCAACGCCGAGGGGCACAAGCGCGTGATGCGCAAGCACGCGGCGGCCAACGAGCTGATCCGCACCTACCACGGCAACGACGTCGCCGTGCGGGAGCGGGCGACGCGCGAGTGGGAGCGCGGCAACGAGATCGGCGCCGCCAACGGCTGGCGCAACGCCCAGGCCAGCGTGCTCGCCCCCACGGGCACCATCGGGTTCATGATGGACTGCGACACCACCGGTGTCGAACCGGACTTCTCCCTGGTGAAGTTCAAGAAGCTCGTCGGTGGCGGGTCCATGCAGATCGTCAACAACGCGGTGCCGCGTGCGCTGCGGTCGCTGGGCTACCAGAACGAGCAGGTCGAGGCGATCGTGGACTACATCGCCGAGCACGGCCACGTGATCGACGCCCCGGGGCTGCGCCCGGAACACTACGAGGTGTTCGACTGCGCGGTCGGCGAGCGCGCCATCGCCCCGATGGGGCACGTCCGGATGATGGCGGCGGTGCAGCCGTTCATCTCCGGGGCGATCTCCAAGACCGTGAACATGCCGGAGTCCGCGACGGTCGCCGACGTCGAGGAGATCTACTTCCAGGGCTGGAAGCTGGGTCTGAAGGCGCTGGCGATCTACCGGGACAACTGCAAGGTCGGTCAGCCGCTGTCCACCGGGAAGAACGAGAAGAACGAGACCGACGCCGCGGACGAGGCCGAACCGGAGAAGGTCGTCGAGTACCGGCCGGTGCGCAGGCGGCTGCCGAAGAAGCGGCCCAGCCAGACGGTGTCGTTCACGGTCGGCGGCGCCGAGGGCTACCTCACGGCGGGCTCGTACCCGGACGACGGTCTCGGCGAGATCTTCGTCAAGCTGGGCAAGCAGGGGTCGACGCTGGCGGGCGTGATGGACGCCTTCTCGATGTCGATCTCGGTGGGTCTCCAGTACGGCATCCCGCTGGAGTTCTACGTGCAGAAGTTCCAGAACGTGCGGTTCGAACCGGCCGGGATGACCGACGACCCGGACGTGCGGATCGCCACGAGCGTGCTGGACTACCTGTTCCGCAGGCTCGCGCTGGACTACCTGCCGTACGACAAGCGTGCCGTGCTCGGCGTGTTCACCGCGGACGAGCGCACCGCCCAGGTGGAGGCCGACTACGGCGGCGGGGCGGATCCGGGACAGCAGAACGTGGATCTGAACACGTTGCGCAGCACCGTCGAGTCGGCGGAATCCACGGAGAGCGCGGACGACGGCCGGGCGAACCGGTCGGGCGAGGACCGCGGTTCCTCCGGGGCGGGCGGCCCCTCCGGCGAGGCGCACAGCACGACCGAGCTGCGTGAACTGCAGATGGGCAAGGCGGCCGACGCGCCGCTGTGCATGACCTGCGGGACGAAGATGCGCCCGGCCGGTTCCTGCTACGCCTGCGAGGGTTGCGGGGCCACCTCCGGGTGCAGCTGACCGGACACCGCGCAGAGCTGACCGGACACCGCGCACCGCGCGGTGTCCGGTCGGTCCGCGGGTGTCGGGAGTACCCGGTGGGTGAGGTGTTCGGCGCACGGTCCGGACACCGACCGGACGGGGCGGTCGGCGGGGTTCGCTCAGCCGGGTTCCGGGGCGGGCTCTCCGGTGAGCCGTCGCCAGAGGAAGTCGAACACCAGCGCCCACTTGAACGCGGCCTGGGCGTTGTCGGCGGCGGCGCCGTGTCCCCCCTCGATGTTCTCGTAGTAGGTCACGTCGTGGCCCTGTTCGCGCATCCGCGCCACCATCTTGCGGGCGTGCCCGGGATGGACGCGGTCGTCCCGGGTCGAGGTCACGACCAGCGTCGGCGGGTAGACCACACCGGCGTCGAGATTGTGGTACGGCGAGTACCGCCGCAGCGTGGCCCAGTCCCCGGGATCGTCCGGGTCGCCGTACTCGGCCATCCACGAGGCGCCGGCCGGGAGCAGGTGGTACCGCCGCATGTCCAGCAGGGGCACCTGACTGACCACCGCGCCGACCAGCTCGGGGTAGCGGGTGAGCATGACCCCGGTGAGCAGTCCGCCGTTGCTGCCGCCCTCGACACCGAGGAGATCGGGGGTGGTGACACCCCGGTCGACGAGATCGGAGGCCACGGCGGCGAAGTCCTCGTAGACCCGCAGCCGGTTCCGCTTGACCGCCTGGTTGTGCCAGTCCGGTCCGTACTCGCCGCCGCCGCGCAGGTTCGCCACCACGTAGGTGCCGCCCGGCTCCAGCCATCCTCGGCCGACCACCCCGCTGTAGGACGGGGTCACCGACAGCTCGAACCCGCCGTAGCCGGTGAGCAGCGTCGGTCCGGGTCGCCGGTCGGCCCGGCCGACGACGAAGTACGGGATGCGGGTGCCGTCGGCCGAGACGGCGAAGTGCTGCTCGGTCTCCAGACCCGTGGCGTCGAAGAACGCGGGGGTCTCTCGCAGTCGTTCGGTGGTTCCCGCCGTGTCCGGCGGTGTGATTTCGGCCGTGTCCGGCGGTGTGGTTCCGGCCGTGTCCGGCGGTGTGGTTCCGGCCGTGTCCGGCGGTGCGGCTCCGGCCGCTTCCGGCGGCCCGGTGCCGAGCGTGCCGCGCAGCAGCACCGGTGCCTGCGTGTAGCCGGTGACCTGGACGAAGTACTCGTCGCTGTCGTACGGATCGGTGCCCACGAGATCCACGGTGCCCACCTCGGGAAGCCCGGGCAGCGGTGCGTCCCGCCACCCGTCGGGGGTGGGGGTCAGCACGCGGAACCGGGTCTTCACGTCCCGCAGCGTGCCCAGCAGCAGGTGGTTCCGGGTCCAGGCGTAGCGGTCGAGCGAGGTGTGTGCGTCCGGCTCGAACAGCACGGTCAGGGTGCGGTCCCCGGCGAGGAAGTCCTCCAGACGGGCCGCCAACAGCGCGCCCGCGGGATAGCGGACGTCCGCGGGGCACCACGGGCTGCGGGTGCGGACCAGCAACCACTCCCGGCGCACCGACACGGCGGCGTCCTCGGGCACGTCGAGGAACACCAGTCCCGTGTCGGTGCGCAGCCACGTCCGGCCGCGGTAGAAGTCGATGTCGCGCCGGACCAGGTCGCGTTCCCACCCCTCGGTCGGGTCGTGGGTGGCGCCGACGGCCACGTCCCCGGGCGCACCCTCGAACACGACGGTGGCCTCCCGCAGGGGAGTGCCCCGACGCCACTCCTTGACGATCCGGGGATAGCCGGAGTCGGTCAGCGACCCGGGACCGAAGTCGGTGGCCACGTAGATGTGGTCGCGGTCGATCCAGGACACCGCGCTCTTCGCCTCGGGCAGGTGGAATCCGTCGGGGACGAACTCCCGCCGGTCGAGGTCGAACTCCCGCACGACCGCCGCGTCGGCGCCGCCGCGGGACAGCTCGACCAGGCACCGCCGGTGGCCGGGGCGCAGCACCGTGGCGCCCTGCCAGACCCAGTTCTCCGCCTCGGCGGCGGCCAGGGCGTCGACGTCGATCAGCACCTCCCACTCCGGGTCCGGCTTGCGGTACTCGTCGAGGGTGGTGCGCCGCCACAGTCCCCGGGGATGGGCCGCGTCCCGCCAGAAGTTGTAGAGGTGCCCGCCCCGCCGCCGGACGAAGGGGATGCGGGTGTCGGCGTCGAGCACCTCCCGCAGCCGGCCGGTCAACCGGTCGAACGGCTCCCGGTGCGCGGTCCCGTCCACGGTCCCGGCGTTGCGGGCCCGTACCCAGTCGAGTGCCTCAGCGCCCTCGACCTCCTCCAGCCAGAGGAACGGGTCGTCGTCCGCCGTCACGTGCGCCTCACTCATCCCACCGAGTCTGCCAGCCGTCCCGTGTGCTCTTTTCCCCAGCGTGGACACCCGGTAGCCTGGTGTGATCCGGCTCACCGACGGGGAGGAGACCCATGCGGATCGCCGATCTGTTGCGGCGCAAAGGTTCCACGGTCGCCACGGTCACCCCGGACACGGGGGTCGACGGCCTGGTGGCCCGGTTGGCGGAACACAACGTCGGGGCCCTGGTGGTGGTCGGTCCGGCCGGTGAAGTGATCGGCATCGTCTCCGAACGGGACGTCGTGCGCGGTCTGCGCGAACGGGGCACCGACCTGTTGGCCACCCGGGTCGGCGACATCATGACGACAGACGTCGCGGGCTGCACCCCGGAGGACTCGGTGGACGAGCTCAGTGCCGTGATGACGCGGCGGCGGATCCGGCACGTACCGGTGTTGGTGGACGGTGTCCTCGCCGGGATCGTCAGCATCGGGGACGTCGTGAAGTCCCGGATGGACGAACTGGAGCAGGACCGCGAGCAGTTGGAGTCCTACATCGTCGGCGGCAGGTTCGACACCACGGGGTGAGCGGGCGCCGGTGCCGTCCGCCGGGGCCGCCCGTTCCGGCCCGGGGACCGGTCGGCCTCAGCAGGGGCCCTCGGCGCGGGTGCCGGGAGGACAGTCGTTCCCGGCCGAGCCCGGTGGGGGGCGGATGCCGGTCAGGGCGGGTGCCAGCGTGGCCACACCCTCCGTGAGAGCCGTGGCGGCCGTGGTGAGGTCGGTGCCTGCCGGGTGCCGGGACAGCAGCACCACGACGTAGCGGTGATCCGCCCCCACGAGCCCGGTCGTGTGCAGGACCAGTTCCCCGTCGACACGCATCCACCCCTGCTTCACCGCCGTTTCGGTGTCCGGCAGGGCCGACCGGATGCCGAAGCTCTGGTCGAGGCCGTCGGCGGCGGTGGTCCGCGCCCCGGACAGGGCACCGAGCACGAGGTCGGCGGCGGGGTCGGGAATCCCGTCGGTGACGTAGGTGTACAGGATGCGCAGGTCGCGCGGGGTGGTGACGGTCAGCTCCCACTCCGCGGGCTCGGCGGGCGGGGTGGTCGCGCGCAGGCCCGCCTCCGCCACCGTCCGGTGCACCACCGCGGGACCCCCGTACCGCGCCCACAGCTCGGACGCGACCGGATCGTCACTGGCCGCCAGCATCCGCACGAGACGTTCCCGCTCGGGCCCCGGGGGCGGTGGGCGCCATCCCGCGGTACGCAGCACCCGGGTGGCGATGGCCAGCTTGATTACCGAGGCGGTGAAATACCGCCCTCCGGGATCATGCTCGGCCACCGTGCGTGCGGTGGCGCGGTCGTACACGGTCAGCCCCACCCGGCTGCCCGCGACGCGGCCGGACACGGCCGCGACGACGTCGGCGGCCACCTCCGTTCTCCCCCCGGGGTGCGACGGCGACCGTGGTCCGGTGCCCGGGGACGCCGGGACGGCGGCTCCGGAACCGGCGTCCCCGGGCCCGCCGACACCGCCGGGCACCGGGTCGGTACCACCGGAGCAGGACAGGACGGTGACCAGGGCGGCCGTGACCAGCCCGATCGACACCGAGCGTCGTCTCACATCTCCATGGAACCCGGTCGGTCGACGGGCTTCAACACGATCGACGGACGGTGGTGGAGCCGGGACACGGCGCGGCGGGGCGATCGGCGCGGTTACCGTCTTTCGTCGGTTCCGCCCGCCGGTTCCCTTGACACCGACCACCGGTGCGGCAATGGTCGACACCACTCGCTCACCGTCCGTGCGAACCGTCCGACCGGGGGTCACCTGTGCCGCGTCCACGTCTGTCCCTGCTGTCCGTCGCGGTGGTGGTCGCGCTGCCACTCCTGGCCGGCACCGCCACGGCCGAACCCACCGCCGGGCCCACCGCCGGGGCCGAGGTCGAACCCACCGCCGGGCCCACGGAACCCGTCTTCGAGGACGGGCAGGCGCAGCCGGTGTTCGACCCCGGCGACGCGGTGCGCGAGGAGGCATGGGTCCGCGCGGACGTCGACAGCGACCGGGACGGCGCCGACGACCGGGTGCACGTCGAGGTGGTCCGGCCCCGCGCCACCGAGCAGGGCCTGCGGGTCCCGGTGGTGTATCAGGCGAGTCCGTACTTCTCCGGCGGTAACCCGGTGACCAACCACGACGTCGACGTGGAACTGCACGTCCCCACCCGCCCCGCGGGGCCGGACCCGCGGATCACCTCCCGCTACGAGGACTACTTCCTCTCCCGGGGCTTCGCCGTGGTCTACGCCGAGTCGCTGGGCACCGGGAAGTCCACCGGGTGTCCCACGACCGGCGGGGAGAACGAGACCGTCGGCGCCGCCTCCGTGATCGACTGGTTGAACGGGCGGGCCCCGGCGCGGGACGCCGGGGGCGCCCCCGTCACCGCCGACTGGAGCACCGGCAAGGCCGGGATGATCGGAGTGTCGTACAACGGCACCCTGCCGAACGCGGTGGCCTCGACCGGGATCGACGGCCTGGAGACGATCGTGCCGATCGCGGCCATCTCCGACTGGTACGACTACTACCGGGAGAACGGGGCCGTCGTCGCACCGGGTGGCTTCCAGGGCGAGGACGCCGACGTGCTCGCCGAGTACGTCTACACCCGCGAGGACCGGGAGATCTGCCGCCCCGTCATCGACGAACTCGCGGCCCGCCAGGACCGGGTCACCGGCGACCACAACGCCTTCTGGCACGAGCGGAACTACCTCGACGACGCCCACCGGGTGCGCGCGTCGGTGCTCGCGGTGCACGGCCTCGGTGACTGGAACGTCACCGTCAGTCAGGTGGCGGACTGGTACGAGGCGCTGGCCCGCAACGGGGTCGAACGCAGGATCTGGCTGCACCAGTCCGGCCACACCGACCCCTACTACCTGCGCCGGGACGTCTGGCTGAGCACCCTGAACCGCTGGTTCTCGCACTACCTGTACGGCATCGACAACGGCGCGGACGCCGGACCACGGGCCACCGTCCAGCGGGAGGACGGCACCTGGACCCGGGAGGCCGACTGGCCCGCGCCCGGTGCCGCGGACGCCACCCTGCATCCGACGGCGGGCGGCCCCGAGCGCGGTGGGCTCGGCCCCCGACCGGACCGGGGCAGGCCGGTGTTCGAAGAGCTCACCGACGACGCCACGAAAACGGTGGAGGAACTCGTGGACGCTCCCGCCTCGCCGCACCGGTTGGCCTACGCCACGGATCCGGCCGGGGAGCCGGTGCGGCTGAGCGGCACGCCGAGGGTGAACCTGCGGATCGCGTTCGACCGTCCCGCGGCCAACGTGACCGGTGTGCTGGTGGACCGCGCGCCGGACGGGAGTGCGCACGTCATCACCCGCGGGTGGACGGATCCGCAGAACCGGCACCACCGCGGGCACACCCAGTTCGTGCATCCGGGGGTGCCGTACCGGGTGGCGTTCGATCTGCAACCGCAGGACTACGTGCTGGAAACCGGACACCGGCTGGAGTTCGTGGTGCTGTCCAGCGATCACGACTTCACGTTGCGGCCCGATCCGGGGACCGGCCTGGCGGTCGACGTGCGCCGGACCTCCGTCACGGTGCCGGTCGTCGGGGGCGAGCGGAGTCTGCGCGGGGCGTTCGACCCCGCCTGACCGGGGTGTCGTCCACACCCGGCCGAGGCTGTGGACAACTCCCTGTGCGGGCACGCACGGACGGCCGGGCGCCGCCATCGTGGAGCCATGACACCGCCTTCCACGACACCGACCACGGTCGACCTGCGCTCGCCGGGGGACCTGCTCGCGGCCACCCCACAGCTGCTCGGCTTCCACCCCACCGACTCCGTGCTCGTCATCGGGCACCGGGCGCCCACGGGCACGCGCATCGGTGCCGTCCTGCGGGCGGACCTTCCCCCGCCGGGGGACGAGACGGCCCTGGCGCGGCGTCTGCGGACCCCGTTGGCGCACGACGCCGTCGCCGTCACCGTCGTGGTGGTCGGTCCGGACCCCCGCGATCCGGACGACCGCGATCCGGACGACCGGGGGCCGGACGGGTCGGAGCCGCACGGGTGGTCCCCGTCCGCGCCGGGCCGCGCGGCGCACGTCCTGGTCGACGCGCTCACGACGGCGTTCGACGAGGTCGGCGTGCCGGTCACGCACGCCCTGTGGACGGTCGGGATCCGCGCCGGGGCCCCGTGGCGGTGCTTCGACGACGACTGCTGCGCGGGACGGCTTCCCGACCCGCGTGCGTCCGTGCTCGCCGCCGTCACCACCCACGCGGGCCTGGTGACCTACCGCGACCGCGGTGACATGGGGCGTCAGCTCGAACCGGTCGCGTCGGAGGTTCTCGCCCGCCGTTCCGCCCTGCTCGACGCCCGCGGACGGCGGAAGCGCCGTTCGCGCGGGGCCGGGGATGCCCGAGCGGTGGACCACGGGCGCTCGGTGCTGTCCGCCGCCCTCACCCGAGCGTGGACGACCGATCCCGAGCTCGGCGACGACGACGTGGTCGAACTCGCCTCGGCGTTGGCGCTACCCCGCGTGCGGGACGCGGGGCTGGCGACGGCGCTGCCGTCGGGCGGAGCCCGCGCCGCCGCGGCCGAGCGCCTCTGGCTGGCGCTGAGCCGGAACACCCCCGCCCCCCACCGGGCACGTCCGCTGACCCTGTTGGCCTACTCCGCGTACGTCCGTGGCGAGGGCGTCCTCGCCGGCATGGCGCTGTCGGAGGCGTTGGAGGCCGATCCCGAGCACGTGCTCGCCCAGCTGCTGTCCCGTGCGCTCGACCACGCGCTGCCTCCCGACACGCTGGCGCGGCTCGCCACGACGGTCGACGACGGACCGCTGTGCGCCGACCAACCAGTGGCCCCCGACGAACAACCGGCCCCGGACGAACAACCGGCCCCGGACGAACCACCGCCGCCGGGGAGGCCGGGGTCACGGGAGGACGACGGTGCCGACGGTCCTAGGAGGTCGCGCCCGCCCGGTCCCGGGTGAAGGCCCACGCGTCGGCGACGATGCCGGTCAGGTCGGTGTGCCGGGGTGTCCACCCGAGTTCCGCCCGGGCACGTTCGCCGGCCGCCACGAGCACGGCCGGGTCCCCGTCCCTGCGCTGGGCCACGGCGGCCGGGATGGGATGTCCGGTGGCCCGGCGGCACGCCTCGATCACCTCGCGGACGGAGAAACCCGTGCCGTTGCCGAGGTTGTAGATGCGGTGTTCACCGGGCACGGCCCGCTCGACGGCGCGCAGGTGGGCGTCGGCCAGGTCGGTCACGTGGATGTAGTCCCGGACCGCCGTGCCGTCCTCGGTGGGGTAGTCGTCGCCGTAGATCTGCACCTTGTCCCGGTGCCCGGTGGCGACCTGGAGCACCAGCGGGATCAGGTGCGTCTCCACGGCGTGCCGCTCGCCGTAGCCGCCGTAGGCGCCCGCGACGTTGAAGTAGCGCAGGCTCACCGCGGCGAGGCCGTGGGCCCGCGCGTAGCTGGTGATCGCGTGGTCGATGGCGAGTTTGGTGGCCCCGTAGGTGTTCGTGGGTGCCGTGGCGGCGGATTCGGGGATCGGCGTGGTCTCCGGCTCCCCGTAGGTCGCGGCGGTGGAGGAGAACACGAGCCGCGGTGTGCCGTGGGTGCGCATCGCGTCGAGCAACCGGAGGGAGGTGAGCACGTTGCCGCGCCAGTAGGTGCCCGGGTCCTGCATCGACTCGCCCACGAGGGACTTCGCGGCGAAGTGCAGGACCCCGTCGAAGCCCTCCGCGAGCAGGGTTCCCGCGACCTCGGCGGCGTCCCCCCGGACGAACCGCGCGCCGGGGGGTACCGCATCCGCGTGGCCGGTGGACAGGTCGTCCACGACGGTCACCTCGTGTCCCGCCTCCAGCAGGCGGGCCGCACACACACTGCCGATGTAGCCGGCCCCGCCGGTGACCACCAGTTTCCGGGGACTGGTCGACGTCATGGTGTCAGTGGGCATACGCGCACAAACCCTTTCTCGGGTGGGGAGGCCAGATGCTGGCGTGCCACGATACGGGCGGCGAGTTTCCGGTGCCGCGCCCGGTCACCCGCCGCTCACCCGCGTGTGCGCCCGCGGCCGGGCCGGTCCCGCCCGGCTCCGGGGGAGGGTTCGACCGTGTACATGCGCGGCGTCCGCAGATCCTCGCGGCGGAACGCCGCGGCCACCGCGTCCCGCACCG
>NZ_KI912213.1:17613-17740 GCF_000231035.2 Saccharomonospora iraqiensis subsp. paurometabolica YIM 90007 | reverse complement strand
GCTCGACGGCGGCTTCGCGGCCTGGACCGCCGACGGCGGGCCGGTGAGCACCGGGATCCCGGCCCCCGCCGAGGGGGACATGGTCGTGTGGCCCGGCGGGCTGCCCGTGCTGGACGCGGACGGCGCC
>NZ_KI912213.1:16507-17513 GCF_000231035.2 Saccharomonospora iraqiensis subsp. paurometabolica YIM 90007 | reverse complement strand
CCGCCCGGACCAGGGCCAGCGCCGACCCGCCGAAGCCGCCCCCGGTCATCCGGGCCCCGAGCGCCCCCGCCGACCGGGCGGCCCCGACGGCGAGGTCGAGTTCGGGGCAGGACACCCGGTAGTCGTCGCGCAGACTGTCGTGGGAGGCGTTCAGGGCGGGCCCGATGTCGCCGGGTCTGCCCGCCCTCAGGTGCCGGACCACGTCCAGCACCCGTGCGTTCTCGGACACGACGTGGGTGACCAGCGGTGCGAGGTCGCCGGGCAGTCGGGCCACGGTGTCGTCGAGCCGGTCCGGGGTGACCTCGCGCAACGACCCGAGTCCGAGCTCGCGGGCGGCCGCGGCGGTGGCCGCCCTGCGGTCCCCGTAGGCCGAGTCACCGAGCGCGTGTTTGACCCGGGTGTCGACCACGAACACCCGCAGTCCCGCGGCCGCGGTGTCGAACGGGATCTGTTCGAGCGTGCCGGTACCCACGTCGAAGAACAGCGCGTGCCCGGGCACGCAGCACAGCGCCGCCGTCTGGTCGAGCGCACCCGTGGGCACCCCGACGAACTCGTTCTCCGCGCGCTGCGCGAGCCGCGCGAGCCGGCGCCGGGTGCGCAGGTCCGGCTCGGGCGACGGGGCTCCGGAGGGGTCGGTGCGGTCGGTGAGCTCCGTCAGTGCCAGGGCCACCGCACATTCGAGGGCCGCGGAGGACGACAGACCCGCGCCGCTCGGCACGGTGCCCGCGAGGACGAGGTCGGCCCCGTGGGTGAGTCCGCACTCCTCCCGGAATGCCCAGACCACCCCGGCGACGTAGGACGCCCAGCCACCCGGTTCCCCGGGCCGCAACCGGTGCAGGTCGACGGGGGCGGCGTGCTGGAGCCGTCCGTCGGAGCCGCGGGTGGCCACGGTGACCCGGGTGTCCCCGCGGGGCGCGACCGCCGCGGCGACGCGGTGCGGCAACGCGAACGGCAGCACGTACCCGTCGTTGTAGTCGGTGTGCTCACCGATGAGGTTGACCCGGCC
>NZ_KI912213.1:15268-16407 GCF_000231035.2 Saccharomonospora iraqiensis subsp. paurometabolica YIM 90007 | reverse complement strand
GCGGCGAGGTCCGCCGCGCCGCGGTCCGGTTCCCCGGTGTCCCGCGGTCCGTGCCGGCGCCGCGGCCGTCGAGTCACCGGGCCTGGGCGAGCACGGCGTGCAGTACCTCCGCGGCGACCTCGGCCGAGTGGGTGTCGTCCGAGACCTCCACGTTGTGTCCGCCCGCGCCGACCCTGCCGACCTTCACGGTGCGGCCCGGCACGACGCCCACCCCGCGGAGCTGGGTCATCAGATCCTCGTCGAGCTGCACGTGCTCGGCGATCCGCCGGATCTCGACCTTGCCCCCGCCGGACCTGGCGACCTCGTCCAGCCGCACGAGGTCGGCCTCGGCCGGGGGAGCGGGCTCACCCGCCCCGAGCTTGTCCAACCCGGGGATCGGGTTGCCGTACGGCGACGTCCTCGGGTTGTCCAGCAATGTCACGAGCTTGCGTTCCACCGCCTCGCTCATGACGTGCTCCCAACGGCAGGCCTCGTTGTGGACGTGCTCCCACTCCAGCCCGATGACGTCGACCAGCAGCAGTTCGGCCAGCCGGTGCTTGCGCATCACGGCGACCGCGAGGTCGCGCCCGTGGTCGGTCAGTTGCAGGCTGCGGTCGTCGGCGACCACCACGAGCCCGTCCCGTTCCATCCGCGCCACCGTCTGGCTCACGGTGGGGCCGCTCTGCTGCAGACGCTCCGCGATCCGGGCGCGCAGCGGCACGACTCCCTCCTCCTCGAGCTCGTAGATGGTGCGCAGGTACATCTCGGTAGTATCGATGAGATCGTTCACGCCTGTCCCCTTCGCTCCGCCTCACTCATGGTAATCGCCGGTCCCGACACGGAGGGCGGGCGAGGGGCGCGGACCTCCGGGTGTGCCGGTCGGCGTGTCCCGGGCCACCGTCCGTGGGGCCGGGATCCGGCTGTCGCGCACCGTCCGCCGCCGCGACGACGGGTGAGACCGGCAGGATAGGGGTATGCGCCCGGTCATTTCGACAACGGAACTGGCGGAACTGTCGCGCCGCGACCCCGCGGAGGCCCCCACCCTGCTCGACGTGCGGTGGCGGCTCACCGGCCCGCCCGGCCGGGACTCCTACCTCGCCGGGCACGTGCCGGGGGCGGTCTTCGTCGACGTCGACACCGACCTCGCGGGCCCGCCCGGG
>NZ_KI912213.1:10320-15168 GCF_000231035.2 Saccharomonospora iraqiensis subsp. paurometabolica YIM 90007 | reverse complement strand
CGGACTTCGTCGGCGACGCGGTGACCGCCGGTGCGGTCGCCGTGCTCACCGACGCGGACGGGGCGGACCGGCCCGCCGTGCGCGACGCCGGGCTGCCGGTGCTGGTGCACGACGACCCGCGCGGGATCCTCGGGTCCGTGGCGGCGTGGATCTACGGTGAGCCGTCGCTGCGGTTGTCGGTGCTCGGGGTGACCGGGACGTCGGGCAAGACCACCACGGCCTACCTCGTCGAGTCCGGACTGCGCGCCGCCGGGCACCACACCGGTCTCGTCGGCACCGTCGAGACCCGGCTCGGCGCGGAGCGGCTGGCCAGCGCCTTCACCACCCCCGAAGCCCCCGATCTGCAGGCGTTGTTCGCGATCATGGTGGAGCAGGGGGTCACGCATGTGGCGATGGAGGTCTCCAGCCACGCGCTGGCGCTGGGCCGGGTGAACGGCACCCGGTTCACGGTCGGCGCCTTCACCAACCTCTCCCCGGAACATCTCGACTTCCACCGCGACATGGAGGACTACTTCGCCGCGAAGTCGTTGCTGTTCGACGGGCGCTCCACGCAGGAGGTCGTGGTGGCCGACACCGCGTGGGGCCAGGCACTGGTGAATACCGGGACGGTCACGGTCGCCACCGAACCGGGCGTCGACGCCTCCTGGCGCGCGGACGGGATCACGCTCACCCCCACCGGCGAGCAGGCGTTCGTGCTGCACGGGCCGGACGGGCGCAGCGCGAAGGCCACGCTGCCGCTGCCGGGGGAGTTCAACGTCGCCAACGCGGTCCTCGCGGCGGCGGTGCTGGACAGTGTGGGGGTGTCCCTGCCGGACATCGTCACCGGACTGGCCACGGTCGAGGTGCCGGGCCGGATGGAGCGGGTGTCCGTGGGACAGCCGTTCACCGCCGTGGTGGACTACGCGCACAAACCGGCCGCCGTCACCCAGGCGCTGCGGGCCCTGCGCGCCCGCGCGGACGGCCGGATCATCACGGTCCTCGGGTGCGGGGGCGACCGGGACACGGCGAAACGTCCGGTGATGGGCGAGGCCGCGGCGCGCGGGAGCGACCTGGTGATCATCACCGACGACAACCCCCGCAGTGAGGACCCGGCGGCGATCCGGGAGGCCATGCTCGCCGGCGCCCGCGCCGTCGGCCCGAGCCGGGGCGGCGAGGTGTGCGAGATCGGCGACCGGCGGGAGGCCATCACCGCCGCCGTCGACCGCGCCCGGCCGGGTGACGTGGTGCTCGTGGCGGGCAAGGGGCACGAGACCGGGCAGGAGATCGCGGGGGTGGTGCACCCCTTCTCGGACACCGGCGAGCTGGCGGCCGCGATCCGCCGGAGGGGTGACGGAGGAACCGAATGATCGAGATGACACTCGCGGAGGTCGCGCGGGTGGTGGGCGGCCGCCTGCACCGCGCCGACGGCAGCGAGCGCGTGACCGGCACGGTCGAGTTCGACTCCCGCAGGCTCACCGCGGGGAGCCTGTTCGTCGCCCTGCCGGGCGAACGGGTCGACGGGCACGCCTATGCCGCGACGGCCGTCACCGAGGGCGGTGCGGTGGGGGTGCTCGCCGCCCGCGAGGTGGAGGCGCCCTCGGTGATCGTCCCGGCACCGCCGTCGGGGACGGCGCACGAGCGGTCCGTCGCGCTGACCGGGGACACCGACGGTTCGGGCGCGGCGGTGCTCGCGGCGCTCGGCGCGTTGGCCCGGCACGTGGTGACCGAACTGTCCCGGACGGAGCGCTCCCGGACGGGGCTGCACGTGGTGGGGGTGACGGGCTCGTCCGGCAAGACCTCCACCAAGGATCTGATCGCCCAGGTGCTCGAACCGAGGGGGCCCACCGTCGCCCCGCCCGGCTCGTTCAACAACGAGCTGGGGCATCCGTGGACGGCGCTGCGTGCCGACGCCGACACCCGCCATCTCGTCCTCGAACTCTCGGCCCGCGGGCCCGGGCACATCGCCGAGCTGGCCGCCGTGGCGCCGCCCCGGATCGGGGTGGTGCTCAACGTCGGCAGCGCACACGTCGGCGAGTTCGGCTCCCAGGAGGGGATCGCCCGCACGAAGGGCGAACTGGTGGAGGCGCTGCCGGAGGACGGCGTCGCGGTGCTCAACGTCGACGACCCGCTCGTGGCGGCGATGGCCGGGCGGACCCGCGCCCGCGTGGTCGGGTTCGGCGAGGGCCCGGACGCCACGGTGCGCGCCGAACGGGTACGGCTGGACGAGCACGCCCGGGCCACCTTCGACCTCGTGGCGGGCGGCGAGCGGGCCGAGGTGCGGCTGTCCCTGGTGGGTGAGCACCACGTCGCCAACGCGCTCGCCGCCGCGGCGGTCGCGCTGGAGCTGGGCTCCCCGGTGCCCGACGTGGCTGCGGATCTCGGGGCCGCCACCCGCCGGTCGGCCCGGCGGATGGAGGTCACCACCTCCGCCGACGGGGTCACCGTGCTGAACGACTCGTACAACGCCAACCCCGAGTCGGTGCGGGCCGCGTTGAAGACGCTGGCGTCGATGACCTCGGAAAGGCGATCTTGGGCGGTCCTCGGTGTCATGGGCGAACTGGGGGCCGATAGCGTGTCCGCGCACGACGAGATCGGTCGGCTCGCCGTCCGGCTCAACATCAACCGGCTCGTCGTGGTCGGCGAGCAGGCTGCCGCCATGCACCACGGCGCGAGTCACGAGGGTTCCTGGGGAGAGGAGTCGGTCCTGGTGCCGGACACCGATGCGGCGGTCGCGCTGCTGCGCGATACGGTCCGGCCGGACGACGTCGTCCTCGTCAAGGCCTCGAAGGTTGCCGAGCTGTGGCGGGTAGCCGACGCGCTGTTGGGAGAAGGCGGTAGCGCGTGAGTCCGAACACATCACGACATGAGCAACGGAGCCGGACCATCGACGGCGGGACGAGCGGGAGGCACACAGCGTGATCAGCATCTTGATCGCGGCCTCCGTCGGGCTCGGTGTGTCGATCCTGCTCACCCCGTACCTGATCCGGCTGTTCTCCTATCAGGGATTCGGCCAGGAGATCCGGGAGGAGGGGCCACAGGGCCACAGGTCGAAACGCGGCACGCCCACGATGGGGGGCGTCGCCATCCTGGTCGCACTGGTGGCCGGATACTTCGTCGCCCATCTGGTGGATGTCTGGCGCGACTCGCCCAGTGACGGTCCCACCGCCTCCGGGCTGCTGGTGCTCTACCTCGCGGTGGGCCTGGGCCTGGTCGGGTTCCTGGACGACTTCATCAAGATCCGGAAGCAACGCAACCTCGGGCTGAACAAGACGGCCAAGCTCGTCGGCCAGCTCGTGGTGGCGCTCAGCTTCGCGGTGCTGGTGGTGCAGTTCCCGGACGTGAACGGCCTGACGCCGGCCTCGCAGAACCTGTCCTACGCACGGGACCTCGAACTGATCGTGTTCCCGTTGCCGATCTTCATGCTGTTCTGCTACCTGCTGATCTCGGCGTGGTCCAACGCGGTGAACTTCACCGACGGTCTGGACGGGCTCGCCGGCGGCGCCGGGGCCATGGTGCTGGCCACGTACGTGGTGATCTCCTTCTGGCAGGCGCGGCTGAGCTGCGTGGAGGGCTACCAGGTCGGCTGCTACAACGTACGGGACCCGCTGGATCTCGCGGTCGTCGCCGCGGCGGCGACCGGCGCCTGCGTGGGCTTCCTGTGGTGGAACGCCGCCCCCGCGAAGATCTTCATGGGGGACACCGGGTCGCTGGCGCTCGGCGGTCTCATCGCGGGTCTGTCCATGACGACCCGCACGGAGCTGCTCGCCATCGTGATCGGGGGTCTGTTCGTCGTCGAGATGATGTCGGTGGTGCTGCAGATCGCCATCTTCCGGACCACCCGCAAGCGGCTCTTCCGGATGGCGCCGTTCCACCACCACTTCGAGCTGGCCGGATGGGCGGAGACCACCGTCATCATCCGGTTCTGGCTGCTCGCGGCGATCTGCTGCATGTTCGGCCTCGGCCTGTTCTACAGTGAACAGCTCGGTCTCGGGGGCGGGTGACGATGCACGGTGCCGATCTCGCGGGTGCGACGGTGCTCGTCGCGGGTGCCGGGGTCACCGGCCGGTCCGTGGCGGGTGCGCTGGCGGCGGCGGGCGCCCACGTGACCGTCACCGACGGCGACCCCGCCCGGCTGGCCGCGTTGCACGACCTCGCCGACTCCGGGGTGCGGTTCGCCCCGGGCCTGGAGGTTCCCCCCGCGGGGACCGACCTGGTCGTGACCAGTCCCGGCTGGCGGCCCACGGCCCCGCTGCTCACCGCGGCCACCGCGGCCGGGGTCGAGGTGATCGGGGACGTCGAACTGGCCTGGCGGCTCGGGCGCGCGCGGGAGAACCCGCCGACCTGGCTCGCGGTCACCGGCACGAACGGCAAGACCACCACGGTGACGATGCTGGAGTCGATGCTGCGGGCGGGCGGTGTCGAGGCCGTCGCCTGCGGCAACGTCGGCTTCGCCGTGCTGGACGCGGTGCTCGCCGGGTACGACACCCTCGCGGTCGAACTGTCCAGCTTCCAGCTGCACTGGTCGAACACCCTCGCGCCGGAGGCCTCCGTGGTGCTCAACGTGGCCGAGGACCATCTGGACTGGCACGGGGGGATGGACGAGTACGCCGCCGCCAAGGGGCGGATCCACCGCAACTCCGCCACGGTCGTGTACGACCGGGCCGAGTCCTTCTCGGCCGCCCTGGCCGCACGCGACGCCGCCCCGTACGCGCGGCGCGTCTCGTACGGTTCCGACGCCCCGGGGCCCGGGGAACTCGGGGTGGACGGTGGTGTCCTGCTCGACCGCGCGTTCGTGGACGACGGGGGCGGCACCGGGCAGCTGGGGCCCGTCGCCGACGTCCGCCCCGCCGGGCCGCACAACGTGGCCAA
>NZ_KI912213.1:3869-10220 GCF_000231035.2 Saccharomonospora iraqiensis subsp. paurometabolica YIM 90007 | reverse complement strand
GGTGGCCGTGCTCAGCGTGCTGACCGTGGTCGGACTGGGCTACGTCCTGCTGTTCACCCCGACGTTGGGGGTGCGCTCGGTCGAGGTCGTGGGGGTGTCCGGGGCGGTGGCCGCCGACATCCGCAGCGCGGCGGACGTGCCACGGGAGCGGCCGATGCTGCGGGTGGACACGGACGCGGTGGCCGGGCGGGTCGCCGCACTGCCGGAGGTCGCCGAGGTGGCGGTCACACGCTCGTGGCCCTCGACCCTCACGGTCACCGTCCGGGAACGGGTGGCCGTGGCGTACCACGTGGACGGGACCACGGTGTCGCTGGTCGACACCGCGGCGACGCCGTTCAAGCGGGTCGACGAGGCACCCGCAGGGCTGCCCCGGTTCGAGAACGCGGATCCGTCCCCGGAGGACCCGGCGAGCCGGGCGGCGGCGACCGTGCTGGCGTCCCTGCCGCCGGAGCTGTCCGGGCGGGTCACCGCCGTCCGGGCCGCCACTCCCGGGGACGTCCGGCTCGACCTCGGGGACGGGTCGACGGTGCGGTGGGGGGACGCGGAACAGAACCGGATCAAGGCACGGGTGCTGTCGGTCCTGCTGACCAGGGACGGCTCGGTCTACGATGTCGCCAGCCCCGAACTGCCCACCGTGTCCTGACCGACCCCGACGGTACGGTGGTCTGAAACACCTCGGCGACACGCCGGGTCGCTGCTGGATTCCACGCTGTTCGATGCTTACCGTCCACCAGCAACGTCGGTAGTTGACACAACCCTGCACCTCGGGTTGAGGTTGAGGGTTCGCGGGAGCCGACCGGCCCGCCGACATCCGGCGCCGACGCACGAGAGCACCACCACGATCAGGAAGGCACCCCGATGACGCCCCCGCACAATTACCTCGCGGTGATCAAGGTCGTCGGTATCGGCGGCGGCGGCGTGAACGCCGTGAACCGCATGATCGAGGTCGGCCTGAAAGGCGTGGAGTTCATCGCGGTGAACACCGACGCGCAGGCCCTGTTGATGTCCGACGCCGACGTCAAGCTCGATATCGGGCGCGAACTGACGCGCGGACTCGGTGCGGGCGCCTCGCCCGAGGTCGGGCAGAAGGCCGCCGAGGACCACCGTGAGGAGATCGAGGAGGTCCTGAAGGGCGCCGACATGGTGTTCGTCACGGCGGGTGAGGGAGGCGGCACCGGCACGGGGGGCGCCCCGGTCGTCGGGCAGATCGCGCGCAAGCTCGGCGCACTGACGATCGGCGTGGTCACCCGTCCGTTCTCGTTCGAAGGCAAGCGCCGCGCCCGGCAGGCCGAGGACGGTATCCAGGCCCTGCGCAACGAGTGCGACACGCTCATCGTCATCCCCAACGACCGGCTCCTGCAGCTCGGCGACATCGGCGTCTCCCTGATGGACGCCTTCCGCTCCGCCGACGAGGTCCTGCTCTCCGGTGTCCAGGGCATCACCGATCTGATCACCACCCCCGGCCTGATCAACCTCGACTTCGCCGACGTCAAGAGCGTGATGTCCGGGGCGGGCAGCGCCCTGATGGGGATCGGGTCCGCCCGCGGGGAGGGCCGGGCCGTGCAGGCCGCGGAGAAGGCGATCAATTCGCCACTGCTGGAGGCCTCGATGGACGGGGCGCACGGCGCGCTGCTGTCCATCGCGGGCGGGTCCGACCTCGGCCTCTTCGAGATCAACGAAGCGGCGTCGCTGGTACAGGAGTCCGCGCACCCCGAGGCGAACATCATCTTCGGCACGATCATCGACGATTCGCTCGGCGACGAGGTCCGGGTCACGGTGATCGCCGCGGGTTTCGACGCCGGCGCACCCACCCACAAGAAGCTGGACCCCGGCACGTTCACCGCACGGGGGGCCGTCGCCGGGGAGGAGGCGCCCCCGGGCGTGCCGGCCCCCGGGTCGGACGGCGGGCCCGTCGGAACCGGCCGGGGCGAGGCCGGGGGCGGTGGGCCCGAGAGCGATCCCACGAACCCCACCCCGCCGGTGCGCAGGCCGCAGCCGTCCGCGACCGGTGAGGGTGCGCAGCCCGGCTCGCTGCCGTCCCCGCAGGGGGACGACCGAGGCGGCCACCGGGACGGCGGTCAGCAGGGCGATCACCAGGGTGGTCAGCACGGCGACCGTTACCAGGGCGGGGGTCGGCAGGGTGCCGTCTCCGCGAGGCCGACGGGGGCTCCGTCCGGGCCGGCGCAGTCCGGGGCCGTCGACGGGCCGCGGAGCCAGGGTGGTTGGAGTGGACGGGCGTTCCCGGTCACCGACGACGATCCGACCGACGACGACGTCGACGTGCCCCCCTTCATGCGCCGCTGAGCGGTTCCGCCCGCGCGGTAGGCTCGGCGGGCGGAACCGGAGTGGCCCGCCAGGGTCGGCAGTCGAAGGAGTGGGCGCCGTGTCGGAAGCGTCGGGTCCCGCGCGGATCCGTCGGGTCGTGACCACCAGGTCGGGCGGCGTGTCGAAGCCGCCGTTCGACTCGTTCAATCTCGGTGACCACGTCGGCGACGACCCGGACGCCGTCGCGGCGAACCGCCGACGGCTCACCGACGAGCTCGATCTGGGCCGGGTGGCGTGGATGGAGCAGGTCCACGGCCGGACGGTGACCGTGGTCGACGGGACCGAGGGGGAGCCGGCCGAGGCGACGGACGCACTGGTCACCACCCGTCCGGGCACCGCGGTGGCCGTGCTCGTCGCGGACTGCGTCCCCGTCCTGCTCGGTGACGCCGAGGCGGGAGTGGTCGCCGCCGTGCACGCGGGCCGGGTGGGTGCCCGCGTCGGTGTCCTGCCCGCCGCGGTGGCGGCGATGACGGCCGAGGGGGCGCGGGTCGAGCGGATCGAGGCGTTGCTCGGACCGGCCGTCTGCGGTGCGTGTTACGAGGTCCCGCGCGAGATGGCCGACGACGTGGAGGCACACCTGCCCGGCAGCGCCTGTTCCAGCCGCGCGGGCAGGCCCGCGCTGGACCTGCGGTCGGGCCTGTGGAACCAGCTCGGGGAACTGGGTGTCGGCGCGGTGGGGGTGGACCCCCGGTGCACGGTGGAGGACCACACCCTGTTCAGCCACCGGCGCACCGGCCGGACCGGCAGGATCGCCGCACTGACCTGGTACGAGGAGTGACGGTGGACCGCCGTGACGAGATCGCCGCCTCGCTGACCGCCGTGTCCGGGCGGATCGACGCCGCCTGTCGCGCGGCGGGCCGCCCGCGGGACGAGGTGCGGCTGCTGGCCGTGACGAAGACCTTCCCCGCCACCGACGCGGCGTTACTCACCGATCTGGGTGTGACCGGGCTGGCCGAGAACCGCGACCGGGAGGCGGCCGCGAAGGCGCGCGAGGTCGCCCGCCTGCGCCCGGAGGCCGGTGTGCGCTGGCACATGGTCGGCAGGCTGCAGCGCAACAAGGCGCGTTCGGTGGCCCGGTGGGCCGCGGAGGTGCAGTCGGTCGACTCCCTCCGGCTGGTCGACGCGCTCGCCAGGGCGGTACGGACGGCGCAGGACGCGGGCGAGCGGGACGCGCCGATGGACGTACTCCTGCAGACGAGTCTCGACGACGATCCGGCACGGGGTGGCTGTCCGGTGGACGGGCTCGGTCGGCTGGCCGAGGCCGTAGCCCGGGAGAGTGATGTTCTCCACCTGCGGGGGCTGATGGCGGTCGCACCGCTGGGTGCCGACCCGGAACCGGCCTTCGAACGGCTGGCCCGTGCCGCGGAGGCCCTGCGCAGGGACCATCCCGGGGCCACGGAGATCTCCGCGGGGATGACCGGGGACCTGGAACAGGCGATCGGGTACGGCTCGACGTGTGTGCGTGTCGGAACCGCGCTGCTCGGGGGGCGCGGTCTAGCCTCGCCCCAGCACGGTTGACCGAGTGGGCCGTTCGGGAACCGGAACACGCAGGTCGGCGCTCTGGTCGGCGGGTCGGCGCTGTGGTCGGCGGGTCGGCGGTGTCGTCGGCCGGTCCCGTCTCCCGCACCGGTGGGAACCGGGACCGGTCGGGAACGGTCCCAACGAGGACGGAAGAACACCCCGGGTGGCGTCGCGGAGGGTGAGGGAGAGGCATGAGCGCGTTGCAGAAGCTGAAGGCCTACTTCGGGATGGTCCCTGCCGAGGACGAGTACGAGCTCGACGACTACCGGCGCGACCACCCGGACAGCGGGTACGGCTCCTACGAGGAGGGCCCGTACTCCGGGGCCAAGCCGCGCCGGTCGCGGCCGCGGTACCACGTCATGGACGAGTTCGAGGAGGCGGAGAACACGGGGGGCCGCGGTCGGGGCAGGACCGCCGGCCGCAGTGAGCCGTCGGTTCACGGATCGTTGGCCGTGGACCGGCAGCCGGAGCCGGTGGCACGTCTGCGGCCCGCGACCGAGAGCACCCGGCAGACCGCGCGGGACCCGCTGAGCCGGATCATCACCCTGCACCCGACCAGTTACGGTGAGGCGCGGGAGATCGGCGAGGCGTACCGGGACGGCGCCCCGGTCATCATGAACCTCACGGAGATGGAGAACGCCGACGCCAAACGGCTCGTCGACTTCGCCGCGGGGCTGGCGTTCGCGCTGCGCGGGTCGATGGACAAGGTCACCAACAAGGTGTTCCTGCTCTCACCGCCGGACGTGGACGTCACCGCGGAGGACCGCAAGCGGATCGCCGAGGGCGGTCTCTTCCTCCGTCACTGATCGCGGGACACGGGTGTGGCAGAGTAGGCGCCGTGCTCACCGTCCGGCTGATTCTGTTCTGGCTGCTCTTCGCGTTCTGGCTGTTGCTGACGGCCCGGATCGTGGTGGAGCTCGTGCGCGCCTTCGCGCGTGACTGGCGTCCCACCGGTGGGGTTGCGGTCGTGCTCGAGACCATCTACACAATGACCGACCCACCGGTTCGACTCGTGCGGCGCATCATCCCCGTCGTCCGGATCGGCGGCGTGGGACTGGACCTATCGATTATGGTGCTGCTGTTGGTTGTGTTCATACTGATGCAACTGGCGCTGCCCGGGTAACGGGGAATCCGGGCCGGAAGGCAGCCCTGGAGTGCGTGAGGTGAGATCTGATGTCGTTGACTCCTGCTGACGTGCATAACGTCGCGTTCAGCAAACCTCCGATCGGCAAGCGTGGGTACAACGAGGACGAGGTGGACGCGTTCCTCGACCTCGTCGAGACCGAACTCGCGCGGCTGATCGAGGACAATACCGAGCTGCGGCAACAGGTCGAACAGCTCGATGCCGAGTTGGAATCCGCCCGTAGTGAGTTGGAGTCCGCGAAGTCCTCCGCCGGCACGGGCGGCGGCGCGCAGGACGAGGCACCGTCCCGCAGGCTGGCTCCGGTCCCCCCGCCGACCTCCGCGATGGAGCAGACCCAGGCCACCGGGCTGACCAACGAGAACGGCGAGCCGAACGTGCAGGCCGCGAAGGTGCTCGGGCTCGCACAGGAGATGGCCGACCGGCTGACGGCCGAGGCCAAGACCGAGTCCGACGGGATGCTCGCCGAGGCGCGGACGAAGTCCGAGCAGCTGCTGTCCGACGCCCGGTCGAAGGCCGACTCCATGGTGAACGAGGCGCGGACGAAGGCCGAGTCGATGCTCAGCGACGCCCGGACGAGGGCGGAGACACTGGAGCGTCAGGCGCGCGAGAAGGCGACCAACATGGATCGCGAGGCGCAGCGCAAGTACACCGAGACGATGAACGAGCTGAACACCGAGAAGAGCTCGCTGAACAAGAAGATCGAGGAGTTGCGCACGATCGAGCGGGAGTACCGCACCCGGCTGCGCGGCTTCCTGGAGTCCCAGCTGCGCGAGCTCGACGACCGCGGCTCCGCGGCCCCCGCCTCCGCCTC
This sequence comes from Saccharomonospora iraqiensis subsp. paurometabolica YIM 90007, assembly GCF_000231035.2. Lineage (GTDB taxonomy): Bacteria > Actinomycetota > Actinomycetes > Mycobacteriales > Pseudonocardiaceae > Saccharomonospora > Saccharomonospora paurometabolica. The sequence goes on along the minus strand of NZ_KI912213.1, from coordinate 4,419 downwards.
GTCGGGCAACCAGTCCGGTAACGGCGAGAGCTCCGGCGGGCACAGCAGCGGGAGCCACAGCAGCGGTAACCACAGTTCCGGCAGTCACAGCACCGGCGGCACCGGTGGGAGCAGCGGTCAGGGCTACTCGTTCGGCCCTCGGGCCGAGGCAGGCTGAACGGTGCCGCTGCCCGACCGGACCGACACGCCGCCACCGTGGTCGGCGGGTCGGCGGGCGGGTTCCGTGACCGACGTGGTGTAATTCACCGTGCTTTTCCTCGTCCTACTTCTGGTGCTGGCGGCCCTGGGGTTGGTGGTGGCGGCACTCGTCACGGCCGGATCGCTCTGGGCCTGGATCTCGATCGGACTGTCCGCCGTCGCCGGGCTGTTACTGGTCGTCGACTGGAGGCGGGGCCGTACCGGCCCGGACGCCGCCTCCGCCGACACGACCGGGACGGACGGCACCACCGGCGGATCCGAACCGGCGGAGACGGTCGACGCGACGGAGACCGGCGACCCGGCCGAGACCGACACCGCGGACCCGGCCGACACCGCGGACCCGGCCGACACC
>NZ_KI912213.1:0-3769 GCF_000231035.2 Saccharomonospora iraqiensis subsp. paurometabolica YIM 90007 | reverse complement strand
GCCGGGCCGGTCCCGGACCCGCCCGGCCCCGCGCCGGACCGGACCGGGATCGCGGGGAAGGTGCCGGGTGTGCGGTCCGCGGGCCGCCGGAGCCGGTGGAGACGCGCCGAACGAGAGGTGACATGGACGAGCTGCCCCTCGTGCTGGGTTCGGGCGCGGCCGTCCTGCTCGCCTCCGTGTTGGCCGTGCGGTTCTCGATCCGGCTCGGCCTGCCGTCCCTGCTGATCTACCTCGGGATCGGTGTCCTCATCGGGGAGGCCGGCCTCGGGGTCGAGTTCGACAACCCGGAGCTGACCCAGAGCCTCGGGTTGGCGGCACTCGTGATGATCCTGATCGAGGGTGGTCTCACCACGACCTGGTCCGAGGTCCGGCCGAATCTCGGTCCGGGCCTCGCGCTGTCCACAGTGGCCGTGGGAGTCACCGTCGTGGTGACCGGGTCGGCACTGCACTGGCTGTTCGGCCTGGAGTGGGACACCGCCCTGCTGTGGGGTGGAGTGCTCGCCTCGACCGACGCGGCCGCGGTGTTCTCCGTGCTGCGTTCGGCCGGGATCGGTAAGCGGTTGTCCAGCATCCTGGAACTGGAGTCGGGGCTCAACGACGCCCCGACCTACATCGTCGTGGTGCTGCTGGCCACCGGGACCACCATGGACTGGACCCTGCCGCTGCAGGTGGTCTACCAGCTCGTGGCGGGCGGCCTCCTCGGGTTCGGGATCGGGCTGGCCGGCGCGTGGGCGCTGCGGCGGGCCGCCCTGCCCGCCACCGGCCTCTATCCGCTGGCGACGGTGGCGATGTGCGTGCTCGCCTACGCGGGCGCCCAGTTCGCCCTCGCCTCCGGTCTGCTGGCCACCTACGTCGCCGGGGTGGTGCTCGGCAACTCCCGGCTGCCGCACCGGTCGAACACGCTGTCGTTCGCCGAGGGGGTCGGGTGGATCGCCCAGATCGGACTGTTCGTGCTGCTGGGGCTGTTCGCCGCACCGTCCCGGATGCTGGACGCGGTGGTGCCGGGCGTCGTCGCGGGACTGCTGGCGCTGTTGGTGGCCAGGCCGCTGGCCGTGCTGATCTCCACGGCGCCGTTCCGGGTGCCGTGGCGGGAACAGGCGTTCCTGTCGTGGGCGGGGCTGCGCGGTGCCGTGCCGATCGTGCTGGCCACCATCCCGCTCGCGGAGGGCAGGCCCGGAGCCCAGGAGCTGGTCGACGCGGTGTTCGTCATCGTGATCGTGTTCACCCTGTTGCAGGCCGCACTGCTGGGGCCGCTGGCGAAGCTGTTCGGGGTGGCCGGTGCCTCCGAGCCCCGGGAGATGCAGGTCGACGCCGCACCGCTGGAGGAACTGGGCGCGGTCCTGCTCCAGGTGCGGATCCTGCGCACCTCGCGCCTGCACGGGGTCTACCTGGCGGAGCTGCGCCTGCCGAAGGGTGCCACCGTCAGTCTGGTCGTGCGTGGCGAGCAGAGTTTCACCCCGGAGCACACGACCCGGCTGCAGGAGGACGACCAGCTGCTCGTCGTCACCACGCAGCAGGCCCGGCGCGCGACCGAACGCCGGTTGCGGGCCGTCGACCGTGCGGGACCGATCGCCCGCTGGAAGGGTGAACGGGGCGACTGACCCCGCCACGCCACCCGCTCCGCGCGCGACACCGACGGTGGACGGGGCGGGCGGACGCCGACATGGACAATGGGACGGTGAACTCCGAGCAGCAGAACTCCGCACCGGACCCCGGTCGGGCGGACCCGGACCGACCGGCGGGAGCGACGGAAGCCCCCGTGGCGAAGCGGCGCGCGGGGCTCCTCCTCGTCGTGGCGGCACTGGCCTACGGCGTGGACGTGGTGACGAAGGTCCTCGCCACGGCGGGCCTGGAGGCGGGCGAACCCGTCCGCATCCTCGGCGGCGCCGTGTACCTCCAGTTGCTGCGCAACCCCTACGCGGCGTTCGGGATGAGTTTCGGCGGCACGTGGGTGCTCACCGTGGTGGCCACCCTCGTCGTGCTCGGCATCCTGTGGTTCGCGCGGCGGCTGCGGTCGGTGGGCTGGGCCGTCGGACTCGGCCTCATCCTCGCGGGCGCGCTCGGCAACCTCACCGACCGGATCTTCCGTGCCCCGGGTGTGTTCGAGGGCCACGTCGTGGACTTCGTCTCCGTGTTCGCGCCGAACGGGGAGTTCTTCCCCGTGTTCAACGCGGCGGACTCGGCCATCACCGTGGGTGCCGTGCTCATCGTGCTGCTGACGGCGCTGGGGCGGGAGTACGACGGAACCCGGACGGGCAAGCAGCGGGACGACCGCGCGCACCCGCGGGCGGCGGACGGATCCGGCCCCGCCGGGGAGGACCGGGCATGAGCACCCGGATGCTGCCGATCCCGGACGGGCTGGAGGGCATGCGGGTCGACGCGGGGCTGGCCAAACTGCTCGGCCTGTCCCGCACCGCGGTCGCCGAGCTCGCGGGCTCCGGGGACGTCCTCGTGGACGGGGTCCCCGCGGGCAAGTCGGACCGGTTGCCGGCCGGGGGACTGCTGGAAGTGACCCTGCCCGAACCGGACCGGCCGGTCGAGGTGGTGTCCGAGCCGGTCGAGGGCATGCGGATCCTGTACGACGACGACGACATCGTCGTGGTCGACAAGCCGGTCGGGGTGGCGGTCCACCCCAGCCCTGGGTGGTCCGGCCCGACCGTGGTGGGCGGCCTGGCCGCCGCCGGGCTACGGATCTCGACCTCCGGCGCCGCCGAGCGGCAGGGCGTGGTGCACCGGCTGGACGCCGGCACCACCGGGGTGATGGTGGTGGCCAAGAGCGAACGCGCCTACACGGCGCTCAAGCGCGCGTTCAAGGAACGCACGGTCACCAAGGGATACCACGCGCTCGTGCAGGGGCACCCGGACCCGACACGGGGCACGATCGACGCGCCGATCGACCGGCATCCCCGGCACGACTACAAGTTCGCCGTGGTGGCCGACGGCAAACCGTCGGTGACGCACTACGAGGTGATCGAGGCGTTCCGGGCGGCGTCGCTGGTCGATGTCACGCTGGAGACCGGGCGGACCCACCAGATCCGGGTCCACTTCGCGGCGCTGCGGCACCCGTGTGTCGGTGACCTCACCTACGGGGCCGACCCGGTGCTCGCCCGGCGGCTGGGCCTGACCCGGCAGTGGCTGCACGCCCGGCGGCTGGGCTTCGCACACCCCGCCGACGGGCGGTGGGTCGAGTTCACCAGCGACCACCCCGACGACCTCGCCGCCGCCGTCGACGTGCTGCGCGCCGAGACCTGACCCGGTCCGGCACCGCGGGCCCCGGGCGGGTGCCCCGGCTCAGTCCGGGATCGCCCAGGTCACGCTGCGGTCGTCCGGCTCCGGCCGCGGGCTCCACCGGACCGAGGTCACCCGGGTGTCCGCGCCGAGGACGTACACCGTGTGGCCGCCGCTCGTCTCGCCGGGGCCGACCCCGATCCCGTGCGGTTGCCGGGAGGTCAGCGACACCGGGGCCTTGGCGACCGGGGTGCCCTCGTCGGTGAGCAGTTCCAGGTGGTTGTCCGGCAGCGAGGCGAACGGCACCGTACCCCGGTTGGTGACCTCGGTGTGCACGACGACGGCGCGTTCCCCGTCGTCGAGCCGGTACCCCGCCGCGGTGAACAGGAAATCGGCGGGGTCCTGGACCTCGAGCAGTTGCACGGAGAGGTCCTCCCCTTCGAGGCCCCGGGTCTCCAGCACGTCCCCCACGGTCCCCGACCGTGCGGCCGGGCGGTCGCCGGTCCCGCCCCGGTCCGCCTCCTCCGACGGCGGCGCCCCG
>NZ_KI912212.1:5015-6077 GCF_000231035.2 Saccharomonospora iraqiensis subsp. paurometabolica YIM 90007 | reverse complement strand
CCGGGATCGACCCGGAGCTGACGACCACCGCCCGCGACGCGACCGGGGTCCTGGCCAACCGACGGCTGTGACGGCCCGGGCCGGTCGCGCGCACGTCGCGGGTCACGCGCCGGGAGCCGGGGCCGGGCGGACGTCGGTGCGCAGGTCCATGCCCAGGTCCAGGGCCGGGGACGAATGGGTGAGCGCGCCGACGGCGAGGTAGTCCACACCGGACGCGGCGTAGGCGGCGGCGTTGTCCAGCCGCAGGCCGCCGGACGCCTCCAGCCGGGTGGCCGGGGAGAGCCGGTCGCGCAGGCGCACGGCCTCGGCACAGGCGTCCGGGGTGAAGTTGTCCAGCAGCACCTCGTCGGCGCCCGCCCGCAGCGCCTCCGTGAGCTGGTCGATCCGGTCCACCTCGACCTCGCACGGCAGGTCGGCCGCACGCTGCCGGGCCAACCGCAGCGCCTCGGTGACCGAGCCCGCCGCCACGACGTGGTTGTCCTTGATCAGGACCGCGTCCCCGAGACCGAGCCGGTGGTTGCGTCCGCCGCCGCAGCGCACCGCGTACTTCTCCAGCGCCCGCAGCCCCGGCAGCGTCTTGCGCGAGTCCCGGATCACACACCCGGTCCCGGCGACCCGGTCGACCCAGGCCGCCGTCGCGGTCGCGACCCCGGACAGGTGGCACAGCAGGTTCAGCGCGGTGCGTTCGGCGGTGAGCAGCCCCCGCACGCCGCCGCGCACGACCAGGGCGGGCTCCCCTGCGGCGAGCCGGGCGCCGTCGGCGCGCGCGGTGAGGACCTCGTGGCCCGGCCCCGTGCGGTCGGCGAACACCGTGTCGAACACCGTGCGGGCGATGCCCACCCCGGCGAGGACACCCCCGGTCCGCGGCGTCAACTCGGCCACCGCCGTCGCCCCGGCCGGCACGGTCGCCTCGGTGGTGGCATCCGGCCCGTACCGCAGGTCCTCCTCCAGCGCGGTGGCCACCACGCGGCGCACCTCGTCGGGGTCCGGCGCGGTGGCCTCCCACGCGTCGGGCATCGTCGTGTCCCGGCCCGTCACCGTCGGTTCACCTCACGTCCCTGT
>NZ_KI912212.1:2531-4915 GCF_000231035.2 Saccharomonospora iraqiensis subsp. paurometabolica YIM 90007 | reverse complement strand
GCGCCGCCAGCGCGGCGACGGCCGCGGTCACCACGGTCTTGCCCACACCGGTCGAGGTTCCGGAGATCACCAGCACGGTCACGGCACGACACTAGTACCGGCCGGTGTCCCGTCCCGCGCCGACCCCGGCGGTGGTGGCCGGTCGCCGGGGGGTGCCGCCCCGCCGGCTCACCCGGCCGGTACCCCGGCGGAGACGAACTCCCCGGTGTCCGGATCGAGCAGACAGACGCGGGCCCGGCCCACGTCGACGTACATCCCGGTCAGGCGCAGCGCGCCCCGGCTCTCGGCCGCGCGCACCAGCGGGTCGGCCCGCAGGTGGTCGAGCTGTTGCAGGACGTTGTGCAGGGCGAGCGCATCCACCGTCGAATCGGGTGCCCGGCCGTCCACCGGGACCGTGCCGCCCGCGCGCAGCCTGCGCAGACTGGCGTGCCCGTGGACGAGCCACCCCGACAGGGCGGGCAGTTCCGTGCTGTCCCCGTCGAGCAGGGCGGTCATCGCCGCACACGACGAGTGCCCGCACACCACGATCTCCCGGACACCGAGCACCGCCACGGCGTACTCGACCGCGGCACCGACGGACCCGTCGTCGGGGCACGCCGGTCGCCCCGCGGCGTCCCCGGCCGCGTCCCCGGACCTGTCCCCGGCACCGGCCGGGACGAAGTTGCCGACGTTGCGGACCGTGAACAGGTCCCCGGGCCCGCTGGTGGTGAGCACGTTCGGCACGAGCCGGGCGTCGCTGCACGTGAGGAACAGGGTGTGCGGGCGGGTACCGGTGGCGAGCCGGTTCAGCGTCGGGCGCAGGAGCGGTGCGGTGCGCCGGTGGAACTCGGAGGCACCCCGGTGGACCGGGCCGTGCCGCTGCCCGGGGACGGACCCGGGTCCGTCGTCGTCCGCGTGCTCCCGGGCCATCCACTCGGACCACGGCGCCAGCCAGCGCGGCACCGGCCGCGTGGCCTCCTGCCTGCGCACCGTCGGCGCGTGGGTCTTGCCGCGGCCGTACCAGGGGTGCCCGATCTCGTCGACCACGACCGTCCCGCCGCCGCGTTCGTACGCGTGCTGCCACCCGGACAGGCACTCGAACGCCGCGTGGTCGAGGTAGTCCACGACGAGCTCGAGCCGGACGGGACGGCCCCCGGGGACGGTGGCCAGCACGGACGACAGCCTCGGCACGGACAGGAACGTCAGCACACCCTCGACCACGACGCGGTACGCCCCACCCTGCCCGACGACGTGGATCCCGGACCACATCGTGCGCCGCAGCGTCAGCAGCACCGACAGCCCGACCCCGACGAGCACCCCGGTGAGCAGATCGGCGACGACGACCCCGAGCAACGTCACCGTGTACAGCGGCAGGTCGCCGTGGCCCCGCACCCGGCGGAGGGTGTGCACGTCGATCAGCTTCACGCCGACGTGCACCAGCAGCCCGGCCAGTGCCGCGAGCGGGATGCTCCGGACGAGCCCGGCGAAGGCGACGGTGAACAGCAGCACCCAGACCCCGTGCAGCACGGCGGAGGCGCGGGAGCGCGCACCCGCCGCGACGTTCGTCGAACTGCGCACGATCACGCCGGTCACCGGCAGCCCGCCCAGCGCGCCCGAGGTCATGTTGGCGGTGCCCTGGCCGACGAGCTCGCGGTTGAGGTCGGCCCGCGCCCCGGTGTGCATCCGGTCCACGGCCACCGCGGACAGCAGCGACTCGACACTCGCGATCAGCGCCACGGTGAGCACCGCGACACCGAAGGCGAACCACCTGCCGTCCGCGGGGGCGAGCGGCACGAATCCGAGGGTGAGGACCTCCGTGGGCAGCTCGACCGTGCCGACCGGCATGCCCGTGGCCGTGGCCAGCAGCGTGACCAGGGTGATCGCGGCCAGCGGGCCGGGGATCCGGGACACCGGCGGCGGCAGCCGGGGCCAGATGAGCAGCACGGTCACGGTCAGCAGGCCGACGAGCGCGGCGGCGTCGTGGGCCGACGCGACCTGCCCCGGCAGGGCCACGAGGTTGGCCACCGCGGAACTGGCCGGCTCCCCGCCGAGCACGATGTGCAGTTGGCCGAGCACCAGGGTGACCCCGATCCCGGCGAGCATCCCGTGCACGATCGCGGGGGCGATTGCCAGCGCCGCCCGCGCGACGCGGCTCAACCCCAGCAGCACCTGCACGGCCCCGGCGGCCACGGTGATCGCGCAGGTGATCGCCCAGCCGAACTGGTCGATGATCCCCGCCATCACCACGGTCAGCCCCGCGGCGGGCCCGCTGACCTGGAGGACCGACCCGCCCACCGCCCCCGCGACGATCCCGCCGACGATCGCGGCGACGATGCCGGCCGCGACCGGGGCACCGGAGGCGAGCGCGATGCCCAGGGAGAGCGGGACCGCGACGAGGAAGACGA
>NZ_KI912212.1:0-2431 GCF_000231035.2 Saccharomonospora iraqiensis subsp. paurometabolica YIM 90007 | reverse complement strand
CGGAGCACGACACCCTGCTCCCGCAACCGGCCGCGCAGCTTCTCGACCTCGCCCTCCCGTTCGGAACGCGCGGTCTCCACCGCCTCGTGGGCCCGCTCCACCTCCGCACGCAGCTTCTCGACCTCCGCCTCGAGCCTGCGGGCGCGGCCGAGCGCGGCGTCCCGCTCGGCGCGCAACGCGGCGTCCTCGGCGTTGCGGGCGACGAGCCGGACGCGGGTCGACGCGCTCGACTCACCGAGCAGCACGGCCGCGGCCGCCGCGGCGACCGGGTCGGCGTCGTTCGGGTCGAGCGCGTCGACCCGGTGCTCGCGCAGCCATTCGAGGACCGCGGTGCGGAACCGCTGCGACTCGGCGAGCCCCGTCAACAGTGCCGTGCCGCCCAGCCGGGCCCGTTTCGCCGGGGCGAACCGGGCCACCGGCCGCAACTGCCGCGGCACGTCGTCGACGGACAGCCTGCCGAGTGCGGCGGCCGTCAGTTCGGCGACGCGCTCGCGGATCTGTTCCGGCAGACCGAGCCAGTCCACGGGCTCGGACGCCGCCCGCGCCTGGGTGTCGGAGCGGTCCCCACCCTCCGGTGAGGCGGTGCCCTCCGGTGAGGCAGCGTCCTCCGGTGAGGCAGCGTCCTCCGGTGAGGCAGCGTCCTCCGGTGAGGCAGCGTCCTCCGGTGAGGCAGCGTCCTCCGACGAGGCACCGGTGTCCGTGGGTTCGCCGGACGCGCCTGCGGCGGGCCCGGAGGGTTCCTCCCCCAGGCGCTCGGGGTGCGCGGACGACGGCAGCATCCGTCCAGCTTAGATTCCGCCCCGGTGGGCCGCGCCCCCCGTCTCCGGGCGGCCCCGCACGCCGCCCCGCGACGCGGGTGTGCCCGACACCACGGCCTCCCCGGCGCGCCCGTGCGCCACCGCTGTCGGGGCGGCGACCTAGGGTCTGCGGCCATGCAGCTCTCGTTGGACGAGCTGGGAAGCCCCCTGCGCGAGGCCACCTTCGTGATCGTCGACCTGGAGACCACCGGGGGGCCGCCCGGGGCCCGGGGGATCACGGAGGTCGGGGCGGTCAAGGTCCGCGGCGGTGAGGTCCTGGCGGAATTCGCCACCCTCGTGGATCCCGGTGTCCCGATCCCGCCGCAGATCGTGGAGCTGACCGGCATCACCTCGGCGATGGTCGCCGACGCGCCACCGATCGACGAGGTGCTGCCCGCGTTCCTCGAATTCGCCTCGGGGTGCGTGCTGGTCGCCCACAACGCGGGCTTCGACGTGTCGTTCCTCCGCACGGCGTGCCACGACCTCGGATACCGGTGGCCCCGCCCGACGACGGTGTGCACGCTGAAGCTGGCCCGGCGGGTGCTGTCCCGGGAGGAGACCCGCAGCCACCGGCTCGGGGCGCTGGCCCGGCTGTTCGGCGCGGAGACCACACCCACCCACCGGGCGCTCGACGACGCCCGGGCGACCGTGGACGTCCTGCACGGTCTGTTCGAACGCCTCGGCCCGCTCGGGGTGGCATCGGTGGAGGAACTGCTCGACTACCTGCCCGACGTCACACCCGCACAGCGGCGCAAACGCGACCTCGCCGCGCACCTGCCCGAACGGCCCGGGGTCTACCTGTTCCGCGGACCGTCCGACGAGGTGCTCTACGTCGGGACGGCGGGGAACCTGCGGCGCCGGGTCCGCCAGTACTTCACCGGTTCGGACAGCCGCGGCCGCATGCGGGAGATGGTGGCCCTCGCCGAGCGGGTGGACGGTATCGAGTGCGCCCACGCACTGGAGGCCGGAGTGCGGGAGCTGCGACTGCTCGCGGCCCACCGACCCCCCTACAACCGGCGGTCGAAGAACCCGGGCCGGACCTGGTGGGTGGTGCTCACCGACGAGCCGTTCCCCCGGCTCTCCGTGGTGCGCACCCCGCGTGCGGGTGCGCTCGGCCCGTTCGGTTCCCGGGCGAGGGCCGCGACCGTCGCCGACACGCTGTCCCGCTGGACCGGCCTGCGGACCTGCACGCGCCGCATCTCCGCGCAGGGCGCGAAGGGTGCCGACCGGACGCCCTGTGTCGCGGCGGAACTCGGCACCTGCGGCGCACCGTGCGCCGGGTCACTGACGGTGGAGCAGTACCGACCGTCGGCGCGGTTGGTCGCCGATCTCGCGGCCGGAACCGACGCGACCGCCCTGCACCTCGCCCGCCGGGGTATCGACGCACTCGCGCAGCGGCACCGCTTCGAGCAGGCCGCCCGGCGGCGCGATGAGTTGACCACGGTGCTACGTGCGGTCGACCGGGGTCACCGGCTCGCCTCCCTCGCCGCCGTCGCCGAACTCGTCGCGGCCGCACCCGACGGCTCGGGCGGATGGGAGTTCGCCGTGATCCGGTACGGCAGGCTCGCCGCCGCGGGCACCGCACGCCGCGGGACACCGCCGATGCCCGTGGTGGACCGGCTCGTCGCCGCCGC
>NZ_KI912211.1:13739-14801 GCF_000231035.2 Saccharomonospora iraqiensis subsp. paurometabolica YIM 90007 | reverse complement strand
GCACCGGGCGCAGCCCGACCGCCCGGATCTCCGCGGCGAGCGAGTCGGTGCCGACGACGAGTACCTCGGCGCCGGCCGACAGACGCCCCGCCAGCAACCCGGCGGCGGCCTGGGCGCTCGTGCTCACCTCGGCGGGCTCCGCCGCGATACCCAGCCGTCCGAGATGGTCGGCGACCTCGGCGGGCGATTTGGCCGCGTTGTTCGTCACGAACCGCACCGCCCGTCCCCGCTCTCGGACGTGTGCGACGGCGTCCGCGGCGGCCGGGATCGGCCGCGCGCCGTGGTAGACGGTGCCGTCGAGGTCGAACAGCACCGCATCGTGCCGGTCGAGCAGCGATTCCGCGCTCACTCCGCCAGCTCCGAGGCGCGTTCGGCGGCGTCGGTCTCGTCGTCGGTGTCCGCCTCGGCGGCGTGCAGGAACCACCGCATCGCCTCGTCCGTCCGTCCCGCGGCGGCGAGGTTGTCGGCGTAGGCGTAGAACAGCCGGGCGCTCCACGGGTGCGGCCGCTGCGGGTCGAGGTCGGGGCCCTGCAGCTGCACCACCGCCGCGTCGACCTGGCCGAGGTCGCGCCGGGCGCCCGCGGTCACGATCCGCAGTTCCACCGCCACCTCCTTCGGCAGCCGCTCGACATCGGTCTCTTTGGCGATGTCGAGAGCGCGTTCCGGACGGCCGAGGGCGCGCTCCGCGTCCGCGATCACCGCGACGTGCGTGTCGTCGCGGGTCATCCGCTTGACGGCGCGCAGTTCCGACAACGCCTCGGCCCACTCCCCGGCCTGGTAGGCGACCAGACCGGCCGCCTCCCGGACCACCGCGATGCGCGACGCCTTCGTCTTCGCGTACCGGGCGTGGGCGAGGGCGGCCGCGGGATCCTCGTCGAGCAGCTGCCCGGCGGCGACCAGGTGGCGCCCGATCCGCTCGGCGAGGTCACGTGGCAGCGACCGCAGGTCCCGTCGCGCCTCGGCGTCGAGGTCGTCGATCGTGACGTCCTCGGGGAGTTCGGGGGCCTCCGCGGTCGCCGGTTTCGAGTCCCGGCCACGCGCGGCCCCGCCGCGGGGTCCGCG
>NZ_KI912211.1:13011-13639 GCF_000231035.2 Saccharomonospora iraqiensis subsp. paurometabolica YIM 90007 | reverse complement strand
GTCGCGTCCCCGCCCCGGACCGCGGTGGTGCCGGAGCGCCAGGCCCGGGCACACAGCCGCCGGAGCAGGTCCACCCCGGTCGGGTCCGGGTACGCGCCGGGTACGGCGGTCACGGTGAGCACGGCACCGTCGTCGGCGACCCGCCACGGGACACCGTCGTCCGGCGTCGGGTCACCGTCGTCGACGCCCAGCGCCTCCGCGGGAACCTCACCGGCGAGCACCGCGAGATCGTCGGCGAGGTGATCCGGCCGTTCGTGCGGGGCGAGCCCGAGCAGGGCCGCCGGGGTCGCGACCCCGGTCAGCACGGCCAACGACCGGTACCCGGCGGCGACGGCACCCGCGATGTCGGTGTCCGGCCGGTCCCCCACCACGAGAGGGTCGGTGGCCCCCGCGGACTCCGCGGCGGTGCGGAGCAGGGGCGCCCTCGGTTTGCCCGCCACCTCGGGTTCGGCTCCGGTGGCGGTGCGCAGCGCGGCGACCATGGCCCCGTTCCCGGGCAGCTCACCGCGTTCGCTCGGCAGGGTCGCGTCGACGTTGCACGCCACCCACCGCGCCCCGGCGCGCACGGCCACACAGGCCCGCGCCAGCTCGGGCCAGCCGGTGTCCGGCGAGTGTCCCTGCACCACGG
>NZ_KI912211.1:12523-12911 GCF_000231035.2 Saccharomonospora iraqiensis subsp. paurometabolica YIM 90007 | reverse complement strand
CGGCGCCGTCCCGGCGACCACCGTCACCGCGCGGATCGCGCCGGCCGGGACCGTTCGGCCGCCTGTCCCCGCTGCGCCCGGACTCGTCGCGGTCGGCACCGCGTCCACCGACATCGGACATGAACTTCTCCCTGCCGTCCTCGACCCCGGATCGCGCACTCCGCACCGGACCGTGGTCACCACTATGGAACTGGACACGTCGAAAGGCCCGCCGAAGTTGGTATCTGGCCAACCCCGGCGGGCCCTTCGCATTCACGTTGTGTGTTCGGCGGTGTCCTACTCTCCCACACCCGGGCGGGTGCAGTACCATCGGCGCTGGTGGGCTTAGCTTCCGGGTTCGGAATGGGACCGGGCGTGTCCCCACCGCTGTAACCACCGAACAACCCTC
>NZ_KI912211.1:12239-12423 GCF_000231035.2 Saccharomonospora iraqiensis subsp. paurometabolica YIM 90007 | reverse complement strand
CGTTACGCCATTCGTGCAGGTCGGAACTTACCCGACAAGGAATTTCGCTACCTTAGGATGGTTATAGTTACCACCGCCGTTTACTGGCGCTTAAATTCTCCGCTTCACCCCGGAGGGGTTAACGGGTCCTCTTAACGTTCCAGCACCGGGCAGGCGTCAGTCCATATACCTCGACTTACGTCTT
>NZ_KI912211.1:3943-12139 GCF_000231035.2 Saccharomonospora iraqiensis subsp. paurometabolica YIM 90007 | reverse complement strand
CGAGCCCCACGCCGCGCTCCTCGGCGACGCGGACGCACTCGCCCGCGGCCTCGTGGGCGGCACGGAACGGCACCCCCTGCCGGACGAGCCACTCGGCGATGTCGGTGGCGAGCGTGAACCCGGCGGGGGCCAGCGCCGCGAGCCGTTCGGTGTGGAAGGTGAGGCTGCCGACAGTGCCCGCGACCGCGGGCAGCAGCAGTTCCAGCTGCGCCACGGAGTCGAAGACCGGTTCCTTGTCCTCCTGCAGGTCCCGGTTGTAGGCCAGCGGCTGTGCCTTGAGCGTGGCCAGCAGGCCCGTGAGGTTGCCGATCATCTTCCCGGACTTGCCGCGGGTGAGCTCGGCCACGTCGGGGTTCTTCTTCTGCGGCATGATCGAGCTGCCGGTGGCCCAGGCGTCGTCGAGGGTGACGTAGCCGAACTCGGCGGTGTTCCAGATGATGATCTCCTCCGCGAGGCGGGAGAGGTTCACCCCGAGCATCGTCACCGCGAACGCGAACTCGGCGGCGAAGTCGCGGGAGGCGGTGCCGTCGATCGAGTTGTCCACCGAGGTGTCGAAGCCGAGTTCGGTGGCGACCGCGACCGGGTCGAGCCCGAGCGAGGAGCCCGCCAGCGCGCCGGAACCGTAGGGGGACTCGGCGGTGCGGGTGTCCCAGTCACGCAGCCGGCCGACGTCGCGGGACAGGGCCTGGGCGTGGGCGAGCAGGTGGTGGGCCAGCAGCACCGGCTGGGCGTGCTGGAGGTGGGTGCGGCCGGGCAGGACGGCGTCCGGGTGGCGGCGGGCCTGCTCCACCAGTGCCTCGACGACGTCGAGGGTGCCCGCGGCGACCCGCCGGGCGGCGTCGCGCAGCCACATGCGGAACTGGGTGGCGACCTGGTCGTTGCGCGAGCGGCCCGCGCGCAGCTTGCCGCCCAGTTCCGCGCCCGCGCGTTCCAGCAGCCCGCGTTCGAGTGCGGTGTGCACGTCCTCGTCGGCCACGGTCGGGGTGAACGCGCCGGAGGCGACGTCCTCGGCGAGCTGGTCGAGCGCGCCGAGCATGGCGTCCAGTTCGGCCTCGGTGAGCAGCCCGGCGCGGTGCAGCACCCGGGCGTGTGCCCGCGACCCCGCGATGTCGTACGGCGCCAGGCGCCAGTCGACGTCGGTGGAGGCGCTCAGCGCCGCCATCGCCTCGGCGGGCCCCTCGGCGAACCGCCCTCCCCACAGCTTCATGCGTGCGTCCCCTCTCGTGATCCGTGTGTCCCGCCGCCGACGTGGTCGCCGTGGGTTGCCGTGAGGGGCACTTTCCCTGCACCGGACGCAGGGAAAGTGCCCCTCACCGCATGTGATGCAGGGAATGTGCCCTTCACGGCACACCCCGGTGCGGCGGCTCAGCCGTGCTTGCTCTGCTGGCGCTTGGCGGCGATCTTGCTGGGGAGGCCCCAGAGTTGGACGAAGCCCTTGGCCAGGGACTGGTCGAAGCTGTCGCCCTCGTCGTAGGTGGCGAGGTTGAAGTCGTACAGCGACTCCGCGCTGCGCCGGCCGGTGACGGTGCAGGTGCCGCCGTGCAGCACCATGCGGATCTCGCCGGTGACGTGCTCCTGGGCCTTGCCGACGAAGCCGTCCAGCGCGTCCTTCAGCGGGGAGAACCACAGGCCGTCGTAGACCAGCTCACCCCACCGCTGCTCGACCTGCCGCTTGAACCGGGCGAGGTCGCGCTCGACGGTGACGTTCTCCAGCTCCTGGTGCGCGGTGATCAGCGCGATGGCGCCGGGCGCCTCGTACACCTCGCGGCTCTTGATGCCGACCAGCCGGTCCTCGACCATGTCGAGCCTGCCGATCCCGTGCGCGCCCGCCCGGGTGTTCATCTCCTGGATGGCCTCGAGCACGGTGACCGGCCTGCCGTCGATGGCGACCGGGACACCCTTGTCGAAGGTGAGCACCACCTCGTCGGGGGCCTGGAAGTGCACCGTGGGGTCCTGGGTGTAGGAGTACACCTCCTTCGGCGGGGAGTTCCACAGGTCCTCCAGCACGCCGGTCTCGACGGCCCGGCCCCACACGTTCTGGTCGATCGAGAACGGCGACTTCTTCGTCACGTCGATCGGCAGGCCGTGCTGCTCGGCGTAGGCGATCGCCTTCTCCCGGGTCCAGGCGAAGTCCCGCACCGGCGCGAGCACGTTCAGGTCCGGCGCGAGCGCACCGATGCCGACCTCGAAGCGCACCTGGTCGTTGCCCTTGCCGGTGCAGCCGTGCGCCACGGTGCTCGCGCCGTGGTACTTGGCGGCCTCGGCGAGATGCTTGACGATCAGCGGCCGGGACAGCGCCGAGACCAGCGGGTAGCGGTCCATGTAGAGGGCGTTGGCCTGCAGGGCGGGCAGGCAGTACTCGTCGGCGTACTCGTCCCGCGCGTCGGCCACCACGGCCTCCACCGCACCGCAGTCGAGGGCCCGCTTGCGGATGGTCTCCAGGTCCTCACCACCCTGGCCGAGGTCGACGGCGACGGCGACCACCTCCGCCTTCGTCTCCTCGGCGATCCAGCCGATCGCCACCGAGGTGTCGAGCCCACCGGAGTAGGCGAGCACAACCCGTTCAGTCATGCTGGTTCTCCTCACTCACGTTCTGTGTGTCGTTCCGGGTCGTGCCCGTGTCGTGCCGGTCCGGGTCCGCCTCGGCCGCGTCCGAGCGCTGTGCCAGGGCGGTGAACCGCTCGGCCACCTGGGTGCCCGTCAGCGGTTCGCGGGCGATCACCGCGACCGTGTCGTCGCCGGCGATGGAGCCGACGACCTCCTCCAGCGCGGCCCGGTCGATCGCGCTGGCGAGGAACTGCGCCGCCCCCGGCGGGGTGCGCAGCACCGTGAGGTTGCCCGAGCCCTCGGCCGAGACCATCAGCTCGGCCAACAGGCGCGACAGGCGGGACGTGCCACCCTGCACGCCGCGGACGGGGCTGCCGTCCTCGGGGATGACGTAGACCGGCGCCCCCGAGTCGGGACCGCGGAGTTTCACCGCACCGAGTTCGTCGAGGTCGCGGGACAGCGTGGCCTGGGTGACCTCGATGCCCTCGGCCGCCAGCAGTTTCGCCAGCTCGGTCTGGCTGTGCACGGCGGTGCCGGACACCAGTTCGATGATCCGGGCCTGCCTGCTCGCGCGGTTCATGGTGGGGGTCACCGTCGCGTTCCGGGGCGGGCGTGCGGTCACCGTGCCTGCTCCCGCAGCAACCACACCAGCAGTGCCTTCTGGGCGTGCAGCCGGTTCTCCGCCTCGTCCCACACCGCGCTCGCGGGCCCGTCCAGCACCTCGTCGGTGATCTCCCGGCCCCGGTGGGCGGGCAGGTCGTGCAGCACGATCGTGTCCCTGCCGGTGCGCGCCAGCAGGTCGGTGTTGACCTGGTAGGGCCAGAACGGGGACACGCGGTCCCGGCCGTCGGCCTCCTGTCCCATCGACGTCCACGAGTCGGTGGTGACCACGTCGGCCCCGTCGACGGCGGCGTGCGGGTCGGTGAACACGCGCGCGCTGCCCCCGGTCTCGGCGGCCCGCGCCGCCACCGCCTCCCGCACCCACGGCAGCGGGTGGAATCCCTCGGGTGCGGCCACGCGGACATGCATTCCCGCGGTGACGCCGCCGAGCAGGAGCGAGTGCGCCATGTTGTTCGCGGCGTCGCCGAGGTAGGTCAGGGTGAGTCCGGCCAGCGTTCCCTTGCGCTCGCGCACCGTGTGCAGGTCGGCCAGGATCTGGCACGGGTGGAATTCGTCGGTGAGCGCGTTCACGACGGGCACGTCGGACGCCGCGGCGAAGGCGTCGATGCGCTCCTGGCCGAACGTGCGCCACACCACGAGATCCACGTACCGGGACAGGACCTTCGCGGTGTCGCCCAGGGTCTCCTCCCGGCCGAGCTGCATGCTGCGGCCGTCCACGACGACCGGGTGGCCGCCGAGCTGGGCGATGCCGACCTCGAAGGAGAACCGGGTGCGGGTCGAGTTCTTCTCGAAGAGCACGGCGACGGCCGTGGGCCCGGCCAGGGCGTCGCCGAGCGGTTGCTTCTTCAGCTCGTCGGCGAGGTCGAGCACGGCGCTCTGCTCGTCGGGGGTGAGGTCGTCGTCGCGCAGGAAGTGACGTGGGGGCATGGTCAGTCGTCCTTGTCCGGGTGGGCCCCGGGACCGGCCTCGGGGGCGACCGGGGCGGGGCGCGCCGCGTCGAGCACGGCGGGCAGGTCCTTGACGAAGTTCCCGGCCTGTTCCCGGCCGAGGATCAGCGGCGGGGCCAGGCGGAGCACGTCCGGCTTGACCGGGTTGACCAGGTATCCGGCATTCTGTGCGGCCGCGGCGACCGCCGCCGCGACGGGCTCGTGCAGCAGTACGCCGAGCAGCAGTCCCTCCCCCCGCACGCCGCGCACCAGCGGGTGTTCCAACCGCCCGATCCCGGCGGCGAGCTCGGCGCCGAGGTCGGCGGCGTGCTCGAGCAGCCCGTCCGTGGCGATCGTGTCCAGCACCGCGAGCCCGGCCGCGCAGCAGACGGGGTTGCCGCCGAAGGTGGTGCCGTGCTGGCCGGGTCCGAACAGGTCCGCGGCGGGGCCGAACGCGAGGCACGCACCGAGCGGCAGACCACCGCCGAGCCCCTTGGCCAGGGTCACCACGTCCGGCGTGATCCCGGCCCGCTGGTAGCCGAACCACGCTCCGGTGCGGCCGATGCCGGTCTGCACCTCGTCCAGCACGAGCAGGGCCCCGTGCCGGGCGGTGATCTCCCGCGCGGCGCGGAGGTAGCCCGCCGGTGGGACGACGGCGCCGTTCTCCCCCTGGACGGGTTCGACCACGAAGGCGGCGGTGTCGTCGTCCACGGCCGCCTCGAGGGCGGCGACGTCGCCGTAGGGCACGTGCTCCACCCCCGGCACGAGCGGCTCGAAGGGGGTGCGCTTGTCCTCCTGGCCGGTGAGCGCGAGCGCCCCCATGGTGCGGCCGTGGAAGCCGCCGTCGGTGGCGACGACCTTCGTCCGCCCGGTGCGGCGGGTGATCTTGAAAGCGGCCTCCACGGCCTCGGCACCGGAGTTGGTGAACAGCACCCTGCCGTCCGCGCCGCTTCCCTCCGCACCGGACAGTGCGAGCAGCCGCTCGGCCAGGTCGAGAGCGGGTTCGTTGATGTAGAGGTTCGACGTGTGCCCGAGGGTGCCGACCTGGCGGGTCACCGCGGAGACCACGGCGGGGTGGGCGTGTCCCAGGGCGTTCACGGCGATCCCGCCCACCAGGTCGAGGTAGCGGTTGCCGTCCGCGTCGGACACGACGGCGCCCTCCCCCTCCCGCAGCGTCAGGGCGGGGGTGCCGTAGTTGTGCATCATCGCCGTCTGCCACCGCGACCGGTTGGCGGCGTTGTCGCCGGTGTGCGCGGCCGGTGTCTCACCGGTCGTCATCGTCGACCCCCTCGTCCGGCAGGACCATCGTTCCGACGCCCCGCGAGGTGAACACTTCGAGCAGTACCGAGTGCGCGAGGCGCCCGTCGATGACGTGGGCACGGGGCACCCCGCCCCGGACGGCACGCAGGCACGCGCGCATCTTCGGGATCATGCCGCTGGCGAGGTCCGGCAGCAGCCGTTCGAGCCGGTCGGCGCCGATGCGGTCCACCAGGGACGCACGGTCGGGCCAGTCGGCGTAGAGGCCCTCGACGTCGGTGAGCACGACCAGCTTCTCCGCGCCCAGCGCGGCGGCCAGCGCGCCGGCGGCGGTGTCGGCGTTGACGTTGTGCACCACGCCGTCCACGTCCGGTGCCACCGTGGACACCACCGGGATCCGTCCGGCGTTGACGATGTCGCGCACCGCGTCCGGGTCGACGTCGGCGACCTCCCCGACGAGTCCGATGTCGACCGGCTCGCCGTCCACGGTCGCGTGCGTGCGTTCGGCGGTGAACAGGCGGGCGTCCTCACCGGAGATCCCGACCGCGTACGGACCGTGCGCGTTGATCAGTCCGACGAGTTCCCGGCTGACCTGGCCGACGAGCACCATGCGCACGACGTCCATCGTCTCCGGCGTGGTCACCCGCAGTCCGCCCTTGAACTCGCCGTCGATGCCGAGCCGGTCGAGCATCGTGGTGATCTGCGGGCCGCCGCCGTGCACCACCACCGGGCGCAGGCCCGCCAGCCGCAGGAACACCATGTCCTGCGCGAAGGCGTGCTTGAGGTCGTCGTCGACCATGGCGTTGCCGCCGTACTTGACCACGACCCAGGCGCCGTGGAAACGCTGCAACCAGGGCAGGGCCTCGACCAGCACGCCCGCCTTCTCGGCGGCGGTGGCCAGGCGTTCGTCGGCGGAGACGGTGCGCGTGGCGGCCGGATCGGTTCCGGAGGGACGGTTCGGTGTGGGGGTCATGTCGAGTAGGCCGAGTTCTCGTGCACGTAGGCGTGGGTGAGGTCGTTGGTCCAGATCGTCGCCGACTCGCCGCCCGCCTTGAGGTCGACGGTCACGGTGACGGCGCGGTCGCCGAGGTCGACGGCGTCCCGCGGTTCGCCGGGGCCACCGGCGCGGCAGATCCACACCCCGTTCACGGCGACGTCCAGGGTGTCGGGTTCGAAGACGGCGTCGGTGGTGCCGACCGCGGCGAGGATGCGGCCCCAGTTGGGGTCCCGGCCGTAGACGGCGGTCTTGAACAGGTTGCTGCGGGCGATCGCCCGGCCGACCGTCACCGCGTCGTCCTCCGAGGCCGCGCCGGTGACCTCGATCGCGATGTCGTGCTCGGCGCCCTCGGCGTCGCCGAGGAGCTGCTGGGCGAGGTCGTGGCAGGCGTCGGTCAGCCGTGCGGTGAACTCCGCCTCGTCCGGGCGGGTCCCGGAGGCTCCGCTGCACAGCAGCAGCACGGTGTCGTTGGTGGACATGCAGCCGTCGGAGTCGAGCCGGTCGAAGGTGCGCCGGGTGGCCTCCCGCAGGGCACGGTCGGCGGTGTCGGCGTCCACGTCGGCGTCGGTGGTGACCACCACGAGCATGGTGGCCAGCGCGGGCGCGAGCATCCCGGCGCCCTTGGCCATGCCGCCGACCGAGTAGCCGTCCCCGGAGCGCACGACTTCCTTGCGGTGCGTGTCGGTCGTCCTGATCGCCTCGGCGGCGGCGGTTCCCGCGTCCGCGGCGAGTGCGCCCACGGCGGCGTCGATGCCCGTGGTCATCTTCTCCCGGTCGAGCTGTTCCCCGATCAGGCCGGTCGAGCAGACGACCACGTCGATCGCGCCCGTGCCCAGCCGCTCGGCCACGAACTCGGCGTTGGCGTGCGTGGTCTGGAAGCCCTCCGGGCCGGTGTAGCAGTTGGCGCCGCCGGAGTTGAGCAGCACGGCCTTCGCCCGGCGGTCCTGCAGGACCTGCTCGCTCCACAGCACCGGGTTGGCCTTGCACCGGTTGCGGGTGAACACCGCGGCGGCCACGTCCGACGGGCCGTCGTTGACCAGGAGCGCGACGTCGGGGCCCGCGCTCTTCAGTCCGGCGGTGACCCCGGAGGCCCGGAAACCGTCGGTGGCGGTGACGCTCATGAGGTGACCTCCGGTGCGGGGCGGTCGGGGTGGGCTCTCGGGCGGGGGTTCGCGGACTTGGGGCGTCGACTCGCGGCCCTGGAGTGACGACTCGCAGTCCTGGAGTGGCGACTCGCCGTTCTGGGGTGGCGACTCGCGGGGGTGGGTGGGGTCACGGGGCGACTCCCGTGGTGGGGAGGGCGGTGGGCTCGGGGAGGCCGAGGGCGAGGTTCATCGACTGGACGGCGGCGCCGGCCGTGCCCTTCGTCAGGTTGTCCAGGGCGGCGACCACCACCAGCCTGCCCGCGTCGGCGTCGACCGTCGTCTGCAGCTGCACGGTGTTCGCGCCGAGCGTGGCGGCCGTGCTGGGCCAGGTGTCCTCGGGCAGCAGGTGGACGAACGGTTCGTCGGCGTAGGCCTTGTCGTAGACGGCCCGGGCGGCGGCGGTGTCGGTCTCCCCCGCCAGCGGTGCGGTGGCCGTGGTGAGGATGCCCCGCGGCATCGGCGCGAGCACCGGGGTGAACGACACCGCGACGCGCGTACCCGCGGCGGTGGTGAGGTTCTGGATGAACTCCGGGGTGTGCCGGTGGGCGCCGCCGACGCCGTAGACGCTGGCCGAGCCCATCACCTCGGACCCCAGCAGGTGCGGCTTGAGGCTCTTGCCCGCACCCGAGGTGCCGGTGACGGCGGTGACGGCCACCTCGGGCCGCACCAGCCCCGCCGCGAGCGCGGGCGCCAGCGCCAGCGA
>NZ_KI912211.1:0-3843 GCF_000231035.2 Saccharomonospora iraqiensis subsp. paurometabolica YIM 90007 | reverse complement strand
GCGGCTGGTCGGGGACCGCGTCCTCCAGTGCGGCCAGCTCCGCATCGTCCGGGCGCCGCGCGACGTCCGGGTCCGGCGCGGCGGCCTGGCCCTCGCGCGGGCGCACGACCTGGCCGACGTGGTACAGCGCCACGTCCCGGAATCCGCGGGAGAGGTTGCGGTGCAGTGTCTCGAACAGGCCCGGCAGCAGCGACGTCGCGAGCTGGTGGCGCTCGGCCTCCAGCGGGTTCTGCACACTCGCCGCGTTCCGGCGCTCGTCGTCGGCGGGCAGGCCGAGGTCGTCCCACGTCGACGGGGCGACGAACGGGAACGGGAGCACCTCGACGTAGCCGGCCTCGGCCAGCGTGCGGGACACCGCACGCCTGCGGCGCTGGGCCCGGGTCAGGCCCCGCCCGGCGGGAGCGGACGGCAGCACGGAGGGGATGTGTTCGTAGCCCTCCAGCCGCAGCACCTCCTCCACCAGGTCGGCGGGCTGGGCGAGATCACCGCGCCAGCTCGGCGGCACCGCACTCACCAGTGCGGACCCGTCCTGGCCGGTCCCCACCGACACCTTGCAGCCGACCTGGGTGAGCCTGCGCACGGTGACGCCGCGGTCGAAGTTCACCCCGGCGACCCGGTCGGGCAGGTTGATCGGCATGGTGATCGGCTCGGCCTGCGCGGAGGTCCCCTCGTCGGTCCGACCGGGCCGGATGCTGCCCTCGCCGTACCGGCGCAACAGCCGGGCGGCCGTCTCCACCGCGGCCGCACACAGCTCGGGATCGGTGAACCGCTCGAACCGTTTGGCGGCCTCGGAGAAGAGTTTGTGCCTGCGCGCGGTGCGACTGATCGAGGCCGGATCCCAGTGCGCGGCCTCCAGCAGCACGTCCGTGCTGTCGGTGCGGATCTCGGTGCTCGCGCCGCCCATCGTGCCCGCGAGCGAGATCACCCCGGTGTCGTCGGCGATCACGACGTCGTCCGGGTCGAGGCCCCGTTCGGCGTCGTCCAGCGTCACCAACGTCTCGCCCGGTTCCGCCCGCCGGATCACCAGGTCACCCTTGATCGCGCCGGTGTCGAAGGCGTGCAGCGGGTGGCCGAGTTCCAGCATCACGTAGTTCGTGACGTCCACCGCCAACGAGATGGGCCGCATCCCGGCGAGCAGCAGGCGGCGCTGGATCCACCACGGGGTCGGCGCGCCCGCGTCGAGACCGGTCACGCGGCGCAGCACGAACCGGCGGCACCCCTCGGGGTCGTCGATGCGCACCGGCCAGGCGTCGCCCTCGGCGCCGGGCAGCTCCCCCTGCGCCGGGTCACCGAACGGCACGTCGAACGCGCCCGCCAACTCCCGCGCGAGGCCCCGCACCGACAGGGCGTACCCGCGGTCCGGGGTCGGGGCCAGGTCCAGCACCGTGTCACCCAGGTCGAGCACGTCCCGGGCGTCGTCGCCGGGGTCGGCGGTGCCCGGGGGCAGCACGAGGATGCCGCTGTGGTCCTCCCCCAGGCCCAGCTCCCGGGCCGAGCAGATCATGCCCGCACTGACGCGGCCGTAGGTCTTGCGGGAGGCGATGGTGAAGTCACCGGGCAGCACCGCGCCCGGCAGGGCCACCACCACCAGGTCGCCCTCGGCGAAGTTGGTGGCACCGCAGACGATGCCGTTCGTCGGCGGCCGCGTGGGGTCCGGGGCCGGGTCCGGCTCGCCGGACCCGGCGTCGGAGTCGACGTCACCGCCGACGTCGACCCGGCAGTACCGGACCGGCTTCTTGAACCCGGTCAGCTCCTCGACCTCGACGACCCGGCCGATCACCAGCGGGCCGGTGACGTCGCCCACCGGCCGGACGTCCTCGACCTCGATGCCCAGGCGGACGAACGCGTCGGCGAGTTCCTGTGCCGTGACCTCGGCGCCAACGTCCAGATGCTCGGTGAGCCAACTGACGGGGACCCGCATCGTTCACGCCTCCGTTCCGAAGGGGAGGGTGAAGCGCACGTCCCCCTCCACCATGTCGCGCATGTCCGGGATGCCGTTGCGGAACTGCAGGGTGCGCTCCAGGCCCATGCCGAACGCGAATCCGGAGTAGACCTCCGGGTCGACCCCGCAGGCGCGCAGCACGTTCGGGTTGACCATGCCGCAGCCGCCCCACTCGACCCAGCCGGGCCCGCCCTTCTTCTCCGGGAACCACACGTCCACCTCGGCGGACGGTTCGGTGAACGGGAAGAAGTGCGGCCGGAACCGGGTGCCCGACTCCTCGCCGAACATGGCCCGGGCGAAGGCGTCCAGCGTGCCGCGCAGGTGTGCCATCGTCAGACCCTTGTCCACCGCCAGGCCCTCGACCTGGTGGAAGACCGGGGTGTGGGTGGAGTCCAGCTCGTCGGTGCGGAACGTGCGCCCCGGGCACACGACGTAGACCGGCAGGTCGCGGTGCAGCAAGGCCCGCGCCTGGACCGGCGAGGTGTGCGTGCGCAGCACGAGGTTGGAGTCCTCGGGGGCGACGTAGAAGGTGTCGGCCGTCGCCCGCGCCGGGTGGTCCTTGCCGAAGTTCAACGCGTCGAAGTTGAACCACTCGGCCTCCAGTTCGGGACCCTCGGCGACCTCGTAGCCCATCGCCACGAAGACGTCGGCGGCGCGCTCGGCGATCGTGGTGATCGGGTGCCGGGCGCCGCGCGGCACGCGGTCCCACGGCAACGTCACGTCGACGGCCTCCTCGCGCAGGACCCGCTCGTCGCGTTCCGCCCGCAGGACCGCACGGCGCTCGTCGAAGGCCGACTGGATCTCCTGCCGCGCCTCGTTCACGCGCTTGCCCGCGTCCGCCTTCTCCGCCTTGGGCAGCGCACCGATCGCACGGCGGGCCAGCGCCAACGGCGACTGGTCCCCGAGGTGTGCGGGCTTGACCGCGGCCAGCGCGTCCAGGTCCGTCGCGGCGGCGAACGCCTCCCTGGCCTCGTCGACGGCGGCCCGCACCGTCTCCGGCGCGAGTGTGTCGGCCGACTCCGGCCCCTGCTTCTCCACGGCTTCGGACATAACTCCTCGAACGTCCGCTTCACGGTTGGCGGCTGCACGCGAGCGTGAGCGCACGTCAGCGATGCACGCCGGAGATTCTATGCGAGCCCGGGGCCCGCACGCCGGTCACCCTCGGTCAGGGGGAGTGTCGCAGCACGCGGGCGTAGAGGCACACCGCGGCGGCGGTGGCGAGGTTGAGGCTCTCCGCCCGGCCGTGCAGCGGCACCCGCACGGCGGTGTCGGCCGCCGCGAGCACGTCGTCGGGCAGGCCATGGGCCTCGTTGCCGAACAGCCAGGCCGTCGGGGAGTCCAGACCCTCCGCTGTGGTCAGATCGGACTCCGCGTGCCCGTGCGCGGCGACCGTCCGCAGACCCGCCCGGGAACAGGCGGCCAGCGCCGCGGCGGGATCGCGTTCGACGGCGACGGGAAGGTGGAACAGGCTCCCGGTGGAGGCGCGCACGCACTTGCCGTTGTGGACGTCCACCCCGTCCCCGGTGAGCAGAACCGCGTCGGCGCCCGCCGCGTCCGCGACGCGCACCACCGTGCCCGCGTTGCCCGGGTCGGCGATGCCCACCAGCACCGCGACCAGCCGGGGCGTGCCGGACAGGGCCCGCTCGGGCTCCACGGTCACGGTGTCGCACACCGCGACCAGCCCCTGCGGGGTCACCGTCTCCGACAGCAGTTCCGCGGCCCGCCGGTCGACCACCGAGACGGCGGGCGCCCCGGCCAGCAGGTCGGCGTGTCGTTCGGCGGCCTGCTCGGTGGCGAACACCTCGTGCACGCGGCCGTACCGCAGCGCCTCCCGGACGGCCTGGGCGCCCTCGGCGAGGAACCGCCCGGCCTCGGCACGGCCGGACCGGGTGGTCAGCCGC
>NZ_KI912210.1:86141-87114 GCF_000231035.2 Saccharomonospora iraqiensis subsp. paurometabolica YIM 90007 | reverse complement strand
CGCGAGCGCCTCGCGCACCAGGCGTGCGCCCTCGTCCACGCCCGCGCGCCGGTCGCCGAGCGGATCGACCGGCCACACCGTCTCCCGGGACTCGGTCACCAGCGGGTTGCTCTCGTCGGCGCCGGGGGCCGGGGCCCGGTGTTCGACGGTGCCGAGCGTGTCGTCGGCGGCCAGCACCTCACCGAGTTCGGTGAGGAAGTCCGACGGCCCCTTCGGCCGCGCGCTCGTGGCGTTCCACCAGTGCCCCGAGACGAGCAGACAGTGTTCCGAGCGGGTCAGCGCGACGTAGCACAGCCTGCGTTCCTCCTCGGCGTGCCGCTCGGCGAAGCGCTGCTCGTGCTCGTCGAGCGCCTCGGTGACCTGTTTGCGGTCCGGCCCGGCGGACAGCGACAGCCCGGGCAGGTCGGCGGCGTCGCCGCGCAGCGCGGCGGGCAGTTCGGACACCGTCCGCAGCCACGACGAGGACCGTCGCCTGCCGGGGAAGGTGTCCCGGACCAGGTGCGGCACGGCGACCACCCGCCACTCCAGCCCCTTCGCGGAGTGCGCGGTGAGCACCTGCACCCGGTCGGCGGAGACCTCCACCTCGCCGGGCGGCAGCCCGTCCTCCGCGTGTTCGGCGGTGGCCAGGTAGTCCAGGAAGGACAGCAGCGTCGCGGTGGGCACGGTCTCGGCGTAGCCGGTGACCACGTCGGCGAAGGCGTCCAGGTGCGCCCGGCCGACCCCGTTCGGCCGGGCCAGCGCCTCCACGTCGAGCCGCAGGGTGCGTTCGACGTCGGCGACCAGCTCCGGCAGCGGCTGGTCGAGTCTGCGGCGCAGCGCGCCCAGTTCCGCGCGCAGGGCCCGGATGCGGGCGTACCCCCGCTCGGAGTAGCGCCCGGGGTCGCCCGGGTCGTCGAGGGCGTCCACGAGACCGGCCTGTTCGGCGCGTTCGGCGACCATCGCGTCGTCGGCGGCGGACAACTCCCCGGCCCGG
>NZ_KI912210.1:85812-86041 GCF_000231035.2 Saccharomonospora iraqiensis subsp. paurometabolica YIM 90007 | reverse complement strand
CCTCGCGGTGGCCCGCTTCCCGCAGCCGGTCGTGCAGCGCGCCGACGAGTTCCGGCGCGGCCCCGAACGCCGCGGTCACGGTCACGTCCGGATGCCCGCTCGCCGCGACCTGCGCCGGGATGTCGGTGCGCACGTGGTACCCGGAGGCGAGGAACGCGGGCACGACCACGGCGGGACCGCGTACCCGGCGCAACACGGAGGTCAGGTCGGGCGCCCGCACGTCGGCGTA
>NZ_KI912210.1:83561-85712 GCF_000231035.2 Saccharomonospora iraqiensis subsp. paurometabolica YIM 90007 | reverse complement strand
GTCCGGGAGCCCGGCCAGGGCCAGCGCCGCCGCCTCCGAGCCGGACATCCCGGTCAGCCGGGTGCGGTACCCGCCGACGAGGCGGTAGGCACCCCCGCGCCCGCGGTCGGCGTAGACGGGCACGCCCGCCGCCGACAGGGCCTCGACGTCCCGGTAGACGGTGCGCACCGACACCTCCAGCTCGTCGGCGAGCTGCCGCGCGGTCATCCGGCCCCGGTTCTGCAACAGCAACAGCATCGACATCAGTCTGCTCGCACGCACGGAGGTCGATTCTGCCCGAGAAACCTGACAGAGGATGGCAGTCCGGGGGGGCAGGGTGGGTCGTATGAGTACGGAGACGACCACGACGACGGGCAGTTACACCACGACCGGCTGGGACGAGCAGGTGGTCAGCGGAGCCGGGGACGGCCCGCGCTACGCGCACGTCCGGGCCACGTTCACCTACACGGGCGCCATCGAGGGCACCTCGACCTGCGACTACCTGCTGTACTACGACGGGGACGGATACGACGGCGCGGGCTTCGCCGCCCCCGGACTGGAGCGGATCGAGGGCAGTGTGCACGGACGACGGGGCAGCGTCGTCCTCCGGCACGAGGTGACCTACGACGCCGACGGCATCGGGGACACGTTCACCGTGGTGCCCGGCTCGGGCACCGGCGAGCTCGCCGGCCTGTCCGGCGGCGGCACGGGCGCGAGCACCACCTCCACGGTGCCCTACACCGCCGAGTTCACCTTCGCCGACTGAACCGTCCGCCCACGGGCGTGCCGGGGTGCGGCGGGTAACCCGGGCCAACACCACGCGAAGGAGGCTGCGATGTCCGCGGTGGACCGTGCGCAGGTACTGGCCTACCGGATCGCCGCGCAGGGACTGCACCGTGAGACGAGCGATCCGGTCGACCTGGCGGTGTTCGATCTCGGGGTGCAGGACAGCACCCGGCGGACCACCGCCGGGCTCGCGCTGGCCGCGCGGTCGGCGCGCGACGGGGAGTGCGCTGTGCTCACCGGGGACGAGCGCTTCACCCTCGCCTGGTCGGTGCGCGGCGCTCCGCACTTCCATCGGGCCGGCGGGTTCGGCGGGCTGATCCGGGCGTTGCTGCCGCTGGACGATGCCGACGCCCGGGCCCGGCTGTCGTGGCGGCGAGCCGACGTCACGGCGGCCGACATGGGCCCGCGTGCGGCGGTGACCACGGCCGCACGGGCGCTGCGGGACGTGGTCACCACGACCATGACCAAGGGCGAGGCGAGCGAGGCGGTGACCCGGGTGGTGCCTGGGGGGTTGACCCGGTGGTGCCGCATCTGCGGGGCCACGCACATCCACGAGCAACTGATGCGGCTGGCCACACCGCCGGCCGGTGTCCGGTTGGAGCCGGGCGTCACCCCCGCCACGCTCACCCCGCTGCGGCCCCGGCCGCCGCTGCCCGACCGGACCGATGTCACCGCCGCCACCCGGCTGGTGCGGGACTACCTCCGTCTGCACGGCCCCGCCACCCCGGACGAGGCCGCCGGGTACCTCGGCACGACGCGCGCCACGGTCGCCACCCGGCTGTGGCCGGAGGACCTCGCCGAGGTTCGGGTGGACGGCCGGGTGGGGCACATCCCCGCCGAGGCACTGCCGATACTGGAGAACCCGCCCGAACCGGACCCGGTACGGCTGCTGCCGCCGGGCGACCCGTTCCTGCAGGCACGCGACCGCACACTGCTGGTACCGGACGAGACCCACCGCAAGGCCGTGTGGCGGGTCCTCGGCAACCCGGGAGCGTTGCTGGCCGACGGGGACCTCGTGGGCACCTGGCGCACGACGACGTCCGGAAAGCGGCTCGATATGACGCTGACCGGCTTCGGCCCCGTCCCGGCCCGCGTCCGGGCCGCCGCGGAGGACGAGGCCGACCGGGTGCGCGCGGTGCGTGGCTTCACCGCACTCCGCGTGCGGTGGTCGTGACCGGCCGCCGGACGGGGTGCCACCGGCGCGGTGACCGGCGATCCCACCGGCGAGGCGCCACCCCAGGACGGCGACTCGCGGGACGGGAGTGGCGACTCGCGGGTTCTGGAGGGCGGCTCGCGGGCATGGAGCGTCAACTCGCGGGACTCGGGTGGCGACTCGCGGGGGTGGTGGCGCGGCGGAGGATGAGGGTCGGGATCGCCGGGTGGTCG
>NZ_KI912210.1:80505-83461 GCF_000231035.2 Saccharomonospora iraqiensis subsp. paurometabolica YIM 90007 | reverse complement strand
GGCGCGGTCGCCGTCGGCGAGGCCGACGCGGGCCGCGGTGTCCGGGTGCACCTCGACGTAGGCCTCCGGTGCCGCCTCGACCAGCTCGGGCACCTGCCGGGTCTGCGCGCCGGACTGGTACTGCGCGAGCACCCGGCCGGTGGTGGCGGTCAGCGGGTACCCGGCGTCCGGGGGTTCGGCGGGCCCGGTGTGCTCCACCGGCACGAACCGGGCCCGGCCGTCGGGGTGAGCGAACCGGTCCAGGAACAGGCGGGGGGTGCCGGGGTGGTCCGGCGCGGGGACCGGCCAGTACAGCGCCTCCCCCGCACGCAGCCGTTCCGGATCGACGCCGGAGTAGTCGGCGGGGCCACCCGCGGAGGCCGCCCGCAGCTCGGCGAACACGGCGTCCGGGTCGGCGGGGAACCGTCCGGGTGGTTGACCGAGCCGGACCGCCAGGTCGGCGAGTACGGCGAGGTCGGTGCGCACCCCGTCCGGAGGGGTGACGGCGCGGCGGCGGGCGAGCACCCGGCCCTCCAGGTTGGTGACGGTGCCGTCCTCCTCCGCCCACTGGGTCACCGGCAGCACCACATCGGCCCGCGCGGACGTCTCGGACAGCACGACGTCGGCGGTCACCAGCAGGTCCAGGTCGGACAGTCGCGCGGTGACGTGTCCGGCGTGCGGCGCCGAGACGGCGGGGTTGCTGCCGAACACCAGCAGCGCGCGCGGTCCGTCGGCGGTGCCGAGCGTGTCCAGCAGTTCGTAGGCCGACGGCCCCGGCCCGGGCAGGGACGCCGCGGGCACGCCCCACACGGCGGCGACGTGCTCGCGGGCCGCCGGGTCGGTGATCCGGCGGTAACCGGGCAGCTGGTCGGCCTTCTGGCCGTGCTCGCGGCCGCCCTGCCCGTTGCCCTGACCGGTCAGGCACCCGTACCCGGACCCGGGGGTTCCGGGGAGCCCGTGGGCCAGCGCCAGGTTGATCCAGGCGCGCACCGTGTCCACGCCGGTGGCGTGCTGCTCGGCCCCGCGCGCGGTGAGCACGTAGGCGTGGCGGGCACCGGCCAGCATCGCGGCGACGCGCCGCTGGTCGGCGGCCGCGACGCCGGTGATCCGCTCGACCCGCTCCGGCCAGTACGTCGCCACGGTCGGCCACATCGCGTCGAACCCCGTGGTGCGTCGCGCGACATAGGACCCGTCGAGCAGCCCTCCGGTAACGGTGGCGTGCAGGATTCCCAGGGCGAGCGCCAGGTCGGTGCCCGGTGCGGGGGCCAGGTGCAGCCCGGCCTGCTCCGCCGTGGGCGTGCGGCGCGGGTCGACGACGACCAGCCCCCCGCCCGCGGTCGCGCGGCGCAGGTGCCGCAGGAACGGCGGCATGGTCTCGGCGGGATTCGCGCCCACCAGCAGCACCACGTCGGCGTCGGCGAGGTCGGTCATCGGGAACGGCAACCCGCGGTCGACACCGAAGGCCGCCGTCGAGGCCGCCGCGGCCGACGACATGCAGAACCGTCCGTTGTAGTCGATGCGGGAGGTGCCCAGGGCGACGCGGGCGAACTTGCCGAGCAGGTAGCTCTTTTCGTTGGTCAGTCCGCCGCCGCCGAACACGGCCACCGCATCGGCGCCGTGCCGTGCACGGAGGCCACGCAGCCGCGTGGTCACGACGTCGAGCGCGTCGTCCCAGCCGGTGGGCCGGAGCTGTCCGTCCCGGCGCACGAGCGGGGTGGTCAGCCGGGCCGGGGAGTGCAGCAGTGCCCCCGACGTCCAGCCCTTCCGGCACAACCCTCCGCCGTTGGCGGGGAACTCGCGGGGCGAGACCGTCCCCCGCTCCGTCACCGTCATGCCGCACTGCAACGCGCAGTACGGACAGTGCGTCCCGGCGGCAAACCCGGCGCGCCCGCCCGCCCCCTGCGTCGTCCCGGTCTCCGTCGACGTCACACCGGCACCTCCCACGACTCGGCGACGCCGGCGACGCTAACCACCCACTGTTACCCCGACATGTCCCCACGTTTCCCGCACACGACATCCCCCTCCCTCCCGCGGGGGTGTTGCCGTGAAGGGCACCTTCCCTGCGCTGAGTGCAGCGAGGGGCACATTCACTGCGTCACACGCAGGGAATGTGCCCTTCACGGGGACACGCAGGGTGACCGGGGTTCGTCACAGGAGGTCGGTGATCTCGGTGGCGGTGCGGCGGAGGGCGTCCAGGGTGGTTTCCGGGGAGTGCGGGGTGAGGGCGTGTCCGGCCAGGCGGTAGAGCAGCGCGCGCAGCAGCATCTGGGGCCACTCCGGCAGGTGCGACCAGTGCCGCAGCAACGTGCCGTCCGCGGCGCCGTGCACGAGGGCGTCCACCGCCACCAGGGCGGTCCCCCACTCGGCAGGACGCACGTGCGGGGTGAAATCCACCAGCCCCGGCACGGACGAATCCCCGTCGGAGCACAACATCCCGAACAGATCACCGTGGACGAGCTGGTCCGGCGACGACGTGGGCCGCCGCGACGGGGCGAGGATCTCGAACAGCCGGCCGCCCCGCTCCTCGTCCAGCGAGCGGTGCGCCTCCCCCCACGCCAACCGCTCGGCGAGGGTCGCGGTCGCGTCCCCCGCGCCCGGGAAGTCCGGGCGAGGCAGCGGGTCCGGCCGGGGCAGCGTCGTGTCCGGCCGGGGTAGCGTCGTGTCCGGCCGGGGTAGCGGGTCCGGGTGGGGCAGCGTCGCCGTGGTCTGGTGCAACCGGACGGCGGTGAGCACGCCGCACTCCGCGTCCACACCGGCAGACCCCGCCAGGTGTCTGCGGGCACGCCAGCCACCGATCACCCAGCGGCCGTCCCCCGCGACGACGGGCCGCGCGATCCGCAGCTCGGTGTGCTCGACCGCGGAGTCGAGCGCGGCCATGGTCCGCGACACCCACACCGCGTGCGCGCGGTCGCGCACCGGCTCCAGCACGACCCCGCCACACCGCCATCCCCGGCCATCGGGCATCGGCTCAGCGTCG
>NZ_KI912210.1:79819-80405 GCF_000231035.2 Saccharomonospora iraqiensis subsp. paurometabolica YIM 90007 | reverse complement strand
GACCAGGCGCTCGCAGTCGTCGACGGTGCGGAAGAACACCGCGCCCTCGGCGAGCCCGTCGTCGGTGGCCAGCCCCGCCACCGGCGGGATCCACGGAGCGGCCCCGGTGGCCAGCACCAGGGCGTCGTACCCGACGGCCGATCCGTCGGACAGGTGGACCCGGCGCGCGGCACGGTCGAGTGCGCGGGCCGAGACCCCGAGCCGCAGGTCCACCCCGTGCCCGCTCGCCCAGTCGGGCCCGTGCAGCCGCACCGACCCGGTCGACAGCGACCCGGCCAGCACCGAGGAGAGCAGCACCCGGTTGTAGGCGTGGTGCGGCTCCGCGCCGACGACGGTCAGCGCCACCCTCCCGCCGTCCGGGTCCCGCCGCCGGATCTCGTCGGCCAGCCGCGCGCCCGCCATGCCGTAGCCGACGACGACCACCCTGCGCGCGCTCACGCGGCCCCCTCCGCCGGGGTCAGCCGGACGGCGCAGACCTTGAACTCGGGCATCCGGCTGGTCGGGTCCAGGGCCGGGTTGGTGAGCAGGTTGGCCCCGCTGCCCCGTCGGGGAAGTGGAACGGCAGGAACACCACGTCCGGCCGGAG
>NZ_KI912210.1:79340-79719 GCF_000231035.2 Saccharomonospora iraqiensis subsp. paurometabolica YIM 90007 | reverse complement strand
CGCCGGGGTGCCGGGCGCAGTCGCCGATCGCGTACACCCGCCCGTCGCCGGTCCGCAGCGCGTCATCGACCAGCACGCCCCCGTCGACGGGCAGTCCGGCGTCGGCGGCCAGCCCCGTCTCGGGGCGCACCCCCGTGGAGACGACGACGAGGTCGGCGTGCACCTGCCCGCCGTCGTCGAGGGTGAGTCCGTCGCCGGGCACGTACTTCACGGCGGTGCGGCCCAGGCGGAACTCCACCCCGGCCGTGCCGAGCGTGCGCGCCAGCACGGCACCCGCGTCCGGGTCGAGCTGCCGGTCGAGCACGTGTCCTCCGGGGTGGACGACGGTGACCGGGCAACCGCGTCCGGCCAGGGCCCGGGCGGCCTCCAGGCCGAGCAG
>NZ_KI912210.1:73572-79240 GCF_000231035.2 Saccharomonospora iraqiensis subsp. paurometabolica YIM 90007 | reverse complement strand
GACCCCGTCGACCCGCTCGTCCACGATCGTGGGATGCCGCTCGGCCAGGGCCAGGAGCGTCATCCCGCCCATCGAGTGACCGGCGAGCACCAGCCTCCCGTCCGGGGCCAGCTCCGCGAGCACGTCGGCGAGGTCGTCGGCCAGCCGGTCGATCGTCGCCGTCCCGGGCCCGGCCGCCTCCGAGGCGCCGTGCCCGCGCAGGTCGTAGCGCACCCGGCGTACCCCTGAGGGCAGCTCGTCGATGACCCGGTCCCACGTCCGGTGGTCCTGTGTCCAGCCGTGCACCAGCACCACCGTGACCGCCGCGTCCGGTGTGCCGCTCACCTCGGCGTGCAGCGCGGTGCCGTCCGAGGTGACCACCCGGCGCGGCCGCGCCGCGCTCTCCGGCGGTCCGCTCTCCCGCCACCCGCTCACCGGTCGGCCACCAGGAACGCGCGCCGCCAGAGCGGCATCCCCACCGACCCGATGAGGCCGTTGTCGTCCAGGAACCCCATGATGCGCTCCCCGGCGTAGCGGAGGGTCTCGTGGTAGTACGGATTCGCCATCGCGGCCCGGTAGCCGTCCCGGGGCCGGATCCCGACGGCCTTGTAGACGTGCGGGTTGATCAGGCTCTGGACGACCTCGTGCGAGACCGCCGCGAGCAGCCACTGCTGGTACTTCAGCTCCGGCCCGGAGAGCCGGGCCACCCCGCGCGTGACCTCCTCACGGGCGAAGGTGACGTGCCGGGCCTCCTCCAGCACGTGGATCCGGTTGACCATCCGCACGAGCGGCTGGACCTCCGGATCGTTCATCTGCTCGCGCTGCAACCGGTCGAGGATCTCCTCGGCCACGAGGATCGCGCCGTACATCGCGGGGCCGTAGCTGATCAGCGGCAGCAGCTTGGCCATGCGGCGGCGCCACGGCAACGGCCCGTACGGCGGGCAGCCGATGCGTTCGGTCATCCGGGCGAACATCGTGGAGTGCCGGCACTCGTCGGCGATCTCGGTCAGCGCGTACTGCGCGAACCCGCTGGTCGGGTCGGCCTTGTAGATCTCCCGGAGCAGCATCTGCATCAGCAGGATCTCGAACCACAGCCCGTTCGTGGCGATGCTGGCGATCTCGTGCTTGCCCAGCTCGATGCGCTGCTCGGGGCTGAGCCGCTCCCACAGTGCGGTGCCGTACAGACTGCTGCGGTGCTCCGGGAGGTACCGCTTGCCCTCGACGAGCGGGGCGTCCCAGTCGATGTCGATCTCCGGGTCGTAGGACTTCCTCGCGGACGAGTTCAGCAGCCGGTGCGCGGTCTTCTCCCGCCGGTCCCGCCCGGGGGCGGCTCGCCCGCCCTCCGTGGCCGGTCCGCCCTCCGACTCCGCAGGCGCGCGCGTCATCGCGGCCACCGCCTTCCCCTGTTCATGTAACTTCCGGTAACAGTTACCTCTGGTAGCATGAAGACCATGGTCGACCGTGTCAACCGCGGTGGTGGATCCACCGCGCGCTCCGGAGCCACGACGGCGGGGGACGCGCGCCGGGACCGCTGGCGCAAGCACCGCATCGCCCGGCGGGCGGAGTTCGTGGAGGCCGCCCTGCGGGCGCTCGACGCACACGGGCCCGAGATGGGGATGGAGGACGTGGCGGCCGAGGCCGGTGTCACCAAGCCGGTGCTCTACCGGCACTTCGACGACAAGGCGGACCTCTATCTCGCGCTCGGGCAGCGGGGCACCGAGATCCTGTTCGAGCGCCTCATCCCCGCGATCAACTCGGAACTGGCGCCCGTCCCGCTGATCCGGACCGCGCTGAACGCCTTCTTCTCCGTGATCGAGGAGCACCCGAACCTCTACCGGCTGCTCGCGCGCAAGTCGTTCGCCGACCGCCCGGTCGACGCGGACGTGGTCGCCGAGGACAAGCAGGTGATCGCCACCGCGCTGACCGCACTGATCGGTGACTACATGCGGATGCTGAACATGGACTCCGGTGCGGCCGAGCCGTGGGCGCACGGGATCGTCGGCATGGTCCAGAACACCGGCGAGTGGTGGCTGGACAAGCGGACGATGAGCCGGGACAGCGTGGTCGACTACCTGACCCGGATCATCTGGGCCGCCATCGACGGCCTCGTCCGGCAGCACGGGCAGGTGCTCGACCCGGACAAGCCCCTCGACGCGAACAAGGTCGTCCACCTGCGACCGACGACGGACACGGGAACGGGAGAGCCCTCATGAGCGGACACGCCGGGACCACACCCGGACACGACGACCACGACGGCTACGCGGGCCCGGCCACGCTGGTGCTCGGGGACACGGAACTGGACGTCGAGCTCCAGCTGCGCGGCCACTTCCAGCCGATCGACGGCCGGTACCACTGGTACGGCCGGATCCGGCCCGACGCCGGGCTGTCCGAGGCCGCCGGAGGGAAGAAGCGGGCGGTCGAGATCCGGACCCCGGACGGCAGCGCGTCCGGTGAGATCTCCGACCCCGATCCGTGGGACCGTTACCGGATCGCGGGCACCAGCACGCCCCCGTTCCCGGTGCCCACGACCCTGGACGCCCTGGAAGCCCCGGCACGGACCTAGGGGCCGGCCGGGCGGACTCAGGCCCTCACGGTTGTTCTCCCGCCTCCGCGGCGGGATGACCGCCACGGTCGCTCACCTCGTCACGCGCCGCATCGAGCGCCGCGCGAACCGCATCAGGACCGATGTCCCGGTGCGGTCCGGGGAGGGTGGCCAACCAGCGTTTCGTCGCCCTCGCCGAAGGACGCGTGCCGGCGACGTCGTCCGCCATCGATCCGGCGACCGGATCGGCCCCGGCCGAGCCGGGGCCGTCACCCGAACTCAGGACTCGACGGCGAAGCCGACGCGACGGACGTCCGACGGCGCGATCTCCACGTAGGCGATGCGGTCGGCGGGCACCAGGTACCGGCGGCCCTTCTCGTCCGTGATCCGGAAGAGGCCGTCGTCGGCGTTCAGCGCCTCGGACACGAGCTTGTCCACCTCGTCGGGCGACTGGCCGCTCGCGACGACCAGCTCCCGGGGGGTGTCCTTGACGCCGATCTTGACCTCCACCTGTGACCTCCGCGGGTGTTGGTTTGGTGCGTTGTCCGTTCCAGGCTAGCCGAGACCGAGGCTCTTCATCCGCTTGGTGTGCCGCTGCTGCAACCGGCGGAGCAACGCCGCGATGCCCGAGAGGTCGCCCGACCCGGCGACGATGAGCTCGGCGAGGCCGTCCCGCTCGGCCACGATGTACTGGGCCTGCGTGAGTGCCTCGCCCAGCAGTCTCCGGCTCCACAGGGCCAGCCGGTCGCGCAGCGGCGCGTCCGACTCGATCGCCGCGGCGACCTCCTGCTGGGCGAATTCGGAGTACCCGGTGTCGGCGAGCACCGTCACGACCAGGTCGCGGGTGCGCTCGTCCAGCACCTCGGCGAGCTCGCGATACAGATCGGCGGCGAGGTTGTCCACCACGTACGCCTTGACCAGCGATTCGAGCCAGGACCGCGGCGCGGTGGAGGACTGGAAGGCGTCGACGTGGCCGAGGAACGGGCGCATGGCGTCGGTGACCGCGACCCCGTGCTCGGCGAGATACCGCTCGAGCAGGCCGTAGTGGCCGATCTCGGCGGCGGCCATCGACGCCAGCGCGGCGTGCCCCTGCAGCGTCGGCGCCGAACGCGCGTCCTCGGCCAGGCGGTCGAACGCCGACAGCTCGCCGTAGGCCAGCACCCCCAGCAGGTCCACGACCCCGGTGGCGATCTCCGGTTGTGCGTC
Source organism: Saccharomonospora iraqiensis subsp. paurometabolica YIM 90007 (assembly GCF_000231035.2). Lineage (GTDB taxonomy): Bacteria > Actinomycetota > Actinomycetes > Mycobacteriales > Pseudonocardiaceae > Saccharomonospora > Saccharomonospora paurometabolica. The sequence continues at coordinate 75,513 of NZ_KI912210.1, read as the reverse complement.
ACTCACGGCGCCCACCGTAGTTGAGCGGAAATGGAGACCAACAACACGCCGGAGCCCCGGCCTGTCCCGGCCGGATCGGGCGCGGGACCCGTTACACTGCCCCTCAGTGGTGAAGTTGCCCTCGTGTAGTACGAGTTCCCCTCGTGGTACGAGTCCTCCTCGTAGTACGAGTCCTCCTCGTAGTACTAACTGTCCGCGTGACGCGAGACGGCGCGTGCGCCCCGCCGGGGGTGCCGCCCCTCCGTCGCACTTCACCCCCGACCGACAATGTGCGTGCACGCCTCCGGCGGCGTCCCACCCCGTTTCGTGTGACACACCGCGAAGCGAAACGCTTCGGCGTGGTGGTCGAGTGTCGCGAAGTCACCAGGCTGTGCGCGCTGGTATGAGAGAGGCGATCCGACATCGACCCGAACACCGACATCAACGCGAACACCGACATCGAGCCGGACACGACCGCTGAACAGCCCACCCCGGCGGCGGGCGCCGGGGGCGGCGACGACAACGCGGCCGACGAGGCGCACCCGCTGGTGGCCGGCGCCCCGGTGCGATCGGACGACAACCCCACCTTCGCCGAGCTCGGGGTGCACGAGGACATCGTCTGCGCGCTGCAGGACACCGGCATCGAGCGGACCTTCGCCATCCAGTCGCTGACCCTGCCGCTCGCGCTGGCGGGCGACGACGTCATCGGCCAGGCCCGCACCGGGATGGGCAAGACCCTCGGTTTCGGCGTGCCGCTGCTGCAGCGGCTGTCGCTGCCCGGGGACGGCACCCCGCAGGCACTGGTCGTGGTGCCGACCCGCGAGCTGTGCGTGCAGGTCGCCAAGGACCTCACCGAGGCCGGTGCCCACCTGGGCGTGCGCACCGCCTCCATCTACGGGGGGCGCCCGTACGAGGCCCAGATCGAGACCCTGCAGCAGGGCGTGGACGTCGTCATCGGCACGCCCGGCAGGCTGCTGGACCTCGCCGAGCAGCAGCGGCTGGTGCTGGGCAAGGTCGGCACCCTGGTGCTCGACGAGGCCGACGAGATGCTCGACCTCGGCTTCCTGCCCGATATCGAGCGCATCCTGCGGATGGTCCCGGAGAAGCGGCAGACCATGCTCTTCTCGGCCACCATGCCCGGGCCGATCATCAACCTGGCCCGCACCTTCCTGCACCAGCCGACCCACATCCGCGCCGAGGAGAACGACGAGGGCGCGATCCACGAGCGCACCCGGCAGTTCGTCTACCGCTCGCACTCACTGGACAAGCCGGAGCTGGTCGCCAAGGTGCTGCAGGCCGAGGGCCGCGGCCTGACGATGATCTTCACCAGGACCAAGCGCACGGCGCAGAAGGTCGCCGACGACCTCGCCGAGCGCGGCTTCGCCGCCGCCGCCGTCCACGGTGACCTGGGCCAGGGGGCCCGGGAGCAGGCCCTGCGGGCGTTCCGCTCCGGCAAGATCGACGTGCTCGTGGCCACCGACGTGGCCGCGCGGGGCATCGACGTCGAGGACGTCACCCACGTCGTCAACTATCAGACGCCGGACGACCAGAAGACCTACGTGCACCGCATCGGCCGCACCGGGCGTGCGGGCAAGACCGGCGTGGCCCTCACCCTGGTCGACTGGGACGAGATCCCCCGGTGGAAGCTGATCTCCGACGAACTCGGACTCGGCGTGGACGAGCCGGTGGAGACGTACTCGACGTCCAGGCACCTGTTCGCCGACCTCGACATCCCGGAGAACGCCGCGAGCAGGCTCCCGCTGTCCAAGCGGACCCGCGCGGGACTGTCCGCCGAGACCGAGGAGGACTTCGGCGAGCGGCGCCGGAAGGGGTCGAAGGGGTCCGGCCGGGGCTCCGGCCGGTCCGGCTCCGGCGGATCCGGCCGGTCCGGAGGTGACACGACCGAGGGACGCTCGCCACGGTCACGGTCCCGCAGGCGGACCCGCGGCGGCCGGGAGGCCG
>NZ_KI912210.1:64950-73472 GCF_000231035.2 Saccharomonospora iraqiensis subsp. paurometabolica YIM 90007 | reverse complement strand
GTGCGCCCAGCCCGGCCACCCCCGTGCCGGTCGCCGAGGGGGACACCGCGGTGACGGCGGGGCAGGGCCGGGTGGTGGGGCGCGACCCGCGCACGGGCGAACCACGCTGGCACTACGCCCGCGATGTCCCGCTCTGCACGGTGGGGGCCGGGTTTTCCCGGGTCCACGCCGTGTACCGCACCGGGCACAACTGCAGCGAGGTGACCCAGCTCGACCCGGGGACCGGGCAGCGGACCGCGCAACGCACCGGCAACGCCGAACACGGGACCCGGCTCGTCTCCGGGGACCGGCATGTGACGACCACGGGCGACCGGCTGCTCAACACCTGGCGCAGCGACCTGGTGAAGACACTGGAGTACGGGCGGGTGCCCGCACCCGTGAACCCGGACCGGCAGCCGAGGACGGGCTGCACCTACGGGACCGTGGCCACCGCCGCCGAACGGGTCGGGGTGATCGAGCGCTGCCCGGACGAGTCCGGGCCCCGGCTCACCGTGCTCAAGGCCGCCGGGGAGGAGGCCGACGTACCGGAGACGGAGTTCAGCAAGATGCTGCCCGCGACCGACGCGGCACTGCTGGCCCTCACCGACGAGGCGGTCGCGGTCGCGCTGCCCCGCGGCGAGGTGCTCGTCTACGGCATGGACGGCATGCACCGGGCGACCCACCCCGTGTCGGTGCCCGGTTCGGAACTGGTCCGCGACCGCCCGGACGGGGTCGTGCCCCATACGCGGGGACGAGGCACCGTCCACGTCTTCACCGGCTCACACACGCTGGCCCTGTCCGCCGACGACCTGACCCCCCGGTGGGCCGCCGAGGGCACCCTCGGGCCGGGCACGGTGTTCGCGGGCCACTCCGTCGTGCCGGTCCGGGGCGGTCTCGCCGTTATAAACGACACCGACGGCGCCACCCTGCGCACCGTCGCCGTGGACCGGCGCGCCCCCGAGGCACCCGTCCGGCTCACGGCGGCGGGACCCGTGCTGCTCGAACAGCGCGGGGACACGGTCGTCGCCCTCCGGTGAACGGTCAGGAGTACCAGAACAGCCACAGCAGCGCCGCGGTGACACCGAGCACCCCGGCCCCGGCCGACGCGGCGGACAGGGACGTGCCGCGGGCGCGGTCGACGACGTGCTGAGCACCCAGTGCCAGGGCACTCCCGCCGAGGTGGCCGACCACCGCGGCCGTGCCGGGCCCCTCGCCGCCCGACCCCCACGCGGCGAGCTGGGCCACGACGACCACCGTCGTCACCACGACCCATCCGGCGGTCAGCGCCCCGGTGAGACCGCGCCAGATCGGCGCGCCCCGCCGTGGTCCGCCTCTGCGAGGGGACGGTCCCGTCATCGCGGGATCCGCCGTGTCGGCACCGGCCATTCCACTCCGTCAATCGTCGTCACGTCGCCGGGGTCAGCAAGTCCCACGGGCGGGCGGCCGGGGCCGCCTCGCGCCCTTCCGGGCAGCTCGGCCGGAACTCGCACCAGCCGCACCGGGGCGCCGGGCGTGCCGGGAACGCCGCATCCGCGTCTCCGCCCGCCTGCAGCGTATCGGTCGCCGCCGCGGTGGCCCCCGCGGTCTCCTCCGCACGCCGGAGGTGCTCGTCCAGACTCTCCCGGGTGTGTTCGGCCGCGGCGACCGTCTGCCCGGGCAGGTGGTGCAGTTCCACCCGCCGGCACGGGGTGCGCAGGGTGTGCGCGACGGCCACGGCGTACAACGCGAGCGCCCGGGACCCCCGTGCCGTGGCCTCGTCGGGGGCGCGCCTGCCGGTCTTGTAGTCAACGACGACGAGCTCGCCGCCCCGCTCGTCGATCCGGTCGACCCGGCCCTCGACGATCAGGGTGGGACTCCCGCCCCCGGGTCCCACCGGGGCCGACACCCACCGTTCGAGACCGACCACGGTGCCCTCCCCCGCGTCCCCGTGCCCGCGCCCGACCAGGTCGTCCCCGGCGTCGGTGGCCGCGTGCCCCGTGTGGTCGGTGTGCCCCGAGTGGTCGGTGTGGTCGTGGTCCGTGTGGTCGGGGGCGTCGTGCCCGGTCGGCAGGCGTCGCCGAACGTATTCGGCCACCCAGCCACGGGCCCGTTCGGCGTACAGCGCGGACTGCGCGGCGTCGGTGAATCCCGCGTCCTGCCAGTGGCGGGTGACGAGCGCGGCGGCGCGTTCCGGTGTCCGGCGTCGGGCGGGGAGCTCATGCACGGCCTTCAGCGCCGCGTGCACCGCGGCCCCCATCGTGTTGTGGGCGAACGCCCCGGCACGCCGGGGAGCGGGCCGGTCGAGGTAGGCGAAGCGGTACCGGCGGGGACAGTCGTCGAAGGCGCCCAGGCGGGCGGGCGTGACCCGCGCCAGCCGCTTCGGTTCGATCCCGAAGTCGAAGCCCAGCTGTTCCATGCGCGTCCCCCGGTCGGCTCGCCCTCCCCGCATCGGCCCGCGGGAACTTCCACGGTAGGGGGACGGGAGGGCCCCGCGAACGCCGGGTCAGGCCCCCTCGACGAAGCCGCGGACGGCGTCGGCGATCAGGTCGACCGCGATCGCCGCGAGCAGCAGTCCCGCGATCTTGGCCAGCAGGGTGATGCCGCTCTCCCGCACGAGTCGGATCACCACTCCGGAGTACCGCATACACACCCACAGCACGAGGTGCGCGGCGACGATCGCCGAGCCCAGTGCGAGGTACCCGCCGGGATCCCCACCGGCCTGCCGGACGAACACGATCGTGGCCGCGATCGCGCCGGGCCCGGCGAGCAACGGGGTGCCCAGCGGGACCAGCGCGACGTTGACGTCCTCGGCCGCCTCGGGTTCGGCGCTGCTCCGGCCGGTCAGCAGGTCGAGCGCGACCAGCAACAGCAGCAGCCCGCCCGCACCCTGCAACGCGGGGATGCCGATGCCCAGGTAGGCCAGCACGACCTCACCCAGCAGCGCGAACAGCGAGATCACCAGCAGGGACACCAGGACCGCCTGCCGCGCGGCCCGGGCGCGGGCGACGGGCGGTTTCCGTCCCACGAGACTGAGGAACACCGGCACGGTCCCCGGCGGGTCCATGATCACCAGCAGGGTGATCGCGGCCTCCAGGAACAGGGTGACGTCGAAGAGGCCGGCGAGGGTCACGATCCGGTCCCGGCTTCTTCCCAGGCTCCCCAGGCACCGCCGACCGGCCGGGTGGCGGGCCCGGTCCCGCCCGCGTTGGCCGAGGCGCGCTCGACGAGCGCGGTGAACTGCGCCGGATCGGTGGTCTCCTGCCCCGGCGTGGCCGACTTGTTGGCACCGTGGTAGTCGCTCGATCCGGTGTGGACCAGGTTCAGCTCGTCGGCGAGGCCGGCCAACCGTGCGCGGGCCGCGGGATCGTGATCGGGATGGTCGACCTCCAACCCGGACAGTCCCCGCCCCGCCAGTGCGGCGACCGTCTCCTCGGTGATCGTCGGCCCCCGGGTGCCCGCGAACGGGTGCGCGAGGACGGTGGCGCCGCCGGCGGCGGTGATCAGGTCGATCGCCGCCTCGACCGGCGTGTCCGCCTTGGCCATGTAGTACTCCCGGCCGGTGGCCAGGTAGCGGTCGAACGCCTCCTGCACCGAGTGCACCAGCCCGGCCCGCACCAGGGCCCGGGCCAGGTGCGGCCTGCCCGCCGCGGTGTCGGTGGGCAGGCCGGCCAGCAGATCGTCCGGGTCGACGGGGAGACCGTCCTCGGCCATCCGCACGGCGATGGCCCGCAGCCGCCCGCGCCGCTCGATACGGAGGCGCTCCTGCTCGGCCACCAGTTCGGGGGCCGTCGGATCGAACAGGTAGGCGAGCAGGTGGACGCTCACCCTGCGGCCCTCGTCGTCCACCGACTCGCAGGACAGCTCCGCGCCCGGAACGAGGGTCAGCCCGGGTGGCAGGGCCTCGGCGGCGGCCCGCCAGCCCGCGGTGGTGTCGTGGTCGGTGAGCGCCACGACGTCGAGTCCGGCGTCCGCGGCGGCACGGACGAGGGCAGCGGGATCGTCCGTGCCGTCCGAGACCGAGGAGTGGGTATGCAGATCGATGCGCACGTCGAGCATTGTCCCGTGTGCCCCGCGGTGCGCGTCACCCCACCATCTTCCTGCCCCTGCGGGCGGCCCGTTGCGCCTTGATCATCGAGAACTTCTCGGCCTGCTTCTGCTTGTCCCCGAACACGAGGTGCGAGATCGTGTCGTAGAAGGCCTCCGGCTTCGGCAGGTACTCGATCTTGTTCAGCGCCTGGATCTGCCCCGCGGACTCGACGACCATCGTCCCGTAGCCGAGGATCCGGCCCAGGAACGGCCGCTCGTAGGTGAGGTCGGTCACCTTGGTGATCGGCATCATGAGTACCTGGGTGGTCCAGACGCCCTTGGTCATCACGAACCGCTTGTCGGTGACGACCAGGCGCTCCACCCACCACTCGATCACCTTGTAGGCGAACCGCAGCACCAGGAACAACGCCACGTACCAGAGGACGTTCTGCAGCATCCACATGGCGACGGGCAGGATGTAGGAGACCATCACGCACACGGCGATCAGGGCGACGGCCTCGAACGTGTCCCAGATGAGACACGACCAGTGCCGCCGTATCCGGATCACCCGCCGCTCGGTGTCGAGCAGGTATTCGTCGGGGTCGCGGGGCGCGAACATCGGCGCAGTCTCCCGCGGATCAGCTGAACACGCTACTGACGAACGTGATCACTGCCTCGGCGGCGTCCTGTAGTGCGGCGAGGATGTTGTCCACGAACCCCGCTGCCTCTCCCGGTCGGGCGATCACGAAGAAGAGGACCAACGCGATACCAGCGAACGTCGCAAGCTTTTTCGCGTTCACAGCGATCAATCCCGTCTCTCGAGTGCGGACCTTCTGGCTTGTGCCACTAAGTTTGTACCGCACCGCGTAGCGTCACCGCAGCAAAGTCCTGCGGGTGGGTCAGTGCACTGCGCGAATCACCGCCGTCGATTACACTCCGTTAAACCATTGGGTGACAAGGAACACGTGCCGGAGCACGACCCGGCGAGGGGCCGGAGGGGGTTGTTCACCGTGCGGCGTGCCGGCGGGGTGCGGTGCGTGGGCGGCGTCGTCCACGACGGCGCGGGCAGGCTGCTGCTCGTGCGGCGTGGCCGGGCGCCCGCGCGGGGCCTGTGGTCGCTGCCGGGTGGGCGCGTGGAACCCGGCGAGTCCGACGCCGAGGCCGTGGTGCGCGAGCTGCGGGAGGAGACCGGACTGACGGTGCGGCCGGGGGTGTTCCTGGGGACCGTCACCCGTGCGCCGTACCGGATCGTCGACTACCGGTGCGTTCCCGAGTGCGGAACGTTACGCCCGGGGGACGACGCCGACGACGCCCGCTGGGTGAACCGCGCGACCCTCGACACCCTGGACCGCACGGGCCTGCTCACCGAGCACCTCACCGAAACCCTCCGACAGTGGGACGCCCTCCCCACCACCTGAACACCCCGCCCCCGGTGCGTCCCGGCATGGTCCCGTGAGGGGCACCTTCCCTGCGTTCAGCGCAGCGAGGGGCACATTCACTGCGTCACACGCAGGGAAGGTGCCCCTCACGGCAAACCCGCGGGGTCAGGAGGCGAGCCAGGTCATGCGGTGGCCGTGCGGGCCGGCCTGGGCCTGGAGCGTGGGGTGTGGGGTGCCGTTCTCCCAGGCGACGGTGCTCAGGGTCATCCGGGCCGTGTGCGCGTAGGACAGGTCGTCCCGGTCGGGCAACACGTGCCGCAGGGCCGACTCGTACTCCTCGGCCGCCACCCACCACAGCGGACGCCGGGCCGCCAGCTCCCCGAGCGCGGCGACGAAGGCCGCCTGCTCCTCGGACGGCAGGTACTTCAGCGCATAACTGGTGTAGACGACGACCGGCAGCTCCTCCGGCACCCGCTGCACGGCCGTGGCCAGGTCGGCCACCGCGTCCCCGGCGAGCAACTCGGGCCGGATCCGACGCTGGGCCGCGGCCGCGGTGCGCAGCAGCCGGATCCGGTCCGGCTGATCGGCCCACACGCACGCCTCCAGCCACGCCAGCTCGTCCTCGTCGGAGACGTCCACCGGGTTGCGGTCCAGCCCGACCCGCGCCTTGACCGACAGCTTCTTCGGCAGCCGGGGCGGCGCGGCGCCCTCGCCCAGGGTGAGCGCGCAGTGCAGCCCGACTGCGGCCTTCGCGGGACCGGAGGTGAGCTGCTCGCCCCCGTCGCACAGGTAGTGGTAGGCGAAGGTGTCCATCCCCAGCAGCAGGCCGGCACTGCACCCGACCTCGACCAGCCCGACCGGGCCGCGCACCCGCGCCGCGACGGCGGCCACGGCGGGGTACAGCACCGACGCCCGGTGGACCTCGTTGGTCTGGGTGAAGCGGGTGGAGATCAGCTCCCGCATCCGGTCGGCGCGTTCGAGGACGAACTCCCGGAACAGCGGCCAGGTGTCGCCGTCGACCCCGTCCAACCCGCCCAGCGACGGGTAGTACCGCGACACCGGGTGGATCGGGTCCGCCTGGACCAGCCGGTGCGCGGCGGCCAGCAGCAGCGTGGGATGCGCGTCGTCGTCGGACGCGGCGGACAACAGCCCGGCCACGTCCGGGTCGTCCGCCGCACGCGCGGCCAGGTGCTCGTACAGCGGGGACAGGCCCGCAGCCTCGTGGGCGGCGAACCGGCGGAACCGCCGCTCGAGTTCGGTCGTGGTGTCGGAATCACTCATGGGCAGCCGCCGGGTGCACCGGCTGTTCGCCTCCTCGGGTTTCACCGTCGACACGCTTCGCGGAATCCGATCGTGGCCGGTCCGCGGCGCGGATCCGTCCACCGCACTCACCCGCCACCGTAGCCGCCCGGCGCGGAAACGGCGGCGCGACACGGCGGCGCGACACGGCGGCGATGTCGATGTGCCGCACACGACTCCGGCGCGCACCGGTGGTAACGCACACCGCCCGGTGGCGATACTCCCCGGGACCGGGGGGTAGGCTTGTCCTCCGGCGCATCCGGGCGCCGGGACCGGACCCCGACCGTGAGGAGGTGAGGACGCAGATGAGTAGTGGTGACAGTCCACTTCCTAGTTCCGCCGGCGTACCCACCTCGGCCGGGATCCGGATGCGGCTGCGCTGAGCAGCATCCGGCGGGCCCGGGGCGGGACGTCGGCGCGTGTCTGTCGTCCTCGTTCGCGACGCGACCCGCCAGGAGACTCCATGCCTGCCATCCCCTCGCTCGGCACGCTGCGTGACCGGGCCGCGAGCCGCAACGGCCGCGGTAACCGCGGTGCCCGCGCCGCCCGCCGTGCCGTACCCACACCGTCGGCCTACGTCGTCGACTGCGGCGTCTACGTCGACGGCGCCCGGCTGCCCGGCGCCTGGACGCACACCGAGGCGATCAACGAGGTCCGTACCCGCGGCGAGGGTTTCGTCTGGATCGGACTGCACGAGCCGAACCAGGAACAGATCCAGGGCATCGCCGACACGTTCGGGCTGCACGAGCTCGCCGTCGAGGACGCCGTGCACGCGCACCAGCGGCCGAAGCTGGAACGCTACGACGACACGCTGTTCATGGTGTTCCGCACCGTGCGCTACGTCGAGCACGACTCCCCCACCACCGCCAACGAGATCGTCGAGTCCGGCGAGCTGATGGCCTTCCTCGGCGCGGACTTCATCATCACCGTCCGGCACGGAAACCACGCCGGCCTGGCGCACCTGCGCCGGGAGCTGGACGCCGACCCGGAACGGCTCGCCGCGGGCCCGGCCACGGTGCTGCACGCCATCGCCGACCACGTCGTCGACCACTTCCTCAACGTCACCGAGCGCATCGAGGACGACATCGACGAGATGGAGACCCAGGTGTTCGCGCCGCGGACACCGGTGACCTCGGAACAGATCTACCTGTTCAAACGCGAGGTGCTGGAACTGCGGCGCGCGGTGCAGCCGCTGGCCACCCCGTTGCGCAAGCTCGCGGACGGCGACACCCGGTTGATCCCGGACGAGGTGCGTTCCTACTTCCGCAACGTGCACGACCACGTCACGACCGCGTCCGAACGGGTCACCGCGTTCGACGAACTGTTGACCACCCTGGTCGACGCCACCCTCGGCAAGATCACCCTCCAGCTGAACTCGGACATGCGCAAGATCACCGCGTGGGCGGCGATCATCGCCGTGCCCACCGCGCTGGCCGGGATCTACGGCATGAACTTCGAGTACATGCCGGAACTGCAACTCCGGTACGGCTATCCGATGATCATCGTGGTCATCCTCGTCGTCTGTCTGACGCTGTACCGGGTCTTCCGCAAGAAGAACTGGCTCTGACCAGCTCCCGCCCCCGACGACGGTGACGACGTCGTCACCGGACCGAGCGCCGATCCGCCTCCCCCGCCGGTGCGGGCCGCACCGCGCCACCCGGGAGACCGACCGTGAACAGGAGTACCGCCATGCCACGGATGCTCACCGACCTGAAGTTCTGGGCCCTGGCCGCCGCGTTGGCGTGGGTGGTCGCGGTGACCGTCACCATCGCGCTCGCCCCGGAGTTCGCCCTCGTCGCGCAGTGACCGGCGCGCAGTGACCGGCGCGCCGGCGCCCGCCCACGGCCGGACGGCACCGGG
>NZ_KI912210.1:56512-64850 GCF_000231035.2 Saccharomonospora iraqiensis subsp. paurometabolica YIM 90007 | reverse complement strand
GCAGTGCGGGCGACGAACACGGCCACCGCGACGGTGGTGACGGCGACCGCCAGCCACCCGCCCGTGTCCAGCCGCCGGGCGTGCACCAGCGCCACGGCGGGCAGCGCCAGCACCACCAGGGGCGCCACCACCGCCACCGGGGCGAGTGCCAGCGCGAGGATCTGCAGCACCGCGCAGGCGACGAGCACGGCGAACCCGCGGATCCACGACGGGTTCCGCGCGAGCCTGCCGAGCATGCGCAGGCTCAACCCACCCGGCCCGGCCTCGGCGCGCACGCCCCGGTGCTGCCAGTGGGCCCCCAGTGCGCTGCCCACCGCTCCGAGCGCCGCACACACGATCGCGACGAGGGTCATGGGCCCTCCCCCGTCGGCGCGCCCGCGGTGTCGTGTGCGGTGGCGTGCCCCGCGTCGGGTGTGCCGGTGCGGCGGGTGTCCCGGTGGGTGTGGACCGCGGTGCGGAACAGATGGACGGCCAGCACCAGTAACAGCGCCAGTTCGGCCGCGAACAGCGAACGCTGCACCAGCCCGGAGACGGCCCGCCAGTCGAGTACCTCCGGGAACCGCCACCAGAACAGCAGATCGGGCAGCCGGGTGGCCAGATAGCCGAGTGCGAGCACCGCCGCGACCGCGGAGAGCCGCCGCAACAGGGGTGCCGCCTCGACCCAGGCCGGATAGGCCCGCAGCGAGTGGGCCAGGCCGAATCCGGCGAACGGCAGCGTGATGAACAACGACGCGCCCGCGAACTGGTGCACCCACCCGGCGGCGGTCTCCACCGTGGGCGAGTCGTCGGTGGGAAACGCCGCGCACAGCACCAGCGCCACGCACCAGGTCGCCACCAGCGCCACCACCCGCGCCCCCGGCCGGATCCGCAGCTGGATCATCCCGACGAGGATCGCGACCGTGGCCAGGGCGAGGGTCACCAGCACCCCGGTGAACACCCCGGCGCCCTGCTCCACGAAGACGTAGTAACTCACCGCCCGGGACAGCGGGTCGACCTCCCCGGCGAACCGCACGGTCAGGTAGCCCATGGCCAGGATCGCGCGCACCAGCACGAGCAGCGCCAGCACCGCCAGCACACCCGCCACCAGTGCGACCGTCCCCGTGCTCTGAGCCGAATGCGCGTCCGACGATCCGTTGCCGTCCGCCCCCATGCCGTGCCCCCTTCGTCGCCCGCACGATCAACGAATCCGGACACGACGGTTGTTCCCGACGAACCGCTGAGACGGCTACCCGTCGGCGGTGAGGCTGCGGCCCGAGGACGGGTCGAACAGGTGCAGCGCGTCGGTGTCGAACCACACGCGCGTCGGTTCGCCCTCGCGGGCCTCGGAGGCCGCGGGCAGCCGGGCGACGAGGGTGGAGCCGGTGCCCGGCACGTCGGTGGCGCCCGCGTCGGCGGCGAGTTCCCGCAGTTCGGCGGTGCTGGCCAGTTCGGAGTCCAGGGTGAAGTAGGCGTACTTCTCCGAGCCCATCGACTCCAGCACGTCCACCGGGGCGGTGAAGGTGGCCCCGCCGTGCCGCTGTTCCTCCCCGGACAGGGCGGCGTCGGCGAAGTTCTCCGGCCGGACACCCACGATCACCTCGCGGGGAGCGTGCGCGGACTCCAGTGACGCGCGCACCCGGTCGGACAGCGGGATCCGGCCCAGCGCGCTGTCCAGCCCGTCGTCGGTCACCGTGGCGGGGACGAAGTTCATCGACGGCGCACCGATGAATCCGGCCACGAACAGGTTCGCCGGGTGGTCGTAGAGGTGTTGCGGCGAGCCGATCTGCTGCACCACCCCGCCGCGCAGCACCACGATCCGGTCGCCGAGGGTCATGGCCTCGGTCTGGTCGTGGGTGACGTAGACGGTGGTGGTGCCCAGCCGCTTCTGCAGGCGGGAGACCGACGTCCGCATCTGCCCGCGGAGTTTGGCGTCGAGATTGGACAGTGGCTCGTCCATCAGGAAGGCCTTCGGGTCGCGCACGATCGCCCGGCCCATCGCCACCCGCTGCCGCTGGCCGCCGGAGAGGGTGGCCGGCCTGCGGTCCAGGTGCGGGGTGAGGTCGAGGACGTCCGCGGCCTCTTCCACCTTCTCCCGCACGGTCGCGGAGTCGACCTTCGCCAGCCGCAGCGGGAAGGCCATGTTCTCCCGCACGCTCATGTGCGGATACAGCGCGTAGGACTGGAACACCATGGCGATGTCCCGGGCCTTGGGGGTCTTCTCGTTCGCCCGTTCGCCGTCGATGCGCAGCTCGCCGTCGGTGATGTCCTCCAGCCCCGCGATCATGTTCAACGCGGTGGACTTCCCGCAGCCGGAGGGGCCGACGAGGATGACGAACTCCCCGTCGGCGATACGCAGGTCCAGCTCCGACACGGCCGACGTCCCGTCGCCGAACCGCTTGGAGACGTTGTCGAGCACGATCTCAGCCATCGCCTAACCCTTCACCGCGCCGGAGGTCAGTCCGGCGACGATCCGCCGCTGGAAGAACAACACGAACACAACGACCGGAATGGTGATCACCACCGCCGCCGCGGAGATCGTCCCGGTCGGGTCCTCGAACTGCGAGGCGCCGGTGAAGAACGACAACGCGGCGGGCACCGTGCGGGACGCCTCGGTGGAGGTCAGCGAGATGGCGAACAGGAAGTCGTTCCAGCAGAAGATGAACACCAGGATCGCCGAGGTGAACACGCCCGGCGCGGCCAGCGGCGCGATCACCCTGCGGAACGCCTGCGCCGGGGTGGCGCCGTCCATCTTCGCCGCCTTCTCCAGCTCCCACGGGATCTCCCGGAAGAACGCGGACAGGGTGTAGATCGCCAGCGGCAGCGCGAAGGTGATGTAGGGCAGGATCAGGCCGGGCCAGGTGTCGAACAGCCCGAGCTCGCGCTCGATGTCGAACAGCGGGGTCACCAGCGAGATCTGCGGGAACATCGCGATCAGCAGGGACACCCCGATCAGCGCGCGCTTGCCGGGGAAGTCCAGCCGCGCCACGGCGTAGGCGGCCATCATCCCGAGGACCACCGCGATCAGCGTGGCGATCAGCGCGATGCCGAGGGAGTTGATCAGTGGACGCACGAACTGGTCGGTCGCGAAGATCTCGGCGTAGTTGTCCCAGGTCCACTCGCGCGGGACGAAGTGGCCGTCGCCGATCGTCTCCTTCGTCTTGAACGACAGCGACGCGATCCACAGCACCGGCACGAGCGCGTAGACGACCACGACGACGTCCAGCAGCGCCCACCGCGCCGTGCGGCCGGGGGTGACGGTACCCAGGGCCATCAGCGCCCACTCCCCTCGTCGCTGCCCGGCGCGGCGGTGCCGAACGCCTTGATGAAGACGAACGCGATGATCGCCACCGCGAGGAAGATCAGCACGGCCATCGTGGAGCCGATCCCGAGGTTCAGTCCGCGCATCAGGTTGTTGTAGGTCTGCATGGACACCGACGACGTGTCGTTCGACCCGCCGGTGAGGATGAAGATGTTGTCGAACACCCGGAACGCGTCCAGGGTGCGGAACAGCAGCGCCACCAGGATCGCGGGCTTCATCACCGGCAGCATCACGCGGGTGAACCGCTGCCACGGGGTCGCACCGTCCATCGCCGCCGCCCGCAGCAGGTCGTCCGGCACCAGCGCCAGGCCCGCCATCAGCAGCAGCGCCATGAACGGGGTCGTCTTCCACACCTCGGCCAGGATGATGATCCCCAACGACGACCACATCTCGGTCAGCGGCGCACCGTCGCCGGCGAAGGCCCCGGCGAGGTAGCCGGTCTCCGGTGTCCAGGCGTAGTACCAGGAGAACGCGGCGACCACCGTCACGATCCCGTACGGCACCAGGGCCACCGTGCGCACCAGGCCGCGGGCGACCAGCGTGCGGTGCATGATCAGCGCGAGCGCCATGCCGAGCACGAGTTCGACCAACACCGACACCACGGTGATGAAGGTCGTGACGCCGAACGCGCTCCACCAGTACGAGTTGGTGAGCACGGCGATGTAGTTGTCCAGCCCGACGAACTCCCGCTCGTCGGGGAAGCGCAGGTCGTAGCGCTGCAACGACAGCCAGACCGAGTAGACGATCGGATAGCCGGTCACCGCGATCATCACCAGCGCGGCCGGGGCGACCAGCATCAGCCCGAGCCTGCGCTCGGCCTTCCTCCCTTCGCTCCGCGGCGCCCCGCGACGTTCGCCCCGGCGCGTCGACCCAGCGGCGGGGGCGGCGGGGGCCGTGTCCGCTCCGGCGGCTCCGGTGGGAGCGGCCGGGGACCGCGTCGTGTCACTCACGGGATCACGCCCTTCGAGCTGAGTGCCTCCGCCAGCTGGTCACGCAGCTGTTGCGCGGTCTCGGCCGGCTCGATCCCGGACGGCGGGGACAGCACCTCGGCCATCACGATGGACAGCGTCTGGTAGGCAGGGGTGGCCGGGCGCACCGCGGCGTCGGTCAGCTCGTCCCGGATGGTGTCCTTCATCGGGTACTTGTCGACCATCGTCGGGTTGTCCTCCGGATCCGCCGGCCGCGACGGGTCGAGCGGCGTCGGGTCGTCGTAGACCGAGGCGATCGTCGGCGGCACGCCGTCGTTGAGCGCGGAGAACTTCTGGTGCTCGGCGCTGCGCAGGCACAGCGCCGCCTCGAACGCCTCCGGCTTGTGCTGCGAGGTGGCGGAGACGGCGAGGTTGTAGCCGCCGAGCGTGCTGCGCCCGGTGCCGGGCTCGGCCACACCCGGGTAGGGCGCCCATTTGAAGTGCTCCAGCTCGTCGGGCTTCTCGGCGGCGTAGGAGGCGTGGACGTATGGCCAGTTGAGCTGGAACGCGCCGCGGCCCTGCTGGAAGGCCATGCGCACCTCGTCCTCCTGCTGGTTGGTCAGTGACGGGTCGGTGAGCCCGGAGCCGCTGACCTCCCGCAGGATCTCCAGGGCGCGCACCGCGCCGCCGTCGACCACGACGTCCTCGCCGTCCGGGGAGAGGATGCGCCCGCCCGCCGACTCGGTGAGCGAGTTGTAGGCCACCACCAGGCCCTCGTACTGGGCACCGGTGAACAGGATCTCGTGCGGCTCGCCCCGCTCCCGCAGCTCGCGGGACATGGCGATCATCTCGTCCCAGGTGCGCGGCGGCTCCGGGGTGATCCGCTCGTCGTACCAGAGCAGCCGGACGTTGGTGTTCTTCGGCGCGGCGTAGAGCTTCCCGTCCCAGGTGGCGGTCTCCAGCGGTCCGGGCAGCACGTCGCGGGAGGCGGTGGCTTTGTGCCCGCCGGTCCACTCCTCGATCCAACCCGCCTCGGCGAACTCGGGCACCCAGGTGACGTCGAGGCCGAGGACGTCCATCGCGGTGTCCCCGGCGGCGAGCCTGCGCACCATCTGTTCGCGCTGGCCGTCGGCGCCGCGGGGGAGCTTGTTGTAGACGATCTCGTAGCGGCCGTCCGCCTGCTCGGTGCAGTCGTCCACCACGGCCTGGAAGTTGTCCTCGGGCGCGTAGTAGACGTTGATCGTCAGGCCGTCGTCGGTGCCGCACGCGGCCAGCGTGGTGGCCCCCATCGCGGTCACGCCGAGCAGCGCGGCGACTCTCCGGGGTGACCGTCGTCGACCACGCGCCACCTCGCGCATCGGCTCTCCTCCCCACCCACGTCAGCTCACAGGCGCGGCAGAGCCGCCTGTGACCGGTGTCATAAACTTAGGTCGACCGATCACCGAGCGCAAGCACTCACAGTAACGATCAGAGGAAGAAGCCGACGGGCAGGCCGATCAGCCGTGTGACCCCATCGCGAGCCGCGCCAACAGCTCACGCCCCTTCTCGGCGTTACGCGGCTGGCACAGCACGTCGTAGCGCCCCGCGACGAGCTGACTGGCCGAGGAGAAGTCCCGCCGCCCGCGGGTGGAGGCGTAGCTCATCGCCGCGAAGGCCGCCCCGAACAGCACACCGGCGCCGAGGCCGACCAGCACCGGCGCGTAGGAGATCTGCTCGGCGTTGCTGAACAGGCTCAGCAGCAGCCCCACGAACAGCCCGAACCACGCACCGGAGAGCGCCCCGGTGCCCAGCACCTTGCCCCAGGACAGCTTGCCGATGACCCGCTCGACCAGCATCAGGTCGACCCCGACGATGGTCACGTCGGCGACCGGGAACTCGTTGTCGGCGAGGTGGTCGACCGCGCGCTGGGCCTCCTCGTAGGTGGCGTACGAGCCGATCGGCCAGCCGGACGGCGGTGTGGGCAGGCGCGGCAAGCCCGGCGCCTGACGACCCGACATGAAGGGACCGGTCACGATGATCACCCGTGTTCTGCTCGACTGCCCGCGCGTCACCCACCAGCGGGGTACCCATGATCTCACGGACCGCACACAGCCGAAACCGGGTGAACCGGGCAGTGGGATGCGATGTACTATCCAGGCGTACTACACTCAACCCATGGCGACCGTTCCCGTCCGAGACCTCAATCAGGACACCGCAGGCGTGCTCGCACGTGTGAAACACGGCGAGGAGGTCGAGATCACCGAGCGTGGTTCTGTCGTGGCGCGGCTCGTCCCCGCCCAGGAGAGCGGCCTGACGTCGCTGATCGCCTCCGGCAAGCTCCGCCCCGCCACGCTGCACGGCCCGGTTCCGCGCCCGAGCGGACCGATCCACAGCGACAGCGAGGCGGGAGAACTGCTCGAACGGATGCGGGACGACGAACGGTACTGATGATCTACCTCGACACCGCGGCCCTGGTGAAGCTGTGCCGACGTGAACCCGAGACCGACGCGCTGGCCGACTGGCTCGACCACCGGGAGCGGGTTCCGCGGGTCAGCTCGGCACTCGTCGAGATCGAACTCCCCCGTGCCCTCCTACGGCTCGACCCCGGCCTGCAGAGTGCGGTCCCCGAGGTGCTCGCCACCATCTCCCGATACGAGATCGACGAGCTGATCCGGAGCAAGGCCGCGAGCTATCCGACACCGCAATTGCGCTCGCTCGACGCGATCCATCTCGCCACGGCTCAGGCCGTCTTCGGTCGCCAGATCACGGCCTTCGTGACCTACGACCGCCGTCTCCAGGGCACCGCCGAGGCCGAAGGACTGCCTGCGACCGCCCCCGGCCGGTGAACGTCCGACGGCGCGGCAAAGCAGGCGACTCCATGGACGCTCAGGTCAAATCCCGTACGTAAGCGTGATCAATTCGTTCGTCGAAAATCACGACAAGCGAGTCAGGAAGATATGCGATTTCACCATTCTGTATGACACCTAATGCTACGGACACCTTTTTGGACTTCCCGAAAGTGAATTGATACGCCCACGGCATTGGCGAACATCCAGGGTTGGGCACGTGAAACACCGGGGCGACATCTTTGATCGGACTCCCCAGCACCGACTCCCAATCATAATTATCGCTCACCAATACAGAACTTCCCGAAAGGGGAATGACGCCACTCTCCGGCCCCCCTACGCCGATCGCCAACCCCTCGTCCACGCCTCTCATCGACCACCAGAGCGAAACATCGGAACCACATGTGAGCACAATTCGAATGGCCATATCAACTTCATGTATACGACGACTGGAGTGACCGAAAGGCCAGGACTCACCGTCCGGAACATAATACTCCACCGCTTGCACCTCAGCACCTTCAACGCGTTCCCGGACGAGACCGATATACTCACTTTCACTCGATTGAACATGCCACGGTTCAACCTGAAGTGTCATTAGTGCCTCCCGAAATATTGGAACGTCCCACTAGAGTCAAAAGTAGCTCCGATTCCTCGCCCACCGCTCGGGTCGGGCATTATATAGCGCGCCCCGCCAGCGAAGCGACCAGAGTCTACGGATACCGTCACAGTATCAGGGTGCTTCAGGA
This sequence comes from Saccharomonospora iraqiensis subsp. paurometabolica YIM 90007, assembly GCF_000231035.2. GTDB lineage: Bacteria > Actinomycetota > Actinomycetes > Mycobacteriales > Pseudonocardiaceae > Saccharomonospora > Saccharomonospora paurometabolica. The sequence goes on along the minus strand of NZ_KI912210.1, from coordinate 57,073 downwards.
TGCGTTCGACTAGTTCTTGCCCCGAAGAATCCAGATGCTTTCCTGGCACCCTTTGCAGATCACCACGTCCCATGTGCTTCTGATACTCTCGCCCAGCATGCGTTAAGTTGCCTTTCGCTGCTGGACGCTTCGCGCTCTCCGCGAGGGAGTCGATGTCCCAGCGGCAGGGCCGCTATTGTGAACCAGCGCCGCTGCTTGGCCTCCACCACTCCCATCGACATGGTACGTGTGGAGTTCGGCGACGGTGAGGTTGTGGACCGCGCTGAGGTTACTGCGCTCGCTTACCTTCTTACCTGAACGGTATCGCCGGTGTTGGTGCGGAGTTGGTCTCCACGCTTGAGGTCCTCGGCGTCGACCCACTGGTCTTGGTTCTCGCTCCAGAAGGGGTGTTCGGTGGTGGTGGTGAGGGTGGTGGTGTCGCCGTTGCTGGTGGTGAGGGTGAGGGTGGCGAGGTGTTTGATGCCGCTGCCGGTGAGGGTGGCGGTGACGGTGCGGGGGCCTTCCTCGCCGGTCTCCGGGTCGGTGGCCCACACCTTCTCGCCGACCTCGACGTCCTCGATC
>NZ_KI912210.1:56207-56412 GCF_000231035.2 Saccharomonospora iraqiensis subsp. paurometabolica YIM 90007 | reverse complement strand
CTAATGTAGTCAGGGGACATCCCGCGCCTAGCCAAGCTACGCGATTTCTCTAGCATGTGCTCAGTTGCGTTCGGGCTGACCCACACCTTCGCTCCCCCGCGTTCAACTCAAAGGACTTGGGAATCCCCCACTACCCGGCATAACCGGCTGCGTCCCTTTTACATCATCCCATGCACAGCCATCGTTATGACTCAGGACGGATTGG
>NZ_KI912210.1:54341-56107 GCF_000231035.2 Saccharomonospora iraqiensis subsp. paurometabolica YIM 90007 | reverse complement strand
ACGAAGGCTGATGCGTGGTGGCCAGCAAGCAGCACTGCCCACCCCGCGCGCGCATGATCGGCGCACTCGGGCACGATGGCACCCGGGACTCCTCGGTAGAACGGTTGACTAGACACCACCCGATCTACCAGGAGTCCCTCCTCATCTCCGCACCCACCCCACCACCAAGATCAGTTCGGGAACAGCCTCTAAGAAATTACCTCACTGATTGGAGGTTTCGGCGTCACTATATTGACCAGTTCAGATCTTGAAGTCACACCCACTTTCACTTCACCGCACACTAGGTAGCTTTCGACTGGATTGTTAGAAAACCATAGAGCGATAACGCCGCCTGACTCCGAAAACGCCAGGTACTCCACCATGTCGATATCTCTCTCGGCGATCTCACTATAGTCGGGAGTGACCTTCCACGGCCAGAGTTCGCGATCGAACGCTGGTGACGCCGAATGATCTACAGACGAGATATCTTCTATCTCACGACCAATCAGAGGCGGCAGGTCGATGACCACTACATTGCGCAATCCACCCGATACAGGGTCAAGCTTGAACTCAATGAATCCGTCGCTTTCACCGTAGATGAACATGCAGAGCGGCGGAGAGTCGCCCTCGACCTCCCACGTCAGTTTCAGTGGAATCCACGGGTCCGTTTCAGCGAGAACTCCCGAAGCTTGCACCGAACCACACACTCGCAACATAGCGTTCTATCCTACCATCCGACCGTGCACCAACGCAGGAAGTGGATCATTTGCACGTTGTCTGAACTCCAATTCCCAACCGCCGGTCGTGATGCGCTTGTTCAACGGGATGCCACCCTCAGTCGCAGCGCCGATTGCGGCTTGGAGACTCTTGACCTGCTCTTGAGCCGCGAGACTAATGTAGTCAGGGGACATCCCGCGCCTAGCCAAGCTACGCGATTTCTCTAGCATGTGCTCAGTTGCGTTCGGGCTGACCCACACCTTCGCTCCCCCCGCGTTCAACTCAAAGGACTTGGGAATCCCCCCACTACCCGGCATAACCGGCTGCGTCCCTTTTACATCATCCCATGCACAGCCATCGTTATGACTCAGGACGGATTGGTTTCTGGATTCTACATAGTAGGTATGTACGCCTTCGATGGTGAGGTTATAAACGCGGCGGTAGTCGGTATCAGTGTGAGTTTCTACTACTGTGACAGGATCCCCGTTAGTACTGCGGAGTTGGTCGCCGTGGTCGAGGTCCTCGGCGTCGACCCACCGGTCCTGGTTCGCGCTCCAGAAGGGGTGTCCGGTGGTGGCGGTGAGGGTGGTGGTGTCGCCGTCGTCGGTGGTGAGGGTGAGGGTGGCGAGGTGTTTGATGCCGGTACCGAGGATGGTGGCGGTGACGGTGCGGGGGCCTTCCTCGCCGGTCTCCGGGTCGGTGGCCCACACCTTCTCGCCGACCTCGACGTCCTCGATCGGCTTGGTACTGCCGTCGGCCATGAGCACCCGGGTGCCGGGCACGAAACTGAGCCTTTGCCAACCTGCCGGGCGGGCATGTCAGGGCGAGTGCGGCGTGGCGTGACCACCAATAGGTGAAGCTCCTGGTAGACGGGTGATTGCCTAGATCAATCCGTCTCACCAGGAGCTTCACCATGCTGTCTTACCCGTCCGGGATGAGTGTGTCCAGCCGCGCCCTCGGCGTGCTGGCCGACGCGCTGCGTGCGCAGCGGAGTCTGCGCGGGACTCGATGGCGCAAGCTGCCTGCCGGACGGCAGGCCCTGCTCGTTGTGGCGTACCTGCGCAAGGGTG
>NZ_KI912210.1:53729-54241 GCF_000231035.2 Saccharomonospora iraqiensis subsp. paurometabolica YIM 90007 | reverse complement strand
GGCGGCCGTCACCGGGGCGCGGTCTCCCCGGCACCGGTGCGCTCGCGCCGGGCGTCCGGATGGTGCCGGGCGAGCACCACGATCCCGGCGACGGCGGCCCCGCCGCAGACCAGCAGGGTGGTCAGGTACCCGGCGGTGATCCCGTCCGCCTCGCCGAGCAGCGTCAGCCCGAGGGTGGTGGCCACCGCCGGATTGAGCGTGGTGTGCGCACCGACCACCACGTCCGGTGGGCCACTGGCGTAGGCGAGCTGGATCAGCCACGACCCGGCCAGGAACGCCACCGCCAACCCGGCCGACGACAACAGCGGAAGCGCGGCGGGCCCGTCGACGCGCACGGTGTAGGCGACGTCGCGCACGAGCACCACGACCAGCCCGTAGGCCGCGCCCGCCGCCATGGCGAGTGCCGCGCAGCGTGCCACCCCCCGCGTCACCAGCGCCGCCAGACACAGCACGAGCACGACCGCGCCCACGGACGTCCCGGCCCACAGGACGGCCTCCGGCGGAATCGCCCG
>NZ_KI912210.1:48058-53629 GCF_000231035.2 Saccharomonospora iraqiensis subsp. paurometabolica YIM 90007 | reverse complement strand
GTACTGCCGTCGGCCATGAGCACCCGGGTGCCGGGCACGAAACTGTTACACGTGACGCCACTGCCGTGTCGGCGCGCCGTGGCTCCGGCCTCGCCCGCCGCCGCGGCACCACGACCGGCCCTCATCGCCGGTGCGAAAGTACCCAGAACCGGGATCATGGCAGCGCAGGAGATGCCGGCATCGAGGAAGCGGCTTTCTCATCCGGTAGCGCCTCGGTGTAGGCCTGCCGTGAGTAGCCATCGATCGCGGAGTGCAGGTAGACGTATCCGGCCCGGGCGCCAGCGGCCTTGCGGCGTGCGACGGCTCTGGCCTGGCGGCTGCCGCGGCCGTGACCGCACCAACCGCCTCCGTCGGAGATGCGGCCGACTCTCTCCACGTCGAAATGGACCATGTGTCCGGGACGGCGGGCGAGGATCCGCCGGGGCGTGCGGTTCGAGCCGCCCAGCGACGTCCCAGCCCGAGGCGCCGCAGGTGACGAGTGACGTTGCGGCGAGCGATGCGCATGCCCTCGGCGTGCACGTCGATCGTGATCCGGTTCGCTGACCACGTGCGGCTGCGGCGTAGCGACTCAATACGGGCCACGGTGCGCCCAGGGGGCCGTCGGTTGCCGGTGTGGCGTCGACGGCCGGCTGGCCAGGCCGAATACCCCGAACCGGCGATAGCGGTCGATCCACTTCGAGGCACACTGCCGCCAGATCCTCATCCCAGCGGCCACGTGGGCGATCGGACGATGCCGGCACCGAGCGATGAGACGACAACGGCCCTCGACAGACAGCGGGGCGTTACAGTGTGTGACACGGGACGGGCCCTTGCAGTTCGGCGGACGAGCAACTTGACGGTTCTCATCCTGCCGCCGCAAGACCTGTCCCCCTCACCCGGCCTTCACCCCAAACCTCAACAACCTCCCCGACCCACAACACTAGACACCGCTCGATCTACCAAGAGTCCCTCCTCACCTCCGCACCCACCCGACCGGCAACATCATTTCATGAGCAGCTTCTTACGAATCATGTTCCCACCAGTACAAGCACGTACCATCTCGAGGCAGTTCGTCATTTCCGGCACTGCCCGGATCGAAATTGTCCACACACAGGTCAATAGGACGGAAACCGTCCGGTCGATAGTCGCCACGGCGAGCTTTCCTCACCTTTGACAAAAAACGATACTCACTTACTCCATATTTAGAATAGTTCTCTTGAGCTTCTACGAGTGATACTTTGTTGGCACCCCCTGCAGAGGTTGGCCAGCGGAGTTGGGCAAGGTCGTCCTCCCAGAAGCACACCGGGCATATTCGATGAGAATTTGGCATCTCATCGTGGACGGTATAACCGCAGCACACACACGGATACTTGGCATTTTCCGCACTCATGGCACTATGACTCCTCTCTGTTCGTTGAAGTGATCGATTCCTGCGTCAGCCTTGTAATAGGTGACTATACCCTTGTCGCTCGCAATCCCAAACTCCCCCGTTTCCTTATCAAAGAAGTATCTCGTATCCCCGTCCCGGTTGACCATAACCCCCGGCCTACGCCCGTCACACATACACATCAAGTCTTCTGCTGCGTATGCATATTCCGCAGGAGTCTCGAAACCCATTTCGCTGCCATGCTTGTCGAAGTGATCATCCATGTTCGACTTGCTCGTCCAAGCGTCAGCACCACAATTTGCGTTGTGGACGAGGGCGAACTCGTCATCACCCAACGATACATAGTATGTGTGGAGGTGACTGACCGTCAGGTTGTATACACGCTGGATCTTTGCAGAGCTCCGTGCCGCTACAACTTCCTCGGCGTCGACCCAGCGGTCCTGGTTTTCGCTCCAGAAGGGGTGTTCGGTGGTGGTGGTGAGGGTGGTGGTGTCAATGAACGTTTTCCACTTGGCGTGGTAGAGCCTCAGCGCTGGTGGGGCTGGGTGTGGACAGAGGAGAAGCTCCTGGTAGACGAGTGATTGTCTAGATCAACTCTGTGGCTACCAGGAGCTTCGAGGTGCTTTCTTACCCGTCGGGGATGTCGGTGTCCAGTCGTGCGTGGAACATGCTGGTCGAGGCGTTGCGGCACGAACGGCGGGTACGCGGGACTCGGTGGCGGCGCCTGGAGGCGGGTCGGCAGGCCTTGTTGGTGCTGGCTTACCTGCGCAAAGGCGAGACCTATGCAGACCTGGCGGCCGGGTTCGCGATCGGTGTCACCACGGTGTTCCGCTATATCCGCGAAGCCCTGGGCGTCTTGGCCGCCCGCGCGATCGGGATCACCGAGGCGCTCGCAGTCGCCGCGCGCAAGGCCTTCGTCATCCTCGACGGCACGCTGCTGCGCATCGACCGGGTCGGAATGGCCACGGGCCGGGACCGCCCGTACTACTCCGGAAAACACAAAAGACACGGCGTGAACGTGCAGGTCCTCGCCGACCCGGCCGGGCGGTTGATCTGGGCCTCGCCCGCACTGCCCGGCGCCCGGCACGACATGGGCGCGGCCCGCGAGCACGGCCTCATCGAGGCCCTGACCGCCGCCGGGATCCGGGTCGTCGCCGACAGCGCCTACCGCGGCGCGGGCGTCAACGTCGACCTCCCGCACCGCCGCCGACCACGCGACAACGACTCCGACCACCGGCCCCGCCTCTCGGCGAACCAGAAAGCCGTCAACGCCGCCCACGCCCGACTACGCGGCCCCGGCGAACGCGCCAACGCCCAACTCAAAAGCTGGAAAGCCCTCCGCCGGATCCGAGCATGCCCACACCACGCGACCCAGCTCATCAACGCCGTACAGACCCTCATCCACGCAAGCTGAACCCAAGTGGAAAAGGCTCAATGCCGCTGCCGGTGAGGGTGGCGGTGACGGTGCGGGGGCCTTCCTCGCCGGTCTCCGGGTCGGTGGCCCACACCTTCTCGCCCACCTCGACGTCTGCGATCGGCTTGGTACTGCCGTCGGCCATCAGCACCCGGGTGCCGGGCACGAAACTGTTACACGTGACGCCACTGCCGTGTCGGCGCGCCGTGGCTCCGGCCTCGCCCGCCGCCGCGGCACCACGACCGGCCCTCATCGCCGGTGCGAAAGTACCCAGAACCGGGATCATGGCAGCGCAGGAGATGCCGGCATCGAGGAATTCACCCCGAGCCGCGTACAACCCGCAGTTGAAGCCGTCCGCGAACGCCCCGATAACCGGGATCAGTCCCGCGATGTCGAGCATCGTATGGCCCAGCTCGGCCACTTCGTCAGCCGACATGCTGCTCGCGGACGACACCGGCCAATCACTGAGTCTTTGCCAACCTGATCATGCGTTGGCGATCATGAGGGTCTGAACTGCGGCGATGAGCTCAGCGGCCTGGTTCGGGCTGGAGCGGATCTTGCGCAGGATGCGCCAGTTCTTCAGCTCGGCGTTGATCCGTTCACCCGGGCCGCGGCGTCGGGCGTGCGCGGCGTTGACGTCCTTCTGGTTCTCGGAGAGCTTGCGGTAGCGGCCGGTTTCCGGGTCGAGACGACGCCGCCGTTGCGGCACCGCGACCGTCGGGCCCGCACCCTGGTAAGCGGTGTCGGCGGCCGCGGGGAACTCGTAGACGGTGAGTGCGTCGATGATCCCATGCTCGCGGGCGGCACCCATATCGTGGCGCGCGCCGGGTAGCGGTGGAGAAATCCACACCAGCCAGCCGATCCGGTCCGCGATGACCTGCACGTTCAATCCATGCGCCTTGTGCTTGCCCGAGTAGAAAGCCCGGTCCTATCCCGAGGCCATCCCGACCCGGTCGATGCGCAACAGGGTGCCGTCGAGAATCACGAACGCCTCTCGGGCGGCGACCTCGATCGCCAGCTCCAGGCTCGGCGCCATGGCCGCCAGCACAGCGAAGGCTTCGCGGATAGAGCGGTAGACCGTCGAGGTACCCACTTCGAAGCCGCAGGCCAGGTCCGCGTAAGTCTCGCCCTTCCGCAGGTACGCGACCACCAGCAGAGCCTGCCGTCCCGCGGTGAGCTTGCGCCAGCGGGTCGCACGCTGGTGGCGGTACGCCCGCAACGCATCGGACAGCACGCCGAGCGCGCGGCTGGACACGGTCATCCCGGACGGGTATGAAAGCACCTTGCAGCTCCTGGTCGGACGGACCGATCTCAGCAATCACCCGTCCACCAGGAGCTTCACTCATCCGCGGTCACGCCACGCCGTACACACCCTGACCTGCCCACCCGCCAGGTTGGCAACGGCTCAATGTCGGTGTAGAGCACGAACAAGCTGCCCTGCAACACCTGCCGGTCCGGCAACGGCTTCAGCCCCGTCCTGCCCGCCGGGCGCACCGGCAGCACCGGCTCGACCCGCGACCACAACTCATCCGCCAACGACCCACGGTGCAGCCACACCAACATCAACTCCCTCGACGCGGCACTGGCTTCCCACGACACGGATCAGCACGGACCATGTGGCAGCGGTAGAACGCCACCTCTTTGGTACTAGGTACTCTGAGTGTATACCGTTACTGTGGGACCGTACTCTGCAGTAATCTCTCCTACGAACCGTTTGTCCGGGAAATCTCCATTCGCCTTCACCTGCCAACCTACACACATCTTTTCAGCGAGCACTTCCAATGCAACTTCTTCTTGGGTGGATTCGGCATCAAAGATGTCCCAGAGGTGGACGTGGTTGAGTGTTCGCTCCAACTCCGAAGGGCTCGACCCGAACCTTTCGCGCCATTGTTCGAAAGACGACTCATCGTACTTGAATCTTACAATCACACAGCCGGAAACCTCCACGAACTGAGGCATTATCAGTTCCGCGACAGCCATGCCGGAAGATAGTGGAACTCGCCTTGCCAGAAACCCTTGAAAGTCAACCCTAGGAGTGAAAGACCCACTCCACTCATCTACCTCAGGAAATTCCATTGGATCGAAGTCACTCAATTATACTCAACTCCTCAGGCGTTGCCGGGCGAACCTTGTTGGACGGTCTAACAAACATCTCTCCGGTGTTGGGGTTCATATGCCTCTCATATTCGACCACATGAGGTGTTGGAACTCCGCCGTGTGGCTTTCCTGTCACATCGACGCGCTTCAATGACTGGCCGTCCTCGCCATATACTTGATAATTTGTCACACGCCCGTTCGAGTTCTTGCGCACCAACACCTCGGCCCTTCGCCGCTTTCCCCACGCTCGCCGCCACCCTCACCTGCTGGGAAAACTCACCACGTTGAGATGTCCTCTTAGCTCGGGAGATTGATTTCTTAGCCCCGGCCTAAGAGGCTGTTCCTGATCTCAGGTGAGGCGTTTGCTGGTTGTGTGGATCATGGCCCAGCGGACGATGGCTTCGTGGTGTTCGGGGAGTCGTTCGTAGTCGCGTACGCAGCGGCGGTGTTGGTTGATCCAGGCCAGGCTGCGTTCCACGACCCACCGCCGGTGTAGTACCACGAACCCCGACTTGGCCTGCGAGTTTGGCGACGATGTCGAGGGTGATCCCGAACGTCGAGCGGGCCCGGTCGATGAGGGTGCCGGTGTAGCCGGAGTCGGCCCACAGGTGCCGCACGCTGGGGCAGTGGTGTTTCAGGCTGGCGAGGAGGTCCCGGGCGGCGGTGCGGTCCTGGGTGTCGGCGCCGGTGACCA
>NZ_KI912210.1:40290-47958 GCF_000231035.2 Saccharomonospora iraqiensis subsp. paurometabolica YIM 90007 | reverse complement strand
CCCCCGCCACGACATGGGGGCGGCCCGCGCCCACGGCATCATCGACGCGCTCACCGACCATGCGATCCGCGCCGCGGCCGACACCGCCTACCAGGGCGCCGGGCCGACGGTGGCGGTCCCGCAGCGGCGTCGACGCAAGGACCCCGACACCGGCCGGTTCCGGAAGCTGTCGCAGAACCAGAAGGACGTGAACACCGCGCACGCCCGCCGCCGCGGGCCGGGCGAGCGGGGTCAACGCCGAGCTGAAGAACTGGCGGGTCCTGCGCAAAATCCGCTCCAGCCCCAACCAGGCCGACAAACTCATCGCCGCAGTTCAGACCCTCATGGTCGCCAACGCCTAATCAGGTTGGCAAAGGCTCACTGTTACACCCACGCGCCGCCCGACCACCGTCCCGGAGGTCGTCTCCACGCCCGAAGGCCTTACCCGCTAGCGAGCCGACCTTGCCCAGCTTGCCCACTGGAGTAAAGCCGGCAGCCGCCCAGGCGCAGGCACCCCACTCCAGATCCGAAACACAACCCACCACGTCCGCGGCACCCGAAACCTCGTAACCCACGGTGCCCAACGTCTTCGCGGCGGCTACACCCCAGTCCTTGGCCGTGGACACCGTGGAGACGATGTCGCTCCACAATCCACCGCCACTGTCCTGCGCCGACGCCGATGGAGGCCCCCCATAGCCACCCCCGGCGACCGGCCCCGGTGCCGGAGCCGGTGCCGGTGCCGAAGGCCGGGCGCCCATCGGCGGGACCGGCCAGACCGAGGGCGGCGGCGGCGACGGGTTCAACAACTCATCCAGAATCCCGCTCGGACCGCCACCGAACCCGGAATCCGGCGTCTTACCCCCATACCCCGGATCCCCCGGGCACGCATGCCGATCGCAATACGCCAACCCCGTCGGATCGGAGAAGGTCACCGGGTTGTTGTTCGAATACGTGTAGCCGTGCATCTGCTGCGGATCCGTCGGATCCATCAACGGATCCACCGACAAGAACCGCCCCAACCCCGGGTCGTACTGCCGCGCCCCCAACGTCGTGAACCCCGCCGCAGCGTCGACCATCCCCCCGACGAACCCCCGCTGCCCAGGAAAGTCGACCTCCTCCCCACGCGGACCACCGAACGGCAACTGCCACCGACGCGTCACCTCCAACGACCCCGCCCCGACCGCGAACCGCGACGTGCCCTGATGATCACCCAACAGCCACGTCAACCCCGCCTCGGTACGCATCGCCACCGTCGAACCAGCGAACTCGTAATACCGCGTCGTGGTCGTCTCCCCACTCCCGCGGTCCCACCGCAACTCCTGCCCCTCCAGATACAACGTCACCCCGGACGGATCCCGCCGCAGCAGCCGCTCACCATCCGCGTCGTAGACGAACTCGGTGTCCTCGTTCCCCTTCGTGGTCGCCGCGAGATTCCCCTCGACGTTCCAGTCCAGGGTCTGCTGCTCACCGGCCGCCGACGTCCGCGACACCGTGTTCCCGGCCTCGTCGTAGCCGAACTCCTCCAACGTGGTCGTGCCACCCGGCAGCTGCGTGATCACCGAGCCCAGCGCGTGCCCACCGTCCGGATACGCGTACTCCCGCACCGTGTCACCCTCGACCCCGTGCTCGGTCGAGGAAACCCGGTTGCCCACCACGTCATAGGAGAACGACCGCCAGTACGGCGCCGGACCACCCAGCTGGCCGACCTCCGGACTCGCCGCACAATCCGACGCGGGCGTCCACGCCTGCGTCAACCGCCGCAGGTGGTCGTACTCGAAGCACTGCACATCCGCCTGCTGCTCCCGCGGAGCATCCACCACCGACGTGATGTTGCCCGCCGGATCGTACGAATAGTTCGTGTCCGACTGCATCGGCTCCGGCAACTCGGCATCGACGATCGTGCGCTCCAACCGCCGCGTGTGCTCGTCGAAATACCGCGACTGCCACACCCGCTGCCCGGTCTCGCCCAACTGCGTCCGCTGCAGCTCCCCGTAGCGGGTGTACTGGGCGTCGGTGACCCACTCCGTCGTGCCCTCACCGCTGATCCCGCCGTAGCTCGTCTGCGGAAGCCCCAAGTCGTCGTGGGTCAGGCTGTACGTCTCCGCACCGAGATCGCCGGCCTCCGCGTAACCCACGCTCCTCCGGCTGCCGTCCGGGTTGTACCCGGCGTAGGTGGAGTATGTGCCGGACACGCCCTCCTCGGACTTCGGGATGGTGAGCTGCGTCTTCAGCGGCTGGTACAGCGGGTCGTAGACCGACACCTCACGGGTGTAGGCCTCGCCGTCGACCCACCGGGTCGATGACGCCAGCTGTCCCACGCCCCAGCTCGCGGTGTCGTAGGTCCACTCCGCCCGCTTCGGCCCGTCCGGGGAGTCGGCGTGCACGGCCGTGCGGCGGCCCAGTACGTCGTAGGTGAACGCGAGGGTCTCACCCCGGGCGTCGGTGGTGCTGACCAGTTGCCCGGCGGCGTCGTAGCTCTTGGTGGACGTGCCCTTGTCCGGGTCGTCCATCCGCACCTGCAGGCCCCGCAGGTCGTAGGTGAAGCCCCACTCGTTTCCACCCGGGTCGGTGATCCCGGTGAGCCGTCCCGCCGGGTCGTAGGAGTAGGTGGTGCTGTCGTGGTCACCCTCCGGCGAGTCGCCGTGGTACTGCCGGAGTTCGGTCATCCGCCCGCGGGCGTCCGTGATCGTCGTCCGGGGGGTGTCCCCGTCCGGGGGCGTGACGTGGACCCGGTCGCCGCCGTGGTCGACCGTGGTGCGCCACTTCTCGATGCCGCCGCCCTTGACGATCTCGGCGACCGGGCGGCCCGCCCCGTCGAACTCGGTGACGGTCAGCCCCGGCACCTCGGCATCGGTGGCCGACCAGAGGGTGTCGTCCACCGGGGCGTCGTTGAAGTACGGGTCGGTTCGGTAGTACGCCCGGCCCGCCGAGTCGTAGCGGGTGTCGGTCAGCAGCCGCCCCCCACCGGGGGCGGGTTCCTGGGTCTGTCGCACCCGCAGCAGCCCGTCGTAGAGCTCCTTGCTGGTGACATAGTTTCCGTTCGCGCCGAGCGAGGTCGTCGTGATCACGGACGGTTCGTCGCGGGAGATGTCGTACGAGTACCGGGTGTTGCCGCGTTCGCTGCCCCGGAGTCGGTTCGGAAGCCACACCTCGGCCGTGCGGCCGAGGGCATCGTAGGCGACCTCGGTGGTGTTCCCGCTCGGGTCGACGACCTTGACGGTCTTGCCCCACGCCGTGTCCAGCGTGGTCGTGGTCTCGTGCCCCTTGGCATTGGTCACGACCGTCTGCGTCGTCGGACCGCCCTGCGCGGGGGTGTAGCTGGTGGTCGTCGCTCGGTCCAGGGCGTCGCGTTCCTCCAGCACCCGGCCGTGCCGGTCGTAGGTGCGGCTCGACGTGGTCTTCCAGGTCTCCCCGCCCTCGTCCACGAGAACGGACACTCCGGTCACGTTGCCGCGGTCCGGCGCATCCCCGAAGGCCTTGCCGTCGTAGGAGTATCGCTTGCCCGCCACCATGTCCTCGGGGAAGGTCGCCGACTCGGAGCAGGCCACCGAGACGGATTTCTCCTCCGCCGGGTGCGAGAGCAGCCAGGCGTCGGTGTTGCGGGCGTAGGTGGTGCGGGTGCACAGGTCGTCGGCCGGGTCGGAGACGTCACCGAGGTCGTTGACCTCCGTCGGCAGGCCCCTGTCGTCGTAGATGAACTCGGTGCGGGTCTGTCGGAACCCGCCCGACTCCAGCGCCGTGTAGCCACGGGTGGTCCCCGTGTTGACCCGGTAGGCCTCCAGGTCGCCCCGGGTGGCGGTCGGTCCCTGCCAGGTCGGTTCGGTGATCGTCTTGCTGACGACGTCCCCGCCGTCGCCGGCGTAGGTGATCGATTCGAGTTGCCGGCCGGAGAGCCAGTCGTGGTCGGTGTGCTCCCCGCCCTCCGAATCGGTCACGCTCACCGAGCGTTCGCCGTCGGGCAGGGTGTCGCCGTCCATACCCCGGAAGAACCGCTGTTCGGTGAGGGTGGCCGGGCCGTCGTCGCCGCTGCCCTTCCGGACGCGGACCCGTCCGTAGCCGCGGAACTCGTTCCAGGTCTTGTCCTCGTCGTCCACCATCTCGGACGTGCTGTGGTGCCAGGCGGCGCCGTCGAGGTACTCGTAGCTGGTGACACTCGGCACGGAGCTGGCGATCCGGTCGTGTTCACTGATCGACTCGACGACGTACTTGTGGAAGTAGTCGGTGCGCTCGGCCGAATAGGGCGCGGACCAGGTCACCGGGAAGCACCGCATCGAGTTGGTCTCCGGCTCGTCCGGTTCCGACTCCGGGCTGCATTCCGGGTCCGCATACTTGACGGAGATGACCCCGCCCGCCTCGGAGACGATCGCGTTCATCCGGTACCGGATCAGCGACGCGTGCCCGTCGATCGCGTTGACCCGGTTCGGTTTGCCCACCCCTTCGAACGTCACCTCGGGCAGCGCGATCTCGTCACCCACGTGGCCGGTGTGCGTGACGCCCGCCAACCACAACGCCGGTTCCTCCCCGTCGCCGGGGTCCGGGAACTCGTGTCGCAGGGTCCACGAGTCGACATCCCGGTAGTCGTCACCCCGGCGGACCTGGGTGGTGACCTTCGCCAGACGTTCGCTCGACCAGAAGCTCGGCGCCTGCTGGTAGTCCTCGCAGGTGCCGCCGTCGCATTCGAAGTGCCACGGGACGTCCGGCCAGTTCTCTTCCTTCTCCCGCGTACACGTCGAGCCGGGGACGCAGCGGTCCTCCGCGGTGAACAGCACCCGGCCGGTCGCGGGACCGTCGCCGTCCTCGTGTAGGCCGTAGTCGATGCGCTTCAGTCGACCGTCGCGGACGTACTCGGTGGGTTCCTCGTTCTCGTTGCGCCCGTAGCTGTTGGTCTCGGTCTCGTAGGTGTAGTGGATGACGTTGCCGTTGGTGTCGACCGCCTTGTCCAGGTTCCAGCGGTAGCCCTGGTGGCAGTAGGAGTCGGCGAAGTCCCCCGCATGGCACGGTTCACCGGCGTCGTCGCCGTAGACCGGGACCGTCCAGGTCGACTTCGCGGCGGAGCGGGCGCCGTAGAAGTACCGGGTGCCGTCGGCCGTGGTGACCTTCCAGTGCTCCCCGTTGTCGTCGGCGTTGTCCGCACCGGTCAGCCGTTCGATGCGCGACCCGTCGTCCTGTTCGGGGCGCCACGTGCCGGTGTCCTCGTCCTTGATGAGCGAGGTCGCGGACCCGTTGAACGACAGGGTGGCGTTGTCCGACTTCCAGCACAGGTCGACCGGATTGTCCTCCGGCTCCCCGGGCAGGTCCTCGGCACAGCTGCCGTAGTCCCGTTCGATGTAGCCGGGCCACATCGCCCAGCCGTCACCGGCCCAGCCCGCCTGGTTGTTCGTCGTGCTCGTCAGCCCGTCGACCGCGGCGGACGAGTAGGACAGCGAGACATTCGGGGTGAAACCACCCGGGGCCGGGGGCACCCGCATCGGGTAGTTCCAGGTGAAGGTGCCCGTCTGGGCCGACACGGACCACTCCGCCGACGGCTTCAGCGAGGTCGCGGTGTAACTCCCGGAGCCGGCGGGTCCGTTGCCGGACTCCTCCGGCTGGTCGCCGTGCAGCGCGTCCCGGCTGACCTCGTCCTGCTCCCGTTCCTCCATGGGCAGGTCGGTCACCGGCACCGAGGGCATCTCCGGGAGCGGCACCGACGGGCTGCCCTCGGCACCGGCCGACGGAGGCGCCTCGACGGCGGTCAACAGACCCGCCGCCATGAGCGCCGCCAGCGCCGCCGCCCGCTTCCGGCCGCGGCCGCCGAGCCTGCGCAGTCTGGTCCCGTGTGGACGCACGTGTCCTCCCCAGTCCGCCCGCGGTCGCGAGCGCTCGTACCGGATCTCGCTGACGCGGTGCGGTCAGACCGCCGTTTCCGGATAGTCGTCGAGTGTGCGGGCCGGGACGACGTGGGCGTTCCCGTCGTCCGTGGTCGGGCTCCGCCGCCCGTCCTCGATGAGCCAGACCTGGTCGGAATCCGGGACTCTCACCCGGGTTCCGTCCCGCATCACCTCGGGCAGGGTCATCAGCGAGGCGTGTGGCGCGGTCATCAGCTCGTCGAGGGCGCGTCCGGTGCCGAGAAACTCGTCCTCGTCGGCGACGTCGATCCGGGCGCCCCCGACCACCAGGTACAGCGCCTCGGACGTTCCGGAATCGTTCACACGCAGGGCACTGCCGTCCGGGAACTCGACGGGGGCGGGCTCTTCGATCTCGTTGTACGACTCGTAGAGGTCGTTGACCCGGTCACTACCCAACGCCCCGGCATACAGCCGGACGTCGTCCACGCGGCCGGGCCAGTGCTGCGCGTGGGTTCCCGCCTCCTTGCCACGGCCGATGGCGAGGCCGCCCGTCGCGTTCCACTTGTCACGTACCGCCCCGTCGCCGAGACGTGTGCCGTTGACGTACAGCCACACCTGGTCCGTGGGGGCGTCGTAGACACCGGTGAGGTGGACCCACGTGTCGACCTCGTTCTCCAGGGTCGACACTGCCGCATCGGTCACAGCCCCGTTCTCGTCGTCGGCATCGGTCACCTCGAAGATCCAGGTGCCGAGCCTGTCCCGACTGTCGGACACGTGCCCGAGTCGAAACTTGCTGGTCTGCTCCCCGTCGATGCTGACCGCAGTCACCTTGCCACCCCGTTCCCGAAGGTTCACCCACGACGTGACGGTGAAGCTCTCGTCCGTGCGGAGGTCCACCGCCTCGGTGGTGACGTGGTCGTCGGTGCCGTCGAGTTCGACGCCGTTGCCCACGTAGCCCTCGACGAAGGAGGCCCCGTTGTGCAGGGTGCCGCCGCGGCCACCCACGGAGTCGGCCGTACCGGTGCCCGCGCTCTCGTTCAACGCCATGTGGTGGGTCAGGGTGAGGTCCCGGGAGGCCTGGGCGCGCACCTCCTCGCTGAACAGCGCGCGGCTGTAGAGCTTGACGTCGTCGACCGCGCCCGGCAGGAAGTTCTGCCACCCGCCGTTCCACCTGGCGCGGCCGATGCTGACGTCCTTCTCCGCGTTCCAGTCGATCGGTACCCACTTGCCGTCCCGGCGGACACGTCGGGCACGACCGACTGCTCCAGAGTCAAGGTGCCGTCCGGATTGGCCTCCAGTGCTTCCGGGCCGCCGTGAGCGCTTCGCTCTCCGTCGCCGCGGCGGTCGTCACGCCGCTGTCTGCCTGTTCCTGGGCCGCATGGGTGGGCAGGCCCGGCAGCAGCGTCGCCATCATGGCGGTCACCGTGACGGTGAGTGTCGTACGGAACGAGTGCGTGCGTGAGCCGGTCCGGTGCGATCCCACCGTCGCGTCCCCTCCCCCAGCGACGCCGCGCCACCGCAGCGTCGTGCGTGATCAAAGCAGTGCGGTGGGTGAGTCTCGCCGACAGCTCAGAGCGGTCACAGCCGCCGATAGGCGTAGGATTCGATCACGGAAGCGGTCCAGTCGTGACCCGAAAGTGATCGAATCGGGGGGGCCGGTCCGGCGCCCGTGCGTTCGTGATCGGCAGGGCCGCACACCCCATGACGACGCAACAGCCCCCGCTGAACGTGATCACCTCGTTACGTCTCGGCGTGGTGGTCGACGTCGCTTGCCGTCCGCGCGGGCGGGACGGGCGAGGCCCCGGGCACCTCCTCCGTGAGCGCCCGCCCGCGCTGCGTGCCCGGCTCGCCGGCCGCTGCGGTG
>NZ_KI912210.1:32359-40190 GCF_000231035.2 Saccharomonospora iraqiensis subsp. paurometabolica YIM 90007 | reverse complement strand
CGCGCTGCGTGCCCGGCTCGCCGGCCGCTGCGGTGTCTCCGGTCGGCTCGGCCTCCCCGGTCGACGCGGCCTCCTGTCCGGCCTCGGCCCCCGCCCACCCGGCAGCGTCGCGCTTCGCGGACTCGTCCAGGAAGCGCAGCATCTCCACCGGGAACGGCAGCACCAACGTCGAGTTCTTCTCCGCCGAGACCTCCACCACCGTCTCCAGCAGCCGCAGCTGCAACGCGGCGGGGGTGTCGGCCATCCGGGCCGCCGCCTGGGACAGCTTCTCCGAGGCCTGCAGCTCGCCCTCGGCCGAGATCACCCGGCCGCGCCGCTCGCGTTCGGCCTCGGCCTGGCGGGACATCGCCCGCTTCATCGCCTCCGGCAGCGCGACGTCCTTGATCTCCACCCGGTCGATGTGCACGCCCCAGTTGGCGGCCGGGCTGTCGATCATCAGTTCCAGGCCCTCGTTCAGCGCCTCCCGGCGGGAGAGCAGGTCGTCGAGGCTGCTCTCCCCGATCGTGCGGCGCAGGCTCGACTGGGCGACCTGCAGCATCGCGAAGCGGTAGTTCTCCACCCCGACGACCGCCTGCACCGGGTCGATCACCTTGAAGTACACGACCGCGTCCACCCGGACGGTGACGTTGTCCCGGGTGATGCCGTCCTGCCCGGGTACGGGCAGGGTGACGATCTGCATGTTGACCTTCGTCATCCGGTCGACCCCCGGCACGATCAGCTTCAGCCCGGGTTCCCGGGGCACCCGGTGCACCCGCCCGAACCGGAAGACCAGTCCGCGTTCGTACTGCCGGACGATCCGCACCGAGGACATCGCCGCGACTGCCAGCACCAGGCCGACGATGACGACGATCGTGATCAGCGTCTCCATGCAGGCCCCGCCTTCCCGCGGGTCACGCCGTCGGCCACCGCACTCGGACCCGCGAACGGACTGCGGGTGAGGTCGGCGGCGCGACCCTCGATCATACCGATCGTGTGTGATCCATATTACACTTCGTCGCGGCCCAGGGCCTCGCGCGGCCGTTGTGGCAGGCACCGATCACGGGGGACGTAGCATGAGGGGAGCAAGCGCAACCCCCAGCGACGAAAAGGTCGGTGCCCGAGCAGTGACCACCACGCAAGAGACCCCCAGCGTCGAGGACGTGCGCGCCGCGCTGAACGACGTCCACGACCCGGAGATCCACAAGCCGATCACCGAGCTCGGCATGGTCAAGGACATCACGATCGGCGACGACGGTGTCGTGTACGTGGCCATCTACCTGACGGTGGCGGGCTGTCCGCTGAAGGACACGATCACCCGCGACACCACGGCGGCCGTAGAGAAGCTGGACGGGGTGCGCGACGTGCGCGTCGAGCTGGACGTCATGAGTGACGAGCAGCGCACCGAACTGCGTCAGAAGCTGCGCGGCGACGCCGAGGAGCCGGAGATCCCGTTCGCCCAGCCCGGCTCGATGACCCGCGTCTACGCCGTCGCCTCCGGCAAGGGCGGCGTCGGCAAGTCCAGCGTCACCGTCAACCTCGCCGCCGCGATGGCGCGCAAGGGCCTGTCGGTGGGTGTGGTGGACGCCGACATCTACGGCCACTCGGTGCCGCGGATGCTGGGGGCAGCCGAGAAGCCCACCAAGGTCGAGAAGATGATCATGCCGCCGCAGGCGCACGGCGTGAAGACGATCTCGATCGGCATGTTCACCCCGGGCAACACCCCGGTGGTGTGGCGGGGGCCGATGCTGCACCGGGCGTTGCAGCAGTTCCTCGCCGACGTCTTCTGGGGCGACCTGGACATCCTGCTGCTGGACCTGCCCCCCGGCACCGGCGACATCGCCATCTCGGTGGCCCAGCTCATCCCGAACGCGGAGCTGCTGGTGGTCACCACGCCGCAGCAGGCGGCGGCCGAGGTCGCCGAGCGGGCGGGCGCGATCGCGCTGCAGACCCGCCAGCGGGTGGCCGGGGTCATCGAGAACATGTCCTGGTTCGAGGGGCCCGACGGCACCCGCATGGAGATCTTCGGCTCCGGGGGCGGGCAGACGGTGGCCGATTCGCTCACCAGGTCCGTCGGCGCCGAGGTGCCGCTGCTCGGCCAGGTGCCGCTGGAGCCCGCGCTGCGCGAGCAGGGTGACGCGGGCACACCGCTGGTGCTGTCCGAGCCGGACTCCGCGGCGAGCACGGTGCTCACCGAGGCGGCCGAGAAGCTGTCCGTCCGCGCCCGCGGCCTGTCCGGCATGATGCTCAACGTCACCCCGGCGGGCCGCTGACGCCCCACCCCACCAACCCGCGAGTCGCCCCTCCATGCCCGCGAGTTGCCGTTCCAGACCCGCGAGTCGCCGTCTCTGACCCACGAGTTGACGTGCCAGAACCGCGAGTTGGCGCGCCAGGACCGCGAGGGGTCTCGCAGTCCTGGCGCGAAGCCGTCCGGCGGAGGTCCCGGGAAGGCGACTCGCCGGTCGGAGTGTCGACTCGCGGGTTCGTGGTGTCGACTCACGGGCGTGGAGAGGGGACTCGCGGGCATGGAGAGGCGACTCGCGGGCGCCGGATGACAACTCGCGGTCCTGGAGTGGCGACTCGCGGGTTGGGTCAGGTGGCGTCCGGGTCGACCGGGGGTTTCTCGCCCGGGCGGAGGGGGCCCGCGTCCGTGGGGCCACCGGTGTCGGCGTAGCCGTTGGGCTTGACGGACGGGGGGCCCGGGTCGGTCCGGTTGAGGTTGTCCAGGCCCAACGGGTCCCGGTCGCCGTCGAAGAGGTGCTGGGTCACCGCGCGCTTCGGGTCGAAGTTGCGCAGGTTCCGCAGGTCCTCGACGGGTTTGCGGAACTCCTCGTACTCGGGCCCCATCTCGTCGCGCAACTGCTGCCGCGCCCCCGTCGCGAAATCCCGGACCT
This sequence comes from Saccharomonospora iraqiensis subsp. paurometabolica YIM 90007, assembly GCF_000231035.2. GTDB lineage: Bacteria > Actinomycetota > Actinomycetes > Mycobacteriales > Pseudonocardiaceae > Saccharomonospora > Saccharomonospora paurometabolica. Next base: position 37,320 of record NZ_KI912210.1, on the reverse strand, counting down.
TACGCAGTGACCGGCCGAGCCAGGCCGCCGCCTCCGGCAGCCGTTCGGGGCCCAGGATGAACAGAGCGGCGATGATGAGAACGACGATCTCGCTCCAACCGATGCTCTCGAACACGCCGAACACCTCCGCCTCGAACCCGGTGCGCCGACAGCGTACCCCGTCCGTGGCGGCTCCGGGTCAGTCCGAGCCCAGGGTGACCTCGACGGTCAACGGCCGACCCCCGCGCACCAACCGCACCGGGACCTCCTGGCCGATGTCGTGCTCGCGCACCGCGACGGTGAGTTCGGCCGCGGTGCGCACCCGGCGATCGCCCACCTTCGTGATCACATCGCCCTCGGCGATCCCGGCCCGCGCCGCGGGGCCACCCTCGACGACGTTGCGGACCTGGGCGCCCTCGGACGCGGTCGCCGACACCGACGCCGCGTTCACCCCGATCGCGGCGTGTTCCACCTGCCCGTCGGCGATCAGCTGCTCACTGATCGCGATGGCCTGGTTCACCGGGATCGCGAACCCGAGACCGATGCTGCCGCCCTCACCGCCGCTGCCGACGGTGCGGATCATCGAGTTGATCCCCACGAGCGCACCGGTCGAGTCGACCAGCGCGCCGCCGGAGTTGCCGGGGTTGATGGCCGCGTCCGTCTGGATCGCGTCGTAGGTCACCGCCGGGTTGCCGTCCTCCCCGGGCGCGGTCACCGGCCGGTTCAGGGCGCTGACGATGCCCTCGGTCACCGTGTTCTCCAGCCCGAACGGCGAACCGATCGCCATCACCGCGTCCCCGGGGGCGAGCGCACCGGAGTCCCCGATCCGGATCACCACGGGATTGGTGACGTCGACCTTGAGCACGGCGAGGTCGGTCTTCGGGTCGGTGCCCACGATCCGTCCCGGCACGCGTGTCCCGTCGGTGAACACCGCACGCACCTCGGTGTTCTCGTTGTCCACCGCCTGGGCGACGACGTGGTGATTGGTGAGCACGTAACCCTGGCCGTCGATGACGACGCCGGAGCCGACGCCACCGGCCTGCCCGGACTCCACCTCGATCGAGACGACGGCGGGCGCCACCCGGTCCGCGATCGCGGCCACGGAGCCGGCGGGCCGTTCCTTGCCGTGCCGGGCCTCCGCGATCTCGAGCTCGCCGGTGAGCGAGTCGCCCGCGTTGGCCAGCGCCCACCCGACCGCGCCGCCCAACGCGCCGACGAGCAGGGCCACCACGCCGAGCAGCGCCAGGGCCGTCGGCCGGACGCGACGACCGAACAGCACCTCCGGCAGGCTCAGCTGCGGACCCCGGGGTCGTTCGCTCTCCCCGTCCGTGCGGTCGGTGTCCGGCACCGCCGGACCGCCCAGGACCGCGGCCGCGCCCGGGTCGCGCCAGGGATCCTCGACCGACGTCCACAGCGGTTGGTCGTCGGCACCGTCGCTGTCACCGCCATTGCCGGACGTCGGCCCGGCCTCCCCGGTGGGCCGCTGCAGGACGACGTCGTCGGCACCCTCGGGCCTGCCGAAGGCCTCCGCCAGCGCGGGGGGAGGCGGCGCGGGCGGCGACCCCTGCGGGACCGGATCCCGGCCCCCCTCGGGGGAGAACGAACCCTGCACCCCGTGCGGCCGGGAGAAGGCGGCCTCCAGGGCAGGGTCCACCGCGGGACGACTGACCGGGCGCGGCGGGAGCCGCGACGCACCCGACTCGGTGGACTCCCCGTGGCTCGGCGTGGATCGCTCGTTCATTCTTCCCCGGTGCTGGCTTGATGATCGCTCGACGTGACCCTACGCCAAGCCTGCCACGCCGATGCTGCCCTCGGGGCGGTGAAGTCAGCGTGGGCCGTACCCCGGGCCGGTGAGCGCGGGCGTTCCGGGGAGACCGGTGGACGGGACGGTGGGTTCGGTGCGTTCCGACACGGCCGTCGCGGTGCCGGTGGCGCTCGCGGTGCCGGTCCCGGTGCCGCTCGTCGACGTCCCGGTGGCCGACCCGCGCGGGGCCGACGCCGACCCGGTCGGAGGTCCGGAGACCGTGGTGGCCACGGGTGTCCCCGGGGCCGGGGAGGTGGTCCCGCCGGTGTCCGCGGTGGGCGAGGCACCCCGCGGAGAGCCCAGGTGGGCGGGCCAGACCCCGGAGGATCCCGGACCGGGGCTCTCGGCGTCCCCGGTGCCGCCGCTCGCGCCCACACCGGACGTCGCGGTAAACGCCAGTGCGCTCAGGACCAGGCCGGACACCACCACGCCCGCACCCTGGGTGGCCCGGCGCCGCACCGACCAGAAGCGGAGGCCGCCACCCCCCAGCACGGTGGACGCGGTGCCCAGCGGGGAGGAGGTGCCCAGCGCGCCGCCCCGCAGCCCCGCCACCTGCCCGGGCCGCTGCACCGTGACGATCTGCCCGTCCGGGTCGACGGCGAGGTTGTCCGGCACCGACGGGGTGTCGGTGTGCTGCGGGATCGCCCGCAGATTCGCCAGGAACCCGGCCGGGATCGACGGGGACTCCGCCTTCCGGACCGCGCTGCTGGCCGCACGCTGCGCCGCGACCTCGGCGGCGCAGCCGGGACAGTGGGCCAGGTGCGCGGCCGCGCGCTCCTGGGCTCCGGGCGACAGCTCCTGATCCACGAACGCCACGACGACGTCCGGCAGCAGATGCGACTCGGAGAACCCCCAGCCCCTGTTCGACGTCATACCCGCGCCTCCTGCACGAGCGCCCGCCTGCGCTCGAGCGACGACTTCAGTGCCTGCCTGCCGCGGTGGATGCGGCTGCGCACCGTGCCCAGCTTGACCCCGAGCGTCGCGCCGATCTCCTCGTACGACAGCCCCTCGACGTCGCACAGCACGACCGCCGCGCGGAACTCGGGCGGCAGTTCGTCGAGGGCGGCCTGGAGATCGGGGTCCAGGTGGGTGTTGGAGTACACCTGCTCGGGGCTCGGGTCGTCCCCGACGATGCGGTCGGTGTCCTCCGGCAGGCCCTCCATCCGCACCCGCGACCGGCGGCGCGCCATGTCGAGGAAGAGGTTCGTGGTGATGCGGTGCAACCAGCCCTCGAACGTGCCGGGCCGGTAGGAGGCCAGCGACCGGAACACCCGGATGAAGGTCTCCTGGGTCAGGTCCTCGGCGTCGTGGGCGTTGCCGGACAGCCGGTACGCGAGCCGGTAGATGCGGTCGGCGTGGTCCCGCACCACCTCGTCCCACGTGGGCGGCGTCCACGTGGCCTCGTCCTCGACCGGTGCCGGAGCGGTCTGCGTGCTGTCGTACGGCAGCGGAGGCACCTCCATCGGCCCGTTCCCCTTCACTACTGACACCAACGTGGCGTCGGCGGCGGGAGTTCCCGTCCCGGGCTCCCAGTCTTACCCGCTTTCCTGTGGTTGTAGTGAGGTCGTGCTGAGAGCCCGCTGAGAAAGCGGTGCCGTCCTCGTGGGCGTCGGGGATCTCCGCCCCGGTCGGACCCCGGTCGGACCCTGGTCGGACCCTGGTCGGATCCCGGGCGCCCCGGGCGACGCCGGGTGCCGACCCGGTCGCGCACGGTCACCGCATCGGTCCTCGCCCGAGTGGGCGGGGTCGGCGGTGCAGCTCCACGCTAACCTCAGGCGCGTGAACTCCGAGACGCACATCACCGGTTCGGTCGATCTCGGCGAGTTCCTCGAGGCGTACCTGCCCGAGGACGAGGTCCTCGCCGGCGCGCGCCTGCGCGCGGAGCGGCTCGGATGTCTGCCGGTGTCGGGCGCCACGGGATCCACGCTGAGTTTCCTCGCCGCCGGGCTGCAGGCCCGCGCCGTCGTCGAGATCGGGACGGGGGCCGGTGTCTCCGGCCTGTACCTGCTGCGGGGCATGGCCTCCGACGGTGTCCTCACCTCGATCGACCTGGAGCCGGAGTTCCACCGGAGCGCCCGGGCCGCGTTCTCGGACGCAGGCTTCGCCGCGGGCCGGATGCGGCTGATCATCGGACGCGCCCTCGATGTCCTGCCCCGGCTGACCGCGGGCGGGTACGACCTCGTGTTCGCCGACGCGGGCAGGCTGGAGTACCCGCACTATTACGAGCAGAGCGTGGACCTGCTGCGGCCGGGCGGCGTGATCGCCTTCCACAACGTGCTCGCGGCGGGGCGGATCGCCGATCCCTCCCGGCGCGAGCCGGAACTGCTCGCGCTGCGGGAGGTTGCCCGGGCGGTCCGGGACGATCCGCGGCTGGTGCCCACCCTGCTGCCGGTGGGCAGCGGGCTCCTGGTGGCCGCCGTCGCCACGTCCTGAGACGCGGTCTCACGCCGCCGACGAAGTCGTGCCCGCGGTGCGATCACGGTCTCCTGCGGTCACGGCATCGTACGGTCACGGCGTCGTACGGTGCCGTGCGGTCGCCGCCCCGGGCAGGGCGACCCCCGCCGCGGCGAGCGCGAGCCACACCACCACGGTGCCGACGAGCCATCCCCAGCCCGCGGCACCGAAGACGATGCTGCCGAGGGTGCCGCCGACACTGCTGCCCAGGTAGTAGGCCAGCGTGTAGAGGCCGGACGCGGACGCACGGGCCTGCGCCGGGGCCCGCAGGGCGACCCAGCCGTTGGCCACCGCGTGCGCGGCGAAGAACCCGCCGGTGAACACCACGAACCCGACGACCACGACGGCCAGCGACCCGGACAGCGTCACGACCGCGCCGACGGCGGTCGTGGTCAGCGCCACGACCAGGCACCGCGGCCGACCGAACCGGGCCACCAGCCTGCCCGCTGTCGCCGAGGACACCGACCCCGTGGCGTAGGAGAGGTACACCAGGGAGGCCACGGCCGGGCTGAGCGCGAACGGCTCACCGGTGAGCCGGAACCCCGCCGCGTTGTAAAGGGCGACGAACGACCCCATCGCCAGCAGTGCGACCCCGTACTGCGCCAGCAGCACCGGACTGCGCAGGGCCGCCCCGACCCCGGTCAGCACGGTGCGCAGCCGCCGCCCCGCAGCCGCCCTCGACACCCCCGGGCGACCTCGCGGGGACACGACCTCCCCCGGCCCG
>NZ_KI912210.1:23322-32259 GCF_000231035.2 Saccharomonospora iraqiensis subsp. paurometabolica YIM 90007 | reverse complement strand
CGGCGGGGCAGGCTCGCCACGGTCACCAGGGCGCACGCCGCGGCCACCACGGCCACGGTCGCCAGGGCGCCGTGCCATCCCCACGGGTCCGTGACGGCACCGCTGACCAGCCTGCCGAGCATCCCGCCCACGGTGTTCCCCGCGATCATGGCGCCGACGGCCCCGGCGACCCCCGCACTGCCGAGCTGTTCGGCCAGGTAGGCGGCGGCGACACCGGGGAAGCCCGCGATGGCGACCCCCTGCAGGGCCCGCAGCGCGAGCAGCACCTCGTAGTTCGGCGCGAACGCCAGAACCAGCCCGAGCGCGGCCGAGGCCGACACCGACGCGAGGATCACCGGACGGCGGCCCACCATCTCGGAGACCACGGCCACCGGGAGCACCGCCACGGCCAGCGCCCCGGTGCCGACCGACACGGCCAGCGAGGCCCCGCCGGGGTCGAGACCGAACTCGGCGGCGAGCTGGGGCAGCAGCGGCTGCGGCGCGTAGAGCAGCGCGAACGAGCAGATCCCCGCCGCGGCGACGGCGACGGTGATCCGGCGGACGTCGGCGGCACGCTCCCGCGCGAGAGGGGTCACGCCCCGACCGTAAGCATGGCTAACTGATTCCGGCCACCGCGTGGTGACGCGGACGACACGGACGCCGCCGCATCCCGGTGCGGGTGCTCAGGTGTAGGAGGCCGCCAGTTCGACGAGGGTCCGGGCGGCGAAACCGGTACCGCCCGGCACGACCTCGGCGTAGGTGGTCTCCGCCCGCGCGGGCCCGGCGATGTCCAGGTGCGCCCACGGCAGGCCCGCGGTGAACTCGCGCAGGAACAGCGCGGCGGTGATGCCACCGGGGCCGGGGGGTGCCTGCCGCACGTCGGCCAGGTCCCCGGTCACGTCGGGGGTGTGCTCGTCGGACAGCGGCATCCGCCACCACGCCTCCCCGGTCCGCGCGCCCGCCTCCGCGACCCGGGTGGCGAGGCCGTCGTCCGAGGCGAACAGCCCCCCGGTACGCAGGCCCAGGGCCACCTTCATCGCCCCGGTCAGCGTGGCCACGTCCACGACGGCGTCCGGCCGGTACCGGGCCGCGCCGTAGGCCAGCGCGTCGGCGAGCACCAGCCTGCCCTCGGCGTCGGTGTTCTCGATCTCGCTCGTCCGCCCTCCGTGGTGCCGGACGACGTCGCCGGGGCGGAAGGCGGAGCCGGAGATCATGTTCTCGGCGGCGGGCACGAGGGCGGTGACCCGCACGTCCAGCCGGAGCGCGGCGATCGCGCGGACGGCGGCGAGCACGGCCGCACCACCGGACATGTCGGTGCGCATCAGGTGCATGCCCGCGGCCGGCTTGACCGAGATCCCGCCGCTGTCGAAGGTGATGCCCTTCCCGACCAGCAGCAGATGCGTACGGGCGTCGCGGGGGCGGTAGGTGGCCTCGATGAGGCGCGGCGGGCTGGCCGACCCGCCGCCGACCGCGAGCACGCCACCGAAGTCGTTGTCGGCCAGCCAACGCTCGTCGCGCACGGTCACCGACAGGCCCGCGGTCCCCGCCGTGACCCGTTCCGCCGTCGTGGCCAGCCAGTCCGGCGTCTTCACGTTGGAGGGAGCGTTGGCCAGATCGCGGGCCAGCGCGGTCGCGCGGGCCGTCGTGACCGCCCGCGCCACGGCATCGGCACGGTCCGCGTCGGCACGGCCTGCGTCGGCACGGCCCGCGTCGGCACGGCCGTCCGTGCGGGCACGGTCGGTCAGCAGCCGGATCCGGCGCGGACGGGGCGGATCCTCGGTGCCGGTGACGCGGAACCGGTAGCCACCGAGGACGACACCGGTCGTGAACGCGGCGTACTCGTCGACGGTCGCCCCCGCGGGGAGCCGGACCTGGACGGTCACGGCGGGTCGGCCACCCGCGTCGGCCTCCGCTCCGGCGGCCGCCTGCACCGCTCGCACGAACGCCGCCCCCGCCGTACGGTACGAACGTGGGCCGCCCGCGCCCACGCCGACGAGCCACCCGGGGCCCTCGGACCCGGGGAGCACCTGCACCTCGCCGGGCGCACGGGTGGCCGAGAGGTCGTCCAGCACGGCGTCGTGCGGGGTTCGCTCCCCCTCGGCGACCACCTCGGCAAGGGGGGTGCCCCGGCGGGCGGTGTCGGTGACGACGACGTCGACCGATCGGGTGGGGACGTCGACCGATCGGGTGGGTACGGACGGGAACGGCGAGCGCGCCACAGGACCTCCAGGCACAACGAACCGAGCCGGGCCGCGCGGATCCCGGCTCGGGGCAACGGACGGATACGGTCGTCGGCCGGGGGGACACCGCCGACCGGCTGCCACCGCTGTCAGCCGACGGCCTCCTGCAGCGCCGTGTGCAGGTCGTTGGCCTCCTCGGCCGTCAGCTCGACGACAAGGCGCCCACCGCCCTCGAGCGGCACGCGCATCACGAGGCCCCGCCCCTCCTTGGTCACCTCGAGGGGACCGTCACCGGTCCGGGGCTTCATGGCCGCCATAGCGTGCTCCCTCCGTTGTGAACCAGCGCGCCCGGGTCGCGCTCGCCGAAGCAACCGGGTCTGTTCCATTGTCCCCCATGCGGAGTGGGCCGCGAACGCGGACCGATCTTAACGGCGGTCCATCGCCGCTGGTATGCGCTTCACGCTCCTGTCACACTCGCGGTCGGCAACGACAACGGAGGATTCGGTGACCACAGAGGACGTGTTGAAGCGGGCCGACGCGGACGGGGTGCGCACCCTGACGCTCGATCGGCCCTCGGCGTACAACTCGCTGACCGTGGAGTTGAAGGAGCAGCTCCTGGCGGCGCTGCGGGAGGCCGCCGACGACCCGGCGGTGCGCGCGGTGCTGCTCACCGGCGCGGGCAAGGCCTTCTGCGCCGGGCAGGACCTGAAGGAACACGTGGGGATGCTGCGGTCCGGCGACGAGGCGCCGCTGCGGACGGTCGGCGACCACTACAACCCGATCGTGACAACGATCACGGAGATGCCGAAACCGGTCGTCGCGGCCGTCAACGGCCCCGCCGCCGGGGCGGGGGCCGCGTTCGCGTACGCGGCCGACCTGCGTCTGGCGGCGAGTTCGGCGACCTTCCTGATGGCCTTCGCGAACGTGGGGCTCGGCCCGGACTCGGCCGCGTCGTGGACGTTGCAGCGGCTGGTCGGTCAGGGGCGGGCGATGGAGCTGATGATGCTGGCCCGCACGGTGGACAGCGCGGAGGCGCTGCGGATCGGCCTGGTCAGCGAGGTGGTGGCGGACGACGAACTGGCCACCCGGGCGCACGCGGTCGCGGCGAAACTCGCCGCGGGGCCGACGGTGGCGTACGCGCGGATCAAGAGCACGGTGCGCGGCGCGGCCGAGAGCACCCTGCGGGAGGCACTGGCGGCGGAGCAGACCGCCCAGGCGGAACTCGGCGCCACCGCCGACCACACCGAAGCCGTCGAAGCCTTCGTCGACAAACGCACCCCGCACTTCCGCGGAAAGTGACCGCCACCCACCCGGCCACCCGGGTGTTGCCGTGAAGGGCACTTTCCCTGCATCAGGGGCCGTGAGGGGCACATTCGCTGCGTCACACGCAGGGAAAGTGCCCCTCACGGCACAACGGGAGGTGACCCCGCGCGGAAGCAGGCCTCGACGTGGTCGTCGACCATGCCGGTGGCCTGCATCAAAGCGTGGCAGGTGGTGGGGCCGACGAAGACGAAGCCGCGCCGCTTCAGCGCCTTCGCCATCGCCGTCGACTCCGGTGTGGTCGCCGGGACGTCGGACATCGTGCGCGGGCGGCGCCGGGTGGCCGGGTCGGGGGCGAACGACCACAGCAGCTCGTCCAGCGGGACGTCCAGCGCGGTCACCGCGCGGGCGTTGGTCACCGTGGCACGGATCTTCGCACGGTTGCGCACGATCTCCGGGTCGGCCAGCAGCCGGGCGACGTCGTCCTCGGTGAAGGCCGCCACCCGGGACGGCTCGAAGCCGGTGAACGCGCGCCGGAAGCCCTCCCGTTTGCGCAGGATGGTCAGCCAGGACAGCCCCGACTGGAATCCCTCCAGGGTCAGCCGCTCGAACAGCGCCGCCTCGCCGTGCAGCTCCACCCCCCACTCGTGGTCGTGGTACGCGGCGTAGTCCGGGGCGGTGTTGCCCCACGCGCAGCGGACGACGCCGTCGGCGCCGACGAGCTCCGCGGGCGGGCCGGGCGCCGGTCCGGCGCTCACCGGCCCACCTCGTACGACTCGGCGAAGCGGGCGAAATTGTCCAGCGACCGGCGCAGCCCCAGCACGAACGCGGGTTTCGCCAGCAGCCAGCCGGCCTTGCCGACCGGCCCGAACGGCAGGTCGAGCTCCTCGGACCACACGAACGTCGACCGCTGCGGGCCGCGTGCCTGCACGTGGAACGCGCCCGTGCCGCGGACGACCCGGCCCAGGTGGCGCACCGTGCAGCGCACCGGTGGTTCCCAGGTGGTGATCTCCATCGTGTCGGTGACCCCCACCGCGCCCACACCGGTGAACGCCTCGATACGGGATCCGGTGCTGCGGCCGTTGCCGGACACCACCCGGACGTCGGTGCCCACGATCCACTCGCCCTGTCGCTCCCAGTCGGTCAGCGCCAGCCAGGTGGTGCCCGCGGGGGCGGCGACCTCCACCGAGACGGCGACGTCACTCATCGCGCCGTCCCGCGGTCGCCGTGGGCACCTCGCCCTGTTCGAGCCGGCCCTCCAGCTCGGTGACCCGCTGGCGGAGTTCGTCGATCTCGGTGCCCAGCCGGGACAGCACCCAGTCGACCTCGGACATCTTGTAGCCCCGCACGACGATCTGGAACCGCGTGGCGGCCACGTCCTCGCCGGTGACGTCCTCGGCGGGCAGCCGTGTGGGCGAGCTCCCCGGTGCCAGCGGGGCGAGTTCCTCGCCCCGCCCGAAGACCAGGGAGGCGAGCAGGAACACCACGGCCGCCACCAGCAGCATCACGAGGAGATAGATCAGGGCGGTGGTCACGATCCGATCGTGACATACCCGCGCCCCTCACGTGCGCCGCGCCGACACCTCCCGCATCGGGGGCCGGTCGGCCAGCCGGACGGTGGCCACGTCCGGCACCCACTCCCCCGCGACCTGCACGAACTGCGTCAGCTCGGCGGCGGCGTCCGACGGGGAGAGGTCGCCGCCGCCTCCGGAGGGGGGCGGGCCGCACCGGTCCAGCGCGGTCCCGAGGATCTGCCGGGCCATCACACCGAGCTGGAGCAGCGACCGGTTGCGGTGCTTGCGCACGCCCAGATTCACCTGGGCGAGCGCGTCGAGACCGTACCGGGCCTCGGCGTCGAGCAACAGCCCGAGCTCCACGCCGTACCCGGCGGCGAACGGGACCGACTCCAGCAGCTCCCGGCGTGCCGCGTACTCCCCGCCCAGCGGCTGCACCAGGCCGGACAGGGACGGACGCAGCGCGGACAACAGCGGCCGGGCCAGCAGTTCGGTCACCCGGCCGCCCCCCGCGCCGAGTTCGTCCGACTCCACGCGCAGCGGCCGGCGGTAGAAGCCCTTGACCAGCTCGACCCCGGATTCGGTGAGCAGCGGCCCGAGCAGGGCGGGCACGAACGCCGGGTCCGGGTCGACGAGGTCGGAGTCCAGGAACACGACCAGGTCACCGGCGGTCGCGGCCAGGGAGCGCCAGAGCACCTCGCCCTTGCCCGGGACCGGGTCGAACTCCGGGAGCACGTCCTCGCGGTGCACCACGGTGGCCCCGGCGTCGGCGGCGACCGCGGCGGTGTCGTCGGACGAACCGGAGTCGACCACGACGAGCTCGTCGACCAGCGTGCCGACCAGCGGCCGGACGGAGGCCACGACGTCGGCGACGGTGTCCCGCTCATCGAGCGCCGGCAACACCACGGACACGGAGCGTGGCCCCTTCGCCCGCACCAGCTCGTCCACCCCCCACGACGGCCACTGCCAGGTCCGCCGCCGGAACCACTCCCCGTCCATACCCCCGATCGTGTCACGCCCGCCCGGGTGTTGCCGTGAAGGACCCCTTCCCTGCCTGTGGTGCAGCGAAGGGCCCCTTCACTGCGTCAGGTGCAGGGAAGGAGTCCTTCACGGCACAACGCAACGTGACCGGTGCCGGGTCAGACGGCCCACTTGTCGATGGGGGTGGGGGTGTGGTGGGTGAGGGCTTCCAGGAGGGTGCGCGGGTCCGGGTCGATGGTGACCAGGTCGCGGGTGGCGTGGTTGAGGAAACCCTCGGTCACCGTGTGGTCCAGGAACTCGGCGAGCCTGTTGTAGTACCCGCGCACGTCGAGCATCCCCACCGGCTTGGCGTGCAGCCCCAGCTGGGCCCACGTCCACACCTCGAACAGCTCCTCCAGCGTGCCCGCCCCGCCGGGCAGCGCCAGGAACCCGTCGGACAACCGCGCCATCGTGGCCTTGCGTTCGTGCATGTCGGCCACGACGTGCAGCTCGGTGAGCCCGTGGTGGGCGATCTCCGCCCGCATCAGGTGTTCCGGGATCACCCCGGTGACCTCGCCGCCCGCGGCCAGCGCCGCGTCGGCCACCGTCCCCATGAGCCCGACCCGGCCGCCGCCGTAGACGACACCGATCCCACGCTCGGCCAGCATCGTGCCCAGCGCCGCCGCGTCCGCGGCGTAGCCGGGGTCCTTGCCGGACGACGACCCGCAGAACACGCAGAGTCGCTGCACTAGTGCGTCTCCTCCCACGCCTTGTACGCCTCCATTACCACGCCCACCGCGTCGTCGATGTCGTCGGTGACGTGCAGCAGCGCGGCCTCCCGCTCGCTGACCTTGCCCTCGGCCAGCACCGTGTCCCGCACCCACTCGTACAGGCCCTTCCAGTACGTGGAGCCGAACAGCACCACCGGGAACTTCGTGACCTTCTTGGTCTGCACCAGCGTCAGGGCCTCGAACAGCTCGTCCAGGGTGCCGAACCCGCCCGGCAGGCAGATGAACGCCTGGGAGTACTTGATGAACATCGTCTTGCGGGCGAAGAAGTAGCGGAAGTTCACCCCGAGGTCGACCCAGGCGTTGATGCCCTGTTCGTGCGGCAGTTCGATGCCCAGCCCGATGGACAGGCCGCCCGCCTCGGACGCACCCCGGTTGACCGCCTCCATCGCCCCCGGACCACCGCCGGTGATCGCGGCGAACCCGGCGTTGGCCAGCGCGGCGCCGATCTCCCGGCCGGTCTGGTACTCGGGATCGTCGCGCGCCGTGCGGGCCGAGCCGAACACGGTCACCGCGCGCGGCACCTCGGCGAGCGCGCCGAAGCCCTCCACGAACTCGGCCTGGATCCGCAGCACCCGCCACGGGTCGGTGTGCACCCAGTCGCTCGGGCCGCGCGAGTCCAGCAGCCGTTGGTCGGTGGTGGACGCCTCGGCCGCCTCCTCCCGGTCCCGGCGCAGCAGCACGGGGCCCAGGCGCTTCTCGTGCGGGTGCCGGTCGTCGGCCCCGGTCTCGGACTGGCGGTCGCCGTTTCCGGCGTCACGGGTCGGTTCGGTCACAGCGCCCAGCGTAGGCTCACGCGCCCAGCCACGATCCGAGTACCTCGGCCACATGGCGGATCTCCGCGGTGGCCACCCGCTCCCCGCGGGTGTGCGCCAGGGTCGGGTCGCCGGGACCGAAGTTGACGGCGGGCATGCCGAGCGCGGCGAACCGCGCCACGTCCGTCCAGCCGAGTTTGGGGGCCACACGCCCGCCCGCGGCCGAGACCAGCTCGGCCGCCGCCGGGGACGACAACCCGGGGAGGGCGCCGGCGGAGCGGTCCACGACGGTGAGTTCGTAGCCGTCGAACACCTCCCGCAGGTGGGCCTCCGCCCGCTCGGCGGACACGTCCGGGGCGAACCGGTGGTTCACCGCCAGCACGGCCTCGTCCGGCACGACGTTGCCGGCCACCCCGCCGCCGACCCGCACGGCCTGCAGGCCCTCCCGGTAGGTGAGGCCGTCGATCTCCACCGTCCGCGGCCGGTACTCCGTCAGCCTGCGCAGCGGCTCGGCCAGTGCGTGCACGGCGTTGTCCCCCATCCACGCCCGGGCGGTGTGCGCACGGACGCCCCCGGTGCGCAGCTCGACCCGCATGGTGCCCTGGCAACCGGCCTCGATCACCGCGTTCGACGGTTCCCCCACGACGGCGAGGTCGCCGCGCAGCCAGTCCGGGCGCTGCCGTTCGATCCGGCCGAGCCCGTTGCGGTCGGCCTCGACCTCCTCGCAGTCGTAGAACACGAACGTGACATCGTGCCGCGGCTCGGTGAGGGTGGCCGCGAGGTGCAGGAACACCGCGTCGCCGCCCTTCATGTCCACGCTGCCGAGCCCGTGCAGCACCTCGTCCTCGCCCGATCCGGTGCGGTGCGACGGCAGGTTGTCGTTCACCGGAACGGTGTCCAGGTGGCCCGCGAGCACCACCCGCGACGGCCTGCCCAGCGCGGTGCGCGCCAGGACCGCGTCGCCGTCGCGCACCACCTCCAGGTGCGGCGCCCGGGTCCGCAGCGCGTGCTCGACGGCGTCGGCGAGGTCGGCCTCGGCGCCGGAGACGCTCCCGATGTCGACGAGGGCGGCGGTGAGCTCCACCGGGTCGGAGCGCGGGTCGAGCGAGGGCATGTCCGCACCGTACCGCGCGCTGGCTACGGTGGAGGGGTGCGTAGGAACTCGGTCGTCGGGCGCGGACCGCTGGTCGCCACCGCGTTGCTGGTCGCGCTGGCGGGGTGCTCCCGGGAGGCGGGCCCGATGCCGGAGGGCCAGGGACAGGACCCCGGCCCCGGCGCGTTGGACGTGAAGCTGGAGGCCATCACGGGTGACGACTGCTTCCGCGCCCCCGGCGAGGTCTACCCGCCGAACTGTGAGAAGTACGTCACCCAGCTCTCGACGGTCCCGGGCACCACACGGGGCTTCGACGCGGGCCCCGGCCTGGCCGAGGCCGCGGACGACCTCGACGCCGGGGTGCGCGCCTACCGTGTGAACGGCTGCGCCGCCGGCGGGGGCGGCGGG
>NZ_KI912210.1:22687-23222 GCF_000231035.2 Saccharomonospora iraqiensis subsp. paurometabolica YIM 90007 | reverse complement strand
CGGGTGCCCCGCACCGCCCGTTCCACCTCGGCCGGGTCGGCGTGCCGCGGGTCGAGCCGGAGCAGCAGGGTCCGCGCGGCCGGGACGAGGTCCACCACCCCGGGTGGCGGGTCGGCCTCCAGGGCCGCGTGCAGGGCACGCACGGCGTCGAGGCCGTCGAGTTCCACGAGCAGCCCCACGTCGGCACACGGCAGTACGCGCACGTCGCACCTCTTCCCGTTCCGCCTCCAGTATCCGCCCGGCGGGCACTCAGATCGCGCGGAAATCGCGCACCGGGTGCCGCGGGCCGTACCGGGGGCGGGAGAACCCGGCCGCCTCCAGGTACCGCACCGCGCGGTGCCGCTGCGGCGCGTACGGCGCCAGCTCGGCCGCCATGCCGTCGTCGTCCAGTTCCCGGCCCACCAGCGCGTGACCCACGACGGCGGGAATGTGGAAGTCGCCGAAGCTGACCGCGTCCGGGTCGCCCCACGCGCGCTGGGCGACCTCGGCGGCCGTCCACACGCCGATGCCGGGCACCGTGCGCAGCAGGTCACGT
>NZ_KI912210.1:22007-22587 GCF_000231035.2 Saccharomonospora iraqiensis subsp. paurometabolica YIM 90007 | reverse complement strand
GGTCCGCTGACCCGTGTCCGCGCCCACGGACGCCGCCGCACCGGGACATCTCCGGGCCGGAATGTCCCGGGCACGGAATGGCGTCAGCGTCCCCCGCACCGCCGGGCCCGGGACACGATGCGGAACCGCACCCGGGTGCCCGGCCGGGCCTGGGCCGCGCGGTCGACGTCGGCGGCCACCACGACGGCGATCACCGGGTAACCGCCGGTCACCGGGTGGTCGGCGAGGAACACCGTCGGCCTGCTCGACGGGGGTACCTGCACCGCCCCGGGCACCATGCCCTCACTGGGCAGCTCGCCGGAGCGGGACCGGGGCAGTTCCGGGCCGTCCAGCCGCAGGCCGACACGGTTGCTCTCCGGGCCCACGACGTAGGGGGCGCCGACCAGCCGCTCCCACGCCCGGCGGGTGAACCAGTCGGCGCGCGGCCCCGGGACGATCCGCAGCGACAGCTCGCCGGACACCGGCCCCGCCACCGGCGCGAAGGCGACCGGGGGCAGCGGATGCACGGCCGGACCGACCTCCAGCACGGTGCCCGGCCGGAGCGGGTCGGGGCCGAGCCCGGCGAGGACGTCGGTGGCGG
>NZ_KI912210.1:15986-21907 GCF_000231035.2 Saccharomonospora iraqiensis subsp. paurometabolica YIM 90007 | reverse complement strand
CGGCGGGGACGCCGCCTGCGCGACCGCGCTGACCGACATCAGCGCGGCGGTGCAGACGCTGCGGACGGAGCTGTCGGCGCTGCCCGACGTGGCGACGCGGACGGGCTGAGCGCGGGTTACCGTGGCGGCCGTGAGTGCAGCGACCCCGAATCCCGGAACGACCGGCGCCACCGGCGTCGGGCTGGC
The DNA here is from genome assembly GCF_000231035.2 of Saccharomonospora iraqiensis subsp. paurometabolica YIM 90007. Classification (GTDB taxonomy): domain Bacteria; phylum Actinomycetota; class Actinomycetes; order Mycobacteriales; family Pseudonocardiaceae; genus Saccharomonospora; species Saccharomonospora paurometabolica. The sequence continues at coordinate 21,721 of NZ_KI912210.1, read as the reverse complement.
GACCGTGACCCCCGACGGGACCGTGCTGGACACGTGGTTCCCGAATCCGAAGCTGACCGACGCCGCGGACGCCGCGACGGGCGGCACCGAGCGGCTGTCCCCCGAGCAGGCCACCGAGGCGCTCGGCGCGGCGGCCGGCGGTCTGCTCGGCACCGACGACGTCCGCGGTGTGGAGGTCGTGGCGGTGCGCAGCACGGTCGGCTCGCTCGACCGTGCCCCCGCGGACGCGCACGAGGTGTACCTGCGGTTGCACCTGCTCTCGCACCGCCTGGTGCGTCCGCACGGGCAGAACCTCGACGGCGTGTTCGGCCTGCTGTCCAACGTCGTGTGGACCGACCACGGCCCGTGCCCGGTGGAGGGTTTCGAGGCCACGCGGATGCGGCTGCGGGCCGCGCACGGCAGCGTCACGGTGCACCACATCGACAAGTTCCCCCGGATGGTCGACTACGTCATCCCGGGCGGGGTGCGGATCGGTGACGCGGACCGGGTGCGGCTCGGCGCGCACCTGGCCGGCGGCACCACCGTGATGCACGAGGGCTTCGTCAACTTCAACGCGGGCACGCTCGGCGCCTCCATGGTGGAGGGCCGGATCTCGGCGGGCGTGGTCGTCGGGGACGGCACCGACCTCGGCGGCGGCGCGTCGATCATGGGCACGCTGTCCGGCGGCGGCAAGGAGGTCATCTCCGTCGGCGAGCGCTGCCTGATCGGCGCCAACGGTGGCGTCGGCATCTCGCTCGGCGACGACTCCGTCGTGGAGGCCGGTCTCTACATCACGGCGGGCACGAAGGTGACCTTCGAGGGCCGGTCGGTGAAGGCGCGGGAGCTGTCCGGCATCTCCGGCGCCCTGTTCCGCCGCAACTCGGCCACGGGCGCGGTGGAGGCCGTCCCGCGCACCGGCGCGGGGGTGGAACTCAACGCCGCCCTGCACGCCAACGACTGACGCACCGCCCGGGGTCGGAGCGGCCGACGAGGTGGCTCACGACCCCGGGGCCGGGTCCCGGGCGGGCGGTCCCGGCACGGCTCCGGAGTCGGCACCGTCCCGCTTCACCGATTGTGAGCAGTTCTGGATCGGCGTGAACCTCGGCGGTGCTTCGCCGGACAGCAGTCAATCCGTCGCACGCGGGTGCCCGACTCCCGCGTATTTGATCCACACCGTGTGACTCTCGTCATCGATCAGGTACCAGACCCGGCCACCGCCGGTCACCTCGATCTGCCACTGGGGCAGCTCGCGCCCGTCGCACACCCCGGTGGCCAGGTCGAACTTCAGACGATGGTGTCGCAACGGTGACATCGCCGACTCGAAGCCCGGATGGTGTCGCATCAGATCCCAGGCCTTGCGGAGATTGCCGGGAGCCGCCGCCAGGAGTTGTCGCCATCCTTCGACAGCCGCCCGATCCCCGTAACGGATCTTCCACTCCTCGTCCCGTGGCGGCTGCGCGACGTCGTCTCCCCGCTCAGGACTCATGTCGTTCCGTCGTCGGTCGGTTCCGGCACGGCTCCGAAGTCGACACCATCCCGCTTCAGGACCGCGAGCAGTTCAGGATCGGCGTGAACCTCGGCGGTACTGCGCCAGGCGGCAACGAGATGTGCCACCGGCGCGGGATTCTCCAGACTGTCCGCCGCTTCCAACGTCTCGACCAGTTCCACGACGAACTGGTGCACGCCCTCCTTCGGAAGGAAACGGACCCACGGGAAGGCACGCGGAACAACGTCGGTCACCAGGGTCCGTGTCCGGTCGTCGTGCTCCATCAGCGCGAGGAAGAGCTTGGTGGTCGTGGAAGCCACCTCGGCGACCTGCTCAGCACGACTCACGGTGGTGAGCAGCAGGTCCTCGTCCTCCGCCCCGCGCCGGTGCACCCGCAGGGAGCGGCTTGTGGACTGCTGCAACTTACGAACCGTCTCAACGGGCTTGTTGGACAGCTCCGAGAAATTCACTTCCGGGGCGGTCATAGTTTCAAACTACTTGCAAACTCACCCGGTCGCAACGCGCGGTTTCGATGACGGCACGGGGAACCAGCGCGCTACCCCCGGGTCGTCGAGTCGTGCTCGCCCGGTGCTCAGGTCGTCAGCCGCTGGACGGCGGCGTCGATCCGTTCGTCGGTGGCGGTGAGGGCCACGCGGACGTGCTCGCCGCCGCGGGGGCCGTAGAAGGTGCCCGGGGCAACCAGGATGCCGCGCTCGGCCAGCCGGGCCACGGTCGCCTCGGCGCTCTCGCCGCGGGTGGCCCACAGGTACAGCCCGGCCTCCGAGTGGTCGATACGGAAGCCCGCGTTCTCCAGTGCGGGGCGCAGGGCCGCGCGGCGGGCGGCGTAGCGTCCGCGCTGCGTGGCCAGGGCGTCGTCGTCGGCCAGTGCGGCGGTCATGGCCTCCTGCACGGGCCGGGGCACGATCATTCCGGCGTGTTTGCGCACCGCCAGCAGGTCGCGCACCAGTGCCGGGTCGCCGGTGACGAACCCGGCCCGGTACCCGGCGAGGTTGGCCGACTTGGACAGCGAGTGCACCGCCAGCAGCCCGTCCGGGCTCCCGCCGTGCACGTCCGGGTGCAGGATCGACAACGGCTCGGCCTCCCAGCCGAGCGCCAGGTAGCACTCGTCGGACACGACCACCGTGCCGCGCTCACGGGCCCAGTCGACGACCTTGCGCAGGTGCTCGACCCCGAGCACCCGGCCCGTGGGGTTGGACGGCGAGTTCAACCACAGCAGCGCGGGCCTGCCGGGCCCGACGGCGGTGGTGGCGTCGGCGCGCAACACCGTCGCGCCCGCGAGCAGCCCCCCGACCTCGTAGGTCGGGTACGCCAGTTCCGGGATCACCACGGTGTCCCCCGGACCCGCGCCGAGCAGGGTCGGCAGCCACGCCACCAGCTCCTTGGAGCCGATCGTGGGCAGCACCGCGTCCGGCTCGACACCGTCCACGCCGTGCCTGCGCCGCAGCGCCGCCACCGCCGCCTCCCGCAGCGCGGGGGTGCCGTGCGTGGCGGGGTATCCCGGGATCTCCGACACCGACGCGAGCGCGGCCCGGATGCCGTCCGGGACCTCGTCGACCGGGGTCCCGACGGACAGGTCGACGAGGCCGTCCGGGTGCGCCCGCGCGGTGGCGGCGTGCTCGGCCAGCGAGTCCCAGGGGAAGTCGGGAAGCTTGGCCCGGGTCATTCGCCCTGCGGGGGCAGGTCCTTGATCCACTGCGGGTCGTGCGCGGTCTTGCCGACCTTCGCCGCGCCGCCCGGGGAGCCCAGCTCGTCGAAGAAGTCGACGTTGGCCTTGGTGTAGGCGGTCCACTCGTCCGGCACGTCGTCCTCGTAGTAGATGGCCTCCACCGGACAGACCGGCTCGCAGGCTCCGCAGTCGACGCACTCGTCGGGATGGATGTAGAGCATCCGCTCGCCCTCGTAGATGCAGTCGACGGGGCATTCGTCGATGCACGACTTGTCGAGCACGTCGACGCAGGGCTCGGCGATCACATAGGTCACTGCGTTCTCCTGCTTGGTTTTCGGTCAGGCCCGTTGCCGGACACTACGCTTGTCTTCCCCGCATCCTAAGCCGTCCACCGGTGGCCCCGACCCGGATGTGTGAGCCATGTTTACCCCGGATCCGCCCGGTGCCCACGGGCAGACCCCTCCCCGCCACCACCCACCCGTCCTCATGTGTGCCTACTCACACCTCGCGATACCCGCGAGTCGCCATCCCACACCCGCGAGTCGCCGCTCCGGTGCGCCGAGTTGTCACTCCGGGACGGTGCGGCGACACCGGGAGGCGGATTCGGGCGGCCGGTGCACGGTGCGGAAGCGCCCACTCACGGGCCGGGAGCGGCAACTCGCGGGGCGGAGATGGCGACTCGCGGGTCGGAGGTGGCGACTCGCGGGTCCGGAGTGGCGACTCGCGGGGGCTCGGTGGGGTGGGCGGGGGACACTGGAGAATGAGCACGCTGCGGCCCGGGCGGACCACGGGCGGGGCCGCGAAGTGGAGTCACGGAAGGGAAGAGGCCGGCACTGTGAAGGTTGTCGTCGTCGTCGGCGGGGTGGGCGGTGCCCGCTTCCTGCTCGGCGTCAAGGCTGCGCTCGGGCTCCCCGCCGTCGGCGAGCGGGAGTCGCCACACGAGATCACCGCGCTGGTGAACACCGCCGACGACGTCTGGATGCACGGGTTGCGGGTGTGCCCCGACCTGGACACCTGCATGTACACCCTCGGCGGCGGGATCGACCCCGAACGCGGCTGGGGCCACGCGGGTGAGACCTGGACGGTGCAGGGCGAACTGGAGGCCTACGGCGCCGAGCCGACCTGGTTCAACCTCGGCGACAAGGACATCGCCACCCACCTCATCCGGTCGCGGATGATCCGCGCCGGGTACCCGCTGTCCGCGGTGACCGAGGCGCTGTGCGACCGGTGGCGGCCCGGGGTGCGGCTGCTGCCGATGACCGACGACCGGGTGGAGACCCACGTCGTCGTGGACGACCCGGACGACCCGCAGCAGCGCAAGGCGCTGCACTTCCAGGAGTGGTGGGTCCGCCACCACGCGAAGCTGCCCGCGCACACGATCGTGCCGGTCGGCGCGGAGGAGGCGCAGCCCGCTCCGGGCGTCACGGACGCGATCGCCGGGGCCGACGCGGTGCTGTTCGCCCCGTCCAACCCGGTGGTCTCCATCGGATCGGTGTTGGCGGTGCCCGGGGTGCGGGAGGCGCTGCGCTCCACCGCGGCCGACGTCGTGGGGCTGTCCCCGATCATCGGCGGACGGCCGGTGCGGGGCATGGCCGACGCCTGCCTGTCCGCCCTCGGCGTGGAGGCCACCGCCGGGGCCGTGGGCGCGCACTACGGCTCGCGCAAGACCTCCGAGGACGGGCTGCTGGACGGCTGGCTCGTGCACGAGGGCGAGTCGGTGGACGTGCCCGGGGTCGCGGTCCGCGCGGTCCCGCTGCTGATGTCCGACGTCGACGCCACGGCGGCGATGGTGCGGGCCGCGCTGGACCTGGCCGGGGTGGACGTTGACTGAGCACGCCGACCACGTGGGCACGACCGCCGGGCAGGACCCCGCCGGCTACGAGCACGGTGCCGCGCGGGTGGAGATCCTGCCGGTGGAGGGGCTGCCCGAGTTCCGCCCCGGCGACGACCTGACCGGCGCGCTGGCCGGGGCCGCGGGCTGGCTGCGCTCCGGCGACGTGGTCGTCGTCACCAGCAAGGTGGTCTCCAAGGTCGAGGACCGGCTGGTGACCGTGCCCGCCGACCCGGAGCTCCGCGACGCCGAGCGGCGCAAGCTGATCGACGAGGAGTCGGTGCGGGTGCTGGCCCGGATCGGGCGCACCGTGATCACCGAGAACCGGCTCGGCATCGTGCAGGCGGCCTCCGGGGTGGACGCCTCGAACGTGGACACCGGCGAGGTGGCGCTGCTGCCCACCGATCCGGACGCCTCCGCCTGGGCGCTGCGCGACGGCCTGCGCGAGCGGCTCGGTGTGGACGTCGCCGTCGTGATCACGGACACGATGGGCCGGGCGTGGCGGGTCGGCCAGACCGACACCGCCATCGGCTCGGCCGGGCTGCGGGTGGTGCGCTCCTACGAGGGCGCGGTGGACGCCCAGGGCAACGAGCTCGCCGTCACCGAGATCGCCGTGGCCGACGAGGTCGCCGCCGCGGCCGACCTGGTCAAGGGCAAACTCGGCGGCGTCCCGGTCGCGGTGGTGCGGGGCCTGCGGACCGGGGACGAGCGGCCGGGCGCGGCCACCGCGCGCGATCTGGTCCGTCCCGCCG
>NZ_KI912210.1:15752-15886 GCF_000231035.2 Saccharomonospora iraqiensis subsp. paurometabolica YIM 90007 | reverse complement strand
ACACCGACACCGCCTGGCGGCTGCGCCTGGCCGGGTGGCGGGTCACCGTGGCCGCCGACGCCGTCGCGGTCCACCGCCACGGCGCCAGCTCCGACCCCGGCTCGACCCGGTTCCACCGGTGGAACGAGCGCAAC
>NZ_KI912210.1:14119-15652 GCF_000231035.2 Saccharomonospora iraqiensis subsp. paurometabolica YIM 90007 | reverse complement strand
AGTCCACCACGCCCCTGCCGCGCCCGGCACAGGAGTGGACCGATCCCGCCGGGGCCGAGCCGGACACCCGGCCGCAGACACGGCCCGTGCCGACGCCCGGGCCCACCGGCGCGGACGGCGGGCACCCCGGTGACGCCGCCCGGGGTGACGACGTCCGTGCCGCCGAGCAGCATTCCCATCAGGGCGAGCTGCCCCGGCAGGGTCCGGGCGCGGAGACCGGGCCGGACGGGATCGACGGGTTGGTGCCCACCGTGCGCAACGAGGCGGGTCAGTCCTATCTGGCCCGTCGTCTGGACGGGCTGTGATCCGCCCGGCCGCGTGGTGACGGACCGGACCGTGCACCGGGGATCCGGCGGCCGCGGCTGATCCCGCCCGGGTGGTCGGGCCCCACGGGTGGTGCGCCCCGCGGGTGGTGGATCCGGGACGGTCAGGACCCCCGGGTGGTGAGGCGCAGGCGCGCGGCCAGACCGAGCCGGATCAGCGCCAGCAGCGGTTTCCACGCGGGGCCGCGGTGCCGGTCGGCGAGATAGCGGTACGCACTGGCGTGGTGGGCGGCCAGCATGCGGGCCGAGGCCTGTTCGGTCGACCGGCCACCGATGTGCATCACGCCCGCGGAGGGCACGTAGACGTTGAGCCACCCCGCCCGGCCGATCCGGTCGCCGAGGTCGACGTCCTCGAAGTACATGAAGTAGCGCGGGTCGAACCCGCCGACCGCGTCGAACGCCTCCCGGCGGACGAGCTGGCACGAGCCGGACAACCACTCGGCGGTGCGCTCGCGGGGCGCGGCGTGCTCCTGCCGGTAGGCGCGGGTCCACGGGTTCGCGGGCCATACCCGGCCCAGCAGCGCGTGCCCGATCCCGCGGCCGAGCGACGGCAACAGCCGGGCGGACGGGTACACGGTCCCGTCCGACTCCCGGATCAGGGGGCCGAACGCCCCGCCCCGGGGCCACCGGCGGGCCGCGTCGCGCAGGGTGTCCAGCGCGCCCGGATCCCATTCGAGATCGGGGTTGGCGAACACGATCCAGCCGACCCGGTCGTCGAGCGCGGCCACCCCGGCGTTGACCCCGCCGCCGTAGCCGAGGTTGCCACCGGTGTGCACCAGCCGCACGTGCCCGGCCTCGGCCGCCTTCTCCGGGGCGCCGTCGACGGAGCCGTTGTCGGCCAGCACGACGGTGACGTCGTCGTCGGTGGCGTCGTCCAGGGTGTCGAGGAAACGTCGCAGGTCCTCCCCCGGCGAGTAGGTCACCACCACCACGGCGACGTCGTCACCATAGGTTTCGGGGTCACCGTAGGGGCCGGGCGCGGTCTTCTCGGGGCCGTCGGTCACGGAGCCATTGTGCACGCGCCACCGCCCGCGCCCGTCCGGTGGGCGGTTCACGGGGCAGGCGCCCCGTCGCCGCACCCGCGGTGTGCTCAGCGGCCGGTACGGTGCCGGTACCAGGCCCGGTCGTAGGCCTCCAGGTGGTCGCCGGCCGACCGGATCCAGGAGAACTCCTTGGCCCGGCGGCGCGCGGCCTGCGCCAGCTCCGCCCG
>NZ_KI912210.1:12790-14019 GCF_000231035.2 Saccharomonospora iraqiensis subsp. paurometabolica YIM 90007 | reverse complement strand
CTCCGCCCGCCGCGCGGGGTCGTCGAGCAGGCCGCGCAGTGCCGCCGCGACGTCGGCGGCATGCACACCGCAGTAGGCCACCGTGTCCCCGCCCACCTCGGGCAGCGCGAGCCGTCGCGTGGTGAGCACGCACGCCCCGGAGGCCATCGCCTCGAGCACGGGCAGGCCGAACCCCTCCCCCAGGCTCGGGTAGGCCACCACCTCGGCGCCGCCGAGGAACCCGGCGAGGGTGTCCACGGGGAGGTACCCGGCACGGACGATCCGGAGCCGGTGCGGCGCGGCGGCGAGGGCCTCGTCCACCCGCCGGTCCCAGCCCGGTTGACCCGCGAGGACGAGCGCGGGCGGATCCGGGCGGTCGGCCACGGCCTCGGCGAACCCCCGGATCAGCGCGGGCACGTTCTTGCGGGGCTCGAAGGCGCCGAGGAAGGCCACGTACGGCGTGTTCCCGATCCCGGTCACCTGCCGCGCGGCGCGCACCTGTTCCGTCGACGGCGGGTGGAAGCGGTGTTCGTCCACGCCGTGCCGGATCATCCGCAGCTCCGCCCCGCGGGCGCGGGTGACGCGGCCGAGTTCCCCGGCGGTGGCGAGGCTGGGCACGACGCACAGCCGCGCCCGCCGCAGGGAGACCTCCGTCCACGCGCGGAAGAACCGCGCCTTCACCGGCGAGTGCAGCACCGCGTCGGTGAAGAAGGTCGCGTCGTGCAGGGTCACCACCGAGGCCGCCCGGCTCGCCAGCGGCATCGTGTAGTGCGGGGAGTGGACCACGTCGACGCCGAGGCCGCGGACCAGGGTGGGCAGGGTGGTCTGTTCCCAGGTCAGCCGCGCCGTCCTGGTGGCGACCGCCTGGGCGGTGGGGACCACCCGGCACCGGGGGGCGAGTTCGGAGTAGAGGCGGCCGTCGCGGGGTTGGCAGACCACGGTGAGCCGCGCACCGGCCTCGTCGAGGGCGGCGACGAGCGAGTCGACGTATCGGCCCACACCACCGCGGTCGGCGGGAACCGCCGTGGCGTCGAGCAGGACACGGGGTTCGGGCACGGGGGCAGCTTAGGGGCGGGGCGGGGCAACGTGTCGCGGGTTCCGCCGAAGTCACGGCCGGATGCTGCGGTCGGTTCGGTCCCGCCGGTGCAGCGCCCACACCGCCTCGGCGGCGCGGCGCCAGGAGAACCGGCGTGCCCGGCGTCGGCCCGCCTCGGCGAGGTGGCGCGTTCGTTCCGGGTCGGCGAGGGCCT
>NZ_KI912210.1:12508-12690 GCF_000231035.2 Saccharomonospora iraqiensis subsp. paurometabolica YIM 90007 | reverse complement strand
CGAGCGCGGCCATCGCCCGCACCAGGACGTCGAGGCCCTTGCGCGGTTCGAGGGTGCCCACCGCCAGCACGTAGCGCTCCGGCAGAGCGAAGCCGTCCGGCGTCGGGCGGGGTGCCGGGAGCGTGGTCGTGCCGTGCGGGACGACCACCGGGGCCGTGCGGCACGGCACGCGTGTGGCGAGG
>NZ_KI912210.1:12288-12408 GCF_000231035.2 Saccharomonospora iraqiensis subsp. paurometabolica YIM 90007 | reverse complement strand
CGGAGTGCACCACGGGCACGCCCGCGGCCATGGCCTCCACCACCGGGAGGCCGAACCCCTCCGCCCGGCTGGGCACGGCGAGTGCGCTCGCCCCCGCCAGCACGGTGGCGAGTCCGGCGT
>NZ_KI912210.1:6532-12188 GCF_000231035.2 Saccharomonospora iraqiensis subsp. paurometabolica YIM 90007 | reverse complement strand
CCGCAGGGGCGGACCCGGTCCGGGTCGGCGCCCAGCCCGGTGAACACGGCACGGGCCAGGTCGTACCAGGTGGCGGTGCCCGTGTTGACGCAGTGCAGCACCGACCGTGCGGGGCCGTCGCCCGCGGCGACCCGCCCGGCGAGTTCGAGCAGCCCGCGGGCCAGGTCCGGCGCGTAGGTCGGCGACCCGGTCTGGTCGTCCACGACGGACACCGTGTCGCGTTCGGCCTCCAGCCGCGCCATCGTGGCGACGAAGTCGGTGTCGCCCCCGCCGTACAGCCACGCGGTGCGCACGATCCACGCCGCGGCCCCGGAGCCGAGGACGGCGTCCTCCCCGGCGGCCTTCGTCCGGCCGTAGGCGGTGCGGGGGCGCAGCGGATCGTCCGGTCCGTACGGCCCCACGGCGGCACGGTCGGCGTCGCCGCCGAAGACGTAGTCGGTGGAGACGTGCACCAACGGCACGCGCCGGGACGAACACACCGCGGCCAGCACCCGCGGTCCGTCGACGTTCACGGCGAAGGCCCGGTCCTCGTCGTCCTCGGCCGCGTCCACGTCCGTGTAAGCGGCGGCGTTGACGACGACGGGCAGTCGTCCCGCCTCGCGCGCCCCGGCGGCCAGGTCGGCCAGCGCCTCGACGACGGCCCCCGGCCGGGTCAGATCGAGCTCGTCCGAACCCGGCGCGCGCACCCGGATCCGGTCGCCCTCGTCCGCGCCGGCGTCGAGCAGGGCACGCCCGAGCTGGCCGGAACCACCCGGGACGAGCACGGCCAACCGTGGCTGCTGCGTTCCGCTCATTCTCGTCCTCCGCGTCGTCCTCCGGTGGTTGCCCGGTCCCCGTCCGCCCCGGCCGCCCGGGCCCCGTCACGCGCCGACGGGTGCCGCCCGCCGTTTGCGCGGCTCCCACCACGCCCGGTTGTCCGCGTACCAGCGCACCGTGTCGGCGAGCCCGTCGGCGAAGGCCACCCGCGGCCGGTAACCCAGCTCCGCACGGATCTTGCCGGTGTCGACGGAGTACCGCCGGTCGTGGCCCGAACGGTCGGTGACCGGCCGGACCATGTCCCAGTCCGCCCCGACGGCCGCCAGCAGCCGCCCGGTCAGCTCCCGGTTCGTCAGTTCCGTGCCACCGCCGATGTTGTAGATCTCGCCCGGCCTGCCCCGCTCGGCCACCAGCTGGATACCCCGGCAGTGGTCGTCGACGTGCAGCCAGTCCCGGACATGGAGCCCGTCACCGTACAGCGGCACCGGCCTGCCGTCGAGCAGGTTCGTCACGAACAGCGGCACCATCTTCTCCGGGAACTGGTACGGCCCGTAGTTGTTCGAGCACCGGGTGATGCACACCGGCAGCCCGTGCGTGCGGTGGTACGCGCGGGCGAGCAGGTCGGACGACGCCTTCGACGCCGAGTACGGGGAGTTGGGCTCCAGCACGTGGTCCTCGGTCCACGAGCCCTCGTCGATCGTGCCGTACACCTCGTCGGTGGACACGTGCACGAACCTGCCCACGCCCGCCTGCAGCGCCGCCTGCAGCAGGGTCTGCGTCCCGACGACGTTGGTCGTGACGAAGTCGGCCGCACCCGTGATCGAGCGGTCCACGTGCGACTCCGCGGCGAAGTGGACGACCAGGTCGACGCCGGAGGTCAGCTCCGCGACCAGCCCGGCGTCGGTGATGTCACCCCGGACGAAGCGCAGCCGGGGGTCGTCGGCCACCGGGGTCAGGTTCTCCTCGCACCCGGCGTAGGTGAGTTTGTCGAGCACGATCAGTTCGGTCGGCTCCGGGGGCGGGTAGGCACCCGAGAGCACCTGCCGCACGTAGTGCGACCCGATGAACCCGGCACCGCCGGTGACCAGAACCCGCATCTGTCCTCCCCTTTTCGGCTCACGGGGCAGTCTGCCACGGCGCCGGGAGACACCGGAGGCAACGTCCGGGCAACGTATCCACCCGTTCCGACGTCTTCGTTCCGGGAAGATCAGTAATGTGGGCGAGGCGAAACACGCGGGGAGGGAGCCACGTGACCGACGCGGCACCGGAGTCGGCCGACGTGCCGGACGCACGCGGCCGCCGCGCACGGGCGGGCACCGTCGGCCGTGCCGGTGGCCGGACCGTCCTCGCGCTGCTCTCCGTACTGGTCCTGGCGGTGACCTGTTACGGCTGGTACTTCGTCGGCGACGTGAACTCCGGTGTGAACACCACGGACGTGTTCGACAAGGAACCGGGTACCGAGCCGCTCGACGGGGCGCTGGACATCCTCCTGGTCGGCATGGACAGCCGCACCGACGCGGAGGGCAACCCCCTCCCCCGTGCGGTGCTGGACAAGTTGCACGCGGGTGAGGTCGAGGGCAACCGGCAGACCGACACCATGATCCTGGTCCACATCCCGCAGGACGGCAGCAGCGCGGTGGCGATCTCCTTCCCCCGCGACGCCTGGGTGGAACTGGCCGGCGGCTACGGCAACAACCGGCTCAACAGCGCCTTCCGGCACGCCTACCGGGACACCCGACAGACGCTCGGGGCGGAGGGCGCCTCCGAGGACGTGATCGAGACCGAGGCCGAACAGGCGGGCCGGCGCAACCTCATCGCCACGATCGAGCAGCTCGTGGGCAGGCCGGGGATGATCGACCGCTACGCCGAAGTCAACCTGGCCAGCTTCTACGAGGTCACGAAGGCGCTCGACGGCGTGCGGGTGTGTCTGAAGGAACCCGTGCGGGAAAGGAAGTCCGGGATCGACCTGCCCGCCGGGGAGCAGACGCTGAAGGGCGCGGACGCACTGTCGTTCGTCCGGCAGCGGATCGGGCTCCCCCGTGGCGACCTCGACCGGATCGACCGGCAGCAGGCGTACCTGTCCGGGGTCGCCCGGAAGATGATCTCCAGCGAGGTGCTGCTGAACCCGGCCCGGCTGTCCGGCGTGATCGAGGCCGTGCAGAAGTCGGTGGTCATCTCCGAGGACTGGGACCTGCTCCGGTTCGCCAACCAGATGCGCGGTCTGTCCGGCGGCGACATCGAGTTCCACACCATGCCCGTCACCGGGGACGTCTACGTGGGCGCCGCCGAGGTGCTCGGGGTGGACGAGGCCGAGGTGCGGTCGTTCGTCGACGACCTGGTGGGCGAGCCCACCGACCCGGACCGTGAGCTCCCGGACACGGTCGAGGGTGCGGAGAACTTCACCGTCGACCTCTACAACTCCTCCGGGCAGAGCGGTCTGGGGCAGCGTGCCCGCGACGTCCTGGCCGGGCAGGGCTTCGGCGGTGCGAGCTACGCCGACACCGCCGTGCGCGGGAGCAGCGTGCTCGAGTACGCCGACGGCGCCCGCGCCGGTGTCGAGGCGATGCGCACCGCGTTGGCCACCGACCTGCCCGCCGAGCGCAACACCTCGCTGGCCCCGGGAACGCTGGTGTTGCGGATGGGGACGGACTTCACCCTCCCCGAGCCGGGGCACGGCGGCGCGGACGCCGACCGGGCGGAGGCCGCACCCGACGGCGAGCCCCGCGGCTCCGGTGAGGGGGCGAGCGACCCGGCGGGAACCGCGACCGGCCAGGGTGGCACCGATGACCAGGGCGGCACCGATGACCAGGGTGGAACCGACCGGCAGGGGGACGGGGAACGCGCACCGGGGGACGAGGGCCCCGTCACTGCGGGCGGTGTTCCGTGCGTGAACTAGGGTGAGCCGCCGGTAACCGGCACGCGGGTGGGAGGGGAACCACCGTGGATTCCGAGGACGGACGCGACGACGCCGATGCGGCGGGAACGCGATCGTCGGGCGAGGAGCACGACCGGGACGGCGACGACGGTCCCGACCCCCGGGACGAGGAGGGGCGGGACCGTGACGACGCCGCCGACCCGGGGGGCTCCGCTGACGCAGAGGACACCGCTGACGCAGGGGAGGCCGGGGGCACCGCTGACACCGGGGACATCCCCGGGTCCGGGGACGCCTCGGAGTCCGGGGACACCCCTGATTCGGGGGACACTCCTGATCCGGGGGACACCCCGGGATCGGGGGACGAGGCTCCCGACGCCGGCGCCGGTGGGAACGACGACGGGGAACACGGTAGCCGGGACGGGCACGCGGTGCCGTCCCCCGTGCCCCGGCCGGAGCGGGAGGCGCCCGACGAACCCCGCCGCCGCACGGGTGCGGCGCCCGCACGGGGGGCCGCACGGACGCTGGCGGCGCTGTCGTCGGTGCTCGTCCTGGTGGTGACCGGCTACGCCCACACCACGCTGGGCAGCATCCAGAACGGGATGAGCACCACCGACGCCGTCCGGTTGAACGCCCCGGACGCCGACGGGTCCGCCGGCGACGGGGACGACGCCGCGCGCCTGCCCGAGGACGACGGTGCCACGGACATCCTGCTCGTCGGCGCGGACGCACGGACCGACATGCAGGGCAACCCGCTCCCGTACCGGGTGCTCAAGCAACTGCGCACGGAGAGCAAACCCGGGGTGAGCACGGACACGCTGATCCTGCTGCGCTTCCCCGACGACGGGTCGGCCCCCACCGGCATCTCCATCCCCCGGGACAGCTGGGTCGACGTGCCCGACGGCGGACACGACAAGATCAACGCCGTGTACGGGGACGCCAAGCGTGCGGCCACGTCCCGGCTGCGTGCCGAGGGGGTCACCGACGGCGCCGAACTCAACCGGCGGTCCGATCAGGACGGACGCTGGGCACTGGTGCGGACGGTGCAGGAGCTGACCCGGGTGCGGGTCGACCACTACGCCGAGGTGAACCTGCTCGGTTTCTACCTGCTCACCGAGGCCCTCGGCGGGGTGCGGGTCTGCCTGAACCACGCGACGTCCGACCCGGACTCCGGGGCCAACTTCCGTGCGGGCCCGCAGGTGGTCTCCGGCGGAGAGGCACTGTCGTTCGTGCGGCAACGGAAGAACCTGCCGCGCGGCGACCTCGACCGCATCACGCGCCAGCAGGTGTTCCTGGCCTCCGCCCTGGACACGGTGCTCTCCGCGGGCACGCTCACCGACTCCGACCGGCTGGCGAAGCTGACCGACGCGGTGCGCCGTTCCCTCGTGCTCGACTCCGACCTGGATCTGCTCGGCTTCGCCGACCGGGTGAAGGGCATCGCCTCCGGTGACATCACCTTCACCACCGTCCCGGTCGAGGACATCACCGCGCGGAGCCCGGACGGCAGGCAGAGCATCGTCCGCGTGGACCCGGAGGCCGTCCGGGAGTTCGTGGCCGCGGCGGTCGGCCGCGGGGAGGCCCCGGACACCCCGTCCGGCGGTGGATCGGGACCGGTCGGCACCCCGGTCCCCCGGCAGATCACCGCCGACGACGTCCCCTGTGTGAACTGACGCGGGAGCCGGACGCCTGCCGCACCCGGCCCGGGCCGGACGGTGGGCGTTAGGTTGGCCGGTATGAGCCTGACCGAGCACCTGTTGCGTGGCCTGCTGTCCACGTCGGCGGCGCGTCCGCTGATCACCCACTACGACGACGCGGCGGGCAGCCGCGTCGAACTGTCCACGGCCACGCTGGCCAACTGGGCGGCCAAGACGGCGAACTGGCTGGTCGAGGAGTTCGACGTGGAGCCGGGGGAGAAAGTCGTCGTCGACCTGCCCGCGCACTGGCAGACCGCGGGTGTGCTGCTCGGCGCGTGGTGGTGCGGGGCGCACGTGGTCGGCCCCGCGCGGCCGGGCGAGTCCGCCCCCGGCG
>NZ_KI912210.1:4423-6432 GCF_000231035.2 Saccharomonospora iraqiensis subsp. paurometabolica YIM 90007 | reverse complement strand
GAACGGTGGCGGGCCGTGCTCTGGCACACCGTGGTCGAGCGGGAGGACGCCGCCGAGATCGCGCCCCTGCTGGGTGTCCCCCCGGACGCGGTGACCGCGCTGGCCCACCGGGCCTTCGAGGGCGTGCGCCGGGAGTACCTGGAGCTCCACCTGAGCGGGGCACCCGCCCCCCGCTGCCGGGCCACGGCGGCCGTGCTGGGTGCCCGCGCCCGGGACGGGCTGTCCCACCGCGAACGGGCCCAGGTGGAGCACCATCTCGACCGGTGCGCGCACTGCCACGCCGCGGCCCGGGAACTGGCCCGGCTCGACCGGACGCTGCGCGGGGTGCTGGCGTTGCTCGTGCTGGGCGCGGCCGCACCGGCGTATCTGGCCCGCACGGCGCCCTCCGGGGAGCCGGGCGGGACCACCGTCCCCGGCACGGGCCCCCTCTCCGCCGGTGCCGCCGGTAACGCCGGGGCCGCCGGTCCCGGCGTCCCCGGAGTTCCCCCGCGGTCCCCCCGCAGATTCCTCGGGGTGGCGGTGTCCGGCCTCGCGATGACCACCGCGGTCGCGGTCGCGCTGACGACCGGGGGTTCCGTGCCCGAGCGCCCGCTCGCCGGGCGGGACCCCGGCCCTCCGACGGCGACGCGGGAACCCGGGGCACCGCCGACCGCACCGCCGGACCCGGACGTCCCGGCACTGCCGACGGAACCGGCCCTGCCGACCCTGCCGACGCTACCCACCCTGCCGACCCTGCCGGTGCCGCAACCGGATCCCGACTCGTACCGCCCGCCCGAACCCGTCCGCCCCGTGCCCACCGGGCCGGAGGAACCGGGGACGACACCCCCGACCCCGCCCCCCGCTCCGGAACCGGATCCGGCGCGCCCGCGGTTGACCGTCGACGGCCCCACCGACGGGATCACCCTCGACGCGGGCGGGGCCCCCGTCGACCTGGTGGTCACCGTCCGCAACGAGGGAGCCGCCCCCGCCGACCCCGCGGTACTGACGTGGACCCTGCCGGACGGACTGTCGGCCGCCGCCCCGGCCGGGGACAACGGGGACAACGGGGACGACGGGGACGAACCCGACGACGGCGGGACCCCGGAGGACGGGGACGACGACGGCAGCGACGGGGAGGACGGCGGACACGGGGAGGGCGAGAACAGGGAGGGCGACGACACCGCGGGAGGCGGGTCCGGCACCGGCGGGGCGGCCGACGGAACCACCGGGCACCGGGACACGGGGCTCGTGGAGTGCCCGGCGGGAACCGGCGAGGTGACCTGCCGGGCGCCGAACGCGCTCGCCCCCGGCGAGTCGGTGTCGCTGCGGCACCGGGTCCGCGCCGGGGACGGGGCCGACTCCACCGAGATCACCGGATCCGTCCGTGCCGACGGGGTTCCGGCGACGCCGCTGACCGTCCCGGTCACGGTGGAACGGCCACCCGACGTCGCGTACCTCGCCGTGGAGTGGGAGACCGCGTTCACGGCGTCGGTGGAGGTCCGCAACGACGGCGTCCGCGCCCGCCCCGCCGAGCTCCGGGTGGACCGCTACGCCGTCGCACCGGCCCCGCCCGACGCGGTGGAGTGCGACTACCCGATCCGGCTGCTGCCGTACACCGCCACGGAGGACGACCGCGACGGCCCCCGAAGGTGGCTGCGCTGCGGGACCGGTGCGGACGACCCGCTCCCGCCCGGGGAATCGGTCTCGGTGTCGCTGCTCGTGCCGGTCCGGGGCACCGGCGCCACCGTCACCGCCACGGTCGGCTCGGACACGGTCTCCGAACCGCTCCGCCCGCCGGAGGACCTCCCGCCGGTCACCGGAACGCCGGATCCGCCCGTCCCCCCGGCGCCGTCGCCCGGTGTCACACCACCGGTCACCCCGTCGCTGCCGAGGATCCCGGAACCGTCGGTGTCCGGACCGTCCGTCCCGGGGAGCGGGGACACCACGCACACGGGGCGGTCGACACCGCCGCCGGATCCGGGGCGCTCGACACCGCCGTCGCGGACCCCGCCGTGGCCCGCCCCGCCGGC
>NZ_KI912210.1:1477-4323 GCF_000231035.2 Saccharomonospora iraqiensis subsp. paurometabolica YIM 90007 | reverse complement strand
GGCCCGCCGCCACGCGCCCGCCTGTGCGCGCAGGGCGTCCTCGTCCGCCTCCGGCCACTCGACCCCGACGGCACCGGCGACCCCGGCGAGTTCGGCGGGCAGTTCGATCCCCATTCCGTCCCCCTACCCGGTCGATCCCGTGCCTGCCGGGCCGGTGCCCGCCGAACCGGTGTCCGCCGCCCCGGACACGGTCTCGGACGCCGCCCGGTCGGCGGCGCGGTAGGCCTCGGCCGCCTCGGCGAACGCGGTACCCAGACCGCCGAGGGCCGCCGGCAGTTCCTCCAGTGTCTCCCGGGTCCGCGTCGCGGGATCGACGTGTGCCGCCGCGAACGCACGGCCCACAGCGTCCCTCCCCCAGGGCTCCGGGCCCTCGTCCAGGCTGCGGGTCAACCCGTCGACGATCCGCCGGGCCCGGTCGACGAGGTCGTCGAACTCCGCGGCCCGCGCGGCGAGCCGCTCCGGGTCGGCGGTGAACCCGTCACCGCCCATCGCAGCCGTCCCGCGCGCCGTCGCCGTGCAGCCAGTCACGGTCGTCGAAGTCCGGGCCGTCCGGGCCGTCCGTGGGGGCGACGGGCCCGTCGGTGTCCGGTTCCGCGGGGGCCAGTTCCTCCGCGGTGAGATCACCGGTGCCCAGCAGCAGCGCCTGCGGGTCGGTGCCGGAGTCCAGCGCGGGCGCGAGCACCTCGCCCGCCGACGCGAACGCCTCCGCGCCGGCCTCGGCCGTCAGGCGCACGATCTCGGCGGCGAGTTCGGCGGGACGGTACCGCTGGTACGCCCGGTCGTCGATCGTCAGCCCGGTCAACGCGGACCGCAGCCCGACGGTGGCCGTCACCGAGCCGTCCGCACTGCTCGCCGACGCCCGGACGGAGGCCAGTTCCCGCTGCGCGGCGATGAGCCGCTCCCTGCTGCGACGGTAGTCCGCGAGTGCCTGTTCCACCCGCGCCTGATGCTCGGTCACGGCCCTCTCCCCGACGTCGAAGGTCTCTCGTGCACAGCGGTCGGCACCCGTCGGACGCCGGCCGTGCCCGTGCGGTTCCGTCCCGCCCGGCCCCCTGTCCCGGCCGCGCCGCGCGGGATCGGGAGAGGTCGCCACGGTTCACCCGGCGAGCGCGCGCACCACCCGGGAGGGGCTGGGTCTGCCGAGCCGGTCCGCCATCCACACGCTCGCCTCGACCAGGGCGTCCAGATCGACCCCGTGCCGCACGCCGAGACCGTCCAGCATCCACACCAGGTCCTCGGTGGCGAGGTTCCCCGTCGCCGACTCCGCGTACGGGCAACCGCCGAGCCCGCCCGCCGACGAGTCGACCGTGCGCACGCCCCGGCGCAGGGCCGCGAGCGTGTTCGCCAGCGCCTGACCGTAGGTGTCGTGGAAGTGGACGGCGAGCGCGCCGGGGTCCACGCCCTCCGCGGCGAAGGCGTCCAGCAGCGCCTCCACGCTGCCCGCCGTGGCGACGCCGACGGTGTCGCCGAGGGAGAGCTGGGTGCAGCCGAGGTCGAGCAGCCGCCTGCCCGCCCGGACCACCTGGGCGGGCGGCACCGGCCCCTCCCACGGGTCCCCGAAGCACATGGACAGGTACCCGCGCACGTCGAGGCCCTCCGCGCGGGCCTTCGCCACCACCGGCTCGAACATCGCGAACTGCTCGTCCAGCCCCGAGTTGAGGTTGCGCCGGGCGAACGTCTCGGTGGCGCTGGCGAACACGGCGATGTGCCCCACCCCGGCGGCCAGCGCCCGCTCCAGCCCGCGCCGGTTCGGCACGAGGACGGGGTAGCGCACACCCGGGTGCGGGGCGAGCCGCTCCAGCAGCGTCTCGGCGTCGGCGAGCTGCGGCACCCATTCCGGGCGCACGAAGCTGGTCGCCTCCACCGTGGTCAGTCCGGCCCGGGCCAGCCGGTCGAGGAACTCCAGCTTCACCTCCACCCGCACCACCGCGGACTCGTTCTGCAGTCCGTCGCGCGGGCCGACCTCCCAGATCGTCACCCGCTCCGGCAGGCCCTCCGCCGTGGGCAGCCGCTCCGGCAGCCCCAGTTCACGCACGCCCATGCCACTCCTCACGCCCGTCGGCGGGGTCGGCGGGCCGGTAGTCGTCGTAGGGATTGTCGTTGACCTGCCGGTAGATCCGGCTGTGCATCCGCTCGACGTCGGGGATGTCGCCGAACGTCAACGGCTCGTCCGAGGCGGACTCGATGATCAGGGTGCCGCAGCCGAAGATCCGGTCCACGAGCCCGTGCTCGAACCGCACACTGTTGATCCGGGCCATCGGGATGTCGATGCCGGTGCGCTTGAGCACGCCCTCCCGCGTGATCACCCGGTCGGTGGTCACGATGAAGTGGGTCGTGCGCCACCGCACGAACGGGGTGAGGAACAGCCAGGTCACCAGCCAGGCGGCCACGACGCCGAGCGCGATCAGCGACACCATGTCCCACGGCGGGTCGAGACCGACGGCCAGGGTCGCCAGCCAGCTCCCCACCCCGACGGTGGCCAGCAGGACCAGCACGGGGAAGACCAGCATCTTGACGTGCGGGTGGCGGTGGGCCACCACGTGCTCACCGTCACTCAGCAGTTCGTCCGGGTAGGCCACTCGTCAACACCCCCGCCACACCGTGTTCGGCCGTGCGGTCACCGTACCGCCCACGGTGGCGCTTCACCCGTAAGCGGGCCGGAGATGCACCACATCGGCCGCGAAGACCGTCCTCCGGCGGCCGCCGCCCGCGTCGACCACCAGCGCCCCGGTGGGGTCGACGTCCACGGCCGTGCCGGTCCACGGTGCGGCCCCGGACACCTCGACCCGGACCGGCTGCCCCAGCGTCACGCAGCGGTCCCGGTACTCGTCCAGCAATCCGGCGGC
>NZ_KI912210.1:1210-1377 GCF_000231035.2 Saccharomonospora iraqiensis subsp. paurometabolica YIM 90007 | reverse complement strand
GGCGAGCCGACCCTGCGGCGATCCTCCCCGGCAGCCCACCCCCGGCGATCCGACCCGGCGCGGACCGGATCCGGTGACTCACCCGCGTATGGCATCGGGGTCGCCGACAGTGTCGGCGGAGCCGGGCGGGACCAGCCGCCCGTCCCGCACGCCGACCACCTCGTCCG
>NZ_KI912210.1:0-1110 GCF_000231035.2 Saccharomonospora iraqiensis subsp. paurometabolica YIM 90007 | reverse complement strand
ACCCGGTGCCGCACGGTGCGCGGGGAGCGGCCGTTGAGGTGGGCGGGCACCGCCAGCTGATCGGCCACGGTCAACGCGGGCAGCAGGTTCGGCTGCTGGAAGACGAGCCCGACGCGCTCCCGTCGCAGCCGGGCGCGCCCGGAGGCGCTCAGGCCGGCCACGTCCCGGCCGTCCACGACGACCCGCCCCGCGTCCGGCGGGACGAGGGTCGCCGCGGCCGCGAGCAGCGTCGACTTGCCGGATCCGGACGGGCCCACGACGGCGGTGACCGTCCCGGCCGCCGCACGCAGGGACACCCCGTCCAGCGCCGTGACGCGGGTTCCCCCGTCCGGATAGGTCACGGTGACGTCAGCCAGTTCCAGGCTCATCGCACACTCCCGAGCGCGGTCAACGGATCCACGGCGGTCACCCTGCGCACCGCGAGCGCGGCGCCCGCCGTCCCGAGCAGGATCAGCAGCGACGCCGGCGGCAGGATCGTGCCGGGACGCAGCACGAACGGGACCGTGTCGTCGACGACCGCGCCGAGGGCGGCCGCGAGGCCGGTGCCCGCCGTGGTCCCGAGGGTCAACAGGACCACCGCCTGCCCGAGCGCGTCCCGCAGCAGGTACGGGGTGCTCGCGCCGAGCGCCTTCAGGACGGCGACGTCGCCGCTGCGCTGCACGGTCCACACGGTGAAGAACGCCCCCACCACCAGCGCCGAGAGCACGAACAGGAACCCGCGCATCACCGTGAGCGAGGAGTTCTCGGCCGCGAACGAACCGATCGCGGACAGCGACTCGGACACCGCGACCGTGTGCGTCCCGAGTTCCCGGTCGGCGGCGGCGACGTCCAGCCCGTCGGACACCCGCAACAGCAGCACGGTGCCCACCGGGTCCCCCTCCCCCGGCGGGCCGCCGGGCCCGCCGGCGGGTCCGGCCGCGGGGGTGGACACCGCTCCGAGCGGCGCCCACACCACCGGTGTGTGGCTGTACGAGGCAGGGCCGGAGACCGCGCGGACCGTCATCCGGGACCGGTCCAGGGCCAGTTCCGTCCCCGGCGCGGTGTCCAACGCCGCGGCGGCGTCGGCGGACAGCACGACGGTGCCCGGTTCGAGACCGCCGACGGCGCGGG
>NZ_KI912209.1:115690-119492 GCF_000231035.2 Saccharomonospora iraqiensis subsp. paurometabolica YIM 90007 | reverse complement strand
CGGGCGGCGGGGCCTCGCGCTGGGGTTGGGGCTGCCGACGGCCCTGCTCTGCCTCGTCCCGTTCGCCGCGCTGGTCGTCATGCCGGTCGCCTTCGTGGGCGGGGTGTTCGTCGCCCGCGAGACGCTGCGCAGCACGACCGAGCCCGCCGACGCCCGGTAGCCACCGGTGGGCCCCGCCATGTCCGGACGGGGCCCACCGGTGGTGGCGATCAGGCCAGGTCGAACCGGTCCAGGTTCATGACCTTGTCCCACGCGGCGACGAAGTCGCGCACGAACTTGTCCTTCGCGTCGTCGGCGGCGTAGACCTCGGCCAGGGCCCGCAGTTCGGAGTTCGACCCGAACACCAGGTCGACCCGGCTGCCGGTCCACTTGACCGCACCCGAGGCGTCGCGCCCCTCGAAGGTCTGCGCGTCCTCCGAGGTCGGCTTCCACGTGATGCCCAGGTCGAGCAGGTTCGCGAAGAAGTCGTTGGTCAGCGACCCCGGAGTGTCGGTGAACACGCCCAGCGACGAGGTGTCGTAGTTCGCCCCGAGCACGCGGAGGCCGCCGACGAGGACGGTGGTCTCCGGCGCGCTCAGCGTGAGCAGGTTCGCCCGGTCGAGCAGCAGGTACTCGGCGGAGAGCCGGTTGCCCTTGCCCAGGTAGTTGCGGAACCCGTCCGCGGTGGGCTCCAACGCGGCGAACGAGTCCGCGTCGGTCTGCTCCGGCGTCGCGTCGACGCGGCCCGGGGTGAACGGCACGCGGATGTCGTGGCCCGCGGCCTTGGCGGCCCGCTCCACGGCGGCGCAGCCGCCGAGCACGATCAGATCGGCCAGCGAGACCTTCTTGTTCCCGGTCTGCGCCTCGTTGAACGACTGCTGGATGCCCTCCAGGGTGGACAGCACCGTCTCCAGCTCGGCCGGGTTGTTGACCTCCCACCCGTTCTGCGGGT
Organism: Saccharomonospora iraqiensis subsp. paurometabolica YIM 90007; assembly: GCF_000231035.2. Classification (GTDB taxonomy): domain Bacteria; phylum Actinomycetota; class Actinomycetes; order Mycobacteriales; family Pseudonocardiaceae; genus Saccharomonospora; species Saccharomonospora paurometabolica. The sequence goes on along the minus strand of NZ_KI912209.1, from coordinate 118,561 downwards.
TGAGCCGGATGCGCGCACCGTTGGCACCGCCGCGCTTGTCACTGCCCCGGAACGTCGAGGCCGACGCCCACGCGGTGGTGACCAGCTGGGCGGTGCTCAGCCCGGAGCCGAGGACGGTGCTCTTCAGCGAGTCGATGTCCGCCTCGCCGATCAGCGCGTGGTCCACCTCGGGCAGCGGGTCCTGCCACAGCAGGGTCTCCGCGGGCACCTCCGGGCCGAGGTAGCGGACCTTCGGCCCCATGTCCCGGTGGGTCAGCTTGTACCAGGCGCGGGCGAAGGCGTCGGCGAACTCGTCGGGGTTCTCGTAGAACCGGCGCGAGATCGGCCCGTAGATCGGGTCGTAGCGCAGCGCCAGGTCCGTGGTCAGCATCGCGGGCGCGACCTTCCGCTCCGGGTCGTGCGCGTGCGGGACCGTGCCCTCACCCGCGCCGTCCTTCGGCGTCCACTGCTTCGCGCCCGCCGGGCTGGTGGTGAGCTCCCAGTCGTACTCGAACAGGTTCGCGAAGAAGCCGTTGCTCCACGTCGTCGGCGTGCTGGTCCAGGTGACCTCCAGCCCGCTGCCGATCGTGTCGCCGCCCTTGCCGGTGCCGTAGGCGTTGCGCCAGCCCAGGCCCTGCTCCTCCAGCGGAGCGGACTCGGGGTCGGGTCCGAGGTGGCTGTCCGGCGCGGCACCGTGGGTCTTGCCGAAGCTGTGCCCGCCGGCGATCAGTGCGACGGTCTCCTCGTCGTTCATCGCCATGCGGCCGAACGTCTCGCGGATGTCGCGAGCCGCGGCGACCGGGTCCGGCTCGCCGTTCGGGCCCTCCGGGTTGACGTAGATCAGGCCCATCTGGACGGCGGCCAGCGGGTTCTCCAGCTCACGGTCACCGCTGTAGCGCCGGTCGTCCAGCCACTCGGTCTCCGGGCCCCAGTAGACGTCCTCGTCGGGCTCCCAGACGTCCTCGCGGCCGCCGGCGAAGCCGAAGGTCTTGAAGCCCATCGACTCCAGCGCGACGTTGCCCGCCAGGATGAGCAGGTCGGCCCAGGAGAGGTTCTGGCCGTACTTCTTCTTCACCGGCCACAGCAGACGGCGGGCCTTGTCCAGGTTGACGTTGTCCGGCCAGCTGTTCAGCGGGGCGAACCGCTGCTGCCCGGCGCCCGCGCCGCCGCGGCCGTCACTGATCCGGTAGGTGCCCGCGCTGTGCCAGGCCATCCGGATGATCAGCGGACCGTAGTGGCCGAAGTCGGCGGGCCACCAGTCCTGCGAGGTGGTCAGCACCTCCTCGATGTCCCGCTTGACGGCGGGCAGGTCGAGTGACTTGAACGCCCCGGCGTAGTCGAAGTTTTCGCCGAGCGGGTTGGTCGCCGGGGAGTTCTTCGACAGGATCTTCAGGTTGAGCTTGTCCGGCCACCACTGGCGGTTCCCGCCACCCTCGGTGGGGTGCGGGGCGCGGCCGTGCACCACGGGGCACTGGCCGGTGGTGTCGCGATCGTCGGTCACGGGTGTCCTTTCAGGATCAATGGATGTGTTCCGGTTCGGGGGAGCAGGCAGGGCACAGTCCCCAGTAGATGACCTCGGCCTCGTCGACGTGGAAGCCGTGGGCGTCCGACGCGGTCAGGCAGGGCGCGGAGCCCACGGCGCAGTCGACATCGGCGAGGGCGCCGCACGACCGGCACGCGACATGGTGGTGGTTGTCCCCGACCCGCGTCTCGTAGCGGGCCACGGACCCCATCGGCTGGATCCGTCGCAGCAGTCCCGCCTCGGTCAGCGCGCGCAGTCCGTCGTAGACGGCCTGGTGCGACACCTTCGGCAGCTCCTCCCGGACGGCACCGATGATCGATTCCGTGTCGGCGTGCGGACGGTCGTGCACCGCGGACAGCACCGCGACCCGGGGTCGGGTCACTCGCAGTGCGGCCTCGCGCAGCATGTGCTCGAAGCCCGCAGTCGTCGTTGGCACGCGCGGCAGTCTGGCGGTCTTTCTGGAATGGATCAAGAGTTTGCCGGAGTGCTGTGTCTCACTCGTGTTCGCGGCGTGACCGGGACGAGACCCCCGGTGGGAACCGGTGGGTCCGGCCGCGCCCGACGGGGCCGCATCCGGAGCGGAACCGGTGGGCGGGGATGCGGCATGATGGAACGATGACGAGCCCCCGACCGGTCCCGATCGCCCGTGCGCCCATCCAGCTCGGCCAGTTCCTCAAACTGGCGGGGGTGGTCGAGGACGGCGCGGAGGCGAAGGCCCTGCTGGCCGAGGTCGGGGTCGGGGTCAACGGCGAGGCCGAACACCGCCGCGGTCGCAAGCTCGACGCCGGGGACCTCGTCGCGGTCGGCGACGAGACACTCGAGGTCACCGTGGAGTGAGCCAACGGCCGTTCGGTCAGTCCGGACCGCCGCCGGGTCGGGCCGGGCCACCGCGCAGCAGCGTGGCGTAGAGGGTGAGGCCCGGGCCGGACGCGAGCGCCACGGCCGGGTCCCCGGGGCCGAGCGCGGGGCGGAGTGCGTCGAGCACGAGCAGGACGGTGGCCGAGGAGCAGTTGCCGTGCTCGGCGAGCACCGTCCGGGAGGCGGCCAGTGCGTCCGGCGCGAGGCCGAGCGTGTCCTCGACGGTGTGCAGGATGCGCGGCCCGCCGGGGTGGACGGCCCACCCGCGCACGTCCCCGACGCCGAGGCCGTTCCGGGCGAGCAGGTCCTTGACGACCAGGGGCAGGTGCTCGGCCAGCACCTCCGGGACCCGGGGGGACAGGCCCATACGGAACCCGAGGTCGGTGACCTCCCAGGTCATGTGCCCGGCCGTGGCGGTGTCGGTGAACACGGCCGTGTCGACCACATCGACGCCCGGCGCCCCGGCGACACCGGCGCCCGGTGCCGGCGGCCGGAGCACCACGGCGGCGGCC
>NZ_KI912209.1:112852-115590 GCF_000231035.2 Saccharomonospora iraqiensis subsp. paurometabolica YIM 90007 | reverse complement strand
AGCAGGCCTCGGCCGCGGTCGCCGCGGCCGATCGGGCGTTTCCCGCGTGGGCGGCGCGGAGCCCGTCCGAACGCGCCGAGTTGCTGAGCGCGGCGCTGGAGCCGTTGGAGGCCGACCGGGAGGCGGTCGCCGGCATCCTGACGCGGGAGAACGGCAAGATCCGGATGGAATCCGTGATCGACTCGGCGGTGTTCGAGCACCGTTGCCGCCTCGCGGCCGGGCTCGCGGGCGAGCTGGAGCGGCAGACGACCCACCTGGCCGCGCCGCCGTTCCGCACCGAGGTGACCTACCGGCCGCTGGGCGCCACGACGATCATCGTGCCGTTCAACTGGCCGCTGGCGATTCTGGGGGCGTCGCTGGCGTACGCGCTGGTTGCGGGCAACACCGTGGTGGTGAAGCCGCCGCCCACCGCGCCGCTGGCGACGGTGCGCACGGTGGAGACGCTGGCGCGGTCGCTCCCGCCGGGCGTGCTGAACGTCGTCACCGGTGAGGACTCCGAGATCGGGGAGACCCTGGTGGCGGGGGAGCCGGTGCGCAAGGTGTGCTTCACCGGGAGCACGGGCGGTGGCCGGAAGATCATGCAGATGGCCTCGGGCTCGCTGACCCGCGTGGCACTGGAACTGGGCGGCAACGATCCCGCGCTCGTGCTCGCCGACGCCGACCTCTCCGGCGAGGCGATGCAGACGCTGTTCGGGGGGATCTTCGACTCCACCGGGCAGGTCTGCATGGCCGCGAAACGGGTCTACGTGCACCGCTCCCGCTACGACGAGGTGGTCGACGGCCTGTCGGAGCTGCTGTCCGGCACGGTGCTCGGGCACGGCCTGGCCGAACCGGTCACGATGGGGCCGCTGCACAGCCCCCGGCAGAAGGACTACGTCGAGCAGCTGGTCGCCGAGGCCCGCTCGTCCGGTGCCGAGGTCCGCGAGTTCGGCGCCGCGGCCGACGGGGCGGATTTGTCCCGGGGGAACTTCCTCCGGCCGTCGCTGGTGCTGGACCCGGCCGACGACCTCCGTGTGGTGACCGGGGAGCAGTTCGGCCCGACCGTGCCGATCCTGCCCTTCGACGACGAGTCGGACGCCCTCGCCCGGGCGAACGACACGTGGGCGGGCCTGTCCTCGTCGGTGTGGTCGGCCGACCTCGACCACGCGGGTGCGGTCGCGGCCCGGCTGCGCGCCGGGTACACGTTCGTCAACGCCCACGGCGCCGCCCATCTCGATGAACGCGCCCCGTTCGGCGGGTTCGACCACAGCGGCATGGGCCGCGAGATGGGGATCGAGGGCATCCGGGAGTTCCTGGACACCCATGCCGTCAGCTTCCCCGCCTGAGCGCTCCGCGTCCCGGCGTGGGCACCGGCGGGGCGGCCCGGCCGGACCGCCACCGGGTGGTCCCCGGTCACATCGCCACGATCATGTGGGCCATCCCCAACGCCATCGCGCAGAGGCTGAATCGCAACGCCGGGGTCGTCCGGTGGTGCCCGGGCCGCAGGCGGATCGCCGAACGCGGCGGGTAGTGCCGGTCCAACCGGCCGGAGGCCCAGAGCACCCCGACCACGACGAGGTAGGCGGCGATCGCGAGGCTGAGCGGGAGGGAGCGGGCGGACAGCGGCGGGAGCATGTAGACCATGGCCGCCATCTCGAGGCCGGACAGCAGCCACAGCAGCTCGGTCGTCCCCGTGCGCAGGCGCACGACCACGGCGGCGGCCACGGACACCGCGCACGCGGCGCCGAACACGGCCACCGCGACGGTGGGCGGGACGAACCGCGCCGGCGGCGGGAGGTACATCGAGGCCATGCCGACCGCCATCAGCACGTGGCCCGCGTGCCAGTAGCGGGTGCTGCCGCGCATGGTCACGAGGTGCTGGGTGTGCAGGAGACCGACGACGCACAGCACACAGACCCAGAGGAGCCGGACCCAGTCCGGCAGGAGTCCCGTCTCCGTCATGTTCGGTGCCCGAGCCTCCCGCGGTCGTGGTCGTCAGGGTGTCGGTCCCCGATGATCGACCGGCGGGGCGCGGGTCCGGTACCGCCGGTCCGGCGAACGGTGGGGGCCGTCGGACGGTCACACCGTGCCCGGAGCCGGGCCGGGCCGGGCGGCGGGTGCCTGCGCTGATAGACATGCGCCGTGCGGGATTTCGTGACGGGCGTGCGGATGTTCGGGCGGGGGCTGGGGATTCTGGCCCGGTCGCCACGGTTGTTGCTGATCGGCGCGTTGCCGGTGGTCCTGACCCTGCTGCTGCTGCTCGCCGGGCTCGTGGCGTTGGTGTCCTCGATCGACGACCTGGCCGCGCTGGTCACGCCGTTCGCGGACGGCTGGGACGCACAGTGGCGGACGGCGGTGCGGGTGGTCGCGGGCGTCGCCCTGGCCGGTGGTGCGCTGGCGGTCGGACTGATCGGTTTCTCGGCGCTGACGCTGGCCGTGGGCGGCCCCTTCTACGAGCACATCGCGGAGAAGGTGGAGGACGACCTCGACGGGCCGGTCGCGGAGGCGGACATCCCGTGGTGGCGGTCGGTGTGGACGGGGATCCGGGACGGCGTCGAGCTCGTCCTGCGGTCGCTCGCGTGGACGATCCCGTTGTTCGTCGCGGGGTTCGTCCCGGTGCTGGGGCAGACGGTCGTGCCGGTGCTGCTGGCGCTGGTGACGGCGTGGTTCCTCGCGCTCGAACTGGTCGCGGTACCGTTCACCCGGCGCGGGATGGACCTCGCGCGGCGGCGCGCGGCGCTGCGCGGGCGGCGGGGCCT
>NZ_KI912209.1:112334-112752 GCF_000231035.2 Saccharomonospora iraqiensis subsp. paurometabolica YIM 90007 | reverse complement strand
CATCGCGAACGCGCCGCGTGGTCGCCACCACTGGTCGGCGAGGCGCTCGTACAGCGCCGGATCGTTGCGCACCATCGGGGTGTGCGCCGTGCCCTGCCCCACGCGTCCGAGGCTGGCACACTCGCCGGTGTGCGGCAGGTCGTGGCGGCCACGGTCGGGTTGGGTCGGGCGGCCCACCCGCTGCCCGCGCTGGTGGTGACCGGCGTCGCCGCGGGGCTCGCCGTGGGTGCGGGGTGGTCGGCGGGTGTGGTGGCGACACTGACCGCCGCGGTGCTGGCCGGTCAGCTCTCCGTCGGCTGGTTGAACGACCTGGTCGACGCCGGGCGCGACGCGGCCGTCGGCCGCACGGACAAGCCGCTGGTCTCCGGCCGGGTCACACCCCGGGTGGTCCGGGCCGCGCTGGTCGTGGCCGCGCCCG
>NZ_KI912209.1:85880-112234 GCF_000231035.2 Saccharomonospora iraqiensis subsp. paurometabolica YIM 90007 | reverse complement strand
GTGCTCCTGGTGGCGGCGCTCGACGTCGTCCTGCTGCTCGTGACGGGCGTGCGGGTCGGGAGGCCGTGACGCGGGCGAGCCCGGCCGGTGCCGGACGGCTCAGGCGTTCACCCGGTCGGGGGTGGGGGTGGGCGCCAGCCGTCCGGTGCGGGTGGCCCACCGCTCGAACACCACGGTGCCGAACGGCGGCACACTCGCCGCGAGCGCCAGGAGCAGGGTCGGCCTCGTCCAGCCCAGCCGGCGGTGGAGCAGCAGTGCGGCGACGACGTAGACGACGAACAGCAGGCCGTGCACGGGTCCGAACACGGTCACCCCGAGGTCGTTGCCGACGGCGACGTACTTGAAGAACATCCCGGTCAGCAGACCGGCCCAGGACAGCGCCTCGGCGAGGGCGAGCAGTCGGAAGCGTCCGACGTCGGTGGTGAGCATTCCCGTTTCCTCCGGTGCGGACGGTCGTTGGCTGAGTAGCGGCAGGTGACCGCATCCGCGGATGCGGCGCCCGTCGGTGCAGCATCGCAGAGCCGCGGACCGGCAGGTGGCCCGACCCTTGTCACGGACGTCGTCCTGTGCTTCACTCTTCAACTAGAACTTGTTCTAGATTCGGGTGGGTGGACAACGATGCGGACCCGTGCGGCGGCGCTGCTGGAGCAGCCCGGCAAGTGGCAGATCGTCGACGTCGAACTCGACGAACCCCAGGCCAATGAAGTGCTCGTCCGGTTCGTGGCCGCCGGACTGTGCCATTCGGACGACCACGCCGCGACCGGGGACATGCCCGTGGGCAAGATCCCGCTGATCGGCGGCCACGAGGGCGCCGGCGTCGTCGAGTCGGTCGGTCCGGGCGTGCACTCGCTCGCGCCCGGCGATCACGTCGTCGCCCAGTTCGTGCCCTCGTGCGGACGGTGCCACCCGTGCGCCACGGGCCGGGGCAACCTCTGCGACCTCGGCATGTACGCCCTGCTCGGGTCCATGGCGGACGGCACCTACCGGGCGCGGATCAACGGCGACGAGGCCGGGCAGATGACCATGGCCGGGACCTTCGCCGAACGGGCGGTGGTCTCCGAGCACTCGCTCACCAGGATCGACGACGACATCCCGTTGCACGTCGCCCCGCTGCTGTCCTGCGGCGCCCCGACCGGCTGGGGCTCGTCGGAGTATGCCGCCGAGGTCGTCGCCGGGGACACGGTCATCGTGATGGGCCTCGGTGGCATCGGGATGAACGCCGTGCAGGGCGCCGCCGCACGCGGCGCGGCGTACGTGATCGGGGTCGACCCGGTCGCGTTCAAACGGGACAGCGCCGCCACCTTCGGGGCGAGCCACACCTTCGCCGACATCGAGGAGGCCGCGGAGTTCGCCCGGTCGGTCACCAACGGGCAGGGCGCGGAGTCGGTCGTGGTCGCGGTGGGCGTCACCACGGGCGAGCACGTCGGGCAGGCGGTCGACGCGGTCGCCAAGTTCGGCACCGTGGTGGTCACCGGCATCGGCGACGTCAACGAGAACACGCTGCCCACGAACCTGTGGACGCTGGCGATGATGCAGAAGCGGATCCAGGGGACCATTCTCGGCAAGGGCGCACCGTCGGTGGAGATCGGCCGCCTGGCGTCGATGTACCGGGCGGGGCGGCTGAAGCTGGACGAACTGATCACGCGGACCTACCGGCTGGACGAGATCAACCAGGCCTACGCGGACATGAACGAGGGCCGCAACATCCGCGGGGTCATCCTGCACGACACCGAGTGAGTCCGGCTTGCCCGGCGCCAGGGACGGCGCCGGGCAGGTCACCCCGATGAAGCCTGCGCTCCCTACTACTTACAGTAGGACCTACTGTACTCTGTATCGGAGTGCGAGGTGTAATCGGATCAGGGGGCATGGTGACCGGCAGCCGGCGTCGGAGCACGGTGCTTCGACTGGTGATCTGTGCGCTGTTGCTCGGACTGGTCACCATGCATCATGTCGTGCAGCGTCCCCTCGAGCGCGGCCCTGCTCCGTCCGTGGCGCACCAGACCTCGGTCGTGAGCGGTCATCACGACCGTGCGGTGCCGTCCACGCCCACGCAGCACGACTCGTCGCTTCTCGGACACCTGTGTCTGGCGGTGCTCACCGGGAGCCTTCTCCTGCTGCTGTCAGTGAGGTTCGCCCGCCTTCTGCGCCCTGGGATCGGCACGAGCCGGCCGCCGACCGCACGTACCTGGTCCGGCAGCGCTCCACCACCAACCGGCCGCAGGTCCGCTCCCGGGTTCACCTACGACCTCTGCGTGTTGCGGCTGTGATCGGACCACGTCGCCGACTCACCCGAGTCGTCCGCGACGTCCGGACACCTGAACGCCCGTCTATACGCAGAGAAAACACCTCCATGCACAGAAACGCGAAATACACCGTCCTGGTGACGACGATGGCCGCGGCCGTGGCCACCGGATGCACCGAAGGCGGGACCGGCGTGGACGTCTCCGGCCCAGCCTCCGCGGCGCAGAGCGCGAGCGCCGCGGACCGGGCGACCCACAACGAGGCGGACGTGACGTTCGTTGAGGGGATGATCCCGCATCACGAGGGTGCCATCGAGATGTCGGAGCTCGCCGAAGACCGCACCGACAACCCGGAGATCCTCGCTCTGGCCGAGCGCATCGAGCAGGCACAGGGACCGGAGATCGAGCAGATGACCGGCTGGCTCGACGCCTGGGGCGTCGACCGCGACGCCGGCACCGGTGCCGATGGCCACGGGGACATGGCCGAGAGCGAGATGCCCGGCATGGGAACCCAGGACATGCACCGACTCGGCAAGGCCGAGGGCGCCGAGTTCGACCGGCTGTTCCTGAACTTGATGATCGAGCATCATCAGGGTGCCGTCGACATGTCCGCCACCGTCCTGGACAAGGGCGACGATCCCGAGGTGGCGGCACTCGCCGAGCGGATCATTGCCGACCAGCGGACCGAGATCGAGGAGATGCGCTCGTTGCGGGACAGCTGACCGGCCCCACGGCGGTCTCGTTCGGTGGACCCTCAACGCCCCCGTGAGGGCTCATCCGGGAGCCACGCAGTGGACCGCCGGTGCCCTCCGACGCCGTGGTTCGGCGTCGGAGGGCACCCAGGTGAGGTTCCGTAGGACCGGATCGGGAGGCGTCGTCCCGGCTTTGCCCGCCGTGACGGCGGCGCGGATCCGTTCGCCGCACCGGCGGTAGAAGCGCAGCTGCGCACGGCGGCCGAACAGCGACCACCCCAGCGTCAGCACCGGGTCCAGGCCGGGTGCCCGCTGGGAATGACTGGCGGCCACGAACTCCACCCGGCCGGTGTCCCGGTACTTGACCACCTCGTAGGTGACCTTGCCGCGTTCGAGGTGCCCGTCGAGCGTCTCGTAGGCCCACCCCCACACCCGGGCACCGTCGTTCCGGGTCTCGTCCACCACCTCGGTGATCCGGACACCGCAGTACAGGTGCAGCCCGTGGAACCGGAGTTGCAGCAGCATGTTCCGGCCGAGCAGCGGCACGGCCGGGTCGTAGAGTGCCCGCACGGACTCCGGGGGTGTGAACTCGTAGTCGCGCACCAGACGGCAGGCCCGCTCCCACGGGCCTGCGGGTTCCGGCGGGCCGGGGCGTTCCGCGAGGAGGCCGTGCAGGTGGGTGTCGAGGGTCCAGGCGGGCCTGCGCACCTCGGCCGGGGAGTAGTTGATACCGGCGTCGGCGAGCGCTGCGAGTTCGCGCGCGGTGTCCGGCGGCCCGAGGCCCCACTCAGCCAACCCGGCTCACTCGTGTTCGGTCAGCGCGTCGCCGATCTGCCACATCATCGGCGGCCACAGGCCCACGAACAATGCCCGGCGCTCGGCGTTGCCCCGCTGCGCCTGGTCGACCGTCTTGGCGCGGATCCACAGGCTGATGCAGAGCACGATCGTGCCCAGCGACGCCAGGTGCAGCTGGGTGGCACGCACGCCCGCCCGGTGCAGAAGTCGGACCACCATGTGTGCCTCCGTGTGTCCGTCGGCTCGTGTCAGCTTTCCCGCGCGGGGTAGGTACAGAGTCTGATACCCCGTTCGTCCCGGTCTCATCACGTCCGGAGGTGCCGATGTCGCGATCCCGCCGTGTTCTCGTCGTCCTCGCACGGTGGTTGCTGGGGACCGCGCTGGTCACCTGGCGCTACCTCTGGGAGACGACCCCGCTGCACCGCACGGAGTGTCCCGGCGACGCGCGGGACCTCCCGCCGCGGTTGCCCGACGGCCTGATCGACGACCGGGTGCAGCGCAGCGCGGACGGCTACGGCCAGCTGTTCCACCGCCGCTTCCGGGTGCGCATCGCGGGGGCCGGGGTGGACGCCGCCGGGCTCATGGACCGCGTCGTGCACGACTTCAAGCACTTCGTGCCCTCGGAGGTCGTGCACATCCACACCACCCGGGGCGGCGCGCGGTCGTTGTGCGCCGGGGACGAACTGGTGGTGGAGATGCCGGGGCCGTGGGACGGCCCGGTCCGGGTGGTGCACCGCGACGACACCTCGCTGCACCTGGTCACGCTGCACGGGCACCTGGAGGCGGGACAGGTGTGGTTCCGCGCGTTCGGCGACGGCGACCAGCTGGTGTTCGAGGTCGAACTGTGGGCCGCGCCCGCGAGCAGGCTGGTCCACCTGCTGTACGCGCGGCTGCGGCTGGCCAAGGAGATCCAGCTGAACATGTGGGTGCGCTTCTGTCTCGCCGCGGTGGAGACCTCCGGCGGCCGGCTGGTGGACGGTGTGGAGATCTTCACCCACCGGCTCGACGACCTGGGTGAGCGCGCGGGTCCCGCGGGCCTCGTGACGGACGGGGGCCCGGTAGGCGACCGCCGGTGACCGGTTCCCCGGCACGCACGGGCGAGGGGCTAGGGTCTTGCGCCGGTCCTGCAAACCAGGCGTTCAAGGAGGAAGCCCGTGCCGGGAACCGGTATATGGCGGACGAAATCGGTCGAACAGTCGATCGCGGACACCGACGAGCCGGACACCCGGCTCCGCAAGAATCTCGGCGCCTGGGACCTGATGGTCTTCGGGGTCGCCGTGATGATCGGCGCGGGCATCTTCACGCTCACCGCGTCCACGGCCGGGGACATCGCCGGTCCGTCGGTGGCGCTGGCCTTCGTGTTCGCCGCGGTCGCGTGCGGGCTCGCGGCGCTGTGCTACGCCGAGTTCGCCTCCACCGTGCCCGTCGCGGGCAGCGCCTACACCTTCTCCTACGCCACGTTCGGCGAGTTCCTCGCGTGGATCATCGGCTGGGACCTGATCCTGGAGTTCTCGATCGCGGCCGCCGCGGTCGCCAAGGGCTGGTCGATCTACCTGGAGGACGTGCTGAGCACCCTGTTCGGCACGCAGATGAGCACGACCGTGGCACTCGGCGGCGTCGACCTGGACTGGGGCTCGGTGCTGCTGGTCGTCATCCTGGCCACGCTGCTCACCCTCGGCACCAAGCTGTCGTCCCGGTTCAGCCTCGTCATCACCGCCGTCAAGGTGACGATCATCCTGCTGGTCATCGTCCTCGGCCTCGCCTACATCACCCCGGACAACTACACGCCGTTCATCCCGAGCGCCGAGTCCGGCGGTGAGGCCGGTGGCGGTGTCGACCAGTCGCTGTTCTCCCTGCTCGCCGGCGGCTCCGGCAGCGTCTACGGCGCGTTCGGGCTGCTGGCCGGCGCGTCGCTGGTGTTCTTCGCGTTCCTCGGGTTCGACGTCGTGGCCACCACCGCAGAGGAGACCCGCGTCCCGCAGCGGGACGTGCCGCGCGGCATCCTCGGCTCGCTGGCGGCCGTGACGGTGCTGTACGTGGCGACCTCCCTGGTGGTCGTGGGCATGGTGCCGTACACCGAACTGGCCACCGACGCCGAACCGGAGGGCCGCAAGACGCTGGCGACGGCGTTCTCCGCGCACGGCGTGGACTGGGCGGCCAACGTCATCTCCGTCGGCGCGCTGGCCGGTCTGACCACGGTGGTGATGGTGTTGCTGCTCGGCCAGCAGCGGGTGCTGTTCGCGATGGCGCGGGACGGTCTGCTGCCGCGCCCGCTGGCGAGGACCGGCTCGCGGGGCACCCCGGTGCGGATGAACGTGCTGGTCGCCACGGTGGTGGCGGTGGCCGCGGGCTTCTTCGACGCGGGCAGGCTGGAGGAGATGGTCAACGTCGGGACGCTGTTCGCGTTCATCCTCGTCTCGGCGGGCGTGCTGGTGCTGCGGAAGAAGCGCCCGGATCTGCCGCGCGGATTCCGCGTGCCGTGGGTGCCGGTGGTGCCGATCCTGGCGATCGCCGCCTGCGTCTGGCTGATGCTGAACCTGACCGTGCTGACCTGGCTGCGCTTCCTGGTGTGGATGGCGCTCGGCGTGCTGATCTACTTCGTCTACAGCAGGCGGCACTCCCTGCTCGGACAGCGCGAGCGGGAGGAGGACGGCACCCGGGACGAGCCCGAGGCGCGTCCGACCCCGGAGTGACCGTCCTCGTGGAGTGACCATCCCCGGGTCCCGGCCCCCGCGGGCGGGGTCGGGACCCGGCGGGCCCCGTGGACAGGAAGGAGCCACCGGTGACCGGACGGACCGTCGGCATCGTGGGGGGCGGCATCGTCGGGCTGGCCGTCGGCCGCGAGCTCACCCGGCGGTACCCGGGCGTCGAGGTGGTCGTGTTCGAGAAGGAGGACCGGCTCGCCACGCACCAGACCGGGCACAACTCGGGCGTGGTGCACGCCGGGATCTACTACCGGCCGGGGAGCCTGAAGGCCGAGTTGTGCGCACGGGGCCGGGCGCTGCTGCGGGAGTACTGTGTCGACCGGGAGCTGCCGTACGAGGCGTGCGGCAAGCTCGTCGTCGCGGTCTCGGAGTCCGAACTCGGCCGTTTCGACGCCCTGGAGGCCACCGCCCGGGAGAACGGCGTGCCCGGGTTGCGCCGGGTCTCCGGTGCGGGGATCACCGAGCTGGAACCGCACGCGGCCGGGCTCGTCGCGCTGCACTCACCCGGGACCGCCATCACCGACTACGCTGCCGTGTCCACGGCCTTCGCCGCGGACATCGAACGGGCGGGCGGCCGGGTGGAGCTGTCCACGGCGGTGACCGGGGTCCGGCACCGTGCCGACCGGGTCGAGGTCACCACGGCCGCCGGGGTGCGCACCGTCGACCGGCTGGTGGTCTGCGGCGGGTTGCACGCCGACCGCCTCGCGCGGCGTGCCGACGGCGTGGACGGCCCCCGCGTCGTGCCGTTCCGCGGCGAGTACATGACGGTCGCCCCGGGCAAGCGCGACCGGGTGCGGGGCATGATCTATCCCGTGCCCGACCCGCGGTATCCGTTCCTGGGGGTGCACTTCACCCGGCGGGTGTCCGGGGAGGTCGAGGTGGGGCCGAACGCGGTGCTCGCGCTCGCCCGGGAGGGGTACCGGCGCCGCGACGTCGCCGGGGCCGACCTGCGCGACCTGCTCGGATGGCCGGGTTTCTGGCGCATGGCGCGGCAGCACTGGCGCACCGGAATGGCCGAGATGCGCGGCAGCCTGTCGGTGCGCGCCTACATGCGGGCGGCGTCGCGGTACGTGCCGGACATCGGCGCCGCCGACGTGCGCCGCGCCGGGGCGGGGGTGCGGGCGCAGGCGGTGGACCGGGACGGGTCGCTGGTGGACGACTTCCGGATCGGCCATGAGGACGGCATCACCACCGTGCGCAACGCCCCGTCTCCCGCGGCGACGTCGTCCCTGGCGATCGCGGAACACGTGGTCGACCGGATGGATGTCGGCGGTTGACCACGCCGGCGACCGTGCGGACAGGCGTCCGGGGTACACGATTTGCGACGGCATGGTTGAGGCGAGTGGGTAGGGCTCTCCCGCTCGTAGCGGAACGGCTTGTTCGTCGTAGTCGTTCCGACTACACTTCAGTGGTGAAGGTGGAGTGGACGCAGGCTAGGTCCGAGCACATCGCCACGCGCTCGGACCGTTACCCGGGAGCGACCGACATTGAAGTCGCGTGGACACGAGAGGTGGTGGCCGATCCCAGGGCAGTGATACAGGATCCGGATCCCCGCTCGACAACTGGTGCAGTACGCATCGTTGGGTACTCGCCGACTGCTGGATTCGTTATCACTGTGATCGCGTTGCACATCCACGATCAATTGTGGGGTGTCACGGCGTGGCAAACCTCGGGCGCTGAACGACGCAACTATCAGGAGATGCAGCATGACTGAGCGGCACAACACCGATATCGACCGGATGCTTGCTGCGACCGCCGCCGAGTACGAGGGCGAGGACAGAGCGGCCGCAGCCGAAGAGGCACGTGAGTCGACAAGTTCGGCAGTATTCTCCGTCCGGCTCCCCCCACACATCTATGAGGCGGTACGTGAGGCGGCTGCCCGCGCGCACCTGACCCCGTCGGCACTCATTCGCCAGTGGGTTAGTGAACGTGTCGAAGATGATCCCGGCGACCGAGATCTTTCCGAGGCTGTGGCAGCGTTGCGTCGGGACGTCGAAAGACTCGCCAGACTGGCCCCGCCTGCTTGAGGCTTGACAGAGGGGTGTGGTGGAACCTGACCGGGCACGAGGACGGCATCACCACCGTGCGCAACGCCCCGTCCCCTGCGGCGACGTCGTCCCTGGCGATCGCGGAACACGTGGTCGCCCGGATGGATGTCGGCGAGATCCGCCCGTAGCGACCGGGTGTCCCGGTACGCTCACGCGATGTTCATCATCGCCGGTTACCTGGAGGTGGATCCCTCGGAGCGGGACGCCTTCGTCGCCGCTCATCAGGATCTGCTCCGCCGGGGCAGGCAGGCCCCCGGATGTCTCGATCTCGCGATCACGCCCGATCCGCTGCACCCGGGTCGGGTCTACAACTTCGAACGGTGGGAATCCCGCGAACACATCGACGCGTGGCGGGCCGTCGCCGACGCGCCCGACACCGGAATCGCCGTCAGGGACAGCAACATCATGGAGTACCGCGTGACCGACGCGCGTCCCCCGTTCGGCTGAGGTCGTCGGGCCGGGACCCCGGAGGAACGAACCCATGATCGGCTCGGTGCGTGACCGGATCCGAGGTCGGGGGCCCGAGCTGCTCCGGCGGCTGCGTTCCTCGGACCGGCACGTGCTCAAGTCGACGCTCGCGGCGACCGGCTCGTTCGCCCTGGCGGGTGCGCTGGGCACCAGTGACGCGCCCGTGCTCGCGCCGCTGACCGCGCTGATCGTCGTCCAGGTCACCCTCTTCCAGACCCTCACCATCGGTGTGCAACGGGTGGCCAGTGTGGTCGCCGGTGTGCTGCTGGCGGTGGGCGTGGCCGGGATCGTCGGGCTCAGCTGGTGGAGCATCGGAAGCATCGTCGGCGCCGCCCTGCTCGTCGGGCTCCTGCTCCGGCTGGGGCCGCAGATGAACGAGGCGGCGATCAGCGCCATGCTGCTGCTCGCCGTCGGGGGAGCCTCCGATGTGGCGATCGAACGGGTCTACGAGACGCTGGTGGGGGCGGCCGTCGGGGTGCTGGTCAACGTCGTCGTCCCGCCGGTGCATCTGCGACCCGCGGGCGAGGCGCTGATGCGGCTGACCGACCGGATGGCGGAGTTCACCACCTTGCTCGCCGGCGAGCTGCGGCCGTCGTGGTCGCAGGCGAAGGCCGATCGGTGGCTGACCGAGGCGCGGTCGCTGGTCACCGAGGTCAGCAAGACCGACCAGGCACTGGCCCGTGCGGAGGAGGGGGCCCGGGGCAACCCGAGGGGCCGCGTGACCCAGCGGCGTCAACCCCGGCTGCGCACGGCCCTGACCGGGTTGGAGCGGTGTCTTCTGGCGCTGCGCGAGTTGTGCCGGACGCTGCTGGACCGGACGTACTTCGTGCCGGAGGAGGACGAGGGCAGTGTCTACGGTGACGACGTCCGTAGGGTGCTCGCCGATCTGCTGGAGTCCTCGGCCGGGGCGATCCGTGCGGTGGGCGAGCT
Source organism: Saccharomonospora iraqiensis subsp. paurometabolica YIM 90007 (assembly GCF_000231035.2). GTDB lineage: Bacteria > Actinomycetota > Actinomycetes > Mycobacteriales > Pseudonocardiaceae > Saccharomonospora > Saccharomonospora paurometabolica. The sequence goes on along the minus strand of NZ_KI912209.1, from coordinate 102,356 downwards.
CGCGACCTCGGTGTCCGAGGTCGGTGTCGAGAACCATCTCCCGGAGATCGCCGAGTGCCGGGAACGGCTCAGTGCGCTGCTGGTCAACGAACCGCTCCGGGACATCCGCGCGTGGGAGCACCACGGTGCCCTGCTCAGCGCCGTCGACCGACTGCGCACCGAGATCGAGTCGGCGACACGGTTCCCGGAGCAACCGTGGAAGCCGCCGCCGGTGACCGAGCAGCAGCGCGAGATGGTCCGCCGGTTACGGCGGGAACGCAGGCCGTTCCGCCGCGCCGACGGGAACCGGTGACCGGTCCGGCCCGCCGGTCGCCCCGCCGACCGATGTATAACGATCTATACATACTGGCGTGAGTGCCGGGTCTCCGGTGCCCCAATGCCGGAATCCGACGCGGGGGAGGCCGCTGCTGGTGCGATGGTCGACGACACGCAGGGTGACGATGGCGCGCGTGTCGGCTCGGGTTCTCATCCCGGTCGACAGCTCGTCGCGGCGATCGCGTTGCTGTCGCTGACCGCCCTCGGCACGGACACCTCACTGTTGTCGGTGGGAACGCGCTGCTTGGACGGTTGGCCGCCGCCGGACTGCCCGACAGACAGGCCCGGCGGGTGCTGGAAACCGTGGACACCGGTGGTCTCGGCGCCGCGGCCGGTCTGCGGCTGGACGCCGATTCCGCGCGGTGCGGCAGGCGGTGTCGGAGGCGTTCCTCGAAGGGTTGCGACTGTGCCTGGGGGTGTCCGCGGTCCTGCTGATACTCGCCGCCGCGGCGGCCTTCGTCCTGCTCCGGCGTCCCTCCTGTGTCAGCGGAGTCGTTCGGTCGGTCACACGGATCCACCGACGGGGAGTGACGTCCCCGTGGCACAATCGACGAGCACCGGAAGTCGTTGACGGGAGGATTCTCGCGGATCATGGACGGAAGCACCGCGGCACGCGCGAGTCATCCTGAGCCCTCGGACCTCGAGGATGACGTTGATCTCCGGCTCGACTCCGGCGGATTCAGTCTCGACGTCGAATTCGAGGACGACGACGACCAGATCGACGAACCTTTTGATCCCGAGCAGATCGACGTCCGTACCCGTACTATGACGATCGATCTGCTCCTTCAACGACTCCGTAGGGGCGCTCTGGACCTCGCACCCGAGTTCCAGCGGCGAGCGGGGATCTGGAAGCCGAAGAACCAAAGCAGGTTGATCGAGTCGCTTCTCCTCCGTATTCCACTCCCGAGCTTCTACGCTGCGGAAAATGCTGAGGAGGAGTGGGCGGTCGTGGACGGAGTGCAGCGTCTCACCACCATCGCTCGATTCATCTCTCCGCGCAGTGTCAGTTCCGTCCCGCTCGTTCTGAACGATCTGGAGTACCTGAACTACAACGGGTTCTCCTTCGAGGACCTTCCCGGGCGCCTGCAGACCAGATTGGTCGAGACCGAGGTGCTGGTGCATCTGATCGGGAAGACGACGCCTGAGGAAGTGAAGTTCAACATATTCGGGCGTATCAATACCGGTGGTATTCCGCTCAGCAGGCAGGAGCTCAGGCACGCTCTGATCCCCGGTCGCGCCCGCGACCTGCTGCCCGAACTCGCGGCCTCTCCGGCATTCCAGAAGGCAACTCAGGGAAGCGTGCGAGACGCGCGTATGTCCGACTGTGAAATGGTTCTTCGTTTTCTCGCGTTTAGGCTTTTTTCCATCGCCGAGTACGGCTCCCGGGACCTGGACGATTTCCTGCGAGCGGCCATGAAGAATCTCAACAACTTGGACGATTCGCAGTTGAGGGCCCTTGAGCAGGACTTCACGAAGTCCATGGAAGCCTCGTACGCCATATTCGGCGAGCACGCATTCCGGAAGCGTGCGCGCGGGCAGCAGCAGCGCAACCCCATCAACAAGGCATTGTTCGAGGCGGTTTCGGTGAATGTGGCCGCGCGGACGCCCGAGCAGATCAGCAGGTTGATCGAGCAACGTGATACGGTCCTCGACAAGCTCTCGGATCTACTCGCCGACAAGCAGTTCAACGATGCCATCTCGGTGGCCACCGGTGACCGTAATCGGGTGAAGGTCCGATTCAACGAGATCGACCAGCTCTTCAAGGCGGTGGCCGGTGCTTGAAAGAATTGAACTCACCAACTTCAAGGCATTCCGGGAAGCGTCGGTTCCCCTGGGTGGTCTGACACTGCTCACCGGCCTCAACTCGGCAGGCAAGAGCACGGTCATGCAGGCGATGGCGTTGTTACGCCAATCGTACGACTCCGGGACACTCACCGATGACGACGACCGGGGCCTGATGTTGAACGGCGATCTCGTCGAGCTCGGCACCGGTCGGGACGTCCGCCACGAGGATTACGTGGAGAAAGGGCCGGACGGCGAGGGCGTGATCGTATCGTTGGAAGTGACCGGGTCGACCTACACGTGGGAAGCTCGTTACGATCGGGAGAGCGATCTGCTCCCCCTTGTGTCGGCGAGCGAGGACGCTGCCACCCTCGCCCGCCTTCCGCTGTTCGGTAAACGGTTCCAGTATCTCCGGGCCGACCGGATCTTCCCCTCCGTCAGCTATCCCAAGTCGCACGAGGTCGCTGTCCGGCGTGGGTTCTTCGGTGCGCAGGGTGAGCATGCGGTGAACTATCTCCGTCATCATCAGGACGACCCGGTATCGGCTCGGGTACTGCGACATCCGGACGCGCTGTCGGAGAGCCTGCTCGGTCACGCCGAGGCGTGGATGCGGGAGATCTGTCCGGGGGTGAACCTGCAGACCGAGGAGATCGCGGACACCGACTCGGTGCGGTTGAGCTTCCGGTTCGGTACGGCGGGGCTTTCGTCGTCCAATCGGTATCGACCGACCAACGTCGGGTTCGGACTGACCTACACCTTTCCCATCGTACTCGCGTGCCTGACGGCCCTTCCCGGTAGTCTTATTTTGCTGGAGAATCCGGAAGCTCATCTTCACCCACGGGGGCAGACCCAGATCGCGCGCCTCGCGTGTGCGGCTGTGGCCGCAGGGGGGCAGGTCGTCATCGAGACGCACAGTGATCACGTGCTGAACGGGGTTCGCTTGGCGGTGAAGAGGAACACGGTCGGCGCCGACAACGTCATGACCCATTACTTCCGACGGGCCTCGGGGGAGGCGCAAATCATGACCCCGGAGATCGGTGCGGACGGGATGGTGTCGGAATGGCCGGAAGGATTTTTCGATGAATGGGACCATTCGCTCGACGAACTCTTGGACTGACAGGACGGGATTCAGGTAAGAAGCATCTGTTTCGCGGAGTGCCGGCGCGGACAAAAGCACACCGACAGGGGGTGAGGACAAGTGCGTGTCCTGTTGTTCCTCAACGAGTTGTCCTGCGAACACGGTGCCGATGAGCGCACCGTCGACGACGGTATGCGGGACCTTGTCGAGACCGTCCGTCAGATACGGAGCAGGCGCAAGGATGCCGCTCTTGTTTCCACAGTGCCGTTGAAGGACGTGGAACTTTCCGAAAACTACCGCGTGTCCCAGTGGATCAATAAGCGGGGAAATCGGGACAGATGGAGACTGCTCCAAAGCGCGCGCAACATGGCGCCGATCGGAGCCGCGTTGACACAGGACACCGACGAGGTCGAATACACCCACCGGAACCGGCGCGCCGAGGGCTTGGCAGGTGCGCATCTGGCTGATGGGTTGGCAGTCAGTCTGCCGGTGCATCCCGACTGGCTGTCCTCGTGGATCGACGTGGACAGATGTCGCGTCGTCGAGGACGACGGGGTGCAGCTCGTGCACGACACCGTACAGGTCCGGCACGCGGGACGTCCGGTGGACGGGAGTAAACACGAGGACTGGATCGACTCCTCGGGACTTGCGGGGATCGTCTCCGGTGCGGAGCTGTGGGCGGGTGTGGGGGATTTCTTCACGCACATCCGCTTCCTCGACCGGGTAGAACAGGATCTGCGGGGTCTGGACCGAGTGTGGCTACGGTCGGTGCGGGAACGGCTCGTGGAACTCGACCGTACGGTCGCTCAGTGGGAACCGAGCCGGTCGCGTCATCCCGCATGGCGATCGTACGTCACTCCGGAGAGCGAGAGCAGGATGAGATTGTGCGAGTTCGCGGATCTGGACGGTGTGGTGAGGCCGTTCAGCCTGCACGCGCGTTTCACACCCGGAGCCGGACGGATTCATTTCCGGCTCGATCCGGAGCAGCGGATGATGACGGTGGGTTACATCGGCCGCAAGCTCGGCGCCTGACCGGGGATCATGCGACTCGGTTGCACACCGGATGTGACCGAGCAGCTGGCCACTGCGTTGGCGGGATTTCCGGACACCGGGTACGTGGAGTTGGTCTCCGGGTGGACCTGGGTGGTGGGTGCCATGAAGCAGCTCAGCCGGAGGGAGCAGGACGAGCTGCTGTTCGACCGTCTCCAGCACACCCGCGAGTCACCTTGGAGCCCCCCGGTGCTGCGCCGGGTGAAGGTGCTCACCTGCCGACCGGACCGAACCCGGTGCGGATCACACCGGGGCGGTCCCGGCGGCGTGCCGGGGCGTGTCGGGCGGCAGGATGGGGCCTCATGTCCCGACCACAGTCCGAGGTGCCCGCGCCGGCCGCCGACCTGTACGACGTGATCAACCGACGCCGCGACGTACGCGGGGAGTTCACCGGGGAACCGGTGCCGGACGACGTGCTGCGCCGGGTGCTGACCGCGGCGCACCGGGCGCCCAGCGTGGGAATGTCCCAGCCGTGGGATTTCGTGCTGGTGCGCGATGGCGACACGCGGCGGCGGTTCCGGGAGCACGTGCGCTCCGAGCGGGACGTGTTCGCCGCCGGGCTGGACGGGGAGCGTGCGGAGACGTTCTCCCGGATCAAGGTGGAGGGCGTCGTCGAGTCGTCGCTGGGGGTGGTGGTCACCTACGACGCCGACCGCGGCGGGCCCGCCGTGCTCGGCAGGCACGCGATCGCCGACGCCGGGCTGTACTCGGTGTGCCTGGCGATCCAGAACCTGTGGCTGGCCGCCACCGCGGAGGGGCTCGGCGTCGGCTGGGTCAGTTTCTACCGCGAGGAGTTCCTGCGCGACCTGCTGGGCATCCCGGCGGGGGTGCGCCCGGTAGCGTGGCTGTGCCTGGGGCCGGTGCGGGAGCTCGCGGCGACGCCGGACCTGGAGCGGCACGGCTGGCGCAGCCGGATGCCGCTGGAGGACGTTCTGCACCACGAGACCTACGGGAGTCGGCCCGCGCGGTGACCGGGCCGGCGCGGCGGGGTCCTCCCCGGCGGCGCTAGGCTGAGTCAACTAAGTTGACACCGAGTGGGCCGGAGGAGACGCCGATGGTGGAGGAGGGCGCGCCGTTGACCGGCGCGGCGACGATCGGGCGGTGGTTGGAGCACCCGGACGGCGGTCCGGTGCTGCGGGAGATGCTCGCGGCGAGCGGGTTCGACGAGAGCGCGCTCGCCCCGGTGCGCACCGTGCCGCTGCAGCAGCTCGTCGAGCTGAGTCAGGGCGCCCTCTCCCAGGAGGTCATCGACGACCTGGTGCGGCGGGTCAACGGGGGTGTGCTGCCCGAGCAGACCGGTGACGAGGCCGGGTGGCGGGAGCGTATCGTCGAGGGCCGGTTCGCCGGCCGCGTCGTGGTCGTCACCGGTGCCGCGTCCGGGATCGGCCGGGCCACGGCCTCCCGCGTCGTGCGGGAGGGCGGTCGCGTCGTCGCCGTGGATCTCGCCGCCGACAAACTGGACGAGCTGGTCGCCGAGTTCGACGACACCCGGGTGGTGGCGGTGCCCGCCGACATCACCTCCGACGAGGACGTCGCCCGGGTCGTGGCGGCGGCGGGGGACCGGATCGACGGCCTGGCCAACGTCGCGGGCATCACCGACGACTTCAGCCCCGTGCACGAGGTGTCCGACGCGGTCTGGCAGCGGGTGTTCGACGTCAACGTGCACGGCCTGTTCCGGCTGACCCGGGCGGTCGTGCCGACGATGCTCGCGGCCGGGTCCGGTGCGATCGTCAACATCGCCTCGGAGGCCGCCCTGCGCGGCTCCGCCGCCGGCGCCGCCTACACCGCCTCGAAGCACGCGGTCGTGGGCCTCACCCGCAGCGCGGCCTTCATGTACGGGCCGTCGGGCATCCGGGTCAACGCCGTCGCGCCGGGTGGGGTGGCCACCGGCATGTCCCCGGGCGAGATGTCCACTTTCGGGCGGCAGCGCACCGGGGACTTCCTGGCACTGATCCCGCCGATCGCGACCGCACCGCAACTCGCGGCGTCGATCACCTTCCTGCTCAGCGACGACGGGGTCAACGTGTCCGGGGCGGTGCTCCCGTCGGACGGGGGTTGGTCGGTGCAGTAGCGCCGGATCCGTCCGGGGTGAGGGTGTGCTGCAGCAGCGCGCCGTAGCGGGCGACGAGGTCGCGGCGGTCGGTGGCGAGCAGTTGCTCGTCGCCGACCACCCACAGCGCGTAGAGCAGGCCACTGACCAGCGCCCCGGCGAGCCGGGCGCGGGTGTCGGCGTCCGGGCCGGACAGCCGGGCGCGCAGCGGGCGCACGAACGCGCTCTCGTGGACGTCCTTCAGCCGGTCGGCGATCCGTGGGGTGCCGCTGCCGCGCAGCAGCGCCAGGTAGACGTCCCGGGTGTCGTCGTCCGAGTCGAGCAGCACCTCGACGAACCGCCGGCCGAGGTCCTCCGGCGGCACGTCGAGCAGCGGCTCGTCGTCCATGCTCAGCTGCATGGTGTCCAGGAACAGCAGCTCCTTCGTGCCGAAGTGGCGGATCACCAGCGCCGGGTCGGCCCCGGCCTCCGCGGCGATGTCGCGCACCGCCGTGCCCGCGAAGCCGTGTGCGCGGAACAGCCGCCCCGCGGCCGCGCGGATCGCCTCCCGCGTCGTCGCCGACCGCTGCCGCACCATGGCCTCATCGTAGTGCCGGGCGGATCGCCGCCGTCGCCGCGACGGTCGGCGGAGGTCACCGTCCGGTGGCGGGTGTCGTGAACCGGAATCCTGTCGGACTCGGTGGGTACTCTCCGCACCATGTCGCTGTCGGTGGAAGAGCGTGAGCGGTTCCTGGCCGAACCCCGGGTCGGCGCGTTGTCGGTGATCGAGCGGACGGACCGGGCCCCGTTGACCATTCCGATCTGGTACTACTACACGCCGGGTGGGGAGCTGTGGGTGCACACCGCTCCGGACTCACGGAAGGCGCGGGCGATCGAGGCGGCCGGCCGGTTCGCGCTCATGGTGGAACGGACCGAACCCACGGTGCGCTACGTCTCCGTGGAAGGGCCGGTGACCCGGATCGAGCCGGGCAGCCCGGAGCTGTCCCGGACGATGGCCGCCCGGTACCTCCCGGAGGACAAGGTCGCCGGGTTCCTGGAGTACGAACGCACCCAGATCGGGGAACAGTCCGCGATCTTCATGCGGCCGGAGCACTGGTTGTCCGCCGACCTCGGGTCGCTCTGACCACCGTCCGCATGGCGGGTGGGATGTCGGATCCTGCCGGTAGCGTGCCGACACGGTCACGCATCGGCGCGGGGCCACGACGGTGAGGAGGCGGGACGTGGGGAAGCTCCAGTACGCGTGCAGCATGTCGTTGGACGGGTTCATCGCCGGACCGGGCGGGGACATGTCCTGGCTGGCCGAGTACCTCCCGGACCAGGCCGGGGTGGACGACGAGCTCGTCCAGCGCGTCGGCGCGCTGCTGGTGGGTGCTCGCACGTTCCGCGGCGACGACCCGAACCGGGGGACCGACGCGGAGGGCGCCTACGGCGGGAAGTGGTCCGGGCCGAGCATCGTGCTGACCCACCACATCCCCGACCGGCCGGTGGAGAACGTGACCTTCTCCAGTGATCTGCACGAGGCCGTGGCCACGGCGAAGGAGGCCGCCGGTGGCAAGCTGGTGAGCGTCCTCGGCGCGGACGTGGCGCGGCAGTGCCTCGCGGCGGGACTGCTCGACGAGATCGTGGTGGTGCTCACCCCGGTCCTGCTCGGTGACGGCGTGCGGCTGTTCCACGAGCCGGGCGGGAGGACCGTGAAGCTGGAGACCGTCGACGTCACCGGGTTGACGCTCACCCTGCGGGTGCTCCGGTAGCCGCCCCGTTGAGAGGACCGGGGTTTCTGCTGGACGTCCGCGACGGTCTCACTCACCGTACGAGAGGTGTCCCGGGCGATCGAGATCGCCTGGCGGTGCAGGTCGTCGGGCAGGTCGATGGTGCTGCGCATGGCGACCAGTGTGGCATCGACGCATCATGCTGCGCTGCTGTGAACGTCGGGATCCGGTTCCCCGGGGGAGGTGATGCGGTATCCGGGAATCATTCCCCGAGCAGCTCCCGCATTTCGGTGATCTGGCGGGTCTGCCGGTCGATGATCTTCTCCGCGTACATCGTCGCCAGGGTGTCGGAGCCGTTGTCGAGCTGGGCCTCGGCGAGCTCGACGGCCCCCCGGTGGTGCTCGATCATGGTCCGCAGCCACAGCGTGTCGAACTCCGCATCCGCGGCGTCGTGCAGTTGCTGGAACGTCTCCTCGGTCATCAGGTGGGAGTGTTCGTGTTCGCCGCTGTCGCCGCCCGGCGTGACGTCCTCCCCCCACATCCGCAGCATCGCCAGCAGCTGGTTCGTCTCGGGCTCCTGCGCTTCGGCGATGCGCCGTGCGAGATCCCGCACCGCCGGATCGGAAGCGCGTTCCTGCGCGAGCTCGGCGGCGACCACGGCCTGCTCGTGGTGCGGGGCCAGGTCCCGGGCGAACTCGATGTCCGCACGGTTGTGACCGGCGCTGTCGGCATCCGTGCTCCGGGTGGCGTTCCCCGCACCCGGGGTGGCGGACGGCGCGGATGCCGACGCCGTGGCCGCGGGGGAGGCCGACTCCGCGGGGGCCGTCGTGCCGGGAGCGCCACAACCGAGGGCGAAGGCGAGAACGGGAACGAGTGTCGACGGGACGGCGAACCGAAACCGGTGCGGCACGGTGGTTCCTCCGAGGGGGCAGGGGACGGGACGGGGGCCGCTGACACTACCGCCCCTGCGTCGCCACGGAGAACGCCCGTCGGCGAGGTGTTCACCCCCGGGATCGGGGGTAGGGCGTGAGAACCCGACTTCCACGCCCATCCGGTCAGGAGACATGATGTCCCAGTTCAGCAGCAGGCCCGGCGCGGGCGCGACGACCGGCACGCTCCCGGCGACCGCGAGGCCGGAGCGGTTGGAGACGCCCTTCGGCACGATGGAGTACGTTGACGGCCTGCCCACGCCCGAGACCATCGGCCGCGGCTTCGACGCACTGGACCTGACGCGGGGGATCGAGGCGTTCCTCGACTGCCTGCCCGGCGCCTCGACCGTGGCGGTCCGGCGGGGGCTGCGCCGGCTCGTCGGCGACTCGACCGCCATCGCCTACACCGATCCGCGCCTGACGTCGGGTCCGTTGGTGCTCACCGGGAACACGGAGACGACGTACGGGATGACCTTCCTGGCGCTCGACCGGGACGGCCCGACCGTGATCGAGGTGCCGGAGAACTCGTTGAGCATCCTCAACGATCTCTGGCAGCGCTACGTCGCCGACCTGGGCATCGCCGGTCCCGACCGGGGTGAGGGCGGGAGGTATCTGGTCCTTCCCCCGGATCACGACGGCGACGTCCCGGACGGCTACTTCGTCGTGCGCTCGTCCACCTTCTCCTGCTGGGCCGTCTTCCGGACGTTGGGCGGGGTCGAGGCCCTGCTCCGCACGCGGGTGTATCCGTTGTCGGCCGTGGCCGACCCACCTGAGCAGCGTTTCGTCGACTTCGCCGGCTCGGAGATCGACACGACCGCCGCGGACGACGTCTCGTTCTTCACCGCACTCGACGAGATCGTCCAGGAGGAACCCGGGGCCCTGGACCCCGAGCGCGCGGGCCTGCTCGCCGCACTCGGCATCGTGCCCGGCCAGGTGTTCGCCCCGGACGAGCGGATGCGCTCGATCCTCGACACCGCCGCACGGGTCGGGGCCGGGTTGGCGCGGACGCTGGTCTACAAGCCGCGGGATCCGGGTGTCTATTATTACCCGGACAGCTCCTGGAAGAACTTGTTCCCCTCGGGCAGTCACGAGTTCCGCACCTCGGACGGTGCGCGTCAGCTGGACGCCCGCGCTGTGTACCACTACGGGGCGGTCCTGGTCTCACCGGCCCTGGCGGAGGCGGCCGTCGGGGTCGGGTCGCAGTACGCCTACACGGCGGAGGACGCGACGGGCGCCTGGCTCGACGGGGGCCGGAGCTACACGCTTACCCTGCCGAAGGACATCCCGGCGGAGAACTTCTGGGGCGTCGACGTCTACGACACCACCACCCGGTCGTTGCTGCGTACCGGGGACCCGTATCCGAGCGTGCACAGCCGTTCGGGTGCCGTGGCGGCCGAGGACACCGGTGAGACGGTCGTCCGTTTCGGCCCGGATGCGCCACGGGGCCGGGAGGGGATCCGCACCGTCCCCGGGAAGGGCTTTTTCGTCGTCCTGCGGCTCTACGGCCCACTGCGGAGCTGGTTCGACCAGACCTGGCGGCCCGGCGAGCTCGAACCGGAGTGAGGAGGGGCGGGCCGTGGGGCAGGTGATCGGGCAGGTGTTGTCCCTCGGTGTCGGTGTGGCGCTGAGTCCGCTCCCGATCATCGCCGTGGTGCTGCTGCTGACGACACCGCGGGCACGTTCCACCGGGCCGGCGTTCCTCACGGGGTGGGTACTGGGGCCGACCGTGGTCGGCACGATCGTGCTGCTGGTCGCCCAGGGGATCGGCCCGGGAGGTGCACAACAGCCCGCCGACTGGGTCAGCGTGCTCCATCTCGTGCTCGGCGTCGCGCTCGTGGGGGTGGCGGCGCGGGAGTGGCGCCACCGGCCGCGCGGTACCGAGCAGGCGGCGTTGCCGCGTTGGATGCGGGCGATCGAGACGGTCACGCCGCTGCGGGCGGGAGCCTTCGGGGCCACGATGTCCTCGGTCAACCCGAAGAACCTGCTGCTGGTGGTCAGCGCCGCCGCCGCGATCGCGCGGACGGGCGCCACCGCCGGAGGGCAGGCCGTCGCGCTCGCGGTCTTCGTCGTGCTCGCGGCCGTCGGGACCGCGACACCGGTCGCGCTCTACTTCGCCCTGGGGGAGCGGGCGAATCATCTGTTGGCCGAACTCAAGCTCTGGATGGGGCGGAACAGCTCCGCGATCACCGCCGTGGTCTGTCTGGTCCTCGCGGCGAAGCTGGTGGGCGACGCCGTCAGTGGGCTGTCCGGGTGAGCTCCGTCCCCGGACCCCGGGCTAGTGCGGAGCCCCCGGCGAGGTCGGCCGTCGCGGAGAACCGGGAACCGGGCCGAGGGCGGGGTGACGGTTGACGTCCTTGTAGAGCAGGTACCGGAAGGGCTCCGGGCCACCCGCGTAGCACGCCTGCGGGCAGAACGCGCGCAGCCACAGGAAATCGCCCGCCTGCACCTCCACCCAGTCGCGGTTGAGCAGGTAGACGCCCTTGCCCTGCAGCACGGCGATGCCGTGTTCCATCACGTGGGTCTCCGGGAACGGGATCGCCGCACCCGGCTGGAACGTGACGATGTTGACGTGCATGTCGTGCCGGAGGTCGGTGGGGTCGACGAACCGCGTGGTGGCCCACGCACCGTCCGTGTCCGGCATCGGGACGGGATCGATGTCGCGTTCGTCGATGATGAACGGCTCGGGAACCGCGATCCCCTCGACGTACGAGTAGGTCTTGCGGATCCAGTGGAACCGCGCGGGTGCCGAACCGGCGTTGCGCGCGCTCCAGGTGGTGCCGGGCGGGAGGAAGGCGTAGCCGCCTTCGCCGAGGACGTGCCGCCCGCCGTCGACGGTGAGCGTGAGTTGCCCGTCGACGACGAACAGCACCGCCTCGGCGTGCGGGTCGGGTTCGGGGTCCTCCGACCCGCCGCCGGCCGAGACCTCGACGAGGTACTGGGCGAACGTCTCGGCGAAGCCGGACATCGGCCGCGCGAGGATCCACAGCCGGGTCTCGTCCCAGAACGGCAGTCTGCTGGTGACGATGTCGGTCATGGTGTCGCGTGGCAGCACCGCGTACGCGTCGGTGAACACGGCCCGGTCGGTGGTGAGCCGGGTCTGGGGCGGCAGCCCGCCCGTGGGTGCGTAGTACCGGCCGCTCATGCTCGTCCTCCTGTCGTCGGGTGGTCCCCGGGTGCCGGTGCCGTGTCGGTCAGGCCTCGTCGCGGTCGAGCATCCGCCCCCGCGGGGCGGCGTCCAACGCGACCGGCGCGCCCCGTAGCCAGGTGCGGCGTACAACGCCGGAGAGCCGGTGCCCGTCGTACGGCGAGATCGCGTTGCGGTGGTGCAGCGTTCGCACGTCGACGACGAACTCCTCGTCCGGCGCGAACACACAGAAGTCGGCGTCGTGGCCGGGAGCGAGGCGGCCCTTGCGGGTCATGCCGGTCTGCGCGGCGGGGCCGTGGGCCAACCAACCGACCACGTCGGACAGGGTGTGGCCGCGGTGCCGGGCCTGGGTCCAGACCACGGGCAGGCCGAGCTGGAGCGAGGACACCCCACCCCAGGCAGTGCCGAAGTCACCGGTGTCCGGGTTCTTGAGGTCGACGGTGCTGGGGGAGTGGTCGCTGACCACCGAGTCGAGCACCCCGTCGCGCAGCGCCTCCCACAGGCGTTCCCGGTTGGCCCGGTCCCGGATCGGGGGGCAGCACTTGAACTCGGTCGCCCCGGCGGGAACGTCCTCGGCGGCCAGCGCGAGGTAGTGCGGGCACGTCTCGGCGGTGACCGCGAGTCCCTCGGCGCGGGCCTCGGCCAGCACCGGCACCACGTCGGCGCTGGAGACGTGCAGGATGTGCACCCGGCAGCCGGTCTCCCGCGCGAAGTCGATCACGTGGCGCACGGCGCGGCGTTCCGCCTCGTCCGGACGGGAGGCGAGGAAACCCCGGTAGTCGGTGCCGTGGCAGGCCGGGGCGGATTCGATCGTGTGGTGGTCCTCGGCGTGCACGAGCAGCAGCCCGTCGAACGCGGCGATCTCGCGCATGGCCGCGCGCAGCTGCCCGCCGTCCAGCGGCGGGAACTCGTCGACGCCGGAGTGCAGCGTGAAGCACTTGAAACCGAACACGCCCGCCTCGTGCAGGCCGCGCAGCTCGGTGACGTTGCCCGGGACGGCGCCGCCCCAGAAGCCCACGTCGACGGCCAGCCGTCCCCGGGCGGCCTCCCGTTTCGTCGTCAGCGCGGCGACGTCGACCGTGGGTGGGAGGCTGTTCAGCGGCATGTCCACCAGGGCGGTGACCCCGCCCGCCGCGGCGGCGCGGGTGGCGGTGGCGAAGCCCTCCCATTCGGCGCGGCCGGGGTCGTTGACGTGCACGTGCGTGTCGACGAGGCCGGGCAGCAGCACCTCGTCGTCGGCGAGGTGCACCACCTCGGCCCCGGTGGCATCGGCGTCGAACGGCTCCACCCCGACGATCGTGCCGTCGCGCACCACCACGGCGGCCGGTTGTTCCCCGGCGGGGGTCACCGCCCGCCGGGCCCGGATCACCAGGTCGTTGTCGTTCATCATGGGGTCTCCGTTCCGGTCGCCGGGGCCCTTCACGCGTCACCGCCCGCGGAGAGCCCGCCCGGGTAGAAGCCGGGCTCGTCGAGGCGGTAACGCCGGCGCGCCTCGCGCAGGACCCGTGGTTCGACCGCGCCGGTGGCCACCAGTTCGCCGAGGGTGGCGGCCACGATCGACTCGGCGTCCACGCCGAAGTGCCGCCGCAGCGCGAACCGGGTGTCCGAGCAGCCGAATCCGTCGGTGCCGAGCGAGGTGTAGCGGGCGGGAACCCACGGCCGGATCTGGTCCGGCACGGCCCGCATCCAGTCGCTGACGGCGACCACCGGCGCGTCGTCACCGGCGAGCGCGGTGGTCACGTGCGGCTGCCGGGGCGCCTGTTCCGGGTGTGCGCGGTTGTGCCCGTCGCAGGCGAGGGCCTCGCGGCGCAGTTCGGTCCAGGACGGTGCCGACCACATCTCGGCGGCCACCCCCCACTCGTCGGCCAGCAGCTCCCGGGCGCGCAGCGCCCACGGCACCGCGACGCCGGAGGCCAGGATCCGCGCGGCGGGGGCGTCGGCGGAGACGTCCGGGCGCGGCGCGTACCGGTACAGCCCCCGGAGCAGGCCGTCGACGTCGAGTCCGTCCGGTTCGGGCGGCTGTGGGTACGGTTCGTTGTAGACGGTGAGGTAGTACCAGATGTCCTCGGACGCCTCGCCGTACATCCGGCGCAGGCCGTCGCGGACGATGTGGGCCACCTCGTAGGCGAACGCCGGGTCGTAGGCCACGCACGCCGGGTTGGTGGAGGCCAGCAGCAGTGAGTGCCCGTCCTCGTGCTGCAGGCCCTCGCCGTTGAGGGTGGTGCGGCCGGCGGTGGCGCCGAGCAGGAACCCCTTGGCCATCTGGTCGGAGAAGGCCCAGGCCGCGTCGCCGGTGCGCTGGAACCCGAACATCGAGTAGAACAGGTACACCGGGATCATCGGCTCGCCGTGGGTGGCGTAGGCGGTGCCCGCCGCGGTCGCCGAGGCCATCGACCCGGCCTCGCTGATGCCCTCGTGCAGGATCTGGCCCGCCTCGGCCTCCTTCCAGGACAGCAGCAGTGCCCGGTCGACCGACTCGTAGGTCTGGCCGTGCGGCGAGTACACCCGGGCGTTGGTGAACAGCGAGTCCATGCCGAAGGTGCGGCCCTCGTCGGGCACGATCGGCACGATCCGGTGACCGATCCCGGAGTCCCGCATCAGTTCCTTGAGCAGCCGCACGAACGCCATCGTGGTGGCCACGGGTGTGTCGCCGGAGCCGGTGCGCAGCCCGGCCCAGGTCTTGTCCGGCGGCTGCGGCAGCGGGGGGTCGGTGCGTCGCCGCTCGGGGACGAACCCGCCGAGTTCGGCGCGCCGGTCGAGCAGGTAGCGCACCTCCTCGGAGTCGGCGCCGGGGTGGTAGTAGGGCGGCAGGCCCCGGTCGGTGCCCGCGTCGATCGCCTCGTCGGTGATCGGCAGTTCCAGCCGGTCGCGGAACACCTTGAGGTCGTCGGCGGTCATCTTCTTCATCTGGTGGTTGGCCATGCGGGAGGCCATCGAGTGCGGCAGGGTCCAGCCCTTCACCGTGTGCGCCAGCACCACGGTGGGTTGGCCGGTGTGCCCGGTGGCGGCCCGGTAGGCGGCGAAGATCTTGCGGTAGTCGTGTCCGCCGCGCGGCAGCCGCTCCAGTTCGGTGTCGGTCAGGTGCCCGGCCAGGGCCCGCAGCCGCGGGTCCCGGCCGAAGAAGTGGTCGCGGATGTAGGCGCCGGACTCGGTGGCATAGGTCTGGAACTGGCCGTCCGGGGTGGTGTTCATGGCCTCGACGAGCACCCCGTCCCGGTCGGCGGCGAGCAGTTTGTCCCACTCGCGGCCCCAGACGACCTTGACGACGTTCCAGCCCGCGCCCCGGAAGAACGACTCCAGTTCCTGCATCACCTTGCCGTTGCCGCGCACCGGCCCGTCCAGGCGTTGCAGGTTGCAGTTCACCACGAAGATCAGGTTGTCGAGTTCCTCGCGGGCGGCGAGCCCGATCGGGCCGAGCGATTCGGGTTCGTCCATCTCGCCGTCACCGAGGAACGCCCACACCCGTTGTCCGCTGGTGTCGGCGATGCCGCGGGCGTGCAGGTAGCGGTTGAACCGCGCCTGGTAGATCGCGTTGATCGGGCCCAGGCCCATGGACACGGTGGGGAACTCCCAGAAGTCCGGCATCAACCGGGGATGCGGGTACGACGACAGCGACCGCCGGGCGCCGCCCCGGGACAGCTCCTGGCGGAACCCGTCGAGCCGCTGCTCGTCGAACCGGCCCTCCAGGTGGGCCCGTGCGTAGATTCCGGGGGAGGCGTGTCCCTGGAGGAACACCTGGTCGCCGCCGCCGGGGTGGTCGCGCCCGCGGAAGAAGTGGTTGAACCCGACCTCGTACAGCGCGGCGGCCGACTGGTAGGTGGCGATGTGCCCGCCGACGCCGATCTCCGGCCGGTTCGCGCGGGTCACCATCACGGCGGTGTTCCAGCGGATGATGCGCCGGATGCGGCGTTCCAGTGCCTCGTCGCCGGGGAACCACGGTTCGCGTTCGGTGGGGATGGTGTTGACGTAGTCGGTGGTGGACAGCGCGGGGACGCCGAGCTGCAGGCCGCGGGCCTGTTCCAGCATCCGCAGCAGGAGGAACCGGGCGCGGTGCGGGCCCTCGGTCTCGACGACCGTGCGCAGCGCGTCGACCCAGTCGCGGGTCTGTGCGGGGTCGACGTCGGGCAGTTGGCTCGGCAGGCCGT
This sequence comes from Saccharomonospora iraqiensis subsp. paurometabolica YIM 90007, assembly GCF_000231035.2. Taxonomy (GTDB): domain Bacteria; phylum Actinomycetota; class Actinomycetes; order Mycobacteriales; family Pseudonocardiaceae; genus Saccharomonospora; species Saccharomonospora paurometabolica. Next base: position 86,153 of record NZ_KI912209.1, on the reverse strand, counting down.
CACTGAGCACCGGGTACGGGGTGTCCGCCCGGTCGGGGGTGAGGGTCACTGGTCGGTGCCTTTCTCACGGGTGAGGGTGGGGAGGTCGGTGGCGATCCGTTCGCCGAGTGCCCGCAGCAGCCGGGGGGCGTCGCGCAGGCACACCGCCACGTCGGGTTCCAGGTCGGTGAGGGCGTAGGCGGTGTGGATGCCCGCGGTGCGCAGCCGGGGGGTGGGCAGGGTGTTCGTGCCGCACACCGCCACCACGGGCACGCCCGCGGCCGTGGCGGCGCG
>NZ_KI912209.1:78900-85780 GCF_000231035.2 Saccharomonospora iraqiensis subsp. paurometabolica YIM 90007 | reverse complement strand
GCCGTCGGCGACGGGGACGGCACGCACCCGCGCGTGCGGCAGGACCCGCCGCAGGCCGGTGCCGACCGCGTCGGCCACCTCGGCGGCGGTGGCCGACCCTTTGAACTTGTCGGGGGCGACGAGCACGGTGGGCATGGCGGGTCCGTTCCTCTCCGGCGTGTGGCGGTGGAGCCGGTGCGGTCAGTCGGCGAGCGCGATCGCCGTGGGGGCGTGGTCGGGGCCCTCGGCGAGGTCCTCGAACTCGACCACGTTGTCGATCTCGGTGCCCATGGACACGTTGGTGACGCGCTCCAGGATCACCTCGACGACCACGGGCACGCGGTGTTCGGCCATCAGTGTCCGTGCCTTCTCGAACGCGGGCAGGATGCCGTCCGGCTCGAACACCCGGATCGCCTGGCAGCCCAGTCCCTCGACGGTCTTGACGTGGTCGACGCCGTAGCCGCCGAGTTCGGGGGAGTTGATGTTGTCGAACGACAGCTGCACGCAGTAGTCCATGTCGAACCCGCGCTGCGCCTGCCGGATCAGGCCCAGGTAGGAGTTGTTCACCAGCACGTGCAGGTACGGGATGCGGAACTGCGCGCCCGCCGCCAGTTCCTCGACCAGGAACTGGAAGTCGTAGTCGCCGGACAGGGCGACCACGGTGGCCTCCGGCTCGGCCGTGGCCACCCCCAGGGCCGCGGGCACCGTCCACCCGAGCGGGCCGGCCTGCCCGGCATTGATCCAGTGCCGGGGCCGGTGGACGTGCAACAGCTGCGCGGCCTGGATCTGGGACAGGCCGATCGTGCTGACGTAGCGCACGTCCGGGCCGAAGGCGCGGTTGCACTCCTCCCAGACCCGCTGCGGTTTGACCGGCACGGCGTCGAAGTGGGTCCGGCGCAGCATGGTTCGACGACGCTGTCGGCACCCGCGCACCCAGTCGGTCCGGTCCGGCAGCCGCCCGTCCCGTTTCCATTCGCGGGCCACCTCGACGAACCGCTCCAGCGCGGCGCCCGCGTCGGAGACGATGCCGTAGTCGGGGGCGAACACCCGGCCGATCTGTGTCGGTTCGACGTCGACGTGCACGAACGTGCGGTCGGCGGTGTAGGTGTCGACCCCGCCGGTGTGCCGGTTGGCCCACCGGTTGCCGATGCCGAGCACGAAGTCGCTCGCCAGCAGGGTGGCGTTGCCGTAGCGGTGCGAGGTCTGCAGTCCGACCATGCCCGCGGTCAGCGGGTGGTCGTCCGGGATCGCGCCCCACGCCATCAGCGTGGGCACCACGGGCACGTCGACCAGTTCGGCGAACTCGACGAGCGTGTCGGCGGCGTCGGCGTTGACCACCCCACCGCCGGCCACGATCAACGGGCGCTCCGCCGCGCACAGCATCGTCAGCGCCCGCTCGGCCTGCGCCCGGCTCGCCGCCGGGGTCGCCACCGGCAGCGGTTCGTAGGTGTCCGGGTCGAACTCGATCTCGGTCTGCTGCACGTCCAGCGGCAGGTCGATCAGCACCGGCCCTGGGCGGCCCTGGCGCATGAGCTGGAACGCCTTCTGGAACGCACCCGGCACCTGGGCGGCCTCCAGGACGGTGACCGCCCACTTCGCCACCGGTGCGGCGACCGAGGAGATGTCGACGGCCTGGAAGTCCTCCTTGTGCAGTTTGTCGACCGGGGCCTGCCCGGTGACGCACAGGATCGGGATCGAGTCGGCCGACGCCGAGTACAGCCCGGTGATCATGTCGGTGCCCGCCGGGCCGGAGGTGCCCACGCAGACGCCGATGTTGCCCGGCGCGGCGCGGGTGTAGCCCTCGGCCATGTGCGAGGCGCCCTCGACGTGGCGGGCCAGCACGTGCCGGATCCCGCCGTGCGCCCGCATCGCGCTGTAGAACGGGTTGATCGCGGCGCCCGGCAGTCCGAAGGTCTGCGTCGCCCCCTCCTTCTCCAGGATGAGGACCGCGGCGTCGACGGCTCGCATGCGTGCCATGTGTTCCCTCCGTCTCTGGCGGCGGGAGCCCACCGGCCCCCGCGGGTGGTCAGGTGTCGGTGCGGCCGCTGAGCCGCTCGACGCCCCGCAGCAAGCCCGAGTGGTCGAGCCCGCCGTCGCCCGCGGCCTTCGCGGCGGCCATGAGCTGGGCGACCAGCGCCCCGACGGGGGTCACGACCCCGGCTTCGCGGGCGGCGGCGGTGACGATGCCCATGTCCTTGTGGTGCAGTTCGATGCGGAATCCGGGGTCGAACGAGCGGGTGAGCATGTTCTGCCGCTTCTGGTCGAGCACCTTCGACCCGGCCAGGCCGCCGCCGAGGACCTCGAGCGCGGCGTCGGTGTCCACGCCGTAGGACTCCAGGAAGACGACGGCCTCGGACAGCGCCTGGATGTTCGAGGCGACGATGAGCTGGTTGGCGGCCTTGACGGTCTGGCCCGAGCCGCTCGGTCCGACGTGGACGACGGTGCCGCCGACCGTGTCAAACAGCGGCTGCGCCTCGGCGAAGTCGGCCCCGGTGCCGCCGACCATGATCGAGAGGGTGGCGTTGCGGGCGCCCGCCTCACCGCCGGACACCGGGGCGTCGAGCAGACGCAGTTGCCGGTGCCGGGCCTGTTCGTCGAGTGCGACGGTGACGTCCGGGCGGATGCTGGAGAAGTCGATCACCAGGGTGCCGGGGGCCGCGTGCGCGAACACCCCGCCCTCGCCGGCCAGGACCTGCTGCACGTCCGGCGAGTCGGGGACCATCACGCAGACCACGTCGGCGCCGGTGACCGCCTCGGCGATCGAGGAGGCGGCGTGGCCGCCGGCCTCGGTCAGCGGCCGGGTCTTGTCGGGGGTGCGGTTGTACCCGACGACGTCGTGGCCCGCGCGGGCCAGGTGGCAGGCCATCGGGCTGCCCATGATGCCGAGGCCGAGGAAAGCGATGGTGCTCATGAGTCGGGGGACTCCTTCGGGATCGGGGATCGGTCTCGCTCAGGTGGTCTCAGGCGCGGCGGCGGTGCGGTGGGACCCAGTCGAAGCTGTCGACGGTGGCGCCGGTGGGCTTGTACTCCAGGGCGACCCAGCCGGAGTAGCCGCCGGCCTGCAGGTCGGTAAGGTGTTTGTCCAGAGGCAACTCGCCCGTGCCGGGCTGGTTGCGGCCGGGGGCGTCGGCGATCTGCACGTGCGCCACCCGCGGGGTGTGCTCGGCGATGACCGCGTCGACGTCGTCGCCGTTGACCGCGAGGTGGTAGAGGTCGGCGAGCAGGCCGACGTTGGTCGTACCGGTCTCGGAGCGCACCCGGTCGAGGACGGTGAGGGTGTCGGCGGCGGTGCGCAGCGGGTACGGCTGTGGCCCGCTGACCGGTTCCACCAGCACCGTGCCGCCGAACCGGCCGACGGCCCGGGCGGCCAGGGCGAGGTTCTCCACGGCCAGGGCATCCTGCTCGTGGTCGGCGACCGTGTCGAGGCGGTTGCCGTAGAGGGCGTTGAAGCCGGGGGTGCCCAGGCGCTCGCCGATACCGGCGACGACGTCGACGTTGTCCCGGAACTCGCCCGCGCGGTCCGGCCAGGACACCAGGCCGCGGTCGCCGCCGGGCAGGTCACCGGCGAAGAAGTTGAGTGCGACGAGCCGGACGCCCGCGTCGGTGACGGCGGCGACGAACCGGTCGACCTCGGCGTCGCCGGGCACGGCCTCGGCGAACGGCCACCAGAACTCCACGGCGTCGAAGCCCGCGGCCTTCGCCGCGGCCGGGCGTTCGTGCACGGGCAGGTCGGTGAACAGCAGCGAGCAGTTCACCGCGTAGGGCAGGGTGTGCGGCATGGGGGTCACCTCGGTTCCTCCGTCCGGTCGGACGGGACGTCGGCGGAGTCGGACCCGCCGGGGCGGTCACTCCCGGATGGGGATTCGTGGCGGTGCTTCTCGCCGTCCGGGATGTCGCCGTCCGGGATGTCGTCGTCCAGCGTGTCGCCGAACTGGTCGATGCTGGTCTCGGCGGCCTCGAACACCGAGGGTCCGGGCTTGTTGCCGAAGGACAGCTCGTTGAACAGCAGGTTGAGCAGCACGGCGACGACGGCGGCGGCGCTGATGCCGGAGTGCATGATCATCCCGAGCCACTCGGGGAACGCGTCCCAGAACTCGGGCGCGGCGATCGGGATGATGCCGAACGCCATCGACACCGACACGATCACCATGTTCAGGTTGTCCTGGTACTGCACCCGGGCGAGGGTGCGGATGCCGCTGGCGGCCACGGAGCCGAACAGCACGATGCCGGCCCCGCCGAGCACCGGGTAGGGAATCGCCGCGACCACGGCGCCGACCACCGGCAGCAGGCCGAGCAGCAGGAGCACCCCGCCGCCGACAGCGACCGCGAACCGGCTCTTGATGCCGGTGAGTGCGACGAGTCCGACGTTCTGGGCGAAGGCGCTGGCGGGGAAGGTGCCGAACAGCGGCGCCACGGTGGTCGCACCCATGTCGGCCCGCAGCCCGGCGGCCACCCGTTTCGCGTCGACGTCGGTGTCCACGATCTCGCCGATGGCGAGGATGTCGGCGGTCGTCTCCACCATGATCACGAAGATGACGATGGTCATCGAGACGATGGCGCCGACCTGGAAGGTGGGCGTGCCGAAGTGCAGCACGGCAGGCAGCGCGAACACGTCGGCCTCGCCGACCCCGGAGAAGTCGGCCTTGCCGGTCAGTGTCGCGATCAGGGTGCCGATCACCAGGCCGATCAGGATGGACAACCGGGAGATCGCGCCCTGGAACAGTTTGCTGATCGCCAGGATGATCACCAGGGTGAGTCCGGCGTAGCCGATGTTGGCCATCGAGCCGAAGTCGTCGGCGCCGTCGCCGCCCCGGGCCCAGGTGAACGCGACCGGCATCAGGGACAGGCCGATGACCGTGATGATCGTGCCGTTCACCACGGCGGGGAACAGCCGCACGAGCTGGGCGAAGAACGACGAGGCGACCAGGCCGACGAGCCCGGCCACGATGATCGCCCCGAACACCGGGCGCACCCCGCCCTCGGAGGCGATGGCCACCATGGTGGACACGCTGGCGAACGAGATGCCCTGCACGATCGGCAGGCGGCTGCCCACCGGGCCGATGCCGAGGGTCTGCAGCAACGTCGCCAGGCCGCTGAGGAACAGGCCCGCGGTGACGAGCAGGGCGGTGTCGGCCGCCGACAGTCCGGCCGCGCCACCGACGATCAGCGGGGGCGCGATGACCCCGCCGTACATGGTGAGGATGTGCTGGGTGCCGTAGGCGAGCAGCTTCGGCAGCGAGTACAGCTCGTCCTCGGGCCGGCCGCGGTACTTCGACGAGCGCGGGAACAGCGTCATTGCTGACCTCCTGCGGGTGTCGTCAGACCCAGCCGGGCACGGCGTGCCAGGCCGCGCCGGCCTCGGGGGCGTCGTCGCGCTGGACGGTGGCCTCGATCAGCCCGTACGGGCGGTCGGCGGCGTGGAAGACCTCGTTCGGGTTGTCCACCCCGAACGGGGACAGATCCACCAGGAAGTGGTGCTTGTTCGGCGCGGAGAACCGGATCTCGGCGATGTCCGGGTGTTTCTCCAGCACCGTGTGGCCCATGCCGTAGAGGCTCTGCTGGAGGGCGTAGCTGTGGATCTCGGCGAACCGGGCCAGCAGCAGGCCGCGCACCGAGTGGAAGGTCTCGTCCCAGGACACGTCCGTGGTGCCGTAGCGCCACCGGGCGATGAGGGAGGTCGCCAGGATGCGGTCGTCGGTCTCGGCGAGTGTGGTGTAGCGGTCGGTGAGGAAACCGTGGAACTCGGAGCCGGTCGACTTCAGGACGGTGAGGTCCTTGATGCCGGAGACGACGTGGGCGGTGCGGTCCGCGCCGCGGCCGTCGACGTTGACCACGGTGGTGCGGGTGCCGAGGCCGGACTGGACGAAGGCGTGGTCGTGCTCCCCGTCGCCGGTGGCGATGCGCTGCCACGGGGTCTCGTCGATCTCGATGCGCGCCCCGGTGGCGGCGGGGGCCTGGACGAGGAAGTGGTCGGCCAGCACCAGGGCGAAGTCCTCGATCGTGCCGACGCCGTGTTCCTCGGCGAAGGAGAAGACGGTGTTCTTCTGGGTGTCGGTGGGCAGCACGTCGCCCTGGTCACCGTCGACGTGCGCGGCGCCGAAGTTCCCGCGCAGGGCGGTGGAGACGGTGAGGTCGCGGATCTCGTGCCGGGGGGTGTCCCGTTGGACGCGGACGAGGTGGGTCTGGGCCTTGCCGTACTGGTTCGGGCCGAGAACGATGGCCATGATGTCAGCTCCCGCGGTAGGTCGAGTAGGCGAACGGGCTCAGCAGCACGGGCACGTGGTAGTGCTGCGTGGGGTCGGCCAGCACGAAGGTGATGACCACCTCGGGGAAGAAGCCGGTCTGCCCGGTGGCGGCGAAGTAGGCGGCGGTGTCGAACACCAGCCGGTAGTGACCCGCGTCGAGTTCGTCCGGGCCGAGGTCGGGCACGCGGCCGTCGCCGTTCGTGACGGCCTCGGCGAGGACGGTGGCGCCGTTCACCCGTTCGAGTCGCACCGGGACGCCGGCGGCGGGGCGGCCCGCGGCGGTGTCCAGGACGTGGGTGGTGACCGCGCTCATGCCGTCACCAACTTCCGCAGCCGCAGCACCGCGATCTTGCGGAGCTCGTCGGCGACGACGTCGGCCTCGCGGGTGGGGTCGTTGTCCAGTCGCGTGCGCAGCGCGGTGAGGATCTCGTCGGAGGACAGTCCGGTGGCGCAGATCAGGAAGACCCGGCCGAACTTCGCCTCGTACGCGTGGTTGGCCTCGACGAGTGCCCGCCCGGTCGCCTCCTCGGCGTCCACCCCGGCCTGCTCCTGCCGGGACCACGCGGACTCCGTGTCGGCTCCCTCGGCGCGCTCCCCGATGCGCGGGTGCGCCGCGAGTGCCCGGTCCACCTCGTCGGCGCCGAGCCCGCGTGCCG
>NZ_KI912209.1:72130-78800 GCF_000231035.2 Saccharomonospora iraqiensis subsp. paurometabolica YIM 90007 | reverse complement strand
CTGGCGGCGCTCGCCCGTCGGCGTTGAAGGAGGGGCGGCGGGCGGCGGTAGCCTGGGCGCATGTGGCTGAACGCGGAGTTCACGACGGAGCCGTTCGTCGGGGAGGGTGAGCCGCCGGAACACGCCCGCGCGGCGCTGCGTGCCGCCGAGGACGCGGGCCTGTCCGCGGACTTCGGCCCGCTGGGGACCGGGGTCACCGGGGACGGCGAGCGGCTGCTGTCCGCGCTCCGGGACATCGTCTCCGCGGCCCTGGAGCACGGCGCCACCCGGGTGACGTTCCAGGTCGAGGACGCGGGGCCGTCGGCGGTGTGGCCGGTGGACGAGGGGCTCGGCGGTGCCTGAACCGGGCGCCTCCGACAGCACCGACGGCCCCGCCGGGCCGGAGAACCACCCGCTGGTGGCGGCGGTGCTCCCGCTGGTGGAGCGGGTGGGCGGCCGCGTCGTGACCGTGGACGAGATGGGGCCCGCCGACGTGCCGCTGCACTGGGAGGGTGAGCCGGTGGCGGCGGTCCGGTTGCCGAACGAGGGCAGTGCGGGCACCGCGGGGCTCGCCGGCCTGCTCGACGACCTCGCCGGGGAACTGGGCGGCCCGCTCGCCGAGCTGCCGCGTGCGGAGAAGCAACGCGCCGTCCGGTTGCTGGAGGAACGGGGCGCCTTCCACTACCGCAAATCGGCCGAGACCGTCGCCGAGGCGCTCGGCGTCACCCGGTTCACCGTCTACAACTACCTGAACCGTTCCCGGGGCTGAGCCCGCGCCCTCCGGCGGGGCCGGGTTCGTAGTATCGGGATGATCGGGTTCTTCCGGCGGAGGGAGACGTGATGGGTGCCGCGCAGGCGGTCGCGACGGCGGCGGTGTTCGTCTGGCTGGGCATGGTGCTGGCGATCTCGTTCCTCGAGGCGCCGCTCAAGTTCCGCGCCCCGGAGGTGACGCAGCGGATCGGCCTCGGCATCGGGCGGCTGGTCTTCCGTGCCCTCAACGTCGCCGAAACCGTGCTGGCGGTGGTGCTGGTGGTCGCGGCGGTGGTCGCCCTGCCCTCGGTCGGGGTGCTGACCGCGGGAGCCGTGGTCGTCGGGACGCTGGCCGTGCAGCTCGTCGCGGTGCGGCCCGCGCTGTCCCGGCGGTCGGACCGTGTGCTCGCGGGCGAGGACGTCCCGAGGTCGCGGAACCACTACGTCTACATCGCCCTGGAGGCGGTGAAGGTCGTCGCCCTGATCGTCACGGGGGTGCTCCTGCTGACCGGGTGACCGTCATCCGCCGGGGTGTTCCGGATCCGGGTACGGAGAGTTGCCCGACCGTCCCCGTCGGGGTGATCTTGGCGGTTTCCGTCCCACACGACCGGGGCGGCGCGTACACATGATCGTGTGCGGGAAGCGAGGCAGCCGGGGTGGTCACCCGGGGCACGCGGCTTTCGTGCCGTCGTTCCGACCGAGGCGTGGGCGAGTCTCGTGGGCGCGGGGGTGCGGGCCCGCCACCGGGCACGGCAACCCCTGCTGCGGCAGGGCGACCCGGGTGGGTGGACCCTGTTGTGCCTGTCCGGCCGGCTGGCGGTCCGCTACGCCGAACCCGACGGCCGCGAGATCATGCTCGCGGTGCGCGGCCCGGGGGACGTGGTGGGGGAGTTCTCCGAACGCGACGGCAAGCCCCGGTCGGCGACGGTGGTCGCGATCGAACCGGGGATCACGGTGCGGCTGCCCGATCGGCGGTTCGGGGAACTGCTCCGCCGGTTCGCCCTCGAGACGCAGCTGAACGGCTACATCCTGGACAAAATCCGGGAAAGCGCCGCACACGCCTGGCGGCTGGCACACCATCCGACGGCGACCCGGCTGGCCGACCTCCTCGACACCCTTGTGGCGGCGGCCGGCCCCGACCACCCGGCCCCGCACCTGATCTGCCTGTCCCAGCAGGAGCTCGCGGCGGCACTCGGCCTCGCGCGCTCCGCCGTCACACCCGTGCTCGCGGAGTGGAAGGCACGCGGCCTGATCCGGGTGGCGCGGGGACGGCTGGAGATCCTCGACCTCGCCGGACTCGCCGACCCGGATGTGTCCGGTTCCGGACAGAACCGGCCGTGACTCCCCGGCACGCTCGGCGTCGACAGCGATCACCCGATCTCGTGGAGGTTTCGACGTGGACCAGTCATCCCCGGCCCCCGACCGGCACCCCGGTGAGCACCTCGGCATTCTCGCCGTGGACGTCCGTCACTTCAGTCGGCACACCACCGCACAACAGGAGACCATCCAGCGCGAGCTCCCCGCCGTGCTCCGGGCGGCGGCGGACCGGGTGGGTCTCGCCGAGGCCTGGCGGGGACACCGGTTCCACGCCTTCCGCGGCGACGGCTACCTCGTCGGCGTCCGCCCGGAGCTGGTGGCCGCCGTGGTGGACGGGTTCTTCGACGCACTGCAGGTTGAGCTGCGTCGGCGTGTCAAGGGTTTCCGGGCGTCCGGGATCGAGCTCCGTCTGCGCACGAGTTTGCACTACGGGCCGGTGGGCGCTTTCGACGCGCTGCTGGCCGACTCCCCGGTGGGCCGGGTCATGGTCGACGCCGGGCGGATGCTCGACGCGGAACCGGTCCGCCGGCTGCTGGACCACTCCGACCCGCAGGTGACCCTGGTGGCCTCGGTGCTGTCCGGCACCGTCATGGAGGAGATCGTGCGGGCGGAGCGGACCGAGCGGCGGCCGAGCGAATTCGTGGAGGCGCCGCTGGAGCTGGCGGCGAAGGAATACTCCGGAACGGGCTACCTGCGGGTGCCCGCTCCCTCCGGGGACCTCCTCCGGGCGGGGCTGCTGCTGCCCGACGGAGACGACGACACGCCGGAGGAGGCGGGGACGGCGGACGCCGGGTCCGGACCGGCTCCGGTGTCCAACACCGTCACCGGTGACGCGCGCGGGGTCGCGCAGAGCGGGGTGGTGCACGGCGGGGTCCGGCAGCACACGGTGGGCGACGTCGGTGGCAGCGGCATCGTCGTGTCCGGCGACCGGAACGTCACCGCGGGACGCGACGTCACCCAGTCGTCCACCGAGATCACCGGAGACGTCTCCACCCGGGGTGACGCGAACTTCGGACCGGCCAGTGGCCGCCGCACCGGCGGAACCACGGACCGGTCTGGGTGGTGACCCCGATGGCCGCCGACGACGTCGACGCGTTCGGGATCCTCGGGTGGTCCGAGCCGAGCCCGGAACCGCCCGTTCCGGAGGAACAGCCGGTGCCGCTGAGCGCGGAGAATCCGGCTCCCGACATCGCGGTCACCGGCAATGAGAATCGGACCTCGGCACGCGATCTCATCGAGACGACGAACAACATCTACGCCCCGGGCATGCAGTTCTTCTCGCAGGTGGACGGCGCCCGCGCCCGGGCCCGGCCGCGATACGACCGCGGTCTGCAGGATCCCGGGGCCCTCGCCCGACTCGCGGACAGCTACGTCGCGCCGCCCGGGTTGCTCGGGGACGGCGACCGGGACGGGCCTACGGCGCTCGACATCCTCCGGCGTGAGCGGGTCCTCGTGCTCGTCGCACCGGAGAACGAAGGCGGTCAGTTCAGCGCGGGTCTGCGCCTGGGACACCAGTTGCAGCGGGAGTGCCCGGGGATGGAGGTCCGGGAGGAACTGCTCGATCCCGCCCTCGGGTTGGCCGCCGACGAGTTACTGGCGCGGGACACCCCCGCGGTGTTGCTGATCGACGGTCGCGCGGCGGCCGAGGACCTGCCGGAGGCACGGAGACAGCTGGTCGCGTTCAGCCGGGACCTCGACGACCACCGGAGCTACCTGATCCTCGTCGTTCCGTGGGAGAACCGGCGGGAATTCTCCGAGCAGTTTCCCGGCCGGGTGCACGAGCTCGGGAAACCGTCGTCGGTGGCGGTTCTCGCCCGGCACCTCACCGACGTCGACGTCCCCGGCCTCGTCGCCGCGACGGGCAGAGCGGAGGACCTGGAGAATCTGTGGCCACCGCGGGTGAAACAGCTCGCGGACGCCGTCGGGTATCGCATGTCCCACGGCGAGGGATCGGCGGACGCGTTCGAGAACTCGCTGCGGGACCTGTCCGGGGAATCCGAGAAGGCCCTGCGGGAGCGGATCCGTACCTGGCAGGAGGAGGCCGACGCGGAGGGGCCGGCGCTGCTGCTGGCGACCGCACTGCTCGAAGGGGCGTCCGTGGAGCACGTGGTGTCCGCCGCCGACCTGTTGCTCGAACACAACGGTCTGCACCGGGAACCACCGCCGCCGTTGCTGCAGCCCGGCCCGTACGCGCGGTGGCTCCGGCGTGCCGCCGAGGACGCGTATTTCGACCCGCAGGCCGCCAGGTTCCGGTCGGAGACGTTCGGGCCTCTGGTACTGCGGCACGTGTGGCTCGAGCATCCGGAGCTGCGCGCGGTGCTGAAGTCGTGGCTCGGTGGGATACCGCGACGACGCAGGGACCTGACCGCGCCGGACCTCGAGCGTCTCGCGGACAGGTCCCTCGAACTCGCCGCCACGGGAGGGCCTGCTGTCGCGGTCCGCCTGGCCCGGGAGTGGGGGACAACCGAGGCCGCGCCGAACCGTGACGGCTACCGGCGTTCGGTCGCCGTGCGTCTGCTGACCGGTGCGGCCATGGACCCGTCGCTGGGGCGGGACATCCGGGCGAGGCTGCTGAGGTGGTCGCACGACGCGGGTGCGGATCTGCAGCTGCTGACGGCCGAGGTGTGTGCGGGGATCGGTCTCTCGTTCCCCGGGATCGCGCTCACCCGGTTGAAACACCTGGCCGGTTCCTCCGACGACACAGTCCGGAGCACGGTCCGCGAGGTGCTGGTGAAACTGGGGCGCGAGCTCGGGGTCACCACGTTCCTGCGTTCGGTGCGGGAGTGGTTCGACAACGCTCCTCCGGAGCGTCTCACCCTGCTGGCGGAGAGCGTCGCGGAGCTGCTGGAGGAACCGCCCGCGCAGGTCGAGCCCCAAACGGCGGTGTCTTTCTGGCGTCGCGCGCTCGACACCATGCCGCCTGGGTGCCTGCGCACGGCGGTGCAGGGCTGGTTGGGCGCCGCACGGGCCCATCAGGACCGGGAGGAATGCGAGGACATGATCGAGTATCTCGTCCGGGCGACGGACGCCGATTCGGTCCGGATCGCGCGCGTCCACCACGCGAGCCGGGCCAGACAGGTGCCCCCGGATACGGAAGCGACGGGGCAGGACAGGCCGAGCGTGCTGGAACAGTTGTGGACCCGGCTGGACGAGGTCGATCCGATCTGGGGGAGTGATCATTCGTGCTGAGGGCGTGGTTCCGCCGGCTGTGGGCCGGTCAGGGAGAGGGACACCGGGCGCAGGAGCACGTCGTCACCGCGTACGAGCCGCTCCCGCAGGCGGTGCGGGCCGAGCTGACGCTGCCCAGTGCGGACGACTACCTGCGCTTCACCGTCACGGTCCGGGCGGAGGCCCGGTGGCGGGGCGCCGGCCAGGCGCCGCCGGCGCTGACCGACGTCGCCGCGGCGGGGCTGTCCCGCCGCGGGGAGGTGGTGAGCCGGGAGTACACGTTGACCGAGGCCCGGCGGGTGCGCGGTGAGTTGAACCGGGTGCTGCTGAACTGGGAGGACGTACCCGCGACCGGTGGTGTGCAGGCCCGTGCGGTGTGCGAGGAGGTCGTCGCCGACCCGGATCTGGTGGCGGCGGTGGCCGAACGGGAACGGATCGCCGGGAAGGCGACGGTCCGCTCCTGGCAGCGCGAGCAGCCGGGCTACCACTTCGAGCAGGAGTGCGCACTGATCCGTGATCCGCTCCGCGGCACGGCGCGGTGGATGCTGGACAATCCCGGCCGTCCCGCGGACGCGGTGCAGGTCGCCCAGCAGCTGACCGCACTGCGGGATCTGCTCGCGCCGGTGCCCGAACAGCGTCCGGAATCGGCCGGGCGACTCGTGGACGAGCTGTTGGACGACTCCGACGAGGCGTGCCGGGACCGGCTGCTGAGGACACTGGAGAAAATCTTCGCCGAGTACGGACGGCCCGAGCTGGCCGACCGGTTGCCGTCCGTCGCGGACGGTGGGGACGGCACGGACGGCGCGGCGTGACCGCGGCGACCGGGGAAGGAGACGCGGACATGGATCCGGTGTGGGAGGCGGTCGCGACCGCGCTGGCGACGAAGGCCGCGCACGCCGCCGTTGAGGGCGGCAGGAGCGCGTGGGCGGCACTCGTGCGGCTGGTCCGGGACCGCTTCGCCGGGGAACCCGCCGCGGAGCGGGTGTGGGAGGCGGCGGTCGCCGATCCGGACGACGCGGGGAGTGTGGCTTCGCTGGCCCGGGTGCTCGCGGACGCGGAGCGGGAAAGCCCCGAGTTCGGGGCCGAGCTGCGGAGCCTGTGGCAGCGGAGCGCCGCCGGGGCACCGGCCGAGGCGGCGGTGGTGAACCGGATCGTCGGGGACGCGGAGCGTGCGGTGCAGGCGCGCGACATCCACGGCGGGGTCACCTTCGGCGACACCGTCGACCGACCCCGCGAACGGTGACGCCCCGGTCCCGGCGTGGCCAGGGTGGGTCGCGCCGGGACCGCTCGACCGGAGCGCTCAGTGCACCGCGCCGGTGGACGTCTCGGGTGCCTCGGTGGTCTCCCCGGTGGCCGGGGTGCGGCGGCGGACGGCGAGAGCGGTGAGCACGGCGAGGACGCCGATGCAGCCGGCCACGACGAACGCGGCACGCAGGCCGTCGGCGTCCGGGCCCGC
>NZ_KI912209.1:46242-72030 GCF_000231035.2 Saccharomonospora iraqiensis subsp. paurometabolica YIM 90007 | reverse complement strand
TTCGTGTGTTGGTGGAGCGGACCGGCTCGGCCGGTCAGCGGATTCAGCCGGTGACCAGGCTGAGTCCGTAGGCGTTGAGTGCTTCGTTGACGGGCTGGAAGTAGGTGGTGCCGCCCCAGGTGCAGTTGCCGGAGCCGCCGGAGGTCATGCCCTGGGCCTGGTTGCCCGAGATGAACGAGCCGCCGGAGTCACCGGGTTCGGCGCACACGTCGGTGCGGGTCATGCCGTAGACCGCACCCTGGGAGTAGCGGACGGTCTGGTTCTTGGCCTCGACCGTGCCGCAGTGCCAGCCGGTGGTGGAGCCGGACCGGCAGATCGAGGAGCCCACCGGCGCCTCGTTCGAGCCGGACACGGTGCGGCCGTAGCCGTTGTACATGTTCACCAGCGGCTGTGGGGTGTCGTCGGAGCCGGTCTGCACGTAGGCGTAGTCGTTGTACGGGAACGACGAGCCGGCGAAGGTGCCGCTGGGCTGCGAGGTGGACTCGCCGGTGGAGCCGCAGTGCCCGGCGGTGACGAACCCGCCGTTCACGGCGAAGCCGATCGAGCAACGCCCGCCGCTGCCCATGTAGTAGGCGTTGCCGCCGTAGATGTTCATCAACGCCCGGGGTTGTTCGCGGGACTCGACGACCTCGACCTGGCTGCGGTCGGCGCCGGTGGAGTTCACGAACGCGGTGGCCTGCCCGCGGGTCTTCGGTGCCGTCGTGACGACCACCGAGTTGCTCTCGACGTCGACGTACCACCCGGTCACCGCGTCAGGTGCACGGTTTTCGGCGCGGTTGAGCCGTTGGGTGATGCTCTCCAGTTCGGCGGAACTGGCGTCGACCATCCGGGCCTCGGCGCCGGCGGCACGGACCTCGTCCGCCTTCGCGGCGTCGGTCACCCCGACGACCAGCGTGTCGCGCTCGGCGTCGAAGTGGGCGCCGCCGAAGCTGTCCCCGAGTTCGGCGCGGACGGTGTCGGCGACCCCCCGGGCTTCGGCCTCCGCCCGGAGACGCTGTTCGGCCTGTGCGGCGTTCACCCCGAGGTCCCGCTGCATCGCCTGGATCATCGGGTCGTTGTCTCCCGCCGGGGTGACCGGTGCTCCCGAGCCCGCGGTCGCCGGGATGGCCAGTGCTGCCGCCATGCCGGTGGCCAGTACCGCGGTGGTGCCCAGGCGTGCCGCGACCCTGCGCTTTCGTGAGGTCATTCCATCTCCTTGTGACGTGAGTTACGTCCAATGGACAGGAATGGAAGTATCCGGATCGGAACCGGCGGGCACAGCCGCTCAATGGACGCCGACGATCGTCGGGAATTGGCCGATGGCGGACGACGATAGTTTGTTCCGGTGTGGCGAACGGGTGACGTGACCGGTGGAAACGCCATTTCGGACACGGACCGTGTCGGCCGGCCGGGGAAAACCCTTCCCCGATATTGACGCGAGAACGGGTGCGTCGCGTTGCACGCGCGCGGCGGCAGATTCCGGCTCCCCGGCGTCCGGTGGTGACGCGGGGATGCCGGCGTGGACGAGACCTGTGTCACCGAGGATATCTAACGCTCGTTAGACACGGTAGTGTCGTCCCGTCCGGTCAGTGACGGAAAGGGGCGAGGCACGTGCGTACGCGGTTCTGCGAGGTCTTCGGGGTCGAGCACCCCGTCGCGCAGGGAGGAATGCAGTGGGTCGGCCGGGCGGAGCTGGTCGCCGCGGTGGCCGAGGCGGGTGCGCTGGGGTTCCTCACCGCGTTGACCCAGCCCACCCCGGAGGATCTGGCCAAGGAGATCGCCCGGTGCCGGGAGCTGACCGACAAGCCGTTCGGGGTGAACCTGACGATCCTGCCCTCGATCGACCCCCCGCCGTACGCGGAGTACCGCGACGTGATCGTCGAGGCCGGGGTCCCGGTGGTGGAGACCGCCGGGTCGAACCCGGTCGAGCACCTGCCCGTCTTCCGCGAGGCGGGGGTCAAGGTGCTGCACAAGTGCACCAGCGTGCGGCACGCGGTGAAGGCGCAGGAACTCGGCGTCGACGGCGTCAGCATCGACGGGTTCGAGTGCGCGGGGCACCCCGGGGAGGACGACATCCCCGGCCTGGTGCTCATCCCGGCCGCCGCCGAGAAGATCACCGTGCCGATGCTGGCCTCGGGCGGATTCGGGGACGCCCGCGGGCTCGTCGCGGCGCTGGCGCTCGGTGCGGACGGCATCAACATGGGCACCCGATTCGTGGCCACGGCGGAGGCGCCGGTGCACGACAACGTCAAACAGGCGCTGGTGCGGGCGACCGAGCGGGACACCGACCTGATCTTCCGGCCGCTGCGCAACACCGCGCGGGTGGCCAGCAACAGTGTCAGCCGGGAGGTCATCGAGATCCTCGCCACCGGCGGGGCCTTCGAGGACGTGCGCGAGCTCGTGGCCGGGGCACGCGGGCGCCGGGTGTACGAGGAGGGCGACCCGGAGCTGGGCATCTGGAGCGCCGGGCTGGTGCAGGGGCTCATCCACGACGTGCCCACGGTCGCCGAGCTGGTCGAGCGGATCATGACCGGGGCCGAGGAGCTCGTGCGGGACAGGTTGGGCGGCCTGGTGCGGTCCTGACCCGCGCCGTGCGGGCACACCCGCTGCGCACGGGCTCCGGAGTAGGGTGGCCCCCGGCGATCGGGTGGAAAGGACTGTGATGTCGCGAGGCGACGGCGCGGTGGTCGGGCAGCCGGGCCCGGCGGGGCCGGACGAGGGCGGCGACTGGCGGCGGCACGGGGAGCTGGAGCTGACCCCGTTGCTGTCGGCCGCGCTGGAGGCGTTCTACGAGAACGGGTTCCACGGCACCACGGTGCGCGACATCGCGCGGCGGCACGGGCAGACCGTCCCCTCGATCTACTACCACCATGAGAACAAGGAGGGCGTGTTCGTCGCGCTGCTGGAGAAGGCGACGAGCGACCTCGAATGGCGGGTGCGGACCGCGGCCGACGACGGCGGGGACCGGCCGGACCGGCGCCTGGCCTACGTCGTCGAGGCCGTCGTGCTGCACATGACGCGGCGGTGGAAGCTGGCGGCGCTGGAACCGGAACAGCGGCACCTGTCCGACCGGGTGCGCAAGCGGTACGCACGGCGGCGCAGGGACATCGAACGGCTGGTGTCCGACATCGTGGCCGACGGGGTGCGGTGCGGGGTGTTCACCACCCCGCACCCGGAGGAGACGGCCCGGGCGGTGCTGGGTATGTGCCAGTTCGTGGGCCGCTGGTTCCGCCCCGGCGGCTCGCTCACCCCGGAGGACGTGTCCGCCCGGTACGCCGACCTCGCCCTGGCGACGGCGGGCGCGTCCCGCCCGGCCCCGTCCTGACCGGCCCCGTCCTGACCGGCCCCGCCCGGATCGGCTCAGCTCCGACCGGTGGCTGCGCTGTCGTCGTCCCGGACCGCGTCGGCGGGGCCGGCTGTCGTGGTCATTCGCCGCGCCAGACCGGGTCGCGCTTCTCGGCGAAGGCCTTCGCCCCTTCCTGGGCGTCGGCGGAGGCGAACACCGGAGCCATGATCTCCAACTGGCGGGCGAAGGCGTCGTCGCTGGTCCAGTCGGCCGAACGGGTGATGATCTCCTTGGTGGCCCGCAGCGCCAACGGCGCGTTGGCGGTGATCCGGCCGGCCAGCTCCAGCGCCCCGGACAGCGCCTGCCCGGGTTCGGCGAGGCGGTTGACCAGCCCGTAGCGGTGGGCGTCGGCGGCGGAGAACCGGTCCCCGGTCAGGGCGATCTCCATCGCGATCTGCCGGGGGATGCGGGCGGGCAGGCGCAGCAGGCCGCCCGCCCCCGCCACGAGGCCGCGCTTGACCTCCGGGATCCCGAACGTGGCCTCCTCCGAGGCCACCACCAGGTCGCAGGAGAGCACGAGTTCGCACCCGCCCGCCAGGGCGAAGCCCTCGACCGCGGCGATCAGCGGTTTGGCCGGCGGGGCCTCGGTCAGCCCGGCCAGGCCCCGGCCCTCGATCGTGACGTTCTCGCCGCGCAGGAACGCCTTGAGGTCCATCCCCGCGCTGAACGTGCCGCCCGCGCCGGTGAGGACGCCGATGGACAGGTCCTTGTTCGACTCCAGTTCGTCCACGGCCGCGGCGACGCCCTGCGCCACCGTGGCGTCGACGGCGTTGCGCGCCTCCGGCCGGTTGATGGTGATGATGAGAGCGCGGTCGCGCTGTTCGACGAGGACGGTGTCGCCCATCGGTGCTCCTCCACGGGATCCGGTTCCACTCCGCGACAGCATGCCGCAGCTTCCACTCCGCGACAGGATGCCGCAGCGACGATCATCGCGGTATCGGTGGTCCCACCGGCCGGAAGTCCTGCCCCGGCCCGCCTGCCGCCCTACCCTGGGGCCATGCCCCGGCGCAACGACGAGGTCGCCGCCCTGCTGCAGGAGTACGCCGACCTGCTGTCCATCTCCGGCGGCGAGGCGTTCAAGGTGCGGGTGTACGAAAAGGCGGCGCGCGCGGTCGCCGGGCACCACGCCGACGTCTCCGGCCTCGACGCCGACGAGCTGCGGGCCGTCCCCGGGGTCGGGTCGTCGATCGCGAAGAAGGTGGACGAGTACCTGCGCACCGGCCGGGTGGCGGCGCTGGAGCGGTTGCGCGGCCGTATCCCGGCGGGGGTGCGCGCACTCACCGAGATCCCCACGCTCGGGCCGCGCAAGGCCATGCAGATCCACACCGAGCTGGGCGTGTCGTCGGTGGACGAGCTCGAACGGGCTTTGGACGCCGAACGGGTCCGGGAGCTGAAGGGCTTCGGGCCGCGGACCGAGGAGAACCTGCGGCGTGGCATCGACGTGCTGCGCCAGTCGGAGGGCCGGGTGCACCTGGACGTGGCGCTGTCGGTGGCCGAGGAGGTCACGGCCGCGTTGCGGGAGGTCATCGGCTGCGTGGACTGCGCCTGGGCCGGGTCGCTGCGGCGGATGCGGGAAACCGTCGGCGACGTCGACGTGCTGGCCTCGGCCGAGGACTCCGCGCCGTTGATGGCGGCGTTCGTCGAGTTGCCGCAGGTGGCCGAGGTGCTCGCGCACGGCACCACCAAGACCTCGGTGCGCACGCACAAGAACCTGCAGGTGGACCTGCGCTTGGTCCCGCCGCAGGCGTGGGGCGCGGCGCTGCAGTACTTCACCGGGTCGAAGGCGCACAACATCCGCACCCGCGGGATCGCGGTGCGGCACGGGTGGAAGCTGTCCGAGTACGGCCTGTTCGACGCCGACACGGACGAGCTGGTGGTCTCCCGCACCGAGGAGGACGTCTACGCCCGCCTGGGGCTGCCGTGGATCCCGCCGCCGCTGCGGGAGGACCGCGGCGAGATCGAGGCGGCGCAGGAGGGCACCCTGCCGGAGCTGGTCACGGCCGACGACATCCGCGGTGACCTGCACACCCACACCGACCTCACCGACGGGGTGTCCCCACTGGAGGACATGGTGCACGCGGCGGCGCGGCGCGGGCTGTCCTACTACGCGGTCACCGACCACGCGCCGGACCTGCCGATGCAGCGGATGTCCGACGACAAGATGCTGGCCCAGCGCGAGCGGGTGCGCGCGCTGCAGGGCGCGGTGCGCGGGATGCGGCTGTTGCACGGCACCGAGCTGAACATCGGCCCGGACGGCGGGCTGGACTGGCCGGACGAGTTCCTGAGCGGCTTCGACGTGTGTGTGGCGTCGGTGCACTCGCACTTCGACCAGCCCGCGGAGGAGATGACGCGGCGGATCGTGCGCGCGTGCGAGAACCCGTACGTGTCGATCCTGGGCCACCCCACCACCCGCCGGATCGGGCGGCGTCCGCCGGTGGACGTCGATCGGGACGCGGTGTTCGCCGCCTGCGCGCGCACCGGCACCGCGCTGGAGGTGAACTCCCATCCCGACCGGCTGGACCTGTCCGACGCCGACATCCTGCGGGCCCGGGAGTACGGGGTGGTGTTCGCGGTGAACACCGACGCGCACTCCACCGTCGACCTGGACAACCTCCGCTACGGCATCGGCACGGCACAACGCGGGTGGCTCTCCGCCGACGAGGTGATCAACACCTGGCCCTGGCGCAGGCTCAAGGCGTTCCTGCACCGACACCGGCGGTGAGCCACGCGTCCCCCGGCCGCGGCGCACGCGGCCGGGGGACGGGACCGCCCGGTCACCGGGACGCGGGGACGGGCTCCTCCGCCTTCCGGGTGGGGACGACGCGGCGCGCGGCCAGCAGCGACACCACCGCCACGGCACCGGCCAGCGCCAGGTACCAGCTCGGCGCGAGCTGGCTCCCGCTGACCTCGATCAGGAAGGTGGCGATGAACGGGGCCGTGCCGCCGAAGAGCGCGTTGGCGGTGTTGAAGCTGAACGCGAAGCCGGTGAACCGGACCTCGGTGGGGAACAGCTCGGCCAGGTAGGAGGGCAGTGTGCCGTCGTTCATGCTGAGCATGATCCCGAGCGCGAGCTGGATGAGCGTGACCCCCACGAGTCCGCTGAGGCCGAGCAGCAGGAACACCGGAACGGACAGGGCCACGAACAGCACCCCGGCGGTCATCAGCATGGCGGGGCGTCCGAACCGGTCGGAGATCCGGCCCATGACGAACACCGAGCCGATGTAGGCGGTCAGGGCCACGGTGGTGGAGACGAACGAGGCGGTGTCGTCCACGCCGAGTTCGGTGGACAGGTAGGTCGGCATGTAGCTGAGCAGGATGTAGAAGCCGACCGCGTTGAGGCAGGTGACACCGAACGCGATGAGGATCGCGGGCCAGTTGCGGGCGAAGGTCTCCCGCATCGGCGCACGGACCTGCGACTCCCGCTCCTCGAGCGCGCGGAACTCGGGGGTGTCCTCCAGCTTGGCGCGGATGTAGCGGCCGATCAGCCCGAGCGGGGCGGCGAGCAGGAACGGCACGCGCCATCCCCACGACTCCATGTCCTCGGTGGACAGTGTCGCGGTCAGCGCCGTGACCACGACCGAGCCGAGCAGCAACCCGGAGGCGGTGCTGGCCGGGACGACGCTGGTGAAGGTGCCCCGGCGGTTGCGTGGTGCGTACTCGAACAGGAACGCCGAGGCGCCGGCGTACTCACCGGCGGCGGAGAACCCCTGCACCAGCCGGACCACGAGCAGCAGGATCGGGGCCAGCACGCCGACCTGCGCGTATCCGGGTAGCAGGGCGATCACGAAGGTCGCCGCGGACATGATGAGAATGGACAACGACAGCGCGGTGCGCCGGCCCACCCGGTCGCCGAAGTGTCCCCAGAAGATGCCGCCGATCGGGCGGATCACGAACGACACCGCGAACACGGCGAAGGTGGACAGCAGTCCGGCGGTGGTGGACGACTCGGGGAAGAACACCACGGCGATGGTGGTGGCCAGGTAGCCGTAGACGGCGTAGTCGAACCATTCGACGAGGTTGCCGATGAAGCTCGCGGTGACGACGCGACGCATCGTCCCCGGTCGCGGTTCCGTGTCCGGATCGGACACCGTTGCGCTCATCGCGGGTCTTCCTTCGCTCATCGGGACGGCGACGTGGAAGGGCGTCGCCGTCGGGACGGATTCGGGCGGCACGGCCGCGCGGTCGCCCTGTGGTGGTGCAAGCCGGTACACCGACCGAATCGGACAACTCGATTGCGCCGAGCGGAACGTACTGAGGCGCCGCTGTCGCGTCAACACGCACTTCACCCACGGCCGGTTACACGGAGAGAACGCGCGTCCTTCCTGTTGCGCAGACCGCCACGTCGGAAGCTGACGGCGGTTCGGGGCGTGTCGTCAAGTCCGGGAATCGTCTCGTATGTGACAACCGCGTTGCGCGTAGTGGGAAGGTGTCAGATGGATAACGTGTGACGGGAGCCCGGGAGGTCCGTCGTGTCCCCGGTCACCGCGCCCGTCAGACGTCCACGGTCGCCGCGGCCGTCCAGCCGTCCCCGGTGCGGGTCAGCACCAGGTCGGACAGCGCGACCGCCTTGGGGATCGCGCCGGTGAACTCGACCGCGTCGGTGCCGACGCCCCGCAGCCGCAGCCGCACGCGGTCGGCGCGCTCCTCCGCGATCCCGGCGGCGGTCGGGACGAAGTCGGCCACGTCGAGCCGGTAGATCACCTCGTTCAGCACCGCGGCCAGCAGGTCCGCGTCCGAGGCGGCCGTGAGCTCGGAGGTCACCTCCGCTCCGGCCCCGGCGTCGGCGTGGTCGCCGACCTCGGTGATGTCGGCGAAGCTGTCCACCAGTGCGGCCACGGCCTCGGCCAGGCACTCCGCGCGGGTGGGCGCCCACGCCTCGATCCGCAGGTCGGCGGGGTGCGGCACGGTGCGGTGCCCGCGCGGAGCGACTCCCTCTCCCGGGCCGCTCACCCCTTGACGACCCCCAGCGGCACCAGCCGGGCCACCTTCCGGCACAGGCCGGCGCCCTCGGCGACGGCGACGACCTCGTCGACGTCCTTGTACGCCTCGGGCGCCTCCTCGACCAGCCCCTTGCGGGAGGCGGCCCGCACCGCGACGTGCGCCTGCCGTTCCAATTGCCCGCGCAGCGCCTTCGCGTCCACCGTCTTCAACGCGCGGTGCCGGGACAGCACCCGCCCGGCGCCGTGGCAGGTGGACTCGAACGCCGGGTTGCCGGACACACCGGTGAGCACGTACGACGAGGTGCCCATCGAACCGGGGATGAGCACGGGCTGGCCGACCGGCCCCAGGTCGTCGGGCAGGTCGGGGTGTCCCGGCGGCCACGCGCGGGTGGCGCCCTTGCGGTGGACGCACAGCCGCCGGGACGCGCCGGGGTCGTCGCGGCCGGTGCCGCCCGCGCCGTCGGTGACCGCGCCGTCGGGGACCGCGTGTCGTTCCAGCTTGGCGAGGTTGTGCGAGACGTCGTAGACCAGCCGCAGGTCCCGGCCGGTCTCCGCGCGGAACACCCGGTCGGCGGCCACGCCGAGCATGTGCCGGTTGGCCAGCGCGTAGTTCGCGGCCGCGGCCATCGCCCCCAGGTAGGCGTGACCCGGCTCGGATTCCACGGGTGCGCAGGCCAGCTGCCGGTCGGGCACGTGGATGCCGTGCCGGGGCATGGCCTGCTCCAGCACGCGGACGTGGTCGGTGCACACCTGGTGCCCGAGCCCCCGCGACCCGCAGTGGATCATCACGCACACCTGCCCCCGGCGCAGGCCGAACACGCGCGCGACGTCGCTGTCGAACACCTCCTCGACCGCCTGCACCTCCAGGAAGTGGTTCCCGGAGCCGAGACTGCCCAGCTGGTGCAGCCCGCGCTCGCCCGCGCGGTCACCGACCTGGTGCGGGTCCGCCCCGGCGACCCTGCCGTGGTCCTCGCAGCGGTGCAGGTCGTCGGCGGTGCCGTGCCCCTGTTCGACGAGCTCCCGGGCCCCGCCGGTGAGGATCCGGTCGAGCCCGCGGCGGTGGGCGAGCGGCCGGACGGCACCGCGTCCCGCCCCGCGCGGGATCTCCCGGGCCAGGGCGTTCATGACCGCGTCGCGGGACGGGGCGAAGGTGTCCCGGTCCACCTCGGCGGTCAGCAGCCGCACACCGCAGGAGATGTCGAAGCCCACCCCGCCGGGGGACACCACCCCGTCCCGGTCGGCGTCGGTCGCGGCGACCCCGCCGATCGGGAAGCCGTAGCCGCGGTGCATGTCCGGCATCGCGAACGACGCCGTGACGATGCCCGGCAGACTCGCCACGTTCGCCACCTGGTCCAGGGATCCGTCGGAGGACAGGCTCGGCAGCAGGGTGGGGGAGGCGAACACCACGCCGGGCACCCGCATCGACCCGGTCGGCGCGATCCGGTACCGGTACGGCCCGTCGGCGACGAGGGTCTCGTCGCCGGGAGGGTTGGCCATCGGTGCCCGGTCGCGTGCGGTCACGGCGTCAGGGGTTGCGGTCGTCGGTGGACGGCTCGAACTGCCGGTTGGCGCTGTCGGCGAGCGTCTCCCGGCGGGAGAGCAGGTCGGCCAGCAGTTCGTCGAGCACGTCGACGGCGTTCTCCGGGTGCCCGGAACGCAGCTGCCCGAGGATCTGGTGGCCGCGCAGCCGCAGCCCCTCCGGCCACTGCTGCCAGCTCATGCCGGTCAGCGGCACGCCCTGCGCGACGGGGTCTCCGCCGGTGCTGCGGTCGTCCTCGGTGCCCACGACATCCTCCCGGGGTGTGCGCTCCCCGGAGGACTTCCCCGCCCGGCGGGTCAGGACACCTCGGTGAGCTTGCCGCTCGCGACGTCGAACACGAACCCGCGCACCGACTCCCTGCGGGGGACGTAGGGGCTGGTCCTGATGCGCCGGATCGACTGCCGGATGTCGGTCTCCAGGTCGTCGAACGACTCCGCCGCCCACGGCGGCTTGACACCGATCTCGTCGTGCAGGGTCTGGCGGAAGCCGTCGTCGGTGAAGGTGAGCATCCCGCAGTCGGTGTGGTGGATCAACACGATCTCCTCGGTGCCGAGCAGCCGTTGGCTGATCGTCAGCGACCGGATGGTGTCCTCGGTGACCACCCCGCCCGCGTTGCGGAGCACGTGGGCCTCACCCTCGGCGAGGCCGAGCATCCGGTAGACGTCGAGGCGGGCGTCCATGCACGCCACGACGGCGACCTTGCGCGCGGGCGGCAGGGGCAGCGGGCCGGAGAACGTCTCCGCGTAGCGGGCGTTGTGGGCGAGCAGTTCGTCGGTGACCGACACGGTCGGGCTCCTCTCGTTCGGACGGCAGCGGTCTCCGCGTCCCAGTGCAGACCGGCCCGCACACTCCGGCAACTCGGGTCCACAGGGTGGTGCGGCCGGATCGCCGGGTCGCATCCCGATAGCGAATCCGCTATCATTGGACGTATGGACCGTGTGCCTGACCGTTCGCGTGGTGAGTCGAACTCAACTTCGGCGGCGAATGTGGTGGCGACCGCGCGGGGACGACGCGGTATGTCGCAGAGGGAACTCGCGCGTGCGGCGGGGGTTCCGCAATCAACGGTGGCCTTCATCGAATCGGGTCGGCGCCAACCGTCGTTCGCCATGGTGGAACGCTTGTTGGACGCTGCGGGCTTTCGTCTCGACCTCGGCCTGACCAACACTATTCGGCCGTCGACGCTGCTGAAACGGCATGCTCGGGAGGTCACCGAGTTGCTGTCCCGTTATCCGCTCGCGGGGGTCTGGGTCTTCGGTTCCGTGGCGAGAGGGGACGACCGTCCCGACTCGGACCTGGATCTACTCGTGGAGCTCCGCTCGGGGTTCTCCGTGATCGACATCCTGGGCTTGGAGGAGGAACTCGCGGATCTGCTCGGCTGTCCCGTGGACCTGATCACGACCAGCGAGCTCTCCTCGAATGAGCTGTTGCGCCGAGGAGTCGATCGTTCTCGGCTGCCGCTCACCCTCGCTGCCTGAACGATTCGACATGGACGAACGCACCGCCGAGCGTCTGCTGTATGTCGACGCCACCTTGACCGAGATGGGACAACTGGCGGCCAGGGGGCGCTCTGCCTATGACACCGACGTCGCGGTCACCAGAGCCTGCCAGTACAACGTCATCCGTCTCGCGGCTGATCTTGAGCGTCTCGGCGAAACCTGGATCTCGGCGCACAATGAGGTCCCCTGGCGGCTCATCAAGGGTATGCGGAACAGGATAGCGCACAATTACTGGACCATTGACGACGAGATCGTCTGGGCTGTGGTGGCGGAGCACGCGCCGAAACTTCATCGAGCGCTCGTCGAGGAGATAGAGCATGCTCGTGCGATCCTCGAAAAGGAGCCGGAAAGAGATTAGTACTCCAGCCGTAGATCGTGATGGTCATGGTGTCGGGGTGGCTTGGCGCTGGTAGTGGGTTTGTCGGGCGCGGTGTTGGTGTCGTCTGCGCCAGGCCGAGAAGCTGAGCCGGTGCGCGAGGGCGAGGTCGGTGTGGTGACGAGTGTGGTGAACAGGTGTTGGACCTCGTTGCGGGTCAAGGGGATCCGGTCGGTCGATGCCGTATCGTGGGCGTGTTCGGTCGCGGCGACGACGGTGAGAAAGGCGTGTGCGAGCATGGCCAGCACGGTCCAGCGCTGCCAGGAGATCCAGCGGCGAACTTGGTGCTGATCCAGGCCGGCCAGGCCTTTGCCGGTTTGGAAGGATTCTTCGATGCGCCACCGGGTTCCCGCGACGCGCACCAGAACGGGCAGCGCCACGGGGTCAGGAGCGTAGCAGCGGTAGAACGCCAGTTCTTTGGTGCGGCGGTTCCGTCGGATCAGCAGCCACCGTTGACCGGCGTCTTGGTTGGGGTCGATGTCGATGAGGGCCCAGTCGTAGTAGCGGTGCCCTTTCGCCCCGACACCGGCCGACAGGCGCTGCCACACGTGTTTCGGCAGCCGTGCGGCCAGTTCATCGGCGCGGACCTTTCCAGCTCCGGTGGCGACGCGATGGTCGCATCCGAGGGCCAGCACATACCCGACGCCGCGGCCCTCCAGTTCCGCGCGTAGCCGGGGGTCGGCGCCGTAGACCTCATCTCCGGTCACCCACCGTGCCTCGACCCCGGCATCAAGGGCGCGGGCGATCATCGTCGTGGCCAGGGCGGGCTTGGTCGCGAACCGCACGCCTTCGCTGATCCCGGCCGCGGCGCAGCGGCCGCGGTCGGCGGTCCAGGATTTCGGCAGATATAGGGACCGGTCGATGAAGGCGTGCCCCACCCTCGTGGCATAGCCCAGATACACCGCGACCTGCGCGTTCTCGATCCGCCCCGCGGTTCCGCTGTACTGACGTTGCACACCGACGGTGTGGGTGCCCTTCTTCAGATCGCCGGTCTCGTCCACGACCAGCACCGCGTCCCGGCTGCCGAGGCGATCACACACATAGTCCCGCAGGTCATCGCGCACCGCGTCGGCATCCCACACCGCCCGCGCGAGCAGGTGCTGCAAACCGTCCGGAGTCGCATCCCCGACATGCTCGGCGATGGTCCAGCAGTTCTTCCGTGGCAGCTGCGACACCAGACCCAGCAACAGATCCTCCGCCCGTCGCCGGGGCTCGACCCGGCTGAACCGGCCCGCGATCCGCCCCATCAGCTCATCGAACATCGCCTGCCACCGGGCAGGGTCTATGCTGGGACCCGCGGCCGCCAGACGATCTTGGGAAGTCCACACAACCAACCATGATCACTGGCGGCCGCACCTGTCTTCACCGGGGCCCCAGCAGCCACGATCACGAACTACGGCTGGAGTACTAGGCGGTGTGATCGCCCCCTGGGTGGTAGGGATGACGCTGAAGCTGCCGTCGGTCTCCAGCACGACCGCGCTCACCCGGTCGAGGCCGCCGAGACCCTGGGAGCGGATGGCCTGGAGGACCTCGGTGTGGGTGACCCGCTGCCGGCGCAGCGCGTCGGGGCGGAGACTGCCTTCCCGGACCAGCAGTGTGGGGCTCGACCGGACCGCCCGGCGGACTCCGCGCACCCGCACCGCGAGCCAGGCGACGACGAACTGGGCGACGATCAGCAGGGTCAGCGCCAGCATCCCCTCGGTCCAGGCCACGTCGGAGCTGAGCAGGACGGTGGCCAGGGTGGAACCGAGGGCGACCGTGACGACCAGGTCGAACGCGTTCATCGTGGCCAACGTCCGCTTGCCCGACACCCGCAGCAGCGCCACCAGCAGCACGTAGGCGGGCACGCCAACGGCCAGCACCCGGTCGAGCCCGGACCAGGAGTCGAACGGGACCGGACCACTGTCCGGGTGGCTCACGCCCGGGTGGTGACCTCGACCTCGGGTAGTGACCGCAGGTGTTCGCGGGGCAGGGCGGCCGCCGCGGTGCGGACCTCGGGGTGTTTCTCGCCGAGGCGGCCCTCCACGAGCTGCGCGAGCTGGTAGGCCAGCGCGCCGGTCTGCCGGACGGTCACCTCGTCCAGCGGCGCCAGCGGGGTGGAGGTGATGGCGATGCCGCTGACGGTGTCGTCGGTGCCGGTCACGGCGTTGACGCTGAACCGTTCGCGGGGGTTGTCCGCCGGGGCGGCGTAGTGGTCGCGCAGCCGCAGCAGCACCTCGTGCCACCGGGTGACCTCGCCCTCCAACGGCAGCCCGGCGACGTCGTCGCCGGTGAGCCGGACGGCGCGGTCGGTGGCGAAACAACGGGTGTAGGTGAGCACGGCGGTGGTCCAGAGCGCCTCGGCGACGACGTCCGGGTCGTCGCCGGATGCGGCGGGCCCGCCGTCGCCGTTCGCGGTGTGCGCGGTCAGGGCGGTCACGGCCGCTTCGCAGCAGCGGAGCACGGTCTGCAGTTCGCTGAACAGGTCGGCCAGGCCCGCCAGCTCGTCCGCGTCCGCGGTGTCCAGCGCACGCATCGTGACGGTGTCGTCGGTTCCGGGGTCGGTGGCGTCGCTCATGGTGGTTCCTTCCCCCGGCCGGATCAACGCGCCCGGCCGGGCGTGACGATGCCGTACTCGTGCAGCTTGCGGTAGATGGTGGCGCGGGACATGCCCAGTGATTTCGCGGCACGGGCCTTGTTGCCGTCGGCGTCGTGCAGGCTGCGCACGATCGCGTCCCGTTCGAGCGATTCCAGCTGGGTCAGCGCCCGCCGGGCCACCGCGTGGTACTCGGCGGGGAGGTCACCGGGTTGGATCACCCCGGTGCGGCGGCGGTGCCGCACCACGTACTGCAGCACCCCGTAGAGCTGGGTGACGTTGCCGGGCCAGCTGGCCCGCATGAGCAGCTTCATCGCGCCGGCCGAGCAGGTGAGCCCGCCGCCGTGGGAGAGCCGGTTCAGCAGGAACGGCACCAGCTCCCGCAGGTCCTCGACGTGGTAGCGCAGCGGCGGCACCTGCACGGTGGCGGGCAGCAGCCCCAGCACGTCGGACAGTCCGGGGCGGGACTCCGCCCCGGGGGACAGGGTGGCCGCCACCCACGGGACCGTGCCCTCCTCCCGCGCGGACACCCCGCGCAGGATCGAGGCCAGTTCCCGGGCGGCGTCCGGGTCGAGTTCGTCGAGGTGGCGGATCACCAGGGCGCTGGTCTCCCGGTCGGTGAGTTCCCGGCGGACGGCGTCGAGCCAGCCCGTGTCGGTGGCGTCCGCGGCGTCGACGGTGCGCATCCGCCGGCCGGGGTTGCGGCGCTGGTGGACGCACTCGGCGAGCAGGCTCTTGCCGACGCCGGGTTCCCCGACCAGTGCCAGCCATTCGCCGTCGCGGTGGCTGGCGTCCACCTCGTTGCAGCACCGCAGCCACAGCGGGGCCGAGCCGACCGTGCCGGGCAGGAACATCGGCACCGGCGGGGTGCTGCGGGTGTCGGCGGTGTCGTCGTCGAGAAGCTCGATGTGTGCGACGCCGCCGACGTCGGATCCGCTCGCGGCCGCCGGGACGCTGCGGCAGTGCATGCGTACCCGGTTCCCGCTGGGCAGGTCCAGCGTCGTGCTCACCCGGTCGTCGGCGTGGAACGCCTGGCGTGCCTGGGCGAGCAGCATCGCCTGGTCGGCGGGGTCGAGCAGCCTACGCGCGTAGTGGTTCATCATGACGACGTCGTCGCCCTGGGCGAGCACGATGCCGCCGGTGCGCCGGCAGGTGTGCAGGTACGACCGGAACAGTTCCAGTTCCCGCGCGCCGGTGGTGGTCAGCAGCGCCTGGCGGACCTGTTCGGCGGTGCTGCGGGCCAGCGCGATGAGCAGCCCACCCGCGTCCCTGCTCCAGCAGGTCAGATCCACCGCGCCGACGCTCTTGCCGGTGACGGGGTGCTGGATCGGCACGCCGACGCAGGCCAGGTTCTCCAGGTGCTCGGCGTAGTGTTCGTGCCCGAACACGTGCCGGATGCCGCCGTCCTCCAGCGCGGTGCCGATCCCGTTCGTGCCGACGAACTGTTCGCCGTAGCTGAACCCCGGCGCGAGGTGCACCTTCTCCAGGTGGCGGTGCAGACCGGAGTCGCCGGTGTGCTGGCTGAGCACCACCCCGGCGGGGTCGGTGAGGATGAGGCTGATCGGCTGGCCGCTGAGCTGGTCGTCGAGTTGGCCGAGCAGGGGTTGTGCGTTGCGCACCCATTCGGCGTCGAGGTCGCGGTCGGAGAAGTAGGGTGCCTCGATGCGGTCGGCGGGGACGTGTGCCTCGCGGGAGCGCCACCACGAGGTGAGGATCGTGTCGCGCACCCCGGTGGGGTCGGTGGCCTCGTCGGTCAGGAAACGCACCCGCTCCCGTGCCAGGGACTCGGCGTCCCCGCGCGTCCCGTCGTACCCGGTGGTGGTGTCCGGGGCAGTGCGTGCGTCGTGCATCGGCGACCTCCGGGAACGAGCCAGGCGAGTGGTCGACTGCCGTGGGGAGCCGTTTCCCGGCCCCCTGGCGGAGGGTAGAGGACACCCGGCCCGCGCGGTGTCTCAAATTGAGATCGCCGGGCCCTCCCCGCGGGCGTGTCATGGCGGCGGAACCGATATCCGGGCCGTCGAACGCAGGGAGGGTGCGCCCCATGAGCACGGACGAACCGTCGAACGAGACCTACAACCCGTGGACCGTGGTGAACCTGGTGTTCCAACACCTCACCGACGCGGGACTGCACCCGGTGCTCGGTGAGGCCGGTGACCCGGGCGCGCACGCCGCCGGGTTGTTGCGGACGTTGGGCGTCACCCCCGCGGCACACGACTCCCGGTTGCGCGAGGCCGTCCGGGACGAACTCGCGGAACTGCGTGCCCTGCACGAGAGGTCGTGACCGGCCGTCCGCGGAAAGCCGCGCCGGACCGGGGGAAACGGGTTGTCTCATATTGAGACCTCACCGGCCGCTCGGGCGGGGTTGTATTGGTCGGCACAGCAGACCGCACCGGTTCGCTTCCGCATTCTCGCCGCGACCGGGTCGAACGCCGGGCGGAGCTGTACGCGGACGAGGACACCGTCGTGGGAGCCCAGTGACGGGTAAGGAGCGATCATGAGCCGCCAGAGTGTGGCGAAAGCCCACAGCAAGATCCAGGAATTGTCCTGGGAGCCGGCGTACCACGAGCCGGTCTCGCACTACGGAACCGACTACACCTTCACCAAGGCGAAGAAGAAGGACCCGCTCAAGCAGGTGCTGCGGTCCTACTTCCCGATGGAGGAGGAGAAGGACCACCGGGTCTACGGGGCCGCGGACGGCGCGATCCGGGGCAACATGTTCCGGCAGGTGCAGCAGCGCTGGATGGAATGGCAGAAACTGTTCCTGTCGATCATCCCGCTGCCGGAGATCTCCGCCGCGCGGGCGATGCCGCTGCTGTTCCGGACCGTGCCGAACCCGGAACTGCACAACGGGCAGGCGATCCAGATGATCGACGAGGTGCGGCACTCGACGATCCAGCAGAACCTCAAGCGCCTGTACATGAACAACTACATCGACCCGGCCGGGTTCAACTCCAGTCTGCGCAATTTCCAGAACGA
This sequence comes from Saccharomonospora iraqiensis subsp. paurometabolica YIM 90007, assembly GCF_000231035.2. Lineage (GTDB taxonomy): Bacteria > Actinomycetota > Actinomycetes > Mycobacteriales > Pseudonocardiaceae > Saccharomonospora > Saccharomonospora paurometabolica. The sequence goes on along the minus strand of NZ_KI912209.1, from coordinate 54,802 downwards.
CTACGCGGGCACCATCGGCAGGCAGTTCGCCGAGGGCTTCATCACCGGCGACGCGATCACCGCGGCCAGCGTGTACCTGACGATCGTCGCCGAGACGGCGTTCACCAACACGCTGTTCGTGGCCATGCCGGGCGAGGCCGCCGCGAACGGCGACTACCTGCTGCCCACCGTGTTCCACTCGGTGCAGTCGGACGAGTCCCGGCACATCAGCAACGGCTACGCGACGTTGCTGATGGCGCTGTCCGACGAGAGCAACCACCAGCTGCTCGAACGCGACCTGCGTTACGCCTGGTGGAACAACCACTGCGTGGTCGACGCGGCGATCGGCACGTTCATCGAGTACGGCACCAAGGACCGCCGCAAGGACCGGGAGAGCTACGCCGAGATGTGGCGGCGGTGGATCTACGACGACTACTACCGCAGCTACCTCGTGCCGCTGGAGAAGTACGGCCTGGTCATCCCGCACGACCTGGTCGAGGAGTCGTGGAACCGGATCTGGAACAAGGGCTACGTGCACGAGGTCGCCCAGTTCTTCGCCACCGGGTGGATCGCCAACTACTGGCGCATCGACCCGATGACCGACGAGGACTTCGAGTGGTTCGAGCACAAGTACCCCGGCTGGTACGACAAGTACGGGGCCTGGTGGGAGAACTACAACCGGCTGTCCGTGCCGAACGGGCACAAGCCGATCGCGTTCGAGGACGTCGACTACGTCTACCCGCACCGCTGCTGGACCTGCATGGTGCCGTGCCTGATCCGGCAGGACATGGTCATGGACAAGGTGGACGGGCAGTGGCGTACCTACTGCTCGGAGGGCTGCCACTGGACCGACGCGGTCGCCTTCCGGGACACCTACCAGGGCAGGCCCACGCCGAACATGGGCAAGCTTATCGGCTCGCGGGAGTGGGAGACGCTGTACCACAACTGGAACTTCGCCGACATCGTCAAGGACATGGGCTACGTCCGCGACGACGGCAAGACCCTGGTGGCGCAGCCGCACCTGGACCTCGACCCGAAGAAGATGTGGACGCTGGACCACCTGCGGCGCTGCCCGCCGTTCCCCAGCCCGAACGTGTCGCTGAACGAGATGAGCGACGCCGAGCGGGAGGCCTTCCACGCCGACTACGTGCGGCAGGGCCCGGGCGGACGCCCCGCGCCCACGACCTGACCCGGCGTCCGCGAGGCGCGTGACCGCGCGTGCGGAGGGGCCCGGGGACCCGGGTGTGTTCCCGGGCGCCCTCCGCGCGCCGGTACCGCCTCCGACACCGACGAGGTGGAGAGATCATGGCAGGTAAGCACCAGGTCCGGTTCGAACCGGTCGGCGTCGAGATCGCCGTCGACGAGGACCGGACGATCCTGCGGGCGGCGGCCGAGCAGGGCGTGATGCTCATGCACGGCTGCAAGGAGGGACAGTGCGGCTCGTGCAAGTCGTTCCTGCTGGAGGGGGACGACGTCGAGCACGACCGCTACTCGACGTTCGCGCTGCCGGACTACGAGGCCGAGGAAGGGTTCACGCTGCTGTGCCGCGCGCACGCCTACGAGGACCTGACCATCGAGCTGCTGAACTACGACGAGGAGATGATCCGGTCGGGTCTGCCGATCCGGCAGGCGGTGGTGGAGGTGGTGGCCAACGAGCCGGTCACCCACGACCTCCGTCGCCTGGCGGTGCGGCTGGTCGAGCCGGCGGAGTTCGAGTTCTTCCCGGGCCAGTACGTCGACATCGCGGTGCCGGGCACGGACGAGGCCCGGTCGTTCTCGATGGCCAACGTCTCGGCCGACACCGGTGAGCTGGAGTTCGTCATCAAGGTCTACCCGGACGGGCTGTTCTCCACGTTCCTGGCGGACAAGGTCGACGTCGGCGACCGGTTGGACCTCACCGGCCCGTTCGGCGTGTTCACCCTGCGCGAGGCGCCGGAGAAGGAACTCGTGTTCGTCGGCGGCGGCGCGGGGATGGCCCCGATCCTGTCGCTGCTGCGGCAGATGGCCGAACTCGGCCTGGACCGGCCCACCCGGTTCTACTACGGGGCCCGGTCCCGGCGGGACCTGTGCTTCGAGAACGAACTGCGCGGGTTGGAGCGCACGCTGCCGGACTTCCGGTACGTGCCCGCGCTGTCCGAGCCCGCCGCCGACGACGGCTGGGACGGCGAGACCGGGTTGATCACCGACGTCGTCCGGCGGTGCGAGGGCGACCTCACCGGCGCCGACGCCTACGTGTGCGGCCCGCCGCCGATGGTCGAGGCCGCCGTCGAGCTGCTGCCCGCGCTCGGTGTCGACGACGGGCGCGTGTTCTACGACAAGTTCACCACCACCGGCGACGGCGAGGCGGACTGACCGTCGACCGGGCGGACGCCGGCTGCCCAGCACCGGCGACGACCGCGGGAAGTGAGGACGAGAAACCGATGACCACCACACCAGAGACGCCCGAACGCAGCGTGCCGAAGCCGGTGTTCACCGACGCCGAGGCCGGCGCACGGGAGTTCCCGGACTCCGGGCACCGACGCTTCAACTACTTCGTCCCGGCCAAACGCAAGCAGAGCCACTACGAGGACGTCACCGTCGAGGTGCAGCCCGACCCGCGGCACTACCTGTCGCAGGGCTGGCTGTACGGCTTCGCCGACGGCCGCGGCGGCTATCCGCTGGACTGGACGGTGCTCAAGGCCTGGGGCTCCGACCGGCCGGAGCCGCAGCGGTACCCGGGCTCCGGCGGGCAGGGGTACGACTGGCCCGCCCACGGGTGGCACGAGTTCCGTGACCCGAACGAGGAGTGGGAACAGAGCATCTACCGCAACAACTCGAACGTCGTCCGCCAGCTCACCCAGAACATCGAGGCGGCGCGCGGGTCGAAGGCGTTCGAGCAGTGGAACCCCAACTGGATCCAGTTCGTGGCCTCCCACGTGGGCGCGTGGATGCACGTCAACCACGGCCTGGGGCTGTACCTGTTCGCCAACGCCAACCGCCGGGCGCCCACCAACATGCACAACACCGCGATCTCGGTGAACAGCATGCACCGGATCCGCTCGGCGCAGGACCTGGCGCTGTACAACCTGACGCTGTCCGAGGAGATCGACGGTTTCGACGGCGAGGCGCACCGCCGGACGTGGGAGAGCGACCCCGCCTGGCAGCAGGTGCGCGAGACCGCCGAGCGGATGACCGCGATCTGGGACTGGGCCGAGGCGGTGTTCGTGGCCAACGTGGTGTTCGAGCCGCTGGTCGGTGAGCTGTTCCGGAGCAACCTGGTGCAGCAGGCCGCCCCCGGCAACGGCGACTTCGTGACCCCGACGCTGATCGGGGCGGAGGAGTACGACTACGCCGAGCGCGACCTGCGCTACACCCGGGCGCTGTTCGAGCCGCTGGTGCGCGACCCGGAGTTCGCCGGGCACAACACCGACACGATGCAGGCGTGGCTGGCCACCTGGGTGCCCCGCTGCCTCACCGCGGCCCGCACCCTGCAGCCGCTGTGGTCCCTGCCGGACGCCAAGCCCGTCCGCTTCGAGGACGGGCTCGACCGGGCGAAGAGCCGTTTCCGCGGAGTCCTGGCCGATCTGGGCCTGGAGGTACCGAAGGAGTTGAACCAGTGACCAGCACCGCGACGAGCCGTTTCGAGACCAACAACACCGCGTCCAACATGTGCGGCTTCACCCTGATGAACAACCAGGTGGGTGAGGTCATCGCGGAGGTGATGCGCGAGCAGGACAACGTGACCGTGACCCCGTTGCCGTCGATGATCCGGGTCGACGCCCACCGGCGGATGGACGTCGTCTACGCCGAGATCGACGAGGCCGCCGGTGAGGAGGACGGCTGGTTCGACCAGGCCGAGTTCGAGGAGAGCATGTCCACCCACTACGGGCGCATGATCCACCTGGACGACCGCACGATCCTGTTCGCCAATCCCGAGGACGCCGCCGAGCACCTGGACTTCGACCTGACCCCGGTCCGGTAGCCGGGCGTCCACCCACTGGGGGAGAGGTCCGCCGGGCCGCGCGCCGCAGTATCCCGACCGCACGGGACGCGGCCCGGCGGACCGTCCACAACCGCGACACCAGCAAGGGAGCCGGTGACCATGTACCGCAAGGACGGAGAAAGCTACTTCATCGTCGACAGCCACGTGCACTTCTGGGACGGCAGCCCGGCCAACCAGGCCAACCGGTACGGCAAGGGCTTCATCGAGTGCTTCTACGACTACCACCGCAACCTCAGCCCCGAGGAGTGGGTGTGGTCGCTGGAGAAGTTCGGCAAGTACTCCGAACAGGACCTGATCTCGGACCTGTTCGAGACCGGGTACGTGGACAAGGCCATCTTCCAGCCCACCTACCTCAGCGACTTCTACGTCAACGGGTTCAACACCACCGAACAGGACGGCGCGGTGGCCGAGCGGCACCCGGGTCGGTTCCTCGTCAACGGCGCCTGGGACCCGCGCGACGGTGAGGCCGGCCTGGCCACGCTGGAGGCGCTCGCCCGGCGGTGGAACCTGCGCGGGGTGAAGCTCTACACCGCCGAGTGGCGCGGCGACTCGAAGGGCTGGAAGCTCACCGACGACTGGTCCTACCGGTACCTGGAGAAGTGCCGCGAGCTGGGCATCCGCAACATCCACATCCACAAGGGCCCGACGATCTACCCGCTGAACCGGGACGCGTTCGACGTGGCCGACGTGGACGACGTGGCCACCGCGTTCCCGGACCTGAACTTCATCATCGAGCACGTCGGCCTGCCCCGGCTGGAGGACTTCTGCTGGATCGCCACCCAAGAGCCCAACGTCTACGGCGGGCTCGCGGTGGCGATGCCGTTCATCCACTCCCGCCCCCGCTACTTCGCCCAGATCCTCGGCGAGCTGCTGTACTGGCTGGACGAGAACCGGCTCACCTTCGCCAGCGACTACGCCATCTGGCACCCGAAGTGGCTGGTGGAGAAGTTCGTCGACTTCCAGATCCCGGAGGACATGCAGTCCGAGTACGGCGCGCTCACCCCGGACGTCAAACGCAAGATCCTCGGCCTGAACGCGGCAGCGCTGTACGACATCCCGGTGCCCGCCGAGGCCCGCGCGGGCGAGGCGGTGGCGGTATGACGGCCGCGCCGGAGAAGGCGACCGCGACCGGACGCGCCTGGGCGGCGTTGTCCACGGTGCGGGACCCGGAGCTGGACGAGCCGATCACCGACCTGGGCTTCGTGGCCGACACCGCGGTGACCGGGACGGAGATCCGGGTGCGGTTGCGGTTGCCGACCTACTTCTGCGCCCCGAATTTCGCCTACCTGATGGTGGCCGACGCCCGGGACGCGCTGCGCGCGCTCGGCGAGTTCGACACGGTGGACGTGCGGCTGGTCGACCACTTCGCCGCCGGGGAGATCAACGCGGGGGTGGCGGCCGACTCCGGCTTCACCGGCACGTTCACCGGGGAGGCCGAGGAGGAGCTGGACGAGCTGCGCCGCACGTTCCGCCGCAAGGCGCACCTGGCGTGTCTGGAACGCGCCTGCCGCGGGCTGGTGGCGCACGGCTGGCGGGTGGACGCCCTCGCCGGCATGACCCTGGGTGAGCTGCCCGACTCGCCCGAGCGCGAGAGGCTGCTGCGCCGGCGCGCGGAGGCCGGGCTGCCCACCGGTCCGGACGAGGCGCTGTTCGTCACCGACGACGGCGCCCCGGTGCCCGCGGACGAGGTGGCCTCGCGGCTGGAGTTCGCCCGCGCCGTGCGGGTGAGCGTCGACGGCAACGCCGGTTGGTGCCGCGGACTGCTGGCAACACGGTACCCACGAGCCGAACGGGAGGACGTGTCATGAAGGCGGTCAGGCTGCACCGGTACCACGAACAGCCGGTGCTGGAGGACGTGCCGATGCCCCGGGCCACGGGGCCGTTCGACGTGGTCGTGCGGATCGGCGGGGCCGGGGTGTGCCGGACGGACCTGCACATCATCGAACAGCAGTGGGAGGACAAGTCCGGCGTCACCCTGCCCTACACGATCGGGCACGAGAACGCGGGCTGGGTGCACGAGGTGGGCCCGGCGGTGACCAACGTCGAGGTCGGGGACACCGTCATCCTGCACCCCACCCCGACGTGCGGACTGTGCCGCGCGTGTCGGGCGGGCGACGACATGCACTGCGAGAACAACGCCTTCCCCGGCATCGACTCGGACGGCGGGATGGCCGAGTACCTGCTCACCTCGGCGCGGGCGTGCATCAAGCTCGACCCGGCCACCCGCCCGGAGGACGTCGCCGCGCTGGCCGACGCGGGCATCACCGCCTACCACGCCGTGCGCAAGGCGGCGCCGTCGCTGTACCCGGGCACGACGTGCGTGGTCAACGGCGCGGGCGGCCTCGGGCACATCGGCATCCAGGTGTTGCGGGCCCTGACGGCGACCACGATGGTCGTCGTGGACCGCAACGAGGAGGCGCTGGGCCTGGCGGCGAACCTCGGCGCGGACCACACGGTGCTCGCGGACGGCAAGCAGGTGGAGGCGGTGCTGGACCTCACCGGTGGGGCCGGGGCGGAGGTGGTGCTGGACTTCGTCGCCGAGCAGGGCGCCCAGCAGGACGCGTTCGCGATGACGCGGCGCGGCGGGTCGCACTACGTCATCGGCTACGGCAGCAACATCGACATCCCCACGATCGACATCATCTCCACCGAACGCAACGTGATCGGCAACCTGGTCGGCACCTACAACGACCTGGCCGAGCTGATGGTGCTGGCCCAGGCGGGCAAGGTCACCCTGCACACGAAGAAGTACCCGCTGGACGCCGCGCTGGACGCGCTGGCCGATCTGGACGCCGGGCGCGTCCGCGGCCGCGCGATCCTCGTCCCCTGAGACCGCCCGACAGGCAGCGAAGGAGCAATTTCCATGGCCAAGGACCTGCGTTACGGCGCGGACGCCCGGGACCTGCTGCGGTCGGGCGTGGACAAGCTCGCCGACGCGGTGAAGTCGACGCTGGGGCCGAAGGGCCGCAACGTCGTCATCGAGAAGATCACCGGATCGCCGGAGGTCACCAACGACGGGGTGACCATCGCCCGGGACATCCACCTGCGCGACCAGTTCGAGAACATGGGCGCGCAGCTGGTGAAGGAAGCCGCGATCAAGACCAACGACATCGTCGGTGACGGCACGACCACCGCGACGGTGCTGGCGCAGGCGATCATCCACGAGGGCATGAGCGTGATCGCCAAGGGCGGCAACCCTGTGCTGGTCAAGCGCGGCATCGACACGGCGGTGGCGCGGCTGGTGGAGCACCTGCGCACGGCGGCCCACCCGGTGGACAGTGAGGCGGACCTGGCCCGGGTGGCCGCCATCTCGGCCAACGACGACGACGTCGGCGCGGTGATCGCCCGCGCGTTGCACCGGGTCGGTGACACCGGCGTGGTGACCGTGGAGGAGTCGTCCGAGGTCGGCATGTCGGTCGACTTCGTGGAGGGGTTCGAGTTCGACAACGGCTACCTCTCGCCGTACCTGGTGACCGACCCGGGCAGGCTGGAGTCCGTGGTCGACGACCCGTACATCCTGCTGTGCGCCGAGAAGATCGACAAGGTGCAGCAGCTGATGCCGCTGCTCGACAAGATCATGCGTGCGCCGAAGCCGCTCGTGGTGATCGCCGAGAATGTCGAGGGCACCGCGTTGTCGATGCTGGTGCACAACCACACCAACGGCACCTTCCAGTCGGTGGCGGTGCGCGCCCCCGGCTTCGGCGATCGCAGGCTGCACAAGCTGGAGGACATCGCCGCGGTGACCGGCGGCTCGGTGCTGTCGCGGCAGTCCGGGTTCACCCTGGAGAACATGACGCTGGACCAGCTGGGCCGGGCCCGGCAGGTGCGGGTCACCGAGAACGACACCGCGATCGTCGGCGGCGCCGGCTCGGCCGACGACGTCGAGTTCCGGGTGACACAGTTGCGGTCCGAACTGGAGCGCGCGCAGTTCGGCACGGACGAGGACGTGCTCACCGAACGGATCGGCGCGCTGACCGGCAAGGTGGCGGTGATCCGCGTCGGTGCGGCGACCCCGGCCGAGCTGAAGGAGCTGCAACACCGGGTGGAGGACGCCCTGTCGGCGAGTCGGGCGGCGATGGCGGAGGGCATCGTCGCCGGCGGCGGAGCGGCGCTGCTGCACGCACAGGAGGCACTGTCCGATCTGGAGCTCACCGGTGACTACGCGATCGGCGCGGACATCGTGCGCCGGTCGCTGACCGAACCGGCGGCGTTGATCGCGGAGAACGCGGGCCACCCGGCCGACGAGGTGGTGCGCACGGTGCGGGGCATGGACCCGGACGGCGGGTTCGACGCGCTGCGCGAACGCTACGGGAACATGATCGAGATGGGGATCATCGACCCGCTGCGGGTGGCCCGCTCGGCGCTGCAGAACGGCGCGTCCGTGGCGGGGCTGCTGCTCACCACGAACTCGCTGATCGCCGAGGCGCAGACCCCGTGGGGCGGCTCCCCGGCGTTGATGGGCGAGTTCGGGGAGCTGGACGAGGGGCTGCGCCAGCCGTCCCCGGACGCGAGCACGCCGCAGTCGTTGGGCATGGGCCCGTCGGTGGGCTGACCCGGATCCGGTCGGGACGCGGCGCCCACGCGGCCCGCGCCCGGCCG
>NZ_KI912209.1:31982-46142 GCF_000231035.2 Saccharomonospora iraqiensis subsp. paurometabolica YIM 90007 | reverse complement strand
CGGCCCGCGCCCGGCCGACCCGGTCGTGGGCCGGGAGCGAGTCGCGGCGCCGCGGCCCACGGCCGGGACCCAGGATTGGTACGCCCACGCGTTTCAGTGCGCCGTGCTCGAGGTGCATCAGAAACGCTACCGTACCGTCCGTGCTGCGCGCCCCATTGTCCTCGAAGTCGGTCTCCGGTCTCTGCTCGTCCCGAACGTCAACCCGGCGCACATGACTCTGGCCGAGCACAATCTCGCCTACCGGCGTCCCGACCTTTACGACGCCCTGAACCGGGACAGCGCCGCAGCCGTGACCTGTCGGCAGCTCGTTGACGAATACGGGGTCCTCCCCCTCGGAAGTGTTCTCGACCTCGGCTGCGGTACTGCCCGTGACCTGGCTGAATTCTCCGATGCTCACGACTGCGTCGGCGTGGACATCCAGCCCGCGCTCATCGAGCATGCACGCCAGCAGCACCCGGGCCTGGATCTGCGTGTCGGCGATCTGCGCACGGTCCGGCTGGGCCGCACCTTCGACACGATCTTCTGCCTCGGCAACTCCCTGGCTTATCTGCACCACAACGAGGACATCCGAGCGGCCTTCGCCACGTTCGCGGTTCACGCCCATCCCGGAAGCCTGCTGATCGTCGTTACCCAGATCGCCCCCACTTCCACCGCCGCGCCAACCCGCGGCCGGGTCGATGCGGCGGACATCCATGCCGATGTGATCATCGAGCACAGTTGGGACGCCCGCGTTCAGGTCGCCACCCTGCACCGGACCTGGCAGTTCGACAACGGCGCCACCGAACGCGACCGGATTCGGCGCCGAGTTCTGTCCCCCCGCGAGTTGGAGCTCTACGCCACCCTCGCCGGGTTCCGCCCCGTGGCGTTGTTTACCGATCCGCAGGACCGCACCGGTCCACTCACCGGTTCCACCGCTTGGTTCGTGGCCCGGTACGATCCCGCGCCGTAGCCGGATCACTTCGGCACATCAAGGCGTTCTACGGTCGCTGTACCGGTTGCTCTTGCGGAGCGGGCGCCCGGTCGCTGCCGCCACCGCCGGTTGTCGCTATTCCGGCGAGCAGTGCGAGTCCTCCCACGGTCATGGCGATCCCGACGAGCTGTGCCAGTCGCGCGAGGCCGGGGTCGCGGTGGCGAGCCCACACGCCGCCGCCCAGTACCGCCAGGCCGACCAGCAGAGGTCCGAACCCGAACGGGATCGAAACGACGTAGACCATGCCTACGAGAACGGCGAAAACGACGAGCCGTAGTCCTTGTCTCTTGACCGGCTGGGTCCGTTCCACCATCATCCTGCCCCACCTGCCCTGCTACGAGTCGCGGTGCTCAGCTCTTACGGTAATACGCACGTACAGCGCTACGGCGCCTTTTGAGGAGATCAGCCGTGCTCGTTTGTTTTGATCAGGGTCGATCTCCGAACTCGCCAACTACTATTCCGCAAACTCAGCGGCGGGGTGCCGGTGCGCCGCGACTCACGGCCGGAACCTCGGGGCCGAGCACAAGGGTGTCCGAGACGCACAGGGAGGACGGGGTGTCCTGCTCCCTTTCGGGAAGGGCCCCGTCCTCACCACCAACAATGCGCCGACCGCGCATGATCGGACCAGGGCACGAAGTCTCCACCCATAGGGCCGTCGGTCTCGTCCGGGACTGCGCTCCGACCGTAGTCACACCATGCACCGGACTGAGCACTGGTCGGAGCGCACCGTCCGGAGGGACGGGGCCGCACCGGAGGCGATGGTCATCTGCTGTCGGATCTCGTCCTGCGGTACAAGGTCCGGCCGGAGAAGTGTTCGATGATCGAGGCGATGCCCTCCCACTCCCCGAAGCCGTCCGCAGTGGCGAGATGACCTCCACCTGGCAGGACCTCGATGCTGCTGCCCCAGATTCGGGCCAGGGACCGCCCACGCTCCAGGGACAGGTGCGGATCGTTGTCGGTCACGACGAGGTGGGTCTTCAACGGCAGCTGTTTTCGGGGCAGCGGTGCCAGCCCCGTGATCGCCGGCAGGGCGTCCTCGGCCTCGACATCGCCCGGGGCGACCAGCACCGCACCGGTCACCCGGCTGTCCCAGCACGTCGCGGCCCACAATGCCGCGGTCACCGACCCGCAGCTGTGCCCGACGAGCAGCCTCTCGTCCTCGGTGCCACGGACGGTCTCGTCCAGCCGGGCCACCCACCGGTCACGATCGGGAGCGTCCCACTCGTCCTGCACCACCCGGTCGAATCCCGCGTAGGTGTGCTCCAGGTGGGTCTGCCAATGATCGGGTCCGGAGTTCGTGTATCCCGGCACGGTCAGGTAGCGCACGATCGTCCTCCGACTTCGGGGTTCGCGCGGGCGCGGTGCACACTGTGGCCGTCACGGCTCTTCCGGCAGAGCAACGTAGGCTACCGGATTCCGGGACGGTCGCACGACCGGATCGAGACTGCCGACGTAAGCGTCGTGCAGCGATTCGCCCGGACCGACAAGTTTGCCGACGAGCTCCACGCGGTCGCCGTGTTCGACGAGGGCAGCGATGTCGGCAACGGCGCGCACGAGTTCCCCACCGACGAGGAGGGCGTACCCTTCTCGCTCGGCACGTCGTCGGTCGAGCTTCCAGACACCGCGACCGGCCTGCCACACGTCCTCCGGAGACATACCCGGAAAGTAGCCTACGCAGCTCCGCCCGAGCGGGTCGCCGTGCACGGTCCGATATCTTCCGAGCTTGATCCTGATTGCCATGTATACCTCGTCAGGTCCGGTTGAGGGTTCGTCGTAAGGCACATTCTCACCGACACGGCTGCACAACGTGGCGAATACGGCGCATGAAGTGCACGACGTCCGGCAAGCCGAATAGCCTGTCGTAACTGTCCCCGTGGGAAGCTGGAAGGAGCGTGGGCCGTGCCCATCGAGCACGAAGCCAAGATCCTCGACGTCGACCCCGAGGCCACCGAGAAGCTGATCCTCGACACGGGCGGTCGCAAACTCCGCGAGAAGTTCCTGCGCCGCTACGTCTACGACATCGTCCCCGGTGACGACTCGAAATGGATCAGACTCCGGGACACCGACGGGGAGGCCACGCTGACCGTCAAGGAGATCAGCAGCGACGCGATCGACGGCACCCACGAGGTCGAGGTCGGTGTCGAGGACTTCGCGGCCACCAATACCCTGCTCGGGATGTTGGGCTTCGCCCCGAAGTCCTACCAGGAGAGCAGGCGCACCAGCTTCGTGCTCGACGGAGCACAGGTGGAGATCGACGCCTGGCCGCGAATACCGCCGTATATGGAGATCGAAGCGGCCTCGAAGGCCGAAGTGGTGCGCATCGCCTCGCTGCTCGGGTATGCCGAGTCCGATCTCACCGGCGAGAACACGATCAAGATCTACGCCCGCCACGGCATCGACCTCAACGCCATGCCCGAACTGACGTTCTGACCCTCACTTGTGCCGCAGCGAGAGTCCACGGCCGGATCCGCGCACAGCGTAGGTTCAGGGAGGGCGGTCGGCGGGTCTTTGTCATTCCACCCAGGAGGTCCGACCGTCCAGCGTCGTGTGCCGCACGGCGAACTCGGGCGGGAGTTCCTGCCGCACCCGTTGGGCGAGCTCCAGGCCCTCGGCGTCGAACCGTTCACGGTCCTCGGGGTCCTGCATCCCCGAGTCCTGCGGAATGTCCCGGTTGAACGCAGCCTGGTAGCGCCCGTCCCACTTCTCGATGGCCGTCACCAGCTCCGCGCTGAGCGGCACCACCTCGGTGACCTCGTCGGGCAGGTAGTTGTCGGAGATTGAGCCTCCCACGGACACCCAGAACGGGCCAGCAACCCATTCAACTTCCAGAGTGACGATACTTCTATGGCTTCCGCTCATGGTAAGAATTCCAACCTCCTGTTCGCGCTGATCGGGTTCGCTATGGTGATGGATCCGTTGCTGCCGACAGTAAACGCGCCCTCGTCACCACCACGGACGGCCAAATGCCGTTCTGGCGCGACTGGGCTGGCCGAACGCGCCAGATTCCGCCGACATCCGGATGCCCGGCTCCGGTTCAGTCCGCGTGGGGTCGGTGCCGGGGATGGGTGAGCATGCGGCGGGCGAGTCGGGCGACGTCGTGTCCGGTGGTGCGGATGGCGCGAGTGTCGCCAGGGGCGGCCTCGTCGAGGTGGGACAGCGCGCCGACGACGCGGTGGAGGTGTCGGCGGAGGCCGTTGGGGTCGTCGGCGGGTGGTTCGGGCCGGTGGGGGCGACAGGTTTCGAGGATGCCGCGGCCGCGGTCGTGGAGGTCTTCGAGGTCGCCTCGGGTGCGTTCGCACATCTCGGCGAGCAGGTCGTCGAGGGCGTGCCACTGCCGTGGTGGCAGGCTCGGCCGGGTGAAGGTGACCGGGTCAGGGCCGGTGAGGGCGGCGGTGTTGTCGCGCTCGGCAGCACGGGTGCGGAGTTCGGTGGTCAGGTCGGCGAACCGGTCGGCCAGTGCGGTCAGTCCGTCGGCGGGGAGTTCGCCGTCGTGCTGGTGGTGGAGCAGTTCGACGACCACGGCGCCGAGATGGCGGTTGAGTCGGGCCAGGCGGGCGAGGAGTTCCCGGTCGTGGTGCAGCATCGGCGGTTCCTGGTGTTCGGGTGGACGGTGGTGTGGTCCGGTCGGCGCGGGTGGCGACGGAGGGGCAGGATCGCCGTTCCCGCGCCGACCGGGACGGGCCCGGCCGGGGAGGTGTCGGGGAAGTCCCGGGCCGGGCTGTCACCCCCGTTGCGTCGGTGCGTGGGAAGAGGTCGCACCGGGGGTGACGTCTCAGAGGGAGCGAAGTCCGTGGAGGACGCGCCGCAGCAGGGCCTCCGACGGCGGGTCGCGTTGTCGGAGCGCGCGCCGGGCGCGGGCGACCTCGGCGTCGTGGTCGGTGCTGGGCCAGTGGTCGGCCAGGTGGTGCAGCACGACGGTGTCGGCCACGGGCAGCGCGGGCAGCCGGACGGTGTCGTCCGGCTGGTTACCGCTCGGGTCGAGAGGGTCGTCGGGGAGCGGGGCAGGAGCGTGTCGGGTCATGGGCGGGGTTCTTCGGGCCGGAGGACTGGTCGGGCAGCGGGGGGATCTGGTCGGGACTGAAGTTCTCGCGTACGCGGATCTCGCGGTCGCAGAGCCAGCAGGTGGGGCGAGGCGGGCCGTCGAGGCGGAAATCGTCCTCGGCCGGGGTGACGTCGGACCCGCACAGCGCGGGGAACGGCCGTTCCGGGACGGGCGTGGTCATGGTGCGGTCGTAGGCGTGCAGCCAGCCCTGCGCCTGTTGCCAGCGCCACCACATCAGCGGCACCTTCCGCACGGCGTGGCGTCCGGGTCGGGCGTGACGGCGAGCGACAGAAACAGACCACACCGGGTGCGCACCGTCGGTGCAGCGCCGGGCGTGCTGGACCAGGCCACCGCGTGGTGCTGGGCACCGTCCCGGCTGACCCACATCCCCTCGGGCGCGGACCGGCAGTCCGGGGCGGGTGGGCGGATCGGTCGAATCGGCATCGTAACTCTCAGATGTGTAGGCATGTTGCGGTCCACTGGTCATGGCAAGAACCGGCCGGGCGCGTCGTCTTCAGGTCACCTCACCGACCAACAGTTCCTGGTATCGATGAGTGTCGAGCAGTCTCCGAACCCAGCCAAGATGACTACCGCATATGGCGCCGTTAGATATGTGATGACCGCATACGTGCCAGAAGCGGATCCGATCCGTGACAGCTATACTCCCGACCACCTCATGGACTGGGAGATCTGGTGATGCAATATTACGATTCGTTTGGCCCGCCGGCGATGCCGGCGGACTTCTGGGAGCATCCTGAGATCCGGCAAGCTGCCCGTGAGCGACACATCGGTCGCCTCTTAGAGGCTGTTCCCGAACTGATCTTGGTGGTGGGGTGGGTGCGGAGATGAGGAGGGACTCCTGGTAGATCGGGTGGTGTCTAGTCAACCGTTCTACCGAGGAGTCCCGGGTGCCATCGTGCCCGAGTGCGCCGATCATGCGCGCGCGGGGTGGGCAGTGCTGCTTGCTGGCCACCACGCATCAGCCTTCGTCCCGGTCACGGCGTTATCCGTCGGACACCACCGACGCTCAATGGGCGCTGATCGAACCGTTGTTGCCCGCCCCGGGCTGGCTGGCGGGCAGGGGCGGTAGGCGAACCAAGCACTGCCGCCGTGAGCTCGTCGATGCGATCCTGTACGTGGTCGACAACGGGATCAAGTGGCGGGCCCTGCCAGCGGATTTCCCACCATGGTCGACTGTGTATAAGCACTTCGCCGCCTGGGAACGGCAGGGAGCGACTCAAGACGTGCTCGACGCTCTGCGTGACCGCGTGCGGCTGACCGAAGGTCGTCACGCCGCACCGAGCGCGGGGATCATCGACTCGGCCTCGATCAAAGCCGCCGAGACGGTCGGCGCGGGAACCCGGGGGTTCGACGCCGGCAAGAAGATCAACGGCCGCAAACGGCATATCGCCGTCGACACCGTCGGCCTGCTGATCTGCGTGCTGGTCACCGGCGCCGACACCCAGGACCGCACCGCCGCCCGGGACCTCCTCGCCCGCCTGAAACACCACTGCCCCAGCGTGCGGCACCTGTGGGCCGACTCCGGCTACACCGGCACCCTCATCGACCGGGCCCGCTCGACGTTCGGGATCACCCTCGACATCGTCGCCAAACTCGCAGGCCAAGTCGGGTTCGTGGTACTACACCGGCGGTGGGTCGTGGAACGCAGCCTGGCCTGGATCAACCAACACCGCCGCTGCGTACGCGACTACGAACGACTCCCCGAACACCACGAAGCCATCGTCCGCTGGGCCATGATCCACACAACCAGCAAACGCCTCACCTGAGATCAGGAACAGCCTCTTACGCGCCTATCGCACTCTCCAAACTCCCAAGATCACGCAGGTGCAGCTTGCTGAGTGGCTCGGCATCGACCAGGCCAATCTATCCCGGCACGAACGCGCGTGCCGACCTACAGTGCGGCTGGACAAGCTGGAACAGTGGGCACGGATGCTTCGCATCCCGCGTCGGCTCCTGTGGTTCCACGTCGAACCGGATGCGAGTGACTCTGGGGGATCCCCTGTTGTGCCATCTACTATCGCCGCGACGACCCCGGTCAGTGGAGACGACGACATGCAACGACGCCAGTTTCTGCGTGCCACCGGCGCAGCGGTCACGTTGGGCGCGGTGGGCAGTGGTGCCCTCACCGGGACCAACGAGCAATCCACCCTCGTCGCCGAGGTTCGGCAGATGATCGCTGCATTCCGCGCCTCGGATAACCGCTACGGCGGCAGCCACAGCCGTAGTTCGCTTGCCGCCTACTTCAACAGGACGGTCAAGCCGCAGTTGTCCGTACGTGCGAGTACGGGCCTGTTCGCCGCTGCGGCTGAGATGCAGCACTTGGCCGGTTGGATGGCCTACGACATCGGGCAACCCGAGTTAGGGCGATACCACCTGCGGGAAGCCGTACGCTTGTGTCGACGTGCGGAGGACGTCCCGCTCGCTGCTGAGACGTTCGCAGGAATGTCGCATCAAGCCGCGTTCCAGGGTGCAGCGGACACCGCGGTGGACTTCGCTCTCGCTGCCGAACAGGCCTCCGCCTCGGTTGACCTTCCCGTGCTCACCGCTGAGATCAACATTCTGGCAGCACACGGACACGCCCTGAAGGGTGAAAAGTCCGAGTGCCTGCACGCTCTGCGCGAGGGAGAACGAGCGTTCGAGCGCGGAGGCGGGGAGACGCCGCCGTGGCTCACATACTTCGATGATGCTTACCTGGCCGCGAAGACCGCGCACGTCTTCCGGGAACTCGGGATGCCAGCGGAAGCGGAAACGTACGCACGGCGGTCATTGAGGATGAACGAAGGCTACGAACGAGGCCGCCTGTTCAATACGGCTTTGCTGGCCTCCAGTCTGGCTGACCAGAGGCGGGTGGAGGAAGCCTGCGCCGAAGGTGGACAGGCCGTGGCGATGCTTCAGCAGGTGCGTTCCGTGCGCGCTACCGCGTACCTGTCCGACTTGGCGCGACGGCTCGCCCCGTTCGATACCGCCTCCGTGCGCGAGCTGTACGAGCGAATGCACGAGGTCGGTGTCGCTACGCCCGAGGCGTAGCAGGCACTCAGGCCGGTGGGAATGCCATCACATGCATGAGGCCCACCTGGGAGGATGCGCCGATGATCTCGCCGTCCTCCATCCTGTGCCGTACGGAAGCAAGCGGAATCCAGTCGATCTTCTCGGCCTCGTTGATGTCGGTCGGGGTGCTGACATACTCGGCGCCCAGCGAGACGAACAACAGGTTCTCGGCGTCGGCCGATCCCACTACCGGTTGGGTCGACACGAGGGGGCGCACGTCGCGTGGCCGCCAGCCGGTCTCCTCCTCGACCTCCCGCGCGGCGGTGGTGGAGGGTTTCTCGTCGGGGTCGACGTAGCCGCCGGGCAGTTCCCATACCCACCGGTCGAGGATCCAGCGGTGACGCCACATCATCAACACGTTCTCGCGGGCGTCATCGAGGACCACCATCATGGCCGCCTTGCGCATACGCAGGACGTACTGCTCGAAACACACCCCGTTCGGCAACTCGACCGACGCGATCGACAAGTGGAGCTTCCGTGTGTCGTCGACCAGTCGTTCGCCGTGGATTGTCCAGCGTGTTAGCTCTTCACCCATGTGCGAGACCGTACCGGTTGCTGATCTCTAGTGTGTCACTCGAAGTGTCAGTGGCGACGGTGGCGGAGACACAACGCTCCAGGTGTTGTCGTGGGATGGTGACGGGTGATGAACTGGCCGCCCGAGGTCCGGCGGGACGCGGAGACGCTGTGGCGGTTCCACCGGTTAAACCACGCGCTTCGCCCCGTCGACGTCGCGGTCGGTCTGGGCAGCCATGACGACGGCGTGCCGGTCCATGTCGCCGAGCTGTATCGGCGTGGCCTCTTCCCCTTGGTGGTGTTCACCGGTGCCAACTCACCGACCACCGTCGACCGGTTCCCGCACGGCGAGGCGGTGGGCTTCCGGGAAATCGCACTCGAACACGGTGTGCCACGCGCCGCGATCCGGGTCGAGGCAACGGCCACCACGACCGTGGAGAACATCCGCTTCACCCGTGACCTGCTCGCCGAGGACGGCCGCACGCCCCGCTCGGTTCTGCTCGTGTCCCGGCCGTACCAGCAGCGCCGGGCGCACGCCGTCGCCACCCGGACCTGGCCCGGAGTCACCGTCCGCTGCTCCGCTGCCCGGCAGGATCTGGACACCTACGTGGCCCACATCGGCGATGCCGACCGCGTGGTGACCATGCTCGTCGGCGACACCCAACGGCTGGAGCTGCAGGCACGCTCCGGTGAGATCGCGTCGCAGGAGATCCCGGACGACGTCCGTGCCGCGTATACCCGGCTCGTCGCCACCGGATACACGGATCGGTTGATCCGTCCCCGGTAGTCACGCGGGAACCACCCTCAGTTCGTGAGTGCGCGACGGCGGAACCGCCGGTCGAACGTCGCTCAGTCCTCGCCGCGGCCACCCGGCCGTGTCCGATGGTGACGACGGTCGAGCCGGACGGCGAGCACGGCACCGAGGAGGCCGAGGGCGGGCTTGAGCGATCCGAGGATCCTGCCGACCGTGGAGGGTGTGCCCTCGGTGTCCGCGAGGGCGTGGGCGAGGATGTCCTGGAGGGTGATGGCGAGCAGCAGGCCCCCGATGATTCCGAGAGCGCCGATACCGACGGTGCGCATGGGGTATCTCCCGGTCCCTCGTCGGTGCGGCCCGTCATCGACTCTCCGAATCCGCGGGTGGCTGGATGCCGCGGGCCCGCTGGAGCGCGAGTGCCAGGCTCCCGGCCACGAGGCCCCAGGCCGCGTTGGTCGCCAGGACGGGGATGATTGCGACGGGATTCGCGAGTGGGCCGCGGAGACTCCCGCTGAGGATCGGGGACAGCACGCCGCTGAGCGCAATGGACAGCACCCCGTACACGAGCCCGGCGAGGACGAGGGTCAGCACGGGTGCGGTGTTTCTGGTCAACCCGACGGCCGCGATCCAGACGACCGTGATGACGACCGTGATGCTGATCGTCACGGCCGGGTGGTGCTCGATGCCGAGCTGGGACTCGACGACCCGGGTGAGCGGGCGGATCAGCGCGAGTGTGCCGAGCCCGAGGATGAGAGGCCGGTTCAGGGAGCGGATGTCGGTCATGACACCGACGCTACGAACCCGCGCCGCGGTGGTCATCGGCTCTGACTCTCGATCCGGAACGCTTCACACCGGGGCACGCGTACGTCGAAAGGCGACATCCGCACGGTCCCGCAGGCGCATGCGCGGAGCCCGGCCCGGACCGTACGCTGGGACGGTGCCAACGCGGTCCACGGATTCCGGGGCAGGGCGGGTCCCGCCCCGGGCGTTCGACGTGCTGCTCGCCGTGGTGGTCGCGGTCGTCCTGTCGCTCATCATCGCGTTGTCGCGGGCGGGCGTCGGTGACGCGCCGCCCGTGTCGGCCTACGTGTTCGCCGTGGGGTTCGGTGCCGTCCTGCTGCTGCGGCGACGGATGCCGGTGCCGGTGCTCGTGCTCAGCGTGCTGGCCACCTTCGCCTATTACACGCTGCGGTTCCCGCCGATCGGCGTCGCCCTCCCGGTCGTGGCGGCACTGTATTCGGCCGCGGAGGCCGGGCTGATCCGGTGGGCGGTCGGAGCGGGAGCGGTGGTCTTCACCGTCTCGCTGTACTTTCGCCTCCGCGACGACCCGCAACCGATCGGATACGTCCTCGGCACGGATGCCGTGTCCAACGTGGCGCTGATCGCCGCGGCGATCGCCCTGGGCTACGCCATCCGGGCGCGCCGGCTGCGTGCCGCCCAGCAGGAGCAGATCACCCGTCTCACCCGGGAGCAGTCGGTGCGCGAGGCCGAGGCGCGGGTCCGATCCGAACGCGAACGCATCTCCCGGGACCTGCACGACACCCTGGGCCACGCGCTCTCGGCGATCGCCCTGCACGCGAGCGTCGGCAGTGAGGCCGTCGGCCGCAGCGACGACACCGTCGTCGACGCGCTCGACCGGGTGAGGAATCAGAGCACCGCGTCGCTGCGGGAGCTGAGGTCGATGGTCCGCCTCCTGCGCAGCACCACCGCGGATGAGGAGACACGCCAGGTGCGGTCTCTCTCCGACGCGCGAGTGATCCTCGACGAAGCGCGGACGGCGGGGCTCGATGTCGTCGCCGACATCGACGTCTCCTCCATCGACCTGTCGGCGGCCGTCGACACCACCGCATACCGCGTCATCCAGGAAGCGCTCACCAACACCCTCCGGCACGCGGAGGCGACCACCGCACGGGTGAGCGCCGTCGTGGAGGACGGAACCCTGCGGGTGACCGTCGCCGACGACGGCCACGGTGCCGCCGCGGACGACGAATCGCGGGGATACGGCATCACCGGAATGGTGGAACGCGTGCACCTGCTCGGCGGGTCACTGCACACCCGCAGCGCACCCGGTTCCGGCTTCACCGTCGAGGCCACGATCCCCGCGAGGCCGACACCGTGATCCGCATCGCGCTCCTCGACGACCAGGAACTCGTGCGCACCGGCCTGCGCCCGCTGGCCGAGCACGACGGTGACATCGAGGTCGTCGCCGAAGCCCCCGACGGGCACACCGGGCTCAGCCTGATCCGCCGGCACCGGCCGGACGTCGTCCTCATGGACATCCGCATGCCCCGCCTCGACGGGATCGCGGCGACCGAGCACATCGCGGCCGACCCGGACCTCGGCGACGTGCGGGTCGTCGTGCTGACCACGTTCGACGAGGACGAGAACGTGCTCGCCGCCGTCCGCGCGGGAGCGGCCGGGTTCCTGCTCAAGGACGTCGCACCCCACGAACTGCGCGACGCGATCAGAGTCGTCGCCGCCGGTGATTCCCTGCTGTCCCCGACGATCACCACCACAGTGCTGGGTCACCTGGGTGCGAGCCTGAACACGCGCGTGCGGCCCGAGATGCTCGACGCCCTCACCGATCGGGAGCGCGACGTCCTCGCCGGGGTCGGTCGCGGTGCCTCGAATGACGAGATCGGGGCGAGCCTGCACATCAGCCCGGCGACCGCACGCACCTACGTCAGCAGGCTGCTCGCCAAACTCGGTGCCCGCGACCGCGCGCAACTCGTCGTCGTGAGCTACGAGTCCGGCCTCATCACGCCCGGCGACGCGTCGTAGCAGGGCCGACTGCGTTTCTCGGGCACACGGGCAAGCGGGGTCCTGCCTGTGGACCCCGGAATTATCAGAAAGCCCGGAACCTAGAGGACAGCTCGTGCGATCATCACCCGCGACCACGCGGGCCGCGAGTCCCGCGCAGCGCCGACTCCGAAGGAGCTTGATGTCCGGGAAGTACCCTGACTTCCAGATCCAGTTGCCCCGGGGAGGGCCGCTTGCGTACGGACGGTTGCTCGACACGATGGGAACGAACGGAAGTCAGAACTTTCTGATCGTGTCCGGGGCACCTGTAAGGAAGGAGACGGTGCCGTCGTTCCAGGGCTCGTCGTACGAACTCCGCGAGCGTCTGCGCGGCGAGGGAAAGATCGTACAGTCGACGCGCTTCCCCGGGTACTGGGAGACAACCGAGGACATCAAGTGCAACTCGCCGTCGGCTGCCGCAGAAGTGGTGACCGGGAGCGGAACGAATGGGTGGACCAGCTGGAAGACCTATGACGGGCGCCCGCTGAAAGACTTCCTCTCGAACACGTGGCATGGCTCCAATCGCACTTGGCTGGTGCGCGGCTCCAACGTCTCCGGGTTGGATCTGGTGCAACAGTCGTGGCGGCCGAAGGGCCTGGTGAGCCAGCCCGCCGGGTACCTGCGGGCGGGTGTCGAACAGGGTATCAGCAAGGACGGGTTGCGCACCGCCGTCGAGGAGGATTACGGCTCGCTGCTGACCCACAGCCAGCGCGTGCGCCTGGTAGACGAGCTGCACTCCTTCCTGTCGCAGATGAAGCCGGGCGACACGGTCTGCACCCTCTCCCACGGTTCGCTCTATGTCGGTGAGATTACCGGCCCTGCAAAGCAGGACTCCTCCGAAGGGGGCCTGTCGAACCTATGTCGCCCGGTCGAGTGGCAGGACGCCGGACACGACTACCACGAGTTGCCCGAAGAGCTTCAACAGAAGCTGTCCGCCCAGCACGACGTGGTGGATCTGACCGCCGTGGCGGGGCTGGTCGCCGGGTTGGGCCGCAGCACCGAGGAGCTCGACCAGCAGGCCCGGGCGGACGGCGACACCACGGCGGAGCTGGCCGCGCTGGCCCGCCGGAAACTGGAGCTGCCGGAACCGACTGAGGAACTCGCCAAGGAGCTGTTGGTCCACGACATCGCGTGGCTGCAGGAGGTGCGGGAGCTGTTGTGGGACGAGCGCCAGCTCGTCTTCCACGGCCCGCCCGGCACCGGCAAGACGTACCTGGCGCTGAAGCTGGCCGAGTACCTCGGCGGCGGTGCGGAGCAGGTCACCCTGGTGCAGTTTCACCCGTCCTACTCCTACGAGGACTTCTTCGAGGGCTTCCGGCCGCAAGGGAACAGCGGAGAGGTGGCGTTCCGGCTGGTCGACGGGCCACTACGGCAACTGGCCGATGCCGCCTCCCGCGAGGGCAACCGGCACATCCCGCACTTCCTCGTCGTCGACGAGATCAACCGCGCGAACCTGGCCAAGGTGTTCGGCGAGCTGTACTTCCTGTTGGAGTACCGCAACCGCTCGGTGCGGCTGACCTACTCCGGCGACGACTTCGCGTTGCCGCCGAACCTGTTCGTGCTCGGCACGATGAACACCGCCGACCGCTCGATCGCCCTGGTGGACGCGGCGATGCGGCGGCGGTTCGCGTTCGTGGAACTGTCCCCGCGCGTCGAGCCGACCCGCGGCCTGCTGCGCCGGTGGCTGCAGCACGAAGGGCACGAGACCGGACCCGCCGACCTGCTCGACGCGCTCAACGCCCGGATCGACGACCCGGACTTCCGCATCGGCCCGTCCTACCTGATGCGCGAATCGGTCTACCGGGACGGTGGGCTGGACCGCGCCTGGCGCACCAGGATCCTGCCGCTGTTGACCGAACACCACTACGGCGACGGGGTGGATGTCGAACAGCGCTACGGCCTGCGGACGCTGCGCGCGGCCGTGGCCGCGTCGCGGGGCGGGTCCTCGCCGGAATGACGACCGTCGAGCTGGCCGAGCACGGCCCGCCGCGGTCGGTGCCGCTGGACGACGCG
>NZ_KI912209.1:31370-31882 GCF_000231035.2 Saccharomonospora iraqiensis subsp. paurometabolica YIM 90007 | reverse complement strand
CAGTGGCGGCTGCGGGCGACGAACCTGGTCGGCGTCGTGGCGGTGCCTGCCGGGGGCGGGCGGGCGGTCACCGTCCGCATCGCGCCGAAGATCCCGGTCGCGCGGCTGCTGTTCCTGCTCGGCTACAGCCACGGCCGGTGGCGCACGGAGCAGGTGCCGGTGGACGCCGAACCGCACCTGCTGCCCGCCGTCGCCCGGATGTTCGCCCACCAGGCGGAGCGCTCGCTGCGCCAGGGACTGTTGCAGGGCTACCGCGAGGTGGAGGAGACCGCGCTGGTCATGCGCGGTCGCGTCCGGCACTCCGAGCAGGTCCGCCGACACCACGGCCGACTCGTCCCGCTGGAGATCACCCACGACGACTACACCACCGACATCGCGGAGAATCGACTGCTGCGCACCGCGGGCGAGGCGCTGCTGCGGTTGCCGGGCGGGGTCGCCGGGGGAGTTCCTGCCGAGGTGCGGGGGCGGCTGCTGCGGCTGCGGGCGCGGCTGGCCGAGATCACCCCCGTGCC
>NZ_KI912209.1:17735-31270 GCF_000231035.2 Saccharomonospora iraqiensis subsp. paurometabolica YIM 90007 | reverse complement strand
CCCGTGCCGCGCGGGCAGCCGCTGCCCGCCTGGCGGCCCAGCCGGCTCAACGCCCGCTACCACGACGCGTTGCGGCTGGCCGAGCTCGTGCTGCGCGGGGCGTCGGTCGAGCACCGGCCCGGTAAGGTCACCGTGCCCGGCTTCCTGTTCGACCTGGCGCGGGTGTTCGAGGACTTCGTCACCGCCGCGCTGGCCGACGAGCTCGCCGAGCGCGGTGACCATCGCGGCAGCCGCCCCGCTCCGGCCGATCATCACCTGGACGAACGGGGCAGTGTGCGCCTCACCCCGGACTTCGTCGTGCACACCGGCGACGGCACCCCGGTGGGTGTGGCTGACACCAAGTACAAGGCGGAGAGACCGTCGGGATACCCCAACGCCGACCTGTATCAGATGCTGGCCTACTGCACGGCACTGAACCTGCCGGAGGGTCACCTGGTCTACGCCAAGGGCGAGGCGCCACACGCCGCGCACCGGGTGCGGAACGCGGGCATCACGATCCACCAGCACGCCCTCGACCTCGACCAGCCGCCCGCCGCGCTGCTTGACGACGTCCGCACGTTGGCGCGGCGACTCGTCGCGTCGTGATCGGCGGACTCCCTACCTCCGTCGGTTCCGTCCTTGATCGGCGCCGGGCACGCTCGGAACCGGCCGGTACATCCGAGGTCGGGGAGGCCCGCGATGCGTCGTGTGTCCGTGTTCGTCGGTGTCACCGCGGCGGTGCTGGTGGCCGGGCCACTGGTGCAGCCCGCGGCGGCCTATCCGCCCGCCCCGCCGGGGGAGGCGGTGACCCGCGAGCATCTCGCCGACCTGACGGTGGCGTCGGACGGGTCGATGGACGGCTACGACCGCGACCTGTTCCCGCACTGGGAACCCCGGGACGGCACCTGCGACACCCGGGACACGGTGCTGCTGCGCGACGGTGCGAACGTCACCGTGGACGAGTACTGCGAACCCACCGGCGGCAGCTGGTACAGCGTCTACGACGCGCAGTGGGTCTCGGACGACTCGCAGGTGCACATCGACCACGTGGTTCCGCTGGCGGAGGCGTGGCGCACCGGTGCGCGGTACTGGACCGAGTCCCGCCGGGAGACCTTCGCCAACGATCTCGACACCCAGCAGCTGATCGCCGTCTCCGCGTCGAGCAACCTCTCTAAGAGCGACGCCGGGCCGGAGGAGTGGCAGCCGGAGAACACGGGCTACCACTGTATGTACGCGCGGTCGTGGATCAACGTGAAGTACGTCTACGACCTCACCGTCACCACCGCGGAGACCGCCGCGCTGGAGGACATGCTCGCCACCTGCTGACCGGGTGGGCTCCGGATCGAGGGCGACCGGACCCGGCGGCGGGCCGATCGTCGACCGTGCCGCCGCCGGGCCCTCCTCGTGCTCTGACGTCACCGGGCCCGGTGTGGTCCCCCGGAGGTCACTGGGGCGTGAAGTGCCACTGTTGGGAGGCGGTCGCGGTGTTGCGGCTGGGCAGCTCCCGCAGGGGCGCGTAGTTGTCGTCGCCGTACTTCGCGGTGAAGGCGAGACTCTCGTTCATGTACGGGGTGAGGACCCACCGGCTCGTGTCGCCGACGCGGCGGACGAGCCACCATTGTGTCTTGCTCCCGTTGCAGGTGCGCAGGTAGACGCTCTTACCCGCCTCGCCGTCGGCCTCCGCGCAGGTGCCGGTCCGGGCGCTCTTCCAGCGGTAGACCTGGTGCTCGCCGTACACGGATTCGAAGTGGAAGGTCCGGGAGATCGGATGGTCGCTGCGGTAGTACACCTGGAGGAAGGTCCCGGGGTTGCCGACGGTGTCGTCGGGGATCACGTAGTTGGTGTAGGCGTGGTTGGTGATCACGACGGGATCGGTCGGGGCGGCTGACGACTGAGCGTGAGCTGTTCCGGTGAGCATGGTGCTCGCCAGGGCGGCCACGGCGACGCCACCGAGAACGGACTTCCGCCGAAGGGTCATTCCACATCTCCGTTTCACCTGGGTTAATGCTGGACGAAAGTCCATTGTGGTAGCGACGCGGCCGCCGAGTATCCGCTGCGGGAATGACGGTTCGCCACGTTCAGGTGGTTACGGAGAGTGTTCGTCGCAATGGCGACCGGGAGACGAGAACGTGGTGCGTGTTGGCCGGATGCTGATCGGGGCGGGGTCTCACGAGGGCCGGTGTCCGGGCAGGTCGAACGCCTCCGCGACGGCGCGTTCGATGGCGCGGGCGTCGACGCCGCCGTGTTCGGCGATGGTGAAGCCCAGCTCCAGCACCCGGAACGCGATGCTCCGCAGGGCCGGATCGGCGTCGGTGTGCCCGAGGT
Organism: Saccharomonospora iraqiensis subsp. paurometabolica YIM 90007; assembly: GCF_000231035.2. Taxonomy (GTDB): domain Bacteria; phylum Actinomycetota; class Actinomycetes; order Mycobacteriales; family Pseudonocardiaceae; genus Saccharomonospora; species Saccharomonospora paurometabolica. The sequence continues at coordinate 28,966 of NZ_KI912209.1, read as the reverse complement.
CCTGCCGGTGGTAGAGGATCTCCGTCTCGGCGTCGATCGCCCGCGCGATGCGCAGGAGCGCGGCCGGGAGGTCGTCCTGCGGCGGTCGGCGCAGGGCCCGGATCGCGGCACGTTCCGGGTCGGCGTCGTCGAGGTGCTCGCCGGACCAGGCACCGGTGCGGTGGCTGACCGCGTGCAGCAGGACTGCCGCCCGGTGCGGGTCGCGGTCGTCGACGAGGATCCGGGTGAGGGCCTCGATCTGTTCGGCCGTGGGCGGGGTGTGCAGCACGGGAGTCGGCGGCGAGGCGGGGAGTGGGACGGCGTGTGTGGTGGTCATGGGCGTCCTCGAAGATCAGAGATCAGTTCAGTGGTGTGCGGGTGCGGGCGAACAGGCAGCGGGCGAGGTGGGCGACGTCGAAGGCGGCGGTGCGTGCGGCGCGGCGGTCGTCCGGTGCGGCCTCGGCCGGGTGCGCCAGCACGCCGATGACCCGGTGGATGTGCCGGGGTGTTCAGCGCGGGGCCGCCGGTGTGGGTGGGGTGTCGGTCGATCTCGGCCGCCCGTGCGCGGAAATCGGCCGACAACGCGCCGAAATGGTCGGCGAGGGAGCGCAGCCCCTCCGACGGCAGTTCGCCGCCGTCCTGCCGGTCGATCCCACAGATAGCAGGCTTCGCAGTGGGAACCTATGCACCCGAAGCGGGCGGCTCGACGCGGACACGTACAGATACGTATCGAGACCAGTGAGCTTGCTCCCGGGTTACCCGGTAATCACTCGATTCTGAGGCTCGCTATGAGTTCACGGGCCGCGTTCGTCGCTGGTCGGGACAATGGAGTCGGGTGTCCGAGCCGTCCTGCCGCGCGGATCGCGTTGGCGCACTGGAGCAGTCGCGCGATGCGCCCCGATCGCGTGGTCAGCTCCGCGGCGAATCCGTCTTCGACGCGGGCGGCGACGGCGGGGAACGGGAGTGCCGCCTGCCAAAGCGTGGCGGCGTCCAACCCGGCCGGAGCGAGCCCCCAGTCCTCCCAGTCGAGCAGCTGCGCCTCGGTCGTCACGTTGCCCCAGTGCAGATCCGTGTGCGCGGTCGTCCAGTCGTCCACGGTCACGTCGACGGCGGACCCGAACACCTCCCGGACTCTCCGCGTGACGTGTCGCTGGCTCATCCCCACCCGTTCGGTCTCGTGCGCGGCCAGGGCCGCGAGCGATTCACGGAGTCGGGCCCACCAGGACACCGGTAGCGCCGCCGCGTCGGCGGGGTCGTCGACGACCGGCGCGGAGATCAACTCCATCTCGTCCGCGCGCCACACGAGGTCCCGGCCGAGGTCGGTCCAGGTCGCACTCTGGTGCCAGGCGGGCTTCCGCACTCCCCGGACGGTCGCCGACGCTTCGAGGCCGACCCACGCGGCGCTGTGTATACGGTGTTGGGCCCGGCGTCGGAGACGGACCCAGGTTCCGGTGGCCGTCGCGAAACCCACGGTCGCGCCCGACTCGCCGTAGACGGCCGACGCGGGATCGAGACGGACCCCGAGCCGCTTTTCCACCTGTGGGAGCACGTCGTCGAGCTGGAACCCGCGGAGGTCAGGCGTCGCCAACGGTGCCGCCGTTCTCGACGTTCGGAACCAGCCCGGTGTAACCGGCGGTGAGTTCTGGTGTCAGCTCGGCGCAGATTTCCTCGTCGAGGAGAGCACCGGCGATCGCCTCCGCATCGACTTCGGTGTTCCGGTTGAGGTTAGACACGCTGGCGGGTTCGCCGGACAGCAGTTTCCGTAAAGCTGGTTCCGCCTCAGGAACAAAGGTCAGTTCCTTGCCTGCTGCCGTCACCACGACGTTGTCTCCGCAGGTGTCGATCTGGGGTGGGAAGTCCGTGACGCACACGAGGCGCTCCGGTGGTCCGAGGATGCCTGCGGTCGAAACGTGTCGACGGGCAGGACGTTCTGCCTCACGCGCGGAAAGGAATCGGGACTGTGGCAGTTCCTCGATGAGGACGTCCAGCCGGTGTTTCAACTGGTGGGTCGTCGCTGATACGTGCGGGTGGGTTCCCCACCGGTCGAGGTCGCGCCGGAACATCTCGTGTCTGCGGGTCTGGTCGACGACCCAGGTGAGCCAGTCAACGCCGGTTCGCTTCACGAAGCCGAAGGTGGCGTGCAGGCTGTGTCCGTCGCCGCGGGCGACGCGCGTCGCTTGGTGCCAGTGGCCACGCGGAATGTGCATCACGTCGCCCGCGCACAGCGTTCCGGACCAGACGATCTCGTCGCTCGGTGTATCGTTGCGCTCGTGATCCCGGTACATGGGCGCTGGTCGAGACGGCCCTCTGACCTCCCAACCTTTCTCGCCGCCGAGTTGCACGATGATCACGTCGTGATCGTCCCAATGGAGGTCGAAACCTGCCGCGTCGTTCGTGGTCAGGTAGGTATTCACCTGGACCAGCTCGTGTGACCACCATTGGAGTGCCTGGCATGCGACCTCCAGCGTCGGATCGAAAGTGTCGAGTGAGTCAAGGACCATCGTGCATCCCGACTGCATGAGTGTCCCGAGTCGGCCCATCCTCGCCATCGACAAGCTTTGGCCGCGTCGCGTGGAGGAAGTAGCTGTGTAGGACTCCGGATGCAGCTCTTCTCCTCCGACGAAGCATCGGAATTGCGGCCATGACAGCGAGCGTCGCATGACGGTGTCAAGGAGTCGCGTCACTGAGAACAAGCGGGCGCTGAGTCCGGTGCTCGGTAGCGTGCCGAGTGCGAATGTGTGTCCGAGTGGCTGGGGTCCTTCCCAGCCGAAAGCTGCCTCGATCGAGTCGACCAATCTGTGTCGCACAGTGACTCCGTCCGGATGGAGGCGTTGGGCAGGTCGACACTGATCTTTCGACCTGCCCCGCCCGGATCATGGTTGCGCTTCTACTCCGGGATGTTCAGCCCGTCACCACCAGCGTCTCCGTGTCCGTCCCCACCCGCCGAGGTGGACGGATCTCCGTGTGTCAGATCCAGGCGATCGCGGACCACATCGAGTCGACGTGCCTCTACCAGAGGGCTCTCCTGGTGCTCCACTGTCTTCACCTTCTTCGTCACTCGTTCCAGCGAATTCGGGTTGCATGTCCCGGCTTGCATACTCGGCCCCGTCGGGTCGGCCATCGTGCTACTCGGACTGCTAACCGTGCGTAGCAAGCAGGCTACTGCTCGATCGACGTACATGCAAGGTTGGTCTGCGGTTAGTGCTCGCATAGGTCTGGACATCAACCCGGTGTTAAGCGAAGATGGCTGGGTCGCAGTCACGAAAACCTGGGGAGGCTGTTATGCGACTTCGGAAGCTCTGCAAGGACCCTGAGTCGAACCCCACCGGCTGTCAGTCCGTGTATCTCGCGGGGAACGGCATGATGGCGGTACAAGGACTTGAGATGGATGCCGACACGTTCGCGAACATGGAGAACGTGTTGCCCGGCGAAGGTGGAGTACTGATCAAGCCGGAGATCATCCTGGAGGCCGCCCGGCTCTACCAGGAAGGTCCCTCGTGACCACAGCTGAGGACGCGCGGCCAGGCGTCAACGCCTTGCGGCGGGAACTGGCGCACTTTCGCTACTCACTGTTCCGGCTGGAGACGCTTCAACGCTACTCCGGCAGCAGCGAGGATGAGGCCTTCGCGGAGTGGCGGCGCACCGGTTCCCTCCCACGTACGGACGAGCTGCGCGCATGGTGCGAGTGGATCGATCAGCGGGTCCGGGAGGGATGCCGAGCGCAGCGCGTACACGTCGTCAGAGAGCCGCTGACCGATTACCTACGGTTCGAGCTGGCTTCCTACGAGCCGAACGTCTTGGCAGGGGAGGAGGTGCGGATCATCCCCGCGCGCGAGGGGTGTTGGCCCACTGACGTACCGGCCGAGTCGGATTTCTGGCTCGTCGATGGGCGCAGTCTGTGGTCGATGCGGTACGGGCACGGCGGCGAATGGCTGGGTGCTCAGCACGTGGCTGATCCGCGGCAGGTCGTCGAGGCCTGTACCGTCCGCGATGCCGCACTGGCTCAATCAGTACTGTGGCAGGACTACCACCCGCGTTGATCTGAACTGGAGGACACAGCGGCGTGCCGGCTTCGATCCCGCCGCGGCGAGCGCTGCTCGCACGACGACTTCGTGAGCTGCGCGCTGCTGTGTTCCCGTCCGGCAGCGCATTGGCTCGCCATCTCGGATGGCACCAGACCAGAGTGTCCAAGCTGGAACAGGGCACCCAGCGCGTCACCGATGACGATCTGCGGCAGTGGGCCGAGGCGGTCGGCGCGAGCGAAGAACAACTCGACGAGCTCTACACGTTGGCGAGTGCTGCTCGCGTGGAATACGCGACCTTCCAACAGAGGTATCAGCGACACGGTGGCGCGGTGGCCGAACAGGAGACGACGGCGCAGGCTGATGCGGTGTCCACACGAATCGCGGAGTTCCAACCCGCGATGGTCCCGGGGATCGTGCAGACTGCGGCCTATGCTCGCGAGGTGCTCGCACATCCGTGCGGCCCGGTCGCGTCAGGTGTCTCCTCCGAAGAGATCGATCACGTGGTCGGTAAGCGCATGGAACGCCAGCATGTCCTTTACCATCCTCGCCACAAGATTCAGGTTGTCATGGGCGAAGCCGCGCTTTTCACCCGTTTCGGAACGACCGAGACACTCCTCGGGCAGCTCGACCGACTACTGGCCTTGACAGGGCTGGCTGAGGTCGAGGTCGGTGTCGTTCCCTTTGCCGTGACCATGCCAATATTTCCGTTGACGAACTTCCTACTCTACGACGACCACGTCCTTATCGAATCTATGACCGCGCAGCAACGTCTCGATTCACCCGAAGAGGTCGCTGCGTACGAGGAACACTTCAAGCAACTTCGTGAGGCTGCGGTCATGGGGGACGAACTCGCGACGTTGTTGCATAGAGTGATGGGTTGCCTCCGTGTGCGGGATACGCCGTGAGTCGCTGGATGACGCGGTGGACGGCGACGTCGTGTCCGATGACTGAGTCGCGTGGGGCATGACGGCGAGCGCGCCGCGGTGAACACGGTCGTCGGGCGGGACCACCGCTCCGGCCGGTTCCGGTGGGTCCGTGCGGTGTCGCTGGGCCTGCTGCTGGCGTTGTTCACGATCGGCTTCTTCCAACGGTTCTCGCCCGCGACTTTCTCGGCGCCGATCGGTGCCGAGTTCGGCCTCTCGGCGGCCCAGCTCGGGGTGTTCGCGGCCGCGAACTTCTGGGTCTACACCGCCATGCAGGTCCCGGTCGGCGTACTGATCGACCGGTACGGGACACGGCTGGTGGTGTGCGCCGGCGGGGCCGTCACCGCGCTCGGCACCCTCGTCCTGGGCATCGCGCCGGGCTACGGGGTGGTGCTGCTCGGGCCGATGCTGGTGGGGCTGGGCACCTCGGGGATCTTCGTCGGGTTGATGAAGTTCAACGCCACCTGGTTCCCGGCCTACCGCTACGGTCTCGTCACCGGCATCACCATGTTCGTCGGCAACCTCGGCAGCATCCTCGCCGAGGGACCGTCGGCGGGCCTGTTGTCGGTGCTGTCCTGGCGGTCGATCTTTCTGAGCGTCGGTGTGGTCTCCGTGGTGGTCACGGTGGCGGCCTGGTTCACCGTGCGGGACACGCCGGAGGACTGCGGTTTTGCGCGTGTGGTCGCTCCGGCCCCGTCCGGGGACGGGAGTTCCGGTGCGGGCGTGTTGCGGGATGTGGTGCGCAGCAGGCAGTTGTGGGCGGTGTTCTTCGCCGTGGTCGGGACGAACGGCACCTTCTACGCCTTCTCCGGGTTGTGGGGTGTGCCGATGCTGCGGGACTCGTTCGACCTCGACAACCGATCGGCGGCGCTGTACACGACGGTGGCGCTGGCGGTCTACGGGGTCGGCAACCTCGCCGTCGGGTTCGTGTCGGACCGGATGGGGCGGCGACGGCCGCTGATCCTGGCGTGCTCGGTGAGTGCGCTGCTCGGCTGGGCGGGCCTGGTGTGGGCGCCGTGGGAACCCGGCATCTCGGCCATGGTGCTGTACGTGCTGGTGGGCCTGGCGGGTTCCCAGGTGGTGGTCGGGTTCGCCGCGGTGAAGGAGTCGTTCCCGCCCGCGGTGGCCGCGACCGCGTTGGGCGTGGTCAACGTCGGCGCGTTTTTCGCCTCCGGGCTCATCCAGCCGGTCTTCGGTGCGGTGCTGGACGTGCTCGCGGAGGATTCCGCACGCGCGCTCGGCGACTACCGCGTCGCGCTCGGCATCCCGCTCGTGCTCGCCGTCGTGGGGTTCGTCTTCTCCCTGCGGGTGCGGGAGACTCTCGGGCCGCGGGTCGACGTCCGTGAAACCGACACCATCGCCTGAAAACCGGGGTCGACCGTCCGCCGGAGCGGCGCAGCGGTGTGCCGCCGCTCAGTCCGCCAGTGGCGTCGGGACGGTGGAGTACACCATCCGTTTGCCCGGATGCTCGGCCACGGTCCACATGTCGCCGAGGGTGGTGCCGCCGAACCCGTCCTCCCAGTGCGACAGGTCCTCCGGACCGATCGAGGCGTTCTGTGCGGTCTCCGTCTGCAGCATCTCGGCGGAGGGGGACGTCGTCGACGACTGGTACAGCATGCCGACGGTGTTGGCGCCCCGGCTCTGGCTGAGATACCAGCGGTCGTTGAAACGTACCGCGCCCTGGATGTTGCTCACCGGGAGCTTGTGCGCGGCGTCGGCCTGCCAGCGGTAGCCGGTGTCGGTGATCTGTTCGCCGTCGTTGCCGACGGAACCGGCGATCGGCCACGCGGCGACCCGGCCCCACACCTCGGAGTCGGAGTGGTTGCAGTACTCCCCGGCGACCATGTGGTCGAGGCCGCTGCGGTCCAGGCCCGCGTAGGAGAAGGCCATGGCCTCGTCGTTGGTGGTGCACCGCTCGCCCTTCGCGGCGGTGACGGTCCACGAGGCCACCTGCGGCATGACGTAGCGGTAGCCGTGACCGTGGTAGACGCCGCTGCGCCTGCCGACCAGGTCGCGGTCGGCGGTGCTGCCGTTGTCGGCGGCGCTCAGGTCGTAGATGTGGCGCATGTCGAACACGCGGAAGCCGCGTCCGGTGTCGGCGACGTAGAGGAAGTTGCCGTACCAGACGATGCCGCCGCCGTGCAGGGAGTTCGCCTCGCCGACCTGCTCGGTGCGCAGGGTCATGTAGCTCGGGTTGTCGTAAGAGTTGATCGTCGGGTAGACGAGCAGCACGTGCCGGTAGCGGCCCGTGAACGGGTCCAGGAACGAGACCCGCACGCCCTTCTCGATGCCGTCCTCGCCGTTGTCGACGCCGTCCTTCTTGCTGCTGTCGTACCAGGAGATCAGCACGGGCTGGTTGTCCGCGCCCCAGTACTTGTCGTCCTGCGCGTCGGCGATGGTGGTGACCCCCTGCGGGTACCACAGCTTCGTCGCGTTGTCGCCGGAGTTGAAGCAGACGCTGTGGATGACCGTGCGGAGCACGCCGCCTCCGTCATCCCTGGCCGCGTCATCGTTGCAGGCCCGGTAGGTGTCGACCCGGCCCTGCCGGTTGGCGTCGGCGAGGATGCGGCCGACTCCCGCGCGGGGGAGTTCGTTGTCGAGCCGGGCCACGCGGTCGCCGAGTTCGTCGCCCATGGCGTTGGGGCGCAGTTCGAAGTTCGCGGGGTCGAGGGTCGGATCGGCCGGGCTCGGTGCCGTGTGGGCGGGCGTGAGGCCGGTCAACAGGCCGAGTGCGGCCAGGCCGGCGACGACCACGCCACGCCGTCGGGTACGCATCGAAGCGGTGTCCTTTCGGTATTCTGCTGTCCCCGGGACCGGTGCCCCGGTCCGACCAGCGTTGCTCAGCCGCGTTGTCGGAGAGCGGAATCGCCCCGGAATCACCTGATCGGCCCAGACCGTTCGGCTCACTCCGCGCGGACGCGGACCTCGAAGAAGACCGGGCGGTAGCCGGGCAGCAGCACACGGCCGGAGTCGTCGACCATCTTCCAGTGCACCTTGCAGTACGCGGGCGCGCTCGCCGGGGCCCGGACGTCGACGCTGATCAGAACGTCCTGGTGCGGGGCGGTGTCGTTGATGGGGACCCGTTCCGCGGTCCGGCAGTCGTTCGACCCGATGGGGAGGTCGATGCGCTGCAGGTAGCGGTCGCGCCAGTGGACGGAACCGGTATTGCGGATCCGCCAGGTCTTGACGAACTGTTGCCCCGGCCGCACCACCGTGCCATCGGGAATGGTCACGTCCCCGACGAAGAAGCTGGCGTCACCCCGCTGCAACGCGGGTGCGTAGCCGCCCGTCCCGGCGGGGCCGTCGTCGACGGGACCGGTACCGGTCGGCCAACTGTCGGTGGGGCCCAGCCACACGAAACCGGCGGCCGCGACGGCGGCGCACACACCGGCACCCAGCGGGACGAGCACCCGTCTCGAGCGCCACCGGCGTGCCGGGGCCACCGTCGTTCCGGTGACGTGGTCCACCTCCGCGGGAGTCCGCGGCGGCGGGACATCGGGAGTGGCGTCCTCGACCTCGGCGCCGCCGACCTCCGGGATGTGGTGACGATCAGCGGACTCGATGTCGGTGTCGGTCCCGGTGGTGGTCGCCGTGGCGGCTCCGTGCTCGGACGGTGCGAGGGGGTCACCGGGGACGGGGGCCTCGTCCCCGGACAGCGCCGCGCGGGTGTGTTCCCAGTGTGCGTGCCATTCGTCCTCGTCGCCGCCGCAGGCGCGGACGAACTCGCGCACGGTCTCCCAGGGTTGCAGCCGGTGTCCGGTGATCGTCAGATGCAGGGTCGCGTGCGAGACGGCGCCGGATCGGGCCGCCATCCGCCGGAAGGACGGCTGCCCCGCCCGCTCCCGCAGCCGCCGCAGCCCGGCGATGAATTCGTCGAGCGCCGGAGGACGGGACGTTCCGCCCGGAACCGCCACCGTTCCCTCCCCGGTTCCTCTCCGTCGGATCAGGGCCGTCACGGCGTGTCACGTTGACGCCATGATCCGTCACGCGCCGTGTGCGGACGATGGTAGCAGCACCGTGTCCCTCGGGAGCCGTGTCACCAGCGAGGACACAGATGTCAATTGGTGTCCGATCGCCGTCCGTGCCGGGGCCTGACGTCATGGGCCGTGTCAGACGGCTATCGGACGCCGACGTCGGCCGGTGACGGTGGACTCCGACAGATCATCCTGATCATTGGAGGACAGATGAGACTCGCCAGATCGGTGGGTGTGGCCTTCGCCGTCGTGGCCACCGCGCTGGGCGCCTCGGTGACCGTCGGCGCACCGGAGGCCTCGGCGGCTCCGAACTACAAGATGCCGTTCCGGTGCGGCTACACGGCCACCGCGGCGACCTGGTCCGGGCACAACCCGGCCTACTCCGTCGACTTTCAGAAGAGCGGCATCACCGGGGACACGGTGGTCGCCTCCGCCCCGGGCACGGTCTCCCGCGTGGCGAACGAGGGTAGCACCAGCTACGGCCGGTGGATCGAGATCAACCACGGTAACGGGCACCGCACCCGCTACGCGCACCTGTCGTCCCAGCAGGTCAGCGTGGGGCAGACCGTGTCGGCGGGCACGAAGATCGGCGAGGCCGGGGCGACCGGGGGCGTCACCGGCGCGCACCTGCACTACGAACAGCGCTACAACGGCACCGCGCGGAAGGTGACGCTCAGCGGCCGGAGCGTGCCCTACTACGGCAAGACCTCGTTCACGAGTCAGAACTGCGGCGGTGCCGGGAGCAACCCGTACACGCCGAAGGAGGTCTGTGGTTCGAACTACTCGGTGATCAACAGTCACGGGCTGGGCGGCAACGGCCGGGTCTATCTGCTCTACAACAGTGGCAACGGGTACAACTGCGTGGTCACCCTGAAGCACACCAAGGTGGGCACGCCGAGCTCCACCTCGGCCTTCCTCGAACCGCAGGGCGGCAACCGCGCCACCGACTCGGGCCAGTTCTCCTACTACGCCGGTCCCGTCAAGAAGCACGCGCCGGGCACCTGCGTGAAGTGGGGCGGTTCGGTCGGCGGCCAGAGCTACACCAGCCCGTTCCAGCACTGCGGCTGAACTCGGCGCCCGTTCGAGTATCGAGGAGAGACCATGAGGAAACTGGCCGTGGCCGTGCTGGCCGCCGCCCTGACCGGGGGAACCGTCGTCGGGGTGGCGACAGCGGGTGAGGCCACCGCGGCGGCCCCCACGGTGAACATGGAAGCGGTCATCAAGGCCGCGATGTGGGACCCGTCGAAGCCGAACCAGGACATCACGCCGGGATCCGGGGAGAGCGTGCGCGTCGTCGAACAGGCGTTGGCGGACGAGAACCTGCTCGCCGACGCCTACGTCGACGGGCACTTCGGCACCGCCACGGTGTCCGCGTACCAGGACTGGCAGCAGTCGCTGGGTTTCAGCGGCCTCGACGCCAGCGGTTTGCCGGGTACGACCTCGCTCACCCGGCTCGGCGACGGCGGCCGCTACTCGCTCACCGGACTGATCGACATCGGTGGGAAGACCACGATGGACGGTGAGACCGTCAACCGGCGGTCGGCGGACATGCTCGGGGCGGCGCAGCGGCGGATCGGCGTCGACTTCGTGCTCACCCAGGGTTCGTACAACCCGGGCGGCGACCCGTCGTCGGCGGGCACGCACGACGGGGGCGGGGTGGTGGACCTCTCGGTGCACAACCTGCCGAGCCCGTGGCAGGCGGTGAAGGCGCTGCGCGAGGTGGGCTTCGCCGCCTGGCACCGCACGCCGGACCAGGGGCCGTGGGCCGCGCACATCCATGCCGTCGCGGTCAGCGACACCGCCCTGTCACCCCCGGCGTGGGACCAGGTCGGGGACTACTTCGAGGGGCGCAACGGCCTCGCGAACAACGGCCCGGACGACGGTCCGCAGGTGGAGAAGGTGACCTGGGAGGAGTACCAGCGCCGGTAGGCGGGGTCCTCACCGATCGGCGCGGAGTCGCTCGGCTAGCTCGGCCACGGCCGGCTTGGCCGTGCGGCCCGCGCCGATCAGGGTGGCCGAGGCGAAGCCGGTCCGGTCGCCGTAGCCGAGCAGGTGCAGCCGGGGATCGTCGACCGAGCGGGTGCCGTCGGTGACCGGGAGCCCGTCCCGCCACGTCAGATCCAGCCCGGTCAGGTGGTCCAGGGCCGGGCGGAAGCCGGTGCACCACACGACCGCGTCGCAGGCGTACTCGCCGCCGTCGTCGAAGACGACACCGTCGCGGGTGAGGCGGTCGAACATCGGGTGCGCGCGCAGCACGCCCCGGTCGCGGGCGGCGCGCACCGGCGGCACCATCACGAGGTCGCCGAGGTCGCCGAGGTCGCCGACGCCGG
>NZ_KI912209.1:6757-17635 GCF_000231035.2 Saccharomonospora iraqiensis subsp. paurometabolica YIM 90007 | reverse complement strand
GCCCGACTCGCGGGCGGCGCGGCGGCGGGTGGCCACGTCGAACAACACGCGGCCGTCCACGTCGTCGGGCATGAACCGGGGCGGGCGCGCGGTGCACCACAGGGTGTCGGCCGCGACCGTGGAGACCTCGGCGAGGATCTGGGCGGCCGAGTTGCCGCCGCCCACGACCACCACCCGTCGCCCGCGGAACGGCTCCGGGGTGCGGTAGTCGACGGTGTGCCACTGCGTGCCCGTGAACTCCCCGCGCCCGGGGACGTCCGGCACGAACGGCGTGTCCCAGGTGCCGGTGGCGCTGACGACCCCGCGTGCGTGCCAGGTGCCCCGGTCCGACTCCACCGCCAGTCCGTCCCCATTCTTCCGCACGGCGCGGACCCGGACGGGCCGGTGGACGGGCAGGTCGTAGCGCCGCTCGTAGCGGGTGAGGTAGTCGACGACGTGGTCGGCGGTGGGGTAGGGCTCGCCGTCCTGCCGGGGCATCCACCAGCCGGGCAGCGGGCTGTGCTCGGCGGGGGAGAACAGGCGCAGCGACTCCCAGGCGTGCCGCCAGGCACCGCCCGGGGCCGCGGCGGCGTCCAGGACGACGAAGCCCAGCCCGGTGCGACGCAGGAAGTAGCCCGCGGCCAGGCCGGCCTGCCCGCCGCCGATCACGACCACGTCGGTGCTGCCGGTCATCGCGTCCTTTCTTTCGCCGTGTCCGTGTCCTGCCCGCGCGTTGCAAGACGCCGACGCGGATATGCAGGCCAGCGCCTTGCGCACCCGAGTTCTGCAAGTTTTCTGCAAGTTTCTTGACTCGGCCGTGTCCGGTCCGCTGTCATACCCGCACCACCGGTGGCCCTTCCCAGTACACGAACACGAAAGGTTCGAGGATGTTCCCACGTGTCCTGGTCGCGGTCGCCCTGGTGGCCGCGCTGTTGACGGTTCCGTCACCCGGCGGACCACCCCCGGCCGCGGCGGCGCCGTCCGGGGAACGCGACGTGATCGCGCAGATGTTCCAGTGGAACTGGGACAGCGTCGGCCGCGAGTGCCGCGACACGCTCGGCCCCGCCGGGTACGGGGCGGTGCAGGTGTCCCCGCCGTCCGAGCACGTCGTCCTCGACGGCGAGGGGCACCCGTGGTGGCAGGACTACCAGCCGGTGTCCTACGACCTCGACGACACCCGGCGCGGCGACCGCGCCGCGTTCGCCGCCATGGTCGCCGACTGCCACGCCGCCGGGGTGAAGGTCTACGCGGACGTGGTGTTCAACCACATGACCGGCCAGGAGGAGTGCGGCACCGGCAGCGGCGGCTCGTCCTACTGCCACTACGAATACCCCGACGCCGGGTACGGCTACGGCGACTTCCACCACTGCGGCCGCAACGGCGACGACGACATCGCCGACTACCACGACCGCTACGAGGTGCAGAACTGCGAACTGCTCAACCTCGCCGACCTGGACACCGGCGCCCCGTACGTCCGGGACCGGATCGGGGGCTACCTCAACGACCTGCTCTCGCTGGGGGTCGACGGGTTCCGCGTCGACGCGGCCAAGCACATGGCCGCCGGCGACGTCGCGGCCGTGCTGGACCGGCTGAACGGCCCCGCCTACATCTACCAGGAGGTGCTGCACGGCGCGGGCGAGCCGGTCACCCCGGACGAGTACCTCGGCAACGGCGATGTCTACGACGAACGCTACGCCCGCGACCTCGCCCGGATCTTCGACTCCGAGCGGTTGGCCTACCTGCGCGACTTCGGCACCGCCGTGCCGTCGGACCAGGTGATCGCCGGGGTGGACAACCACGACAGCCAGCGCGGCGGCTCCACCCTGACCTTCCGCGACGGTGCGCGATTCTCCCTGGCGAACGCGTTCATGCTGGCCTGGCCGGTCGGCACGCCGCGGGTGATGAGCAGTTACGGCTTCACCGACTTCGACCAGGGTCCGCCGTCCGACGCTACCGGGAAGACCCTCGACGCGGACTGCTCCTCGGCGGCCTGGCAGTGCGAGCACGCCTGGCAGCCGATCCGCAACATGGTCGGCTTCCACAACGAGGTCGGCGACGCGCCGGTGACGCGGTGGTGGGACAACGGCGGCGACACCATCGCCTTCGGCCGGGGAGACAGCGGCTACGTGGTGCTCAACGACCGGGCCGGGCCGGTCGACGGCCGGTGGTTCGCCACCGACCTGCCGCAGGGCACCTACTGCGACGTGCTGCACGGTGACCCGGTCGACGGTGGCTGCGCCGGGCCGACGTACCAGGTCAACGCGGACGGCTGGTTCCGGGCCGACATCGGCGCACACGACGGCGTCGCCCTGCACACCGGGGCGCGGGTGACCGGCTGAGCGAGCCGTTCGCCGGGAGTGGACCGGCGGCGTGGAGCCCACCGCCCGCCCTGGGTAGGTGCTCCACGCCGCCGACCGCGCGGGTGCGGCCTACCGGGAGCAACACGGGCGTTGCCCGAACAGTGGCTTGTCCGGTGGGGGCCGGTGGCTGTTGGGTGTCTTCTGCCGCGGACGCGACCGTCCGCGGCAGAAGACGACCGGAGGTCACATGAGAGCGACACTCGCGACCACGGCGACCGTGGTGTTGGCGGCATCCATCCTCGGTGCGCCGACCGCCGCGGCGCACGAACAGTCCTTCGACGCCGTCTCGCCGCCGACGATGGAACAGCGGCAGGCCGAACTCGACTCCGCGCCCGACGGGCAGGCGAAGTGCGTCAACGGCACGGCGGCCGACACCTACGCCTGTGACAACGTCGAGATGGTGGACCACCTCTGGCTCGAGGACCTCGGGCTGAGCTTCGCCAACGACATGTGGGGCTGGACCGACCCGGAGACCCACCGCGACTACGCCATCATCGGCGGGGGCGAGGGCACCGTGTTCGTCGACATCAGCGACCCGGGCGAGGCGAGCGTGGTGGGGATGCTGCCCCGGCACGTCCCCACATCGGAGCGCACCTCGTGGCGGGACATCAAGGTGTTCGACGACCACGCCTTCGTGGTCTCCGAACAGATCCCGCACGGCATGCAGGTGTTCGACCTGACCCGGCTGCGGGACGAGCGCGGCACGTTCGACGCCGACGCGCACTACGCCGGGTTCGGCAACGCGCACAACCTGGCCATCAACACCGACACCGGCTACGCCTACGCGGTCGGCACCTCGACCTGCGGCGGCGGGCTGCACATGGTCGACATCTCCGACCCGACCTCACCCGGCTTCGCGGGCTGCTTCGCCGGGCACGGCTACATCCACGACACCCAGTGTGTTACCTACCACGGCCCGGACGCCGACTACGCCGGCCGGGAGATCTGCGTCAACTCCAACGCCGCCGAGGACGGCAATTACGTGTCCGTGGTGGACGTGACGGACAAGGCCGCGCCGACCGTGCTGGCACGGATGTCCTACGACGGGGACGCCTACAGCCACCAGGGTTGGTTCACCCCGGACCAGCGGCACTTCCTGCACGGTGACGAGCTGGACGAGGTATACCGCGGCAACGACACACGCACCCGGATCTGGGACATGACCGACCTGGACGCCCCCCGGCACACCGGGTCGTTCGACAACGACACCACCTCGATCGACCACAACATCTACACCGAGCGGCAACTCGCGTTCGCCTCGAACTACACCTCGGGGCTGCGCGTCTACCACACCGGCAAGGTGGACGAGGGCGAGCTGAAGGAGGTCGGCCACTTCGACCTGTACCCGGAGAACGACAACGCCTCCTTCGAGGGCGGCACCTGGAGCAACTACCCGTACTTCAAGCGGGACGTCGTCGGGGTCTCCAGCATGGACCGCGGCCTGTTCGTGCTGCGGGTGACCGACTGACCGGACAGGCGGACCGGAGACGGTGCCGGTGAGACCGGAGCCGGGGACCGTGTGGGCAGGGTCCCCGGCTCCGGCATGTCGTGCGGCGAAAGCCGTGTCGGACCGGCGACTCAGGACGTGGGTTCCGCACTCCGCGTCGGAGCGGACCCGGTGACGCCGAGGTCGACGCCCTTCGTCTCGCGCACCGCCGTCACCGCGGCGAACGAGATCACCGACAGCAGCATGATGTAGACGCCGATGGAGCCGGACCAGCCGGTCTTCTGCATCAGCAGTTCCGCGAGGGTCGGTGCGAAGGCACCGCCGAGGATCGCACCGAACGCGTAGCCGATGGACACCCCCGAGTACCGCACCGGGGCGGGGAACATCTCCGCGTACAGCGCCGACATCGGGCCGTAGGACAGGCCGAGGCCGAGGGTGAGCACGAGGATCGCCCCGCCGAACGCCACGATGTGCCCGGTGTCGAGCAGCAGGAACAGCGGCAGCATCCACACGAACACGAACGCGTAGCCGATCTGGAACGTGCGCACCCGGCCGATCCGGTCGGACAGTGCGCCCCCGTAGAGGGTGGAGGCCAGCCACCCGACGGCGGCCAGCACGGTCGCCACCAGCACCGACGACCGCGCCAGGTCGAGTGTCTCGATGCCGTAGGAGAGGAAGTAGGCGATGACGAGGTAGCCCGCCGCGTTGTTCGCCACGAAGATCAGCGCGGTGAGCAGCACCTGCACGGGGTTGCGCCGCAGCAGGTCCCGCAGGGGCGCCGACGACGCCTTCCGGCGGCGCAGCATCTCCCGGAACACCGGGCTCTCCTCGACCGCCCGCCGGATGAGGTAGCCGAGCAGGACGAGCACGGCGGAGAACAGGAACGGGATCCGCCAGCCCCACGTATTGAACTGCTCCGTCGTGGTCACCGTCGTCAGCAACCAGAGCACGCCCGTGGCGAGGATCAGCCCGATCGGCACGCCGATCTGCGGGTAGGCGCCGAACAGGCCCCGCCGGGTCACCGGGGCGTGCTCCACCGACATCAGTGCCGCGCCGCCCCACTCACCGCCGGCCGAAAAGCCCTGCACGACCCGCAGCAGGATCAGCACGAGCGGCGCGGCCACCCCGATGTCGCCGTAGGTGGGCAGCAGCCCGATGAGCGTCGTGGCGGCACCCATCGTCACCAGGGTGAACACCAGCATCTTCTTCCGGCCGAGCCGGTCGCCGAACCGGCCCGCGACGACCGCCCCGAGTGGACGGAACAGGAAGCTGATGCCGATCGTGGCCAGCGAGATCAGGTCGGCCAGGCCGGGTGCGTCGGCACTGAGCGGGGAGAAGAACAGGGGAGCGAACACCAGGCTCGCGGCCTGGGCGTAGATGAAGAAGTCGTACCACTCGATCGAGGTTCCGGCGAGGGTACTCGCGAGCACTTTGCGTTCCTCGGTGGACAGGCGCCGCCGGGGTGCGGCGGTGTGAGGCTCGGACATCGCGACTCCGTTGTCGGTCGGCACGCCGCGGTGGCGGCGTGGGTGGTCCGTGACGCGGTGATCCTAGGTCGGTGGGGGCCCCGACGTCAGGCGTCGTGCGAGAGTGCCGAGCGTCGCGAATGCGACGATCGTTCTTCCGGTGCTCGGTCCGCGTCCGCCGTCTGCTGGCCGGTCCCGACTTTCGGCGGTTGTCGGTGTGTGGTCCGCACCACCAGCCTGATCCCATGGGGAAGATACGCAGAGTGTTCGTCGGACTCGCGGGAGTGGCCCTGCTGGGTGCCACCGCCGTGCCGGCGAGCGCCTCCGACACCGACCGTGGAATCTACGAGGTGGACGGCACCGACGCCGCCCAGCGCACCCAGCTGGTCCGCGCCGGGGTGGACGTGCTCGGCGTGGCCGACGGCACGGTCACCCTGGTCGCCACCTCCGAACAGGCACGTGGGCTGCGGGCCGACGGGATCGACCTCGACCGCACCGGGGACTTCGACCGGGCGCTCGCGGACCGCAACCCGGATACGGACCTGCGCGCGGCCGCCGACGAGTTCCCGGCCGGGGACGAGGACTACCACACCTACACCGAACTGACCGACACGCTCACCACCGCCGAGGCCGAGCACGGTGACATCGCGAGCCTGTCCAGCGTCGGTGAGTCCTACGAGGGGCGCGCGCTGCACCTGATGAAGATCAGCGACAACGTGGCCGTCGACGAGGACGAACCCGAGGTGCTGTTCACCTGCAACCAGCACGCCCGGGAGCACCTGACCACCGAGATGTGCCTGCACATCGTGGAGCGGTTCACCGACGACTACGGCAGCGACCCGGCGGTCACCGAGCTGGTGAACACCCGGGAGATCCTGGTCGTGCCGACCATGAACCCGGACGGGGCCGAGTACGACATCTCCGGCGGGCAGTACCAGGGCTGGCGCAAGAACCGGCAGGGCTGGGACGGCACCGACCTCAACCGCAACTGGGGCTACGAGTGGGGCTGCTGCGGCGGTTCCAGCGGCTGGCAGTTCAGCGACACCTACCGCGGGTCGTCGCCGTTCTCCGCGCCGGAGACGGCGGCCGTGGCCGACTTCGTCGAGTCCCGGATCGTCGGCGGTGAGCAGCAGATCACGGCACACCTCGATTTCCACAGCTACTCCGAGCTGGTGCTGTGGCCGTACGGCTACACCTACGACGACACGGCCGAGGGCATGACCCGCGAGGAGGCCGAACGGTTCGCCGACGTCGGCACCCGCATGGCCGCCACCAACGGCTACACCCCGCAGCAGTCGAGCGACCTCTACATCACCGACGGTGGCATCAACGACTGGATGTGGGGCGAGCACGACATCTTCAGCTTCACCTTCGAGATGTATCCGGCGAGTGGCGGTGGGATGGACGGCTTCTACCCGCCGGACGAGGTGATCGACCGCGAGACCACCCGCAACGACGACGCCGTGGACATTCTTCTCAACGAAGCGGGCATCTGACGGTTCAGAACAGGTGTGAAGGCGTCTTGAGTGATCGCCTCGTGGCACGGCGTCGGCCCCGGCCCGGTGGGCCGGGGCCTTCCCGTGTATTCGTCTCAGCGTGCCGGCCTCCGGCCGGGTTTCCCTCGAACCCGTCACCGCAGGCCCACCCGGGGAGGACGCCCTGACGCCGCCCACCCGAACATCCGCTACGATCCCACATCTAGTGGTTTGAGCCACCTCTCAAACCCACTTGTTGTAGGGATAGGAGTTCAGTGCAGGTCACCGTCGCCGAGAAGCACGTTCCGGGCGTGCCCCGCCGTCTGCCCCGCGTGCGCAGCGGTTACCGGGTCGACGTGGAGATCAGCGGTACCGAGTTCGGTTTCACCATCACCGTCGATGACCACGGACGACTCGGTGCGGTCGATATCGACCATTCCAAACACGGCACTTTCGCCCACGGCCTCACCACCGCACTCGCCGAACTCGTGTCGACCGCCCTGGCGCACGGCATGACCGTCGACGAATTCGTGCACAGGTTCCTGCACACCCGATTCGAACCGCTCGGCATCACCACCGGCGACCCCGACATCGACTGGGCCTCCAGCCCGATGGACTACCTCGCCCGCCGCCTCGCACTCGACTTCCTGCCGCAGTGGCGTCAGGTCGAGCTCGGCCTCACCCACCCGGACACCGCGGCACCGACCTGGTGATCGAAATTCACCTCTCGCCGAGACCGCGGGCGAGCTCGACGTCGATCTCCTCCGCGGTCAACGGCCTCTCGCTCCGGTGGCCCCCGATGCGTGGCCGGATTCGCGGTGGCTCCTGCCCGTGCGCGGGGCGCACCACGACGATGGTCCCGCCGTGCTCGGTGATTTCCAGGTCCTTGCCCGCTCGGACCTGTGCCAGGCAATGACGGGTGTTCCGGCTGAGCTCACCGACACTGACGGACCACATACCGAACAGGGTGCCATGGATACGCCTCCCTCCGGACCGGATGAGGCGTGCCGACGGTTTGGGCGGGCACCGGTTCACCGGAGTCGGTGACCGGGTGGTGGGGCTGCGGGGATACCGTGGGTGACGGCCACGCACGGCGTGGCGATCCACGGTGTTTTCGTCGTAATCAGGGGAGGTTGTGCGTGTCCGCGCAGACCGAAACGCGCGAGTTTCAGGCCGAGGCACGTCAGCTGCTGGAGCTGATGGTGAACTCGATCTACTCGAACAAGGACATCTTCCTGCGGGAGCTCATCTCGAACGCCTCCGACGCCCTGGACAAGGTCCGGCTGGAGGCCTTCCGGGACAAGAGCCTCGACGTCGACACCGACGACCTGCACATCGCCCTGGAGACCGACCCCGAGCGGCGCACCCTCACGGTCCGCGACAACGGCATCGGCATGTCCCGCGACGAGGTCGTCGAGCTGATCGGCACGATCGCGAAGTCGGGCACCGGCGAGATGATCCGCAAGCTGCGTGAAGCGGAGGACAGCGCGGCGGCGAACGAACTGATCGGGCAGTTCGGCGTCGGCTTCTACTCCAGCTTCATGGTGGCCGACAAGGTCACCCTGCTCACCCGCAAGGCCGGGGAGACCGAGGGCACGCACTGGGAGTCCGACGGCTCCGGCACCTACACCCTCGACACGGTGCCGCAGGCGCCGCAGGGCACGGCGGTCACCCTGCACCTCAAGCCCGCCGACGACGAGGACAAGCTGCACGACTACACCTCCGAGCACACGCTGGGGGAGATCGTGCGGCGCTACTCCGACTTCGTCACCTGGCCGATCCAAATGCGCGTGGAGCGCACGAGCGAGGAGGACGGCGGCACCACGCGCCAGTGGGAGACGATCAACTCGCGCAAGGCGTTGTGGACCAAGTCCAGGGACGAGGCCACCGACGAGGAGTACGCCGAGTTCTACAAGCACATCAGCCACGACTTCCTCGACCCGCTGCGGACCATCCCGGTCAAGGCCGAGGGCACCTTCGAGTACCAGGCGTTGCTGTTCCTGCCCGCCCGAGCGCCGATGGACCTGCACATGCGCGACGCCAAGCGCGGGGTGCAGCTCTACGTCAAGCGCGTGTTCATCATGGACAACTGCGACGCGCTGATGCCCGACTACCTGCGGTTCGTCAAGGGCGTGGTGGACGCGCAGGACCTCTCGCTCAACGTCTCCCGCGAGATCCTGCAGCAGGACCGCCAGATCGGGATGATGCGGCGCCGCCTGGTGAAGCGGGTGCTGTCCTCGGTGAAGGCCATGATGGACGAGGACCGGGGGAGCTACGACACGTTCTGGGGCGAGTTCGGCCGCGTGGTCAAGGAGGGCCTGGTCGAGGACCCGGACAACCAGGAGGCGATCCTGGACATCGCCTCGTTCGCCTCCACCCACGACGCCGAGGCGCTCACCACCCTGCGCTCCTACGTCGACCGGATGGGCGAGGACCAGGAGCACATCTACTACCTCACCGGCGCCTCCCGGCAGGTCATCGAGAACTCCCCGCACATGGAGGCGTTCCGGGACAAGGGCATCGAGGTGCTGATCCTCGACGACCCGATCGACGAGTTCTGGGTCGACCGCGTCGGCGAGTACGCGGGCAAGACCTTCCAGAGCATCGCCAAGGGTCAGGTCGACCTCGGTGAGGACGCCGAGGACTCCGACGACGGCGAGGACAAGGCCAAGGCCACCGATGCCGAGGGCAACGATTTCGCCACGCTGTGCGAGTGGATGGGCGACAAGCTCTCCGACCACGTCAAGCAGGTGCGGCTCTCCAGCAGGCTCACCACCTCCCCGGCCTGCCTGGTGGGCGAGACCTACGACATCACCCCGGCGCTGGCGAAGCTGTACCAGCAGGCGGGCCAGGAGCTCCCGGTGAGCAAGCGCATCCTGGAGCTGAACCCGGCGCACCCGCTGGTGGCCCGGCTGCGCGCCGCGCACGAGCAGAACGCCGCCGACTCCGACGACGCGAAGCTCGTCGGCACCGCGGAGCTGCTGCACGGCATGGCCCTGCTGGCCGAGGGCGGCGAGCTCGCCGACCCGCAGCGGTTCAACAGCCTGCTCGCCGACACCCTGGCCGACACGCTGTGAAGGACCGGGAGCCGGCCGGCGCGCACGGGGCGCGCCGGCCGGCCGATCCGGCTCCACTCGGTACGCTTCCGGACCTCGACGTGGACACGGCCACGATCGTCGACGATCTGGAGGCGGAACGGGCCGCCTTGTGAGCGTGTCGACGGATCCCGTCTCCGGATCGGTCAGGGGATGCGGAAGCCCCGGAACGTGACCGGTGTGCGTGTGGTGAAGCCGAGTCGGCGGTAGAGGGCGATCGCGCCGGTGTTCGTCTCGGCCGCGTGCAGGAAGGGGTGGTCGCCGCGTGCGGTGATGCGGGCGACGAGCGCCCCGATCAGGCGGGCGGCGTGGCCGCGTCCGCGTGCCTCGGGGGCGGTGCAGACGGCGCTGATCTCGGTCCAGCCCGGCGGGCGGAGTCGTTCGCCCGCCATCGCCACCAGCGAGCCGTGGTCCCGGACGCCGAGATAGGTGCCGAGTTCGTGGGTGCGCGGCCGGAAGGGGCCCGGTCGGGTCCGGGTGACGAGGTCGAGCATCTCGGGGACGTCGTCGGCGCCGAGCTCGACGACACCGCTGTCGGCCATACCGCTGTCGGCCTCGGACGCGGACGGTTCGGCCGGGCCGGTGTCGTCGGGCAGGATCATCTGGCGGCCCTCGAGGCTGAAGACCGGTTCCCAGTCCGGGGGCGGGGTCGCCGGGTGGCTGAACAGGTCGGCGAGCTCGCCCCGGCCGAGCAGCCGGGCGAGCTCGGCCCAGTCGTCCGGCTTCGGTTCGGTGGGGAGTGTCGCGAACGTCGCGACGTCCGGCAGGTAGGTGGCGGCCTGTCCGAGCCGGCGGGCGAGGTGTGCGTGGTGACCGCGCAGAGATCCGCCCACCGGGTCGTCGAGTGCGGCGGTGTCGCGGTTCACCATGGTGCGTGTTCCTCCCGGGGGTTCGGTGCGGTCGCTGTCGCGCACGTGCCGCGGCGGTGCGGCCCGTCGGGGTGTCGGGTGACCCGGAAGCGGGTAGGCGGCCGGTCGTGCGGATCCTGACGGTCGGCCACGGTACCGCGAGCGGCGACGAGCTGGTCCGGCTGCTCCGCGGGGCGGGCGTGCGGCG
>NZ_KI912209.1:4478-6657 GCF_000231035.2 Saccharomonospora iraqiensis subsp. paurometabolica YIM 90007 | reverse complement strand
GCCGGGCCGCGGGGCGGTGGGGCGCGCCGGGCCTGGGCCACCCGGGTCAGCACGACGGCTCCGAGCAACAGACCGAGGGTGCTCGCCCACGCGCCGCCCCAGCCGACCTGGTCGGCCAACAGCAGCCCGGGGACCTCGGGCCAGCCGTCGAAGATCGGGAACGCCCAGGTGTAGAACACCGAGCCGGCGATGAAGCCGCCCAGGACGAGCAGGAGGCTCAACCGGCCCGCGCCGAGCGTGTACAGGATGCCCGCCGAACACGCTCCGGCGAGCTGCATCCCCGCGGTGGACAGTACCGCCCCGGTGAACAGGGGAAGGCCGATCGGCCGGGCAGCGACGGTCGGGGTGGCGCCGAACAGTCCCACCCCGGTGGCCACGATCAGCATGATCAGCGTCGCGGCGGTGGCGAACAGGAGCGCGTGGGCCCGGATCCCGGCACCGTTGCCGACGGCGAGCATCTGCCGCCACATCGCCCCGAACCCGAAGCGCGAGTGGAACAGCGCGATCCCCAGGAAGACCCCGATCAGCAGCACCGCGACGAAGCGCCGACCGTGCACGGCCCACACGTACCAGGCCGACCCGGCCGCCAGCAGACCGGAGACGACCAGGGGTGTGAGCCGCACCGGACCGGCGGGGCGTGGTGGCGGTACCGGGCGGGACGTGGGTGCGGTGCGCAGAAGATCGTGGAGGGGACGGTGGTCGGTTTCGGTGGACACGGTGACTCCAGGGCGATACCGGCGACGGCCGCGGAGTACGGCCGGTCAGTCCCGCGGGGTGTCGGCGAGGTAGAGGGTGCTGCTGGCCTCGCGGTTCTGCAGCGGGTTGGGGAAGCGCACGATCTCCGCGCGGGCACGGACGAAGTGCTTCCCCAGCCGGTCGGTGAACTCCTCGTCCGGTGGGTCGTTCGACCACAGGGCGAACACCCCGTCCGGGGTGAGCCGCCTGCCCACCCCGCGCAGCCCGTCGGGTTCGTAGAAGTCGGCGTTGGCCGGGTCGAGCAGGTGCCGCGGGGAGTGGTCGATGTCGACGACGAGCGCGTGATAACGGCGTCCGGGGGCGTCCGGGTCGAGTGGGGCACCGGTGCGCATCACCTCGAAGAAGTCGGCGTGCACCAGCCGACAGCGGGGGTCGGTGCCCAACCGCTGTCCGGCGGGCAGCAGCCCACGCCGGTGCCAGTCGATTACCTCGCCGAGCGCGTCGACCACGGTCACCGAGTGGACACGCGGCTCGTCCAGCACGGCGAGGGCCGTGTGGCCGAGGCCGAGCCCGCCCACGGCGACGTCCAGCGCACCCTCGGGTGCCTCGGCCACCGCCAACTGCCCCAGCCGGGTCTCGGAGACGGTGAACAGGCTCGACATGAGGAACTCGTCGTCGAGTTTGATCTCGTAGACCTCCGCCCGCACGGCCGGATCCCACCGTCGCCGCAGCACGAGCTCGCCGAGCGGCGTGCGCCGCCAGTCCAGTTCCTCGAAGCGCATCGCACCACCGTCCCGGTCGTCTCGGCGACCGGGGCAGTCTACGCCGGGGAGGACAGCGCGGGGGAGCGGTGTCCGCCAAGGAAGATCCGCACCGCCGGGTCCGCTCACTCCGGCTCGGGGAAGCCGTGTCGCCCGTGCAGCGGGACGAACCGCGCCGGGAGCAGCTCCTCCCGGCGCACGAGTCCCTCCGGGGTGCGCTCGAACGCGACCACCGTCTCGTGGCCGCCCGCGCCGATCGGCTGCACCAGCCTGCCCCCGACGCGGAGCTGGTCGACCAGGGGAGTCGGCACCCGGGGATACGCGGCCGAGACGAGGACCGCGTCGAACGGCGCGGACTCCGGCGCCCCGAGGGTGCCGTCCCCGGTCAGCACCCGCACCGTGGTGACCCCGAGCCCGGCCAGGGTGCGGCGGGCCGTGGCGGCGAGGTCGGCGCGGTACTCGACGCTGACTACGTCGGCTACCAGCCGGGAGAGCAGGGCCGCCTGGTAGCCGGTGCCGGTGCCGATCTCCAGCACGTGCTCGCCGCCGGACAGCGCCAGACCCTCGATCATGCGGCAGGACAGTGACGGCTGGGTGCTCACCTGGCCGTGCCCGATCGGCACCGGTTCGTCGGAGCAGGCCCGCCCGGCGTGCTCGTCGGGCACGAACGCGGCACGGGGCACCGCGCGCACCGCCGCGAGCAGCCGCGCGTCGGTCACCCC
>NZ_KI912209.1:1811-4378 GCF_000231035.2 Saccharomonospora iraqiensis subsp. paurometabolica YIM 90007 | reverse complement strand
CCACCTCCCGGGCCAGCTCGGCCGGGGTCGTCACCCGCTCACCGTCCCGTCCGTTCCCGCACCTGCGGATGGTGCCCGGTGTGCGGGCGGTTGAACCGGCCCCGCCGGGAGCCCGCGCGGGCGGCGGGTGCTCAGTGGGCGCCGGTGAGCGTGCCCGCCAGGGCGTTGTGCCGCTGCTCGCTGTCGTCGTTCATCCCGGTGATGGTGACCTCCGTGCCCCGTTGCCGGTACTTCGTGGTGACCGCGTCCAGCGCGGCGACGCTGGAGGCGTCCCAGATGTGCGCGTCGGACAGGTCGATCACCACGGTGGACGGGTCGTTCGCGTAGTCGAACTGGAACACCAGGTCGTTGCTGGAGGCGAAGAACAGCTGGCCGGTGACCCGGTAGATGCGGGTGCTGCCGTCCGGGTCGAGCACGCTGTCCACCGAGACGACGCGGGCGACCCGGCGGGCGAAGGCCACCATCGCGACCAGCACCCCGACGACGACACCGATGGCGAGGTTGTGCGTGGCCACGGTGACGGCGACGGTGGTCACCATCACCACCGTCTCGCTCGGCGGCATCCGGCGCAGGGTTCCCGGGCGGATGCTGTGCCAGTCGAACGTGCCGACCGCCACCATGATCATGACGCCGACGAGGGCGGCCATCGGGATCAGCGCCACCACCTGCGCCAGGGCGACGACGAGCACCAGCAGGAACACGCCGGACAGGAAGGTCGAGGCGCGGGTGCGGGCCCCGGACTTCACGTTGATCATGGTCTGGCCGATCATCGCGCAGCCGCCCATGCCGCCGAAGAACCCGGTGACGACGTTGGCCACGCCCTGTCCCCAGGACTCGCGGGTCTTGTCCGAGTGCGTGTCGGTGAGGTCGTCCACCAGTTTCGCCGTCATCAGCGACTCCATCAGCCCCACCAGGGCCATGGCGAACGCGTAGGGCGCGATCGTGACCAGCGTGTCGAGCGAGAACGGCACGGCGGGCACGCCCAGCACCGGCAGCGTCCCGGGAAGGTCACCCTGGTCGCCGACGGTGGGCACGGCCACGCCCATCGTGATGGTGACGGTGGTCAGCACCAGGATCGCCACCAGCGGCGCGGGCACCGCCCTCGTCAGCCTCGGCAGCCCCACCATGATCAGCAGGCCCGCCGCGAGCAGCGCGTACACCGGCCACGCGACGTCGGTCAGATACGGCAGCTGCGCGAGAAAGATCAGGATCGCGAGGGCGTTGACGAAGCCGACCATGACGCTGCGCGGCAGGAACCGCATCAGCCGCGCCACCCCGGACACCGCCAGCACCACCTGGAGCAGACCGCCGAGCACCACGGCCGCGAGCAGGTACTCCACGCCGTGCTCCCGCACCAACGGGGCCAGCACCAACGCGACGGCACCCGTGGCCGCCGAGATCATGGCCGGGCGTCCGCCGGTGACGGCGATGGTAACGGCCATGGTGAACGAGGCGAACAGTCCCACGCGCGGGTCGACGCCCGCGATGATCGAGAAGGAGACCGCCTCCGGGATCAGTGCCAGCGCGACCACGAGCCCGGCCAGGGACTCGGTGCGCAGCACGCGGGGGGACAGCCAGGTGGGACGGCGGCGGAGGACAGCGGGCATCGAGCGCAGCGGAACAGGAGGCGACATCAGCTACTTTCGGCTTCGGGGAAAGGAAGAAGAGGAAACGGCAAGCCGCTCCGGTGAGGCTCGCAGCGCCGGGAGCTGACTCTACCTGTCGGTAACATCGCGCGGGCGTCGAGTGTGATCCAGATCAGAATCCGGGCCGCCCGCGACAACACGGGAAGACCCGGAAGAACCCGGAAGAACGGCAAACAACACGGACAACGAGAAACAGGAGACGGTATGGCGCGGATCCTCGCTCGGGCCAGGTCGGTGCAACTGCGTTCGATCGGGTCGCAACAGATGCGTCTGGCCGAATGGGCGACCGAGCAGGGGCACGAAATCGTCGGCTGGGTGGAGGACGAGGTCGAACCGAATCACGACCCGTTCGAGACGTCCCTGGCGGAGTGGTTCACCGGGAGCAGGATCGGGCTGTGGGACCGGCTCGTCGCCTGCACCACGTGGGGACTGACGACCTCGGACGAACACATGATCCGGCTGGACACCTGGTGCCGGGCACACGACAAGGGAATGGAGACGATCCTCGAGGGCGATGCCTGGCGCGCCACGCTGGACGCGTTCGGGTGAGCGGGTCGACCGACGCTGTCGCAAGCGTCGGGAACCGTTCCGGCGCTCAGCGCAGCAGGGTGCGGTAGATCTCCTCGAAGCGTTCCAGGGTGCGGGTGCGGGAATGGGCCGCGGCCACCGTGCGGCCCGCCGTGCCCATGCGGGTCCGGAGGTCGTCCGAGGTGAGCAGGCTTACGAGGGACCCGGCGAGGCCGTCGACGTCGCCCGGCCGGAACAGGAAGCCGTTGCGGCCGGGCGAGACCAGGTGCGGCAGGGCCACCGCGTCCGCGGCGACGACCGGCAGGCCGGAGGCCACCGCCTCCAGCGTGGCGATGCTCTGCAGCTCGGCCACGCCGGGGATGGCGAACACGTCCGCCGCCCGGTAGACGGTGG
>NZ_KI912209.1:0-1711 GCF_000231035.2 Saccharomonospora iraqiensis subsp. paurometabolica YIM 90007 | reverse complement strand
TCCGCCGACGGCCGCGCCGGGCCGTTCGCGCACGGGGTCGCCTCGGGTGATCCGCTGCCCGACGGCGTTCTGCTGTGGACGCGGGTGAGCCCGACCCCGGACGCGGTCCCCGGCTCGGGTGTCGGGCCCACGACGCCGGTCGAGTGGCAGGTCGCCACGGATCCGCGGTTCACCACCGTGGTCGCCGGGGGGCGCCTGCGGACCGGTCCGGACCGCGACCACACCGTCAAGGTCGACGTCACCGGCCTGGCACCGGACACGTGGTACTGGTACCGCTTCCGCCACGGCGGCGCGTATTCCCCGGTCGGACGCACGCGCACCGCCCCCGCCCGGGACGCCGCCGTCGACCGGCTGCGGATGGGGGTGGTGTCCTGCTCGAACTGGCAGGCGGGGCATTTCGCCGCCTACCGGCACCTCGCCGACCGCGACGATCTCGACCTCGTCGTCCACCTCGGCGACTACCTCTACGAGTACGGCGCGTCGTCGGCGGCGCTGCGCCCGCACGACCCGCCCGTCGAGACGACCACCCTCGCCCATTACCGGCGTAGGCACGCCCAGTACAAGTCGGACCCGCACCTGGCGGCGCTGCACGCGCGGGTCCCGTTCGTCGTGACCTGGGACGACCACGAGGTGGCCAACAATGCCTGGGCCGGCGGCGCACAGAACCACACCGCCCCGCAGGAGGGCACCTGGACCGACCGGCGGGCGGCCGCACACCGCGCCTACGCCGAGTGGATGCCGGTGCGCTACGAGCCGGGCGGGCGCCTCTACCGGAGGCTGACCTTCGGACGATTGGCCGAGCTTTCCCTGCTCGACCTGCGCACCTACCGCAGCAGGCAGGCGGCACACCCGTTCGACCCGGTGATCTCCGACCCGGCCCGCACCATGACCGGGGCGAACCAGCTCGACTGGCTCACCTCCGGACTGACCACGGCTCACGCCCAGTGGAAACTCGTCGGGAACCCGGTGATGATCGCGCCGGTGCGGTTCCCGTCGACACTGTCCACCCGCGAGCTGCACGCCGTCTCCGAACTCCTCGGGCCGGTCGGCGGTATCCCGTACAACGTCGACCAGTGGGACGGCTACACCGCCGACCGCGCCACCGTGTTCGCCACCCTGCGCGACCACGGGGTGCGCGACACCGTCTTTCTCACCGGGGACATCCACTCGGCCTGGGCGGCGGAACTGCCCTCGGACCCGCTGACCTACCCGCTCACCGGCGACTCGCTCGGCACGGAGCTGGTCTGCACCTCGGTCACCAGCGACAACCTCGACGAGATCCTCGGCGTGCCGCCGCGGACCGGGTCACTGGCGGTGGAGGCGGCGGTGCGGCTGAACAACCCGCACGTGCGGCACCTGGACTTCGACGCGCACGGCTACTCGGTGCTCCAGGTGGCCCCGGACGCCGTGCGGATGGACTGGTACGCCCTCGACGACCGCACCGACCCCGCCAGTCCCGCCCGGCACGCCGCCTCGGTGCGGGTGCCCGCGGGAACCCAGCACGTCCGCCCGACGACGGAACCCCTGCGATGACGACCCCTGCGATGACGACGGAGCCCCTGCGATGACCGACGACCCGGTCCCTGCGACGGCCGACGGCGGAGCCCCTGCGACGACCGACCGGGGCCACGCGACGGCCGACCTCTCCCGCCGCCGGTTCCTCCGGGTGGCCACGGGCACCTCGGCCGCGGTGGTGCTGTCCGGCGCCGCC
>NZ_KI912208.1:7447-10852 GCF_000231035.2 Saccharomonospora iraqiensis subsp. paurometabolica YIM 90007 | reverse complement strand
CTGCCGGTCGGTCTGGAGTTCGACGGCCCCGCGGGCACCGACCGGGGCCTGCTCGGCCTGGCACGGCTTGCGGAACGGGTTCTCGGGCCGGGGCGGCCGACCGCCCCGGCCCGGTGATCGGGGTCGGCGGCCGGCCGCTCACCCCGTCGCCTCGAGCTCCGCGCACAGGCGCGCGATCTCGTCCGACGTGTTGTAGTAGTGCACGGAGGCGCGGACGAGTTCGTCGAGCCGCCGGTCGGCCATGTCCCAAGGGGTCGACGGTGCCCGGGACACGCTGACGTGCACCCCACGCTCGCGCAGGCTGTCCACGAGCTCCGGGGCGGGAACGCGCTCCGAGGAGAACGACACGATGCCCGAACGGTGGCTGCCGAGGTCGGTCACCGTGATCCCCGGGATCCGGCCCAGCTCGGCGCGCAGGTGTTCGGCCAGCGCGGTGATCCGCTCGTGTGCCCACTCCGGGCCGACCTCGCGGTAGTAGTGCGCCGCCTCCCCCAGGCCGAGCACGGCGGCGACGTTGTGCTCGAACAGCTCGAACCGCCGCGCGTCGTCCCGCGGGCGCACCGATCCGTCCACGATCCGCGCGGACGTCAGGTCCAGGTGCGCGGGGTGCAGACTGTCCAGCACACCCCGCCGGACGGCGAGGAATCCCGTCCCCCGCGGCGCGCGCAGGTACTTGCGTCCGGTGGCGGAGAGCGCGTCGGCACCGATCGCCGTCAGGTCGATCGGCACCTGGCCCACGCTCTGACAGGCGTCGACCAGGTAGAACGCGGGGCTGTCCGCGACTACGGCACCGATCCGTTCGACGGGTTGCAGCAGTCCCCCGTTGGTGGGCGCGTGGGTCACCGCCACCATGCGCACGTCGTCGTCGAGCGTCGCGGCGAGCGCGTCGACGTCGATCTCGCCGTCGGGCGTGCTCGGCACGACCTCCACCCGGACGCCCCGGCGGTGCGCCAGGTCCAGCATCGCGATGACGTTGCTCGAATACTCGGCCGCGCCGGTGAGAATGCGGTCCCCCTCGGCCCAGCCGACGGCGGTGAACACCGAGAGCCACGAACGGGAGGCGCTGTCGGTGACCGCGATCTCATCCGGGCCGGCACCCACGAGGGCGCCGAGTGTCCCGCGGACGTCGTCGAGTTCGTCGGAGACCTCGTCGGCCGCCTCGTAACCGCCGATCCTCTCCTCGGTGCGGAGATGCCGTACCATCCGGTCCACCACCCGTTTCGGGGGCAACGAGGAACCCGCGTTGTTGAAATGTACGACGCTCTCGCAGCCCGCCGTGTCGGCGCGCAGCGCGGTGACCGCCTCCGGCGTTTCGGGCGGGTGAATCACGGTCGTCCTCCTCCGGTCCCCGTGTCTCAACGGGTGAGTGGGCGAATACCCGGGCAATACCATCCTGCCCGAGCCCGGGACACCCCCGCCACCACCGTACGGCGGTATTCCCGGACCGCCCCGATCCGGCGATCCTTCTCGAATCGGGTGAAAAGCCGAACCGGGCGGAGGACCCCGTCCGACGTCGCCGAAGTACGGAGCCGTCTGCCCGGAAGTTCCGGCACAGCAACGGTTTCCGACCCTCCGGTTGCGACACGGACCGGCCGTCGCGCCCGGCGGACGCACCCTCACCAGGCACGAATACGTATGGTTGACCCACCGTCGCGCCACGCATTCCCGGCGTGCGGCGGGGAGTGCACGCGCTTTTCCCCGATCACCACTCCCGCGCAATGCCGCGTGTTCCCGGCCGGGCGCGGTCGGGTACACTTCTGACCGAACAGACCGCAATTCACCGCCCGAGCGGCCCGTAGCAGGAGGAACCGGTGGCACAACAGATTCTCGTCTCGCTCGTGGATGATCTCGACGGCTCGGAGGCCGAGGAGACCGTCCAGTTCGCCCTCGACGGGGTGACGTACGAGATCGACCTGTCCTCGGAAAACGCGGAAGAACTGCGGGACGCACTCGCCCAGTACGTCGAACACGCGCGCAAGGCGGGCGGCCGCAAGCGGCAGACGGGACGCGGTCGCCGCAATGGTCAGAAGGCCACCCGTTCGTCCTCCGCCGATCGTGAGCAGAACAAGGCGATCCGGGCGTGGGCGAAAGAGAACGGGTACGAGATCTCGGAGCGGGGACGGATTCCCTCCGAAGTCGCGGAAGCATACCACAAGAGCAAGTGACCGTTCACCCGTCCGTGTCCTGTGAGTCGGGACACGGCACCATTACCGCGATGTCGCGGACACGCGGGCCCGGGCGCATTACAGTGAGTCCGTGAGCACCGACTGCCTGTTCTGCCGGATCGTCGAGCGCACCGTGCCCGCCACCGTGGTGTACGAGACCGACACCGTGCTCGCGTTCCGCGACATCGACCCGCAGGCCCCCACGCACGTCCTGGTCATCCCCAAGGAGCACCACCCCGACGCCGCGGCGATGGCCGCGGCCGACCCCGGTCTGGCGGGCGACCTGCTCGCCGTGGTCGGCGAGGTCGCCAAGGCCGACGGGGTCGACGACTCCGGCTACCGGCTGGTGTTCAACACCGGCGCCGACGCGAACCAGACCGTCTTCCACGTGCACTGTCACGTCCTCGGTGGTAGGCACCTGTCCTGGCCTCCGGGCTGATGACGACGCCCCGGCGTTGCCGGTCCCCAGGTGTTGCGAAGGGACGTGCCGTGATCGACATAGCCGACCAGCTCACGACCACCTACCGCGAGGTCCGTGCGTGTGCCGTGGACCTGCCCGGGTCGCACGGTGCGCCCACCGGTTCCGGCGTCGGCACCGCGACCGGGGTCGCGGACCTGCCGGTCGGTCTGGTCCTGCGCCGGTTCTGTCCCACGGACCCTGCCGGAGTCTGGGAGGCGCTGACCCGTCGTCGGCGCCTCGCACGCTGGTTCGGTCCGGTGACCGGATGCGCCACGCCGGGAGCCGGCTTCACGGTTCCGGACCGCGCGTCCGGACACGTCCTCGACCGCGACCCCGGGCATTCGCTGCGCCTCGCCTGGCACGAGGCCGGGACGGTGGGCACGGTCGTGGTCCGCACGGCCCCCGACGGCGACGACCGCACCGTCGTGGAGCTCACGCACACCGTCGAGCGCCCCGAGGCGACGCCGGGGGCGAACGGGAGCGCCCCCGGAGCCGCCGCGGCCGTGCTGGCCGCGGGACCCGCCTGGGATCTGGCCCTGCTGGCGCTGCGCCGGCACCTCGAAGGAGCGGACGAACCCGACGACCCGCGGGCGACCGGACAGAAGTTCGCCCAGCACGCGCTCAGCGCCTGGGTGAACGCCACGGTCGCGGCCGGACTCGCGACCGCCGACGAGCTGACCCGCACCGTCGGCGACCGGATGCGGCACCTCGCCCCCGACCTGACGGGCTGAGCGCGGCCCGCCCGCGGGCACCCGGACCTCACCCGGACAGCCAGTCCCC
>NZ_KI912208.1:1833-7347 GCF_000231035.2 Saccharomonospora iraqiensis subsp. paurometabolica YIM 90007 | reverse complement strand
AGGCGGCGACCCCCGGACCGGTCACCGCCGCTCCCGCGGTGGCCGCGGCACCGACACGGGGCAGCAGGCCGGTGACCGCGGTGGCGGCCGAGGCCCCGGCCAGCGGGCCGTAGACCGACAGCAGCCAGGAGCCCATGCTCATCGGCGAGGTCGGCTTCATCACCCGGAGCATGTTCAGGAACCGTTCCGGCCTGCCGAGGTCGTGCACCAGCGCGACCAGCGACCCACCGACCGCGCCGAACGCGCCCACCTTGGCCACCGTCGCCGCCCGCCGTCGACCGGTGAGCTGGGACCCCGCCCCGAGCAGGGAGGCGCCGCCCGCCAGACCACCCAGGAAGAAGTAGGCCGGGATGTCGGGGACCTTCCACACCGGGCCGTTCAGCACCGGTTGGCCGTAGTAGGAGGTGAACTCGGTGTCCGGCACCACCGGCTGCTCGCCCTTCCCGCGCCGGCGTCGCCCGTTCCCGCGTGCCCCGGCCGGGACCGCGCCGGTGATCGCCTCCCGGCCCGGGCGGGAGCCCCCGTCCCCGGTCATACCCACCGTCCCCTCGTCGTCGCTGTCGTCCGTGTCGGAGCGCGGGACACCGCTCACCGCCGCCGCGTTCCCAGGAAGGCGGCGACGGCGCCCGCCATCAGCGTCGCCGCGGCCGAGCCCACGTGCCGCCACATGCGGGGCAGGTCCCGCGTGGTCACAACCGGATCGGGCGGCAGTCCGTACACCTCGGGCTCGTCGAGCAGCAGGAAGAACGCCCCGTCCCCGCCGACCCCGTCGTCCGGGTCCGCGCCGTAGAGCCGCGCGTCGGTGACCCCGGCCCCGTGCAGCTGCGCCACCCGCTGCTGCGCCCGTTCCCGCAACTCGTCGAGCGGCCCGAACTGGATCGAGTCGGTCGGGCACGCCTTCGCGCAGGCGGGTTCGAGTCCGTTGCCGAGGCGGTCGTAGCACAGGGTGCACTTCCACGCCCGGCCGTCGCCGGGTCGCTGATCGATCACCCCGTAGGGGCAGGCCGGGATGCAGTAGCCGCAGCCGTTGCAGATGTCCTCCTGCACCACCACGGTGCCGAACTCGGTGCGGAACAGCGAGCCGGTGGGGCACACGTCCAGACAGGCGGCGTGCGTGCAGTGCTTGCACACGTCCGAGGCCATCAGCCAGCGGAAATCGTCGCCGTGGCCGGGGGTCGTCGGGGTCGTCGCCGCGCCGGTCGGGTCGGTGGCCGACCCGTGCTCGGCCATGGTGAGCACGTCGGTGTCGTGGTGCATCCCGACCTCTTGCGCGGCGAGCGGTTTGCGCTGCTCGATGAAGGCCACGTGCCGCCAGGTGTTCGCGCCCAGCCCCACGGTGTTGTCGTAGGACATGCCGGTGAGGTCCAGACCGCCGTCCGGGACGGCGTTCCACTCCTTGCAGGCGACCTCGCACGCCTTGCAGCCGATACACACCGTGGTGTCGGTGAAGAACCCCACCCGGGGCGGGTGGTCGGTGTGTCCGCTCGCGGCCGCGGGGTCGTACCCGGACTCCGGGCCGGACACGGCCCCGTCCGTGGTCCGGCCCCCGGTCGCGCCGACGGTGCCCATGTCACACCTCCGTGCCGGTCTCGTCGGTGATGCCCGCGCGCCGCCGGTAGTCCCGCACCAGGTCCAGCCTCGCCGGGCCCCGGGGACGACGTCCGGGCCTGATGTCGCAGGCCAGCGCCTTCACCTCCTGGATGTGCACGTTCGGGTCGAGCGACATTCCGGACAGTTCGTTGGCCGCGTCGCCGGTGCTCGCCCCGTTCGGTCCCCAGTGCCAGGGCAGCCCCACCTGGTGCAGCGTGCGCCCGGCCACGGTCAGCGGAGCCAACCGGTCGGTCACGATCACCCGTGCCTCGATCGCGGCGCGGGCGCTGATGATCGTGGCCCAGCCGAGGTGGTCCAGCCCCCGCTCGGCCGCCAACTCGGGAGAGACCTCGCAGAACATCTCCGGCTGCAACTCGGCCAGATACGGCTGCCACCGGGACATCCCGCCCGCCGTGTGATGTTCGGTGAGCCGGTACGTGGTGGTGACGTAGGGGAACAGCTCGGAACCCGGGTGCGTCCCGCTGGGCTGGTAGCGGCTGTAGGGGTGGCGCAGTATCTGCCGCACCGGGTTGCGCTGCTGGGTGTAGAGCGGATTGTCGAACGGCGACTCCTGCGGCTCGTAGTGCGTCGGCAGCGGCCCGTCGGTGAGCCCGGACGGGGCGTACAACCACGCCTTCCCGTCGGCCTGCATCACGAAGGCGTCGGTGCCGGACAGCGCGTCCGGCCCGGTCGCGTCCGGCTCCGGGACGAAGTCCGGCGGCCGTGTGCCCTTGAAGTCCGGGATGTCGTATCCGGTCCACCGTCCGTGGTCGGCGTCCCACCACAGGTAGGCTTTGCGCTCGCTCCACGGCCTGCCGTCCGGATCGGCCGAGGCCCGGTTGTAGAGGATGCGCCGGTTGAGCGGCCACGCCCACGCCCATTCGCTCGCGACCCAGTCCTGTTCGGCCGCGGGCTTGCGGCGCGCGGTCTGGTTCACGCCGTCGGCGTAGGCGCCGCAGTAGATCCAGCAGCCGCAGGCGGTCGAACCGTCCTCGGCGAGCTGTTCGTAGGTGGACAGCGGGTTGCCCTCGGCGTCGAAGCCCCCGATCTCGGCGAGCACCGCCTCGGCCTCCGGCTCGGCGGTGGGTCCCTTGGTGGGGTAGTCCCATGTCAGGTCGAGCACCGGGCGGTCCCGGTCCCGGTCGGAGGCGGCGAGTTTGTCCCGGATGATCCGCCCGAGGTGGTAGGTGAACCACAGCTCGCTGCGGGTGTCGCCCTCCGGCTCCACCGCCTGGAAGTGCCATTGGAGCAACCGCTGGGTGTTGGTGAAACTCCCGTCCTTCTCGGTGTGGGCGGCGGCGGGGAGGAAGAACACCTCGGTGCCGATGTCGGCGGTCGCGAGCTCCCCGCTCTCGATCTCGGGGCCGTCCTTCCACCAGGTGGCGCTCTCGGTGAGCGAGAAGTCCCGCACGACGAGCCAGTCCAGGTTCGCCATGCCCATCCGCTGGGCCTTGGCGTCGGCCGAGCCGACCGCCGGATTCTCGCCCAGCAGGAAGTAGCCGTGGCAGCGGCCCTGCATCTGGGCCACGATCGTCTCGTAGGTGGAGTGTCCCCCGGTCAGCCGCGGCAGGTGGTCGAAACAGAAGTCGTTCTCCGGCCGCGCGGCCGGCCCCCACCACGCCTTGAGCAGGCTGACGATGTAGGAGCGCATGTCGCCCCAGTAGCCCTTGTGCGTCGACTCGGCCCGCACGAAGTTGTCCAGGTTCGCATTGTCGTGCGCGTGCGGCATGGGGATGTAGCCCGGCAGCAGGTTGAACAGCGTCGGGATGTCGGTGGAGCCCTGGATCGAGGCGTGCCCGCGGAGCGCGAGGATGCCGCCGCCCGGCCTGCCGATGTTGCCCAGCAGCAGCTGCAGGATCGCCGCCGTGCGGATGTACTGCACACCCACCGTGTGCTGGGTCCAGCCGACCGCGTAGGCGAACGCGGCGGTGCGGTCCCGACCGGAGTTGGCGGTCAGCAGCTCGCACACCCGCAGGAACTGCTCCTGCGGCACCCCGCACACCCGCTCGACCAGCTCGGGGGTGTAGCGGGAGAAGTGCCGCTTGAGGATCTGGTACACACAACGCGGGTGCGTCAGCGTGGGATCCGTCTCCGGTTCGGTGTGGATCTCCGGCCCACCGGAGCCGTGCATCTCGCCCCGGGCCTCCTCCCGCAGCTCCGCGCCCTCCCGCGTGCGGGCGTCCCACTGCTGCTCCCGCTGGCCGGACGCCGCCTGCACATGGGTGCCCTGGTACTGCCAGGTGGAGACGTCGTACACGCGGCCGTCGGCGTCCCAACCGGAGAACACGCCGTCGAGGTCCTCGGTGTCCGCGAACTCCTCGGTGACGATCGAGGACGCGTTGGTGTAGGCGAGCACGTACTCCCGGAAGTCGCTGCCCTCGGTGAGCACGTGGTTGATGATGCCGCCGAGGAAGGCGATGTCACTGCCCGCGCGCAGCGGCACGTGCACGTCGGAGACGGCACTGGTCCGGGTGAACCGCGGGTCGACGTGGATCACCGTCGCGCCGCGGGCCTTGGCCTCCATCACCCACTGGAATCCGACGGGATGGCACTCGGCCATGTTGGAACCCTGGATGACGATGCAGTCCGAGTTCGCCAGGTCCTGCTGGAACGTCGTGGCGCCGCCGCGACCGAAGGAGGTTCCCAGACTGGGAACCGTGGAGGAGTGTCAAATGCGGGCCTGGTTCTCGATCTGGACCGCGCCCAGTGCGGTGTAGAGCTTCTTGAGGAGGTAGTTCTCCTCGTTGTCCAGCACCGCCCCGCCCAGGCTGGCGAACCCGATCGTCCGGTTCGTGCGGACACCGTCCACCTCGGACTCCCAGCCGCGGTCCCGCGCGTCGAGCACCCGGTCGGCGATCATGTCCATCGCCGTGTCCAGGTCGAGCGGCTCCCATTCGGTCCCGTACGGCCTGCGGTAGAGCACCCGGTGGGTGCGGGCGGACCCCGTCGTCAGCTGGAGACTCGCCGAGCCCTTCGGGCACAACCGGCCCCGGCTGATCGGCGAGTCGGGGTCACCCTCGATCTGGGTGATCCGCCCGTCGGAGACGTAGATGTTCTGCCCGCACCCGACCGCGCAGTACGGGCAGATCGACTTCACGACCTTGTCCGCCGTCGCGGTCCGCGGAGCGAGCGCCTCGCTGCCCGGGCTCTTGGCCGCGGCACCACGCCCGGTGGGATCGCCGTCGGTGAACTGCCGGACAACCGGCCACCCCTCGATCCACGTCCGTAGACCCATCGTCCACCCTCCGCGTGATCGGCCGTTCGCGGTCGCCGCGGGCCGGTCGGCCCACTCTTCCGATCGAACCACGGGTTCAGGCTCCGCGCATCTGCGCGTCCGCCCGGACCCGCGCACGCAACCAGCGGTGGACCGACTCCCGGGCCGCCGGGCTCTCCACGGGCGGATTGGACAACTCCTGGCCCGCCGGGCGCAACCCGCGGGCACGCCCCTCCTCCGGCGCCGGGGCGTCCCCACCGTCGGCGGGTAGCCCCGTCGCGATCAGATACACCAGTCCTGGGGGAATGCCCAGCCTGCGTCCCACCTCGGTGTAGTCCGCACCGCCGGCGAGCGACGCCCGCACCTGCTCCCTGGTCGGCACCGTCCGCACCTCCTCACCCACAGGAATGATCGTGGGCGCATCGCGCCTACCTCGTGTGGTTCGTCCCGTGTGCCACTGCGGCATCGGGGTACCCCGCCCACAGTCCGTTCACACACAGTGAGGAGGGCGATGTGCTGTGACGTCGACATCCGGCGACACGACCGTCAAGTTCCGCCCGGACGCCCCGCCGATCGTCTGCGGCGAGTGCGGGTTCCGCACCGCCCGCATCGCGGCACTGCTCGACCCGTCCGGCACGGAGACCGGCACGGCCGTCGTCTGCCTCCCGTGCCGTGAGCGGGAACGCGCCCGCGCGGCCGGCGCCGCGGGG
>NZ_KI912208.1:1623-1733 GCF_000231035.2 Saccharomonospora iraqiensis subsp. paurometabolica YIM 90007 | reverse complement strand
GCACCTCCACACCCGCGGGAACGCGGTGTTCCCCGGGATCCCGCAGCAATCCCGCGTCCCCCGCCCGCAACGGCAGCGTCGCGGACAACGACAGCCGGGCGAAAGTCGTG
>NZ_KI912208.1:1148-1523 GCF_000231035.2 Saccharomonospora iraqiensis subsp. paurometabolica YIM 90007 | reverse complement strand
GGCCGCGCCGGGCGCGCCCCCCGTCGCCGAGGTCGAACTCGACGTCGGTGCTGCCCCCCGCGTCCTGCACGGCCCGGGTGGCCGCCGGGGACAGCGGGGCACGCCCCAGGTTCGTGTGCACGAGGATGCCGGTGGCGTTGAGGACCTCGCGCAACGACGACGTCGTCGGCGGCAGCGCCGCCAGCGCGTCCTCGGCGACCTCCTCCGGTCGGATCTTCCCCGCACGGGCGCGGTCCTGCGCGGCCGCGACCGCCGCCTTCACCAGGTCACGACCGAGGTCGTGGGTGGCCCTGGCCAGTCGCGGCTCGGCGAGCAGCGCATCGGTGCGGGGGATGCGTCTGCGCGGGTCCGGCGCCCCGGGTGGGTCCGCCGGGC
>NZ_KI912208.1:0-1048 GCF_000231035.2 Saccharomonospora iraqiensis subsp. paurometabolica YIM 90007 | reverse complement strand
ACCGCGGATTCCCCCCGGTGCGGCCCGCGCCCCCGACCGCGGGAGCGGGCCACGCCGGGGGCCGCGGCCGTCGTCGCGGAGGCGAACGGGAATCGAACCCGCCAACGACAGAGCCTGCCGTTCAACGGTTTTGAAGACCGTGCCGGTCACCAGGCCGGAAGCGCCTCCCTGGGACATACCGACATCCTGCCAAATGCACGGCGCGTGTGCAGCACACCGCGCGGCGGAGGCGAAAATCGGGCAGGATGGCGGAATGGCGTACCGACTGACCCAGTACGCGCACGGCGGCGGGTGCGCGTGCAAGATCCCTCCGGGGGAGCTCGAACAGGTCGTGTCCGGGCTGGTCGGTGCCGGTCCCGCGCGGCCCGCCGGGGAGCTGCTCGTGGGGCTCGACGACGGGGACGACGCCGCGGCCGTCCGTCTCGACGGCGAGCGCGCGATCGTGAGCACCACCGACTTCTTCACCCCGGTCGTGGACGACCCGTACGACTGGGGGCGGATCGCCGCGGCGAACGCGCTGTCCGACGTGTACGCGATGGGCGGCACGCCCGTGGTCGCGGTGAACCTGTTGTGCTGGCCCCGGGAGACCCTCCCGTTCGAGCTGGCCGCCGAGACGCTGCGCGGCGGCGCCGCGGTGTGCGCCGAGGCGGGCTGCCACCTCGCGGGCGGGCACAGCGTGGACGACCCCGAGCCGAAGTACGGCCTCGCGGTGACCGGGGTGGCCGGGGCGGACCGGTTGCTGCGCAACGACACCGGCCGGGCCGGACAGCCGCTGTCGCTGACGAAGCCGCTCGGGGTCGGCGTGCTGAACACCCGGCACAAGGCCACCGGGGAGACCTTCGACGAGGCGATCGCCGTGATGACCACGCTGAACGCCGAGGCCGCGCGGGCCGCGTCGGCCGCGGGCATCGGGTGCGCCACCGACGTCACCGGCTTCGGCCTGCTCGGGCACCTGTACAAGCTGGCGCGGGCCAGCGGGGTGACGGCGGTGGTGAACGCGGCGGCGGTGCCGGTGCTGGACGCCGCCCGCGACGCCGTCCGGGAGGGC
>NZ_KI912207.1:6341-9834 GCF_000231035.2 Saccharomonospora iraqiensis subsp. paurometabolica YIM 90007 | reverse complement strand
GAGCGCGGCGACCACCAGCAGCGGGTGCCGGAGGCACGCGGCCGTCAGTCGGCGCACCCACCCGCGGTGCGGGCCGGGGGCGGTGGCCGCGGTGTCGGCGGGGGAGCCGTGAGGGGGTGCCGACGTGGTGTCAGTTCCGCTCACTCACGGCTCCCTCGGGTGCTGGGTCAGGTGATGTCGCGTTTGTGGTTCGCGGCCCAGCCCGCCCCGAAGAACGCCAGTGTCCAGGCGAGGAACACCAGCGTCGCGCTCCACCAGGCGTAGGAGCCGGGTGCCCCCGCGAGGAACTGCAGAGCCCACTGGAGGTTCTCGTCCAGGCCGGCCGGTGCGGACACGCCCGCGGCTCCGACCGACGCGGCGGCCAGGGCACCCATGATCCCGTTGAGCGCGTTGTTCGGCAGGACACCACCGAGCCACGACGCGTCCAACGTACCGAACATGACGAAGACGAGGAGGTTCTCGACCACCAGCATCCAGATGATCAGCGTCACGACGGGTCCGGTGACGCTGTTCCACACCGCGCCGACGCCGACCCCGAACAGGGTGGCGAGGACTCCGGCGACCAGCGTCGTGCCCAGCACGCCGAGCCACTGGCCCACGGACGGCAGTCGCGACCCCTCCACCGCGATCACGGTGCCGAGGGTGGTCGCCAGCACGAGCACGAGAGCGTAGAGCGCACCCCAGACCATGTAGGTGACCATCTTCGCGGTCAGTGCGGCACCGCGCCCGGGCGCGGTGAGGTAGGTCGTGGTGATCGTCCGGCGGGTGTACTCACCCGCGAGCGCGGAGATCCCGAAGATCACCGGAAAGAGCAGGCCGACGTTGACCCCTCGTGAGATCGCGAGCATGCCCACCGGCAGGGCGTCCACCTGGACACCGAGCGCGCGGGCGAGGCGTTGTGCGTCGTAGGTGCCGAGGAAGTCGCTGAACTCGTTGACCCCGTTGCCCCAGCCGTAGGCGAAGAAGAACGAGACGGCGAACGCCGGGATCATCAGCGCCCACCACAGTTTGAGGCCGGTGGTCTTGCGGAACTCCGCCTTGATCAGGTTGCCCATCACTGCTGACCTCCCCAGCCCTCGGTCGACTGCGACTGCTGGTGTTCGGACTGTGGGTCCGCCTGCTCCGGCGGTTGTTCCACCTGCTCCGGCGGTGGCCCGGAGGCCTGCTGAGTCGGCTGCCCGGACGTCTGCTCAGCCGTCTGCTCAGGCGTTTGCTCAGGCGTTTGCTCAGTCGTCTGCTGGGCCGGCGTCTGTTGCGTCGCCGGTGGCGCCGCGTTCTGTGTCGTCTGTTCGGGTGACTGGTGTGCAGGTTCCCCGGGGGACACGGCGGGTTGTACCGGGGCCTCCGGCGGGGTCTGCGGCGGCGTCGGAGGCGGCGACTGCGGCTGCGGGGCCTGCTGCTGCGGGGGCATCGGTTGCCCGGCGGCGTACGGCCCGCCCGGGGGTGGTCCCCAGCCACCCTGCTGCGGCACGGGTTGCGGGGGCACGGGCTGGTGCGGCCCCGGCTGCTGCGGCTGCTGGAACGCTTGCTGTGCGAACTGCGGAGGGTGCCCCGGG
The DNA here is from genome assembly GCF_000231035.2 of Saccharomonospora iraqiensis subsp. paurometabolica YIM 90007. Classification (GTDB taxonomy): domain Bacteria; phylum Actinomycetota; class Actinomycetes; order Mycobacteriales; family Pseudonocardiaceae; genus Saccharomonospora; species Saccharomonospora paurometabolica. The sequence continues at coordinate 8,278 of NZ_KI912207.1, read as the reverse complement.
ACGGGGGCGGCGTATTGCGGACTGGTCAGCTGGAAGAACAGCTGTTCAAGATCAGCGGTCTCCTCCTGGATCCCGTAGACGGCGACACCGGCCTGCGCGGCGAGGTCGGCGATCTGCTGCACGCTCGACCCGGACACCGCGACCCGCCCGTCCCGGGTGGGTTCGAGGCCGGTGACCCCCGCCTCCTGCAGGGCGGTGACCAGGGCTGAGGCGTCGGCGGGCTGGACGAGCACGCGCGAGCGGCCACTCTGGCGCAGCTGCTCCAACGGGCCGTAGTACCGGGTCGACCCGGCGCTGACGATGACCACCTGGTCGATCATCTGCTCGACCTCGGAGAGCAGATGGCTCGACACCAGCACGGTGCGGCCCTGCGCGGCGTAGGACCGCAGGAACTGGCGCAGCCACGCGATGCCCTCCGGGTCGAGCCCGTTCGACGGTTCGTCGAGCACCAGTACCTGCGGGTCGCCGAGCAGCGCCGTCGCGAGGGAGAGCCGCTGGCGCATGCCGAGGGAGAAGTCCCCGGTGCGCCGGTTGGCCGCGGGGGCGAGGCCGGTGAGTCCGAGCACCTCGTCGGCACGCCGGTCGGGCACCCCGACGGCGGCGGCATACACCCGCAGGTGGGTACGGGCGGTGTGCTTCGGGTGAAAACCGCCGTTGTCCAGCACGGCGCCGACCACCCGTCCGGGGCTGCCGAGTTCGTGGTGCCGTCGGCCGTTGATGGTGGCCACGCCCGCGGTCGGCTCCACGAGCCCGAGGATCATCCGCAGCGTGGTGGTCTTGCCGGAGCCGTTCGGCCCGAGGAACCCCGTGACGCTTCCCGGCTCCACGGCGAAGCTGAGGTTCTGCACCGCGGTGAGGGCGCCGAACTGCTTGGTGAGGTTCTGCACCGCGATGCGGCCGCTGCCGTCGTGCATGCTGCCCTCATCTCCTCGTGATCGTGCCTTGGCCGGTGTCATCCTGCCGTACGGACCGTTACGACGATCACGGGAGGGCTTCGGGTTCCTCACCTGAACGGAGGGCGACGTAGGTCACTCTCAGCATCCAAGGACCGGCGAGCTCTCATCGTTCCTGGTCAGAGCCGTTATTGTGCAGAATTAACCAGATCGTCGGTTGTCCTGTGGGAAAGAAACTTCGCCGACTCGCGCCCCCCGGGCGGCGAACCGCCTCGCTATTGCTTAAAGTTGTTGGTGGCGGCCCGCTCCCGGTGACCCCCAGGCTGGTTGAGCGGGCCGCCCCTTCTTTCCTTCCCGGTGCCTTCGTCCTTCCCCGCCCCCGGTCCGCCGGTGCCGGGGATCAGAGCGGAGAGCCGACGAACTCCAGGTCGTGCGCGACGGCCACCGCCTCGTTGGTGAGTCCGCCCGCGTGGGTGTTGATCCCCCGCGCCAGCGTCGTGTCCGCCCGTGCCGCCGACCGCCAGCCCTCGTCCGCGATGCGCAGCACGTACGGCAGCGTCGCGTTGGTCAGGCCGTAGGTCGAGGTCCGCGGGACCGCGCCGGGCATGTTGGTCACGCAGTAGAAGACCGAATCGTTGACCCGGTAGGTCGGTTCGTCGTGCGTGGTCGGCCGGGAGTCGGCGAAGCAGCCGCCCTGGTCGATGGAGACGTCCACGAGGACACTGCCCTCCCGCATCCGGCCGACCAGATCGTGCGGGACGAGCTTCGGGGCCTTCGCGCCCGGGACGAGGACGGCCCCGATCACCAGGTCGGCCTGCAACACCGACTCGGCCAGCGACATGCCGCTGGAGGCGATCGTGCGCACCCGGCCCGCGAACTCCTGGTCGATCCGCCACAGCCGGGCGATGTCGGTGTCCAGCAGCTCCACGTCGGCGCCCAGCCCCAGCGCCACCCGCGCGGCGCCGCGCCCCACGACGCCGCCACCGATCACCACGACCCGGGCCGGATGCACGCCCGGCAGGCCGCTCGGCAGCACTCCGCGTC
>NZ_KI912207.1:1689-6241 GCF_000231035.2 Saccharomonospora iraqiensis subsp. paurometabolica YIM 90007 | reverse complement strand
GCGTGGCGGGCGAACGTCGGCGCTACCGCCGTGCGGCCGAGCCCGACGGCACGCTGTGGCTGGCCCGCGAGGGACGTGCGGTCGCGGTGCGGGAACGGCCGAACCTGTTGGCCTCGCACGCCGAGGCGACGGAGGCGGGCCCGGTGACCTCCCCGATGCCGGGCACGGTGCTGGTGGTGAAGGCCGAACCCGGGCAGGTCGTCGCCGCCGGTGCGCCGTTGCTGGTGGTCGAGGCCATGAAGATGGAGCACACCATCACCGCGCCGGTCGACGGCGTGGTCACCGAACTGAACGTGCGCGCGGGCCAGCAGGTCGCGCTCGACGAACCACTCGCCCTGGTGACCCCGGAGGAAGGCACAGCATGATCGATGACCGGCTCGACGAGGAGTACGAGGCGCTGCGGCGGACCGTGCGGGACTTCGCGCGCGCCGAGGTGGCCCCGGTGATCGGGGACTACTACGAACGCGAGGAGTTCCCGTACGACCTGGTCGCGGGGATGGCCGGGATGGGCCTGTTCGGCCTGCCGTTCCCCGAGGAGCACGGCGGCATGGGCGGGGACTACTTCGCGCTGTGCCTGGCGCTGGAGGAACTCGCCCGGGTCGACTCGTCCGTGGCGATCACGCTGGAGGCCGGGGTCTCGCTCGGCGCGATGCCGCTGTACCGCTTCGGCACCGAGGAACAGAAGCGACGGTGGCTGCCCGCACTGTGCGCGGGTGAGAAACTCGGCGCGTTCGGTCTCACCGAGCCCGGCGGCGGCTCCGACGCCGGGGCCACTCGGACGTCGGCGACCCTGGACGGGGACGAGTGGGTGCTCAACGGCAGCAAGTCGTTCATCACCAACTCCGGCACCGACATCACCAGCCTGGTCACCGTGACCGCGGTGACCGGCAGCAAGCCGGACGGCGGCAAGGAGATCTCGACGATCATCGTGCCCGCGGGCACACCCGGGTTCACGGTGGCGCCGAAGTACTCGAAGGTCGGCTGGAACGCCTCCGACACCCACGAGCTCGCCTTCGACGACTGCCGGGTGCCCGCGCAGAACCTGCTCGGCGAGCGGGGTCGCGGGTACGCGCAGTTCCTGTCCATCCTGGACGAGGGTCGGATCGCGATCGCCGCGCTGAGCGTCGGACTGGCGCAGGGGTGTGTCGACGAGTGCCTGCGTTACGTGCGCGAGCGGGAGGCGTTCGGCGGGCCCATCGGGCGGTACCAGACCATCCAGTTCAAGCTCGCCGACATGGAGACGCGGGTGCACACCGCCCGGCTGGCGTATTACCAGGCGGCGGCGAAGATGCTGCGCGGCGAGCCGTTCAAGAAGGAGGCGGCCATCGCGAAGCTGACCGCGTCCAACGCCGCGATGGACAACTCCCGCGAGGCCACCCAGATCTTCGGCGGCTACGGCTTCATGAACGAGACCCCGGTCGCCCGCTTCTACCGCGACGCCAAGATCCTCGAGATCGGCGAAGGCACCAGCGAGGTCCAACGCATGCTCATCGCCCGCGAACTCGGCCTCACCCCGGCGTGAGGTGTTGCCGTGAGGGGCACATTCACTGCATCTGGCGCAGTGAATGTGCCCCTCACGGCACCTGACGCAGGAAAAGTGCCCTTCACGGCAACACCCGGGTGACCTCGTTCAGGAGGCCGCGCGGAGGGAGTCGTGGGTGGGGGCGTCCGGGACACCGGGGGAGCGGCGGGTCGCGAACTCCTTGCGGAGTACCGGGACGACCTCCTCGCCGAGGATGTCCAGCTGCTCCAGGACGGTCTTCAGCGGCAGGCCCGCGTGGTCCATCAGGAACAACTGGCGCTGGTAGTCGCCGACGTACTCCCGGAAGCCCAGGGTGCGGTCGATGACCTGCTGCGGGCTGCCCACCGTCAACGGGGTCTGCGTGGAGAACTCCTCCAGGGACGGCCCGCCGCCGTACACCGGCGCGTGGTCGAAGTAGGGCCGGAACTCGCGCACCGCGTCCTGCGAGTTGGGCCGCATGAACACCTGGCCGCCGAGGCCCACGATCGCCTGCTCCGGATCACCGTGGCCGTGGTGGGCGAACCGCTCCCGGTACAGCGCCACCATCCGTTTGGTGTGTTCGGCGGGCCAGAAGATGTGGTTGTGGAAGAACCCGTCGCCGTAGTAGGCGGCCTGCTCGGCGATCTGCGGACTGCGGATCGAGCCGTGCCACACGAACGGTGGCACCCCGTCCAGGGGACGCGGGGTGGCCGTGAAGCCCTGCAACGGTGTGCGGAACCGGCCCTCCCAGTCCACGACGTCCTCCCGCCAGAGGCGGTGCAGCAGCTCGTAGTTCTCGATCGCCAGGGGGATGCCCTGGCGGATGTCCTGCCCGAACCACGGATACACCGGCGGGGTGTTGCCCCGGCCCAGCATCACGTCCACCCGGCCGTCGGCCAGGTGTTGCAGCATCGCGAAATCCTCGGCGATCTTCACCGGGTCGCTGGTGGTGATCAGGGTGGTCGCCGTGGACAAGATCAGCCGCTCGGTGCGGGCGGCGATGTAGCCCAGCATGGTCGTCGGCGACGACGGCACGAACGGCGGATTGTGGTGCTCGCCGGTGGCGAAGACGTCCAGGCCGACCTCCTCGGCCTTGAGGGCGATCCGCACCATCGCCTTGATGCGCTCGTGCTCGCTGGGCGTGCGCCCGTCGGTGGGGTCGGGCGTGACGTCCCCGACGCTGAAAACCCCGAACTGCATGTCGTCACCACGCTCACGAAGTAGTTGTCCGTTCAACTACCACTGTAGCGCGGTGCCGGTGCCCACCGTCCCCGGCCGGGTCCGGCGGGCACCGGATCACCGGGTCAACCGTCCTGTGCGGGCAGGACGCGGCCGCGTACCTCGCCGAACCCGATCCTGCCGCCGTCGGTGGCCGGTGCGGTCGCGGTGAGGGTCACCTCGTCACCGTCGGCCAGGAACGTCCGCTGCTCCCCGTTGATCTCCAGCGGTTCCCGGCCGTTCCAGGTGAGCTCGATGAACGCGCCCCGCTGGTGCTTCTCCGGCCCGGAGATCGTGCCCGAGGCGTAGAGGTCGCCGGTGCGGCTGGTCGCGCCGTTGACCGTGAGGTGGGCCAGCATCTGCGCGGGCGACCAGTACATCTCCCGGTACGGCGGGCGGGAGACCTCCCGCCCGTTCCACTCCACGACGAACTCGATGTCCAGGCCCCAGTCCTCCCGCTCGCGCAGGTACGGCAGCGGCTCGGGGTCCTGGCCGGGCAGCGGCACCCGGGCCGCCTCCAGCGCGGCGAGCGGCACCACCCACGGTGAGACCGAGGTGGCGAAGCTCTTGCCGAGGTTCGGGCCGAGCGGCACGTACTCCCACGCCTGGATGTCCCGGGCGGACCAGTCGTTGACCAGCACCGCGCCGAACACCCGGTCGGCGAACTCGTCGGTGGACACCGACTCACCCAGCGCGGACCCGGTGCCCACGACGAAGCCCAGCTCGGCCTCGATGTCCAGCCGCCGCGAGCCGCCGAACGACGGGACCTGCTCGTCGGGGGCCTTGCGCTGGCCGCTGGGCCGGACGATGTCGGTGCCGGAAACCACGACCGTGCCCGCGCGCCCGTGGTAGCCGACCGGCAGGTGTTTCCAGTTCGGCATCAGCGGCTCGGCGTCCGGGCGGAACAGCCTGCCGAGGTTGGAGGCGTGGTGCTCGGAGGCGTAGAAGTCGACGTAGTCGGCCACCTCCACGGGCAGGTGCAGCGTCACCTCCGACACCGGGTACACCGCGTGGTCCGGCACGTCGCCGGAGACCAGCTCGTGGACGCGCCGCCGCACCTCGTCCCAGCGGGCCCGGCCCTGGGCCATGAAGGAGTTCAACGACGGCCGGGCGAAGACGTCGTCGCCGAGCGTGGCCGCCAGGTCCACGACCGAGTCGGCGACCCGTACCCCGACGCGGGGGTCGGTGCCCGGGGTGGAGAACACGCCGTAGGGCAGGTTGGCGAGTCCGAAGGGGGAGCCCTCCGGGATGGTGATGCGGGTCAAGTGGTGATCCCTTCTCCGCGCACGACCGAGCCGTCGACCAGGCCGAGGTCGACGAGCTCGGCGAGCGGCTCGGTGATACTGCAGGTCCCGAACGACACGAACGCCTCCCGCGCGGCGGCGGTGCGCCGCGGCCCGAGATCGCGTACCCCGGTGGCGACCGTGCCGGCGTCCCGCTCGGCGAGCACGGCGGCCACGTCGGCCTCGTCCGCGCCGCCGAGCGCCGCGTCGGTGGCGAGCAGCAGGTTGAGGAACCCGTGCTGCTCGAACCCTGTCTCCGGGTCGGTGTTGCGCACCGCGTGGTGCAGCCCGGCGGTGGCCTTGAACGGCACCCTCGCCGCGGTCACGGCGCGCACCGCGGCGGCGAGCTCGGCCTCGTCCGGGTACAGCTCGGCACGCACCCCGCCGGTGCGGAACTTGGCCCGGTACCCGTACCCGGCCAGCGCGGCGACCACGTCGGTCCGGCGGTCGTCGCGCGGCACCTCGACGTAGACCGGCACATTGGCCACGCCCGACCGGGCCTGGGCCAGTGCGTCCAGGAACCCGCCGACGTCGGTGCCCTCGGGCACGG
>NZ_KI912207.1:1397-1589 GCF_000231035.2 Saccharomonospora iraqiensis subsp. paurometabolica YIM 90007 | reverse complement strand
CTCGTTCATGGCCTCGTGGAAACGCTCCACGAACGGTGCCAGCGCGTCCACCAGGGTCTTGTCGCCGACCTCGGCGCGGCCGAGCCGCCGCACGGTCGCCAACGCGGCCGCGGCACCCGCCCCGAGATCGTCCGCCGTGGTCGGGCGGTCGTCGGGCAGTGGTTCGCCGAAGGAGCGCAGCGCCGCGCCCCA
>NZ_KI912207.1:0-1297 GCF_000231035.2 Saccharomonospora iraqiensis subsp. paurometabolica YIM 90007 | reverse complement strand
CGACGCCGCGGCCCGGCCGTCGGCCGCCGCCACGGTGATCGGTGCGGCCATGTCCGGTGCGGCGGCGTCCGCATCCCCGTCGTCGTCCGGCTCCACCGGTCCGGTGGGCGCGACGGTGCCCTTGCGGTAGGCGGGGGTGTCGGCAGGCGCCTGCCACAGCCGTTCCAGCTCGTCGTCCAGCCAGGTCAGGGTGAGCGAACAGCCCGCCATGTCCAGACTGGTCACCAGCTCGCCCACCTCGGGGGCGACGACCTCCAACCCCGCCTCGGCCAACAGCCGGGCCACCGTCCGGTAGGTCACGAACAGTTCCTCGTACTTGGTCGCGCCGAGTCCGTTGAGGATCGCCGTCACCCGGCCGGAGGCGGCCTCCGGCGCGTCCGCCAACACCCCGTCGACCAGGGTCTGCGCCAGCTCCGCGGCGGAGGGCAGGGCGCGTTCGGAGATGCCGGCCTCGCCGTGGATGCCCAGGCCCAGCCCCATCCGACCGGCGGGCACCGTGAACAGCGGGTCGTCGCCGCCCGGCAGGGTGCAGCCGTCGAACGCCACGCCGAGGCTGCGGGTGCGGGCGTTGGCGTGCTCGGCGACGCGCACCACCTCGGCGAGGTCGTAACCCTCCTCGGCCGCCGCGGCGGCGACCTTGAACACGACGAAGTCGCCCGCCACGCCCCGACGCCGGTCCCGCGACTCGGCGGGGGCGCTGGCCACGTCGTCGGTGACCACGACCGTGTGCGCGGGGATCCCGTCGTGGCGCAGGCGCTCCACGGCGAGGCCGAAGTTGAGGGTGTCCCCGGCGTAGTTGCCGAAGGAGAACACCACCCCGCCTCCCCGCTCGGCCGCGCGGGCGACCGAGTGGGCGTCCTCGGCCGACGGGGCGGTGAAGATGTTGCCGACCACGGCCCCGTCGGCGAAGCCGGGACCGACGGTGCCGCAGAACGCCGGGTAGTGCCCGGATCCGCCGCCGGTGACCACGGCGACCTTGCCCCGGCGGGGTCGCGTGGCGCGCACCACCCCGCCGGGCACCCGGCGCACGCGGTCGGGGTGTGCCGTCACGAACCCGGCCACCATGTCGTCGCTGAACGTCGCCGGATCGTCGTACAAGCGGGTCATCTCTGCTCCTCGATCACCACGTCGTCGATCAGGACACCGGGGCCCAGTGCGGGCGGGCCCGGTCGAGGGCGGCCAGGTACTCGCGGTAGCCGCGTTCGTAGAACCCGGCCACCTCGGCGCGGGGCCGCACGGTCCACCGGGCCGCCGCCCATCGCTCGCGGTCCACCGGCTCGCCGAGGGCGTCCCACGC
>NZ_KI912206.1:2310-6014 GCF_000231035.2 Saccharomonospora iraqiensis subsp. paurometabolica YIM 90007 | reverse complement strand
CGCGCCCCGGAGCGGTATCGGGGGGAGACCGAACCGGTCGACCCCCGGGCCGGGCACGTGCCGGGGGCCCGCAACGCCCCGTTCGCCGCGCACGTCGACGGGCACGGCCGCTGGCGGACCCCGGAGGCGCTGGCACGGCACTTCCGTGACCTCGGTGTCGCGCCCGGCACCCCGGTGGGTGCGTACTGCGGTTCCGGGGTCACCGCCTGCTCGGTGGTACTCGCCCTCGAACTCGCGGGGCACCCGGAACCGGCGGCGCTGTACGCCGGGTCCTGGTCGAACTGGTCGGCCGATCCCCGGCGGGTGGCTGTCACCGGAGGAGATCCCGGATAGGGTCGGTGCCCATGCCCTCCTCGGCCGTCGTCTGGGATCCCGCCCTGCTCGCCTACGACCTGGGTGACGACCATCCGTTCAACCCGGTCCGGCTCGACCTCACGGTGCGCCTGGCGACCGCGCTCGGGGTGCTCGACGACGTGCCCCTGCTGGCGCCGGATCCGGCCGGGGAGACCGAGCTGTTGCGGGCGCACACCCCGGAGTACATCGAGGCGGTCCGGCGGGCGCCGATGGCGGGCCACGACGTCGGCCACGGACTCGGCACCCCGGACAACCCCGTGTTCGTCGACATGCACGACGCGTCCGCGTTGGTGGTGGGGTCCACCCTGCTCGGGGCGCGGTGCCTGGTCGAGGGCCGTGCGACGCGTGCGGTCGGTATCGCCGGGGGCCTGCACCACGCGATGCCGGGCCACGCCTCCGGGTTCTGCGTCTACAACGACTGTGCGGTGGCCGTCTCGTGGCTGCTGGACCAGGGTTTCGACCGCATCGCCTACGTGGACACCGACGTGCACCACGGCGACGGGGTGCAGGCCGCCTTCTACGACGACCCCCGCGTGCTCACGGTGTCGTTGCACCAGCACCCGTTCACCCTCTTCCCGGGGACGGGCTACGCCGCCGAGACCGGCGCGGGCGAGGCCGACGGGACCGCCGTGAACGTGGCGCTGCCGCCCGGCACGGGGGACGCGGGCTGGCTGCGGGCCTTCCACGCCGTGGTGCCCTCGGTGCTCGAACGGTTCCGTCCGCAGATCCTGATCACGCAGTGCGGCGTCGACTCGCACGCCGAGGACCCGTTGGCGGACCTGTCGCTGAGTGTGGACGGCCACCGCCGGATCTACCGGACCCTGCGGGAGCTGGCCGACACGCACGCCGACGGCCGGTGGCTGGCCGTCGGCGGTGGGGGGTATCAGCTCATCCGGGTGGTGCCCCGCTCGTGGACGCACCTGCTCGCCACTGTGCTGGACCGGGACGTCGCCCCGTCGACGCCGGTCCCCGCCACGTGGGCGGAGCAGGTGCGGGAGAAGGCCCCGAACGCGGCCCTGCCCGGCACCATGACCGACGGGGGCGCCGACTCGTTCTCCCCGTGGGGCGACGGGGACGACGACCCGGTGGACGTCGCCGTGCGGGAGACCCGGCGCGCGGTCTTCCCGTCGTACGGCCTCGACCCGGATGATCCACGGGACTAGGACGGGGCGTCACCAACGCCGACCGTCGGGCAGGAGGGCGTCGACGATGAACAACAGCGGCGGTGAGCCGGAGGCCGGCGGGTCCGGAACGGAGCGGGGGCCCTCCGGAACGGAGCGGGGGCCCGCGGACACCGGCGGTGGACCGGACCCGTTCGCCTATCCGGCCCACTGGGAGGCCGACGTCGTGCTCAGCGACGGCGGGACCGTGCACCTGCGGCCGATCGTGCCGAGTGACGCGGACCGGCTCGTCGCCCTGCACGCGCGGCTGTCCGAACGGACGCGGTACCTGCGCTACTTCGGCGCCTACCCGCGGATCCCGGCGCGGGACCTCGAACGGTTCACCACGGTCGACCACCACGGCCGGGTCGCGTTCGTGGCGGTGCTCGGGGACGAGATCGTCGCCGTGGGCCGGTACGAACGGCTCGACCGTGCCTCCGCGGAGGTCGCCTTCGTCGTCGACGACGCGCACCAGGGGCGGGGCCTGGGGTCGATCCTGTTGGAACACCTCGCGGCCGCCGCCTCGGAGCGGGGGCTGCGCCGTTTCGTCGCCGAGGTGCTGGCCGAGAACGCGGCCATGACCCGGGTCTTCCGCGATGCCGGGTACCAGGTCAGCCGGGCCTTCGAGGAGGGGTTGCTGCACCTGGAGTTCGACATCGACCCGACCGAGGAGTCGGTCGCGGTGGCCCGTGCCCGCGAGCAGGCCGCCGAGGCGCGCAGCGTGCACAACCTGCTGCACCCCCGTTCGGTCGCCGTGATCGGTGCCTCCACCGATCCCACGAAGATCGGCTACGCGGTGCTGAGCAACCTCCTCTCGGCCGATTTCACCGGCCCGGTCTATCCCGTCAATCCCGAGCACGGGTCGGTGCGCGGGGTGCGTGCCTACGCCTCGGTGACCGAGATCCCCGATCCGGTCGACCTCGCCGTGGTGGCCGTCCCCGCCGGACAGGTCGAGGAGGTTCTGGACGCGGCACTGGCCAAGGGGGTGAAGGCGCTGGTGATCGTGTCGGCCGGGTTCGCCGAGACCGGGCCGCACGGCGCCGACGCCGAGCTGCGGCTCGTCCGTGAGGCCCGCGCGCACGGGATGCGGGTCGTCGGGCCGAACGCGCTCGGCGTGCTCAACGCGGATCCGGGCGTCCGGCTCAACGCCACGCTGGCCCCCTCGCTGCCCCGCCGGGGCCGCACCGGATTCTTCTGCCAGTCCGGGGCGCTGGGCATCGCGATCCTCGCCGACGCCGAGGCCCGGGGGCTGGGCCTGTCCACGTTCGTCTCCGCGGGCAACCGGGCCGACGTCTCCGGCAACGACCTGCTCCAGTACTGGGAGACCGACCCGCACACCGACGTGGTGCTGCTGTACCTGGAGTCGTTCGGCAACCCGCGCAAGTTCGCCCGGCTGGCCCGCCGGATCGCGCGCAGCAAGCCGGTGGTCGCGGTGAAGTCGGGCAGGCACGCCGTGCGCCCCCAGCTGGCGGCCACGTCCACCGAGATCGACGAGTCGAGTGTGCAGGCGCTGTTCGACCAGGCCGGGGTGGTGCGCGTGGACACGCTGGCGCAGCTGTTCGACACCGCGCTCGTGTTCGCCCACCAGCCGTTGCCCCGGGGCGCGCGGATCGCGATCGTCGGGAACTCGAGCGCGATCGGGATGCTCGCCGCCGACACGGCCCGGGCGCAGGGGCTGCGGCTCGGGATGGAGCCGGTGGACATCGGGTCCCAGGCCCCGCCGGAGGCGTTCGCCGCCGCGGTCGGCCGGGCGCTGGAGTCGGAGGAGGTGGACGCGCTCGTGGTGGTGTTCGTGCCGCCGGTCGCCACCCCGGGGACGGCCTACGCCCGCGCGCTGCGGGACTCGGTCGGCGAGGACCCCGCCGGATGGACCAAGCCGATCGTGTCGACGTTCCTCGCCGCCGAGGGGGTGCCCGCGGAGCTGGCGGTCACCGGGCCGGACGGTGCCCCGACCTTCGGCTCGATCCCGTCGTACCCCAGCCCCGAACGGGCGGTGAACTCGCTGGCCCGGGTCGTGCGCTACGCCGGCTGGCGACAGCGGCCGCAGGGGACGGTGGTGCGCCCGGACGGGCTGGACGTCGCGGGGGCGGAGGCCATCGTGCGCGAGCACGCCGAGGGCGCCGTGCGGGAGCACGCCGAGGCCACCGCGCGGGAGCACGCGGAGGGCGCCGTGCGGGAGCACGCGGAGGG
>NZ_KI912206.1:250-2210 GCF_000231035.2 Saccharomonospora iraqiensis subsp. paurometabolica YIM 90007 | reverse complement strand
GGGCCCACGGGGTCGACCCCGCCGCGGTCGCCCGGGGCCTGCGGGAGTTCCGGCCCGGCGCGCACCGGGCGGTGGAGGTGGCCGAGCGGAACGGGGTGCGCTGGGTCGACGACTCGAAGGCCACCAATCCGCACGCGGCCGAGGGGTCCCTGCTGGCCCACGACAGCGTGGTCTGGATCGCCGGTGGCCAGCTCAAGGGTGCGTCGGTGGACGAGCTGGTCGCCGGGGTCGCGGGCCGGCTCCGGGGTGCGGTGCTGCTCGGCGCGGACGCCGACGTGATCGCCGACGCACTCGCGCGACACGCCCCGGATGTCCTTCGCCACCGCCTCGGTCCGGGCGAGGATAACCCCATGACGGCGGCGGTGCGCGCGGCCCGCGACATGGCGGAACCCGGGGACACCGTGCTGCTCGCCCCGGCCGCCGCATCGTTGGACATGTTCCGGGACTACGCCGAGCGCGGTCGCGCGTTCGCGACGGCGGTGACGGCACTGGACGCCGACACGGGCGGGGTGCCCGCCGGAAACGAGCGGTGACGACGGTCCCACCGACGCGGACACGGGAGGCGACCTCACGGTGACCTCGGTGGACGCCCGTGGTGGCGATCGTGGTTCCCGCCGGGGCGGCCGGGCCGCCCCCCGGGGGCGCGGGTCCGGTGGCTTCCGCGCCGCCGCTCCCCGTGCCGGGGCGCGCGGAGACGGCCGCAGGTCCGACCGGCGGACCGGATCGAACAACGCGCTGACGGCGTGGCTGTCCCGACCGCTCGCCGACTTCCACCTCATCCTGGCGCTGTGCGGCACCCTCGGGTTGCTCGGGATCGTGATGGTGCTGTCCGCCTCCTCGGTGTCGTCCTCCAGCCCGGGCAGCGACAGCACCGTGTACGCGATGTTCACCCGGCACGTGGCGTTCGTCGGTGTCGGCGCGGTGGCGTTCTGGCTCGGGGTCCGGACCCCGTTGCGGGTGGTCCGTGCCCTCTCGTCCACGGCCATGGTCGTCTGCCTCGGGCTGCTGGCGCTCGTGCTGACCCCGCTCGGCGCCGAGCGGTACGGCTCCCAGGGGTGGTTCGTGGTCGGGGGACTGTCCCTGCAGCCCGTGGAGATCGCCAAGGTGGCCCTGGCGCTGTGGGGCGCGCACATCCTCGTGGTCAAGTACGAGGTGCTGCACCGGTGGCGTCACCTGCTGGTGCCCGTCGTCCCCGCCGCGTTGCTGATGTTCGCGCTGGTGATGGCCCAGCCGGATCTGGGTGGCACGATCACGCTCGGCGTGGTGCTGCTGGCGCTGCTCTGGTTCGCCGGGGCACCGCTGCGGCTGTTCACGATGCTGCTCGTCGGGGCCGTGGTCGGGGCGGTGGTGCTGGCGCTGGTGGCCGACTACCGCTTCGACCGGATCAAGGCGTTCCTCGATCCCGAGGCGGATCCCCAGGGCGACGGCATGCAGGCCAACCAGGCGCTGTACGCGTTGGCGGACGGCGGACTGTTCGGCAAGGGCCTCGGTCAGGGCCAGTCCAAGTGGATGTACCTGCCGAACGTGCAGCACGACTTCATCTTCGCGCTGCTCGGTGAGGAGCTCGGCCTCGTCGGCTGCCTGGTGGTGCTGGGGCTGTTCGGGTTGCTGGCGTTCGTCGGCCTGCGGATCGCGATGCGCAATCTCGACCCGTGGATCCGCATCGTGGCGGGCACCCTCACGACGTGGATGGTCGCCCAGGCGTCGGTCAACATCGGGTACGTGGTGGGGCTGCTGCCGGTGACCGGCGTGACCCTGCCGATGATCTCCTACGGCGGCACCTCGCTCGTGGTGACCATGCTGCTGTTCGGGCTGCTGGCGAACTGTGCCCGCCACGAACCCGAGGCCGTGGCGGCGCTGCGCACCCAGGGACCGGGTAAGTTCGGGCGTCTCATGCGGCTGCCCGCGCCCGCCCCGTACCGGCCGCCCGCCCGGCGGCGGGCGACGGGAACGGCGGGGA
>NZ_KI912206.1:0-150 GCF_000231035.2 Saccharomonospora iraqiensis subsp. paurometabolica YIM 90007 | reverse complement strand
AAGCCGAGCAGGCGCGGACGAGCCCGGCGTCGGCACCGGACCCGGCGGGTACTGCCGGGACGGCGGAGACGGACGCCACCGACGAGGCGGTCCCGACCGGGGCCACCGACGACGACACCGGTGCCGCCGACCGGACGGTGACGACGGCCG
>NZ_KI912205.1:10578-12231 GCF_000231035.2 Saccharomonospora iraqiensis subsp. paurometabolica YIM 90007 | reverse complement strand
AGCCGTTCGACGACCGCGCCGGTGGCCAGCGCGCCGCCCGCGCAGATCGCCACGAGCGCGGTGGTGGCGTCCCGGCGTTCCAGCTCGTCGATCGCGGTGGCGATCAGCCGGATCCCGGTGGAGCCGACGGGGTGGCCGACCGCGATCGCGCCGCCGTTGACGTTGAGCCGGTCGTCGTCGACCCCGAGCACCCGCTGCAGCGACATCGGCACCGACGCGAACGCCTCGTTCACCTCGACCAGGTCGATGTCGGCCATGGTCATCCCGGCCCGCTTCAGCACCCGTTCGGCGGCGTCGATCGGACCGTCGAGGTGGTAGTACGGGTCGGACCCGACGAGTGCCTGGGACACGATCCGGGCACGGGGACGCAGGCCCAGGGCACGGGCGCGCTCCGAGTCGGCGACCAGGGCGACCGTGGCCCCGTCCGAGACCTGGGACGAGGTGCCCGCGGTGTGCAGGCCGTCCGGCAGCACCGGCTTGAGCCCCGCCAGCGCCTCCACGCTGGTCTCCCGCAGCCCCTGGTCCCGGGTGACCCGCACCGGCTCGCCGGTCTCCACCGACGGCGCGGTCACGGGGATGATCTGGCGGTCCAGTCTGCCCTCGTCCCAGGCGCGCCGGGCGCGCTCCTGGGAGCGCACGCCGAAGGCGTCGAGCTCCTCCCGGGCGAAACCGCGGCGGGCGGCGATCCGGTCGGCCGCGCCGAACTGGTTCGGCATGTCGATGTCCCACGAGTCGGGCTTCGGGGACCCGGCCTCACCGACGTTGGCTCCGAGCGGCACCCGCGACATCGACTCCACGCCGCACGCCATGCCGATCTCCAGCGCGCCGGTGGCGATCAGACCGGAGACGAGGTGGACGGCATTCTGCGCCGACCCGCACTGGGAGTCGATCGTGGTGGCGCCCGTGGCCCGGGGCAGTCCCGCGTGCAACCAGGCGGTGCGCGTGACGTTGCCCGACTGCTCGCCCGCCTGCGTGACACATCCGCCGATGATCTGTTCGACGAGGTCGGGGTCGAGGTCGAGCCGGTCGAGCAACCCGCGCTGGGCGGCACCCAGCAGCTCGGCGGGGTGCAGGCCGGACAGCCATCCTCCCCGCTTGCCGTACGGGGTGCGGGCGGCGTCGACGATGACCGGGGTCGGCATGCGTCCTCCTGCGATCGACTGCGGCGGGCCCGGGGAGGGCCGGGTCCGTGCGGGGACGGCGCGGCGACGCCACCGACCCCGGTTACCAAGCGGTCGCCAGGTTTCTCGGGGCCGCCCGGCACCGTCAACGCACCGGTCCCGGTGAGTGAACGCGCCGTGGTGCGACCGCGCCGACGGCCGTGGGCACGCCGCGCGGTACCGGTCCGATCAGGTGAATCCGGGAACCGGGACGCCGGTCCACCCCGTCCCCGTGTCGACAGCGCCCATCGCGCGACCACCGGGGAGGGAGCACCCGTGTACCCGATCATCTTCTTCGTCATCCTCATCGCCACCGTGCTCGGTATGTCCGTGTGGATACGGTCCGAGCTGCGCGGCAGCGGTGGGATCCGGGGTTTCGTCGACACGGACGGCGATCACGGGTCCGGCCCCGACGGTGACGGCGGCGGTTCCGACGGCGGCGGGCTCGACGGCGGCGGCGGGTCCGGCGGCGGGGTCGGCGGTGGCGGGTTCG
>NZ_KI912205.1:9929-10478 GCF_000231035.2 Saccharomonospora iraqiensis subsp. paurometabolica YIM 90007 | reverse complement strand
TCGGCGGTGGCGGGTTCGGCGGTGGCGGCATCTTCGGTGACGGTGGCGGTGGCGGCGGAAGCGGTGGCGGAATCGGGGGTGGGATCGGCGGAGGCGGAGGAGGGGGTGACGGTTGACCGGGTCAGGACGGGGAGTCCACGGCCACGGGCTCGTAGCGGTCCCGGGACAGGCGGCGCACCCGTCCCTCGTACGCGGCCTCGCTCAACGCGGCACGGAACCGGCCGGGGCCCCAGTACCGCGCGCCGACCGCGTCGGCCAGCTCGCGCCGGGAGAGTGCGCCGTGTTCGCGCAGGGCCATCTCGAGGCTGCTGATCTCCCGGTCGAGATCCTCCTCGGCGGAGGGGGCCCAGCGGCTCGCGGTCCCGATGAAGGCCGGCGAGTACAGATGCCGCCCCGGGCCCGGCCGGTACCGGCGGACGCCGCTGCGCTCACGCGCGGTGCGCCGGGTCAGTCGGTGCCGGATACGCTCGTCCCGCTCGGCCGCCTCCTGCCGTCTGCGGGTGGCCTCGGCCTCCTCCCGCTCCGACTCCTCGGCCGCGCCGCGTTCGG
>NZ_KI912205.1:4978-9829 GCF_000231035.2 Saccharomonospora iraqiensis subsp. paurometabolica YIM 90007 | reverse complement strand
TGCTGCTGCTGTGCGGCCGGGCCGCGGGATTCCGGGACGCCGCCTGGCTCGGCTGGTCCTTCTCGCTGGGGCACACCGGGGTGGCCGCGCACTGGCTGCTGCCCCAGCTCGGCGCCTTCGCGGTGCCGGCGCTGGCGCTCGCCGCACTGACCGGGATCCCGTTCGCGCTCGCCGCCCACGGTCTCCTCCGGGCCCCGCCCTCCGCCGCCGGGGCCGCCGCGGCCGTCCTGGTGCTGCCGTCCGTCCACCTGCTGGTGGACGTGGCGCGTTCCTGGCACCACCTCGGCGGGGCGTGGACCCCGCTCGGGCTGTCCCAATGGTCGGTACGGCCGGTGCTCGCGGTGGCGGCGCTGGGCGGGGTGTGGCTGATCGGCGCCGTGCTGGTGGCGGTCAACGTGGGCCTGGCCGTCCTGGTCGACACCCGTGCCCCTCCCCCGGCACGCGGGACGGGGGCCGCGCTCGCGCTCGGTGTGCTCGCGGCGACGGTCACCTTCGGCCTGGCGCGGACGGTTCCGCCCGTCGAGGGTGCGCTACGGGTGGGCGGGGTCCAGCCCGGCGTGGTCGACGACAGCCTGCAAGCACACCTGCGGCGCACCGCGGCACTCGCCGACGCCGACGTCGACGTCGTGGTGTGGGGGCAGAGCAGCGTCCCGGTGGACCCGGGGGACCGGCCGGACGTGGCGGACCGGTTGCGGCACACGGCCGCCCGGGTGGGCGGCGATCTCCTGGTCAACGTGGACGCCCGGCAGGCGGACGGGCGGAGCACGAAGGCCACCCACCACTACCGGCCGGACGGCGTGGTCGCGACCTACCACAAGCGGCGGTTGGCGCCGTTCGGCGAGTACGTGCCGCTGCGGCCGGTACTCGGGCCGCTGACCGGGCACACCGAGGCCGCCGACGTCGACCGGGCCACCGGTGACCGGAGGGCACTGCTGCGGGTCGACGGCACCACGCTCGGACCGTTGATTTCCTACGAGTCGGTGTTTTCGGACCTGCGCCGCGACCTCGCGCGGGCCGGGGCGGACGTGACCGTCGTCCAGGGGTCGCTCACCACGTTTCAGGACAGCTGGGCCCAGGCGCAGCAGGCGGCGGGCGAGGCGGTGCGGGCGGTCGAATCCGGGCGCGCGTCCGTGCTGGTCAGCACGAGTGGCACGTCGGCCGCGTTCGACGCGGCGGGGCGGCAACTGCTGTGGCGCCCGCCCGGGGACAGCGGGACCTTCGTCGTCACCGTGCCCCGGCACACCGGCACGACACCCTTCGTGAGGTGGGGCGACCGGCTGCCGCTGCCGGCGGGCGGGGTGGTGGCCGGGTTCGGACTGACCGCGACCGTCCGGGCCCTCGCGGGGCGTACCCCGGCCACCCGCCCGTGCCCGGTCAGCCCCGGGCCAGCGCGGCCTCCACGGCGGTGACGACCTCGTCCGACTCCGGTTCCGTGCCCGGGCGGAACCGGGCGAGCACCGTTCCCGCGTCGTCGAGCAGGAACTTCTCGAAGTTCCACTGCACGTCCCCGGCCTCGCCGTCGGCGTCCGGGTGCCGCACCAGCTCGGCGTACAGCGGGTGCCGGTCCGGGCCGTTCACGTCGACCTTGGCGAACATCGGGAACGTGACGCCGTACGTGGTCGCGCAGAACGTCGCGATCTCCTCCGCCCCACCCGGTTCCTGCCCGGCGAACTGGTTGCACGGGAAGCCCGCGACCGTGAAACCGCGGTCGGCGTAGCGTTCGTGCAGCCGTTCCAGGCCGGAGTACTGCGGGGTCAGCCCGCACCGGGACGCCACGTTGACCACCAGCAGCGCCCGTGCGCCGAGGGACGCCAGCGTGGCCGGCTCGTCCGACAGCGTCCGCAGTTCGAGCCCGGTCACCGACATCGGCTCCACCCTTCCTTCGTGATCATCGTCGGTGCCGACCCTACCGCCGGTCACGCCCGGTCCCCGGTCGGTCGGTCGTCCGCGCGGGCCCACGCCCGGGCCAGCCCGATCCGGCCGCGGGTCTGCAACAGCGCCCCGGAGTACACCCGGCTCGCGAGCAGCACGATCACCACGAGCGCCGCGACGAGCAGCCCGAGGGACGCGACCGCCTCCCAGACCTGCGCGTCCCCGGTGAACAGGCGCACCGGCATCCCCACCGGGGCGGAGAACGGCACGTAGGACAGCACGGCGAGCACCCCCGCGTTGTCACCGAAGAACACCACGGCGAAGTAGGGCACCATGACGAACAGCATCACCAGGCTCGTGCTCGAACCGAGGTCCTCCTGTCTGCTGACCACGGAGCCCGCGACCGCCCACATCGCCGCCAGCAGCACGAACCCGAGCAGCATGAACGGCACGAACCACCCCAGGGCCGGGGCGAGCACGGACAGGAACTCGGTGTGCCCCCCGAGCCGGAGCGCGACGGGCGCGAGGACGGCGAGCGCGAGGACCTGCCCGATCGTCAGCAGGGAGTGCCCGGCGATCTTCCCCGCCAGCAGCGCCCGCACCGGGACGGTGGAGACCAGGATCTCGACGATGCGGGTCTGCTTCTCGGTGACCGTGCTCTGCGCGATCGCGATGCCCCCCATGCCGAACATCAGGAAGACCAGGCCGAACACGAGCGAGACCAGCGCCTGCTCTCCCCCACCCGCGTCGTCCGGGGTCTCGACGATCTCCACCGTTGGGAGGGTGCCGAGTGCGTCCAGGATCACCAGGGGTGGTTCGGACGCCGCCATCACGTGCACCCCGGCGTCCGACCCGTTCGTCCCGTCCGGTGTGACGATCGCCCGGACCTCGCCGTCGGCCAGCAGCTGCCCGGCGCCCGCGGGATCGTCGACCTCGAGGATCCGGATCTCGTCGGCGGCCGCCTCCAGTCCCGGGGGCGGGTCGGTGCCCACGACCGCGACCCCGGGCCTGCCGTCGTCGGCCGCGTCCCCGCCGCCGAACAGCGACGGCAGCAGCGCCGTCGCGAAGAGTCCCACGACGAGGGTGGCGAAGCCGATCCACCAGCTCTTCATCCGCAGGAAGCTGCGGATCTCCCGCTCGGCCACCAGCCACGTGGCCGAACGGAACGAGGTTCCGGTGCCCGGGCCGGTCGGCGGGGCGGGGGCGGTCGGGGTCCGCGTGTCCGTCGACGTCATCACACGACCTCCTTGAAGATCTCCTCGAGGGTCGGCACGACCGGTGCGAAGGTGCGCACCGCTCCCCGCTCCAGCGCCGCCCGCAGCACCGCCTGGTCGGCGCCGGCCCCGTCGCCCGGATCCGCCGCGTCGTCGAGCTCGAGGACCGCGCGGGCCCCGTCGAGGTCGAGCACCCGCACCCCGGGCAGGTCCCGCAGCCATCCGGCGTCGGAGTCCACCACCATCTCGTAGCGCGTCCGGCCGTATCGGTGGCGCAGCTCCGTGCGTTCCCCGGCGGCGGCGATCTCCCCCTCGGAGATGATGATCAGGTCGTCGCACAGCCGCTCGACCACGGCGAGCTGGTGGCTGGAGAACAATACGGGCACGCCGGAGGCGGCACGGTCGCGCAGCACGGCGAGCACCGTCTCCACCGCGATCGGGTCGAGCCCGGAGAACGGTTCGTCGAGGATCAGCAGGACCGGGTCGTGCACCAGCGCCGCCGCGACCTGCGCCCGCTGCTGGTTGCCGAGCGAGAGCTCCTCCAGCTTGTCGTCGGCGCGCGGGGCGAGTTCGAGCTGGTCGAGCAGGCGGGCGGTGTTCCGGCGGGCGGCGGCACGGTCGAGTCCGTGCAGCTGCCCCAGCCAGGCGATCTGCTCGGCCACCCGCATCTTCGGGTACAGCCCGCGCTCCTCCGGCATGTAGCCGAACCGTTGCCGCGAGGCCTGCGTGACCGGACGTCCGTCCCAGGTCACACTGCCCGAGTCGGCGGCGAGCACCCCCAGGATGATCCGCATGGCGGTGGTCTTGCCCGCGCCGTTGGCACCCAGGAACCCGGTCATGCGCCCCGGCCGGACCTCGAAGGAGACGTCGTCGAGCGCACGGTGCGCACCGAAGCTCCGACTGATCGATGTCACGGTCAACATGACGGCGGAGTCAATCACAGGGCACCGACCGACGACGTCCTGCGCCCGACCGACCCGGTGCGTCCTCCCCACGGGGGACGCTGGGCGGCGTCGCGGTCACTCCCGGCCGGGGGCCACGATGCCGTTCTCGTAGGCGTACACCACGGCGTGGGTGCGGTCCCGCAGGTTCAGCTTGGTCAGCACCCGGGACACGTGCGTCTTCACGGTCGTCTCCCCCAGGAACAGCCTGCCGGCGATCTCGGCGTTGCTCGCCCCGCGGGCCAGCGACACGAGCACCTCGTACTCCCGGTCGGTCAGCTCCGGCGGGCGCCACCCGGCGGCACCCGGGACGGGGGCGGCCGTCCCCGCGAACCGGGCGATGACGCGGCGGGTCACCTCGGGGGAGAGCAACGCGTCCCCGCGGGCCACCACCCGGACCGAGTCGATCAGGTCCTCCGGGGCGGCGTTCTTCAGCAGGAACCCGCTCGCCCCGGCGTGCAGGGCCTCGAAGAGGTAGTCCTCGCGGTCGAAGGTGGTGAGGATGATGACCCGGGCCCCGGCCGGGCCCGGCGGGGCCCCCGGCGCCGTGCCCAGGATGCGGCGGGTCGCCGCCAACCCGTCCACCCGGGGCATCCGGACGTCCATCAGCACCACGTCGGCCCCCGTACGGCTGGTGACCGCCACGGCCTCGTCCCCGTCCCCGGCCTCGCCGACCACCTCGATGCCGGGCTCGGCCCCGAGGATGACCCGGAAACCCGCCCGCACGAGATCCTGGTCGTCGGCGAGGACGACCCGCAGCGGCCGGTCCCCGTGCGGCTCCGGGGGCACCGCCCCGGACGGGTCCGCCCCGCTCACCCGGTCCT
>NZ_KI912205.1:4444-4878 GCF_000231035.2 Saccharomonospora iraqiensis subsp. paurometabolica YIM 90007 | reverse complement strand
CCGGTCGGTCGCCTCGTGGGCGCGGCGCGTGCGGCGCTCGCGGGTGCTGCGCTGGTCGCTGGCCGGGATCGGCAGGGTCCCGGAGGAGGCCGGGCCACCCGAGCACCTGCGGGGGGACACACTCGACCGCCTGCACCGGTGGCTGCACGTGGTCGAGCACGGCCCCGGTCACCGGACCACGGGCCCGGAGGGGGAAGCGACGCGCTGGACGCTCGACGTCCTACCCGGACTGCTGACCGGGGCCGAACTGGCCGTCGCACGACTGACGGTGGCCGGGTTCGACCCGGACCCCGACCACGCCGCGCGGGTGGGGCGGGTGCGCCATGGTTGAGGCGACCGGCTGGGTGGGGGCGCTCGTGCTGCCGCCGGTGTTGGCGGTACTGGCCTGGGCGGGGATCGCGCTCGACCGCGGACTGGCCCGGCACGCGGACGGC
>NZ_KI912205.1:881-4344 GCF_000231035.2 Saccharomonospora iraqiensis subsp. paurometabolica YIM 90007 | reverse complement strand
CTCGTCCGGGACGCGCTCACCGCGGCCCCGCGTACCGCGGGGGCACTGCTGGTGCAGCAACGACGCCGGACGCCGGGGGCCGACACCCTGCTGTGGCGGACGGCGGGCGTCGCGTTGCTCACCGCCGCACTGTTGGCCTCGGTGGCCACCCCGCTGGGCCGCTGGGCGGTCGGGGACCTCTCCGTGGGAATCGTCTGGTTCAACGCGATGGAGATCGTGGCGTGGGCCGCCGTGTGGCTGGTCGGCTGGTCGGCCAACTCGGCGTTCGCCCTCGTGGGGGGCTACCGGTTCCTGGCCCAGGGGCTGGCCTACGAACTGCCGCACATGTTCGTGCTCACCACCGCCGCCATCGCGGCCGGATCGTTGCGGATCGCCGACATCGTCGCCGCGCAACAACAGCTGTGGTTCGTGGTCTGGATGCCGGTGGCGTTCGTGGTGTTCCTGGTGTCCGTGTCGGCGATGGCGTTCCAGGCACCGTTCGACCATCCGGTGCACGCGGACGTCGCGGGGGGCGCCACCGCCGAACTGTCCGGGGCGGACGCACTGGTGTTCCGCGCCGGACGGTGGCTGCTGCTCGTCTCGGGCGCGGCCATGTCCGTGCCGTTGTTCCTGGGCGGCGGGTCCGGCCCGCTGCTGCCCGGGTGGTCGTGGTCGGTGCTCAAGACGCTCGCGGTCCTCGCCGTCCTGGTCTGGGCCGGGCGGCGGTCGCCGACCGTGCGGATGGAGCGGTTCGAGGAACTGTCCTGGGTGGTGCTGATTCCGCTGGCGTTGCTGCAGGCGCTGGCGGTGTCCCTTGTGGTGCTCGCGGGGGCGGTGCCGTGACCGGGATGCCGACCCGCGGGCACGAAGTGGCAACTCGCGGGCATTGGGTGGCAACTCGCGGACATGAAGTGGCGACTCGCGGGGAGGGGGGTGGGGTCGGTGGGGAGTGAGGTGGTGTTCTGGGTGTGTGCGGCGGGGGCCGTGGTGGCCGGGATGCTGGTGTTCCGGGTGGACTCCATGGCCAGGGCCACGTTCGCGCTGCTGGTGTCCTTCGTTCTCGCCGGCGGGACGCTGCTGCTGGTCGGGCTGACCTACCTCGGGGTGCTCGTCGTGCTCATGATGATCATGGAAATGCTGATCATGGTCGTGTTCATGGTGATGTACATGATGAACCCGGCGGGGCTGATGCCCATGACGATGGTGCACAACCGGCGCGGGGCGCTCGGCATCGCCCTCGGCACGTTCGGGGTGCTCGCCACCGGCATTCTGCTCGTCGACTGGCCCTCGGCGGACACCCCGCCGCCCGCGGAGGCGACCCGGGCGCTCGGCACGGCCCTGATGGGGCCGAAGATGCTGGTGATGATGGTGCTGGGACTGGTGCTGTTCGCCACCATCGTCGCCACCGTGGTACTGGCCACCCGGCGCGGCCGGTACGACCGCTACGGGGACCGGCTGGACCGCCGTCGTCCCGACGACCCGATACGGGGTGGTGTCGGCCGATGATCCTGGAGCATTATCTGCTGCTGGCCGCCGCGCTGCTCAGCGTCGGCCTGTACGGCGCGCTCTCCCAGCAGTCGGTCGTGATGATCATGATGGGGCTCGAACTCATGATCAACGCCGTGCTGGTGGGCGCCGCCGGATTCTGGTACTTCGTCACCCCACGCCCCGCCGACGGCCAGGTCCTCATCGTGCTCGCCATCACCGCGATGGCGGTGGAGATGGCCGCGGGGTTCGCGGTGACCACGGCACTGTTCCGGGCCCGGGACGTGGACATGACCGACATGGCCGCGGATCTGCGGGGGTGAGTGCCCTGACCACGGTGCTCGTCGGACTCGTCGTCCTGCCGTCGGTGACCGGTGCGGTACTGCTCGGCACGGGCCGTCCCGCCGACCGGGGGGCGTTCCCGCTGGGGATCGGCGTGGCGGTGGTGACGCTCGGCCTCGCGGTGGCCGCCGCACTGGGCCGCCCGGAGCTCTCCGGCGGTTTCCTGGCCGGGATCCCGGCCGGGCTGCGGGTGGACGGACTCTCGGCCGTCCTCGTGCTGACCGTGACCGCCGTGCTGCCCGCGGTGCTGGTGTTCGCCGCGGGCGACCTCCCCCGGGACGGGACGCGGGCCCGGTTCGTCGGCCTGATGCTGCTGTTCGCCGCGGCGATGCTGGTCACGGTCACCGCCACGACCCTGCTCACCCTGCTGATGGCGTGGGAGGTGATGGGCGCGACGTCGTACGCGCTGATCGGTTTCCGGTGGCACGAGACGCGCCGGGCGACCTCCGGCGCCGTGGCGTTCCTGACCACCCGCGCCGCCGATCTCGGGCTCTACGTCGCCGCCGGGGCGGCGCTCGCCGGGGGTGCGGGCGGCCTGTCGCTCGACGCGCTCGCCCGGCTCCCCCCGGGATGGGTCGACGTCGCCACCGCCGGTGTCGTGCTGTCCGCGCTGGGTAAGTCGGCGCAGCTGCCGTTCAGTTTCTGGCTCTCCCGGGCGATGGACGGCCCGAGCCCGGTCTCGGCGATGCTGCACTCGGCCACGATGGTGGCGGCGGGTGCCTATCTGCTGTTACGCCTGCACCCCCTGCTGAGTGCGACCGGGTGGGCGACGACGCTGGTGGTCTGGGCCGGGGCCGCCACGGCGCTCGTGCTCGGCGCGGTCGCGGTGGTGCAGCCCGAGCTCAAACAACTGCTCGCCGCCTCCACCTGCGCCCAGATCGGGTTCATGGTGGTCGCCGCCGGTGCGGGCGGGGTCACCGCGGGCGCGGCCCACCTGGTCGCCCACGCGGCCACCAAGAGCCTGCTGTTCCTCGCGGCGGGGGCCTGGCTCACGGTCGTGGGCACGGAGCGGCTCACCGCGCTGCGCGGGGTCGGCGGCCGGTGGCCCGTGGTGGGCACCACGTTCGTGGTCGGTGCCGCGGCACTGGCGGGGCTCGCCCCGTTGTCGCTGTGGGCCACCAAGGACCGGATCCTCGCCGCCGCCCTGCACACCTCGACCCCGCTGTACCTGACGGGCCTGGCCGCCACCGCCGTCAGCGCCGCCTACGCGTCCCGGGCCGCGGTGTTCGTGCTGGGCCGGCCGACCCCGCGGACGGACACGGCGGGCGTGTCCACAGGGGACGGATCCTCTGCGGACACGGGTTTTCCGGCGGAGACCGGGGCGGGCCACCCCCCGGCCCCCGGAGAGACGATGCGCCCGGCACTCCAGGCACCGCTGGTGCCACTGGCCGCGGCCGCGGCCGGGCTCGGGATGCTCGCCGTCCCCGCTGTGTGGTCGGCGTTCAGCGGCTTCACCGCGACGGGCGGGGTGGGGAGCACCCCACGGTGGTGGGAGTACCTCGCCTCCGCGCTGCTGGCGCTGGGCGCGGTCGGTGCCGTGGCGGTGGTGGTGCGGCGGATCGGCGACCTACCCGGGCAGGCCCGGCTCGCCGACTGGCTCGGCCTGGAACGGGCGGCCTTCCACGGCATCGCGACACCCGTGCTGCGCGGTGCCCGC
>NZ_KI912205.1:0-781 GCF_000231035.2 Saccharomonospora iraqiensis subsp. paurometabolica YIM 90007 | reverse complement strand
TGTTCGGGGACGAGCGCGACCGTGGTGGGCACCGGGGCGGGCTGGCCGGACAGCAGGAGCCCGCACACCCCGAGCACCGCGGCGCCGCCGCCGGCCGTGAACGCGGCGGTCAGCCGCAGCCAGATCCGTCTGCGGCCGTCCGGGTCGTGGAAGACGGGGTGGTCCGGTCCGGGGCCGGTGTCCGGTGTGGTCGGATCGTCGGTCACGACGGAACTCCTTCTGCTCGATGCTGTCGTGGATCCTGGGAAGCGAGCAGCGCCCGGGTGAAGGCGAGATCGTGTTGGGCGAGACCGCTGCAGTCGGCCGCGGCGGCGACCCGCCCCGGGCAGGCACCGTTGTCGCGGTTCAGCGACCAGAAGCCGAGGAACCCGACCCGGCGTTCGGCGGCGAAGGCACGCAGCGCCACGGCGTCGTCCACGGTCGTGACCGCGCCCGTGTCGTCGCGTCCCGCCATGAAGGTCAGTCCGAGCCTGGCGTAGGCCGCGTCCGGCGAGTCCAGCCCGAAGATCCGGCCGACCTGGCCCGCCACCGTCCGCGCCGCGGTCGTCACCGCGCCGCGCCGCTCCCCCGCCGGATGCATGTTCATCACCATGGCGTTCACGGTCACCGGGACCCGGCGGGCGGACAGCTCCCGCAGTACGGGCCGCACCCGCGCGTCGATGCCCCGCCGGGGCCCCGCGACCGGCACGGTCACCGTGATCCCGACGCCGGTGGCCTCGCGGGTCCGCGCGAGCGCCCCGGCCACCCGTGCGGCGGGCACGGGCCGTTCGAGGTCGACGTC
>NZ_KI912204.1:10981-11668 GCF_000231035.2 Saccharomonospora iraqiensis subsp. paurometabolica YIM 90007 | reverse complement strand
TGTCCGGCCAGTAGCCAGCCCGGGCCGGACGCGAGCGCGAAGGACCCCGAGGCGAGCGCGGCCATCACCACGCTGGTCCGCAGCACCACCCGCGGGCCGAGCGCGTCCGCCGCCGACCCGAACAGCAGCAGCGCGGGCGCGCTGACCAGGGCGAACGTCGCGTACACCAGGGTCATCGTCAGATCGCCGAACCCGAACGCGTCCTGGTATCCCGGGTACAGCGGGCTCGGCAGATACGCCCCGGCCGTGAGCACCACCAGCAGGAACACCGCCGTGCGCACGTCCCGGGAACCACGGACGGTCCGGCGCGTGTCGCGACACCCGGACGGTCCGGCACAACCTCCGTGAACACCGTCGCCAACCAACACACCCCCAGACTGGCGAGGGAAACCGCTGAAGAGAAGCGAACGTTCGTACACAGGATCGTGCAAAATGATGACATGATCGATCCGAGGTTGCGGGTGTTGCAGCTGGTGGCCCACCACGGCACCGTCACCGCGGCGGCGGCGGCGCTGCACTACACGCCGTCGGCGGTGTCGCACCAGTTGCGGCAGCTGGCCGCCGACCTCGGCGTCGAGCTGGTCACCCAGTCCGGCCGCGGGATCCGGCTCACCGCCGCGGCGGCCACGGTGCTGCGGCACGCCGAGGTGCTGTCCGCGCAGGCGGAACGGGCCCGCGCCGAACTCG
>NZ_KI912204.1:10421-10881 GCF_000231035.2 Saccharomonospora iraqiensis subsp. paurometabolica YIM 90007 | reverse complement strand
CCGCCCGCGCCGACACCGCCCGGCGGCGGCGCGAGACCCGCGTGGAGGACGAGCCCGCGCCCGGCCCGGCCGTGGACACCGACGACACGTTGTGGCTGTACTTCCTGTGCGCGCATCCGTCCCTGAGCCCGTCCTCGGCGGTGGCGTTGACGCTGCGCGCGGTCGGCGGTCTGAGCACCCGGCAGATCGCGCGCGCCTACCTCGTGCCCGAGGCGACCATGGCCCAACGCATCAGCCGGGCCAAACGGACCGTGTCCGGCGTGCGGTTCACCGAACCCGGCGACGTCGCCACGGTGCTGCGGGTGCTGTACCTGATCTTCAACGAGGGTTACTCCGGCGAGGTGGACCTCGCCGCGGAGGCGATCCGGCTCACCCGCCGCCTGGCGGCCGCGGTCGCGCACCCCGAGGTGTCCGGGCTGCTCGCGCTGATGCTGCTGCACCACGCGCGGCGGGCGGCCCG
>NZ_KI912204.1:10051-10321 GCF_000231035.2 Saccharomonospora iraqiensis subsp. paurometabolica YIM 90007 | reverse complement strand
TGGCAGTCTCAGCGGGCGCGCTGACCAGGGCGAACGTCGCGTACACCAGGGTCATCGTCAGATCGCCGAACCCGAACGCGTCCTGGTATCCCGGGTACAGCGGGCTCGGCAGATACGCCCCGGCCGTGAGCACCACCAGCAGGAACACCGCCGTGCGCACGTCCCGGGAACCACGGACGGTCCGGCGCGTGTCGCGACACCCGGACGGTCCGGCACAACCTCCGTGAACACCGTCGCCAACCAACACACCCCCAGACTGGCGAGGGAAAC
>NZ_KI912204.1:9715-9951 GCF_000231035.2 Saccharomonospora iraqiensis subsp. paurometabolica YIM 90007 | reverse complement strand
CGATCAGGGCCACCGCCGACGCGCTGCACCCGCCGCCGACGCCCGCCGGCCCCGACGACGTCACTCCGCGCGAGTAACCATGATCGAGTTGTGTCGTTGTCCCCTCCGATGACGCACTCCCGGCGCACGGACGCGCACCTTCACGCCACGGTCACCACCGGACGTCCCCGGCGCGGCGAGGGGGTGGCGGCGTGCCCGAGCTGAGTCGACGGTCCCTGCTCGCCGGGGCGACGGCG
>NZ_KI912204.1:5491-9615 GCF_000231035.2 Saccharomonospora iraqiensis subsp. paurometabolica YIM 90007 | reverse complement strand
GAGGGTCGCCGCGGTGACGGCCGCCACGCCGAGCGCGGCGGTGACCGGGACCAGCACCCGTCGGCGGCGGGGTGTGCGCGGGGCCGTGTCCGGGTGGTCGGGTCCGTCGTCCCCGGTGGGGGTGGGGGTCTCGTCGGGGGTCACGGTGGTGGCCTCCTCGGTGCGGTTCGGCTGTTCCCGTCGGCGCGTGTGGCGCCGTCAGGTGTAGGCGCAGGTCTCGTACGGGAGATCGACGCGGATCAGGTCGTTGCGGGTGTAGCCGAACACGTAGGTGGTCCAGTTGAGGTTGTACCACCACACGTGCATGCTGCCCGACGGTCCCTGTTCGTAGTGGAACATGCAGGTGCGCTGGCCGCGGTAGCCGAGCCCGACGCTGGGGTGGGAGGGTCCGGGGCCGGTGCGCAGGTGCACCCCGTCGGCCTCGTAGTCGCCGAGGTCGCCGACCTGGGCGGTGGCGGTGCCGGCCACCGGCACGCACAGCGCCACGGCGGCGCCGAGTGCGGTGAGCAGGGCGCCGCGGCGTGGTCGTGGGCGGCGGCGTGGTCGTGGCGTCACGGAGACCATGTCGTGCCGGTGACCTCCCGGTCGTCGCGCGCCCGTCCGGCCGGGTGGCTCCCGGTGCTCACACGGTCGTGGCGCGTTCCCCAGTGGTGTGGCCGCCCCGGGGGGCGGCCCGGGGCGATGCGGTGGCCGACGGTAACGACCACGGGGATGGACGCGCGGGGGCCATGGGCACGTGTCACCCGACCGGACCAGTCGGTCGGTGGGTGGGGTGCGCGGTTCAGGCGCGGCGGGCGGTGGTGACCGGCTCGTCCCCCGCGGCCGCCGCGGGGTCGGGTGTGGTGGCCGCGGGCTCGGTGGTGGGGGTGTGCGGCGCGGGCGGTGTCGTGCCGTCGTGGTCGTCGAGGTCGAGGGTCTCGCGCAGGGGTTGTTCCCGGATGAAGGCGACGGCGACGACGGTGACCAGGGCCGCGCAGGCGGCGATGAGGAACAGGGTGCCGGTGGCGTGGCCGTAGGCGGCGCGCACGACCTCCCGCACGGGCGGGGGCAGCGCGTCGACGTCGAGGGTTCCGCCCCCGCCGTTGAGGGCGTCGCCGACGGGCAGGCCGCGGGCGGTGAGGGTGCTGGTGATGTGGTCGGCCACGCGCATGGCGAGCACCGCACCCAGCACGGACACGCCGGCGGAGCCGCCGAGGGTGCGGAAGAAGGTGACGGTGGCGGTGGCGGCGCCGACGTTGCGCATGCCGACGGTGTTCTGCGCGGCCAGCACGAGGTTCTGCATCATCGAGCCGACGCCGGTGCCCATCAGCGCGAGGAACACGCCCATCCACCCGAGGTTGGTGGTGTGGTCGACGGTGGAGAGCAGGGACAGCCCGGTGAGCAGCACCAGCGACCCGGCCACGAGGAACGGTTTGGTGCGGCCGGTGCGGGACACGATGCGGCCGGTGATGGTGGAGGAGGCGACCATCCCGCCGACCATCGGCAGGGTGAGCAGCCCGGCCACCGTGGGGGAGTAGCCGCGGGCGATCTGGAAGTACTGCACGAGGAACACCGCACCGCCGAACATGGCGGTGCCCACGGCCAGCGAGCCGACGATGGCGAGGGTGAAGGTGCGGTCGCGGAACAGCCGCAGCGGCACCACGGGTTCGCTGACCCGGGTCTCGACGAACACGGCCAGCGCCAGCAGCGCCAGTGCGCCGCCGACGAGCCAGCCGGTGGTGGGCGAGAGCCACGCGAAGTCCTGCCCCGCGAGGGAGAACCACACCAGCAGCAGGGTCACCCCGGACACCAGCAGCAGCGCACCCAGCCAGTCGATCTTGATGTCACGTTTGACGACGGGCAGTTTCAGGGTGCGGCCGAGCACGACGAACGCGGCCACGGCGATGGGCACGCCGACCCAGAACGTGAACCGCCAGCCCAGCGGGGAGTCCACGATGAGCCCGCCGATCAGCGGTCCGGAGGTGGTGGCCACGGCGAAGGTGGCGCCGATGTAGCCGGCGTAGCGGCCGCGCTCCCGCGGGGTGATCATCGCCGCCATCACGGCCTGGATGAGCGCCTGCAGTCCGCCCATGCCGATGCCCTGCAGGGCGCGGAACCCGATGAGCTGCGGCATGGTCAGCGCGAACCCACCGAGCACCGACCCGAGCGTGAAGATCACGATCGCGACCTGGTACAGCACCTTCTTGCTGAACAGGTCGGCCAGCTTGCCCCAGATCGGGGTGGTGGCGGTGGAGGTCAGCAGCATCGCGGTGACCACCCACGCGTACTGGCTCTGCGTGCCGTCCAGGTCGGCCAGGATCGTGGGCAGCGCGCTGGAGACGACGGTCGACGACAGGATCGCCACCAGCAGCGCGAGCAACAGCCCGGTGAACGCCTTGAGCACCTGCCGGTGCGACATCGGCCGCTCGGGCGGCTGCCCCGCGTGCGGCGGCGGGGCTTCGGCGCCGGACGGGGGGCGCTCGGGCGCGGACGTGGCGGGACTCCCTTCACGGACCGGAAATCTTTTCCTAAGCTAACGAAAAAAGTTGTGTGATGCAACTATGCTCGGGAGTGTGGCCCGCCGCACCCCGCCGCCGCGCCGCCCGAATTGACCTCCACCGCACTGCAGGTGTGACGCTGACGCCATGACCACCACCGCACCCACCCCGGCACCCACCGACACCGACGAATGGGGCGTCGACGCGCTCGACCTCGACGCCTACCTCGCCCGCATCGGCTTCGCACACACCCCCGCCGCACCGTCGACGGAGGGGCTGCGCGCGCTCCACGAGGCCCACGTGCGCACCATCCCGTTCGAGAACCTCGACGTCGTGCTCGGCCGCACCCCGGCCCTCGACCTGGCCTCGATCACCGCGAAGCTCGTGCACCGGCCCCGCGGCGGCTACTGCTACGAACACGCCCTGCTGTTCGCCGCCGTGCTGCAGCGGCTCGGCTACCCGGTCGTGCGCGGCGTGGCCCGCGTCCAACCCGACCACCCCGGCCCGCAGACCCACGTGATCCTGCTGACCCGCGTCGACGACGTCGACCACCTCGTCGACGTCGGCTTCGGCTCCGGTGTGCTGCACCCGATGCCGCTGCGCGACGGGCACGTCGTCGACCAGGCCGGCTGGCCCCACCGGCTACGCGCCGACGGCCGCACCTGGCGCCTGGAGCAGCACACCGACGACGGCTGGAGGGCCCTGCACGCCTTCGACACCACCCCGCAGCGCCCGGTCGACTACACCGTCGGCAACCACTACATCGCCACCCACCCGGACTCCCCGTTCACCGGCCGCCCGGTGGTGATGCGCCTCGAACCCGGCCGCTGCCGCCGCCTCGTCGGCACCGAACTGCACACCACCCACCCCGACGGCCGCCCCACCGAGCGGGTGCCCGTCCCCCCGGAGCGACTCGACGCGACCCTGCGCGAGCTCGACATCACCCTCGACCCGGACGAGCTGTCCCGGCTGCGCGACCGGCTCGCCGGGTGACCCGGCACCCGCCCGCGCGGCTCACCCGGCGGGCATCAGCTCCGTGATCAGCCGGGACAGCTGCCGCACGTTGCGGCACTCGTGCATCGGCACCACCCGCGCGTAGTGGTGGGCCGCCGAGTCACCGGTTCCCCACAGGTTCTCCGGCTCCGGGTTGAGCCAGTACACGTGCCGCGCCGCGGCCGCCACCTCCCGCAACACGGGCAGGTTCGGATCACCCCCGTTGGTGCGGCCGTCCCCGAGGATCAGCACGCTCGTACGCGGCCCCACCGCGTCCGGCCACCCGGCCACGAACGAGTCCAACGCCCCGCCGTAGTCACTGTTACTTCCCCAGGTCGTCACCCGCGCCTGCGACAGCACCCGCACCGCGAGGTTGCGCGGGTCCTCACTGCCGGCCCGCACCAGGTCGGTCACCTCGTCGGTGACCCCGACGAACGCGAAACTGCGCACCTTGCTGAACTGGTCGGACAACGCCTGGATCAACAGCAGGGTGAACTGCGCGAACCCGGCAACCGACCCGGACAGGTCACACAGCAGCACCAGCTCCGGCCGGTGCGGACCACGCCGTCGCAACACCGGCCGCATCGGCACCCCGCCGGTGGCCATCGACCGGCGCAGCGTGCGCCGCAGATCGATCCGCCCGCGCGCCGCGCG
>NZ_KI912204.1:4614-5391 GCF_000231035.2 Saccharomonospora iraqiensis subsp. paurometabolica YIM 90007 | reverse complement strand
GGCCGGTCCGCGCGGTGTCGTCGCCCGCCCCGGTTCGGCCCTCGTCGAGGCGGCGGCCGCACCAGCCGCAGTGCACCGGGCGGCCCCGTCTGCCGGACGGCGGCACACCGTCGGTACCGTCCCGGTGCCCCTCCTCCCCTCGCCCGTCCGTGGTTCCGTCACGTGACGGGAACGGGGTGTCGGTGTGGGCGGGTTCTCGTCGCGCGGCCGGGTCACTCATCGGCTGCGCACACTAACCGTTCCCCCGCCGCGCCGCGCGGCGTGCCGCCCGTGTCGCCCCGACCGCCGGGCGGGCACACTGGGCCGTATGACCGCCGCGTTCCCCTACCTGGCCGGCTCCCCTCCCCGCGCGTTCGCGCACCGTGGCTGGCACGTCGGTGACCTGGACGGGATGGAGAACTCCCTGCCCGCGTTCCGGAGGGCGGTGGCCGAGGGGTACCGCTACATCGAGACGGACGTGCACGCCAGCGCCGACGGGGTCGTGGTGATCCACCACGACGGGGCACTGGACCGCACCACCGACGGCACCGGCCCGATCGCCGGGCAACCGTGGCGGGTGGTGCGGCGGGCCCTGGTCGGCGGCCGGGAGCCGGTGTCGAGGTTGGAGGACGTGCTGGAGGAGCTCCCGGGCGCGTTGTTCAACGTCGACGTCAAGTCGGACGCGGCGGTGGAACCGTTCGTGCGGGTGCTGCGGCGGTGCGCCGCGTTCGACCGGGTGGCCGCCGCGTCGTTCTCGGAGGCGCGGTTGGCCCGGCTGCGTCGGCTGGCGGGGCCGCG
>NZ_KI912204.1:3738-4514 GCF_000231035.2 Saccharomonospora iraqiensis subsp. paurometabolica YIM 90007 | reverse complement strand
GCAGGCCGGGCACGCGGGAGCGGGGGTCGGTGGACCAGCGTTGCACCCGGTTGTCCGGGGTGGCCACGACGAGGTCGTCGGCGTCCCAGACGGCGTAGTGGGCGGGGGCGCCGGGTACGAGGGTTCCGGTGACGCCGTCGGCGACCCCGGCGGCCCGGTGCCCGCCGCGGGTGTGGGCGTTGAAGGCGGCGCGGGCGGAGATCCCGGAGCCGGGGGTGCGGTGGTGCACGGCGGCGCGGACGGTGGCCCACGGGTCGAGGGGGGTGACGGGGGTGTCGGAGCCGAACGCCAGCGGCACGCCCGCGGCGGCGAGGGTGGACAGCGGGTTGAGTCCGGCGGCGCGGTCCGGTCCGAGGCGGGTGGCGTACATGCCGTCGGTCCCGCCCCAGGCGGCGTCGAACAGGGGCTGCACGGAGGCGGTGATGTTGTACCGGGCGAGAGTGGCGGCCTGTTCGGCGTCGACCATCTCGACGTGTTCGAGGCGGTGGCCGCGGCCGGCGAGGGCGCGGGCGCCGACGGTGGCCTCGGCGGTTTCGAGGCCGCGCAGCACTTCGGTGAGGGCGGCGTCGCCGATGACGTGGAACCCGGCCTGCAGGCCGTCGGTGGTGCAGGCGATGAGGTGTTCGGCGACGGTGTCGGCGTCGAGGTGGCGGTGGCCGGTGGTGTCCGGCCGGTCGGTGTAGGGCCGGTGCAGGGCGGCGGTGTGTGAGCCGAGGGCGCCGTCGACGAACAGGTCGCCGGCGAGACCGGCCGCGCCGTGCGCGGCGGCGGTGCCG
>NZ_KI912204.1:1849-3638 GCF_000231035.2 Saccharomonospora iraqiensis subsp. paurometabolica YIM 90007 | reverse complement strand
CCCGCTGCCCGCCGCCGCGGCGCAGCAGCAGCGACCGCACCAGCGACGTCAGCCCGATCAGGGCGAGCGCGACGACGCTGACCGCGACCAGCGTGCCCACGGCCTCGGAGGTCGACGTCTCGCCCAGGCCGAACGCCAGCCACGCCGCCAGGTCGACCACGGCGACGATGCCGACCACCGCGGCCACGAACAGCCACACCAGCCGCGCGGACACCTTCCGCACGGCCTGTTGACGCTCGAAGAAGTTCATCGTCGACCGGCCCTGTCTCAGAACGACACGTCCGGCGCCTGCCGCTGCTCCGGCTCCTCGATGATCAGCGGTTCGGCCGGTCCGAAGTTGAACGCGCCGGCGAGCAGGTTCGTCGGGAACGTCTCCCGCTTGTTGTTGTAGGACAGCACCGCGTCGTTGTAGGCCTGCCGGGCGAAGGCGACCCGGTTCTCGGTGGAGGTCAGTTCCTCGGACAGCTGCGTCATGTTCTGGCTGGCCTTGAGGTCCGGGTAGGACTCGGACACCGCCAGCAGCCGGCCCAGCGACTGCGTCAACGCGCTCTCCGCGCCGGACAGTTCCTGCATCGCCCCCGGCTCACCCGGGTTCGACCGGGCCTGTTCCTGCGCCTGCACCGCACCCGTCCGGGCGGCGGTCACCTGTTCGAGGGTCTGTTGTTCGTGCCGCATGTAGCCCTTGGCGGTCTCGACCAGATTGGGGATCAGGTCGTGCCGGCGCGTGAGCTGCACGTCGGTCTGGGCGAAGGCGTTGTGGTAGTTGTTGCGGCGGCGCACCAGCCCGTTGTAGCCGGACACGGCCCACGCCGCGACCGCCACCACCACGACCGCGAGCACCACGAGCACCACGACGGCTGCCGTTCCCACTGGTTCGCCTCCCTGGGGTCGGTGGAAGCCCCAGCATAGGCGTGCCGGGCGGCCGGTGTGGTCCCGGTCTCCCCGGCGTGCCGCGCCCGGGGTGTCACCGCGGGCGCGTGTCCGTGGTCCGCCCGCGGCGCGGGGTGTGGCACGCTGGGCGGGTGAATGCCCCGCTGGTGCTGCTCGACGCGGCGAGCCTGTACTTCCGCTCGTACCACGCGCTGCCCGAGTCGATGACCGCCCCGGACGGGATGCCGGTGAACGCGGTGCGCGGGTTCGCCGACACGGTGGCGCGCATCCTCACCGACCGCCGCCCCGCCCGGATGGTGGCCTGCCTGGACGCCGACTGGCGCCCCGCGTTCCGGGTGCGGGCGCTGCCCAGCTACAAGGCCCACCGCGTCGCCGCCGAGGCCGGGGCGCACGAGCCCGCCGACACCGGAACCGGGACGGCCGCCGGGACCGGGCCGGATACCGAGGAGGTGCCGGACACGCTGACCCCGCAGGTGCCGGTGATCCTGGACCTGTTGGCGGCGGCGGGGCTGGCCACCGCCTCCGCCGAGGGGTTCGAGGCCGACGACGTCCTCGCCACGCTCGCCGCCCGCGAGACCCGCGACCCGGTCGAGGTGGTCACCGGGGACCGGGACCTGTTCCAGCTGGTGCGCACCGGCCCGCCCCCGGTGTCGGTGATCTACGTCGGCAAGGGGTGGGCCAAGGCGGAGGTGCTGGGCCCCGACGAGCTCGCCCGCCGCTACGGTCTCCCCGCCGGGCACGCCGGCGCCGCCTACGCCGACATGGCGATGCTGCGGGGCGACCCGTCGGACGGGCTGCCCGGGGTCGCCGGCATCGGGGAGAAGACCGCCGCGAAACTCATCACCCGGTTCGGGTCGCTGGAGGCGCTGCGGGACGCGGCCGCGCGCGGCGACGGGGA
>NZ_KI912204.1:0-1749 GCF_000231035.2 Saccharomonospora iraqiensis subsp. paurometabolica YIM 90007 | reverse complement strand
CGCGGCGGTCGCACCCGACTGCGGCAACTGCCGCGCGTCCGGCCCGCTCGCCCCGTCCCGCGCGACGGCACCGTCGGCACCGTCGGCGCCGTCGGAGGAGGACCGCATGTCCTTCGTCTCGGCCTTGAAGATCTTCATGGACTTGCCGATCGAGCGGGCCGCGTCCGGCAGGCGCTTGGCGCCGAACAACACCACCACGACCAGCACCAGAATGATCAAATGCCAGGGGCTCAACGCATTCGGCATGACCCGGCCTCCCTTACTCGCTCACGCCCGATCGTACTGTGTCGTCCGGGTCCGGTGGACCCGGCGGCGCCGGTCGAATCCCACCCGCACCGCCGCCCACCGGGCGCGCACGAGCCCGAACCGGTCCCGCATCCCCGCCGCGGCCATACTGACCGTGTCACGGCAGGCGCGCAAGGCCCTACCCACCCGCACGGCCGCGACCGCCAACACCAGCACCGCCGCCAGCACCGCCGCGACACTCACCACGACCATCACGACGGAAAGCCTACTGTCCCGAAGTGACAGGAAGGTGACGAACCCGCGTCAACGCCTCCGCCGCCCGGTTGCGGGTCGCCACCGCCAACCGCTCCGGCGCGAGCACCGTGGCCCGGCCCCCGAGCCGCAGCACCAGCCGCACCATCCACGACTCGTCGCCGTAACGCATCCGCACCCGCAGCCTGCCCCCGTCCAGCTCGGCCAACTCCTCGCACGGGTAGTACTCGGCCACCCACCGCGCGTCCGGCGCGAGCACCAGCTCCGCCTCCGGATGCTCGGCCGTCGGGGAGAACACCCCACCGGAGAGGTCCGTCGGCTCCGCCCGCGGCGACGGCTCCGCCGCCTCGTCCAGCTCCCGCACCCCGTCGACCCGGTCCAGGCGGAACAACCGCACCGCCTCCGCCCGCCGACACCACGCCTCCAGGTAGCTCACACCCTGCACGATGACCAGCCGCATCGGGTCGACCCGCCGCTCGGTGATCTCGTCCTTCGACGCGGTGTAGTACCGCAGCCACAGCGCCCGCCCCGCCTGCAACGCCCCGCGCACCACCTCGCGGGTCGCCGCGGTCTGCGCCGTGTCCGGCACCCCCTGCCCGACCACCACCCCGGACGGGCGCGCATGCCCCGACGCGGCCTCGATCTTCGCCACGGCCCGCCGCACCGCGTCCGTGTCCACCACCCCCGGCGTCTCCGCCAACGCCCGCAACGCGATCAGCAACGCGCTCGCCTCACCACCGGTCAACCGCAGCGGCCTGCGCATCCCCGCGTCGAACGTCACCGACACCGTGTCCCCGTCGAACGACAGGTCGATCAGATCGCCCGGCCCGTAACCCGGCAGCCCGCACATCCACAGCAGCTCCAGATCCTTGCGCAGCTGCCGCGGAGTCACGTCGAAGTCCCGCGCGGCCTCGGCGATCGCCACCCCCGGCCGCGCCAACAGATACGGCACCAGCGCCAACAACCGCGGCAGCCGCTGCCCCGACGCACTCACCCGGACACCTCCCCCAATCCGTGCCCGCCCCGACCCGGCCCCGGATCGCCGCCGTGGGCGACGCGTTCCCACCGGTCCACCACCGCCTTGGCCAGCACGTCCGGCTCCAGCACCACCACGTCCGGCGCGTACCCGGCGATCCAGTCGGCCGCGCTCTCGGCGTGGTGCACCTCCAGCTCGACCACGTCCCCGTCCACCTCGGCCACCGTCGCCCGGCCGAGCACCCGCGCCCGCCTGCGGATCCCGGCCGCGCGGCC
>NZ_KI912203.1:43116-44186 GCF_000231035.2 Saccharomonospora iraqiensis subsp. paurometabolica YIM 90007 | reverse complement strand
AGGCCACCGTGCGGGAGCACGCGAGGGCGCCGTGCGGGAGCACGCGGAGGGCGCCGTGCGGGAGCACGCCGACGGCGCCGTGCGGGAGCACGCGGAGGCCACCGTGCGGGAGCACGCCGAGGGCACCGTGCGCGAGCAGGTCGGCCCCGGGGACGGCGACGGACGGCCGGTGCGGATGCCCGAGGACGCCATGGTGCGGCTGCTGGACTGCTACGGGATCGGTGTGGTGCCGTTCCGCGTGGTCGGCTCCGAGGACGACGCGGTGACGGCCGCGGCCGGGCTCGGCTACCCGGTGACGCTGAAGGCGTTCGACGACAGCCTGCGCGACCGCCCCGACCTGGCCGGGGTGCGGCTGGACCTCACCTCCGAGGACTCGGTGCGCGTCGGGTACCGGGACCTGCGCGAGGTCTCCGGGAGCGGGGACGTGTACGTGCAGCGGATGGCCCCCAAGGGGGTGTCGTGTGCGATCGGACTGCGGGACGACCCCTCGTTCGGCACGCTGGTCTCCTTCGGGCTCTCCGGCGTGGTGAGTTCGCTGCTGGGGGACCAGGCGTTCCGGGCGGTGCCGCTGACCGACGTGGACGCGCGGAACCTGGTGCGCGAGCCGCGCACCGCGCCGCTGCTCACCGGGTACCGCGGGGACGAGCCCGCCGACCTGGCCGCACTCGACGATCTCGTGCTCCGGGTGGCGGCGTTGGCCGAGGACCTTCCCGAGGTGCGCGCGCTCGCGCTCGACCCGGTGCTGGCGTCCCCGGAGGGCGCCTACGTCACCAACGCCCGTGTGGTGCTGGGGCCGCCCCCCTCGTGGCCCGACTCCGGTCCGCGCCGGTTGCGCCGGATCGGTACCCCGGACGGCGGCGGGGGCCCGGCGGGCACGACGGGATGAGGGCGGGGTCCACGACGGGCCCACCGTCGTGCACCGGCTCAGCGGAGCCCGGACCTCGTGGGTAACCTTCCGTCGTGTCTGTGAACAACGAGGAGGCCGCCACGCGGGCGGCACGCGGCGGGGCCGACTCCCGGGCCGCGACCCTGCCGCCGCGTCCCGACCGGACGGAACCCGTCCCACTGAC
>NZ_KI912203.1:41193-43016 GCF_000231035.2 Saccharomonospora iraqiensis subsp. paurometabolica YIM 90007 | reverse complement strand
CCCCACCGTGGTCGTCGCGGGGGGTGGCACCGCGGGCCACATCGAACCGGCGCTCGCGCTGGCGGACGCGGTGACCCGGCTGCGGCCGGATGCCCGGGTGGTGGCCCTGGGCACGGAGCGCGGGCTGGAGAACCAGCTGGTGCCCGCCCGCGGCTACCCGCTGGAACTGGTCCCACCGGTGCCGATGCCGCGCAAGCCCACCGTGGATCTGCTGCGACTGCCGGGGAAGGTCCGCGACTCGGTCCGGCGCACCCGGGAGGTGCTCGACCGCGTCGACGCCGACGTGGTGGTCGGCTTCGGTGGTTACGTGGCGCTGCCCGCCTACCTCGCCGCCCGGGGGCGGGTGCCGATCGTGGTCCACGAGGCGAACAAGCACGCGGGGCTGGCGAACAAGGTGGGGGCGCGGCTCGCGGCGCGGGTGGCCACGGCGGTGCCGGGGACGGCGCTGCCGGGCGCCGACGTCGTCGGGATCCCGTTGCGGCGTTCGATCACCACGCTCGACCGCACCGCGCTCCGGGACCGGGCCCGCGAGTACTTCGGCCTCGATCCGAGCGCCCCCGTGCTGCTGGCCTTCGGCGGTTCCCAGGGCGCCCGGTCGATCAACACGGCGATGTCCGACGCGGCGGAGCGGTTCGCCGACGCGGGCGTGAGCGTGCTGCACGCGCACGGACCCGGCAACACCGTCGTGGTGCGTGAGTTCCCGGGACGGCCCGCCTACGTGCCGGTGCCGTACCTGGAGCGGATGGATCTCGCGTACGCCGCGGCGGATCTGGTGCTGTGCCGCTCCGGGGCGATGACCGTCGCGGAGGTGTCGGCGGTGGGACTGCCCGCCGTCTTCGTCCCGCTGCCGCACGGCAACGGCGAACAGGCGTCGAACGCGCGGCCCGCGGTCGACGCGGGTGCGGCGCTCATGATCGATGACGCGGACCTCACCGGCGACCGGATCGCCGAGACCGTGGTGCCGCTGGCGACCGATCCGGGCAGGCTGGGGAGGATGAGCGCGGCGGCGGTCGGCCTCGGCCACCGGGAGGCCGACGAGGTGCTGGCGGGCATGGTGCTGGAACAGGCGGCCGCACGAGTGGGCAGGTCCTGAAACGACAGGTCCTCGAACGACGAGGGGAACCGAGGCAGGGGGCGATGACGTTGGAGCGGGACGGGGTGCTCGACAGGGCACATCTCATCGGGATCGGCGGTGCCGGGATGAGCGGCATCGCGCGGATCCTGCTCGCCAGGGGAGCGCGGGTGTCGGGATCCGACGCGAAGGACTCCCGTGCCTTCCTCACACTGCGCGCCCAGGGTGCGCACATCGAGGTCGGGCAGCGGGCCGACAATCTCGACGTGCTCGGACAGGACCCGTCCGCGGTGATCGTGTCCACGGCGATCCGGGAGGACAACCCGGAACTGGTGGCCGCCCGCGAGCGGGGGATCCCGGTGCTGCACCGGGCACAGGCGCTCGCGGCCCTGATGGAGGGCCACCGGGTCGCCTGCATCGCGGGGACGCACGGCAAGACCTCGACGACGTCGATGCTCACCGTGGCGTTGCAGCACTGCAGGCTGGACCCGTCCTTCGCCATCGGGGGCGACCTGAACGAGTCGGGGGCCAACGCGCACCACGGTGAGGGCGGTCTCTTCGTCGCGGAGGCCGATGAGAGCGACGGGTCGTTCCTCGCCTACACCCCGTCGGTGGCGGTGATCACGAACCTGGAACCCGACCATCTCGACCACCACGGCACGGCCGAGGCCTACCAGGCGGTGTTCGCCGAGTTCGTGCGCCGGATCGAGCCGGGCGGGCTGCTCGTGGTCTGCGCCGACGATCCGCCCGC
>NZ_KI912203.1:40362-41093 GCF_000231035.2 Saccharomonospora iraqiensis subsp. paurometabolica YIM 90007 | reverse complement strand
CCGGGCGGACGGGCCCGGCGACGCGCGGGTGCTCGACTACCGGCCCGGCGACGAGGGGGGCACCGTGCGTCTCGCGCTCGGCGACTCCGAGCTCACCGTGCGGGTCGCCGTGCCGGGCGAGCACATGGCCTTCAACGCCGTCGCCGCCCTGCTCACCGGGCTGGAACTGGGTGCGGAGCCGGACGACCTCGTCGACGGGCTCGCCGCGTTCGGCGGCGTCCGCAGGCGTTTCGAGTTCAAGGGGCGCTCCGGTGACGTGCGGGTCTACGACGACTACGCACACCACCCGACCGAGGTGGCCGCGCAGCTGGCCGCCGTCCGCCAGGCGGCGGGGGCGGGTCGGGTGGTCGTGGTGTTCCAGCCCCACCTCTACTCCCGGACGAAGGCGTTCGCGGGCGAGTTCGCCGAGGCACTCGGCCTCGCCGACGAGGTTGTGCTGCTCGACGTCTACGGCGCCCGCGAGGAACCCGAACCCGGGGTCACCGGCGAGCTGATCGCCGAGCGCGTCCGCGGTGCCGCGGCGCACTACGAACCCGCCTTCGACCGTGCCGCCGCGCTCGCCGTCGACCTGGTGAAGCCGGGGGACGTGCTCGTCACCATGGGTGCCGGGGACGTCACCCAGCTCGGCGCCGAGCTGCTCGCCGAGCTGGACCGACGCGGCGGGTGAGAGGGGGCGCCCATGGGCACCGACCGCCGTGGTCCGCGTCCGGGCGGCCGGGGGGCGCGATCCC
>NZ_KI912203.1:39924-40262 GCF_000231035.2 Saccharomonospora iraqiensis subsp. paurometabolica YIM 90007 | reverse complement strand
CGGTCGGCACCGGACCGGCGGCGGTCGGCACCGGAGTACGGTCGACGCACCACCGCCCGCAACGGACGCGGACGGTCGGGCCCCTCGACGGGAGCCCGGCGGGGACGCGCGTGAGGCGTCCCGGTGCGCCGGAGGGTGGTGCGTGCGACGTGGTGTGTGGACAGTGACGTGGTGGACACAGCGGAGAAGGACGGACGTGACCGAGAACGGCTTCGACGACACCGCGCGGGCGCGCCCGCGGGAGGACGTGCCCCGGGACGCCGCCCGGGAGGGCACGGCGCGGGAGGACACGGCGCGGGATCGGACCGCACCGGAGGACGGTGACCGCGGCGTCGACG
>NZ_KI912203.1:35822-39824 GCF_000231035.2 Saccharomonospora iraqiensis subsp. paurometabolica YIM 90007 | reverse complement strand
GGGAGCGGAGCGCGTCCCCGACCGCGGCGGGGTCCGCCTCCACCGGGACCGGACCGGCCGGGGGAGTCGATCCGGGGACCGCGGGTGGCGGCGGTGCGGGCCGGGAGCGTGCCTCCGGAACGACGGAGGCCACGCCCAGGACCGCGCTGCTGGTGTCGTCCGGGGAGCTGACCGCCGGGGACACCGATCCACCCGAGGAGGCCACGGACGCGACCGACGTGCTCGTGGTCACCGAGTCGGAGGCGGAGGTGCTGGTGGTCGACGAGTACCCGCGCTACCACCTCGCCGAGTGCGGATGGCTCGGACAGCGCGCCACGATCCCGTTGCCCGCCCGGGAGGCGCGGGAGCTCGGCTTCACCCCCTGTGCGCGTTGTGGGCCGGACGCGGCCCTCGCCGCGGCCCACCGCCGCCGGTCCGGCCGCAGGTGAGGTGGGCCGTCCCGGGTGCGATCCGGGTGGGTGCCCGGCACCCGCCCGGGCACACCGGCTAACCTGAGGGGCACAGGCGTCGATCCGGCCATCACCGGGGAGCCTCCGGAAGAACGGGTGCACGACCGCCCTCCGGGACCGCCTCCGGGCGGGGCGGGCGCACCTCAGTAGAACCGGACGGGTCCGGCCCGTCATCGCCGGGCAACGAGTGGTCCGTGCCGTGGAGCGCGGGCAAGCGGGGTGGTACCGCGGTACGCGCGCCTGCCGACAGGCGCCGTCTCGTCCCCGTGGGGGCCGGCCGGATGCGCGGCCCGTGCGAGAGACAGCCGAACCGCGAGGAGCTACCCCGACGATGTATCCCCAGGCTTCCGTCGGCGAGCAGGACGCCGACCAGGTCCCCGCGCACCCGTCGTTCCCCGCGCTGGAGCAGGACGTCCTGGCGTACTGGGCGGCGGACGGCACGTTCGCCGCGACGGTGGACAACCGGGAGGCCGGTACCCACGGCGCCAACGAGTACGTCTTCTACGACGGTCCCCCGTTCGCCAACGGCCTGCCGCACTACGGGCATCTGCTCACCGGGTACGTCAAGGACATCGTGCCCCGCTACCAGACCATGCGGGGCAGGCGGGTGGAGCGCCGGTTCGGCTGGGACACGCACGGCCTGCCCGCCGAGCTCGAGGCCGAACGGCAGCTCGGCATCACCGACAAGGCCCAGATCGACGAGATGGGCATCGCCGAGTTCAACCGTGCCTGCCGGGAGTCGGTGCTGCGCTACACGGCGGAGTGGCAGGAGTACGTCACCCGCCAGGCGCGCTGGGTGGACTTCGCCAACGACTACAAGACCCTGGACGTCTCCTACATGGAGTCGGTGATCTGGGCGTTCAAGCGGCTCTGGGACTCCGGCCTGGTGTACGAGGGGTACCGGGTGCTGCCGTACTGCTGGCGCGACGAGACGCCGCTGTCCAATCACGAGCTCCGGATGGACGACGACGTCTACCAGAGCAGGCAGGACCCGGCCGTTACCCTCGGCTACCGCGTGGAGGGCAACGACGGCGCCCTCGCCGAACTTGACGGTGCCTACCTGCTGGTCTGGACCACCACGCCGTGGACGGTCCCGTCGAACCTGGCCACCGCGGTCCACCCGGACGTGGACTACGTCGTCGTGCGCGACGACGACGGCAGGCGGTTCGTGCTCGCCGAGGCCCGGGTGTCCGCGTACGCGCGGGAACTCGGTGCGGATCCGGAGATCGTCGCCCGCTACCGGGGCACCGACCTGCTCGGTGCGCGGTACGCGCCGCCGTTCCCGTACTTCGTCGGACAGGCCAACGCCCACCGGGTGCTCGCCGCCGACTACGTCACCACCGACGACGGCACGGGCATCGTGCACATCGCCCCTGCCTACGGCGAGGAGGACAAGGCGGTCACCGACGCCGCCGGGATCGTCCCGGTCACCCCGGTCGACGCCAAGGGACGGTTCGACGCGCAAGTGCCCGACTACGAGGGCCGCAACGTCTTCGACGCCAATGCCGACATCATCCGCGACCTCAAGCACGGCACGGGTTCGGCGGCGCGGCAGGGTGCGGTGCTGCTGCGGCACGAGACCTACGAGCACGCGTACCCGCACTGCTGGCGCTGCCGGAACCCGCTGATCTACCGGGCCGTGTCGTCGTGGTTCGTGGCGGTCACCCGGTTCCGGGACCGCATGGTCGAGCTGAACCAGCAGATCACCTGGTACCCCGAGCACGTCAAGGACGGCCAGTTCGGCCGGTGGCTGGAGAACGCCCGGGACTGGTCGATCTCGCGCAACCGGTACTGGGGCACACCGATCCCGGTGTGGGTCTCGGACGACCCGAACCATCCCCGGGTGGACGTCTACGGCTCGCTCGACGAACTCGAACGGGACTTCGGGCAGCGCCCCGCCGATCTGCACCGCCCGCACATCGACGCGCTGACCCGGCCGAACCCGGACGACCCGACCGGTGCGGCGACGATGCGCCGGGTGCCGGACGTGCTGGACGTGTGGTTCGACTCGGGGTCGATGCCCTTCGCGCAGGTCCACTACCCGTTCGACAACGCCGAGTGGTTCGAGCACCACTATCCCGGCGACTTCATCGTCGAGTACCTCGGCCAGACCCGCGGCTGGTTCTACACGCTGCACGTGCTCGCCACGGCGCTGTTCGACCGTCCCGCGTTCCGCACGTGCGTCTCGCACGGCATCGTGCTCGGCTCGGACGGGCAGAAGATGTCCAAGTCGCTGCGCAACTACCCGGACGTCACCGAGGTGTTCAACCGGGACGGCTCGGACGCGATGCGCTGGTACCTGATGGCCAGCCCGATCCTGCGCGGCGGCAACCTGATCGTCACCGACAAGGGCATCCGGGACGCGGTGCGGCAGGCGGTGCTGCCGCTGTGGAACTCGTACTACTTCCTCGCGCTGTACGCGGGGGCCGAGGGGATCACCGGGCGGGTCCGCACTGACTCGGAGCACGTGCTGGACCGGTACCTGCTCGCGAAGGCGCACGAACTGGTGACCGACGTCGGCGCGGCGATGGACGGCTACGACATCGCGGGTGCGTGTGCGCGGGTCCGGGAGTTCCTCGAGGTGCTCACCAACTGGTATGTGCGCCGGTCCCGGGACCGGTTCTGGGCGGGCGAGGCGGACGCCGTCGACACCCTGCACACGGTGCTGGAGGTGGTCTGCCGGACCGCGGCCCCGCTGCTGCCGCTGACCACCGAGGCGGTCTGGCGTGGGCTGACGGGCGGCCGGTCGGTGCACCTGTGCGACTGGCCGCTGGTCGACGAACTGCCCGCCGATCCGGCGCTGGTGTCGGCGATGGACCGGGTGCGGCAGGTCTGCTCGTCGGCGCTGTCGCTGCGCAAGGCGAACAAGCTGCGGGTGCGGTTGCCGTTGGCGAAGCTGCTGGTGGCCGCCGGGGACGCCGAACAGCTGCGGCCGCTGGCCGACATCGTCCGGGACGAGGTGAACGTCAAGTCGGTCGAGCTGACCACCGATGTCGCCGCGCACGGCGGGTTCGAGGTCGCGGTCAACGCGCGCGCCGCGGGGCCCCGGCTCGGCAAGGACGTGCAGAAGGTGATCAAGGCGGTCAAGGCGGGGGACTGGACGACCACCCCGGACGGCGCGGTCGTCGCCGCCGGTGTCGAACTGCAGGAGGGGGAGTACGAGCGGCGGTTGGTCGCCACCGATCCCGGGGCGGCCGCCGAACTGCCCGGCGGTTCGGGACTGGTCACGCTCGACACGGCGGTCACACCCGAACTGGCCGCCGAGGGTGTGGTGCGCGACCTGGTCCGGGTGGTGCAGCAGGCCCGCCGGGACGCGGGGCTCGACGTGGCCGACCGGATCGGCCTGACGGTGGACGCCCCCGCCGAGGTGACCGACGCGGTCCGGTCCCACGAGGACTTCCTGGCGAACGAGACCCTGGCCACCGGGGTCTCCTACGGCGAGGCCCCCGGCGGGTATCCCGGGACCGTCGGTGACGGGGCGAAGGTGACGGTCGCCCTCACCCGGACCGGCTGAGCGGCGCCCGGCCCGGCCGCGTGGCCGGCGCGGGGCCGG
>NZ_KI912203.1:31696-35722 GCF_000231035.2 Saccharomonospora iraqiensis subsp. paurometabolica YIM 90007 | reverse complement strand
GCCGCCGCGGCGGCACCCCACCGGGCCGTCTCGTCCGGCCGGGCGCCCGGCAGCCCCGGCGTCCGGTCGCCGGGCATGCGCACGGTTGCCACTCTCCTCGTCCCCTCCGGTGTGATTATTCCCTTCTCTAGGATCGCCGGGACGGGTCTGTGTCGTTACGGCAACAGGTGTCACACGAACTATTGTCACCCGAACGGGTTACAGCGCCGTTATCCGTCGCGGTGCGTGGGAATCCGTCGGTTTTCGCGAAAGGGAGGTGCGGTCGGTGTCGGGCTCGGGCACGGTCGGCGTACTCGACGTGGGCTGCTTCAGTGCACGGTTGCGGTGTGTGGACCGTGCCGGGGCGGCCCTCGAACCGGTGGTGAACCACAAGACCCGACTACGCCTGGACCGGTCGCTCGATGCCACCGGCCGCCTGCGCGACGAGGGAGTGGACGCGGTGGTGTCCGCCGTCCGTTCCGCCGCCGAGGTCGCCCGACGCAACGAGGTGACCGACGTCTTCGGCCTGGCGACCTCGTCCATCCGGGA
The DNA here is from genome assembly GCF_000231035.2 of Saccharomonospora iraqiensis subsp. paurometabolica YIM 90007. Classification (GTDB taxonomy): domain Bacteria; phylum Actinomycetota; class Actinomycetes; order Mycobacteriales; family Pseudonocardiaceae; genus Saccharomonospora; species Saccharomonospora paurometabolica. The sequence continues at coordinate 35,194 of NZ_KI912203.1, read as the reverse complement.
CGCGCGCAACGCCGAGGAGATCCGGTCCCGGGTCCGGGACGAGACGGGGATCGGCCTGCGGTTCCTCAGCGGGGTCCAGGAGGCCGGGCTGTCCTACCGGGCCGCGCGGGCGTGGTTCGGTTCGGAGGCCGGGCCGCTCGCCGTGCTCGACATCGGCGGCGGCACCGTCGAACTCGCCGCCGGGCGGGGGATGCACGCCGAGTTCGCCCGGTCGCTGCGACTGGGCGCCCGGGAGACCACCCGCCGGTGGCGGCTGGACACCGACCGCCCGTCCGGGCACGCGCTCGACGCACTGCGGGACGACGCCGTCGAGCGGGTCCTCGCCGCGGTCGGGGACGAGGTGCCCCGCCTGCGGGAGTTCCGCACGGTCGGCTGCTCGAAGGTGTTGCGCCAGCTCGCCGTTCTGGCCGGCCGACGGCGGAAGGGCACGAAGAGCCGGGAACTGCACGTCGAGGACGTGCGGGAGTGGATCCCGCGGCTGGCGGCGCTGCCGCCCGCGCGCCGGGCCGAACTGCCCGGGATCTCCCGCCCGCGTGCCCGCCAGTCCCTCGCCGGTGCCGTGGTGGCCGAGGCGCTGCTCACCGTGTTCGGCGGCCCCGTCGTCACCTGCCCCTGGTCGACGACGCAGGGGCTGCTGCTCGCGCTGATGGACGAGGGCACCGGCGAGTGGGTACGGTCGCAGGCAGCGTGATCGCCGTGGCGGCGTGCGTGTCGGCACTCCCGTGAGGTGCCGACGAGTCGCTCACCGAAGGCGAGGTCGATACCGATGAGCCGCCCCGAGTTCCCCCCGGCCGACGAGCGCGGACCCGGGCCCGAGGAGACGGACCCGGTCCGCGACCGAATGCGGCACCGCCGGGAGCCCGACACCGACGGGACGCTGAACCGCGACGTCCCCGAGCCGCCGAACAAGGACGACATCCGCACCGACGACGTGACCTCGGACGCGGGCACCGTCGAACCCCCGGACTGAGGACGACGTCATCCCGCCCCCGCGGGGCCCGGAGCGCTGCGGGGCCGGTCAGCCCCGATGATCGGGACCCAACGCCGGGCGGGGGCCCGCCCGGCGGGCTGGGACGGGCGTTCGGTCGGTTCGCCGGGAGGCAGGGGCAGGGTCGTCGACTCCTCGGTGACGGTCACCGGTTCCCCGTAGTGCGTGAGCGTGAACGGTTTGCCGTGGATCAGCCGGTAGGTCGCCGACTCCCGCCGGATCTCGACGCAGAACTGGGATCCCCGGAAGCACATCCGGAAGGCGATCCGGTGTGGGACGGACGGCAGCCGTGGGGCGAAGCTCAGCTCGCCCCCGTGGTCCCGCATCCCGCCGAACCCGGCGACCATCGCCAGCCACGAGCCCGACATGGCGGCCATGTGCAGCCCGTTGCGCACGTTGTGGTGCAGGTCGCGCAGATCGGTCAGGGCCGCCTCGGCGAAGTAGTCGTAGGCCAGGTCCGGGTGTCCGCACTCGGCGGCCAGCACCGCCTGGGTGGCCGCCGACAACGACGAGTCCCGGACGGTCAGCTGTTCGTAGTAGGCGAAGTTGCGCCGCTTCTGCTCCAACGAGAAGGCGTCGCCGCGCAGGTGCATCGCCAGCACCAGGTCCGCCTGCTTGACCACCTGTTTGCGGTAGAGGTCGAAGTACGGGAAGTTCAACAGCAGCGGGTACCGGTGGGTCGGTGTCCCCGCGAAGTCCCACCGGGCGTGCTCGGTGAACCGCTCCGACTGCGGGTGCACCTTGAGCAGGTCGTCGTACGGGATCCGCATCTTCCGGGCGGCCTCCCGCCACCCGGCGACCTCCACGTGGTCCACCCCGAGCTCCTCGGCGATGTCCGGCTGCTGCTCGCACGAGTCCGCGGCGGCGCGGAGGTTCCGCTGCGCCATCAGGTTGGTGTAGACGTTGTTGTCCACCACGGCGCTGTACTCGTCCGGCCCGGTCACCCCGTCGATGCGGAACCCGCCGTGCGGGTCGTGGTGGCCCAGGGAGATCCACAGGCGGGCCGTCTCGGTGAGCAGTTCGGTGCCGCACTGCCGTTCGAACTCGGTGTCGTGGGTGGCCTGCAGGTACCGCACCACCGCGTCCGCGATGTCGGCGTTCACGTGGAAGGCCGCGGTGCCCGCGGGCCAGTACGCCGAGCACTCGGCGCCGTTGATCGAGCGCCACGGGAACGCCGCCCCGCGCAGCCCGAGCTGTGCGGCGCGGTCCCGCGCCTTGTCCAGGGTGCTGTGCCGCCAGCGCAGGGCGTCCCGCGCGGCGTCCGGCAGGGTGTAGGTGAGCACCTGCAGCACGAAGGTCTCGGTGTCCCAGAACGCGTGGCCGTCGTAGCCCGGGCCGCTCAGCCCCTTGCCCGGGATCGCCCGGCTCTCGCCGCGGGCCCCGGCCTGCAGCACGTGGAACAACCCGAACCGGACGGCCTGCTGGAGTTCCGGATCGCCGTCGATCTCCACGTCCGCGCTGGCCCAGAACTGGTCCAGGAACCGCCGCTGCTCGGCCAGCAGCCCCTCCCAGCCCGTCTGCAGGGCCCCGGCGAGCGCGGCGTCCACCTGCGCGTGCACCGCGGGCAGCGACCGTTGCGCCGACCAGCCGTAGGCCAGGTACTTGGTCACCCGCAGCTTCCCGCCGAGCGGGACGTCGACGGCGATCGTGAGCCGGGCCAGGTCCTGCTCCACCGTGATGTCCGTGCGCAGGTCCTCGCCGGCCTCGATCCGGTGGTCCATGGCGGCGGCCATGCGCAGCCCGGACCGCTTCGTGCGGTGGACCAGCACGGCACGCTGGTGCTCGGCACGGGCGAACTCGCCGATCAGCGGTGCCTCCAGGGCCGCGGCCACCCGCGGATCGCCGGAGTCCGACTCGATGGGCTCGTTGGCGAGCAGGTCGGACTGGGCCACGAGCTGGACGTCCCCGTCGAGCGGTTCCACCTCGTACCGGATCGCCGCCGCCGCCCGTTGGGTGAACGACACCAGCCGTTCGGTGCGGACCAGCACCCGCCTGCCCGTGGGGGAGACCCACTCGGTCTCCCGCCGCAGGGTCCCCGTCCGGAAGTCCAGCGTCCGGGAGTGCCGTTCCGCGTGCCCGTACCGCATGTCCAGCGGTTCGTCCTCGACGAGCAGGCGGATCACCTTCCCGTCGGTGACGTTGACGACCGTCTGGCCCGCCTCGGGATAGCCGTAGCCGCCCTCGGCGTACGGCAGTTCGTGCTCCTCGTAGAACCCGTTCAGGTAGGTCCCGGGCAGCCCGCGCGGTTCCGCCTCCTCCAGGGTGCCCCGCATCCCGATGTGCCCGTTCGACAGGGCGAACGTCGACTCCGTGCGTTGCAGCTGGTCCACGGCCAGGCCCTGCCAACGGAGCTCCCACGGCGAGCGCTCGTAGCCACGTGCGACGTCGGTCACGCTCCTCCCTTCAGCGATCCGGCCGGCAACAGGTCGGCGAGGTCGTCGACCACGACGTCGGCGCCCGCCGCCCGCAGGGCCCGCGCCTGCTCGGCCCGGGCGTCGCCGACGGTGGCC
>NZ_KI912203.1:27697-31596 GCF_000231035.2 Saccharomonospora iraqiensis subsp. paurometabolica YIM 90007 | reverse complement strand
CAGGTCGGCGACGGCCACGGCGCGGTCGCCGTCGGCGCCGCGGATCCGGGCGACGGCGTCCAGCGCGGCCAGGGCCACCGCCATGTCCGAGGGGTGCACCGCCACACAGTGCTCGGAGGCCCCCAGCACCGCGTGGTACCGGGTGTATCCCTCCAGCGCGGAGCACCCCTGCCCCGGCTCCCGCTTGTTGCACGGTGTGGTGACGTCCTGGAAGTAGACGCACCGGGTCCGCTGCAGGAGGTTGCCCCCGACGGTGGCGAGTGTGCGCAACTGTCCGGAGGCCCCGCGCAGCAGTGCCTGCGCCAGTGCGGGGTACCGCCGTCGGATCACCGGGTGCGCGGCCACGTCGCTGTTCCGGGTGCCCGCGCCGATCCGCACCGTGCCGTCCGCAAGTTCCTCGACACCGTCCAGCGGCAGCCCGGTGAGGTCGACCAGCAGCTCCGGCCGTGCGATGCCCAGCTTCATGTGGTCGACGAGGTTCGTGCCGCCGCCCAGGAAGGCGGCCCGGTCGTTGCCGGTGACCGTGGCGACCGCGGAATCCACGTCCTCGGCGCGGCGGTACTCGAACGGGATCACGACCCGGCTCCCGGTGCGTCGGTGTCCCCGTCCGCCGCGACCCGCTCCCGGGCGAGGCGGGCCACCGCCGCCACGATGTTGCCGTAGGCACCGCAGCGGCACAGGTTACCGCTCATCCGCTCGCGGATCTCGGCGCTGTCGTCCACGGGGGCGGACCGGGCGTCGGCGGTGACGGCGCTCGGTTCGCCCGCCTCGAGCTCCGCGAGGACACCGGCGGCCGAGCAGATCTGCCCGGGGGTGCAGTAACCGCACTGGAAGGCGTCCCGGTCCAGGAACGCGCGATGCAGCGCGTGCAGGACCGGGTCCGCCTCGTTGGCGGCGGTGACGATCTCCGCGCCGTCCCGGGCGACGGCGAACGTCAGACAGGTGGTGGCGCGCCTGCCGTCGAGCAGCACGGTGCACGAGCCGCACTGGCCGTGGTCGCACCCCTTCTTCACCGAGGGCACGTCGAGCCGGTCCCGGAGCGCGTCCAGCAGGGTCACCCGGGTGTCGACCGACAGCGTGTGACGTCGACCGTCCACGGTGAGTGTGATCGGCGATTCCATGACACCCCATGCGACTCGTCGGGACCCGTTGGCGGCGCATTCGACGTACCCCGCACCCCTGCGCATCAAACGGCGCCGTCGGGCGGTGGCGGGGGTGGTCGGGACCGCCTCACTCGGTGAGCCGACCGCGGAGGAACTCCAGGGTCCGGGCCAGCAGCCGGGAGACGTGCATCTGGGAGATCCCGACCCGCTCGGCGATCTGGGTCTGGGTCATGTTGCCGAAGAACCGCAGGATCAACACCCGCCGTTCGCGTTCCGGGAGCCCGGCGAGCAGCGGTTGCAACGACTCGTGGTACTCGACGTTCTCCAGCTCCGCGTCGTCCGAGCCCACCGTCTCGGCCAGGGGGAGGGTGCCTTCGTCGTCGTAGGCGGCGTCCATCGAGACCGACTGGTAGGCGTTGCCCGCGAGCAACCCGTCCCAGACGTCCTCCGCCGCGAGTCCGAGTTCCGTGGCGAGCTCGCTGGGCGTGGGTGCCCGCCCGAGCCGCTGCGCCAGCTTGCCGCTGGCCTGGCTGATCGACAGGTGCAGTTCCTTGAGCCTGCGGGGGACCCGGACCGCCCAGCTCGAGTCCCGGAAGTGCCTGCGGACCTCACCCATGATCGTGGGCACCGCGAAGGCGACGAACTCCGTGCCCCGCGAGGCGTCGAACCGGTCGATCGCGTTGAGCAGTCCCAGCCGCGCCACCTGGACGAGATCGTCCCGGGGCTCGCCGCGCCCGACGAAACGCCGGGCGATGTGCTCGGCCAACGGCAGGCACCGTGTGATGATCTCCTCGCGCACGACTGCCCGCTTCGGGTCGTCCGGCGCGAGCTCGGCCAGCGTGTTGAACAGTGGAGCGAGATCCTCGTAGCCGCCTGAATGCTCGCGCCCCTCCGCGTGGGATTGCTCGTCAGGGGTCACGAAACCGTGACTACCCCGGGCCCCGGTCGGCCACACCCGGCCGCCGGGCGGTGCCCGCCCCCGGGATTGACACCGCCGACGGCAGCGTGACGGCGTCCCCGATCTTCGTCCGCGCACGGTCGAGTTCACCCCGAAGTGCCGATTTTCCCGTGCTGCCGGGCGGTTCCGGGACCGTGGACGGATCGGGACACCGCGGACCGTGCCGCCGTCCAAACAGTCCACAATGGAGAAATCAACCGCGGGGGCGTGGGCCGTCCCGGGTGCCCGCCCCCGTGCCGTCGCGCCGCCGGACCGTCACCGTAACGGAGTGGTTGCGGTCCGTACCCGGGTGTGCGTACCGTCCCGGGCGGTGGCCGTTGCCCGCCACGCCGGACCGGAGACGACAGGGGAGGCGGCGACCATGGACCGCGATGTGCGCACGGGGGCCGACATCCGGATCGAGGCTCCCGTCGCGGGCACGGCGGTCGTGCGGGTGTCCGGGGAGGTGGACCTCGCGGGCGCGCCGCTGCTCCGGCGTTGCCTGGACGACCTGCCGGGCGACGTCCGCGGCGTCGTTCTGGACCTGTCCGGGGTCGTGTTCTTCGGGGCCGCGGGCCTGTCCGCCCTCGGTCACGTGGCCGCGACCGCCGCCCGCCGTGGTCTGCGCCGGGCACTGGTCTGCCCGTCCGTGGTACTGCGCCCGATGCGGATGACCGATCTCGATGTCGGTATGCCGGTGTGCGCGGACCGCGCCGAGGCGCTCGCCGTGATCACCGGGGTGGGCGGGCGGCTCGCGCCGTCGTCGTGACCGGGTGGCCCGGTCGGTTCCGGTGCCGGACCCACGGATCCCGGTGGCTCACCCTCCGACGTGCCGCGAACGGTGCCGGCGGGGCGTGCGACGCGCCGCACAGTCCTCCTGCGCGCACCACTCGCTGTTCCGCGCCGGTGACCGGTCGTAGAACACCCAGCGGCAGTCCGGGTTGCGGCAGGTCTTGAGCCGGTCGCGCTCGCCGGTCAGCCCCGCCGTGAAGGCGGTGCCGAGGATCTCGGCCAGATACCCGGTCAGTGGACCGGTCCGCCGCGGTGGCAGCACCGGATCGCCCTCGGGCGACCACCGTGGCGCGCCCAGCAGCTGTCTGGCCAGCTTGTTGAGTTCCCGGGTGGCGTCCCGGCCCTCGACGTGGTCCCGGAGGCACTCCCGCACCCGCAGCAGCAGTTCGTGGTCCCTGCGGCCCAGCTCCCCGACCACGACGTCCTGGGACCTCAGCCACGCGGCGGCGCTCGTCGGCGTGATGAGGGCGTCCTCGGTGGCCAGCAGCCGTGCCGAGTTGCACAGCTCCACCATCCGGGAGAGCTCCTCGGGGGCATCGGTCCGCGCGAACGACATCCCGCCAAGGCTACTCGGCGGTGGTGGCCCGCCGTGGTCAGCCGGTGCGCACGGGTGACAGCCTTCACGGGTCGGTCGTGCGACCCCCCGGCGCCACGAACGTCCCCTTGGAGCGCAAGGTCTGCACCAGCCCGCGTTCCCGCAGGATCTGCGTCGCCTTCCGGATGGTGTCCAGGGCGACCCCGTACTCCGCGGACAGTGCGCGCTCACCGGGCAACCGGCGCCCCGGGGGCCACTCGCCCCGCTCGATGAACTCCGCAAGATGGTCGGCGAGCAGCACGTACTCGTACCCGGTCTTGCTCTCCGGGTTGTACTTCTTCCGTTCGGGACCGTTCATGGTCAGCAAGATAGAACGGTCGACCGCTGTGTCGGAGTGCGGACCGCGCCCCACCGCGGTGTGGCGCGGTTGCGGTCGGGCGAGGACCGTGGGCGATCCGGGGGGCCGGGGCGGACCGGGCGGACGGTCAGCCGTCGGTGGCCGGTGCGCGTTGCTCGGGGATCGGCTGGGCGG
>NZ_KI912203.1:23482-27597 GCF_000231035.2 Saccharomonospora iraqiensis subsp. paurometabolica YIM 90007 | reverse complement strand
GGCGGGTGGGCGGCACGGTGTGCCGCCCACCGACGCCGGATACCGACGGAGAATCGCGTGCGTCCGCGCGGGGAGAACATTCGGCTCCGGAACCGTCCGGGGTGCGGGGGTGTGCGATCGGACACCCGGCACGATTCGTCGTGAATCGGGACCGATCCGCCGATGACGGATCACGCGGCGAAAACATCCGAACGGAATTCGACACCGGTGATCGTTCTGACGATCGGTCGCGGAATAATCGCGTTGCGACCCGCGGGGCGGGTGCGGCGGTGACGTCGCCTCCGCGGGGAGCAAATCATGTGATCCCGACCGCCGGAGATGTTCCGTCGTCACCCGGAGTGGAAGGCAAGCACGAACCGGTAACAAAATCGGGATGTACCGAGGGTGTGCGCACATTGCACCGTCGGTGTTCCGGGGCGATTTTCGTTGGGTACTACGCAACGCGTTGCCGTATACGATACGAACGCAACGGGGCGACCGACATCACACATTCGGTCTAGGAGGTCACGTACGGTCGGCCACTGAGCGACGAAGAGTCAACATGGCTCCCCCGTTCGAGTGAGTTTGTAGTCTTGGACACAATCGCTTGGATCGGTTGTCAAGTGGCCGGCCAAGATTCCCGAAAACCGCCGACGACCACGGGGAATGTCCTCCCGGAGCCCCGCACACCGCTGTGCGCCCAGCGCCCGGAGGTGCGGATCGTGCGCCGTCGGCTTGTACGTGGGGTGAGCCCCGACATCACGCAATTGACCCATTGATACTTTCGACCGGTACTCAATAGATTGAGTCGAGGCGATTGCGGAGATCAACGTCGATGTGCTGCAATCAGCCGAGTCGGGGTGAGGGCCGAGCTCGCCGAGCCCGGGTGCGGAACTACCGCCGGCGAGTCGCGGGTCGTATCAGAGTCGATGCTGCTCGGATTGTGATGACCCAGCGCTTTCGCACGCCCTTTTCCGGCTCGACGGCCGCGCGCGCCACGGAGGAATTGTGTGCGCGCCCGAGGACGAGGAGGACTGCCGGGAAGTGTGACGCGGGTCGCGGAAGCAATGCTGTGTCTGGCCGAACGTGGAAGGAAGCGTAATGAGTGATTCGAGGTCTGGCCCGTCCGATGTGAAGGAGGCCGGAGCGGTTGACGAGAACCAGGAGATCGCGGCACATCCGGCACAGGAGTTCGGTTCGGACCCGCTGACCGTTCGGGACACCGACCACTACACCGACGAGTACACCAAGGGCTTCGTCGACAAGTGGGACGACCTCATCGACTGGAAGAAGCGCTACGAGAGCGAGGGCAGCTTCTTCGTCGACCTGCTGAAGTCCCGCGGTGTGACGTCGGTGCTCGACGTCGCCACCGGGACCGGGTTCCACTCCGTCCGGCTGATCGAGTCGGGCTTCGACACGGTCAGTGTCGACGGCAGCGCGGAGATGCTGGCGAAGGCCTTCGAGAACGGGCTGAGCTACAACAACTACGTCCTCAAGGTCGTGCACGCCGACTGGCGCTGGCTGAACCGGGACGTGCAGGGGCAGTTCGACGCGGTGGTGTGCCTCGGCAACTCCTTCACGCACCTCTTCTCCGAGCGGGACCGCCGCAAGGCGCTCGCCGAGTTCTACGCGGTGCTCAAGCCGGACGGTGTGCTGATTCTCGACCAGCGCAACTACGACTCCATCCTGGACAACGGCTTCTCCAGCAAGCACACGTACTACTACGCGGGCGAGGAGGTCACGGCCGAGCCGGAGCACGTCGACGACGGCCTGGCGCGGTTCCGGTACTCCTACGCCGACGGATCGCAGTACCACCTCAACATGTTCCCGCTGCGCAAGGACTACACGCGCAGGCTGCTGCGGGAGGTCGGCTTCCAGCGGGTGGAGACCTACGGCGACTTCCAGGAGACCTACACCGCCGACGAGCCGGACTTCTTCATCCACGTCGCGGACAAGAACTACATCTCCTCCGTCGACGACACCGCGAACTACTCCAGCGCGGTGAACGTCGCCCGCGACTACTACAACTCGGACGACGCGGACAACTTCTACTACACCATCTGGGGCGGCGAGGACATCCACGTCGGTCTCTACCAGACGCCGGAGGAGCCGATCGCCCCGGCGAGTGTGCGCACGGTCGAGCGCATGGCCGGCAAGCTGACGATCACGCCGCAGACGAAGATCCTGGACGTCGGTGCGGGCTACGGTGGCGCGGCGCGGTACCTGGCCAAGACCTACGGATGCAAGGTCACCTGCCTGAACCTGTCCGAGGTCGAGAACAACCGCAACCGGCAGTTCACCGAGGAGCAGGGCCTGTCGCACCTGATCGACGTGGTGGACGGCTCGTTCGAGGACCTGCCCTTCGAGGACAACGAGTTCGACGTGGTCTGGTCGCAGGACTCGTTCCTGCACAGTGGCGACCGGGTGCGGGTGCTCCAGGAGGTCGTGCGCGTGCTCAAGCCCGCGGGCGAGTTCGTGTTCACCGACCCGATGGCGGCGGACGCGGTCGACAAGGGCTCGCTCAAGCCGATCCTGGACCGGCTGCACCTGGACAGCATGGGCTCGCCCGGGTTCTACCGGAAGGAGCTCAACCGGCTGGGCCTGACGTCGATCGACTTCGAGGACCACACGCCGCAGTTGGCCACCCACTACGGCCGGGTCCACGACGAGACCGAGCGCAGGCACGACGAGGTCTCCAAGGTCGTCAGCGAGGAGTACCTCACGCGCATGAAGACCGGTCTCAAGAACTGGGTCGCCGGCGGCAAGAGCGGTAACCTCGCGTGGGGCATCTTCCACGCCAGGGCGTGACTCCGCCGCCCGTCGAGCGACCCCCGAATTTCCCCTTCCCTACGAGAGACGAGGATAAGAGTGACTGCTAACCGTAGGCTGTTCACCAGTGAGTCCGTGACCGAAGGCCACCCCGACAAGATGGCCGACGCGATCAGCGACAGCATCCTGGACGCGATGCTGAGCGTGGACCCGCGCAGCCGTGTCGCGGTCGAGACCATGATCACCACCGGTCAGGTCCACGTGGCCGGCGAGGTGACCACCGAGGCCCAGGTCGACGTCCCGAAGATCATCCGCGACCGCGTGCAGGAGATCGGGTACGACGAGTCCGGCAAGGGCTTCGACTGCAACACCTGCGGGATCAACGTGTCGATCGACGCGCAGTCCCCGGACATCGCGCAGGGTGTCGACACCGCCTACGAGACGCGGCTGGAGAACGCCCTCGACGAGTTCGACAAGCAGGGCGCCGGTGACCAGGGCCTGATGTTCGGCTACGCCAGCACGGACACGCCCGAGCTGATGCCGCTGCCGATCGCCCTGGCGCACCGCCTGTCCCGCAGGCTGACCGAGGTCCGCAAGAACGGCACCGTTCCGTACCTGCGTGCCGACGGCAAGACCCAGGTGACCATCGAGTACGACGGCAACAAGCCGGTCCGCCTGGACACCGTCGTGATCTCCAGCCAGCACGCCGAGGGCGTCGACCTGGACAAGGAACTCGCCGTCGACCTGCGCAAGCACGTCATCGCGCCGGAGATCGAGTCCCTCGGCCTCGAGGCCGAGGACCCCCGCATCCTGATCAACCCGACCGGCCGCTTCGTGGTCGGCGGGCCGATGGGTGACGCGGGCCTGACCGGCCGGAAGATCATCGTCGACACCTACGGCGGCATGGCCCGGCACGGTGGCGGCGCCTTCTCCGGCAAGGACCCGTCGAAGGTGGACCGCTCCGCGGCCTACGCCACCCGCTGGGTCGCCAAGAACATCGTCGCGGCCGGCCTGGCCGACCGTGCCGAGATCCAGGTCGCCTACGCCATCGGCAAGGCGGCCCCGGTGGGTCTGTTCATCGAGACCTTCGGCACCGAGAAGGTGGCCCACGACAAGCTGCAGGCCGCGGTGAACGAGGTCTTCGACCTCCGCCCGGCGGCGATCATCCGCCACCTGGACCTGCTGCGTCCGATCTACGCGCCGACGGCCGCCTACGGCCACTTCGGGCGCCCCGACCTGGACCTGCCGTGGGAGCGCACCGACAAGGCCGCCGCTCTGAAGGACGCGGCGAAGGGCTGACACCCTCGCCGACGTGCGGGGCGCCGCACGGCGCTGACACCCGGCGCCCCGGGCACGCGACGCCGACG
>NZ_KI912203.1:20848-23382 GCF_000231035.2 Saccharomonospora iraqiensis subsp. paurometabolica YIM 90007 | reverse complement strand
CGGCGCGGAGCCTCCCGGATGCCGGGCGACGGGCTGAGCGGCTGGACGGTGTCCCACCGGGTGCTCTTCCTGGCCGGTCCGGGCGAGGCGCCCGCCCGCGCGGGGGAACTCGCGGCCACGGTCGTGGACGAGGCGGGCCGCACGGCCGGGGAGGTGGTGGGACTGCGTGCCGACGACGGTGCCGAGGACTCCGGGGGGCGGTACCTCCATCCGGCGGACACGGTGACCGACGAGGCGATCACCGCCCTGTGGGACGACTACGACGCCGCCGAGGACGACCCGGGCGAGCCCGCCGCACTGGCCCGTGTGCTGGGGCTGGCCGCCGTGCACACGTGGCGTCGGTTCCGCGCCGGGGCCGGGTGCCGTTTCGGTGAGCGGAATACGATCGACTGACAGGGTGTGCGAAGGGTCCACCGTGTCGTATGCTCAGCGGAGCCGGCGACGACGCTCGGCGTCCGCGCCGGCCGCCCGCGCGCCCGTTTCCCTCCCCAGGGCGCCGCAGTGGTGACGGTGTCCCGGTGCTGAACCCCCAGCAGCACCGGGACACTCCACTCACCGGGTCACCGGTGCACCGCGGACCCGTCCCCGCGACCCGGTGCCGGCCGCGGACCGCGGCCGTACAGCACCTCGGGGTCCCGACATCCGGGTCTGCCGTTGACCCAGCTCGGTCCGGCGATCTCCTTGGCGTGTCGCTTCAGTGGTGCGAGCAGCCGGGAGACCTCCCGGTAGTCACGGACCGACGGGGTCGCGCACACCAGGGTCGCCAGGGACACCGACACGGTCAGGGCCCCGGCGGACCAGTGCGTGCGCAGGAGCCGGTCGGCCACGTGCGTGATCCCGTCGGTCGCACACACGATCAGGAAATCGTCCCCGCCCACGTGACTGACGGTGGTGCCCGGTGTCTCGGTGGCGAGTCGGCCGAGTGTGTGCCCGAGCGTGCGGATGAGGTCGTCGGCGGCCGCGAAACCCGCGGTGTCGTTCACGTCCTTGAAGGCGTCGACGTCCAGCCACCCCGCCACGAACGGTGTGCCGTCCCCGAGACGCCGGTCGACGTCCCGGGCGACGACATCGCTGCCGGGCAACCGGGTCAGCGGGTTCAGCGACGCGGCCTCCTCCACCCGCATCTCGGCGAGGGCCCGCACGATCTCGTTCGCGGGGACGACTCCGGTGCAGCGTCCGTCGCGGTCCACCACGACGATCTCGTCGCCCACCCGTTCGGACCGGGTACGGGCCAGAACCTCGAAGAACCGCGCGGTGTCCGCGGTGTCCGCGAGGACGTGGGGACGGTCCGCGAGAGCGGCCGCGGGGCGGTGGGCGTGCAGCGCGTGGCCGAACGGCCCGGTCACGCCGAGCAGGAACCGGGTGCGGTCAATCGACCACTGTGGACGACTCTGATCGTCGACGCCGACGATCCCTCCCGGTGGGTCCTGGTCGACGAGGATCGACCGGACCTCCTCACAGGTCGCCTCCGCGGGCAGGGTACGGGCGGGGCGCAGGAAGTCCACCAGCGACAGCCGCGCACGACGGTGCGGGATCGCCGGGTGTGCGGGCACCGCCGCGGTCGCCGGACCGCGGCGCGCCACCGACGGGTCCGCGGACAGCAGCTCCCCCTGGGCGAGGCGCACTCCGAGGGAACCGAGCACATCCAGATGACCGGTGCGCTCGACCCCCGTGGCCACGAGGTGTCGGCCGGTGCGGTCGGCGAAGTGCACCAGTGACTCGGTGAGCGCGGTCGTCGTGGTGTCGGTGCCGATCCGGCACAACGTCGTCCGGTCCAGCTTGACCATGTCCACGGGCGATCCGGACAGGACGTTGAGCGGGACGTCGCCGGCGTGGAACCCGTCCAGCGCCAGCCGGAAGCCCCGGGACCACAGATCGCGGATTCCGGCGAGAAGTGCCTCGGGTGCCATTCCGTGAAACGGCGGTCCTATCTCCAACACCACGTCGTCGGGTCGCCGTTCCACCCGGGCGAGCGTTTCCAGCAGTGTCGTCAGTGCCGACGGTGCGGAGGCCGCGGTGAGTGCGGTGATGTTGAGATGCAGCGTCCGCGCCCGGTGCCTGCCGGGGACGGACCGCAGCGCGCGCGTGGCGAGCCCGAGGTCCACCTGCACCAGTCGGCCACGCCGGTGCGCACTGTCGAGCAGGTCCCGGACGGAGCCGGTCAACGGCCTGGTGAGTGCCTCGACAGCGACCACGTCCCCGGTACGGAGGTCGTACACCGGCTGGAAGGCGAAGCGGATCTGCCGCGATGCTCTGGCCACGCCGGTACCCACCCGCCTCCGGTTCGTCCCGCGCATTCCGCCGGGGCGGAAATGCCTGCGATCTGCAGCACGATATTTGCATGTCGCCCGATGCGGCGACAAGAGCGGTCGGTCTGTCGGACGCCGTTTTCTACGCCATCCGTATGACATGTGGATGAACGAATGACGGCCCGTGACGGAATAATTCGCGAAATCGGCCCCCTGGGCGTCGCGACGGCGCGATCGACGGTCGGTCGGCGGCCCGGTGGCGCGGCCGGTGCGCGCCGACCGCGG
>NZ_KI912203.1:5739-20748 GCF_000231035.2 Saccharomonospora iraqiensis subsp. paurometabolica YIM 90007 | reverse complement strand
CCCGTGCCCGGACGCCGGAACCGCGGCGCCCCGCACGAGGACCCGTCGGTGCGGGGCGTCCGGGCGCGCCCCGCACGGCGGATCCCCTTCGACGGCCCGCACCGCGGGCTTTCCAGCGGGATCCGGCACGACGAGGGCCTGAGGAGCTCACACGACACTGCGTCCCAACTATTGTCCGGCTGCCTCCACCCGGCCCGCCCCGGTGCACGACCACCGGGGCGGGCCGGTGGAGCGGGCCGCCCCACACGGCGGCCCGTCCCCCACCGGGGCAGCCTTTTTCCGAGGAGTGCCTGAATGCGCATTGCGGTGACCGGATCCATCGCGACCGACCATCTGATGTCGTTCTCCGGCAAGTTCGCCGACCAGTTCGTCGCCGACAAGCTGGAGAACGTCTCGCTGTCGTTCCTGGTCGAAGACCTGGAGATCCGTAGGGGCGGTGTGGCCGCGAACATCTCGTTCGCGCTGGGCCGCATGGGCCTGACGCCGATCCTGGTCGGCGCGGTCGGCCACGACTTCGACGACTACCGCTCCTGGCTGGAGCGGCACGGCGTGGACACCAAGTCGGTGCACGTCTCCGCCGACAAGCACACGGCGCGCTTCATGTGCACCACCGACGAGACCCAGAATCAGCTCGCCTCCTTCTACGCCGGGGCGATGAGCGAGGCCCGCGAGATCGAGATCCAGGCCGTCGCCGACCGCGTGGGCGAGCTGGACCTGGTGGTCATCGCGCCCAACGACCCCGAGGCGATGCTGCGGCACACCGAGGAGTGCCGCCAGCGCGGCATCCCGTTCGCGGCCGACATCTCCCAGCAGCTGGCGATCATGCCGGGCGAGGACGTGAAGAAGCTCGTCGAGGGCGCGGCCTACCTGTTCACCAACGAGTACGAGAGCTCGCTGCTGCTCAAGCACACCGGCTGGTCGGCCGACGAGGTCCTGGACCGGGTCGGTACCTGGGTCAGCACCCACGGTGGCGAGGGTGTGCGGATCGAGGGCCGCGGCCACGACACGATCTCGCTGCCCGCCATCCCGGACGTGGAGCCGGTGGAGCCGACCGGGGTCGGCGACGCGTTCCGGTCCGGCTTCCTGTGGGGAATCAGCCGTAAGATGACGATGGAGAGGGCGGCGCAGGCCGGCTGTGCACTCGCGAGCATCGTGCTCGAGACGGTCGGCCCGCAGGAATACCCGCTCGACCGTGCGGACTTCTCCGACCGCGTGGCCAGGGCCTACGGCAACGACGCCGCGGCCGAGATCGAGTCCAAGCTGCGGGTGTGAATCATCATGGATAGTCGTTTTCTCGACGAACTGCAGCGCCGGGTGCTCGTCGCCGACGGTGGGATGGGTACCGCGCTGCAGGAGTACGACCTCACGCTGGACGACTTCGCCCAGCTCGAGGGCTGCAACGAAATTCTGAACGAGACCAGGCCGGACGTCGTCCGCTCGATCTACCGCGGGTTCCTCGAGGCGGGCTCCGACGCGATCGAGTCGAACACGTTCGGCACCAACTACGGCAACTTCGGCGAGTACGACATCCTCGACCGCTGCCGTGACCTGGCCGAGAAGGGCGCCTCGCTGGCGCGCGAGTGCGCCGACGAGTACTCGACCCCGGACAAGCCCCGGTTCGTGCTCGGCTCGATGGGCCCCGGGACGAAGCTGCCGACGCTCGGGCACGCCCCCTACGCGCTGCTGCGGGACTACTACCAGGAGAACGCGCTCGGCCTGCTCGACGGCGGCGCGGACGCGGTGCTCGTCGAGACGTCGCAGGACCTGCTCCAGACGAAGGCCGCGATCGTCGGCGCCAAGCGCGCCATGACGCAGGCGGGCCGGCGCATCCCGATCATCGCGCAGGTGACGGTCGAGCAGACCGGCACCATGCTGGTCGGCTCCGAGATCGGTGCGGCGCTGACCGCGCTGGAGCCGCTCGGCATCGACATGATCGGCATGAACTGCGCCACCGGCCCGGCGGAGATGACCGAGCACCTCCGGGTACTGGCCGAGCACGCGACGGTGCCGATCTCGGTGATGCCCAACGCCGGTCTGCCCGAGCTCGGGGAGAACGGCGCGGTGTACCCGCTGCAGCCGGACGAGCTGGCGGCCTCGCTGAAGGAGTTCGTCACCGACTTCGGCGCCCGGCTGGTCGGCGGCTGCTGCGGCACCACCGGTGAGCACGTGCGCGCGGTGGTCGACGCGGTGTCCGACCTGACGCCGAAGGAGCGCGAGCCGGAGGTCGTGCCCTCGGTGTCGTCGGTGTACCAGGCGATCCCGTTCGAGCAGGAAGCCTCCCTGCTCAACGTGGGCGAGCGGACCAACGCCAACGGCTCGAAGGCGTTCCGCGAGGCGATGCTGGAGCAGCGTTACGACGACTGCGTCGAGATCGCCAAGGCGCAGACCCGCGAGGGCGCGCACCTGCTCGACCTCTGCGTGGACTACGTGGGGCGGGACGGCACCGAGGACATGATCGAGCTGGCCTCGCGGCTGGCGACGTCCTCCACGCTGCCGGTCATGGTCGACTCGACCGAGGCCGACGTCATCGAGGCGGGCCTGGAGCGGTTCGGCGGCCGGTGCGCGATCAACTCGATCAACTACGAGGACGGCACCGAGCCCGGCGGGCGCTACGACCGCGTCATGAAGATGGCCGTCGAGCACGGTGCGACCGTGGTCGTCACCTGCATCGACGAGGAGGGCCAGGCGCGGACCGCGGACTGGAAGCTGCGGGTCGCCGAACGGGCCATCACCGACCTCACCGAGAACTGGGGTCTCGACGAGTCCGCCGTCATCATCGACCTCCTGGTGTTCCCGATCACCACGGGCCAGGAGGAGGTCCGCAAGGACGGCATCGAGACGATCAATGCGATCCGCGAGCTGAAGAAGCGCCACCCGCGCGTGCAGACCACGCTCGGGCTGTCGAACGTGTCGTTCGGGCTGAACCCGGCGGCGCGGCAGGTGCTCAACTCGGTGTTCCTCAACGAGTGCCGCGAGGCCGGGCTCGACTCGGCGATCGTGAACTCGTCGAAGATCCTGCCGATGAACAAGATCGAGGACGAGCCCAAGCAGGTGGCGCTCGACCTGGTCTACGACCGGCGTGCCGAGGACTACGACCCGCTGCAGAAGCTCATGGGGCTGTTCGAGGGCAAGACCGCGTCCTCGAACCAGGCCTCCCGTGCGGAGGAGCTGGCCAAGCTCCCGCTGTTCGAGCGGCTGCAGAAGCGCATCATCGACGGCGAGCTCAACGGCCTCCACGCCGACCTCGACGAGGCGATGCAGGAGAAGAAGCCGCTGCAGATCGTCAACGAGGACCTGCTCGCCGGGATGAAGGTCGTGGGTGACCTGTTCGGTTCCGGGCAGATGCAGCTGCCGTTCGTGCTCCAGTCGGCCGAGGCGATGAAGACCGCGGTCGCGCACCTCGAGCCGCACATGGAGAAGGACGACTCGGGCGGCAAGGGCAAGCTCCTGCTGGCCACCGTCAAGGGCGATGTCCACGACATCGGCAAGAACCTGGTCGACATCATCGTGTCGAACAACGGCTACGACGTGGTCAACATCGGCATCAAGCAGCCGATCAACGCCATCCTCGAGGCCGCCGAGGAGCACGAGGTCGACGCCATCGGCATGTCCGGCCTGCTGGTGAAGTCCACGGTGATCATGAAGGACAACCTGCAGGAGATGAACTCCCGCGGGGTGGCCGAGAAGTTCCCGGTGATGCTCGGCGGCGCGGCCCTGACCCGGACCTTCGTGGAGAACGACCTCGACGAGGTCTACGAGGGTGAGGTCCACTACGCCAAGGACGCCTTCGAGGGGCTCACGCTGATGGACCGCATCATGGCGGTCAAGCGCGGCGAGGCCCTGGAGGAGAACGAGGCGGAGAAGGCCAAGCGGGAGGAGCGCAAGGCCCGCCGCGAACGGTCCAAGCGGATCGCCGAGAAGCGCAAGGCCGAGCAGGAGCCGGAGCCGAGCCTGGACGACACGACCCGGTCGGACGTCGACCCGGACGTGCCGGTGCCGACCCCGCCCTTCTGGGGCTCGCGGGTCGTCAAGGGGCTCTCGGTCGCCGACTACCTGGCGGTGCTGGACGAGCGTGCCACGTTCTTCGGCCAGTGGGGTCTGCGCGGGTCCAAGAAGGGCGAGGGCCCGACCTACGAGGAGCTCGTGGAGACCGAGGGCAGGCCGCGGCTGCGGGCCTGGATCGACGAACTGTCGACCAGGGGCATCCTGCAGCACGCCGCGCTGGTCTACGGCTACTTCCCGTGCTACTCCGAGGGCAACGACCTGGTGGTGCTGGACAAGGACGAGCCGGACGCCCCGGAGCGGATGCGGTTCACCTTCCCCCGGCAGCGCCGGGACCGGCGGTTCTGCCTGGCGGACTTCTACCGGTCCAAGGAGAAGGTCCAGGAGACCGGACAGGTCGACGTGCTGCCGTTGCAGCTGGTCACGATGGGCCAGCCGATCGCCGACCACGCCAACGAGCTGTTCGCGAAGGACGCCTACCGGGACTACCTGGAGATCCACGGACTCTCGGTGCAGCTCACCGAGGCGCTGGCGGAGTACTGGCACCGCCGCATCCGGCAGGAAATGACGTTCTCCTCGGGCAAGCAGGTCGCCGACGAGGACCCGGAGGACGTCGAGGAGTTCTTCAAGCTCGGCTACCGGGGCGCGCGGTTCTCGCTCGGCTACGGCGCGTGCCCGGAGCTGGAGGACCGTGCCAAGATCGTCGAGTTGTTGGACGCCGAGCGGATCGGTGTGGAGCTGTCCGAGGAGTTCCAGCTGCATCCGGAGCAGTCCACGGACGCGATCGTGGCGCACCACCCCGAGGCGAAGTACTTCAACACCTGATCCGCGGGCACGACCCGCGGGCGGAACCTGATCAGCGGGCACGACCCGCAACGAGGGAAAGGAAAACATGAGCGCGAAGTTGCAGAAGGTGAACGGTCTCGAGTTCGCCATCGCCGACCTGAACCTGGCCGAGGCCGGGCGGCACCAGATCCGGCTGGCGGAGCACGAGATGCCCGGCCTGATGGCGACTCGCAAGGAGTTCGCGGCGTCCAAGCCGCTCAAGGGCGCCCGGATCGCGGGTTCGCTGCACATGACCGTGCAGACCGCCGTGCTGATCGAGACGCTCGTCGAGCTCGGTGCCGAGGTCCGCTGGGTGTCGTGCAACATCTTCTCGACCCAGGACGAGGCCGCCGCGGCGGTCGTCGTGGGCCCGAACGGCACGCCGGACAAGCCCGCCGGTGTCCCGGTCTTCGCCTGGAAGGGCGAGACGCTGGAGGACTACTGGTGGTGCACCGACCAGCTGTTCCAGTTCGGTGACCAAGCCCCGAACATGATCCTGGACGACGGCGGCGACGCGACGCTGCTCGTGCACAAGGGTGTCGAGTTCGAGGCCGCCGGCGCCGTGCCGGAGGCCACGGAGGAGGACCCGGACGAGTTCAAGGTCGTCCTGTCCACCCTGCGCAAGAGCCTGGCCGCGGACTCCGGGCGGTTCACCCGGATCGCCGAGGCGGTCAAGGGTGTCACCGAGGAGACCACCACCGGTGTGAAGCGTCTCTACGACTTCGCCAAGACCGGTGACCTGCTCTTCCCGGCGATCAACGTCAACGACTCGGTCACCAAGTCGAAGTTCGACAACAAGTACGGCTGCCGGCACTCGCTGGTGGACGGCATCAACCGCGCCACCGACACGCTGATCGCGGGCAAGACCGCCGTGATCGCCGGCTTCGGTGACGTCGGCAAGGGCAGCGCCGAGTCGCTGCGGGGTCAGGGCGCCCGCGTCGTGGTCACCGAGATCGACCCGATCTGCGCGCTGCAGGCCGCGATGGAGGGGTACGAGGTCGTCACGATGGAGGACGTCGTCGAGACGGCCGACATCTTCGTGACCACGACCGGTAACTTCAACATCATCACCGCCGACCACATGGCCCGGATGAAGCACCAGGCCATCGTCGGCAACATCGGCCACTTCGACAACGAGATCGACATGGCCGGCCTGGAGAAGACCCCGGGCATCCAGAAGATCGAGATCAAGCCGCAGGTGCACGAGTACCGGTTCACCGACGGCCACTCGGTCATCGTGCTCAGCGAGGGCCGCCTGCTGAACCTGGGCAACGCGACCGGCCACCCGAGCTTCGTGATGTCCAACAGCTTCACCAACCAGGTGATGGCCCAGATCGAGCTGTTCACCAAGCCCGGTGAGTACGACAAGCAGGTCTACGTCCTGCCGAAGAAGCTCGACGAGAAGGTCGCCGTGCTGCACCTGGACGCCATCGGCGTGAAGCTGACCAAGCTGACCAAGGAGCAGGCCGAGTACATCGGCGTCGACGTCGAGGGCCCGTACAAGCCCGAGCACTACCGCTACTGAGCCTCACCTCGTCGGCCCCGCCCCACGCAGGCCCCGCCACGCGCGGTGGTCTGCGTGGGGCCGGGCCCCAGGCGGTCGGTGACGGCGAACGGAGCGGGAGAGAATCATGAAGACCATCGCACTGGAACTCGTTCCCCCGAACCTCGACGGCGGTGTCGAGGAGGCGGTGGAAGTGGGTCAGAAGGTCGTCGACAGTTGCCGGGCGACCGGGATGACCGATCAGATCAAGCACCTGATGATTCCCGGCATGATCGCCGAGGACCCCGACCGTCCCATCGAGATGAAGCCCAAGATGGACACCCTGGACTTCTGGGAGACGGTCCGGCCGGTGATCGGGGAGGACGTGCGCGGACTGTGCACGCAGGTCACGGCGTTCCACGACAAGCCGCAGCTCACCGAGCGGCTGCGTTCGCTGCGGAACTCGGGCATGGACGGCATCACCTTCGTCGGGGTGCCGCGGACCATGAGCGACGGCGACGGGCCGGGCATGCCCCCGACCGACGCGCTGTCCGAGTTCACCGACGTCGTGGACAACCGCGGCGTCATCCTGATCCCCACCCGTGAGGGGGAGCAGGGCCGGTTCAACTTCAAGTGCGACAGTGGCGCCACGTTCGCCATGACGCAGTTGCTGTTCTCCGAGGCGATCGTCGACTTCCTGGCCGACTTCGCCCGGCAGACCCCGCACCGGCCGGAGATCCTGCTGTCGTTCGGGTTCATCCCGAGCGCGGAGACCAAGGTCGGCCTGATCGACTGGCTGATCCAGGACCCCGGCAACGACGTGGTCAAGCAGGAACAGGAGTTCGTCGCCCGGGTCGCGGAGAAGAGCTTCGCGGAACGGAAGAAGGCGGTCGTCGACCTGTACAAGCGGGTCGTCGACGGGGTGGGTGAGCTCGGCTTCCCGCTGAGCATCCACCTCGAGGCCCCGTACGGCCCGTCCAAGCCCGCCTTCGAGACCTTCGCGGAGATGCTCGACCACTGGTCGCCGCTGAACGACCGGTGAGCCCTCCCGGGCACACCCGCGACCGCTGAGGCACGCGGTCGCGCGCGAGAAGAAGCTGGTGGTGGCCGTTCAACGGCGAGCGGTCACCACCGTCCCACCCGCCCGCGGGCCGGCGTCCGCGTGCGGGACACCGCCGGGTTCCCCCCGTGGGAGGCCCGGTGGGCGACGACACCTCTCGATCATGGGGTGGACCACCTCACTATCCTTGTCGACACGTGCGTTTAGGGTTGGCCGATCCAACGCGAGTCGGGGCGAGGTGGAAATGAGCAGCGCAGCAGAACCGGACGGCCAGGTGCCGCCGCGCACCGTTTTTCCGGTGACCTGGCGGGGTTACGACCGCGACCAGGTGGACGAGTACGTGCGTGGTGTCGTGGAGACCGTGCGGCTGTTGGCCGCGGAACGGGACGCCGCGGCCCAGCGCGCGCACAGATACGGCACGGAGCTGGCGGCCCTGCGGGAGAGTTACGACGGTCTGCGCGACCGGTTCGACCGCGTCTGCGGCACCCCGGTGGAGTCGGACGGGCTGTCCGAACGTCTGCTGCGCATGGTGGAGCTCGCGGAGTCCGAGGCGCTCGAGATCCGCGCCGAGGCGGAGGCCGCCGCGCGGGACCGCGCCGCGGAGCTGGACGACCGCGAGGAACACATGCTGCGCGAACACGAGCGCAGGCAGGACGAGCTGGCCGAGCGCCGAGCCCGCTGGGAGGCCGAGGCCGCCGAGGCGGAGGAACGGGCGCAGCGGCGGCGCCGCGAACTCGACGAACGGGCGACCCGGCGCAGGCAGGAACTGGAACAGGACTTCGCGCGCAACCTCGCCGCCCGCAGGGACGAGGCGAACCGCGCGCTCGCCGAACGGGAGGCCGCCGCGCGGTCCGAGGCCGACCGGATCGTGGCGGACGCCGCACAGGAGGCCGCCGATGTCGTGGACCGGGCCCGGGCCCGGGTTTGTACGCTGGAGACGGCCCGTCGTCGGGTCGCCGCCGAGCTGAGCTCGGCGCGGCGGACGTTGGAGGGCGCGCTGCCGTTGATCGAGACGGTGCCGGACGACCTCACGGACGGGACCACCCCGGACCGCACCGCCGTGGACGGGGCCGCCCCGGACGGGACCGGGGAGACGGTGCCGGAGGGGGACGGGACCGACCGCTCGGACGCGGACGGGACTGCGGTGGAGCCCGCTTCCGCGGAGGCGGAGGGGTCCGCACCGGCGGAAGGGACACCGTTGCCGAGCCCGCGGGAGCCGGACACCACGGTGTCCACCACCGGCTGAGCCGCTCACCGGTCCCGCGACGGCGTCCGGCCGTCCGGCGCCGGCAGGCGGGCCGCGGAGGACCCCGGGTCGGGACGGGACCGGCCCGGGGGCGCGAGAAGTATCGTCCCGTCGACGCCTTCGGCGTCGATCGGGAGAAGCACGGAAGGTGAGCGAATGGCACGGTCGTGCGTGCTGCTGAAGTACGGCGAGCTGATGCTCAAGGGGCGCAACCGCGGCACGTTCGAGCGGTACCTGCGGGAGGCGGTGCAGCACGCGGTCGCGGGCGCGTCCGCCCCCGTGCGGATCTCCCAGCGGCCGGGTGTGGTCGTGCTGTCCGGTGATCTGCCCCGCGAGGAACTCGTCGAGCGCGCGCAGCGGGTGCTGGGGGTCAGCGTCGTCCAGCCCGTGCTCCGGTGCGGGCGCTCGGCGGCGGACACCGTGGACACGGTTCTGCGGGCGCTGGCCGAGCGGTTCGGCAGCCCGGCCGGGACCGCGCCGCGCCGGTTCGCCGTCCGTGCGCACCGCAGGGACAAGAGCTTCCCGATGAGTTCCGAGCAGCTGGCCGCGCACGTGGGCAGCAGGGTCGTCGAGGAGTGGGGCTGGCCGGTCGACCTCGGTGATCCGGACGTGGAGATCACCATCGAGGTCGACCAGCGGGAGGTGTTCGTCGGCCTGGACCGGCAGCGTGGCCGGGGCGGCCTGCCGGTGGGGTCGAGCGGGCGCGCGCTGGTGATGCTCTCCGGTGGGTACGACTCGCCCGTGGCGGCCTACCGCGCGATGCGGCGTGGGCTGCGCTGCGACTTCCTCCACTTCACCGGGGCGCCGCTGACGGGGCCGTCGTCGACGTACAAGGCCTACGCGCTGACCCGCCAGCTCGACCGGTTCCAGGGGGACTCGCGACTGCACGTGATCCCGATCGGCAATGCGCAACGCACGCTGGCCACGTCGGGGGCGGGCAATCTCCAGGTCGTGGCCCAGCGCAGGCTCATGGTGCGCACCGCCGAGGCCCTGGCCACCGAGCTGGGCGCGCAGGCGTTGGTCACCGGGGACAGCCTGGGACAGGTCTCCAGTCAGACGCTGGCGAACATGGCCACCGTCGAGCAGGCGTCGGCGCTGCCGCTGCTGCGCCCACTCGTCGCCTGGGACAAGGACGAGATCATCGGCGAGGCGCGCCGGATCGGCACGGCGGAGATCTCGACGTTGCCGGACGAGGACTGCTGCAGCCTGCTCGCCCCGCCGAGGGTGGCCACCAGGACGACACCGGCGCAGTTCGAGCGCGTGGAACGGCGCCTGGACATCGACGAACTGGTCCCGAAGCTGCTCGCCGATGTCCAGGTGCACGCGCCGGGTTCGGACTGACCGCCCGGACCCGGCCCGGCGGCCCGCCCGGACGGGTCGTCCCGTCCGGGCGCGGGACGGCCCGGGGTCGACCCGCGCCATCCCCCACGGACGGGCCTGCCGTGTTGATACCGTCTGCGGCCGTGGGCAAGCTACGTTCCGGTATCACGACGTTCCTCGCGCGACGCTACGTCGCGCGGGCCCGGAGGAAGGGGCTCGGTCTCGCCGACCTCCCGCTGCCCGACGGAGCGCTGATGCCGTTGCGGCGGGAGGTGCTCGACCCCGTCGTGGAACTGGACCGGCGGCGGGAGCGGGAACCGGTGAGCCGGTTGCCGGTGCCGTTCGGGCCGACCGTCTGGCTGGTCACCGGCTACGCCGAGGCGAAGGCGGTGCTGGCCGACGCCACCACCTTCAGCAACGACTTCGCGAACATCGCGGGGCATACCGGGATGGGTGCCGAGGACGACCCGGGTGGGCTCGGCTTCACCGACCCTCCCGAGCACACCCGTCTGCGCCGGCTGCTCACCCCCGAGTTCACGATGCGCAGGCTCTCCCGGCTGAAGCCGGAGATCGCGGACATCGTCTCCGGACGATTGGACGCGATGGCCGCGGCCGACGAGCCGGTGGACCTCGTGGAGGAGTTCGCCCTGCCCATCCCGTCGCTGGTGATCTGCGAGCTGTTGGGGGTGCCCTACGCCGACCGCGAGGAGTTCCAGCGGCACGCGGTCACCCGGTTCGACCTGTTCGGCGGTGCGGGACAGTCCTTCGGGGCGATCTCGCAGTCGTTGGAGTACCTGGAAGGGGTCGTGCGCGCACAGCGGGAGAACCCGGGGGACGGGCTGCTCGGCATGATCATCACCGAGCACGGCGACCAGGTGAGCGACCGGGAGCTGGCGCAGCTTGCCGACGGGGTGCTCACCGGCGGGTTCGAGACCACCGCGAGCATGCTCTCCCTCGGCGCGCTGGTACTGCTGCGGGACGCGGAGGCGTTCCGGCGGGTCCACGACTCCGACGAGGCGGTCCCCGACTTCGTCGAGGAACTCCTGCGGTACCTGACGGTGGTGCAGGTCGCCTTCCCCCGGTTCGCCCGCGACGACGTCGAGATCGGCGGGGTGCCGATCTCCCGGGGCGACATGGTCGTCGTCTCGCTCAGCGGGGCGAACCGGGACCGGGCGCTGGGGGACGGACTCGGCGTCGTCGACGGGAGCCGGGCGCCGACCTCCCACCTGGCGTTCGGGCACGGCGTGCACCGGTGCGTCGGGGCCGAGCTCGCCCGGATGGAGCTCCGGGCGGCCTACCCGGCGCTGGTGCGGCGTTTCCCGTCGATGCGGCTGGCCGTCCCCGTCGCGGACCTGGGTTTCCGGCAGAGCTCCATCGTCTACGGGGTCGAACGGCTCCCGGTCACACTCGGCTGACCCCCGCCGCCGATCGGCACCGTCACCGGCCCGCACCGCCATCGACCTGTTCCCGGCGCCTCCGGGCGGGTCTCAGCCACCGGCCATCGCCCCGACCACGAGCAACGGCTCGGTGCCCCGGGCGACCGGTTCGGGCAGCGGTGTGTCCGGGGAGTCGTGGGACAGGTCCCGTGCGCAGGCGAAGAACCGCACGTACGCGCGACGCTGCCGGGTGGTGTGGTCGCGCAGGGTGCCGCGCAGTGCCGGGTGCCGGGCCTCCAGTTCGTCGAGTACGTCGCGCAGTGTCACGGTGCCGGTGAGGTCGAGCTCGACCTCACCGTCGATGCGGGCCAGTGTGCGGAGCGGGGCGGGGAGGGCGACGCGGATCATGTCAGGGTCTGCACCTCGACGGAGAGGACCGCGGGCAGATCCCGCACGATCGGCGCCCAGGTCCCGCCCGCGTCCGGTGAGGCGTAGACCTGCCCGCCGGTGGTGCCGAAGTACACCCCGCACTCGTCGAGCGTGTCCACAGCCATCGCGTCCCGCAGCACGTTGACGTAGCAGTCGCGCTGCGGCAGTCCCTCGGTCAGAGGCTCCCACTCGTGGCCACCGACGCGGCTGCGGTACACCCGGAGCCTGCCGTCGGGCGGGAAGTGCGCCGTGTCGCTGGTGATCGGCACGACGTAGACCGTGTCCGGGTCGTGCGCGTGCACCTGGATCGGGAAGCCGAAGTCGCTCGGCAGGCCGTCCCCGATGTCGTACCAGTGCTCCCCGCCGTCGTCGGTGCGCAGGACGTCCCAGTGCTTCTGCATGTAGAGCACGTCCGGCCGGTCGGGATGCCGGGTGAGGTTGTGGACGCAGTGGCCCACCTCGGCTTCGGTGTCCGGGATGCCCTCCGAGGCCAGACCCTTGTTGACCGGTTCCCACGTCTCGCCGGCGTCCCCGGTGCGGAACGCGCCCGCCGCCGAGATCGCCACGTGCATCCGGGAGGTGTCCCGGGGGTCCTGGACGATGGTGTGCAGGCACATGCCCCCGGCCCCCGGCTGCCACGACGGGCCGGACCCGTGGGTGCGCAGCCCGCGCAGCTCCCGCCAGGTGACACCGCCGTCCGTCGAGCGGAACAGTGCCGCGTCCTCGACACCGGCGTAGACGGTGTCCGGGTCGGACAGCGCGGGTTCCAGATGCCACACCCGGGTGAACTCCCACGGGCGTTGGGTGCCGTCGAACCACTGGTGGGTGCCGACCGCGCCGTCGTAGGTGAACTCGTTGCCCACGGGCTCCCACGAGCGGCCCCCGTCGTCCGAGCGCTGCACCACCTGCCCGAACCACCCGCCGGACTGGGACGCGTACAGCCGCTCGGGCGCGCTCGGCGCCCCGGCCACGTGGTAGACCTCCCAGCCGGTGAACAGCGGTCCGTCCACCCGCCAGTCCCGCCGACGTCCGTCGGCGGTCAGGATGAACGCCCCCTTGCGCGTCCCGACCAGGACCCGAACCTCTGTCATCGTCGCTCCTCACGCCCATGGACCCGGTTACCGTAACCGTGGTCACCCATGACTGACATTTCCGCGGTCGTCGGTGTGCCCCGACCGGGTGTGTCCGACTCCCGCGGTCCTGCCCGATGTCGTAGCTGAGGGGGCCGACAGTTCCGGTCCGCGTCCACGGGCGTGCGCTTTCCCGGGACCGCCACCCTCCCGGGTGGCCGTGCGGCGGTATGTCCGCGCCGTGTGTGGGTAGCCGACGACCGGAGTCCCATCCGACGAAGCAGGGAGCGTGTCATGAAGGCTGTGGTGTATCAGGGAACCAACGAGGTCAGCGTGGAGGAGGTCGACGATCCCCGCATCGAGGACCCCACCGACGTCCTCGTCCGCATCACGACCACCGCCATCTGCGGGTCCGATCTGCACATGTACGAGGGGCGGACGGCCGCGGAGCCGGGCATCGTCTTCGGCCACGAGAACATGGGGATCGTGGAGGAGGTCGGGTCCGGGGTGGCCTCCGTGCGCAAGGGTGACCGCGTCGTCCTGCCGTTCAACATCGCCTGCGGCTTCTGCCGCAACTGCCT
The DNA here is from genome assembly GCF_000231035.2 of Saccharomonospora iraqiensis subsp. paurometabolica YIM 90007. Classification (GTDB taxonomy): domain Bacteria; phylum Actinomycetota; class Actinomycetes; order Mycobacteriales; family Pseudonocardiaceae; genus Saccharomonospora; species Saccharomonospora paurometabolica. The sequence goes on along the minus strand of NZ_KI912203.1, from coordinate 7,356 downwards.
CGCGGGCAACACCGCCTTCTGCCTGACGGCGAACCCCGGCTTCGCGGGCAGCGCCTACGGCTACGTCGGCATGGGGCCGTACAAGGGCGGTCAGGCGGAGTACCTGCGCGTCCCGTTCGCGGACTTCAACTGTCTGCACCTGCCGCCCGGCGAGGAACACGAGGACGACTTCGCCATGCTCGCCGACATCTTCCCGACCGGGTACCACTCCACCCAGCTCGCCGGGGTCTCGCCCGGGGACACGGTCGCCGTCTACGGCGGCGGTCCGGTGGGGCTCATGGCGGCCTACTCGTCGATGCTGCGCGGGGCGTCCAAGGTGTTCGTGGTGGACAAGGTGGCCGACCGGCTCCGCACCGCGGAGGAGATCGGCGCCATCGCGGTCGACTTCAGCAAGGTCAACCCCCCCGAGACCATCCGCGACCAGACCGACGGGGGTGTCGACCGCGGTATCGACGCCGTCGGCTACCAGGCGACGGTGCCCGAGGGCACCGAACAGCCCGCGATCGTGCTCAACCAGCTGATCGAGACGGTGCGGCCGACCGGTTCGATGGGCGTGGTCGGGCTCTACCTGCCGCAGGACCCGGGCGGGCCGACCGAGGACGCCCGGCACGGCAGGCTGCTCATCGACATCGGGCGCTACTTCGAGAAGGGCCTGCGGATGGGGTCCGGACAGGCCAACGTGAAGGCCTACAACCGGCAGCTGCGGGACCTGATCATCGCGGGCCGGGCCGAGCCGAGCTTCGTGGTCTCCCAGCGTCGTCCGCTCGACGAGGCCGCGGACGCCTACGCCCGCTTCGACCGGCGCGAGGAGGGCTACACGAAGGTGGTGCTCAAGCCCTGACCCCGGGGCGGGCGCTCCGGCGGACGGATCGCCGGGCACGGACCCGGGGCGTGCCCGTGCGGGCCCGCCGCACCTCAGCACCCCGACGCCGACGATCTCCCGGGGAACGGCGCACGCGGTGAGCACACCGCGTGCGCCGTTCGCATGTCCGGGACACCGGGCGTCCGGTCGGTGTTCCCCATGACAGTCTCATGTGGAGTGTCCAAATCGAGAGCTCCCCCGGTCGGGGACTGGTAGTCGATATTTGCACGCCGTACGGTTCTGTTGAAGGCAACCGGACGGATCGGGCGCAGGGGTGTCGTGTCCGATGTCCGGGGCAGTTGTGTCGTGAGTGGACTGTCGGTGCGTGCGGTGCGGGATCCGGGTGGCCCCCGGGTCCGGACCGGGACCGGAGCGGGAAGGAGGACGGCGCAGGCGTGGCCATCCCCTCCGCACAGACGCACGGGCCCGGCAGGCCGGGCGTGGTCGCGTCGTCGACCACGACCCCCCGTTACGGGACGCTCCGGCGGACGATCACTGGAATCGCCGTGCTCACGGTGACCGCGGCCGTGGTGTCGACCGGGTGCTCCCCGGAGCAGCGGAGTGGCCCGGCCACCGTCGCACCGTACGTGTACCTCGGCCCGCGCATCCCGGATCTCGCCGCCACGGCCCGCGCGACCGGGGTCGACCGGTACGTGCTCTCCTTCCTCCTGGCCCGCGACGGCCGGTGCGACCCGGTGTGGCCCCGGGGCCGGGGGCCGGCCGCCCCGGAGGTGCGGGCGGCCACGGAGCGGCTG
>NZ_KI912203.1:2593-5639 GCF_000231035.2 Saccharomonospora iraqiensis subsp. paurometabolica YIM 90007 | reverse complement strand
GGCGGCGTGGGCGGTGCGCGCCGCGCCCGGTGCCCACCCGTCGTCCGGCCGGGCCGCGGTGTCGCGGCGCAGCGTCGGTGCGATCCAGCGCAGGTAGTAGAAGAGACTGGCGACGGTGTTCACCACCGCTACCGCGGCCAGCCAGCCGAACCCGGCCGCGAACGCCGCCGTGAACACGATCAGTTTGCCCGCGAATACCGCCGTCGGCGGGGTGCCGACCAGACCGAGCAGGCACACCGTCAGCGCCACCGCCACGGCGGGGCGGTGGCGGAACAGGCCGCGGAAGTCGGCGAGCGTGCGCAGGCGGGGCATCGCCGCCACGACCGCGAACGCGCCCAGGTTGGTGACCGCGTAGGCGGCCAGGTACAGCAGCAGACCCGGCAGTGCCAGCTCCGACCGCCCCGCGGCGGCGACGGCCATCAGGAGGTAGCCGACCTGGCTGATCGTCGAGTACGCCAGCAGCCGCCGGACGTCGTCCTGGAAGAACGCCGCGAGGTTGCCCAGGGTCATGGTCAGCCCCGCCAGGACCGCCACCAGAACCCGCCAGTCGAGCGGGGTCGGCTCCAGCACGGTCGCGGCGAAGCGGTGCACCGCCAGCACCGCGCCGATCTTCGGCACGGTCGTCACCAGCGCGGCCACCGGGGTACGGGCGCCCTCGGTGACGTCGGGCACCCAGAAGTGCACCGGCACCGCCCCGGCCTTGAACAGCGGCCCCGCCAGCAGCAACAGCGCCGCCACCGCCGTCACCGCCACCGACGCCCCGGGCAGCGTGCCCGCCAGGGCGGAATACCCGGTGGCGCCACCGAGTCCGAACAGGACGGTCACCCCCACCAGCATGGTGACACCGATGAGCGCACCCATCAGGTAGTACTTCAGTGCCGCCTCGGTGCCGGGTGCGTCGTCGGCGAATCCGGTCAGCGCGTAGAGCGGGATGCTCGCCAGCAGATACGCGGCGGCCAGCAGCAGCAGGTCGTCGGCACCGGCCAGCAGCACCGCGCCGAGCGCGGCCAGCAGCACCAGCACGACGAACTCGGTCTCGCGGGCCGTGCCCCGGACCGACGCCCCGGACAGGCCCAGCACGAGCAGCACCGAGACCAGCACGACCACCCGGGCCGTGCCGGTGGCCACGTCCACCGCGAAGGTGCCCTCGAACACGGGGACACCGGCGGCCGGCGGCCAGCCGACGAGGGTCGCCCCGAGTGCGGCCAGGCACACCAGCGCGGCGAAGGCCCGTACCAGCCACTGCCGGTGGCGGGGCAGGAACGAGCCGGACAGCAGTCCCACCACGGCGGCCGCGGTGAGCAGCAGTTCCGGCAGGATGCGCGCGAGGTCGTCCAGCATCACCGCACCCCCTCAGCGGCCCAGCAGCGGGCCGAGGGCGCGGGCGGCGGGTTCGATGACGTCCAGCAGCGGGCGCGGGAACACCCCGATCAGCACCGCCAACGCCATCAGCGGCACGATCGAACCCGCCTCGACCGCCGTGAGGTCGTGCGGTGTCGGTCCGTCGTCCCGCCGTGGCCGCCCGAGGAAGAGACGTTGGTAGGCACGCACGAACAGCGCGGCCGTGAGCAGGATGCCCAGGACCGCGAAGCCGACGGCCACCGGCACGGCGACCAGTGCCCCGGTGAAGATCTGGAACTCGGCGATGAACCCGGCGAACCCGGGCAGCCCCAGCGACGCGAAGACCGCCAGCGCGGTGAGTCCGGCGAATCGCGGTGTGTGGGCCGCCAGGCCGCCGTAGGCGTCCATCCGGAAACTGTGCCCCCGGTCGTAGAGCACCCCGGACAGCAGGAACAGCGACCCGGTGATCAGCCCGTGCGCCACCATCTGGGTGACCGCCCCGGTGACGGCCAGGGTGTGCGCCTGTTCCCGGCCGGTCGCGAGCAGCCCGGCGGCCCCGACGGCGAGCAGGATGTAGCCCATGTGATTCACCGAGGTGTAGGCGACCATCCGCTTGAAGTCGCGCTGGCCGAGCGCGACCAGGGCGCCGTAGAGCACGCTCAGCACGCCGAGCACCACGATCGCGGGCGCGAAGTCCCGCCAGGCGTCGGGCAGCACGGGCATCGCGATCCGGACGAACCCGTAGGTGCCCATCTTCAGCAACACCCCCGCCAGGATCGCCGACCCTACCGACGGGGCCTCGGTGTGCGCGGGGGGCAGCCAGGTGTGCACCGGCACGACCGGCGTCTTGACCGCCAGTCCGAGCAGGAGCGCGAGCAGCACCAGCGCGCCGAACGTGGACCGGCCGGCGAGCGGGTTCTGTTCGGTCAGTCGCACGATGTCGAAGGTGTGCGGCTCGGCGGCGACGTAGAGACCGAGAAAGCCCAACAGCAGCGCCAGCGACCCGAGGAAGGTGTAGAGGAAGAACAGCTGCGCCGCCCGCGCCGCGCCCCGGTGCCCCCACCCGGCGATCACGAAGTACATCAGCACGATCGACAGGTCGAAGAAGACGAAGAACAGGATCAGATCCAGTGAGACGAACAGTCCCACCGAGACCGTCTCCAGCAGCAGGAACAGCACGGCGAAGGTCCGTACCCGGTCGGTGTGCCGCAGGGAGTGGACCGCACACGCCAGAAACAGCACGGTGGACATCGCCACCAGCGGCAGGCTCACGCCGTCCACCCCGAGGTGGTATCCGGAGTCGACGCTCGGGATCCAGCGGTGCTCGACCTCGTGGGCGAACCCGTTCGCCCCGGGCGCGAAGTCCGCCCACAGCCACCCGACCAGGGCGACTTCCGCCGCGGTGGCGGCGACCCAGACCCACCGGGTCACCGCGGGCCCGACCCGCGGCAGTGCGAGCAACACCGCCGCCACCGCCGCCGGCAGGAACACCACGACGCTGAGCACGCTCACCTCCTCATTCCGGCACCGCCGACAGCACGGCCAGCAGCAGCGCGAGCGCGGCCAGCAGCACGACGGCCTGGGCGTAGTACTGGTGCAGTTGTCCGGTCTGCGGTCGGCGGGCGAGCCTCCCGAGCGTGCGGGCCCCGGCGGTGACCGCCCGTACCCCCGCCTCCACGCCGCGCTCGCCCCGGGTGGTGGCCAG
>NZ_KI912203.1:0-2493 GCF_000231035.2 Saccharomonospora iraqiensis subsp. paurometabolica YIM 90007 | reverse complement strand
GCAGTCCCAGCGCCCGGCGCCTGCCGAGCTCGCGACTCACCGCAGGTCGTCCCGCCGCCGCCGGTACTCCTCCTCGTCGATCTCGCCCCGGGCGAATCGCTCGTCGAGGATGCGGCGGGCGGTCCCCCGGTCGTCGCCCGACGGGCCGCGGCCGCGGGTCCACAGCACCGCGGTGGTGGCGAGCACGGCGAGCCCGATCAGGATCAGCACGGGCCAGATCCACATCCAGCCCCCCATGCCCCAGCCGTTCATCATCGTGGGTCACTCCGTCCCGGACCACCCGAGAGTGGCCGTCTCACCCGGTGATCGTCGCCGACAGGGTCTCCAGCGCGTCGCGGATCCGTCTGCCCGCCTCGTCGGCGACCGGTCGCAGTGCCGGTTGTTCCGGCACGGTCACCATCACCTGCGGGTCCAACGCCTCGACGACCGTCTCCGCGCCGTCGGCGCGCACCACGACGTTGCACGGCAGCAGCATCCCGATGCGCCGGTCGACGTCCAGGGCACGAGCGGCCAGTGAGGGATTGCACGCGCCCAGGATGACATAGGGCCCGATGTCGACGCCCTGCTTCTCCCGCAGCGTCGCCTGGATGTCGATCTCGGTGAGCACACCGAAGCCCTGCTCGCGCAGTGCGTCCAGCAGCCGGTTGCGCACCTCGTCCACGGGTTCGGGAACCCGGATGCCGATCCCGTACGTCATCACCGACCACCCTCCGACCCGTCGCCGCTGCCGGGGAACTACCCGCTGTGCGCCCGGGCGACACCGGCCCGGCCGGTGGGACCGTTCCCGGTGGCCCGCCGGTGCGGACACCGCGCACAACGGGGACCCGGCACGGGCGCGATCCGTGTGCGCCGGGAACGGCGCCCCGCCCACCCGCCGCTCGGTACAGTGCCGCCATGACATTGGTGCAGGGACGTGCCGCGGTCGTCACGGGGGCCGCCAGGGGAATCGGCCGGGCGATCGCGGCGAAGCTCGTCGAGCACGGGGCGCGGGTGGTGCTCGCCGACCTGGACGCCGACGCCGCCGCCGCGACCGCCGCCGAACTCGGCGGCGACGGCACCGCGGTCGCCGTCGGCTGCGACGTGACCGACCCCGACGGAGTGGACGCGCTGGTGCGGCGGTGTGTGGACGAGTTCGGCGCGCTCGACGTGCTGGTGAACAACGCGGGCATCACCCGCGACGCCACCATGCGGAAGATGCCGCTCGACGCCTTCCGGGAGGTGATCGACGTGCACCTCACCGGGACCTGGCTGGGCACGAAGGCGGCGTCGGCGGTGATGCGGGAGCAGGGGCACGGCGCGATCGTGAACATCTCCTCGATCTCCGGCAAGGTCGGCAACCTGGGCCAGACCAACTACAGCGCCGCGAAGGCGGGGATCGTGGGTCTGACGAAGGCGGCGGCGAAGGAGGTCGCCCACGCGGGTGTGCGCATCAACGCCGTGCAGCCGGGCATCATCCGGACCGCGATGACCGAGGCGATGCGCGAGGACGTGTGGGAGGCCAAGCTCGCGGAGGTGCCGATGGGGCGTGCGGGGGAACCGGAGGAGGTGGCCGACGTGGTGCTGTTCCTGGCCTCCGACCTGTCCAGCTACCTCACCGGGACCGTCACCGAGGTCACCGGGGGCCGCTACATGTGACCGGACGCCGGGGGTCTGCCGGGCTCCCGGTCCCCGGAAGCCGTCCCGCCGGCACCGGCCGCGCCGTTCGGCGAGCAGGGTGCGGCCGGCCGCCGGTCCCCGGAAGGGGCGGAACCCGGAGGCGGGTAGAGCGCCGGATCGTCGTCCGAACGGCCCGGTGAGCTGTCCGGGACGTCGCCGGGTGCGTCCGCCGGACGTGCCCGGCAGCCGGGTTCCACCGTCTCCCACGACGGGATCTCCGTGGCATGCGCGGCCGCGGTGAGCCGTCGGAGATCGTCGAGGCGATGGACGACCGTGTCGAGGTCGATCGGACGTCCGTCGGTGGTGCGGGCCAGGAACCAGACCACGGCCCGGCCGGGGTCGCGCAGGACGTCCTCGGCGAGGTAGGCGTGCAGGTCCCGCTCGTACCGACGCTCCTGTTCCCGGAGTGCTGCGTCCTTGCGGAGTTCGGCGAGGCGCCGGATCCGTTCGCGATCCTCGTCGGACAGTCGTACGGCGACTTTCTCCGCCCATACGTGGATGTGTCCGGCGGGCACCGAGACCACCGTACCGAGCACGGCGTTGAGCCGTTCGGTGAGCAGGTCGTGCTCTTCGGGTGTGCCCTCGGCGAGCAGGTGCCGGGCCCGCGAGACGACGGTCTCCCGCGCCAGCGCAGCCGGGTTGGCGTGCAGTTCGGTACGGCGGTCCGGGGTCGGGTCCGGCAGCCAGCACACCGTCGCGGAGAACAGGAACCGGTAGTCATCCACGGCGCCGGCGAGGGAGAGGTCCGCCAGGACCGTCCGGCGGGTGTACGGCCACGCCGGTGACGTCGTGTCCGGGGTCGGTGCCGTGGCCCCCGACTGCCCGGCCCCCGACTGC
>NZ_KI912202.1:2334-3146 GCF_000231035.2 Saccharomonospora iraqiensis subsp. paurometabolica YIM 90007 | reverse complement strand
TCCCGGGCCTCGGCCGCCCGCTCGGCGCGGTCGGCCTGCCCCGGGGTGGTGTCCACACCGGCCCCCGCGGTCTCGCCCGCGGTGCCGAGCATCGCGGCGAGATTCGCGGCGAAGTCGTCCAGGATCTTGCCGCCGACCTCGGAGATCATGCCCCGGCCGAACTGGGCGGGCTTGCCGGTGACGCTCAGGTCGGTGGCAACGTCCCCCTTCGTGGTACCCCCGTCGGCGGTCAGGGTGACGGTGACCGTCGCCGAGGCGGTACCGGCGCCGCGGGCGTCCTTGCCCGACGCCTTGATCACCAGTTTCCGTTCCTGCTCGTTCTTCTCCTCGAACTCGCCCGAGCCCTTGTACAGCAGGGACACCGGCCCGAGCTTGACCTTCACCGTGCCCTTGAAGGTGTCCCCCTCCACGGAGGTCAGACTGGCTCCGGGCATGCAGGGGGCCACCCGCTCGGGGTCCAGCACCGCCTGCCACACCTCGTCGATGGGCGCCGGAACGGTGAACTCGTGGTCGAGCCGCACGGGCCGACCTCCTCTCTGGTCCGTCTGGTGTCGCTGGCCGGGTCCCCGGGACCACGCCGACGGTGATCGCCACCGCGCGTGGTCCCGGGGACACGACTCTCACCCTGCCATGCTCACCCGGTCGGGGTCAGGCTGTCACGGCGTTGCTGACGGCCCGGCCGGTGAGGACGCGGGCGAGGTGCCTGCGGTAGTCCTCGTCGGCGTTGCCGTCCGCCGTCGGGTCCGTGCCCTCGGCCGCGTGCTCGGCGGCCGCCCGGATGGTGTCCGCGGTGGCGGGCTGCCCCACCAGCG
>NZ_KI912202.1:0-2234 GCF_000231035.2 Saccharomonospora iraqiensis subsp. paurometabolica YIM 90007 | reverse complement strand
GTGGCCGCGTCGCTGCGCCGCGACCCCGCCGAATTCGGTGCCGTGGCCCGGCAGGCCGCCCGCGCCGGGGTCGGATCCGACCCCGGCGACGACGCGCGGCTGGTGTTGGTGGTGGACCAGTACGAGGAGTTGTTCACCCACTGCACCGACGACGACGAGCGCACCGCCTTCGCCACCGCGCTCGCGCATGCCGCACCCGCCCTGGTGGTGGTGGCCGTGCGCGCGGACTTCTACGAACACTGCACCCGGCTGGAACCATTGGCGCCCGCTCTCGCCGAGCAGGTCGTCGTCGGGCCGATGAACGCCGGACAGCTGCGCCGCGTGGTGACCGAGCCCGCACGGCGGGCGGGCGTCGAGGTGGAGCCCACCCTGCCCGATCGGCTGCTCGCCGACCTCGGCGTGCGGGAGGGACGCGACTACGACCCCGGCTCCTTGCCGTTGCTGGCGCACGCGCTGCGGATGACCTGGCAGCACCGCGACGGCGGGCCGCTCACCGTCTCCCGCTACGTCGCCACCGGCGGCATCGACCACGCCGTCGCCGACACCGCCGAACGGATCCACGCCTCGTTGGACGCCACGCAACAGCGGCGGTTGCGGTCGGCCCTGCTGCGGATGGTGACGGTGGCCGACACCAACGAGGAGGTGCGGCGGCAGGCCGACCGGGACGAACTGCCCGCCGAGGTCCTGGATCCGCTGATCGCGGCCCGCCTGGTGACCGCCGACGCCGACACCGTCCGGCTCAGCCACGAGGCCCTGCTCACCGCGTGGCCCCGGCTGCGGGACTGGGTGGAACACAACCGTGCGGACCTCGTCCTGCGCGGGCGGCTCGACGACGCCGTCCGGTACTGGCGGGAGTCCGACCGGGACGAGAGCGCGCTGTACCGGGGCGCCCGGCTGGCCGCCGCCACCGAGTGGGCACGGGAGGCCACCGACCTCACCGACACCGAGCGCGCGTTCCTGCGCGCGAGCACCCGCGCCGAGCAGCGGGCCACCCGCCGCCTGCGCGGGCTGGTCGCCGGACTGTCCACACTGCTCGTGATTGCCCTGGTCTCCGGTGGCGTGGCACTGCGGGCCCAGCGGACCGCCGAGGACCGGCGGGCCGAGGCCGAGTCCCGCGCGTTGGCGACGCAGTCCCGGTTGGTGGCCGAGTCGGACCCGCTGCGAACGAAGCGGCTGGCGTTGCGGGCCTGGCAGGCCGCCGACACCACGGAGGCACGCGGTGCGCTGTTGTCCGCGCCGTCCCTGGCGTCGGCGGTCTCCGTCGACTCGGGATTCGACCGGGCCCTCTCGGTGGACGTGAGCCCGGACGGCGGCCTGGTGGCCGTCGGCGGGACCGACGGCGGCGTCGCGGTGTGGGACACGGAGACGAACCGCCCGCTCGGTCTCGACCTGTCCCCGAGCGACGAGGACGTCCGGGAGGTGGCGTTCTCCCCGGACGGCTCGCGCCTGGCCACCGCGTCGGACGAGGTCGACGGCGTGCGGATCTGGGAGGTGCCGAGCGGGCGGCTGCTGCGGACCCTGCCGGGGGCGTTCCAGGTCGTGTGGCGGCCGGACGGTGACGCGGTGGCGGCCCTCGAGGTCACCGATCCGCTCGGCCTCGGCATCCGCGACCCGGACACCGGCGCGGAACTGGGCCGGGTGCCCGGCAGCGGTGCGCTGATCTACGACCTGGCGTTCAACCCCTCCGGAAACCGGCTGGCCGTCGGTTACGCCGACGGCGCGTTCGAGCTGTGGCGCCCGGGCGGCACCGACGTCGCCGCGGAACGCCTGGCCCGGCACGAGGCGCACTCGGACCCGGTCACCGTGGCCTTCTCCCCCGATCGGCTCGCCACGTCCAGCCAGTCCGACCCCGGTGTGCGGCTGTGGGACCCGGAGACCGGGGACGGCCGGGCGGAGCTGGCCACCTCGGGCGAGTTCGGCCCCGGCGGTGTCACGTTCAGCCCCGACGGGACGCGGCTGTACCGGATGGAGGGCCGCACCCTCTCGGTGTGGGACCCCGAAACGAGGAGGCTGACCGGGGAGTACCGCTCCCTCGGGGACACGGCGCTGGACCTGGCCGTGTCCCGGGACGGCCGCACCGTCGCCGTCGCCACGGCGACCGGCGGCGTGACCCGCTGGACCAGGGGTGCGCTCTGGTACGAACGGTTCCGGGGCGCCGTGCTGAGCGTGGCGTTCGCCCCGGACGGGGAGCGCGTCACCGCGGCCGCGGGCGACGGCGAGGTGCACACCTGGCA
>NZ_KI912201.1:4690-5517 GCF_000231035.2 Saccharomonospora iraqiensis subsp. paurometabolica YIM 90007 | reverse complement strand
GCCCCCGGCGGCGTCCCCTGCGGGAGCGTCCGCTCCGGCGACACCGCGGGCACCGGGCCCGGGGCCGGCCGCACCGGCGTGGGGGTGCTGATGGCGGTCCCGACCGACTGGCACTACCTGCTCGTCCTGGCCGGCTGCGTGGCCGTCACGCTGCCGCTGGAGTTCGCCGGTGCGCGGGTGTACCGCAGGCCGCGCGCGCTCGCGGCGGCGTTGGCGCCCGCGGCCGGGTTCCTGGTGTGGGACCTGATCGCGATCGCGGCGGGGGTGTGGTCGATCGACCCGCGGTACACGCTCGGCCCGGAGTTGGCTCCCGGACTGCCGTTGGAGGAGGCGTTGTTCTTCGTGGTGATCCCGCTGTGCGCGCTGTTGACCTTCGAGACGGTGCGCCGCCTCGGTGTGCGGGACCACCCGTGACGGGCCTCGGGTACACGCTGCCCGCGGTGCTGTCCGTGGCCGCCGTGGTGGCCGCGGAGCGGAGGTGGCTGCGCACGGGCCTGTTCCGGCGGCCGTCCTACTGGGTCAGTCTCGGCATCGTGTTCGCCTTCCAGGTGCCGGTCGACGGCTGGCTGACCAGGCTCCAGGCCCCGATCGTGCGGTACGACCCGGCGCACCACCTGGGTGTGCGGTTCCCGTGGGACATCCCGGTCGAGGACTTCCTGTTCGGGTTCAGCCTGGTCACCGCGACGTTGCTGGCCTGGTCGTGTCACGAGCGCAGGCACGCGCCCGACCGGACGGAGGTGCGCCGGTGACCGGATCGCTGCCGCGGGCCCGGGTGCCCGCGGCGTTCGACGCCGCGGCCGCGGGGTACGACCGGCTCGTCGGCCTGA
>NZ_KI912201.1:4136-4590 GCF_000231035.2 Saccharomonospora iraqiensis subsp. paurometabolica YIM 90007 | reverse complement strand
GGCGCCCGTGCGCTGCGGCGGCTCGCCCCGGGCGCGGCGGCGCCCCTGGCGGACGTGCGGGTGCCCGACATCTACCGGCGGCTCGACGACCTGGACGCGCACACGTTCCTGGACCGCATCCGTTTCCCGGACACCGCCCGGCATCTGGCCTTCGACGTGTTCTCCCGCAGCTTCTTCGCGCGGCCGGAGGCGTTGTCCGCGGCCGAGCTGGCCGTGATGTTCCACCTGTACTTCCTCGGCTCGGCCGAGGGGCTGTTGTTCGACGTCCCCGAGCGGCCGTTCGACCGGTTGTGGGACCCGCTGGTGGGACGGCTCGACCGGCACGGCGCGACCGTGCACACCGGCACCCCGGTGCACGCGGTCACGCCGCCGGAGACACCGGGGGCGCCGTTCCGGCTGGCCACGGCCGGCCGGACGGTGCCCGCCGACGCGGTCGTGCTGGCCCTCGACGTCG
>NZ_KI912201.1:3949-4036 GCF_000231035.2 Saccharomonospora iraqiensis subsp. paurometabolica YIM 90007 | reverse complement strand
CCCGGTTGGCGGAGCGCCTGCGCGCGGCGGGGTTCGGCGACGTCCGCCTCGCCACGGTGCCCGGTTGGCAACGCGGGATCGTGCACA
>NZ_KI912201.1:1290-3849 GCF_000231035.2 Saccharomonospora iraqiensis subsp. paurometabolica YIM 90007 | reverse complement strand
GGCGGTGTCCGCCTCGGTGGCGGTGTCCCCGGCCCCGGCGACGTGCCGGGCGAACCGGCGGCGCACGACCTCGGCGATGCCCGCGACGTCGCCCTCCGTGGCGGCCTCCCGCAGGGCGAACCGACGGTACTCGGACTTGCGCGGCACCCCGTCCTCGAACACCACCAGCGAGGCCACCACGTCGGTCCCGCCCAGGTGGCTGATGTCCACGCACTCGATGCGCAGTGGCGCGGTGTCCAGGCCCAGGTACTCCTGCAGCTCGGACAACGCGGCCGACCGCGCGGTGAGGTCCCCGGCCCGGCGCAGTTTGTGCTGGGCGAAGGCCTCCTCGGCGTTGCGCGCCACCGTGTCGGCGAGCTGCCGTTTGTCGCCCCGCTGCGGCACCCGCAACCGCACCCGCGAGCCGCGCAGCCGGGACAGCCACTGTTCCATCGCGTCGGCGTCGGCGGGCAGCGCGGGCACCAGCACCTCACGCGGCACCGGTGAGCCGTCGGTGGGGGCCTCGGCGGCGAGGTCGATCTGTTCGGCGTAGAACTGCCCGAGGAACTGCTCCACGAGCGCGGGCACGTCCATGTCCTCGACCTTGTCGACCACCCAGCCGCGCTGCCCGCGCACCCGGCCGCCCCGGACGTGGAAGACCTGGACCGCGGCCTGCAGATCGTCGTGCGCGAAGGCGACGACGTCGGCGTCGGTGCCGTCACCGAGCACCACCGCCTGCTTCTCCATCGCCCGGCGCAGCGCGCCCAGGTCGTCCCGCAGCCGGGCCGCGCGCTCGAACTCGAGCTGTTCGGACGCGGCGGCCATCTCCTTCTCCAGCCTGCGGATCATCACGTCGGTGCGCCCGGCCAGGAAGTCACAGAAGTCGTCGACGATTTGCCGGTGCTCGTCCTCGGTGACGTTTCCCACGCACGGGGCCGAGCACTTGTCGATGTAGCCGAGCAGACAGGGCCTGCCGATCTGGGCGTGCCTGCGGAACACCCCGTCGGAGCAGGTCCGGGCGGGGAACACCCGCAGCAACAGGTCCAGGGTCTCCCGGATCGCCCAGGCGTGGGCGTACGGGCCGAAGTACCGCACGCCCTTCTTCCGCGGGCCGCGGTAGACGTGCAGCCGGGGATAGCGCTCGTGCGCGGTGACCGCGAGCACCGGGTAGGTCTTGTCGTCGCGGTAGCGGACGTTGAACCGCGGGTCGAACTCCTTGATCCAGTTGTACTCCAGCTGGAGCGCCTCCACCTCGGTGGAGACCACCGTCCACTCCACGCCCGCCGCCGTGGTGACCATCTGGCGGGTGCGCGGGTGCAGGCCGGACAGGTCCGCGAAGTACGAGTTCAGCCGCGCGCGCAGGTTCTTCGCCTTGCCGACGTAGACGACGCGCCCGGTGGGGTCGCGGAACTTGTACACCCCGGGCTCCTCGGGGATGCTTCCCGCGGCCGGACGGTAGGTGGACGGATCAGCCACGCTCCCAGCTTATGGCGGACGGCGACACCGCCGGTCGGCCCCCGTCACCGCGTGGACGCACGCGCGGGGACCGGGCGTATAGGCCGTTATACGCATCGCGCGGTGCGGTGGAGGCGGTCGCGGGCGCCGTCCCACGGGTGTGCGATTCTCCCGGCATGCGCATCGCGACGTGGAACGTCAACTCCGTCGGCGCCCGGCTGCCGAGGTTGACGGCGTGGCTGCAGCGGGTCGAACCGGACGTGCTGTGCCTGCAGGAGCTCAAGTGCGGTGCCGAGGCCTTCCCCCGCGCCGAGGTCGCCGAACTCGGCTACGACGTCGCGTGCCACGGCGACGGTCGCTGGAACGGCGTCGCCGTGCTGTCCCGGGTGGGGCTGGCCGAGGTCACCCGCGGCCTGGTCGACGAGCCCGCGTACGAGAACGCCACCCAGCCGCGCGCCGTCGGCGCGACCTGCGACGGGGTGCGGGTGTGGTCGGTCTACGTCCCCAACGGACGCGAGCCGGGGCACCCGCACTACACCTACAAGCTGCGGTGGCTGCAGGCCCTGCACGGCACCGTGGCCGCCGAGGGCGGCGCCGACCGGCCGTTCGCGGTCCTGGGCGACTTCAACGTCGCCCCCACCGACGAGGACGTGTGGGACATCTCCGTGTTCACCGACGCCACCCACGTCACCGGACCGGAGCGGGAGGCGCTGACCGCGCTGACCGACGCGGGGCTGCGTGAGGTGGTGCCGCGGCCGCTGAAGTACGACCGGCCCTACACCTACTGGGACTACCGGCAGCTGGCGTTCCCGAAGAACAAGGGAATGCGCATCGACCTCGTGTACACCGACGGCACGCTGGCCGAGACGGTCACCGACGCCTACGTCGACCGCGAGGAACGCAAGGGCAAGGGCGCCTCGGACCACGCCCCCGTCGTCGTCGAGTTCGGTCGCTGACTGATCGATCTCCGACCGGTCGATCGCCGACCGGCTCGAGTATCCGACCGGCCCCGGTATCCGGCCGGCTTCAGTCGCCGACCGGCACGGAGCCGCTCGCGTCGCCGTCCCGCACGGCGGCCGTGAGCAGGTCGAGCGTGCGCACCACCGCCGGGTGGGCCGCCCGGGC
>NZ_KI912201.1:0-1190 GCF_000231035.2 Saccharomonospora iraqiensis subsp. paurometabolica YIM 90007 | reverse complement strand
TCCAGCCACCGTCCGCCGTCGTCGCCGTGGACGGGGGCCTCGGTCGCGGCGACGCCCACCAGCTGGCTGCCCTCGTCCTGCACCACGGCGAGGCCCTCCCGCAGGACCTCGGAATCGGCCGGATCCCCGCCGCCCGCGGGCAGATGCACCCCGTAGGGCGAGTACGGCGCGACCTCGCCGCCGGTGATCGCCGCGAGTTCGTCGGCGCTGACCTGCCCCGGCTTGGCCAGCAGGTGCACCGCGGGCCGCGCGTCGTCGGCGGCCAGCGCCTCCGCCAGCTCGGCGCCCTTGTCCCCCAACGCCTCGGCGAACGCGCGAGCGACCCAGCGCGGGTGTGCGGTGCGCGCCGCGAGCGCGCCCACCGGGTCGTCCTCCGGCGCGGGCCCGACCTCGGCGATCCAGGTCTGTTCGTCCTTCTCGGACACCCGGCGCAACACCGCGTTGGCGAATCCCGTCACGTGCGGGCCCTCCGACGCCCGGATGACGTCCACGGTGGCCGCCACGGCCGCGTGCCGCGGGATCCGCGTGCGCAGCAGTTGGTAGGCGCCCAGGCGCAGGCCGTCGAGCACCGCGGCGTCCACCTTGCGCAACGGCCGGTCGAGGCAGGCCGCCAGGATGTCGTCGAGCAGCCCCCGGGCGCGGGCGGTGCCGTACACGAGCTCGGTGGCCAGCGCCGCGTCCCGCCCGGTGATCCGGCGCCGGCGCAACAGCTCCGGCAGGATCAGGTTCGCGTAGGCCTCGCGTTCGGTGACCGCGCGCAGTGCCTCGAACGCCACCTCCCGCGCGGGATCGTGGGCGGGAGGCGTGCGCTCCCCCGCTTTCCGCGCCGGTTTCCGCGCCCCGGGCTTGCGCCCCTCCGGCTGCTTGCGCTCATCCGACTGCGTGCGCCCGTCCGGCTGCTTGCGCGCTCCCGAGTCGCCCGCCGGTTTCCGCGCGCCCGGCTTTCCTCCCGGGGAACGCCGCGGCCGCCCGGACCGTGGTGTCCCTCCGCGCCCGTCGCTCATTCCAGGCACTCTCCCTGCTCGATCCGCGTGCCCCGGGCCCAGTCGGTGGCCGCCATCCGTTTCTTCCCCGGTGCCTGCACCTCGCCGAGCTCCACGGGCACGGTCGCGGTGCCCACGAGCACCCTGCGCCGCTGCACGCGCAGCCCACCGGGCGGGAGGTCGCCGACCCCGTCCCCGCCGGCCCCG
>NZ_KI912200.1:3462-4555 GCF_000231035.2 Saccharomonospora iraqiensis subsp. paurometabolica YIM 90007 | reverse complement strand
CCGCCCCCGCCCGGCCCGGGACGCGGCACGGTGCTCGTCATCGCGCTCCTCCACCCAGTGTCGGTACGCGCATGACCGTAATGCAGAGCGTGTGCCCGGCGCGGCGGAGTCCACCAACGGCGCAGTGATCGTGGCGACGCCGTGACCCAGGTCGCCGCCCGGCGACGATCCGGTCACGGCCCGGTGACGTGGCCGACGGTGGCCGCGTCACCGGGTCGCGCCGGACGACCGCGGTGTGCCTGCGCGGGCGGTGCCCGTGAGAGTCTGTACCGCCGTGAGCTACGCGCACTGGGAGACCGTGCCGACACGGTGGAAGGACAACGACGTCTACGGCCACGTGAACAACGTCGTGCACTACACGTTCATGGACACCGTCATCAACAACTGGTTGATCAACGAGGGTGGTCTCGACATCCACGAGGGCGAGGTCATCGGGCTGTGCGTGGAGTCGCACTGCAACTACCACGCCTCGTTGACCTTCCCGGAGAGCGCGGCCGTCGGCCTGCGCGTGGGACACCTCGGCAACTCCAGCGTGCGGTACGAGGTGGGCATCCACCGCGCGGACCGCTCGGAGCTGATCGCCGAGGGCCACTTCGTCCATGTCTTCGTGGACCGCACCACCCGCCGCCCGGTCCCCCTGCAGGACCCGCTCCGCGCCGCCCTCACCCGCCTCCGGGTGGCGCCGTGAAGGACCCCTTCACGGCATCCGGCGCAGCGAAGGCCCCCTTCACGGCGTCCCGCGCAGGGAGGGCCTCCTTCGCGGCGTCCGACGCAGGGAAGGACCCCTTCACGGCACCCGCACCGGTGCCGTCGGTGGGGTGCCAGGCGCGCATCAGGTCGGCGTAGCGCGGGGAGGTGGCCAGCAGGGTCTCGTGGGTGCCCAGGGCGGGGCCCGTGCCGTCGAGGAGGAGTACCCGGCGGGCGCGTAGCGCCGAGGACAGCCGGTGGGCGAGCACGACGAGGACGCCGCCCCGTGCGGCGAAGGCGTTCTCGGCGCGGGCCTCGGCCACCGGGTCGAGCCCCGCCGTCGCCTCGTCCAGCACCACCAGCCGCGCCGGGCTGACGTACAACCGGGTCAGCGCCAGCAGTTGGG
>NZ_KI912200.1:925-3362 GCF_000231035.2 Saccharomonospora iraqiensis subsp. paurometabolica YIM 90007 | reverse complement strand
CCGCGCCCAGCGCCCCGGTCGGCGTGCCCGCGACCCCGTTGGCGTGGAACCGCTCCAGCGCACGGGCCAGCGGTTCCCGTCCGTGCCTGCGGGCGGCCCGGTCGTCGGCGCACATCTCCACCAGCAGCTCGATGGTCGAGCAGACGCCGGTCAACATCCGGCTGCGCGGCACGAGCCTGCGCAACGCCTGGAACGGTGCGAGCACCAGATCGTGCCGTTCCCGCGCATGGGCCCGTTCGTGCGCCAGCACCGCGGCCAGCTCCGTACGGTCCAGCAGTCGCCGGGTGCCCGCGCTGACCACGATGTCCGGGTGCCTGCCGGGCAGGCAGTAGGCCACCGCGACCGGATGGTCGAGCACCAGGGCGTCCCCACCGGGTTCGGCTGCGTCCCCGCCGGGCTCGGCGACCAACCGCAGCAGCAACCGGTGCCGGGCCCGCGCCCGCGCCGTGTCCCGCAGGCACCACAGCTGGTTGACCACCAGCCAGGCGCCGGCCAGCAACCCCGCCGACACCGCGGCCAGGTGCCAGACGTCCAGTTCCCCCCACCGGTGCGGAAGGTCCAGCAGTGCGGGCAGCAGCCCGCGTGCGAACGGCGCCAGCCCGAACCCGAGCAGCGCGCCCACGAGGGCGATCACGAGGGTGAGGCCGCTGATCTGCCACAGCACGAGCGCGGCACGCGGGTGGGCGTGGGTCCAGCGGCTGGCCGACAACCAGACCACGGCACCCGCCGCGACGAGGACGGCGCCGAGCTGGTGCCACACCAGGATCACGAATGTTCACCCCGCTGCCCGTGCGGCGGTTGCGACTCCTGCGGGGCTTCCGGCTCCTGCGGCGGGTGCGGTGGTGGTACGGCCCGGTCCCCGGGGAAGCCCGCCCCGCCTTCGGCACGCCGGTGCGCGTGGTCGAGCGCCCGGGTCAGCGCGTCGGCCTCGTCGCTGCTCACCGATTTGGCGAAGTGCACCAGCGCGGAGCCACGGTCCCCGCTGAGTTCGAGTGCCTCCAGCATCAGGTCCGCGACGTAGGCCTCGCGCCCCGCGGCGGGCTCGTACAGCCAGGCCCGTCCCTGCCGCGTGCGCTTGACGACGTTCTTGTTCGCCAGCCGGGTCAGCACGGTCATCACGGTGGTGTAGGCCAGCCCGCGGTCATCGAGGGCGGCGTGGACGGCCCGCACGCTGACCGGTCCGTCGTGCGCCCAGAGCACCTCCATCACCGCGCGCTCCAGTTCCCCGAGCCTCGCCAACGTCCACCCCTTCGCTCATGGTCCGCAGGCGATTGAACCATGCATCGGGGAACGTCGAGCAGTCAGCATGGCGCACCGGGTGCACGGGTCACCGGCCCGCACGGCGGGCCGGTGCGGATGGTCAGGTCACGCCGACGGCGTCGCGGGCCTCCAGCCCGTGCTCGCTCATCTGGCGTGCGCAGTGCGCGCAGCAGTAGAAGCGGCCGTCCACCTCGATACCGTGCCCCACCACCTTGCAGGAGCAGTGCTCGCAGATCGGCGCCATCCGGTGGATGGCGCACTCGAACGAGTCGAACGTGTGCACGCCGCCACCCGTGGTGCGGATCTCGAACGTCATGGCGTAGTCGTTGCCGCACACCTCGCACTGGGCCATGCCCGGCCACCTCCGTCATCGGTCGTCGTTGCTCACCGGCGTCGCCGCCGGGCGGCGACGGTCATGCGGACGTAGGCATTCCCGAATGCGAGGTGCGGAAACGTGGTCGGTCGAGCCGCGAGGGCCACCACACCCGGCCGCCGATGTCCACGGTGAGGGCGGGCACCAGCAACGACCGCACCACCAGCGTGTCCAGCAGCACGCCGAAGGCCACGATGAACGCGATCTGCGCGAGGAACAGCAGCGGCAGCACCGCCAGGGCCGAGAAGGTGGCCGCGAGCACCACCCCGGCCGAGGTGATCACCCCGCCGGTCACGGTGAGGCCGTGCAGCGTGCCCTGCCGGGTCCCCTTCGTGCGCGTCTCCTCCCGCACACGGGTCATCAGGAAGATGTTGTAGTCGATCCCCAGGGCCACCAGGAAGACGAACCCGAACAACGGGACCGCGGGGTCGGCGCCGGGGAACCCGAACACGTACTCGAACACCAGACCCGCCACGCCCATCGTGGCCGCGAAGGAGAGCACCACGGTTCCGATCAGCAGCAGCGGCGCCAGCAGTGCCCGCAGCAGCAGCGCGAGCACGGCGAACACCACGGCCAACACGATCGGGATGATCACCGCCAGGTCCCGCTGGGAGGTGCGGATGGTGTCCAGCTGGACCGCGGTCGTCCCGCCGACCAGGGCGTCCGCCCCGTCCACGGCGTGCACCGAGTCGCGCAGGCGTTGCACCGTGTCCAGCGCGGCGTCCGAGTCGGCGGGTGCGGTGAGCACCGCCTCGATCCGCACGAGGCCCCGCGCGGTCCCGGTCGGCTCCGCCTCGGCGACCC
>NZ_KI912200.1:0-825 GCF_000231035.2 Saccharomonospora iraqiensis subsp. paurometabolica YIM 90007 | reverse complement strand
CGCGCAGCGGCGCCCGGGTGATCCTCGCCGACCTGGACACCGAGTTCGGCGGCAGTCTCCTGGGCACCGGCGAACGGCTGGACGCCGCGCCCGGCACCGGGTGGGTGCGGCGGGCGGTCACCGAGCTCGCCTCGCTGCCGGAGGTCCGCCTGCTGAGCGGCACCACGGTGTTCGGCCACCACGAGCACAACTGGTTCACCGCGGTCGAGCACCGCGGCGACGACGCGTTCAGCCGCCAGCGCGTCCACCGCATCCGTGCCCGGCAGGCCGTGTTCGCCACCGGCGCGCACGAACGGCCGCTGGTGTTCGCCGACAACGACCGCCCCGGCACCATGCTGGCCGGGGCCGCCCGCACCTACCTGCACCGCTACGGGGTACTGCCGGGCAGGCGCGCGGTCGTGTTCACCACCGACGACAGCGCCTACGCGGCGGCGGTGGACCTGCACGACGCCGGGGTCGAGATCGCGGCCGTGGTGGACGCCCGGGACACCGTGTCCACCCACTGGGCCTCGCTGTGCCTCGAACGGGGAATCACCATCCGGGCCGACACCGCCGTGGTCGGGACCACCGGCGTCGACCACGTCCGCGGTGTGCACCTCGACGGGCCGCACCCCCGCGGTCGCGCGGAGAGCCACCTCGACTGCGACCTGTTGCTGGTCTCCGGCGGCTGGACCCCGGTGGTGCACCTGCACAGCCAGGGCCGGGGCGCGCTGCGCTACGCCGAGTCGCTCGGCGCCTTCGTCCCGGCCGGGGACCTGCCCGCCGCACGGTCGGCCGGTGCCGCCGCCGGGAGCGCCCGGGATGCCGTCGACGGGAACGGCGCCC
>NZ_KI912199.1:2986-3720 GCF_000231035.2 Saccharomonospora iraqiensis subsp. paurometabolica YIM 90007 | reverse complement strand
GACCGCGAGGACGGCGGCCGTCGCGCCCGCCGTGTAGCCGGTCCACGCCGCACGCACCAGCCACGGCCCGGCGGCGCGGTGCCCGGCTTCCCACGCTGCGTCGGAGGACAGCGTCACCTTCGTCCGGAGCCCCACCGCGAAGTTGCGGCCCAGGTTCCCGTCGCGGGTCGCGTTCCGGATCCAGTGCACCAGGCCCGCGACGAGGAACAGCGACCCGGCGAAGACCGCGAAACCGACGACGTCCTCCATCGGCGCCCCCATTCCGTCCGAGCACCCGGGACGGTACCGGAGCGCTGTGTCCTGCGGCACCCGGCGCGACAGGATCGTGAAGGCTTTTCGGGTCAGCGGGGGACGTGGGTGAGCTTGTCCGGGTTGACGACGTCGTAGAGGGCGACGATGCGGCCGTCGCGTACCACCACGGCCTGCACGTGTTCGTCCAGGGCGCGGTAGCCGTCGCCGCCCGGTTCGGCCGGCAGGTGCAGCCCGACGTCGCCGTTGACGAGCACCGGCCGCGCCGTGTCCAGGACACCCGGGCGGTAGCGCCGCCGCAGGCCCGCGACGAACCGGACGAGCGTGTCGGCGCCGGTCATCACGCGGCGGGCGGTGCGGCCCTTGCCGTCCGAGTCACCGGTCAGGGTGACCTCCGGGTGCAGCAGTTCGGTCAACCCGGACAGGTCGCCGTTCGTCAGCGCGGTGACGAAGCTGTCCAGCACCGCGCGCTGCTCGGCCGGGTC
>NZ_KI912199.1:0-2886 GCF_000231035.2 Saccharomonospora iraqiensis subsp. paurometabolica YIM 90007 | reverse complement strand
GGGATCGGGGCGAACCGGGAGTGTGCCCGCGAGACCGTCGGAGCACTGCTGGACGACGCGGCCGCGGGCCGGCTCGGTGCCGCGAACCGACGCCGGTCCGGGCTCACCGGCCTGGTGACCCGTCTGCGCGCCCGCGCCGGGGTCTGAGCGGGGACCGGCCGGGGGCGGTCAGCCGGTCAGTCGGTCACCCACCCGTGGTCGACGGCCGAACGGAGCAGGCGCCGGCGGATACTGACGATGTCCTCTGCCGTCGCCGTGGGTGCGGCGTCCAGCAGGAGCTCGGTGATCTCGTCGAGGTACTGCTTGCGTGTGACGGACGCGCCCTCGACCACGGTGCCGGGTCCGTCCGTGTCCCCCTCGTCCTCGTCGAACTCCTCGACCGTGTCGCCCCGGGGGGTCTCCTCCCGCTCCGCGAGGCGGATCCGGGAGGCCTTCAACCCCCGGTCGCCCTCCTCGATGTCGAAGCTGAGCCGCACCCCCGGGGTCACCAGGGCCTTGTCGAACAGCAGGTCGTTGACGTGGACGAACACGTCCTCGCCCCCGTTGTCGGGCGCGGCGAATCCGTACCCCTTGAACTCGTCGAACCGGACGACCTTCCCCGTGACCACGGATCCCACTCCCGCTACCTCGGCGGCACGCCCCTCGCGGCGGCCGTACTGACAATCCCGCCGGACCCTACCCCGCACCGGCGCCTCCGTGCCGTGACGGTGAGCGCCGCTCCGCGCCGCCCGTTCCCCCGACGGGATTGTGTTCGGTCGCTGCTCGTGGTCGCGGCGGGTAATGTCAGCGCCAGACCCTACGGCCGCGGAGTGGCGGTTGACACACTTCCGGGTCGCGGATAGCTTTCCGTGGCTACACGGAGGGAGATGATCATGCTGGAGAAGCTCCAACGTGCCCTGGGGTTGCGGACGAATCCCGCGATCTTCTTCAGCTCGGCGTTGCTCGCCCTGGTGTTCGTCCTCGGGTCCATCCTGTTCACCGAAGAGGTGGACGCCGCGTTCGGTGACGCGGCGGAGGCCGTCAAGGCGAACCTGGGCTGGCTCTACATTCTGGGGGTCACGGCCTTCCTCATTTTCCTGCTCTGGATCGCGTTCAGCCGGTTCGGACACGTGCGGCTCGGTGGCAAGGACGACCGCCCCGAGTTCAGCAACGTCACGTGGTTCGGCATGCTGTTCGCGGCGGGCATCGGCACCATCCTGATGTTCTGGGGCGTCGCGGAGCCGATCAACCACTTCGCGAACCCGCCGTTGAGCGGAGTCAATGAGCAGGTCTCGGAACTCACCGAGGCCGACCTGAACTCCCGGCAGTTCGCCGAGCAACTGCGCGACGTCCCCGTCGCGAACGGATCGGCCGAACCGTTGAGCGAAGGGGCCGCCAGCGAGGCCATCGGCTTCTCGCTCTACCACTTCGGTTTCCACACCTGGGCGATCTTCACGCTGCCCGCCCTGGCGTTCGCCTACTTCGCCTACCGGCGGGGCCTGCCGTTCCGGGTGAGTTCGATCTTCCACCCGATCCTCGGCGACCGGATCAACGGCCCGATCGGCAAGACCGTCGACGTCATCGCCGTCATCGGCACGCTGTTCGGCGTGGCGGTCTCCATCGGGCTGGGCACGCTGCAGATCAACAGCGGCCTGAACGGCCTGTTCGGGATCGAGGTCAGCGGCTCGGTGCAGATCGCCATCATCGCGGTCGTCACCACCATCGCGACCATCTCGGTGGTCCTGGGGCTGGACAAGGGCATCAAGTGGCTGTCCAACATCAACATCTGGATGGCCGTCGCCCTGCTGATCTTCATCATCATCGCGGGCTCCACGATCTTCCTGCTGCGCGGCGTGATCGAGAGCACCGGTACCTACCTGAGCATGCTGGTGCCGTTGTCGTTCTGGAACGACGCGCTCCCCGCGGGCGACTGGGGCTGGCAGGGCACCTGGACGGTGTTCTACTGGGCCTGGACGATCACCTGGGCGCCGTTCGTCGGCATCTTCGTGGCCCGCATCTCGAAGGGCCGCACGGTCCGGGAGTTCGTCCTCGGCGTGCTGGGCGCACCGGTGGCCTTCTCGGTGATCTGGTTCAGCGTCTTCGGCATGTCCTCACTGAACATCGAGTTCAACGACCCCGGCTCGCTGGTCGGCCCGGTGGTGCAGGAGGGGGACACGGCGGCGGCGCTGTTCGCTTTCCTGGACCACTTCCCGGCGACCGAGGTGCTGATGGCCTTCGCCGTGCTGATCGTGGTCATCTTCTTCACCACGTCCTCGGACTCGGCCTCACTCGTGGTGGACATGCTCACCTCGGGCAACACGATGCACCCGCCGACGCGGCAGCGGGTGTTCTGGGCCGTGCTGGAAGGCGTCATCGCGGCCACCCTGATCGCGGCGACGGGTCAGGAGGCGTTGCAGGCCCTCCAACAGGTCATCACCGTGCTCGGACTGCCGTTCTTCCTGATCGGCTTCCTCACGATCTATTGTCTGATGAAGGCGATGAAGCGCGACATCCCGGAGGAGGAGCTGCTGCCGCCGCGGACCCGCGCGATGCTGGAGAAACGGGCGGCGGCCGTGGGGGCCGCGGGAACGGGCGTGGCCGCCGACGGCCACGCCGACGCGGGACCGGCCGCCGAGCCGGGGAGCACGGGGACCACGACACTGCGGTCGCCGGATCCGGTGGACCCGACGGATCCGGACGAATCCGGCCCGCAGGATCCCCGCCCGGAGTCGCTGAACTGACAGCGCGTCGCTGACGGACCACCGGTGCCCGTCGCCCGAGCAGGGCGGCGGGCACCGGTGTGTCGGACACCGTCCGGCGCCGCCGGGCACTGCCGGACACGGCGGGCGCCGCCGGAGGGCCCCGTCTCTGCCGCTCCGGTGCGTCGCCGTGCCGCCGTCAGGAGCG
>NZ_KI912198.1:1709-4503 GCF_000231035.2 Saccharomonospora iraqiensis subsp. paurometabolica YIM 90007 | reverse complement strand
CGACCCGCACCGCGTTGGCCGACCCGCACCGCGTCGGTGGCGCGCGAGCGAGTCACCGACGCGCGTGCCCGGCGGCCCCTCCCGCCTCCGGACCGGAGGGTCGGCCGCGGGGCGTCCCGGTCCTCACAGGACGCGGATCAGGCCCTCCTGCACGACCGTCGCGATGTGCGCACCGTCCCGGGCGAACAGACGTCCGGTGGCCAGCCCCCGTCCGCCCGAGGCGGTGGGTGAGGTGCTGTCGTAGAGGAACCACTCGTCGGCCCGGAACGGGCGGTGGAACCACAGCGCGTGATCCAGGCTCGCGCCGAGCACCTTGTCGAGATCCCAGTACACGCCGTGCCGGGCCAGCACCGAGTCGAGCAGCGTCATGTCGGAGGCGTAGGCCAGCACGCAGACGTGCAGCAGCCGGTCGTCGGGCAGCGTGCCGTCGGCCCGCATCCACACCCGGTTGCGCTCCGGGGGCTCGCCGGTGGTCCGGGTCACCCACGGCGGGTCGTGCACATAACGGAGGTCGATCGGCCGGGGCAGCGCGCGCAGCCCGAGCCCCGCGTATCCCTCCGCGCGCTGCGGCAGCGTCGGGAGCGACTCGGGATCGGGGACGTCCGGCATCGGCTCGCCGTGCTCGACGCCGGACTCGGTGATCTGGAAGGACGCGGACAGCGAGAAGATCGCCTTGCCGTGTTGGACCGCCACCACCCGGCGCGTGGTGAACGAGCGACCGTCCCGGATCCGGTCCACCTCGTACACGATCGGCACCTCGGGGTCACCGGGGCGGATGAAGTAGGCGTGCAGGGAGTGGACCCCGCGATCCTCCGGCACCGTCCGCCCCGCCGCGACCAGGGCCTGTCCGGCGACCTGGCCGCCGAACACGCGGGTCGGCGAGTGTGCCGGGCTCACCCCCCGGTAGATGTTCTCCTCGATCCGTTCGAGGTCCAGCAGGGCGACCAGCCGGTCCAGCACCTCCTGCCCGCCCGTTCCGCCGTCGGTGTCCAACCCCGTGGCGGCCTGCCGTGCCAGCTCAGTCATGACACCGATTCAACACCGTCGCGGCGCCGCGCCCCGGCACCCCGTCCCGCCGACACGCTCACGCGTGGTCCTCCTCACCGAGCCGGTGGACCCGGATCAGGTTGGTGGAGCCGACCGTGCCGGGGGGCGACCCCGCCACGATGACCACGTTGTCCCCCGGCGAATACCGGCCGGTGTCCAGCATCGCGTGGTCGACCTGCTGGATCATGCGGTCGGTGGAGTCCACCGGCGACACGATCCGCGCCGTGGTGCCCCAGGTGAGGGCCAGCTGCGAGCGCACGCTCTCCAGCGGGGTGAACGCGAGCAACGGCAGGCGCGTGTGCAGTCGGGCGAGCCTGCGCACGGTGTCGCCGGACTGGGTGAAGGCGACCAGCGCCTTCGCGTTCAGCCGTTCCCCGATGTCCCGGGCGGCGTAGGAGATGACCCCGCGCTTGGTGCGCGGGACGTGGCTCAGTGGCGGGACCGCGGGCATGTCGGCCTCCACGGCCTCGACGATCTTGCTCATCGTCTCCACCGTCTCGACCGGGTAGCGGCCGACGCTCGTCTCCCCCGAGAGCATGACCGCGTCGGTGCCGTCCAGCACGGCGTTGGCCACGTCGGACGCCTCGGCGCGGGTGGGCCGCGAGTTGCCGATCATCGAGTCGAGCATCTGGGTGGCCACGATCACCGGCTTGGCGTTCTCCCGGGCGATCTGGATCGCCCGCTTCTGCACGAGCGGCACCTGCTCCAGCGGCAGCTCCACACCGAGGTCCCCGCGGGCGACCATCAGCCCGTCGAAGGCGAGCACGACCGCCTCCAGGTTGTAGACCGCCTCGGGTTTCTCCAGCTTGGCGATGACGGGCACCCGCCCCCGGCCGACCCGGTCCATCACCTGGTGCACCGAGTCGATGTCGGCGGGGGAACGCACGAACGACAGCGCCACGAAATCCACGCCCAGTTCGAGGGCGAACTCCAGGTCCTCGACGTCCTTGTCGGACAGGGCGGGGACCGACACGTCCATGCCCGGCAGCGACACGCCCTTGTGGTTGCTGACGGAACCGCCCTCGACGACCTCGCAGATCACGTCGGCGCCCTCCACACGCTCGACGACGAGGGCCACCTTGCCGTCGTCCACCAGCAGCCGGTCGCCGGGCTTCGCGTCCCGGGCCAGCCCCTTGTAGGTGGTCGAGACGCGCTCGTGGGTCCCGGCGATGTCGTCCACGGTGATGCGCACCTTGTCGCCGGCGCGCCAGTCGACGGGGCCGCCCGCGAACTCACCCAGCCGGATCTTGGGGCCCTGCAGGTCGGCGAGGATCCCGACCGCGCGCCCGGACTCCCGCGCCGCCGTCCGGATGAGGTCGTAGACCTGCTTGTGGTCGGTGTGGGTGCCGTGGCTGAAGTTCATCCGGGCCACGTCCATCCCCGAATCGACGAGCGCCCGGACCTTGTCCGCCGTCGCCGTCGCCGGGCCGAGGGTGCATACGATCTTCGCTCGTCTGCTCACACCCGAAAAGCCTAGCCGGTCGGCGCGCCCACGTCTGTACCGATCCCGTATCCGTCGTGCCGCGTACGTCACCGCCACGCGACCGGGACACGCCGGACGGTCACCGGTGCCGGGTCACCGGCGGGGCAGCTCGCTCGCGCCGACGTGCGCGGCCGCCCAGTCGTTGATCGGACGCAGGGTGCGCCAGGCCGTGCGCACCCGGTCCAGGCAGGTGCGCTCGTGCAGGGCGTCGTCGGGGGGCCAGGTGGACAGCGCGTACAGCGTGCGATGCCGCAGCAGCTCGAT
>NZ_KI912198.1:843-1609 GCF_000231035.2 Saccharomonospora iraqiensis subsp. paurometabolica YIM 90007 | reverse complement strand
CCGCGCCGCGGTCGTGCCACCAGCCGTCCGGGCGGGCCCCGACGACGTTGGCCGTGTCGACCACCACCCGCAGTTCCCGGTCGAGCTGCGGCCACAGCCGGGGCCAGGCCGCGGCGAAGTCCCCGTGCAGCGGGTAGCTCGGCACGTCCTCGGGGCGGACCCAGTGCACCGCCTCGCTCTCGGCGTTGGCCACCCGCGCCTCGACCGTCGTGCGCACGGTGGCCAGCACCGTCGTGTAGCTCCAGTCGCCGTGGTCGTCGGTGCGCTCGGCGAGCACCCGCACCGCCGCCGCGGGCACGGTCGTCTCCTCCTCGGTCTCCCGGGTCGCCGCCCGTGCGGCGGTCTCCCCGGTCAGCACCGCGCCCCCGGGGAGCGCCCACGTCCGGCCCTGGTGGGTCCACCCCGCGCG
The DNA here is from genome assembly GCF_000231035.2 of Saccharomonospora iraqiensis subsp. paurometabolica YIM 90007. Classification (GTDB taxonomy): domain Bacteria; phylum Actinomycetota; class Actinomycetes; order Mycobacteriales; family Pseudonocardiaceae; genus Saccharomonospora; species Saccharomonospora paurometabolica. The sequence continues at coordinate 1,200 of NZ_KI912198.1, read as the reverse complement.
GTGCTGCAGCAGCACACCCCGATGCGGATCGGTCAGCAGCAGTCCCGCGGCACCGTTGCGGCCCCAGTGCCGCCGGCCGCACCGGCAGCTGACGAAGCCGTCCCCGTCCCCGAGCAACATCCGGTCAGCCTAGCGGGCACGCGCGGCGTCCGGCCGACACGACGATCAGGTCCGGCCCGGACGGCGACCCGCCTTCCCCGGGGCGTCGATTCGCCGTCCCGGAGCGTCAACTCGCGGGCACGGAGTGGCGACTCGCGGGGGTGGGGTCAGGCGGCTTCGCGGGCGAGGGTGGCCGCGCCGACGAGGGCGGTCGCGTCGCCGAGCTGGGAGGTGCGGAGGCGGGCGAGTGGGCGGTGC
>NZ_KI912198.1:0-743 GCF_000231035.2 Saccharomonospora iraqiensis subsp. paurometabolica YIM 90007 | reverse complement strand
GTCCGGTTCCGGGCGCGGGGCCGGGGACCCGGGCATGTGCACCCCCTCGTGCGGGTGCCAGCGGTCGGCGAGCACCGCGCGCAGCAGGGCCAGCAGCTGGGTCAGCTGGTCCACGAGCCGCGCGGCCACGTCCACCCGCTCGCCCCGGCAGATCGCCAGCACGGCACACAGGGGGCACCACCCGCGCTCCGCCTCTCCGGTGCCGTCGGTGTCGTTCCCGCCGGTGTGGTCGTCCCCGGCCTCCGTGCCGTGTCCCTCCTCCACCAGGCTGTCCAGCCACGGGGCGGCCCGTTCGACGATCAAATCGACGAGCAGGCGGATCTCGTCGGCGAGCCGGGCACCGTTGTCCGCGGTGGTCATGGGTTGCGCTCCAGGGTCATGGGTTGCGCTCCAGGTGGACGACGAGCCCGCGGGCGTCCGACTCCGCCTCCGTCACCCGGCACGGCCGCAGTGCGTCGGGGAGAGCGAGCAGCCGCCGGAACCCGTCCACGGTCACGGCCAGGTCGTCGTCCACCCGCGCCAGGTCGACGGTCGAGTCCCCGGCCAGCGGCATCTCGATCCGCAGGAGGAAGCCGTCGTCGGTCTCCTCGGCCCGCAGCAGCGGGAGGGACCGCCCGCCCCCGCCGGTCGGCGCGTCGGTGGCGTAGAGCTCGTCGCCGATCCCGTCCAGGGCCGCCGGCCCGATCGGCTCGTCCGGCCGGTGCCGCACGGTGCGGATTCCGGCCTCGGCCAGTCCGTCCGCG
>NZ_KI912197.1:8426-10866 GCF_000231035.2 Saccharomonospora iraqiensis subsp. paurometabolica YIM 90007 | reverse complement strand
CCGGGCGCGCAGCCAGGAGGCGGCGGGGCCCCAGCTCAGCCCGCCCGTGGGCATCATCCGGTTGACGACCAGACCGTCGACCGCGATCCCGCGCAACGTCAGCGAGGTCAGCAGGCGGCGGGTCTCGGCGAGCACCACCCGTTCGGGGGTGAGCACGAGCCGGACCGCGGTGGCCTCGGTGTCGGTGAGCCAGCGCCGCAGGTCGTCGACGTGCGCGGCGAGCCGGTCGAGCATCCCGGCCGGACCCCGCCCGGCCGTGCGGCTCAGATACCCCGCGACCGCCTCCGGCAACGCGAGCAGCCGTGAGGTCTCCGCGGTCGGTCCGCAGTCCACGACCACGGTGTCCCACGGCCCGGCGTCGGCGAGCGCGCGGACCTCGGTCAGCGCGAGCAGCTCGTCGACCCCGGGCAGCACGGTGAGTTCCTCCGCGTCGAGCGCCTCCACCCCGAGCCCGGTCAGCACCGACCGCAGCGCGTCGCGCAGCGTCCGCCAGGCCCCGTCGGTGAGCGCCCGCGCGTCGACCTGCACCGCGTACAGGTCGGCGGCCACCTCGCGGGGCTCGCCGTCCAGCGGGGTGGCGAGGGTGTCGGCGAGCGAGTGCGCGGGGTCGGTGGAGACCACCAGGGTCTTGCGCCCCCACCGGGCCAACCGGGTCGCCGTCGCGGCGGCGACGGTGGTCTTGCCGACACCGCCCTTGCCGGTGAACAGCAGGGTGCGCATCGTCAGGCCCGGTCCTCGACGCGGCGTTTGAGCTCCTTCAGCGCCGTGTCCATGATCATCTTCTCCGCCTTGCGGCGGAGCATCCCGATCATGGGCAGGGACAGCTCCACCGCGAGCGAGTAGGTCACCTCCGTGCGGCCCTCCCCCAGCGGCCGGAGCCGGTACCGCCCCTCCTGGGACTTCTGCATCTGGCCCTTCTCCAGCTCCCAGCTCACGGACAGTCCGTCCTCGGCCCAGTCGTAGGCGAGCGTGTAGACGTCCTTGACCGGACCGGAGTCGAGGGTGAACCGCACCCGGCGGGGTCGCCCCGCCGGGTCGCGGTCCAGCACCTCCGTCTCCCGGACGGCCTGGGCCCACTCCGGGTAGGCGGGCAGGTCGGCGACGACGGCCATGATGTCCTCGGGCGGGGCCTCGATCTCGATGGACTGGGTGGACTGCTCGGCCATGGGGCTAGAGCGTAGCGGTCCGTCGCCTCACCAGCGCAGCACGTAGGGCGTGCCGGTGCGTTTGAAGTGGCCGACGTTGACGCACTCGGTGCGGCCCGTCCGCACCCGCGCCGACAGCGGCTGGTGCACGTGCCCGAACAGCGCCCAGCGTGGTTCGTGCTCGCGCACGGCCCCGAGCAGGGCGTCCGACCCGAGTTCCGGCCTGCGTGCCACCACGTCGTAGGTCAGTTCGGGGACGGCGGGCGGGATGTGGCTGCACAGCACGTCGGCGTCGGACACCCGGGCCACGTCCGCGGCGAAGTCCTCCCGGGTGCGCAGGTGCGGCCGCCAGGCGGAATCGGAGCGCACCGGCACCCCCTCCGCCTGCAGCGCCCCGCCGACGAAACCGAACCGGAGCCCGCCGATCTCCACGACCTCGCCGTCGACGGCCCGGACACCGTCGGTGAGGAACTCCGGCCACAGCCCGGGGGCGTCCACATTGCCGGGGATGGCGTAGGTGGGGGCGGTCAGCGCCGCGAACAGCCTGCTGTACTGCTCGCGCACGGCCTCCTCCACCGCGGCCCGCGGATCCGCCAGGCCGGCCCAGAGCGAACGGGCGTACTCGGTCGTCTCCGCCCGCCTGCCCTCCCGGCGCAGCCGCGCGAACCGGGCGACGGTCTCGGCCCCGAACAACCGTCCCAGGATCCCGCCGCCGTGATCGTGGTAGTCGACGAAGTCGAGCAGGTCCCCCAGCACGAGGACCGCGTCGGCGCCCTCACCGGCACGGGCGAGGGCCTCGGCATTGCCGTGGACGTCGGAGACGACATGGAGTCGCACAGCGACACCCTAGCCGTCGACGGCCGGCGCGGGCGGCAGCCCCGGGGGCCTGCCGTCCTCCAGTTGGTCCTTGAGCCGGAGGGCGATCGCCTTCGCCGCCCGTGCCCGCCGGTCGGCCTCGACGGCCAGCTCCCGCCGCCCGCGCGGCCGTCCGTCGGCGGGGCGGGCGCGCAGGAAGTAGTGCAGGACGGTGCCGTCGAGCACGGGTTCCAGCCAGACCTCCATGGTGCCCACCAGGGCCCCGCGCACGGTCCAGCGCAGCCCGGCGTCGCCGCGGTCGGTGTAGACTTCGAGCACGAGGTCGGGCCAGTAGGCACTCCACGACCGCGGGTCGGCGAACGCCGCCGCGACCGTGCCCGGCGGTACGGCGAGGAACGTCTCGTCGACGATGTCCAGCGCGGGCGGGCCCGCAGCGTCGTCCGGCCCGGGCGGACCCGCAGGGTGGTCCGGCGCGGGCA
>NZ_KI912197.1:5330-8326 GCF_000231035.2 Saccharomonospora iraqiensis subsp. paurometabolica YIM 90007 | reverse complement strand
CCCGGCCGCCACCGGGCCGCCCCGTCCCGCCACCGGGCCCGGGCCGCACGCCCCCGGCGCCGACGGAGGTCTCGACCAGCTGCACGAAACCGTCCGCCGGATCGCGGACAACATCGAGCGCGTGCTGGTCGGCAAACCCGACGTCGTGCGGATCGCGCTCGTGACGCTGCTGTCCGAGGGGCATCTCCTGGTCGAGGACGTCCCGGGGGTCGGCAAGACCTCGCTGGCCAAGGCGCTCGCCCGGTCGATCGACTGCACGGTCAGCCGGGTCCAGTTCACCCCGGACCTCCTGCCGAGCGACGTCACCGGTGTCTCCGTCTACAACCGGCAGCGCGCCGAGTTCGAGTTCCGCCCCGGCCCGGTGTTCGCGAACATCGTGGTGGGCGACGAGATCAACCGGGCCTCCCCGAAGACCCAGTCCGCACTGCTGGAGTGCATGGAGGAGCAGCAGGTCACCGTCGAGTCCACGACGTACCGGCTCGGCGCGCCGTTCATGGTGATCGCCACGCAGAACCCGGTGGAGATGGAGGGCACCTACGCGCTGCCCGAGGCCCAGCGGGACCGGTTCACGGCACGGCTGTCCCTCGGGTACCCGGACCCGCAGGCCGAACTGGCCATGGTGGACGAACACTCCGGACACGACCCCCTCGGGCACCTCGAACCGGTCTCCGACGGCGCCACCGTCCGGCAACTGGTCGAGACCGTGCGCGCCGTCCACGTCGCGACCGAGGTGCGCCGGTACGCCGTCGACCTGGTCACCGCGACCCGGGAGATGCCGGAGGTCCGGCTGGGCGCGTCCCCGCGGGCCACACTGCACCTGATCCGTGCCTCCCGCGCGCAGGCCGCGCTGGCGGGCCGGGAGTTCGTGATCCCGGACGACCTGCACGCGATCGCGGTCCCGGTGCTGGCGCACCGGCTGGTCCTCACCACGGAGGCCCACGCGGCGCGGCGGTCGGCCACCGACGTGGTGCGTGCGGCACTGCACCGGGTGCCCGTTCCGCACGGCGGTTCCGGGGCACGGTAGCGGCGCATGGTGCGGTCGTTGTCCGGGCTGACCACGCGGGGCCGCTGCCTGCTCGCGGCCGGGGTCGCCGCGGGGGTGTGCGCGGCGGTGCTGAACGAGCGGGACCTGCTGCGGGTGGCGGTGTTCGTGGTGGCCCTCCCCCTGTTCGTCGTGCTGCTCACCGCCGTCTCGAAGGTCCGGATCGCGGCGGCACGCAGCCTCGACGCGGAACGGGTGCCGGTCGGTGGCCGCAGCGAGGTCCGTCTCGACCTGTGGCGCACCGGCCGGATGCCCGCGGGTGAGGTGCTCGTCGAGGACGCCCTGCCCTACGCGCTGGGGGCACGGCCACGGTTCGTGGCGGAGCGCCTGCCCCGGCGGCACGAACCGGTGTCGCTGCGTTACCACGTGCAGCCCACGGTGCGCGGGATCCAGCAGGTCGGCCCGCTGCGCGCGACCGTGACCGACCCGTTCGGGTTGTGCGAGTTCGACCGTGAGCTGGTCCCGACCTCCCGCCTGGTGGTCGTACCACGGGTGGTGACCCTGCGGGGGCTGCCGTCCGGGTCCGGGATCGGCACCGGCGAGGACAACAGTGTGCGGCTGCGGGCGGGCCAGGGCGAGACCGACGTCATGGTGCGCCAGTACCGGCAGGGTGACGACCTGCGCAAGGTGCACTGGCCCTCCACCGCCCGCCGGGACGAGATCATGGTGCGGGTGGAGGAACGGCCCTGGCGCTCCGGCACCACGGTGCTGCTCGACCACCGCTCGGCCGCCCACCGTGGCTCGGGCCCGGGCGCGAGCCTGGAGTGGGCCGTCGAATTCACCGCGAGCGTGTGTCTGCACCTGGGCCACGCCGGGCAGCGTGTCCGCCTGGTCAGCGAACACGGCAGGCCGATCGCCGACGTGCCGGAGGGCGCGGGGCACGCCCACGACGGCGCCGTCCTGGACGCGCTCGCCGCACTGCGGCCGACGCACGAACGCGACATCGTGCCGGGAACCGACCCGGGCCACGGACAGGAGCTGATCGCCGTCCTGGGGACCATCGGCGCCGAGTCGGTGCGGGAGCTGACCCGCTACCGGCCCCGTGCGGCGCGCAGTCTCGCCGTCCTGCTCGACACCCCCGCGTGGACGGACCGCGCGAGGGTTCCGGAGGATCCGCCCGCCCCGGGCGGGGACCGGGGACCCGAGGTCACGGTCGAGGAGGCCGCGGGACTGCTCCGGGCCGCGGGCTGGTCGGTGGTGGTGGCGGCCCCGCACAGCGCGGTCCCGGACGTCTGGGCCGAACTCTGCCGGACGGGGATCTCCCCGGCCCCGGTGGCGGGGAGGGCGCCATGACCCCGTCCCGTCCCCGGCACGCGCGTGCCGGTCGCACCCCGCGATCGGCCCACCCGGTCGAACTGTCCGCCCCCGTGCTCGCGGCGGGCGCGACGATCGGGGCCGCGACCTCACTGACCGGTGTCCTCGCGGGGACGGCCTGGCTCGCGCAGGTCGCCGTGGCCGTCGTGCTCGTGGGCTGCACCGGCCTCGCCCTGCGGTCGGTCCGGACCCCGGCACCACTCGTGCCGCCCGCACAGCTGCTGGTGCTGCTGGCCCTGGTGACCGGTGTGTTCACCGAGAGCGGGATCCTCGCGGTGGTGCCCGGCCCCGCGGCGTTCGCCGAGCTGGACGCGCTGCTGAACGCGGCGTTCGAACAGATCCGCACCGGGGTCCCCCCGGTCGCGGGCACCGCCGGGATCCTGTGCCTGGTCACCCTCGCCCTCGGCCTGGTCGCGGTGGTGGTGGACACGCTCGCCGTGGCCGCCGCGGCGCCCGCCGCCACCGGACTCGTCCTGCTGTGTGTCTACGCGGTGCCGTCGGCGCTGGCCGACGACCTCCTGCCCTGGTGGACGTTCGTGCTCGGGGCCGTGGGTTTCACGGCACTGCTCGCCGTGGGCGGGGGTCACCGCGACCGTGCCCGACGCGAGCGGCCGGCCTCCCGCACCGGCGCCGCGGCCGG
>NZ_KI912197.1:2880-5230 GCF_000231035.2 Saccharomonospora iraqiensis subsp. paurometabolica YIM 90007 | reverse complement strand
GCGGGCCCGCGGCGACCCGTGCCGGGCTGTTCGCCCGCGGGGAAATCACGTTGCCGGACCGCCGTGGAGCGGCCTAGCGTGGCGGTACACGGGAAAGGAGGTGGTCCAACAGTGCACAGCGACAGGACCCGTGAGGTGACGCTCCACTGACGGAGCACACGGACCACTGGCGAGTGAGTGATGTGTGCCCGCCGGTGAATACCAGGCGCTCACCGGCCCCCGACGCTCCCGGGACCCGGTCCGACCCGGGCCCGCACGACTGACGGCGTGCGGGAGTCGCGTCGGGGGTTCCCCCAACCCTCCGGTGCGGCGCACACGGCGCAGCCGACCGGGGGAGCCCCGCGTGGCGCGGGAGCGGACTGCCGGATACTGGGTGCGTGTTGTTCGACAGGATCGTCCGCCCCGGCCTGTACCGGCTCGCCCGTGGGGACGCGGAGACGGTGCACGAACGGACGGTGCGCGCACTGGGGGGGCTCGCCCGGACGCGACCGCTGACCCGTGGCCTGCGCCGGTACTACGGGATCGACAACCCCACCACGGTCTTCGGTGTCCGGTTCCCCAACCCGGTGGGACTGGCCGCCGGGATGGACAAGGACGGTCGGGCACCGGGGGCATGGCCCGCGCTCGGCTTCGGGTTCGTGGAGCTCGGCACCGTCACCCGGCTCGCCCAACCCGGGAACCCGCGACCGCGGTTGTTCGCCCTGCCGGACAGCGAGGCGGTGCTCAACCGGATGGGGTTCAACAACGACGGCGCCGACGCGCTGGCCCGGCGGCTCGCCCAGCACGGAAAGCCGGAGATCCCGCTCGGAATCAGCATCGGCAAGTCGAAGGTGACACCGGTCGCGGACGCCATCGACGACTACCGCGCCTCCCTGACCGCCCTGCACCCCTACGCCGACTACGTGGCGGTCAATGTCAGCTCGCCCAACACCCCCGGTCTCCGGACGCTGCAGGACCGCGGGGCACTCACGGAGCTGCTGACGGAGCTGACCCGCACCTCGGCCACGCTGGCGCGCGAGGCGGGACGCACACCCGTCCCGCTGCTGGTCAAGCTCTCCCCGGACCTCTCGACCGAGGCGATCGCCGAACTGCTCGACGTCTGCGTGTCCCACGGGGTCGCGGGGGTCATCGCCACGAACACCACGCTCGCCCGGGACGGTCTCACCTCCCGGGACGCGGCGCTGGCCGACGAGGCCGGCGGGCTGTCCGGACGTCCGCTCGCCGCCCGGGCACGGGAGGTGGTGCGGTTCGTGCACGACGAGGCGGGAGACCGGCTGCCGGTCGTGGCGGTCGGCGGGATCTGCACCCCGGACGACGCGGAACGCATGCGCGACGCCGGGGCGAGTCTCGTCCAGCTCTACACCGGCTTCGCACTGCACGGTCCCGCACTCGTCCGCCGGGTGAATCGTGCGCTCGCCGCGCGGCCGGTCCACGGGGCGGCCGGGGCCTGACCGGGCCGTCGGGACACTAGACCGGGGTTGCCGGACGTACGCTCGGCCGCTGGGTGCTCAGATGCCGCAGATAGGCACGCCAGCAGCCCCACGCGGTCACGTCGGTGCCGTGTTCGGCCGCGGTCGGCGCGCACAGGACACCCAGGACGCAGCGGCCGTCGGCGAGCTCGACACCCCCGAGCCGCATGGGGGGCCGCAGATGCGCGGCCAGTTCGCCCAGCCCCGAGGGCGACACCAACCACCGTTCGGCGGCGAGTGGGACGAGCGGTCCGTGGTGCGTCCCGCCGACCGACTCGGCGGGCACGACCCCGGCGTCGGGTGGATCCTGCCCGAGAGCGATCAAGCGGTAACGCGGTGCGGTGGTGACCGGGTCGGCGAACCGGGCCGACACACGGGCGAGTTCCTCCTGCCGCGGCTGCCCCCGCAGGTAGCCGCCGGACACCACGAGGTTGAGTCCGATCCCGGGGTAGGGCGTCGCCGTCTGCGCCCCCGTGAGGGCCCCCGCGAGATCCAGGACGACCTGATCGTCGAAGGCCTTGCCCAGTACGCCGACACCGCCGCTGTCGGGCAGCGCGACGGCCGCCGTGTCGAGCCGGGTCAGCAGACGGGCCAGGCCGGCGTCCCCGTGGCCCCACGGCAGGACGAGCGCGTCGTGCTCGGCCAGCGCGGCCGCGGTGTTCTCGGCCGCGGTGTTCTCGGCCGTACCCCGCGCGGCCGCACCCGACGACGCCTCCGCGAGGTCGATCTCGTCGACCACGGACCCGGCGGCACGGAGCGAGTCGGCGGTGGACCCCAGCCCGTGCCGGGTCTCGGGGGCGAGCGACTCGGCCCACCGACCACCGGAGACGGCGACGTGCGGATGGTCACCGGCGCTGAGCCTGGTCCGGTCCGGCCAGTCC
>NZ_KI912197.1:926-2780 GCF_000231035.2 Saccharomonospora iraqiensis subsp. paurometabolica YIM 90007 | reverse complement strand
CCCGGCACCGTCGGCCCCGCCCGGGCTGCCGTCCGTCCCGTCGGCGCCGGACGCGCGGCGGGCCTCGCGGTCACGTTCGCTCTGCTCGCGCAACCGCTCCGGGATCCGCCGGATCGGCGTCCCGGTGAACACCAGGGCGCCGTACCCCAGCAGGAGCAGCAGCAGCGGGACCGCGACCCAGGTGCTCACCCCACGGGCGAGCAGGTCGCCGGAGAACCAGCCGACCCAGCCGCCCGCGGACATCTGTTCGGTGTGCTCCTGCGGCCGCCCGCTGCCCAGGTGGAACAGCCCCAACACCGCCAGGCCCACCAGCAGGGTCCCGACGACCATGCGGGGCCGGGCCTCGGCGCGGGGTTCCGACCGCATCAGCACGACCGCCGCCGCCACGAGGGCGAACGGCAGCACCACCGCGCCGGACCCGAGCACACTGCGGGTGCCGGTGGCGATCCACTCGCCGACCGGCCCGGCGGAGTCCCACACCACACCGACCGCGGTGACCAGCCCGAACGCGATCAGCACCAGCGCGAGTCCGTCGCGGCGGTGCTCCGGGTCGAGCTCGCGGGTGCGTCCCAGGGCGCGGGCGAGACCGCCGACGGCGAGGGCGAGCAGCCGCCAGGTGCGGACCACCGCCTTGGTGACGACCCCACCGGAGAAGCCGCCGGCCTGCGCTCCCCGGCGCGCGGCCGGGGTGCGGCCGGAGCTCTTCCTCGCCTGGGGCTTCTTCGCCTGGGGCTTCTTCGCCGGGGATTTCTTCGCCGGGGCCTTCCCGCCCTGCGATTTCCCTGCCGGGGGCTTACGGGCCGGTTGTTTCGCCGCGGACGCGTTGCCGCCACCGGACCGCTGCCCGGAGGTGCGGCCCGCGCCGCTCCCCGTGCTCCCTCGTTTGCCGGTCACCGAGCCGCTCGCCATGCCCCTACGGTAGTCGTCGCGTCACACACCCCACATGCGCCACTCCGGCACCGGACCCGGCGGGCCGGACCCGGCCACTGCGTGCCACGGACGCGTGACATGCTTCGCCCCATGGTGGCGTCCCGACCCGGCCGAGGCCCGACGACACGCCCGCACGACCGGGTTCCCCCGGTCTGGCGCACGATGCTCGCGCTGGACGACGGCCTGGTGGCCCTCACGGGCAGGCTCCGTGTCACGGGGACGGTGCCCGCGACGCTGCGGGACCGGCCGGTGCTGTTCGCCGCGAACCACATCGGGGTCTTCGACGCCTTCGTCCTGATGGCCGCCTGCCGCCGGATCGGGCTCGCGCCCCGGTTCATGCTGGCGGGCGGCCTGCTGGACGCCCCGGTGCTCGGGGCCGCGCTGCGCGCGAGCGGGCACCTGCGGGTCGACCGGGGATCCGCCTCGGCGGTGACCCAGTTCGCCGAGGCCGCCGAGGCGCTGCGCACCGCACGGTCGCCGATCGTCGTCTATCCGGAGGGCCGCATCAGCCACGACCCCGGACTGTGGCCCGAGCGGGGCAAGACCGGGGCCGCCCGGCTGGCACTGAGCGCCGGGGTGCCCGTGGTCCCGATCAGCCAGTGGGGTGCCCACGAGGCCGTGTACTGGGGCACCGAGACGGTGCGCGGTGCGGCCGACCTCGTGCCGCTGGCCCGTTCCGGTCTCACCTCGCCGCTGCGCAGACCGACGTTCCGGGTGCACTTCGGCGAACCGGTGGACCTGTCCGCCTACGGGGCGGGCCGCCCCGGCGACGCCGTGAAGGCGCACGCGGCGATCATGCGGGCGATCACCGCCGGGCTGGTGCCGCTCCGGCGGGACGAACCGGACCGTCCCCGGTTCCACGACCCCACCCGGCCCACGGACGGCCACAGCCCGTGGCGCCCGTGAGCCGCACCGGCCGACGGT
>NZ_KI912197.1:0-826 GCF_000231035.2 Saccharomonospora iraqiensis subsp. paurometabolica YIM 90007 | reverse complement strand
GCACGCCTGCTCGCGGACGGCCCGAGGCGGTAGTAGTCCCGCAGGTCCGGTTCGGTGGCCACACCCGTGGCCCGCGCGGCGCGGTCCACGAGCAGCCGCGCGGCCTCGTCGGCGGGCACCCGACGGGCCAGCACCTCGGGCGGCAGCACCCGTTCGGTGAGGTCGTAGCGCCGTTCGAAACCGACGCGGGTGCCGGTGGTGAACTCGCCGACGCCGAACAACCACTCGCAGACACCTTTGACCTTCGAGCGCTCCCACCATGCGCCCGGCGTCCGCGGGGACGGACCGGACAGTTCCCGCTCGATCGTGCCCGCGCCCACGGGTCCCCGTTCCTTCACCACGGCCCGCACGTCGTCGACCAGCGCGGGCTCGGATTCGGCCAGCGCACCGTAGCGGGACCACCAGCCGCGGGGCTTGGCATCCGACTGGAGCAGCGGCCAGTCCTCCACCGGGATCAGACTCGCCTCGTGTGCCCACGCCTCGACCAGCAGCCGGGGCCTGCGGGTGCTGGGGCTCCAGGCCGCCTCGTCGACCAGCGCGGGATCGTAGGGCCCGAGCCGGGCGAACACCGGCGCGTAGTGCGCCCGGACGGCGACGTTGACCGAGTCGAGCTGGAGCAACCGCACCCGGGACAGCACCCGGCGCAGGTGCCGCCGGTCCGGCTGCTGACCCGGTGCCGGATCGGTGAACCCCTGCGCGGCCAGCGCGGTGCGGCGGGCGGCGGCGGGGCTGAGGGTCCGCGGACCGGTGCTCACTCGGGTGTCCCTTCCCTTCGACGGTGCTCGTCCCGGTCCCGCGTGGTGACGCGGTCCCACCGGCCATGATG
>NZ_KI912196.1:185359-186990 GCF_000231035.2 Saccharomonospora iraqiensis subsp. paurometabolica YIM 90007 | reverse complement strand
CGCCCCGCCGCGCGGCCGAGCCGGCCGGTGACCCGCTCACACTCGTCCGCGAGACCGCCGCAGCCGTTCTCGGCCACACCTCCGCGACCGCCGTCGGCGCGGACCGGGCGTTCACGGACGTCGGGTTCGACTCGCTCACCGCAGTGGAACTGCGCAACCGGCTCACCGCCGCGACCGGGCTGCGCCTGCCCGCGACCCTGGTCTTCGATCATCCCACGCCGCAGGCCGCGGCCGACCTGGTGGCGAGCCTGCTCGGCGAGCCCGATTCCGGACCGGCGCCCGGAGTCGTCGAGCCGGTCGCCACCACCCGCGCGGACGACCCGATCGCCGTCGTGTCCATGGCCTGCCGTTACCCCGGTGCGGACGATCCGGACGCCCTGTGGCAGCTGGTTCTCGACGGTGTGGACGCCATGGGCGGCTTCCCTACCGACCGCGGCTGGGTCCTGCGCTCCGGCTACGCGCCCGTCGGGGCCTTCCTCGACGGAGCCGCGGACTTCGACGCCGACCTGTTCGGGATCTCCCCGCGCGAGGCCCTGGCCATGGATCCGCAGCAACGTGTCCTGCTGGAAACCGCGTGGGAGGCGCTGGAACGCGCCGAGCTGGACCCGCGATCGCTTCGCGGCACCCGCACCGGCGTGTTCACCGGCATCATGTACTCCGACTACGCCAGCAGACTGCCGGCGGTCCCGGAGGATCTGGCCACGCTGCTGGCGACCGGCAGTTCCGCCAGCGTCGTCTCCGGCAGGCTCGCCTACGTCTTCGGCCTGGAAGGGCCGACGATGACCGTGGACACCGCCTGCTCGTCCTCGCTGGTCGCCCTGCATCTGGCCGCGCAGGCGCTGCGTGCGGGGGAGTGCGACCTGGCCCTGGCGGGTGGCGCGACCGTGCTGTCCACGCCCGCGGTGTTCGAGGACTTCGCCCGGCAGGGCGGCCTGGCCGCCGACGGCCGGTGCAAGCCGTTCTCCGCCGAGGCCGACGGCACCGGGTTCGGCGAGGGCTCCGGCCTGCTCGTCCTGGAGCGGCTGTCCGACGCGCGGCGCAACGGGCACCCGGTGCTCGCCGTCCTCCGTGGTTCCGCCGTCAACTCCGACGGTGCCTCCAACGGACTCACCGCCCCGAACGGGCCCTCGCAGCAGCGAGTGATCCGTTCCGCGCTGACCGCCGCGGGTCTGCGAGCCTCCGATGTGGACCTGGTTGAGGCGCACGGCACCGGCACCACCCTCGGTGATCCGATCGAGGCTCAGGCGTTGCTGGCCACCTACGGGCAGGACCGGCAGAACCCGCTGCTGCTGGGTTCGATCAAATCAAACATCGGCCACACGCAGGCAGCGGCGGGCGTCGCCGGGGTGATCAAGGCGATCCAGGCCGTCCGGCACGGCGTAGCCCCGCGTTCATTGCACGCGGGCACGCCCTCGCCCCATGTGGACTGGTCCGCGCGGTCGGTCGAGCTGCTGGCCGACCAGCGCGCGTGGCCCGAGGTGAGCAGGCCGCGCCGCGCCGCCGTGTCGTCGTTCGGGATCAGCGGTACCAACGCGCATTTGGTGCTGGAACAGGCCCCGGTCGCCGTCCCGGCCGAGCGGGCGACGAGTCCGGCGGCGGGCCCGGTGGTGTGGCCGGTGTCGGGGCGGTCG
>NZ_KI912196.1:180829-185259 GCF_000231035.2 Saccharomonospora iraqiensis subsp. paurometabolica YIM 90007 | reverse complement strand
CTCGCGCTGGCGGGTGGCGCGACGGTCATGTCCACGCCGGGCCTGTTCGCCGAGTTCTCCCGCCAGCGCGGGCTCGCGCCCGACGGCCGGTGCAAGGCGTTCGGCGCGGACGCGGACGGCACCGGGTTCGCCGAGGGCGTCGGTATGCTGCTGGTCCAGCGGCTGTCCGACGCACGCGAGGCGGGAAACCGGGTGCTGGCCGTTCTGCGCGGTTCCGCCGTCAACTCCGACGGGGCCTCGAACGGCCTGACCGCGCCCAACGGCCCGTCCCAGGAGCGCGTCATCCGCGCGGCGCTCGTCTCCGCCGGACTCGAACCGTCCGATGTGGATGCCGTGGAAGCGCATGGCACCGGCACCGTGCTGGGTGACCCGATCGAGGCACAGGCACTGCTCGCCAGCTACGGTCAGGACAGGGACACCCCACTGCATCTCGGGTCGGTCAAGTCGAACATCGGGCACACCCAGGCCGCGGCGGGGGTCGCCGGCGTCATCAAGATGGTGCAGGCGCTGCGGCACGAGGAGCTGCCCGCCACGCTGCACGTCCCGGCACCCAGCCCGCACGTGGACTGGGCCTCGGGTGCGGTGGCGCTGCTGACCGAATCCGCCCCGTGGCCGCGCGCCGCGTCGCCGCGCCGGGCCGGGGTATCGTCGTTCGGAGTCAGCGGCACCAACGCGCATGTGATCATCGAGCAGGGCGATCCCGAGCCCGCACTCCCCGCCGAGGAGCCCGCCGAGGTGCCGCTGGTGCTCTCGGCCAAGTCGGAGCCCGCACTGCGCGCCTCCGCCGCCCGCCTCGCCGACGCGCTTCCCGTCCTGCCGCCCGCGTCGACGGCGTTCTCACTGGCCACGACCCGCACCCGGTTCTCGCACACGGCCGTCGCGCTGAGCCCGAACGCGGTCGAGGCGCTGGCGGCCGGAGAGCCGCACCCGCTGCTCGTCCAGGGTGTCGCGCACGACACGGGCACGGTCGCGTTCGTCTTCCCCGGCCAGGGCTCTCAATGGGCCGGGATGGCACGGGAGTTGCTGACCCAGTCCCCGGTGTTCGCCGCGCGGATGGCCGAGTGCGCCGACGCGCTGGCCGAGTTCGCGGACTGGTCGTTGACCGAGGCCCTCGACGACGCGGAGCTGCTGAACCGGGTCGACGTGGTCCAGCCCGCGCTGTGGGCGGTCATGGTGTCGCTGGCGGCGGTGTGGCGGTCGTGGGGGGTCGAGCCCGCCGCGGTCGTCGGTCACTCCCAGGGCGAGATCGCGGCCGCGGTGGTCGCGGGCGCACTGTCGCTTCAGGATGGTGCGCGGGTGGTGGCGCTGCGGTCGGCGGCGTTGCGGGGACTGGCCGGGCGCGGCGGCATGGTGTCCGTCGCGCTGCCGGAGAGCGACGTCCGGGAGCGGATCGCGCCCTGGGGCCGGCGGATCTCCGTGGCCGCGGTCAACGGCGCCTCAGCCGTCGTCGTGTCCGGGGAGCCCGGAGCGCTCGACGAGCTGGTTGCGGCGTGCGACGCCGACGGCGTGCGGGCCCGGCGTGTCCCCGTCGACTACGCGTCGCACTCGGCCCAGGTCGACGACCTGCGCGACGAGATCCTGGCCGCGCTGGCCCCGATCCGGCCGCGCGCGGGCGAGGTCCCCGTCTACTCGACGCTGACGGGCCAGATCGAGGACGGGTCCGTGATGGATGCCGGATACTGGTTCGCGAGCCTGCGGTCCACCGTCCAGTTCGCCGACGCCGTCGACCGGCTCAAGGCCGACGGTGTCGGCGCCTTCGTCGAGTGCTCGCCGCACCCGGTGCTCACCGTCGCCATGCCCGACGACGTCACCGCAGTCGGCTCGCTGCGCCGCGACGACGGTGGCCTGAGCCGGTTACTGCTTTCCCTCGGCGAGGCTGTCGTCGGCGGTGTCGACCCGGACTGGGCCGCGGTCGTGCCCGGCGGTAGCAGGGTCGATCTGCCCACCTACCCCTTCCAGCGCAAGCGCTACTGGCTCGAACCGGGTCCGCAGGCGCTCCCGGGGGACGCCGAGTTCTGGGCCGCCGTCGCTCGCGGCGACGTGGACGTCCTGGCTCCCGAGGGGCCCGAGCGCGACGCGCTGCGCACCGCCCTGCCCGCGCTCGCCACCTGGCACGAGCGCCGCCGGGACCGCGAGGCCCTCGACTCCTGGCGCTACCGCCTCGACTGGGAACGGGTCACGCCGGCAGGCCGCCCGATCGGCGACTGGCAGGTCCTCGTCCACGAGGACCATGCCGGGGGCGCCTGGCCGCGCGCTGCCGCCGAGGCACTCGGCGCGGAGATCGTCACCGTCACCGACCACGATGACCGCGACACACTCGCCGACCGGCTGCGCGGCGAGGGCGTGCTGTCCTTCCTCGCCCTCGCCGGGCATCCGCACGTCACGCACCCCGACCTTCCGTCGGGCCTCGCCCTGACCCTCGCCGCCGTCCAGGCACTGCACGACGCGGGCACGCGCACCCGCTTCTGGGCCGCCACCACCGGTGCGGTGACCACCGGCGACGACGACCCCGTGCGCCGCCCCGCCCAGTCCCAGATCTGGGGCCTCGGCAAGGTCACGGCGCTGGAGCATCCCGGTGTGTGGGGCGGCCTGGTCGACCTCCCCGACGACCCGACGGACGACTTCCTGACCGTCCTGTCCGGACCCGAGGACCAGGTCGCCGTCCGTGCCGCCGGGACGTTCGCCGCCCGCCTGCTCCGGGACACCGCGTCGGCCGCCGCGCCGTGGCGGCCCACCGGAACGGTGCTGCTCACCGGGGGCACCGGGGCGCTCGGCCCGCACCTCGCCCGCTGGCTCGTGGCGGCGGGAGCGCCGAAGGTCGTCCTTACCAGCAGGCTCGGTGCGGACGCACCCGGCGCGGCCGAGCTGACCGCGGAGCTGGACGGCGTGGTCGAGTTCGCCCGCTGTGACGTGACCAGCGCCGACGACGTCCGCGCACTGGCCGACCGGCTCAGCGCCGACGGCACGCCCGTGCGGTCCGTGCTGCACGCCGCCGCGTTCATCAAGCTCGGTTCGGTCGCGGTCACCACGCTCGACGAGGTCGCCGCCGTGGTCCGTCCCAAGGTCGGTGGCGCGCTGGTGCTCGACAAGGTCTTCGGTGACGACGTCGAGGACTTCGTGTTGTTCTCCTCCATCGCCGGGATCTGGGGCAGCGGCGACCACGCCGCCTACGCCGCCGCGAACGCCCACCTCGACGCCCTCGCCTCCGCGCGCCGTGCCCGCGGCGCCGCGGGCACCTCCGTCGCCTGGGGCGTGTGGGCCGCGGCCAACGAGTGGGACGACGCACACGTCCACGAGGGTGTCGACCCCGAGCGCGTGCACCGCCAGGGCCTGCCCTTCCTCGACCCCGACCGCGCACTCACCGCGCTCGGCGAGGTCGTCGCCGGACCCGAGGCCGTGCCCGCCGTCGCCGACGTCGCCTGGGAACGGTTCGTCCCCGTCTTCACCTCGCTGCGTCCGAGCCCACTGCTCTCGCGCATCCCCGAGGTCGCCGCGCTCGCTGACACCGACGACGCCCCGGCGTCCACCGGGCTGCGCGCCGAGCTGGCCGGTGTCTCTCCCGCCGACCGGTTGCGCCGACTGGTCGCGGTCGTGCGCGAGCACGCCGCCGCGGCGCTCGGCCACGGCGGTGCCGACGGGGTCGACCCGCGCACCGCTCTCCGCGATCTCGGACTCGACTCGCTGACCGCCGTGAACCTGCGCAACCGCCTCAGCGCCGCCACCGGGCTGCGGGTGGCGACCACGGTCGTGTTCGACCATCCCACCGTCACCGCGCTCGCCGAGCACCTCGACGCCGAACTGTTCGGCCGCACCGCGGGTGCCGAGGTCGTCGTCCGCGAGGCGGTGGACGAGCCGCTCGCGATCGTCGGCATGTCCTGCCGCTTCCCCGGTGGCGTCACCAGCCCCGCCGAGCTGTGGGCGCTGCTGGCCGACGGCGGCGACGCCATCGGCCCACTGCCCGCCGATCGCGGCTGGCCCGCCGATCTGTACGACCCCGACCCCGATCGGCCGGGCACCACCTACGCCGAGGGCGGCGGGTTCCTCGACCGCCTCGCCGACTTCGACCCGGCGTTCTTCGGTATCTCGCCGCGCGAGGCCGCCGCGATGGACCCGCACCAGCGGCTGCTGCTCGAGGTCTCCTGGGAAGCGCTGGAGCGCGCGGGCATCGACCCGACCACCCTGCGCGGCACCCGCGCCGGGGTCTTCGCGGGCGTCAACTACCAGGACTACGCCGCCCGCCTCACCGGGGCCGACGACCTGTCCCAGGGGCACCTGCTCGTCGGCAGCGCGGCCAGTGTCGTCACCGGCCGCGTCGCCTACACCCTCGGACTGGAGGGCCCGGCCGTCACCGTCGACACCGCGTGCTCGTCGTCGCTGGTCGCCCTGCACCTCGCGGCCCGGTCGCTGCGCTCGGGCGAATCCGACCTGGC
>NZ_KI912196.1:180311-180729 GCF_000231035.2 Saccharomonospora iraqiensis subsp. paurometabolica YIM 90007 | reverse complement strand
GGAGCAGGGCGCGGAGCGGGTCGTGCTGGTCAGCAGGCGTGGGCTCGATGCCCCCGGGGCCGCCGATCTGGCGGCCGAGCTGGGCGCCGAGGTGCGTGCGGCCGACGTGACCGACCGGGAGGCGATGGCCGCACTCGTGGCCGACGTCCGGCCCACAGCCGTGATCCACACCGCGGGAGTCCTGGATGACGGCGTCCTGGACCGGCTGACACCCGGTCGCCTGGAGACCGTGGCCGCGCCCAAGCGCGACGCGGTGCGGGTGCTGGCCGAGGTCGCGGGCGAGGTCGAGGCGTTCATCGTCTTCTCCTCGGCCGCCGCCACCTTCGGCTCCGCCGGGCAGGCCAACTACGCCGCCGCCAACGCGCGTCTCGACGCGCTGGCCCGTGCCCGCCACGCCGCGGGCGACCCCGCCACCTCC
>NZ_KI912196.1:174252-180211 GCF_000231035.2 Saccharomonospora iraqiensis subsp. paurometabolica YIM 90007 | reverse complement strand
CGCGGGTCTGCACGTCGCCCTGCTCGACGCGCTCGACGGGCCGGGCGGGGGCCTGCCGTTCTCCTGGCGCGGCGCCGCCCTGCACGCCACCGGTGCGATCGCCCTGCGCGTCGCGCTGCGTCCCGTCGGGAACGATGCGATCTCCCTGACCTTCACCGACACCGCGGGTGCGCCCGTGCTCACGGTGGAATCGCTGGTGTCGCGCACGATGACCGCCGAATCACTCGCGGCCGCGTCCGAATCCCTCTATCTGCCCACCTGGACGGCCGCGCCCGCCGGGCAGCACCGGGACGACACCGTCGTCCTCCGCCGCACCGATGCCACCACACCGCGGGACGCTGTGGTCGACACCCTCGCGCGGCTGCGGGACCTGTTGGCGTCCGAGGACTCCCGGATCGCCGTCGTGACGAAGCGCGCGGTCGCGGTACGGGACGCCGAGGACGTGCTCGACCTCGCGCACGCCCCGCTGTGGGGCCTGGTCCGGTCCGTGCAGGCCGAGCAACCGGGCCGCGTCGTGCTCATCGACGTCGACACCGACGACGCCGACCTCTCCGCCGCGCTGGCCACGGACGAGCCGCTGCTGGCCGTCCGCGAGGGCGACGTCCTCGTTCCCCGCCTGGCCAGGGTCGCCGCGAGCGCGTCCCTGGTCCCGCCGGGACCGGTGTGGCGGGTCGAGACGACGGAGCCGGGAACGATCGACGCGCTGGCCGCCGTCGACTGCGCCGACGAGGTCGCCGAGCCGCGGCCGGGCGAGGTGCGGGTCGCCGTGCGGGCGTCCGGGCTGAACTTCCGCGACGTGCTGATCGCCCTCGGCATGTATCCGGAACGGGCGCGGCTCGGTGGCGAGGGCGCGGGAGTGGTGACCGCCGTCGGCGAGGGGGTCACCGGTCTCGCCCCGGGTGACCGGGTGCTGGGCATGTTCACCGGTGGCTTCGGCACCTACGCCCTGGCCGACGCCCGGATGCTCGCCCCGCTGCCCTCGGGCTGGACCTTCGAGGAGGCGGCGGCCGTTCCGATCGTGTTCCTCACCGCCTACTACGGGTTGCGAGACCTCGCGGGTGTCGGGGCCGGGGAATCCGTGCTGGTGCACTCGGCTGCGGGCGGTGTGGGCATGGCCGCCGTGCAACTCGCCCGGCACTGGGGCGCCACGGTGTTCGGTACCGCGGCCCCGGCGAAGTGGGACGCGGTGCGGGCGCTGGGCGTCGAGCAGGTGGCGTCCTCGCGGGATCTCGACTTCGCCGACCGGTTCGGCGAGGTGGACATCGTGCTCAACTCGCTCGCGGGTGAGTTCGTCGATGCCTCGGCTCGGCTGTTGCGCGAGGGTGGCCGGTTCGTCGAGATGGGCAAGACCGACATCCGCGAAGGCCTGCGCGGCATCGACTACCGGGCCTTCGACCTGCTCGCTGACGCCGGGCCCGAGCGGATCGGTGAAATGCTGCGCGAGATCCTGGATCTGTTCGCCGCCGGTGTTCTCGCCCACCTGCCCCGCCGGACGTTCGACGTGCGTCGTGCGCGCGACGCGTTCCGGTTCGTCAGCAACGCCCGGCACACCGGCAAAGTCGTGCTGACCACCCCGGCGCCGCTCGACCCGGACGGCACCGTCCTGATCACCGGCGGCACCGGCACACTCGGGACCCTGCTCGCCCGGCACCTGGTGGCCAACCACGGCGTCCGGCGCCTCGTGCTGGCGGCCCGTTCCGCGGACCGGGCGACCGAGCTCGCCGACGAGTTGCGCGCCGCCGGAACCGAGGTCGTGCTCGCCGCCTGTGATGTCACCGACCGGGCCGAGCTGGCCGCCGTCCTCGCGGCGGTTCCCGCTGAGCATCCGCTCACCGCCGTGATCCACGCGGCGGGCGCACTGGACGACGGCACTCTGGACACGCTCACCCCCGAGCGCGTCGACGCGGTTCTCCCGGTGAAGGTCGACGCCGCCACCGCGTTGCACGAGCTGACGAGGGACAGCGACCTGGCCGCGTTCGTGCTGTTCTCCGCCGCCGGAGCCACTCTCGGTAGTCCGGGGCAGGGTAACTACGCCGCCGCCAACGCCTATCTCGACGCGCTCGCCGGTCATCGCCGCGCCCACGGCCTGCCCGCAGTCTCGCTGGCCTGGGGGCTGTGGGACGAGGCCAGCGGTCTCACCGCGAACGTCGACCGGGCACGGCTCGGCAGCGGCGGCGTCCACCCACTGTCCACTGCGGAGGCTCTGCATCTGTTCGACATGGCGTTGCGGGTGGACGAGCCGATCGTGGTGCCGGTCGGCCTCGACCTGGCGCCTCGGGCGACCGTGCCGCCGATCCTGCGCGGCCTGGTCCGCACCATGACCAACGCCACCGCACGCCGCACCGTGGAGGCCCCGACCGCCGAGGTGTCGCTGGCGCAGCGACTGGCGGCGACGGCCCCGCATGCCCGGCGCGGACTCGTGCTGGACTTCGTGTGCGATCACGTCGCCGCCGTGCTCGGGTTCGCTGATCGGTCGGCGGTCGACCCGGAACGCCCCTTCAAGGACGTCGGGTTCGACTCGCTCACGTCCGTGGAGCTGCGCAACCGGTTGAGGGCCGCCGCCGGACTGAAGTTGCCCGCGACCCTCGTGTTCGATCACCCCGAGCCCGTAACCCTCGCCGCGCACCTTGAGGAGGAGCTGGGCGTGCCCGCGACGGCGGCCCCGGCGGGGGACGTGCTCGCCGACCTCGACCGGATGGCGGCGACCCTCGACGCCGCCGCGGCGTCCGCCGACCAGAGCACCGGTGACGCCGTCGCCGCCCGGCTGCGCGAGCTGCTGGACCGCTGGACCGAGGCCAAGAGCGTGGCGGACGAGTCCGCCGAGAACCCGGGGCAGGCCCTGGCGGACGTCGCCGACGAGGACATCTTCGACTTCATCGACCAGCGCTTCGGTCGCTCGGAAAGTGTGTGAGGCTGCCATGACCGACCAGCAGAAGAAGCTGACCGACTACCTTCGCCGCGTCACCGCGGAGCTGGAGGAGACCGACACCAAGCTGCGCGCCCACCGGGCCCGCGACACCGAGCCGATCGCCGTGGTCGCCGCCGCCTGCCGGTACCCCGGCGGAGTCCGGTCCCCTGCGGATCTGTGGCGGTTGGTGGCCGACGGCGTGGACGCGGTCGAGCCGTTCCCCGACGACCGGGGCTGGCCCGCCGATCTGCACCACCCCGATCCGGACCACCCCGGTACCTCCTACACCCGCCACGGTGGGTTCCTCGCGGGTGCGGGCGATTTTGACCCCGCCCTGTTCGGCATCTCCCCGCGTGAGGCCCTGGCGATGGATCCGCAGCAGCGGCAGCTGCTGGAGGTCACCTGGGAGCTGTTCGAGCGGGCGGGTGCGGACCCGGCCGGGCTGCGCGGCAGCGACACCGGCGTCCTCGTCGGTGCCGCCTACTCCGGCTACGGCTCGGCCGCCCACGACATCCCCGAGGGAGTCGAGGGGCACCTGCTCACCGGCAACGCGGGCAGCGTCATCTCCGGGCGTATCGCCTACGCCTTCGGCCTGGAGGGCCCGGCGTTGACCGTCGACACGGCCTGTTCGTCGTCGCTCGTCGCGATCCACCTCGCCGTCAACGCCCTGCGCCGTGGTGACTGCTCCCGGGTCGTCGCGGGTGGTGCCACGATCATGCCGACGCCCGAGGTGTTCACCGCGTTCTCCCGCCAGCGCGGCCTGGCCCCGGACGGGCGCTGCAAGTCCTTCGCGGACTCCGCCGACGGCACCGGCATGGGCGAGGGTGTCGGCCTCGTCCTGCTGGAGCGGCTGTCCACGGCCCGCCGGCACGGCCACCGTGTGCTCGCCACGATCCGCGGAACCGCGGTGAACTCCGACGGCGCGTCCAACGGCCTCACCGCGCCCAACGGCCCGTCCCAGCGGCGGGTCATCCGGACGGCACTCGCCGCGGCCGCGCTCAAGCCCGCCGACGTCGACCTCGTGGAGGCACACGGCACCGGCACCGTCCTCGGCGACCCGATCGAGGCGCAGGCGCTGCTGGCCACCTACGGCGCGAACCGCTCCGAGCCGCTGTTTCTCGGCTCCATCAAGTCCAATATCGGCCATACCCAGGCCGCCGCGGGCATCGCCGGGGTCATCAAGGTCATCGGCGCGCTCCAGCACGGCGTTCTCCCCCGGACCCTGCACCTCGACGAGCCCTCCACCCACGTCGACTGGTCCGACGGCACGATCGACCTGCTCGACGAATCCCGGCCCTGGCCCGCGCTGGACCGGCCGCGCCGGGCCGCGGTGTCATCGTTCGGGATCAGCGGCACCAACGCGCACGCGATCCTGGAGCAGGCGCCGGAGAGCACCGAGCCCGAGCGCGAGCGTCCGGCCGGGGTGTTCGCCTGGCCGGTGTCGGGGCGGACCCCGGAGGCGCTGCGGGAGCAGGCTCGCAGGTTGGCCACGCGATTGCGGGCGCGACCGGAGGACCCGCGGGACGTGGCGAAGACGCTGATCGACGGGCGGGCGTGCCTGGCCTGGCGGGGTGTCGCTGTGGGTCGCACATTCGACGAGCTGGTGGCGGGGCTGGATTCGCTGGCGGCGCGGGGGAGCGCCGTGCGGGGGCGGACGGCGTTCGTGTTCACCGGTCAGGGAGCGCAGCGGGCCGGGATGGGGCGCGCTCTCGCTGCCGCGTTCCCCGTGTTCGCGGGGGCGTGGGACGAGGTGCTGGCGCTGTTCCCCGCCGACGTGCGGGCCGCGGTGGTCAGCGGCGAGCGGCTGGACGAGACCCGGTTCGCGCAGCCGGGGATCTTCGCGTTCGAGGTCGCCCTGGTGCGGTTGTTCGAGTCCTGGGGCGTGCGGCCCGATGTGGTGATCGGCCACTCCGTCGGGGAGATCGCGGCCGCCTGGGCGGCCGGTGTGCTCTCGCTGGGCGACGCCGCACGGCTGGTGGTGGCGCGCGGCGCGTTGATGGGTTCGGTGCGGATCCGGGGCGCGATGGCCGCCCTGGAGGTCGCGGAGGCCGACTTCGTCGCACCCGAGGGCGTGGAGGTCGCGGCGGTCAACTCCATCGGCTCCGTTGTGGTCTCGGGTGACGCCGCCGCGGTCGCCGCGCTGGTGGACGAGCACAAGGCACGGGGCGTGCAGGCGTCGCTGTTGAAGGTCAGCCACGCGTTCCACTCCGCGCACATGGACGAGGTGCTGCCCGGACTCGCCGACGTCCTCGACTCGCTCACCCTCAACCCCGCGGCCGTCGACTTCGTCGGCGTCGCGGGGGACAGGGACCCCTCGGACACCGGCTACTGGCTCGACAACCTGCGCCGCCCGGTCCGGTTCGCCGACGGCGCCGCACGCCTCGATGCCGCGCACATCGTCGAGATCGGCCCCGACGCCGCGCTCACGCCGGCCGTGGACGGCTGCGTCTCCGCCCAGGTGCGGGACCGCGACGAGGCGGAGACCGCCGTCCGCGCCCTCGCCACCCTGCACGCGGGTGGCTGCCCGGTCGACTGGACCCCGTTCACCGAGGGCGGTCGCCTCGTCGACCTGCCGACCTACGCCTTCCAGCACGAGCGGTACTGGCTGGGTCCCGCCGTCCGGTCCGGCGACGACACCCCGGACTGGCTCTACCAGGTCACCTGGCAGCGGATCACCCCGGACCCCGCCGACCTCCCCGACGACTGGGTCCCCCGCAGCCCGGCCACCCCGGCGGAGGCGCTGGCACTGCTGCAGCACACCGACCGCCCGCTGTGGTTCGTGGTCCCGGACGACGGTGAGCATACCGAAGCCATCGCCGCCCTCGGCCGTACCGCCGCTCTGGAGGTCCCCGAACGGTGGGGCGGGCTCATCCGCGTCACCGGAGACGTGCCCGACCTCGGAGCGGCCGTCGCGAGCGGGGAACCCGAGGTGGCGCTGCGCGATGGCGGCGTGTTCGCCCGCAGGCTCGTCCGGGTCACGGCACGGCGGAGCTGGGTTCCGCACGGGACGGTGCTCGTCACCGGCGCGGGCGGGCTGGGTGCCGAGGCCGC
>NZ_KI912196.1:169964-174152 GCF_000231035.2 Saccharomonospora iraqiensis subsp. paurometabolica YIM 90007 | reverse complement strand
CGGCCACGTCGCCCGCTGGCTCACCGCCCGCGGCGCCGACAGCCTGCTGCTGGTGAGCAGGCAGGGCGAGGCCGCCCCGGGCGCCGCTGACCTCGCCGCCGAACTGCGCGAGTCCGGCTCCGAGGTCGTGGTCGCCGCCTGCGACGTCGCCGACCGCGACGCCCTGGCCGCATTGCTCGGCCGGTACCCGGTCAACGCCGTGTTCCACACCGCGGGTGTGCTCGACGACGGCGTGCTGGACGCGCTCACCCCCGACAGTGCCGCCATCGTGCTGCGCCCGAAGACCACGGCGACGCACAACCTGCACGACCTCGCGGGCGAGGTCTCCGCGTTCGTCCTGTTCTCCTCGCTCGCCTCGACCACCGGCGGTGCGGGCCAGGGCAACTACGCCGCCGCCAACGCCCACCTCGACGCGTTCGCCGAGCGCCGCCGCGCCGCCGGTCTCCCCGCCACGTCCGTGGCCTGGGGTGCCTGGGGTGGCGGCGGGCTGGCCGAGCAGGAGACCCGGGCTCGGCGGATGAGCCAGGGTGGCCTCACACCGATGCGGCCGGAGCTGGCGGTCACCGCACTGGAACAGGCCCTCGACCACGACGACACCGTCATCACGGTGGCGGACATCGACTGGGACCGGTTCACCGCCGGGTTCGCCGCCACCCGCCCCAGCCCGCTGATCAGCGGCATCCCCGAGGCCGTCGTCCCGGAGGGACCCGCCGCGCGGGCCGAAGCGCGGACCGGGCTGCGTGCCCGCCTCGCCGGTTTCGACCCGCGGTCCGCTCACGACGCGGTCCTGGCCGAGGTGCGCGACCAGGTCGCCGCCGTCCTCGGCCGCGCGGGCGGCGACGACGTCCCGGCGACCAAACCGTTGAAGGATCTCGGATTCGACTCGCTGACCGCCGTCGATCTGCGCAACCGGCTCGCCGCCTCCTGCGGGCTGGACCTGCCTGCCACGCTGGTGTTCGATCACCCCACCGCGGAGGCCATCGCCGTCCTGCTCGCCGGGCAGCTGGTCGCCGGGGCCGACCCGGCCGAGGCCGTGCTGCGCGACCTCGCCGGTGTCGAGGCGGCCCTGTCGACCGACACACTCGACGCCACCACCCGTACCCGGGTGCTGACCCGGCTGCGCACGCTGGTGGACGACTCGGCGGGCGGCGAGCCCGGAGGCGATCTCGACGACGCCACCGACGAGGAGATGTTCGACCTCCTCGGCACCAAATTCGGCCTCTCCTGAACCGGCCCAGGGCGAAGAAAGGGACCCCGCAGATGTCCATGTCCAACCCCGGGCAGAGCACCGAGGCCAAGCTCCGGCACTTCCTCAAACGCGCCACCGCGGAGCTGGAGTCCACACACGAGAAGCTGCGCGCCGCCGAGAGCCGGGCCGGTGAACCGGTCGCGATCGTCGGCACGGCGTGCCGGTTCCCCGGTGGGGTCGCCACCCCCGAACAACTGTGGGAACTGCTGGCCGAGGGCCGCGACGCCACCGGTGAACTGCCCACCGACCGTGGCTGGGACATCGACGCCCTCTACGACCCCGACGGCGAGCGGGCCGGTACCTTCTACGCGGCTCGGGGCAGCTTCCTCGACACCGCCACCGACTTCGATCCGGGCTTCTTCGGCATCTCCCCGCGCGAGGCCGTCGCCATGGACCCCCAGCAACGGCTGCTGCTGGAGACCTCCTGGGAGGCCGTCGAACGTGCCGGGATCGACCCGCTGTCACTGCGCGGCACCGATACCGGCGTCTACGTCGGCACCAACGGGCAGGACTACACCAGCCTGGTCGTCGAGGCCGGGGACACCGTCGACGGGCACCTGCTCACCGGCAACGCCGCCAGCGTGATCTCCGGCCGCGTCGCCTACACCCTGGGCCTGGAGGGCCCGACCGTCTCCGTCGACACCGCCTGCTCGGCGTCGCTGGTGTCGCTGCACCTGGCCGTGCAGGCGCTGCGCGCGGGGGAGTGCTCGCTCGCGCTGGCGGGTGGGGCCACGGTCATGGCCACTCCGGCGTTGTTCATCGAGTTCTCCCGGCAGAAGGGCATGTCCGGCGACGGCCGCTGCCGCGCCTTCGCCGACGCCGCCGACGGCACGGGCTGGGGCGAGGGCTCCGGCATGCTGTTGCTCGAACGCCTCTCCGACGCCCGGCGCAACGGCCACCAGGTTCTCGCCGTGGTACGCGGCTCGGCCATCAACCAGGACGGTGCGTCCAACGGCCTGACCGCACCGAACGGCCCCGCGCAGCAGCGCGTCGTGCTCAAGGCCCTGGACAACGCCCGCCTCACCCCGGCCGACGTGGATGCCGTCGAGGCGCACGGCACCGGCACGCGCCTGGGCGACCCGATCGAGGCTCAGGCCCTGCTCGCCACCTACGGGCAGGACCGCGAGACCGCGTTGCAGCTGGGTTCCATCAAGTCCAACCTCGGGCACACCCAGGCCGCCGCGGGCGTCGCGGGAGTGCTGAAGATGGTCATGGCGCTGCGGCACGGCGTCCTGCCCAGAACCCTGCACGTCGACGCCCCCACCACCCAGGTCGACTGGTCGGCAGGTGCCGTGGAACTGCTGACCGACTCCCGCCCGTGGCCCGAGACCGACCGGCCCCGCCGCGCGGGCGTGTCCGCCTTCGGCGTCAGCGGGACCAACGCCCACGTCGTCCTGGAAGAGGCCCCGGTCGAGACCCCGGCGCAGGCCCCGGTCGACGACCGGCCCGCGGGCGGGGTCGTGGCGTGGCCCCTCTCGGCGCGGTCGGAGGCGGCCCTGCGCGGGCAGGCGTCGGCGTTGCTGACCGGGCTGGGGCAGGGATTCTCCCCGGCGGACGTGGCGGTTTCGCTGGCGGCGCGATCCGCGTTCGAGGAGCGGGCCGTCGTGGTGGGGGAGTCGGCCGACGAGTTGTTGGCCGGGCTGAACGCTGTCGCGGGTGACCTGCCGTCGACCGTGCGGGGAACCGCGGACACGGGACGCGTGGCGTTCGTGTTCACGGGTCAGGGTTCGCAGCGGGTGGGGATGGGTCGTGGGTTGGCTGCGGCGTTTCCGGTGTTCGCGTCCGCGTGGGACGAGGTGCTGGCGTTGTTTCCGGCTGAGGTGCGGGAGGAGATCTCGGGTGGGTCGCGTCTCGGGGAGACGCGGTTTGCGCAGCCGGGGATTTTCGCGTTCGAGGTGGCGTTGGTGCGGCTTCTGGGGTCGTGGGGTGTGGTGCCGGATGTGGTGATGGGGCATTCGGTGGGGGAGATCGCGGCGGCGTGGGCTGCGGGGGTGTTCTCGTTGGAGGATGCGGCGCGGTTGGTGGTGGAGCGCGGTGCGCTGATGGGCGCGGTCGACGCCCGTGGGGCGATGGCCGCGATCGGTGTGTCGGAGGCCGAGGTGGAGCTGCCGGAGGGGGTGGAGTTGGCGGCGGTGAACGCGCCGGAGTCGGTGGTGGTGTCCGGCGACGCCGACGCGGTGGAGACGTTGGTCGCGGACTACAAGGCGCGTGGGATCAAGGCGTCGCTGCTCGATGTGAGTCACGCGTTCCACTCCGCCCACATGGACGGCGTACTGGACGAGTTCCGGGCCTGTGTGGACGGTGTGGACCGTGGTCCCGCCCAAGTCGGTTTCCTGGGGGTCGCGGGGGATCGGGACCCCACCGAGGCCGGGTACTGGGTCGACAACGTGCGCCGCACCGTCCGGTTCGCCGACGGCGCCGGGCGGTTGGACGCGGCACACGTCATCGAGGTCGGGCCGGACGCGGCGTTGAGCTCCTTCGTCGACGGGTGCGTGCCCGCCCAGCGCAGGGATCTCGACGAGGTACGAGGCGCGCTGCGGGCCGTCGGGACGCTGTGGACGCGGGGCCGTTCGGTGGACTGGCCCGCCGTGACCGGCGGCGGCGAGCGAGTCGAGCTGCCCACCTACGCGTTCCAGCGGAACCGCTACTGGGTCAAACAGGTCCCCAAGGACGTCACCGACGGCTGGCGTTACCGGCTCGACTGGACGCCGGTCGGCCTTCCCTCGGGCGAGCTCACCGGCACCTGGGCCGTCGTCGGTGACGACGGCATCGCCTCCGCGCTCGGTGCCGGCGCCTCCGTCGAGGACGCGACCGGCGGCGTCCTGGTCGTCGACCCGACCCTGGACGAGCTGCTCGCGCTCGTGCAGCGGCTGGTCGCTGCCGGCAGCCGGGCACGGTTGTGGTGCGCGACGACGCGCCCCGCCGCCGACGTGCACGGG
>NZ_KI912196.1:169062-169864 GCF_000231035.2 Saccharomonospora iraqiensis subsp. paurometabolica YIM 90007 | reverse complement strand
CGCCGGTCGCCGCCCACGCGGCGGCCTGGGGACTCGGCCGCGTCGCCGCCCTGGAGCTCCCGGACCGGTGGGGCGGGCTGCTCGACCTGCCGGACGAGCCGGACTGGGACCTCGTCCTCGGCGTCCTCTCCGGCGTCGACGACGAGGTGGCACTGCGCGCGGGCACGGTCCTGTCCCGCCGCGTCGTCCGCAGCGAGCCGGGTGGGGACTGGACGCCGTCCGGGACGGTTCTGATCATCGGTGGCACCGGTGCGCTGGGCGAGAAGGTCGCGCGCTGGGCCGCCGACCACGGGGCCGAGAAACTGGTCCTGCTCAGTCGTGGCGGGCCGGACGCTCCCGGCGCGGCCGAGTTGGTGGCGGAACTGCCGGTGGAGGCGCACGTGATCGCCGCCGACGCCGCCGACCGCAGCGCGATGGCGGACGTGCTCGACCGGTTTCCCGTCGATGCCGTCATCCACGCGGCGGGCGTTCTCGACGACGGCGTCCTGGAAGGCATGACACCGGAGCGGCTGGCCGCGGTGGCGCGACCGAAAGCCCAGGCGGCCCGGGTCCTCGACGAACTCACTCGCGACCGGGAGCTGTCGGCGTTCGTGTTGTTCTCCTCCGCGTCGGCCACCTTCGGTGCCGCCGGGCAGGGCAACTACGCCGCGGCCAACGCCGAACTGGACGCGCTCGCCAGGGCCCGGCGGTGCGCCGGGCTGCCCGCCACGTCCATCGCGTGGGGGCCGTGGGCGGACGAGGGCATGGCGGCCGGTCTGGACGACCGGTTCGGCCGCGGTGGACTGGCTCCGCTCGATCCGGA
>NZ_KI912196.1:165963-168962 GCF_000231035.2 Saccharomonospora iraqiensis subsp. paurometabolica YIM 90007 | reverse complement strand
AGGCCGTGCGCGCCGCCGCCGAACGGGTCCGCCCGCCCGAGGCGAGCGGCAGGGAACTGCTCACCCTGGTCCGCGAGACGGCCGCCGCGGTCCTCGGCCACACCGGAGCCGGCGCCGTGCCGAAGGACAAGGCCTTCCGCGACCTCGGGTTCGACTCCCTCACCGCAGTGGAGCTCCGTAACCTGCTCGGCGCGGCCACCGGGCTGGGTCTCCCGGCCGGGCTCGTGTTCGACCATCCCACCCCGGCCCGGCTCGCCGCCGAACTCGGGCGCCTGCTCGGCCACGACGAGACGGAGCAGGCGGCGACGACCGTCCACGCCGCCGACGAGCCGATCGCGATCGTCGCCATGGCCTGTCGTTTCCCCGGCGGCGCCGACACCCCCGAACGCCTTTGGGACCTGCTGCGCGCGGGCGGCGACGCCATCGGCGCGTTCCCCACCGACCGAGGCTGGGACACCTCCGTGCTGCACGGCGAGAACGGCCTGTCCCACACCCGCGAGGGTGGCTTCCTGCACGACGTGCCCGAGTTCGACGCGGACCTGTTCGGGATCTCCCCGCGTGAGGCGCTGGCCATGGACCCGCAGCAGCGGCTGCTGCTGGAGACCTCGTGGGAGGCGTTCGAACGGGCCGGGCTCGACCCCCGGTCGTTGCGCGGCTCGTCGACCGGGGTGTTCGTCGGCACCAACGGCCAGGACTACGCGTCGTTACTGCTGGACGCCCCGCACGACGTCGGCGGGCACATCGGCACGGGCAACGCCGCCAGCGTCGTCTCCGGGCGCCTGTCGTATTCCTTCGGTCTCGAGGGGCCCGCGGTCACCGTGGACACGGCGTGCTCGTCGTCACTCGTCGCCCTGCACTGGGCGGTGCAGGCACTGCGCTCCGGCGAGTGTGATCTGGCGCTGACCGGGGGTGTCACCGTCATGTCCACGCCCGGTGCCTTCATCGAGTTCTCCCGCCAGGGCGGGCTCGCCGCCGACGGCCGGTGCAAGGCGTTCTCCGCCGAGGCCGACGGCACCGGCTGGGGCGAGGGGGTCGGCGTGCTCGCCGTCGAACGGCTCTCCGACGCTCAGCGCAACGGGCACCCCGTCCTGGCGGTCGTGCCCGGGTCCGCGGTGAACTCCGACGGCGCGTCCAACGGCTTGACCGCGCCGAACGGGCCGTCCCAGCAGCGAGTCATCCGTGCCGCCCTGACCTCCGCCGGGCTTGAACCATCCGATGTGGACGCCGTTGAGGCGCACGGGACCGGAACCGTCCTCGGTGACCCGATCGAGGCCGAGGCGCTGCGGGCCGCCTACGGCCGGGACCGGGAGCGGCCGCTGTGGCTGGGGTCGATCAAGTCCAACATCGGTCACACCCAGGCCGCCGCGGGTGTCGCCGGAGTCATCAAGATGGTGCTCGCCCTGCGCAACGGAGTGCTTCCGAGGACCCTGCACGCCGCCGAGGCCTCCCCGCACGTCGCCTGGGACAGCGGCCCGGTGCGACTGCTGACCGACGCCGTCGAGTGGGACGGCGGTGACCGGCCGCTGCGTGCCGGCGTCTCGTCCTTCGGGTTCAGCGGCACCAATGCGCACGTGGTCGTCGAACAGGCTCCGCCCGAGGACGAGCGCGCGGGTTCCGCATTCGACGGGCCGGTTCCGTGGGTGCTCTCCGGTGCGACCGCCGAGGCGTTGCGGGCGCAGGCCGAGCGGCTGCGGTCGGTCGACGCCGAGCCCGCCGCCGTCGGGGCGGCGTTGGCACTCGGCCGTGCCGACCTGGACCACCGGGCGGTGGTCGCCGGGTCGACCGTGGACGAGCTCCGCGCGGCTCTGGAGCGGGCCACCGGGGTCGTCGCCGGATCGGGCAGCACCGCGTTCCTGTTCTCCGGGCAGGGCGCGCAGCGCGCCGGGATGGGCCTGGGACTCGCCGCCGCGTTCCCGGCGTTCGCCGAGGCGTGGGACGAGGTGCTCGCCCACTTCCCCGACCCCGTGCGGGACGTGCTGACCAGCGGGGACGGTCGCATCGACCGCACCGAGTTCACCCAGCCCGGCCTGTTCGCCGTCGAGGTCGCCCTGGCGCGCCTGTTCGCCTCGTGGGGCGTGACGCCGGACGTCGTCGCCGGGCACTCGGTCGGCGAGATCGCCGCCGCCCACGTCGCCGGGGTGCTGTCCCTGGCCGACGCGTGCCGGATGGTCGTCGCCCGCGGCGCGCTCATGGGCGCGCTGCCCGAGGGCGGGGCCATGGCCGCGATCGCCGTCGGCGAGGACGAGCTCGACCTGCCCGACGGGATCGACCTCGCAGCGGTCAACGGACCGCGGTCGGTGGTGATCTCCGGCCCGGCCGAACCGGTGCTGGCCGCCGCCGACGGGTATGCCGCGCAGGGCCATCGGACCAAGCGGCTCACGGTCAGCCACGCGTTCCACTCCTCGCTCATGGACCCGGTGCTGGACGAGTTCCGCGCGGTCGTGGCCGATCTGACCTTCGCGAAGCCGGACATCGCGGCCGTGTCCGCGGTGACCGGTGGACCGGCCGAGGACGTGTGGACCGACCCGGGGCACTGGGTGCGCCAGGTTCGCGAGCCGGTCCGCTTCGGCGCGGCCGTGCTGGCCGTGGACGCCCGGCGGTTCCTGGAGATCGGGCCGGACAGCGTCCTGCTCCCGATGGCCGAGTCCGTCCGGGACGAGGCCGTGTTCATCGCCGCCCAGCGGGCGGGCTCCGACGAGGCGCACGCGATCGTCTCCGCGCTCGGAGCCCTCCACACCCACGGGGTGGAGGTCGACTGGTCGGTGTTCTTCGCCGGGGTCCGCCCCGCGACCCTGCCCACCTACGCCTTCCAGCGACGGCGCTACTGGCCGGAGCGGGCGGCGCCCGGTCTCGACCCGGTGCACTATGCCGACTCCTGGCAGCCGGTCCCGGTCGGTGCGGGCAGCGCGGCCGAGGTCGCCGTCCTGGACGGCGACTGGCCGGTCGCCACGGCCCTCGCCGAGCGGGGCGCCACGGTGGTCTCGACCGTCGCCGAGACG
>NZ_KI912196.1:165442-165863 GCF_000231035.2 Saccharomonospora iraqiensis subsp. paurometabolica YIM 90007 | reverse complement strand
GCCCGGGATGGCCGAGCTGGTCGCCGAGCTGTCGCCGCTGACCGACGTCGTCGTCCGGGCCGCCGACGTGGCCGACCGGGAGGCCATGGCCCCGTTGCTGGCCGAGTTCCCGCCCCACACCGTCGTGCACGTCGCGGGCGCCGTCGACGACGGCGTTCTCGACAGCGTCACCGCCGACGGGCTCCGTGCGACCGCCGCGGCCAAGGGGGACGCCGTCCGGCTTCTCGACGAGCTGACCGGCGACCTTGACGCCTTCGTCGTCTTCTCCTCCTCGGCGGCCACCTTCGGTGCCGCGGGCCAGGCCGCCTACGCCGCCGCCAACGCCGAGCTCGACGCTCTCGCCGAACGCAGGCACGCCGAGGGCAAGCCCGCCACCGCCATCGCCTGGGGCCCCTGGGCGGGAGCCGGCATGGCCGCGGAC
>NZ_KI912196.1:162203-165342 GCF_000231035.2 Saccharomonospora iraqiensis subsp. paurometabolica YIM 90007 | reverse complement strand
GCCGAGGGGTTGGCGGCCGTGCTCGCGTCGATGCCCGCCGAGGAGCGCGAGGCGCACCTGCTCGATCTCGTCCGCGCGCACGTCGGGGCCGTTCTGGGCCACGGCGGCGGCGACGGCGTCGAGCCGGGGCGCGCGTTCAGCGACCTCGGGTTCGACTCACTGACCGCCGTCGAGCTGCGCAACCGGCTCTCGGCCGCCACCGCACTGCGCTTGCCCGCCACGCTGATCTTCGACCATCCGACGTCGACCGCCGTCGCCCGGCACCTGCTCGCCGAGCTGACCCGGGAGGACGGCGGAGGCGCCCGGACCGTCACCACGACGGCCCGCGACGGCGAGCCGATCGCCATCGTGTCGATGGCCTGCCGCTACCCCGGCGGCGTCCGCACCCCCGAACAGCTGTGGGAGCTGGTCGCCGAGGGGCGGGACGTCATCGGTGCGTTCCCCGCGGACCGTGGCTGGGACACCGAGCGCCTGTTCGCGGGAGACGGCCCGGGCACCAGCGCCGCCCGTGAAGGCGGTTTCCTCTACGACGCCGCCGAGTTCGACGCCGCGTTCTTCGGCATCTCCCCGCGCGAGGCACTGGCCACCGACCCGCAGCAGCGCCTCCTGCTGGAGATCGTCTGGGAGGCGTTGGAGCGGGCCGGGATGGAACCCTCCGGGCTGCGCGGCAGCCGCACCGGCGTGTTCGCCGGGCTGATGGGCGAGGACTACACCGCGCGCCTGCTCGGGAGCCCGGACACTCTCGCCGAGGTGGAGGGCCATCTGGGCGCGAGCGCGGGCAGCGTGGCGTCGGGGCGGATCAACTACGTCTTCGGTTTCGAAGGCCCCGCCGTCACCGTCGACACGGCCTGCTCGTCGTCCCTCGTCGCGCTGCATCTCGCTGCCAGGGCACTGCGCGGCGGCGAGTGCGACCTGGCACTGGCGGGTGGCGCGACCGTGCTGTCGACCCCGGGTCTGTTCGTCGACTTCACCCGCCAGGGCGGCCTGGCCTCCGACGGCAGGGCGAAGGCGTTCTCCGCCGGTGCCGACGGCACCGGATTCGGTGAGGGCGCGGGCATCCTGCTGCTCGAACGTCTCTCCGACGCCGAGCGCCACGGCCATCCCGTGCTCGCCGTGCTGCGCGGCTCCGCGGTCAACTCCGACGGTGCCTCCAACGGCATGACCGCCCCCAACGGACCGGCGCAGCAACGGGTCATCCGCGCCGCACTCGCCGACGCCCGCCTCGACGCCTCCGACGTGGACGTCATCGAGGCCCACGGCACCGGCACCGCCCTCGGTGACCCGATCGAGGCCCAGGCGCTGCTGGCGACCTACGGGCAGGACCGGGCCGAGCCCGCCTGGCTCGGGTCGATCAAGTCCAACCTCGGCCACACCCAGGCGGCGGCGGGCGTGGCCGGGATCATCAAGTCCGTCTTCGCCCTCCGCCACGGTGTCCTCCCGCCGACCCTGCACGCCGACGAGCCGACCCCGCACGTCGACTGGACGACCGGCCGGGTCCGGCTGCTCACCGAATCCCGTGACTGGCGGGCCGAGCGGCCCCGTCGCGCGGCGGTGTCCTCGTTCGGCATCAGCGGCACCAACGCGCACGCCGTCCTGGAGCAGGCCCCGGCCACCACCGCGGACCCGACGCCCACCACCGGCCCCGTCCCGCTGCCGCTCAGCGCAGCCACTCCGGCGGCTCTGCGTGCCCAGGCCGCACGGCTGGCCGACCACCTCCGCGCCGCCCCCGAGACCTCGCTCGCGGACGTGGCCTGGACCTTGGCCACCACCAGGGCCCGGCTCAACTACCGCGCCACTCCCGTCGTCACCACACACGCCGACGCGCTCGACGCCCTCGCGGCGATCACCGGAACCGAGGCGAGCACGGGCGGGGCGGTCTTCCTCTTCACCGGCCAGGGCAGCCAGCGCGCGGGCGCTGGCCGCGAGCTGCACGCCGCCTTCCCTGTCTTCGCCACCGCCTTCGACGAGGTCACAGCGCGATTCGAGCCCTCGGTCCGCGAGGTCGCGCTCGGCGACGATCCCGGCGGGTTGCTCGACGACACCGGGCACGCCCAGCCCGCGCTGTTCGCGTTGGAGGTGGCGCTCGCCCGGCAGCTGGAGTACTGGGGCCTGCGACCCGCCGCGCTGCTCGGCCATTCCATCGGTGAACTCGCCGCCGCGCACATCGCCGGGGTGTTCGACCTCGACGACGCGTGCCGGCTGGTGGCGGCCCGTGCCCGCCTGATGTCCGCGTTGCCGACCGGCGGCGCGATGGTGGCCGTGGAGGCGTCCGAGGACCGGGTCCGGGCGGAGCTCACCCCGGACGTGGACATCGCGGCGGTCAACGGGCCGTCCGCCGTCGTCCTCTCCGGCGACGAGGACGCGGTGCTGGCGGCGGCCGACCGGCTCGCCGCCGACGGGCACCGGACCAAGCGGCTCGCCGTCAGTCACGCCTTCCACTCGGCGCGCATGGAGCCCATGCTCGACGAGTTCCGCGCCGTCGCCGAGACGATCACCTACCGGGCCCCGCGCCTGCCGCTGGTCGCCGACCTCACCGGCACGGTGGCCGACGACGCGGTCACCGCTGACTACTGGGTCCGCCACGTCCGCGAGACCGTCCGCTTCTCCGACGGCCTCACCACACTCGCCGACCGTGGTCTCACCCGCTTCGTGGAGCTCGGCCCGGACGGCGTCCTGCTCGCCGCCGCAGGGGACACCGCCATCGTGGCCGCCGCCACGCTGCGCCGCGACCGCGACGAGGCCACGACCCTGCTGACCGCGGTCGCCGACCTCGCCACCCACGGGGTCCCCGTCGACTGGGCCGCGGTGCTGGGCGCGGGGCGCGTGACCGACCTGCCGACCTACCCGTTCCAGCGCGAGCGCTTCTGGCCCGGCGAACCGGCGCCGGTCCGCTCCGCCGCGTCCCCTGTGGAGGGACTGCTCTACCAGGCGGGCTGGACGCCCATCGCGGCGACCGCCCCGGCCGATCTCACGGGCTGGACCGTCGCCCTGCCCACCGAACCCCGGCCCTGGCAGAGCGCCGCCGACACCGAACTCTCCGCGCGCGGGGCGGGCGGGGAACCGGTCACCGGCGTCATCGCCCCGGTGGCCGATGCCGCCGAGCTGCTGGACGTGCTGCACCGCACCCCGGAGGGCGTAC
>NZ_KI912196.1:161439-162103 GCF_000231035.2 Saccharomonospora iraqiensis subsp. paurometabolica YIM 90007 | reverse complement strand
GACGCGCCCGGCGCCGCGGACCTCGCCGACGACCTCGCCCGCCTCGGCGCGACCGCGGCCGTCGTCGCGTGCGACGTGGCCGACCCCGAACAGGTCCGGGTCCTGGTCGCCGAACACCCCGTGACCGCAGTCGTCCACACCGCGGGCGTCCTCGACGACGGGGTTCTCGCCGCCATCACCGAGGACCGGCTGGACACGGCGGCCCGCCCCAAGCTGACGGCGGCCCAGGTGCTCGACGAGGCCACCCGCGACCTCGACCTCACCGCGTTCGTCGTCTTCTCCGCCGCCGCCGGGCTGTTCGGCAACCCCGGCCAGGGCGCCTACGCGGCCGCCAACGCCGGGCTCGACGCGCTCGTGGCCCGCCGCCGGGCCGAGGGCAAGCCGGGTGTCTCGCTGGCCTGGGGGCTGTGGGCCGAAGCCAGCGGTATGACCGGGCACCTCGACGAACAACAGCGCGAGCGGCTCCACCGTGGCGGCATGACGCTGCTGTCCACTGAAGACGGGATGGCTCTGTTCGACAGGGCACTCGGGTCGGCCGAGTCGCTGCTGTTGCCGATCCGGCTCGACCTGGCCGGGGTACGTGCCCGCGCCGACGAGGGTGTCCCCCCGCTGCTGCGCGGTCTGGTCCGCGCCCCGCTTCCCGCGGCCGCTGCCGCCGCGCCCG
>NZ_KI912196.1:157675-161339 GCF_000231035.2 Saccharomonospora iraqiensis subsp. paurometabolica YIM 90007 | reverse complement strand
GCGATCGCTGCGGGCGCGGTGCCACCGCTGCTGCGTGGGCTGGTGCGGGCCCGATCCCGGCCCGAGTCCCGGATCCGGGCCGCGCGCCCCGAGCTGACCGAACTCGACGCGGCCGGCCTACTGGAACTGGTGTGCGAGCACGTCGCCGCCGTGCTCGGCCACACCTCCGCCGCGGCGGTCGATGCCGAGCGCGGCTTCGTCGACCTCGGCTTCGACTCGCTGACCGCGGTCGAGCTACGTAACCGGCTTACGTCCGCCACCGGGCTGCGGCTGCCCGCGACCCTGGTCTTCGAGTACGCCTCGCCCTCGGCGCTGGCGGCCTACCTCGGCGACCAGCTCGGTGGAGCGGTCGCGGGCACGGCGAAGCGGGCGCTGGCCGGCCTCGACGCGCTCGAGCCGCTGGTGTCGGGCATCGCCGACGCCGACCGCCAGCGGATCGCCGCCAGGTTGCGCGCTCTGCTCGAGGAGCTCGGGGATCCTGCCACAGCGCCGACGGCCGCCGCCCCGGCGGAGACGCACGAGGACCTGAGCGCCGCCTCGGCCGAAGAGCTTTTCGACGTGCTGGACAACGAGATCGGAATCGGATGACGGGCGTGAACGAGCGGGAGGTGGCCGCGCGTGGCCGATGACGCCAAGGTCCTCGACTACCTCAAGCGGGCCACCGCTGACCTGCGGGACACGCGCAGGCGGCTGGCCGAGGCGGAGGACAAGCGGCACGAGCCCATCGCCGTCGTCGGCATGAGCTGCCAGTATCCGGGAGGCGTGTGCTCACCGGAGGACCTGTGGCGGCTCGTTACCGAGGGCCGCGACGGCATCGGCGGCTTCCCGACCGACCGCGGCTGGGCCGAGGACGCCCTTCGGGACGCCGACGGATCCGGTGCGCTCACCGTCCAGGAGGGTGGCTTCCTGGCCGACGCGGGCCTGTTCGACGCGGGCTTCTTCGGCGTCTCCCCGCGTGAGGCGCTGGCGATGGACCCGCAGCAGCGGCTGCTGCTGGAGCACTCCTGGACCGCGGTCGAGCGCGCGGGCATCGACCCGTGGTCGCTGCGCGGAACCCGCACCGGCGTGTTCTCCGGAGTGATGTACCACGACTACGCGGTCCGCCTGCAGGGTGCGGCCGACGACGTCGCCGGGTACGTCGGCACCGGCAGCGCCGCGTCGGTCGTGTCCGGCCGCGTCGCGTATACGATGGGGCTGCAGGGGCCGACGCTGACCGTGGACACGGCGTGCTCGTCGTCGCTGGTCGCCCTGCACCTCGCCGCCTCGGCGCTGCGCCAGGACGAGTGCGGGCTCGCGCTCGCGGGCGGCGTCACCGTCATGTCCAACGCGGGCAGTTTCGTGGAGTTCTCGCGAGCCGGAGGGCTGTCCGGCGACGGACGGTGCAAGTCGTTCGCCGACGACGCCGACGGCACCGGCTTCGGTGAGGGCGTCGGGGTCCTGCTGCTGGAGAAGCTCTCCGACGCCCAGCGCCACGGGCACCGGGTGCTCGCCGTGCTGCGCGGCAGCGCGGTCAACTCCGACGGCGCCAGCAGTGGCCTGACCGCACCGAACGGGGCTTCCCAGCAACGCGTCATCCGCCAGGCGCTGGCCAACGCCCGTCTCGAACCATCCGATGTGGACCTCATCGAGGCGCACGGCACCGGAACCCCGCTGGGCGACCCCATCGAAGCAGGCGCCGTCATCGCCGTCTACGGCCAGGACCGCGAGGGGCCCGTGCACCTCGGGTCGATCAAGTCCAACATCGGGCACACCCAGGCCGCCGCGGGTGTCTCCGGGGTGATCAAGGCCATCCAGGCGCTGCGCCACGGCACCATGCCGCAGTCGTTGCACCTGGACACTCCCAACTCGCAGGTGGACTGGGAGGCGGGTGCGGTCTCGCTGCTCACCGAGACCCGCGACTGGCCGGAGACCGACCGGCCGCGCCGCGCGGCGGTGTCGTCGTTCGGCATCAGCGGCACCAACGCGCACCTTGTTCTCGAGCAGGCTGTGCAGGCCGAGGTTCCGGCCGAGGACCCGGCCGGGGACGACCGGTACGACGGTCCGACGGCGTGGCCGCTGGCCGCGCGCAGCGAGGACGCCCTCCGTGCCCAGGCCGCCCAGCTACGCTCCGCCCTCGCCGCCACTCCCGACTGGTCGCCGGTCGACATCGGACACTCACTGGCCACGACGCGGACGGCCTTCGAGTGCCGCGCCGTCGTCGTCGGCGCCACCCGGGACGAGTTGCTCGCCGGGCTCGACGCCATCACCCCCGCAACGGTCGCGCGCGGGCGCACCGCCTTCGCGTTCACCGGCCAGGGCTCGCAGCGTGCGGGCATGGGCCGTGATCTGGCGGCGGCGTTCCCGGTCTTCGCGCGGGCGTGGGACGAGGTCGTCGCACTGTTCCCGGTGCCGGTGCGGCACGTGCTGGTCGAGGACCAGGCCCGCCTGGACGAGACCGAGTTCGCCCAGCCCGCGATCTTCGCCTTCGAGGTCGCGCTGGTTCGCCTCTTCGAATCCTGGGGTGTGCGCCCGGACGTGGTCATCGGCCACTCCGTCGGCGAGATCGTCGCCGCGCACGTCGCGGGGGTACTGACCCTCGCCGACGCCGCCGCGCTGGTCGTCGAGCGGGCCAGGCTCATGGGCGCGGTGACCGCGCGCGGTGCGATGGCCGTCATCGGCCTGGGTGAGGAGGCCATCACTCTGCCCGCCGGGGTGGAGATCGCGGCGGTCAACGCCGCCGACTCGACCGTCGTCTCCGGCGACGAGGACGCCGTGTCCGCCCTCGCCGCCGAGCACGCCGAACGCGGGGTGCGGGTCAAGCGCCTCACCGTCAGCCACGCGTTCCACTCCGCACACATGGACGAGGCCGTCGAGCCGCTGGCCGACTTCGTCGCGCGGTTGCCCCGCTCCGCCGCGACCCTCGACTACGTCACCGTCGCGGGCTCGGGCAGCCCCGAGGACGGCCCGGAGCACGTCGACTACTGGGTGCGGAACCTGCGCGACACCGTGCGCTTCGCCGACGGCGCCGCGCGTCTCGATGCCGTCCGCGTCGTCGAGATCGGCCCCGACGCCGCGCTCGCCCCGCTGCTGTCGTCCTGCGTTCCGGCCCAGCACCGCGACCGCGACGAGGTGCGCACCGCTCTGCGCGCACTCGGCCACGTCCACGCCACCGGTGGCGACGTCGACTGGTCGACCCTGCATCGGGGCGGGCGCGTGGTCGACCTGCCCACCTACCCGTTCCAGCGCGTGCGGTACTGGCCCGCCACCGAGGCTCCGACCCGCACGCCCTGGCATTACCGGGACCATTGGAGCCCGGTCGCCGAGAACCCGCCCGTGCCGCTCGACCACTGGGTCGTCGTCGGCGACCCGTCGACGGCCCTCGCCACCGGCCTCGCCGAGTTGGGCGCGCGACCGGTCCCGGAGGCCGAGCTGTCGTCGCAGCTCACCGAGGACACCGCAGGGGTGCTGGCCCTGCACCCGTCGGCGGAGAGCCTGCTCGCGCTTCTGCAGTCCCTCGCGGACACCCCCGTTCCCGTGTGGGCGGTGACCACCGGAGCGCTGGCCGAGGCACCCGAGCAGGCCGCGGTCTGGGGCCTCGGCCGCACCGCGGCGCTGGAGATCCCGGAGCGATGGGGCGGCCTCGTCGACGTCCACGCCGACGTCCCGGCCGAGCGCCTCGCCCGCG
>NZ_KI912196.1:154503-157575 GCF_000231035.2 Saccharomonospora iraqiensis subsp. paurometabolica YIM 90007 | reverse complement strand
CGCGCTCGAACTGGTCCGCGCCACCACCGCGGCCGTGCTCGGGGCACGCGGGGGCGTCCGCTGTCGATCCCGAACGCGCGTTCGCCGACCTCGGGTTCGACTCGCTGACCGCCGTGGAGCTGCGCAACCGCCTCGTCGCCGCCACCGGCCTGCGGTTGCCCGCGACACTGGTGTTCGACCACCCGACCCCGGCCGCGCTCGCCGCCCACATCACGGGTAGCGCACCCGCCCGCCGTCCGGCCGCGACCACCGCCCGTCCCGTGGACGAGCCGATCGCCATCGTGTCCATGGCCTGCCGTTATCCCGGCGGCATCGCCTCACCCGAGGACCTGTGGGACCTCGTCGTGGACAACCGGGACGTCGCCGGGCCGTTCCCCGCCGACCGGGGCTGGGACGTCGCCGCGCTCAGCGGAGGCCGCTCCGACGGCACGGCGGGCGGCTTCCTCGCCGGAGCCGCCGACTTCGACGCGGGCCTGTTCGGCATCTCTCCCCGAGAGGCACTGGCGATGGACCCGCAGCAGCGGCAACTGCTGGAGGTCTCGTGGGAGACCTTCGAGCGGGCGGGGATGGACCCCCACGGACTGCGCGGCAGCCGGACCGGTGTGTTCGCGGGCGTGATGTACCAGGACTACGCGTCCCGGCTCGTCGCCGTTCCCGAGGGCGTCGAAGGCCACCTGGGCACCGGTAACTCCGCCAGCGTCGTGTCCGGCCGGATCGCCTACACGTTCGGGCTGGAGGGGCCCGCGGTCACCGTCGACACGGCGTGCTCGTCGTCGCTGGTCGCCGTGCACCTGGCCGCGCAGGCGCTGCGGACGGGGGAGTGCGACCTCGCCCTCGCGGGTGGGGTCACCGTCATGTCCACCCCCGGCGTGTTCGTCGAGTTCACCCGCCAGCAGGGGCTGTCGGCCGACGGTCGCTGCCGCTCGTTCGCCGAGGGGGCCAATGGCACCGGTTTCGGCGAGGGCGCGGGGCTGGTGCTGCTGGAACGCCTCTCCGACGCCCGCCGCCACGGCCACGAGGTCCTCGCCGTCGTCCGCGGGTCCGCGGTCAACTCGGACGGCGCCTCCAACGGCCTCACCGCCCCCAACGGCCCGTCGCAGCAGCGGGTGATCAGCACCGCGCTCGCCTCGGCCCGGCTCGACCCCGCCGACGTCGACCTCGTCGAGGCACACGGCACCGGCACCGTCCTCGGTGACCCGATCGAGGCGCAGGCCCTGATGGTGACCTACGGCCAGGACCGGGACCAGCCGCTCTACCTCGGCTCGGTGAAGTCGAACCTCGGGCACACCCAGGCCGCGGCAGGCGTCGCCGGGGTGATCAAGGCGGTGCAGGCCATGCGGCACGGCCTGCTGCCCGCCTCGTTGCACGTCGACGCTCCGAACCCGCGCATCGACTGGACCGAAGGCGCCGTCGAGCTGCTGACCGCCAACCGCGACTGGCCCGCCCTCGACCGGCCCCGCCGTGCGGGCGTGTCGTCGTTCGGCATCAGCGGCACCAACGCTCACGTCGTCCTGGAGCAGGCCACCGACGTCCCGGCCCCCGCGTCGGAGTCCACCGGCCCGCACGCCTGGGTCCTGTCGGCGCAGAACGAGGCCGCCCTCGCCGAACAGGCCGCGCGGCTCAGCGCGCACCTGACCGACTTCTCCGCCGCCGACGTGGCGCACACCCTGGCCACCACCCGAGCCCGCCTGCCGCACCGTGCGGTCGTCGTCGGCGACGGTGCCGAGCTGGCGACCCGCCTCGCCGCTTTCCGCGGCCCCGGAGTCCTCCGCGGCACGGCCACGCGGGGACGCACCGCGTTCGTCTTCACCGGCCAGGGTGCGCAGCGCGCCGGCATGGGCCGGGGCCTGGCGGCCGCGCATCCCGTTTTCGCGCGGGCGTGGGATTCCGTGCTCGCGCTGTACCCGGAGCACGTGCGTGCCGAGCTGGCGGGCGAGCAGGACCGGATCACCGAGACCGAGTACGCCCAGCCCGCGCTCTTCGCCTTCGAGGTCGCGCTGGTCCGGCTGCTCGCGTCGTGGGGCGTGACGCCCGACGTCGTGATCGGACACTCCGTGGGGGAGATCGCGGCCGCCCACGTGGCCGGAATCCTGTCGTTGGAGGACGCCGCGCGGCTGGTCGTGAAGCGCGGCGCGCTGATGGGCGCGGTCTCCGCGCGGGGTGCGATGGCGGCCATCGGCGCCGCACCCGAGGAGGTCGAACTCGCCGAGGGCGTGGAGATCGCCGCCGTCAACGGCGCGCGATCCACTGTGGTCTCCGGTGACGAGGACGCGGTCCTCGCCGTGCTGGCCTCGGCGCAGGAGCGGGGGCTCAAGGCGACCCGGCTCGAGGTCAGCCATGCCTTCCACTCCGCCCACATGGACGAGGTCCTGCCGGAGTTCCGCGCCCTGGTCGACACGGTGCCGCTGTCCACCCCGGAGATCGACTTCATCGGCGTCGCCGGTGACGCGTCCCCCTCGGATCCGGAGTACTGGCTCGGCAACATGCGCCGGACCGTGCGGTTCGCCGACGGTGCGGCCCGGCTCGACGCCGCCCACGTACTGGAGGTCGGACCCGACGCCGCGCTGACCCCGCTGGTCGAAGGCTGCGTTCCGGCGCAGCGCCACGACCGCGACGAGCAGACCACGTTGCTGGAGGCACTGGCCCGGCTGCACGTGGCGGGCCGGGACGTCGACTGGGCCCGGCTCACCCCCGGCGCACGGCGGGTCGACCTGCCCACCTACGCCTTCCAGCGCACCCGCTACTGGCTCGACGCCGCTCCCGCCCCGGCCGACCCCTGGCTCTACCACGTCGACTGGGACGGCATCACCCTCGGCGACCCGGCGACCGGGCCGGTCGTCGCACTGGGCGAGGCCCCGGAGCCCTTCCGCCGCATCGACTCGTTCGACGACCTCGCCGACGAGACCCTGCTCCTGGTCCATCCGGACGCCGCCC
The DNA here is from genome assembly GCF_000231035.2 of Saccharomonospora iraqiensis subsp. paurometabolica YIM 90007. Classification (GTDB taxonomy): domain Bacteria; phylum Actinomycetota; class Actinomycetes; order Mycobacteriales; family Pseudonocardiaceae; genus Saccharomonospora; species Saccharomonospora paurometabolica. Next base: position 154,641 of record NZ_KI912196.1, on the reverse strand, counting down.
TGGTCGCCGAGGCCGTCCAGCGGGCGCGCACGACCTGGCTCGTCAGCTCCGACCCGGCCGTGCTCGCCGTCGGCCGCGTCGCCGCGCTGGAGCACCCCGACCGCTGGGGTGGCGCCATCACCATCACCGACCCGGCGG
>NZ_KI912196.1:148604-154403 GCF_000231035.2 Saccharomonospora iraqiensis subsp. paurometabolica YIM 90007 | reverse complement strand
CGGGCGGTGCGGGCGGCACGGCAGCGCAGGGTCTGGCCGAGCGACTGGCCGGGCGCCCGGCCGACGAGATCGACCGCACGCTGCTCGATCTCGTGCGGACCCACGTCGCCGGCGTGCTCGGACACGGCAGCGCGGACGCGGTCGACCCGCGCAAGGCGTTCAACGACCTCGGCTTCGACTCGCTCACCGCCGTGGAGCTCCGCAACCGGCTCACCGCCGAGACCGGCCAACGCCTGTCCGCCACCCTGATCTTCGACCACCCCACGCCACAGGCACTCGCCACGCACCTGCGCGACGAACTGCTGGAGGAGGCCGAGTCCACCGCCGGCGCACCGGCGCGCGCTCGCACCGACGAGCCCTTGGCCATCGTCGGCCTGGCCTGCCGTTTCCCCGGCGGGGCCGACACTCCCGAGCAGCTGTGGGCGATGCTCGCCGAGGGCCGCGACGGCATCGGACCGTTCCCGATCGACCGGGGCTGGGAGATCGAGGCCCTCTACGACCCGACACTGCAACGCCCCGGTACGACCCATGTCCGCGAGGGCGGCTTCATCCACGGCGCGGGCGAGTTCGATGCCGCGTTCTTCGGGATCTCCCCGCGTGAGGCGCTGGCGATGGACCCGCAGCAGCGGCTCCTGCTCGAAGCGTCCTGGGAGGCGCTGGAGCGCGCCGGGCTCGACCCGCACGCCCTGCGGGGCACCGACGCGGGCGTGTTCGTCGGTGCCGCCACCGCCAACTACGGCGCGGGGCTGCCCGCACTGCCCGACGGGGTCGAGGGGCACCTGCTCACCGGCACCGCCACCAGTGTCGCCTCCGGCCGCGTCTCCTACACCCTCGGGCTGGAGGGCCCCGCGGTCACCGTGGACACGGCGTGTTCGTCGTCGCTGGTGTCGCTGCACCTCGCCGCCGCCGCGCTGCGGTCAGGGGAGTGCTCGCTGGCCCTGGCCGGTGGCGCGACCGTGATGGCCGTCCCCGGCGCCTTCACCGAGTTCTCCCGGCAGGGCGGTCTCGCTCCGGACGGGCGGTGCAAGCCGTTCGCCGACTCCGCCGACGGCACCGGTTGGTCCGAGGGTGTGGGGATGCTCGTCGTGGAGCGGCTCTCCGACGCGCAGCGGCTCGGGCATCCGGTGCTCGCGGTGCTGCGTGGCTCGGCGGTCAACCAGGACGGCGCGTCCAACGGGCTCACCGCACCCAACGGGCCGTCGCAGCGGCGCGTCATCCGGTCGGCGCTCGCCTCGGCCGGAGTCGAACCATCCGAGGTGGATGCCGTCGAGGCGCACGGCACCGGCACGCCGCTCGGCGACCCGATCGAGGCCCAGGCGCTGCTCGCGACCTACGGCCAGGATCGCGACCGGCCGCTGTTCTTGGGCTCGGTCAAGTCCAATCTCGGCCACACCCAGGCGGCCGCGGGCGTCGCCGGTGTGATCAAGATGGTCCTGGCACTGCGTCACCGTCTGCTTCCGCAGACCCTGCACGTCGACGAGCCCTCCACCCGTGTCGAGTGGGCCGAGGGTGACATCCGCCTGCTGACCGAGCCCGTCGACCTCAGCGGCGAGGACCGCGTGCTGCGCGCCGCGGTGTCGTCCTTCGGTATCAGCGGCACCAACGCGCACGTCGTCCTCGAACAGGCGCCCGAACCCGCTGCCGAGAAGGACGAGCCCACCGCGTCGGTGGTGCCGTGGGTGCTGTCCGCCCGCACGGCCACGTCCCTGCGGGAGGTGGCCGCCCGCCTGCTCGCCTCGGTGAACGGTGCCCCGGTGGCCGACACCGCCTGGTCGCTGGCGACCACCCGCACGGCCTTCGACGAACGCGCTGTCCTGGTCGGCGACCGCGATGCGCTGCTCGCGGGACTGCGTGCCCTGGCGACAGGTGAGTCACACCCCTCGCTGGTGGAGGGCGCGGCAGGGGAGCCGGGCCGGGTGGTGTTCGTGTTTCCGGGTCAGGGTTCGCAGTGGGTGGGGATGGCGCGGGAGCTGGCGGGGGAGTCGTCGGTGTTCGCGGGGCGGTTGTCGGAGTGTGCGGCGGCGTTGGAGCCGTTCGTGGACTGGTCTGTGGACGCCGCGTTGGACGATGCCGACTTGTTGGGTCGGGTTGATGTGGTGCAGCCGGTGTTGTGGGCTGTGATGGTGTCGTTGGCCGAGCTTTGGCGGTCGTGGGGTGTGGAGCCTGCTGCGGTGGTGGGGCATTCGCAGGGCGAGATCGCGGCTGCGGTGGTGGCGGGTGCGTTGTCTCTGGAGGACGGCGCCCGCGTCGTGGCGTTGCGGTCGCGGGTGCTGACCCGGCTGGCGGGTCGTGGCGGGATGGTGTCGGTCGCGTTGGATGAGGCCGGAGTGCGTGATCGGATCGCGCCGTTCGGTGACCGGGTGTCGATTGCCGCGATCAACGGCGGAACTGCGGTGGTCGTCTCGGGTGAGCCGGAGGCTCTCGATGAGTTGGTCGCTTCCTGTGCGGCCGAGGGTGTGCGGGCGAAGCGGGTCCCGGTGGACTATGCCTCCCACTCCGCCCACGTGGACGAGTTGCGGGATGAGTTGTCGGAGGTGCTGGCTCCAATCCAGTCGCGCGCCGGGACTGTGCCGGTGTATTCGACGTTGACCGGGCGGGTCGAGGACGGCTCGGGGATGGATGCCGGGTATTGGTTCGACAATCTCCGTTCGACTGTCCGGTTCTCCGACGCTGTCACCGCGTTGGCTGCGGAGGGGTTCGGCACGTTCGTGGAGTGTTCCCCGCATCCGGTGCTGACGATGTCCCTGCCGGACGACGTGGTCGCGGTCGGCTCGCTCAAGCGGGACGAGGGTGGCCTGGAACGGATGCTGCTCTCCCTGGGTGAGGCCGTTGTGCACGGCGTCACGCCGGACTGGGCCGCGGTGATCCCCGACGGTCGCCGCATCCACCTGCCCACCTACCCGTTCCGGCGCAAGCACTATTGGCTCACCGCGCCCGAGGGCTATCACGGGGCTCACGCGGCGGACGACATCGAAAGCCGCTTCTGGGACTCCGTCGAGCGCGAAGACCTTGAAGACCTGGCGGGCAGCCTGAACCTCGACCCGGCCGCACCGCTGCACGACGTGCTGCCCGCGCTGTCCGCGTGGCGACGGCACGCCCGCGCTCGCTCCACTCTCGACTCATGGCGCTACCGCGTCGCCTGGCGTCCGGTACCCGACACCGCGCCCGGCCTGACCGGAGCCTGGGCCGTTGTCGTCCCCGAGGGTTTCGGTGCCCACCCGCTGGCCGACGGCGCGCAGCAGGCCCTCGCCCGGCACGGCGCCGACGTCCGGGTGGTCGTCGTTCCCGCCGCCGCGGACCGGGCAGCGCTGGCGGAAGCACTGCCTGCCGACGCGGTGGGCGTGCTGTCCCTGCTGGCCCTGGCCGAGGACAGCTACCCCGGGCAGACGTCGGCCCGGCGTGGTGCGGTGCAGAATCTCCAGCTGCTGCAGGCCCTCGGAGACACGGATGTGCCCGCGCCGCTGTGGTGCGCGACCAGCTCCGCCGTCGCCGTCCAGACCCCGGTGACCGCTCCGCTGCAGGCACTGGTCTGGGGCATGGGCCGCGTCGCCGCACTGGAGCACCCCGAGCGCTGGGGCGGCCTCGTCGACCTGCCTGCCGAGCTCGACGACCGGGCGGGCGATCGGCTCGTGGCGGTCCTGTCCGGGTCCATCGGTGAGGACCAGGTCGCCATCCGCGCCGCGGGGGTGTTCGGCAGGCGGCTCACCCAGGCGCCGCCCAGCCGCGAGCCCGACCGGTGGGTGCCGCGGGGTACCGCCCTCGTCACCGGCGGCACCGGCGCGCTCGGCTCGGAGGTCGCCGCGTGGCTCGCGGAACGCGGTGTTCCGCACCTGCTGCTGGTGTCCCGGCGCGGTGCGGACGCCCCCGGTGCTGCCGAACTGCGAGACCGCCTGACCGGCCTCGGCGCTCGGGTCAGCTTCGCGGCCTGCGACGCGGGTGACCGCGACCAGCTCGCCGCCGTCGTGGACGCCGTTCCGGACGATCTGCCGCTGGACACCGTCGTGCACACCGCGGCGGTCCTCGACGACGCCGTCCTGGACGCCCTCGACGTCGACCGGGTCGAGCGGGTGTGCCGCCCCAAGGTCGACACCGCGTTGCACCTGCACGAGCTGACCCGCGACGTGCCTCTGTCGGCGTTCGTGTTGTTCTCCTCGTTCGCGGGGACCTTCGGCACACCCGGGCAGGGCAACTACGCCCCCGGCAACGCCGTCCTCGACGCTCTCGCCGCGCACCGGCGTGACCTGGGTCTGCCGGCGACCTCCATCGCGTGGGGCCCGTGGGGCGGGGAAGGTATGGCCGACGGCCCGGTGGGTGAGCTGGCCCGCCGCCACGGCGTGCCGGAGATGGACCCCGCGCTCGCGCTCGCGGCCCTGCACCGGGCGATCGACGCGGGCGACGTCTTCACCGCCGTCGCGGACATCGACTGGGACCGGTTCGGCACCGCGTTCACCGCCACCCGGCCCAGCCGCTTCCTCGCCGAGGTGCCGCAGTCGCGCGCCGCCGCGCCGGAGGAGTCCGTCGAGGACGACCTGCCGACGCGGCTCGCCGGAATGAACCAGGCGGAGCGGGAGCGCGCCGTACTCGACCAGGTCCGTTCGGCGGCCGCGGCCGTGCTCGGCCACTCCGACGTCGCCGAGGTCGACGAGGGGCGGGCGTTCCGGGAGCTGGGCTTCGATTCGGTGACCGCCGTGGAGCTGCGCAACCGGCTCCGCGCCGCGACCGGGCTCACCCTCCCGGCCGCGCTGGTCTTCGACCACCCCTCGCCGCAGGCACTCGCCGAGTACCTGCTGGGCGAGCTGTTCGGAGACCGGACCGGGGCGTCGCCGCTGGACGAGGTGGACCGCTTGGCCGACGCGCTCGCCGACCCGGGCGAGGTGGACGCCACCACGCGCACCCGGGTCACGCAGCGCCTGCAGGCGCTGCTGGCCCAGTGGCGCGACTCCGAACCGGAGCGAGCCGGGGAAGCCGAGGACTTCGACTCGGCCACCTCGGCGGACATGTTCGACTTCATCGATCGGGAGCTGGGGTTGTCGTGACCGGAGCGCAGAACACCGAGCAGGAGAAGCTCCTCAGCTACCTCAAGCGGGTCACCGCCGACCTGAAGCAGACGAAGCAGCGGCTGCACGAGGCCGAACAGGCGCGGCAGGAGCCGGTCGCCGTTGTCGGCATGGGCTGCCGCTTTCCCGGCGGTGTACGCACTCCCGAGCAGCTGTGGGACGTGCTGATCTCCGGCCGCGACGTGGTCACCGACATTCCGGGCGACCGTGGTTGGGACATCGACGCCCTGTACGATCCCGACCCCGGCAGGCCCGGCGGCACCTACGTCCGCCGGGGAGCCTTCATCGACGGTGCCGGAGACTTCGACGCGGCGTTCTTCGGGGTCTCGCCGCGTGAGGCGCTGGCCATGGACCCGCAGCAGCGCCTGTTGCTGGAGACGTCGTGGGAGGCGCTGGAGCGCGCCGGGCTCGATCCGCTGTCGCTGCGAGGGCAGGACGTTGGTGTGTTCGCGGGGACCAACGGCCAGGACTACCCGTCGCTGTTGCTCGGCTCCGGGGAGGACACCGGCGGTCACCTCGGTACCGGCAACGCGGGCAGCGTCCTGTCCGGCCGCGTCGCCTACACGCTCGGGCTGGAGGGGCCCGCGGTCACCATCGACACCGCCTGCTCGTCGTCGCTGGTCGCCATGCACCTGGCCGCGCACGCGCTGCGCTCCGGCGAATGCTCCGTGGCGCTCGCGGGCGGGGTGACCGTGATGGCCACCCCGACGCTGTTCGTCGAGTTCTCCCGGCAGCGCGGCCT
>NZ_KI912196.1:141894-148504 GCF_000231035.2 Saccharomonospora iraqiensis subsp. paurometabolica YIM 90007 | reverse complement strand
GTGCTCACCGTCGCGAACATCGACTGGTCGGTGTTCGCGCTGCCCGGCCGCCTCCTCGACGACCTCGCTCCGGCCCGTCCCGCCGTCGAGCCGCACACCGGGACCGCGAACCGGTTCCGGTCGCTGCCCGCCGACCGCCGCGGTCAGGCGCTGCTCGACCTCGTGCGTGAGCAGGCCGCCGCCGTTCTCGGCTTCACCTCGGCCCGCTCCGTGCCCGCCGACCAGGCGTTCCGCGACCTCGGGTTCGACTCGCTGACCGCCGTCGAGCTGCGCACCGCCATCAATGCGGCCACCGGACTGGCGTTGCCCGTCACCGCGGTCTTCGACCACCCCAGCGCGGCCGACCTGGCCCGCCACCTCGACGACCTGCTCGACGGGGTCGAGGGCGCCCGCGTGCCGTCGGTCGTGGCCGCGACCGCATCGGACGAGCCGGTCGCCATCGTCGGCATGGCCTGCCGCTTCCCCGGTGGCGTGGCGTCCCCTGAGGACCTGTGGGACCTGCTCGCCGCCGAGCGCGACGGTCTCGGCCCGTTCCCGGACGACCGCAACTGGGACCTGGCCGCTCTGTACGATGCGGATCCGGACAACCCGGGCACCTCCTACACCTCCACCGGCGGGTTCCTGCACGACGTTCCCGGCTTCGACGCCGACTTCTTCGGCGTCTCCCCGCGTGAGGCGCTCGCGATGGACCCGCAGCAGCGGCTGCTGCTGGAAACCTCGTGGGAGGCGTTCGAGCGCGCGGGGATCGCCGCCCCGGACCTGCGCGGCACCGCCACCGGCGTGTTCGTCGGCACCAACGGCCAGGACTACGCCCAGCTGTTCTCCGGCTCGACCGAGGGCGTCGAGGGGCACCTGGCCACCGGGAACTCCGCCAGCGTCGTCTCCGGCAGGCTCTCCTACGTCTTCGGCCTGGAAGGTCCCGCCGTCACCGTCGACACCGCCTGCTCGGCGTCGCTGGTGTCGCTGCACCTGGCGGTGCAGGCGCTGCGGTCGGGGGAGTGTTCACTGGCCCTGGCCGGCGGTGTGACGGTCATGTCGACGCCGACGGCGTTCGTCGAGTTCTCGCGGCAGCGGGGTCTGGCCGCGGACGGCCGGTGCAAGTCCTTCGCCGAGGGTGCCGACGGCACCGGCTGGGGCGAGGGCGTGGGCATGCTCGTCGTGGAGAAGCTGTCCGACGCGCGCCGCCATGGGCATCGGGTACTGGCGCTGGTGCGTGGCTCGGCGGTCAACCAGGACGGCGCGTCCAACGGCCTGACCGCACCCCACGGTCCGTCGCAGGAGCGGGTGATCCGTCAGGCCCTGGCCAACGCCTGCCTTGATCCGTCCGATGTGGACATGGTCGAGGCGCACGGCACCGGCACGTCGCTCGGTGACCCGATCGAGGCGCAGGCCCTGCTCGCCACCTACGGCCAGGACCGGGAGCGGCCGCTGTTCCTGGGCTCGGTGAAGTCGAACATCGGCCACACCCAGGCCGCCGCGGGCGTCGCGGGGATCATCAAGTCGATCCTCGCGCTCCACCACCGCACCCTGCCCAAGACCCTGAACGTCGACCGGCCCACCTCCCGTGTGGACTGGACCGCGGGCGCGGTCGAGCTGCTGACCGAAGCCCAGCCGTGGCCGGAGGCCGACCGGCCGGGCCGGTCGGCGGTGTCGTCGTTCGGCGTCAGCGGTACCAACGCCCACGTCATCCTGGAGCAGGGCGATCCCGAGCCCGAACCGGTCGCGGACTCGGCCGTCGTGCCGTTCGTCCTGTCGGCCCGCTCGCCAGAGGCGCTGCGGGCCCACGCGGCCAAGCTTGCCGGGGTGCTGCCCGCGCTGCCCGCCGCGCGGTCGGCATGGTCGCTGGCCACGAGCCGCGCGCTGTTCGAGCAGCGGGCCGTCGCGCTGAGTGTGGACGCCGTGCGGGCGCTGGCCGACGGGGCGCCGCACCCGTTGTTGGTGGAGGGCACGGCCGGTGATCCGGGCCGGGCGGTGTTCGTGTTTCCGGGTCAGGGTTCGCAGTGGGTGGGGATGGCGCGGGGGTTGGCTGCGGAGTCGTCGGTGTTCGCGGGGCGGTTGTCGGAGTGTGCGGCGGCGTTGGAGCCGTTCGTGGACTGGTCGTTGGCCGATGTGCTGGACGATGCCGACTTGTTGGGTCGGGTTGATGTGGTGCAGCCGGTGTTGTGGGCTGTGATGGTGTCGTTGGCCGAGTTGTGGCGGTCGTGGGGGATCGAGCCGGACGCTGTGGTGGGGCATTCGCAGGGTGAGATCGCGGCTGCGGTGGTGGCGGGGGCGCTGTCTCTGGAGGACGGTGCTCGGGTGGTGGCGTTGCGGTCGCGGGTGCTGACCCGGCTGGCGGGTCGTGGCGGGATGGTGTCGGTCGCGTTGGGTGAGGTCGAGGTTCGTGACCGCATTGCCGGGTTCGGTGAGCGGGTGTCGATCGCTGCGGTCAATGGCGAGACAGCGGTGGTGGTGTCGGGTGAGCCGGAGGCCCTGGACGAGCTGGTCGCTGCCTGCGACGCCGAGGGTGTGCGGGCGAAGCGGGTCCCGGTGGACTATGCCTCGCATTCGGCGCAGGTCGATGAGTTGCGGGACGAGCTGTTGGCGGTGTTGGAGCCGGTCCGGCCGCGTGCGGGTGAGATCCCGATCCATTCGACTCTGACGGGTGAGGTTGAGGACGGCTCGGGGATGGATGCCGGGTATTGGTTCGACAACCTCCGCTCCACCGTCCGGTTCTCCGACGCTGTCACCGCGCTGGCTGCGGAGGGGTTCGGCACGTTCGTGGAGTGTTCTCCGCATCCGGTGTTGACGATGTCCCTGCCCGACGATGTGGTCGCGGTGGGTTCGCTCAGGCGCGACGAGGGTGGGCTGGAGCGGATGCTGCTCTCCCTGGGGGAGGCCGTCGTGCACGGCGTGACGCCGGACTGGCGGGGGGTGATTCCCGACGGCGAACGCGTCGAGCTGCCCACCTACCCGTTCCGACGCCAGCGCTTCTGGCTCACCTCCGGGGCTGCTCCCGGAGATGTCACCGCCGCGGGTCTGCGGCGCCTCGACCACCCGGTCCTGGCCGCCGCCACCACCGTCGCCGACGGTGGTGCCCTGCTCACCGGCCGACTCGGGCTGACCAGCCACCCGTGGCTGGCCGACCACGTCGTCGCCGGGCAGGTGCTGGTCCCCGGCACCGGACTGCTCGATCTCGCGCTCACCGCCGCCGAGCACGCCGGGGCCGCAGGTGTCGCCGAGCTGACCCTGCACACCCCGCTCGTGATCCCGGCCGACAGCGCCGTCGACCTGCAGGTCACCGCGGGCACCGGTGTTCTCGCCGTGCACTCCCGCCCGGCCGACTCCGCCGCCGACGCCCCGTGGACACGCCATGCCACCGGCGCACTCGGCGACGTCGTGCCCGCGCCCGCCGAGCTGACCGCGTGGCCGCCGGATCAGGCCCACGAGGTCCCGGTCGACTACGGCACCCTGGCCGCCGCCGGGCTCGACTACGGGCCGGCCTTCCAGGGCCTGACCCGCGTGTGGCGGCAGGACGACGAGGTCTTCGCCGAGGTGACGCTGCCCGAGGACCTCGCCCCCGACGGTTTCGTCCTGCACCCCGCGTTGCTCGACGCCGCCCTCCAGGCCATCGGGGTCAGCGGTGTGGTCCCGGGGGAGGGTGCGCCGCTGCTTCCCTTCTCCTTCACCGGGGCGGCCGTCACCGCGACCGGCGCCACCGCTTTGCGCGTCCGGATCACCCCGGCCGACGACGGTGTGACGGTCCACCTCGCCGACGCCGAGGGAGGTCCGGTCGGCGCTCTGGCCGGCCTGGCCCTGCGCCCGCTGGCGACGACTCCGACGACCACGACCGACGCGCACTTCGTTCTCGACTGGGTCCCGGTCGAACCGGTCACCGCAGCCGATGTCGACGTCCTCGACGCCACCGGGCGGACGGCCACACAGGTGCTCGTTGCCCTCCAGGCCCGGCTGGCCGCCGACACGGACAAGCCGCTGGTCGTCCGTACCCATCTCGCTGCCGGACCGGACGCCACCGACCCGGCGGGCGCGGGTGTGTGGGGCCTGGTGCGCACCGCACAGGCCGAGCATCCCGGGCGCTTCGTCCTGGTCGACTCGGACACCGACGACGTCGCAGGCTGGACCGGAGAACCACAGGTCGTGGTCCGCGAGGGCCTCGGGTCGGCACCGCGTCTGAGGCGGCCCGCCGCCCTCGACACCACCGTCCCCTTCGGACCCCACAGCCGCGTTCTGATCACCGGCGGTACCGGAACCCTCGGCGGGCTGCTGGCTCGCCACCTCGCCGACGCCCACGGCGTCCGCGAGTTCCTGCTCCTCAGCCGCCGGGGTCCCGACGCCCCCGGCGCGGCCGACCTCGTCGCCGATCTGGACGCACGGGGTGCCAGGGCCGCGGTCGTCGCCGTGGACGCCGCCGACCGGGACGCGCTCGCGGCGGTCCTCGCCGAGCACCCCGTCACCGCCGTGGTCCACGCGGCGGGCGTCCTGGACGACGGCGTGCTCACCTCGCTGACCGCCGACCGGCTCGACGCTCTGCGCGCGCCCAAGGTCGAAGCCGCGCTGGCACTCGACGAGCTGGCGGGGGATGTCGAGGCGTTCGTCGTGTTCTCCTCCGCCGCCGGGGTGTTCGGCGGTGCCGGGCAGGCCGCCTATGCCGCCGCCAACTCCGAGGTGGACGCCCTCGTCGCCCGCAGGCGGGCCCAGGGCCGCCCCGCCGTCTCGCTGGCCTGGGGCCTGTGGGACGAGGCCAGCGGCATGACCGGCCATCTCGACGCCGCCGCCAAGCGCCGGATCGGGCGTGCCTCGACCGCGCTGGCCACCGACGAGGCACTGGGCCTCTTCGATCGGGCCGTCGGTAGGCCGGAGTCGCTCCATGTCCTGATGCGACTCGACCTCTCGCCCCGCGAGACGGCTGTTCCGCCGCTGCTGCGTGCGCTCGTCCGCACCCCGGCCCGCCGTGCCGCGAGCCGACCGGCCGTGTCGCTCGCCACCGACAACCTCACCGAGCTGACCGACCTCGTCCGCGCTCAGGCCGCGGCCGTGCTCGGGCATCCCAGCGCCGCCTCGCTCGCGGGGACGGAGTCGTTCGCGGACCTGGGCTTCGACTCGCTGACCGCTGTCGAGCTGCGCAACCGGCTCGCCGACGCCACGGGACAGCGCCTGCCCGCGACGTTGATCTTCGACCACCCCACCCCGGCCGCGCTGGCCGCGCACCTCGCGGGTGGCGACAGCGCCCCGGCACCCGTGCGCCGTACCCAGACCGACGACCCGATCGCGATCGTCGCGATGAGTTGCCGCTTTCCCGGAGGGGTCAGTACCCCCGAACAGCTGTGGGAGCTCGTCGCCGACGGGCGCGACGCCATCGGTCCCTGGCCGGTCGACCGCGGCTGGCACACCCGGGCGCTGCTCGAAGCCGGGGCCACGGCCACCGGCATGGGCGGCTTCCTCGACGGTGCCGCCGAGTTCGACGCCGGGTTCTTCGGCATCTCCCCGCGCGAAGCCGTCGCGATGGACCCGCAGCAGCGTCTGCTCCTGGAAACCTCCTGGGAAGCCCTGGAGCGGGCGGGGATCGACCCGCACACCGCGCGCGGCAGCCGCACCGGTGTCTTCGCGGGCGTCATGTACTCCGACTACGCCGCCACCGCCGGCGACGGCGCGGACGGGTTCATGGGGGGCAGCTCGGCAGGCGTCGTGTCCGGCCGTGTCGCCTACGCGCTCGGCCTCGAAGGGCCGACCCTGACCGTGGACACGGCGTGCTCATCGTCGCTGGTCGCGATCCACCTCGCGGCGCGGGCGCTGCGTTCGGGTGACTGCGACCTCGCGCTCGCGGGTGGCGTCACCGTCCTGGCCAACCCCGGCGTGTTCCTGGAGTTCACCCGCCAGGGCGGGGCGGCGGCCGACGGCCGCTGCAAGGCGTTCGCGGGCGCCGCGGACGGCTCCGGGTTCGGCGAGGGCGCGGGCATTCTGGCTCTGGAACGGTTGTCCGACGCCCGCGCGAGCGGCCACCCCGTGCTCGCCGTCCTGCGGGGCTCGGCGGTGAACTCCGACGGCGCGTCCAACGGCTTGACCGCCCCCAACGGCCCCGCCCAGCAGCGGGTCATCGCGGACGCCCTGGCCGACGCCGGGCTTGTCCCGTCCGATGTGGACGCCGTGGAGGCGCACGGCACCGGCACCGAGCTGGGCGACCCGATCGAGGCCCAGGCCGTGCTGAAAGCCTACGGCCAGGATCGCGCGGAGCCGTTGCTGCTGGGTTCGGTCAAGTCCAATCTCGGGCACACCCAGGCCGCCGCGGGCGTGGCCGGGGTGATCAAGATGGTGCAGGCTCTGCGCACCGGCGTGCTGCCGAAGACGCTGCACGTCGACCGGCCCAGCCCGCACGTCGACTGGACCGTCGGCGCGGTCGACCTGGTCACCGAGACCCGCACCTGGCCCGAACTCACCCGTGCCCGCCGCGCCGCCGTGTCCTCCTTCGGTATCAGCGGCACCAACGCGCACGTGGTCCTCGAACAGGCCGAGGAACAGGTCCACGACCGGGCCGCCGTGCCCGAGGGCAGTCCCGGCCCGCTGGCCTGGCCGCTGTCGGCCCGCACCACGCCCGCCCTGCGCGCCACCGCGG
>NZ_KI912196.1:138155-141794 GCF_000231035.2 Saccharomonospora iraqiensis subsp. paurometabolica YIM 90007 | reverse complement strand
GGGCACTCGCAGGGTGAGATCGCGGCCGCCGTGGTGTCGGGTGCGTTGTCGCTGGAGGACGGCGCTCGCGTCGTCGCGCTGCGGTCGCAGGTGCTGCGGCGGCTGGCCGGGCGGGGCGGCATGGTGTCGGTCGCGCTGGGCGTGGCCGAGGTGCGGGAGCGGATCGCGCCGTTCGGCGACCGCCTGTCGGTCGCGGCGGTCAACGGCGCCGCCGTGGTCGTCTCCGGCGAACCCGGGGCTCTGGACGAGCTGATCGCCGCCTGTGAGGCCGACGGAGTCCGGGCCAAGCGGGTGCCGGTGGACTACGCGTCGCACTCCGCGCAGGTCGACGAGCTGCGGGACGAGCTGGAACGGGTGCTGGAGCCGGTCCGCCCGCGAGCCGGGCAGGTGCCGGTGTACTCGACGCTGACCGGGCGGGTGGAGGACGGCTCGGGGATGGACGCCGGGTACTGGTTCGACAATCTCCGCTCCACCGTCCAGTTCGCGGACGCCCTGGAACGTCTCGCGGCGGACGGATTCGGCACCTTCGTCGAGTGCTCACCGCACCCGGTGCTCACCATGGCGTTGCCCGACGACGTCGTCGCGGTCGGTTCGCTCAAACGGGACGAGGGCGGGCTGCGGCGGATGCTGCTCTCGCTCGGTGAAGCCGTGGTCCGGGGTGTGACGCCGGACTGGGCGTCGGTCGTTCCCGGCGGCTTCCGGGTGGACCTGCCCACCTATCCGTTCCAGCGCACGCACTACTGGCCCGAGCCCGCCGTCCCCGCCCTGCCCGCGGCCGATCCGGCCGACGACGAGTTCTGGCGTGCGGTCACCACGCACGACGTCGAGGCGCTCGCGGGCGTCCTCGACCTCGATCCGGCCGCCCCGCTCAGCGACGTCATCCCCGCCCTGGCCGGACTGCGCCGCCGGGGCCGCGAGGCCGCCACCATCGCGAGCTGGCGATACCAGGTCGACTGGCGTCCCGTCGCCGCCACCCCGGCCGCCCCCACCGGAACCTGGCTGCTGCTCACCCCCGCGTCGCCCGCCCCGGTCTTCGCCGCCGTCGCCGACGCCCTCACCGCTCGCGGCGCGACCGTCGTCACGGAGGAAATCGACAGCGCCGCGGCCGAACGGCGGTCGCTGGCCGCGCTGCTGGGCAGGCACCCGGACGTCTCCGGCGTGCTCAGCGCTCTCGCCGTCGACGAAGGGACGCATCCCGGCCATCCGTCCGCCGTCCTCGGCCACACCGCGACCCTCGCCCTCGTCCAGGCCCAGGGCGACGCGGGCCTGTCCGCCCCGCTGTGGTGCCTCACCCGTGGCGCGGTCACCACGCACACCGGAGCCGCCCCCGAGCAGGCACTGGTGTGGGGACTCGGCCGGGTCGTCGCGCAGGAGTACCCCGAGCGCTGGGGCGGCCTGATCGACCTCCCCGGCGAACTGGACGACCGCACGGCGACCCTGCTCGCCACCGCCCTCACGGGCGGCATCGGGGAGGACCAGCTCGCGCTGCGTCCCGGTCGCCTGCTCGCGCGCCGCATCACCCGCGCCGCCGTCGGCGAGGGTGAGGGCTGGCGTCCGCGTGGCACCGTCCTGATCACCGGCGGCACCGGGGGCCTCGGCGCGCGGACCGCCCGCTGGCTGGCCACGGCTGGAGCCGAGCACCTGGTCCTGCTCAGCAGGCGCGGACCCGACGCCCCGGGCGCGGCGGAGCTGTCCGAAGAACTGGCTGCGACCGGCGCCCGGGTCGACATCCTCGCCTGCGACGTCACCGACCGGGCCCAGCTCGCCGAGGTCGTCGATGGCCTGCCGCTGACCGCCGTGGTGCACACCGCCGCCGTCCTCGACGACGGGGTCCTCGACTCGCTCACCACCGAGCGTCTCTCCCGTGTCCTGGCGGTGAAGCGGGACGCCACCCGTCACCTGCACGAGCTAACCCTGAAGCGCGACCTCGACGCGTTCGTGTTGTTCTCGTCCATGTCCGGCACCTTCGGCGCGTCCGGGCAGGGCAACTACGCCCCCGGAAACGCCTTCCTCGACGCCTTCGCCCATCACCGTCGCGACCTGGGCCTGCCTGCCACCTCCATCGCCTGGGGCCCCTGGGAAGGGGACGGCATGGCGGAGGGCGTCGTCGGCGATCTGGCCCGCAGGCACGGCCTGCCCGCCATGGACCCCGATCTCGCCGTGCGGGCGATGGCCGGTGCCGTGGGCAACGACACCTGCGTCGCGCTGGCCGACATCGACTGGGAGCGGTTCTTCGTGGCGATGACCGCCACCCGCACCTCCCACGTCCTGCGCGAAGTCCCCGAGGTCCGCCGCCTCCTGGAGGCCCAGGCGTCCGAGCCGGTCGCCGTCGCCCCGGCGCGGCGCGGGTCCTCACGGGACGAGGTCCTGCGGCTCGTCCGCTCGGCCGTGGCTGCCGTCCTCGGCTATGCGGGGCCGGAGGCGGTGGATCCGGACCGCTCGTTCCACGACCTCGGTTTCGATTCGGTGACGGCGGTGGAGCTGCGCAACCGCATCGCGGGCCTGACCGAGTTGAAGCTTCCGGTCACTCTCGTCTTCGACCACCCGACCGCGAGTGTCCTCGCCGAGCACCTGGCCGACCGCGTCTCCCCCGAACAGCGGGTCACGAGTGTGGCTCCCGGTCCCCCGCGCGGTGCGGAGGACGACCCGATCGCCGTCGTGGCCATGTCCTGCCGTTTCCCCGGCGGTGTCCGCACTCCCGAGCAGTTCTGGGAGCTGCTCGACGGCGGTGTCGACGCCATCGGGCCGTTCCCCGCCGACCGTGGCTGGGACCTCGATGCCGTCTACGCCTTCGCGGGCGCGGACGCCACCCGGACGTTCCTCGGCGGCTTCGTCGACGACGTCGCCGACTTCGACCCCGCGTTCTTCGGCATCTCACCGCGCGAGGCGCTGGCCATGGACCCGCAGCAGCGGCTGCTGCTGGAGACCTCGTGGGAGGCACTGGAACGCGGCGGTCTCGACCCCAGGGCGTTGCGCGGCACCGCCGTCGGCGTGTTCGCGGGGACCAACGGGCAGGACTACACGTCGTTGCTGATGAGCCGTCCCGCCAACCTGGAGGGACAGGTCGCCACCGGCAACACCGCCAGTGTCCTGTCCGGTCGCGTGTCCTACACGTTCGGATTCGAGGGCCCCGCCGTCACCGTCGACACGGCCTGCTCGTCGTCGCTGGTCGCCCTGCACCTGGCCGCCCAGTCGCTGCGCAACGGCGAGTGCGACCTGGCACTGGCGGGCGGCGTGAGCACCATGGCCACGCCGGGGCTGTTCACCGAGTTCGCGCTCCAGGGCGGGCTCGCCGAGGACGGCCGCTGCAAGGCCTTCGGCGACTCCGCCGACGGCACCGGATTCGCCGAGGGCGCGGGCCTGCTGCTGGTCGAGCGCCTGTCCGACGCCCGGCGCCGCGGTCACCCCGTGCTCGCCGTGCTGAGCGGTTCGGCGGTGAACCAGGACGGCGCGTCCAACGGGCTCACCGCGCCGAACGGCCCCGCGCAGCAGCGGGTCATCCGCGCGGCGCTCGCCGACGCCCGGGTCACCCCCGCGGACGTCGCGTTCGTCGAGGCACACGGCACCGGGACCACGCTCGGCGACCCGATCGAGGCACAGGCCGTGCTCGCCACCTACGGGCAGGACCGTGCCGAGCCG
>NZ_KI912196.1:133484-138055 GCF_000231035.2 Saccharomonospora iraqiensis subsp. paurometabolica YIM 90007 | reverse complement strand
TTTCAGCGCGAACACCACTGGGCCGCCGCCGCGACCCCGGCGCCCCCCGCCGTCGACACCGCGTTCTGGGCCGATGTGGACAGCGCCGATCCCGAAGAACTGGCCGCCAAGCTCGCCGTCGACCCCGAACACCTGCGCCGGGTGCTGCCCGCGCTGAGCGCCCTGCACCGGGAACGCGCGGGCCGCGGCACGGCCGATGCCTGGCGCTACCGCGTGACCTGGCACGAGCACCACGGGACCCCGGCCCCGCTCACGGGCCGGGTCCTGGTGGCGGTCCCACCGAATCCCGGCGCCTGGGTCGACGAGATCGTGGCCGGGCTCGCGGCCGACGGGGGCGAGGTCGTCCCGCTGGAGGTCAACCCGGCCGGAGCGCGGGGACCGCTGGCCGCCCGCCTCGCCGCGCACCCGCCCGTAGAGCGGGTGGTGTCGCTGCTCGCCGCCGACACCGGTCTCCACAACGGACTCACCGGCGGCTTCGCGGGCACGCTGCTGCTGGCTCAGGCGCTCACCGACGCCGATGTCGACGCCCCGCTGTGGTGCGTGACCCACGGCGACGGCCCCGACCAGGCGCAGGTGTGGGGGCTCGGCCGCGTTCTCGGGCTGGAACGCCCGGCCCGCTGGGGCGGCCTCATCGACGCCGCCACCGCCGACGCCACCGTCCGCGCGCTGCTCACCACGCCAGGGGAGGACCAGGTGCGGGTCGTCAACGGCCGGGCGCTGGTCCGCCGCGTCGAGCACGCTCCCACGCCGATCACCCGCGACTGGCGCACCAGCGGCGCCGCGCTGGTCACCGGCGGCACCGGAGCCCTGGGCGCTCGCGTGGCCGAGGCGCTGATCGCCCGCGGCGCCGAGCGAGTGGTGCTCACCAGCAGGCGCGGCGCCGACACCCCGGGAGCCACCGAGCTGGTCGAGCGGCTGTCCGCGTTGGGCGCCGAGGTCGAGGTCGTCGCCTGCGACGCGGCCGACCGCGACCGTCTCGCCGAAGTACTCGCCCTGCATCCGGATCTGCGCACCGTCGTACACGCCGCGGGTGTCGGGCAGTTCCAGCCCACCGACACCCTCACCCCGGCCGACGCCGCTGCGGTGTCGCACGGGAAGGTCGCGGGCGCGGTGCACCTGCACGAGCTGCTCACCGGGCGCGACCTGGACGCCCTCGTCCTGTTCTCCTCGATCTCCGCGACCTGGGGCAGCGCGGGCCAGGCGGCCTACGCCGCCGCCAACGCCCACCTCGACGCCCTCGCCGAGCACGGCAGGCAAGCCGGCCTGCCGTACACCTCGATCGCCTGGGGTCCGTGGGCGGACGGCGGTATGGCGGGTGGCGAGGGATCGCACGCCACCGCCGCCCTGGACCACCAGGGCGTGCGTGCCCTGGACCCGGACGCCGCCGTCCACGCCCTGTTCACCGCACTGGCCGCGGGCGATGCCGCCGTCGCGGTCGCCGACGTCGACTGGTCCCGGTTCGCTCCCGCGTTCACTGTCGCCCGTCACCGGCCGCTGTTCGACGCGCTGCCCGAGGCGCGTGCGGCGATCGCCCAGCCGGTCACCGCCGACGACGGCGCCGGGCTGCGTGCCCGGCTCGGTGGTCTCGACCGGGCGGGCGCCCGCGCCGAGCTGACCGGACTGGTCCGCGCCGAGGCCGCCGCAGTCCTCGGCCACCCCGGTCCCGAGGCGGTGGACCCTGACCGGGCCTTCCGCGACGTCGGGTTCGACTCGCTGACGGCCGTCGAACTGCGCAACCGGGTGGCCGCCGCCACCGGGGCCACGCTGTCGGCGGCGGTGGTGTTCGACTACCCCACGCCTGACGAGCTCGCCGGGCACCTGCTCGACACCGTTCTCGGGGCCGAGCAGGACGAGGTCGAGGGGCTGCTGGTGGGCCTGACGCGGGTCGAGGATCTCGACCTCGGTGAGGACGACCGCACCCGGCTCGCCGCCCGGCTGCGCCGAGCATTGGCCGCGCTGGAGGACGACCCGGCCGACGGGGCAGCCCCCGACCTGGCCGACGCCACCGACAGCGATCTGTTCGACATGGTCGACAAGGACTTGGGGCTGATGTGACCGAACCGACGACCGAGACGGACAAGCTCCGCGACTACCTGAAGAAGGTCATCACCGAGCTGCACCGCACCCGCGCGCGGGTGCGGGAACTGGAGGACTCCCAGCCCGATCCCGTCGCCGTGGTCGGCATGGGCTGCCGTTACCCCGGCGGCGTCCGCTCCCCGGACGACCTGTGGGAACTGGTCCGCACCGGGGCCGACGCGGTCGGCGGCTTCCCCGCCGACCGCGGCTGGGACCTCACCGCGCTCAGCGGAGCCGAGGGCCTGACCGGCGAGGGCGGGTTCCTGCACGACGTCGGCGAGTTCGACGCCGGGCTTTTCGGCATCTCCCCGCGCGAGGCCCTGGCGATGGACCCGCAGCAGCGGCTGCTGCTGGAGGTCTCGTGGGAGGCACTGGAACGCGCGGGCATCGACCCGGCCGGCCTGCGCGGGAGCGCCACCGGCGCGTACATCGGCGCCAGCGGCCAGGACTACACTCCGCTGCTGACCGCGTCCGGGGAGCCGGTCGACGGTCACCTCGCCACCGGAAACGCCGGTTCCGTCGTCTCCGGCCGGGTGTCCTACGCACTCGGTCTGGAGGGTCCCGCGGTTACCGTCGACACGGCCTGCTCGTCGTCGCTGGTGGCCCTGCACATGGCCGTGCGATCACTGCGCACCGGGGAGTGCGCGCTCGCGCTCGCGGGCGGCGTGACCGTCATGTCCACGCCCGGCGCGTTCCTGGAGTTCTCCAAGCAGGGCGGTCTGGCCCCCGACGGCCGCTGCAAAGCCTTCTCCGCCGAGGCCGACGGCACCGGCTGGGCGGAGGGCGCCGGTGTGCTCGTCCTGGAACGGCTCTCCGACGCCGTCGCGGCCGGGCACCCCGTCCTCGCCCTGCTGCCCGGAACGGCGGTCAACTCCGACGGCGCCTCCAACGGCCTCACCGCTCCCAACGGGCCCGCCCAGCGCCGCGTCATCCACCGGGCGCTCGCCGACGCGGGACTCGAACCATCCGATGTGGACGCTGTGGAGGCGCACGGCACCGGAACCCGTCTCGGTGACCCGATCGAGGCCCAGGCCCTGCTGGATACCTACGGCCGGGCTCGTGGCGGACGCGGCCCGCTGCGGCTGGGCTCGCTCAAGTCCAACATCGGGCACAGCCAGGCCGCCTCCGGCGTCGGCGGCGTGCTCAAGGTCGTGCTCGCCCTGCAGCACGGCGTGCTGCCGCGCACCCGCTACGCCGACCGGCCCACCCCGCACGTCGACTGGACCGCCGGCGAGGTCACGCTGCTGAACGAGGCCGAGCCGTGGGAGCCGGGCGAGCGGGTCCGCCGCGCCGGGGTGTCGTCGTTCGGTATCAGCGGCACCAACGCCCACCTCATCGTCGAGGAACCCCCCGCGCCCGAGCCACGCCCCGGAGCCGCTCCGGTCGGTGCGGTCCCATGGGTCCTCTCCGCGCACAGCCCCGCCGCCCTGCGGGATCAGGTGTCCAGGCTCTCCGCCCACCTGCGCGCCCGCCGCGCCGACGACGCCGACGATGCCGACGATGCCGACATCGCGTTCTCCCTGGCCACCACGCGCGCGACCCTCCGCCACCGCGCGGTGGTCGTCGGCCCCGACGCGCTGGACGCCTGGGACGGGCAGGAGATTCGTGCGGTGCCCGGGCGCACCGCGTTCCTGTGCAGCGGTCAGGGCGCACAGCGCGCCGGGATGGGTCTCGGTCTCGCCGCCGCCTTCCCCGCCTTCGCCACCGAGTGGGACCGGGTGCTGGCTTGCTTCCCCGAGGACGTGCGGCAGGCGCTGACCTCCGGCGAGCCGGTCGACCGGACGCGGTTCGCCCAGCCCGGTCTGTTCGCCGTGTCCGTCGCCGTCGCCCGCACCCTGGAGACCTGGGGAGTGCGGCCGGACGTGCTGATCGGACACTCCGTCGGCGAGATCGCCGCCGCCCACCTCGCTGGGGTCCTGTCGTTGCGGGACGCCTGCGCGCTCGTCGTCGCCCGCGCGGCGCTGATGGACACGCTGCCCGGGACCGGCGCGATGGTCGCCGTCGCCGCGTCCGAGGCCGAGGTCTCGCCCCTGCTCGGTGACCGGGTCTGTCTCGCCGCCGTCAACGCCCGGGACGCCGTGGTGCTCTCCGGCGACGCGGAGGCCGTGCGGGCCGCCGCAGAGGGGTTCCGCTCCAAGGAACTCACCGTCAGCCACGCCTTCCACTCCGCCCTCGTCGATCCCGTCCTCGACGACTACCGCGCCGTCCTGCGCACCGTCGAGTTCCACCCGCCGAGGACCACGCTCCTGTCCACGGTGACCGGCGGACCGGTGTCTTCCGAGGTACTGGACCCCGAGCACTGGGTTCGCAACGCCCGCGGCACCGTCCGCTACGCCGACGCCGCCGGACACCTGCCCGCCCAGGGCGTGGGCCGCGCCGTGGAGGTCGGCCCCGACGCCGTCCTCACGGCGTTGACCCGCACCGACGACCTGCCGTGTTTCCCGGCCCTGCGCGGGGGCGCGGCCGAAGCCACCACCTTCGCCGCCGCGCTCGGC
>NZ_KI912196.1:133166-133384 GCF_000231035.2 Saccharomonospora iraqiensis subsp. paurometabolica YIM 90007 | reverse complement strand
GGGACGCCGTCGTCGTCGGCCGTGCGGACACCGTCGCGTCCGAGCAGCACGCCGTGTGGGGGTTGGGCCGCGCCGTCGCGCTGGAGGATCCGCAGCGCTGGGGCGGCCTGGTCGACGTGCCCGCCACGCCGGACGGACGCGTCCGCACCCACCTCGCCCGTGTGCTCGCGGGTGGGCGTGGGGAGGACCAGATCGCGCTGCGCGCGTCCGGCGCGTTC
>NZ_KI912196.1:125587-133066 GCF_000231035.2 Saccharomonospora iraqiensis subsp. paurometabolica YIM 90007 | reverse complement strand
CCGCAGGCCGCCCGCGAACCCGACGCCGACCTGTGGGCCGCGGTCCGTGCCGCCGACCCGGACGCGGTCGCCGAGCTCATCGGTGCCGACACCGACGCCGTCGCTTCCGTGTTGCCCGCCCTGTCGTCCTGGCGCACCCGCCGCGAGCGCCACTCCGCTGTGGACGCCGTGCGCTACCGCCCGATCTGGGCTCCGACCGACCCCGGCACAGCGGGACACCACCGGCCCTGGCTGATCGTGGCCCCCGCCCGTGGCGAGGACCACCCGTGGGTCGTGGCCGCGGCCCGGCGCCTCGGCGCCGAGGTCGTCACCGCTGTCCCTCCCGGCGGTGCGAGTCCGGTGCTGTCGTTCCTGTCGCTCGGCGACGATCCGGTCGGCGCGACGCTGCACTTCGTGGCCACGCACCCGGAATGTCAGGTGTGGACGGCCACTATCGGGCCCGACCCGGAGCTGTGGGCCATCGGCCGCACCGCCGCGGTCGAGTCCTCCCAGACCTGGGCGGGCATGGTCCAGCTGCCCGACAGGCCGGACGAGAGCGCCCTCGACCGGCTCGTCCGCGTCCTCGACGGCGACCACGGCGAGGACCAGGTGCTCATCGCCCGAGGCGGCGTCGAGGCACGCCGGCTCGTCCGCGCCCCGCTGCACGCCGCCGCGTCTCCGTGGCAACCCCGGGGACGGGTGCTGGTCACCGAGGACGCGTCCCCACGAGCGCTGCTCATCATCCGCTGGCTCACCACCGAAGGCGCCACCCCCGTCGTTCTCGGCCCCGGCCCGGTGGCCGACGCCCTCGCCGAGGCCGAGCGCGACGGGGAGATCACCGCGGTCATCCACATCGTCGACGAGGGCGCGCTGGCCCCGCTCACCGAGCTGAAGCCGGACCCCGCCGCCGTCACGACCGCCCGCGAGCTGGACCGGGCGCTGGGCGATCGCGCGCTCGACGCCTTCGTGTTGTTCTCCTCGGCCGCCACCACCTGGGGCGCCGTCGGCCAGGGCGCGCACGGTCTGACCTGTGCGGGCCTGGAGGAACTGGCTCGGCAGCGGCGCGAGCGCGGACTCGCCGCCACCGCGATCGCGTGGGGCCCCTGGCCTTCCGTCGACGCCGAGTCCGACCGGATCCTGCTGGAACGGGGCCTGCGCCCGATGCCCGCCGACACGGCCATCTCCGCGATGACGACCGCCGTCGGAGCGGGGGAGGAGACCGTGGTCGTCGCGGACGTCGACTGGACCCGGCTGGTCGACTCCTGGGCGACCTTGCGGCCGCCGTCGTTCTTCCGTGAACTACGCACCGTCGCGGCCACTGTGGACACCACCGACGCCGGGACCGCGCGTGGCTTCCGCGACCGGCTCGCCGCCCTTCCCACCACCGAACGGCCCGCGATGCTGCTCGACCTCGTCCGTGCGCACGCCGCATCGGTGCTGGGACACTCGGGTCCCGAGGACATCGAGCCGGACCTGCCGTTCCTCGAGTCCGGCTTCGACTCCCTCACCGCGATGGACCTGCGCGCCCGGCTGCGCGACGAGACCGGCCTCGAACTGCCCGCCACCCTGCTGTTCAACCACCCCACCCCGGTCGACCTCGCCGAACGCCTGCGCACCGAGTTCGACGGCACCCTGGCCGCCGACTCCGCGGGCCCCGGCGTGCTCACCGAGCTGTACGAGTCCGCCGTCGCCGACGGCAGACTCGACGGCTTCCTGCCCCTGGTCAACGACATCGCGGACTTCCGCGCCGCCACCGCGGACCCCGCCGCGCTCGTTCCGCAGCCCCCGGTGCGTCTCAGCCGAGGCGACACGCGTCCCACCCTGGTCTGCGTGGCGGGCCTGTCCCCGATCTCCGGAGCGCACGAGTTCGCCCGGATGGCGAGCGCGCTGCGGGAGGTGCGTGAGGTCGTCGCCCTTCCGTTGCCCGGATTCGTCCGGGGCGAACTGGTCCCGGCCGACCCCGACACCGTCCTGGCGTTCCTCGCGGCCACCGTGGAGGAGCATCTCGACGGGCCGATCGTCGTCGCCGGGCACTCGGCCGGGGCCATCGTCGCGCACGCCCTGGCCCAGCACCTGAAGGGCCGGGGCCGCCCGGTGGCCGGACTGGTCCTGCTCGACCTGTACTCCTGGGACAACGCCGCGCCGATGATCGAGTGGCGGGGTGAGCTGGTCCAGGGCGTGCTCGGCAGACAGGAGGCCTACGTCCCCGTTGACGACAGCCGCCTGACCGCCTCGTCGGTGTACTACAAGCGGTTCCTGGACTGGAAACCGGCGCCGCTCACCGCGCCCACGCTGCTGGTGCGTGCCTCCGAGCCGCTGGGCGAGTGGGCCGATGACAGCTGGCGCACCTCGTGGCCGTTCGAGCACACCTGTGTGGACGTTCCGGGCAACCACTTCACCATGGTCGGCGACCACGGCGAGCACGCCGCGCGCGCTGTGGAAGGCTGGATCGCCGACCACGTCGTGAGGGAGAGCGAATGAATCCCACCCATGCGGTGGTCCTCGGCGGCGGCCTCGCCGGGACACTGACCGCCGCGGCCCTGGCCCGGCACACCGACCGGGTCACGGTCGTCGAGCGCGACACCCTCCCGGCCGGGCCGCTGCCGCGCCGCGGCGTACCCCAGGCGCAGCACCTGCACGTGTTGATGTCCGGCGGAGCCAGGGCGATGGACGCACTGCTGCCCGGCACCACCGACCGGCTCCGCGCCCGCGGTGCGCACCGCCTCGGCGTGCCCGAGGACGTGGTGACCCTGTCCGCCGACGGTTGGCAGCACAGATTCCCCGCCAGCGAGTTCATGATCACCTGTACCCGGGACCTCACCGACTGGACCGTCCGCGAGGCCGCCCTCGCCCTGCCCGGCGTGTCGGTCCGCTCCGGCCAGGTCGACGGGCTCGTGGGCAGCGAGCAGCGGGTCACCGGGGTGCTCGTGGATGGTGACGCGGTCGACGCCGACCTGGTCGTCGACTGCACCGGCCGTGCGTCCCGCGTCAGCCACTGGCTCACCGCCCTCGGCGCGCGCGCCCCCACAGAGGAGGTCGTCGATTCCGGGCTGGCCTACAGCACCCGGGTCTTCGCCGCCCCTGCCGGAGCCGGGACCGGTTTCCCGGTGGTCAACGTCTTCGCCGACTACCGCAGCGGAATGCCCGGGCGCTCCGCCAGTCTCGTCCCCGTCGAGGACGGGCGCTGGATCATCAGCCTGACCGGCACCCGTGGCGCGACTCCACCGGTCGACGAACAGGGCTTCGCCGACTACGCTGAGTCCCTGCGCGACCCGCTGATCGCCCAGCTCATTCGCGCCGCCGAACCGCTGACCCCGCCCCGGGCCTCCCGGAGCGCCGCCAACCGTCGAATCCGCTCTGGACCCGATGGTGCCTGGCCGGAGGGCCTCGTCGTACTCGGTGACGCACTGGTGGCGTTCAACCCCGTCTACGGAACGGGAATGAGCTCCGCCGCGCGCAGTGCCGACGCGCTGGCCCGCGTTCTGGCCGAGCACGGCCACGCACCCGGCCTGGCCCGGCAGGCGCGGCTCGCCATCGACGAGGTCGTCGAGACACCCTGGACCACCGCCACGACGCAGGACGTGCGCTACCCGGACTGCCGCACGGCCCTGGCCGACCCGGCCGCGCTCACCTACACCGAGGAGGACGACCGTATCGCTCGCTGGGTCGGTGCCCTGGCACTGCGGCATCCCGTCGTCAACGCGGCCATGACCGAGGTCATCACGGTCAACTCGACGCTGGCCGCGTTGCAGCGTCCCGAGGTCGCCGCGGCGATGACCGGTGCGGGTGCCCGTCCGGCGTTGCACGAAGCCCCACTGCGTGCTTCTGAGCGCCGCATCGTGGACGGCGTCTCGCTGGCGGGCTAGTCCGTGCTTCACAGGGCCTCTGCGCACGAACGGGTGTAGCGTGACCGAGCCGCACGGCGGCGGTGTGACACGACGAGCAGGGTCGACAAGCAGGGCATGACCGGACGCAAGATCGAGTACCACTCGATCCCGTATCGCGGGATCACGCACTTCTCCGTCGAGACCGCCGGGACCTTCGATCTCGACGCCGAGCTGAAGATCTGGATCGGTGGAAGGTGGGGGAAGGCCCACCCGGCTTGGGGCGTACACGGGTGCCGGACGCGTGCTTGCTTCCCTAGCCTTGAAGTCACGATCGCGGAGACTGGAGGGATCGAGAACGATGCCGGTCATCGAAGTGGAGCACCTGGCCAAGCGGTACGGCGATCACGCCGCCCTGCACGATGTGTCATTCTCCGTGGAGGAGGGCGAGATCTTCGGCATTCTCGGCCGCAACGGTGCGGGCAAGACCACCACGGTGGAGTGCCTGGAGGGCCTGCGGCAGGCCGACTCCGGGCGGATCAGCGTGCTCGGTATGGACCCGGCCAATCACCCGGCCGAGCTGCGCGCGCAACTCGGGGTACAGCTACAGGAAAGCGCGCTGCCCGACAACATGAAGGTCTGGGAGGCGCTCGACCTCTACAGCTCGTTCCACAAGCACCCGGCGGACTGGCGGACGCTGCTGGCGGAGTGGGGGCTGGCCGAGAAGCGCGACTCCCGTTTCGGTAAGCTCTCCGGCGGGCAGAAACAGCGGCTGTTCATCGCGCTGGCCCTCGTCGGCAACCCGAGGGTCGCCATTCTCGACGAGCTGACCACCGGCCTGGACCCGCAGGCCCGCCGGGACACCTGGCACCTGGTGGAGCGCATCCGGGACAAGGGCGTCACCGTCCTGCTGGTCACGCACTTCATGGACGAGGCTGAGCGCCTCTGCGACCGGCTCGCCGTCTTCCACGACGGCCGTGTCGCGGCCGTCGACACCCCCGCTGCCATCACCGCAACGCAGGCGGGGGAGCAGCGGGTCGCCTTCACGCCGTCCTCGCCGGTCGCCGAGTCCGACCTGCTGGCCCTGCCGGATGTCACCGCCGTCGACCGCAAGGCCGACCTGGTGACCGTGACCGGAACGGGAGATCTGCTGCAGGTGGTGACCACAGCACTGGCCCGCATGGAGGTCGTGCCGACCGGCCTGCGGGTTCACCAAGCAGGCCTCGAGGACGCGTTCCTCGCCCTGACCGGAGCCACTCCCGCCAACGACACCGAGGAGGCCACCCGATGAGTGCTCTCGGCAAGATGACCTTCACCGAGACCAAACTGATGCTGCGGGACCCGGCCACGGCGATCATGACGTTGGCCTTCCCGCTGTTCCTGATGACGATCTTCGGGATCATCCCCGGCTTCAACGAGCCCTACGAGGGCTTCGACGGCGCCGCCGTGATCGACACCTTCATCCCCGGTGTCACCGTCCTGGTCGTCCTGGCCGTCCTGGGCCTGAGCGTCATGCCGGTCTACCTGGCGACCTACCGGGAACGCGGCGTCCTGCGCCGCCTGGCCGCCTCCCCGGCGTCCCCCACGCTGCTCCTGGTCGCCCAGATCCTGGTGAACGTCCTGCTGGCCCTCGCAGCCGTCACGATTCTCATCGTCTTCGCGCGCTTCGCCTTCGACGTCGCTCCCCCCGGCAACATCGCGGGCTTCGTTCTCGCGTTCGTCCTGAGCACCACCACGGTCCTGTCACTGGGCCTGCTCATCGGCGCGGTCGTCAAGAGCAGCAAGTCCGCCACCGCCATCGGGCTCGCCGTGATGTTCCCGCTGCTGTTCCTGGCCGGGGTCTGGACCCCGGTCGAGGTCCTGCCGGGCGCGCTCTCCACCATCGGCACGGCCACCCCCATGGGCGCGGCGCTCCAGTCGATCCGCGACTCGTGGGGCGGCGCGTTCCCCGGTACCGTCGAGCTGGCGTTCATGGCCGGCTACACCGTGGTGTTCAGCGCGATCGCCGCGCGCACCTTCCGCTGGGAATAGCTGGCCAACAGCGGTTCCGCTGACGAACCGGTCCCCCTGCCGTTGTCCCTCGGCAATGGGACCGTTCGTCTCACACTCCCGTAACCACACGGGTTCTCACTGAAACCTTGGTGGTACCTCCTGTCTCAATGTCCGACGATGGGGCTGGCTGTGCAGAGTGAAGCACTCGCAAGGACTGTGGCACTTCACGATCTGATCGAATTGCGGAAGTCGGTATTCGAGGCGGTAGCGAGATTGTCGGTGCTCGGTGTCAACCAAGACGAGGAGCTGGTCCGAATCACTCCACTCGCGGTCACGAGGGTGCTCGACGGCTACCTGGCCGGTGAACTGTCGTCCGGTGAGGTGGAGCAATGGGCGGAGGCCCTGTTCATGCGAGACGATGTGGGATTTTACGAGGAACACGAATACATCATGACATTGTCCCTGTTCAGGTTCTCCACTCCGGAGCTCACTTCTCCGATCACGCGGGATGTAGCCTGCGCCTGGAAGAAACGTTTGCGGCTCGAACATTCGGGAGTCACTGTGGTGGTCCCAGCGCGCAACGGTGACGAAGCGCGTCGGACAGCACCCGCAGGGCACGCTTGGATACGGGCATCGACGAGTGGTAGCCAAGCACTCTGAAGCTTCTGGTCAGACGAGGTGAGCTCAGCAATCACCCGTCTACCGGGAACTTCACCTACCTCAACACCCCCGGTGTGGACTTCCCAAGATCGTCTGGCGACCGCTGCTAGGCCCGCGACCCCGTGGCGCTGCCCGTGCTGGTGCGCGTCGCGGGAACTCGGTGGCGCATCGAAGAATCTCTCCAAACCGCAAAGCTTTGGCCGGCCCGGAACAGCACCGAGTGATCGCCCTGCGCTGTCTGTCCGTACGAATGGTGGGTTGCAACGCGGAGTCCTCGAGTCGAGCAGGTTCTTTCTGACGCGCGTGGTTCGAGGCATGGGCCCTGCGACGCGGGCGACGGTGTCAGCGCACACCGAGCAGGACGACGGCGGCGGCCACGGCGACCACGACTCCCGCCGCGAGGCCCGTGGCCAGTCGCGGGTCGGCGGCGGGGTGCCGCGAATACCGGGTCGGTGCCGGACGCCCGCGGCGTGCCGTGTACAGGGCGCCCGCGATGAGCAGGGCGCCGGTCGCGAGCAGCGCGAGCGGTGCGGTGAGCGTGTCCGGGAAGAACCGGTCCAGTGTCGCGGGCACGGCGAGCAACGTCGCGACCGCCGCGATGGCGAGCAGCAGCAGGTCGCGTTGCCACACTCCGGCGGCGACGAGCGCCGCCGCCGTGCCGAGGGTGACGCCCGTTCCCCATGCGGTGTCGAGTGTCAGCAGCGAGCCCACGATCACGACGCCACCCCCGAGCACCCACGCGGGGGAGCGGGGGGTGACGAGCCCACCCCAGCCGAGCAGCAACCACGCCGTGCCGACACCCCAGACCGCCAGGCCCGTGACCGCGACGGTCGATACCGGTAACAGCGCCGCCGCCGTACCCGCCGTAACCGCGAGCGCGACGACGACTGCCGCCTGCTGGGGAACCTGCCGACTGAGCGGCCACAGGGCCGCCGCGTAGCACGCCGTGACCCCGGCGGCCAGCACCGGCGTCACCTCGCCGGGCAGGTCGAGCACCTCGTCGCCGAGCAGGCCGGTGCCGAGG
>NZ_KI912196.1:75294-125487 GCF_000231035.2 Saccharomonospora iraqiensis subsp. paurometabolica YIM 90007 | reverse complement strand
CCAGGCGCGGCCGGAGGCTCGCTCCCGCCGCGAGTAACAGTGCGGCGGTGCCGAAGGCGATCGAGAGCCTGCCCGCGACACCCAGTTCGGACCAGTAGCGGCCGGCGACGAGCCCGACGGCGACGAGGACGAGCACGCCGCCGACATAGCCCAGCGCCTCGGCGACCGGCGACGGTGTCCGGCCCGTCTCCTCGCCGCTCCCGGTGGGCCCCGCCCGCTCTGCTGCGAGGATGCGGTCCGCCTGCTCGCGGGTGAGCAACCCGTGCGCGACCCACCGGTCCAGCCGGGCGGTCAGGTCGTCACCACGGCGCCGGGGAGGCACACGTCGCATCATCGGATGAGGCCGGCCGCGCCGGGCCGGTCGGGCGTCGGGAACACGAGGTCCTCCTTCGGCCGACGACGTGATCCGTTCGGATCCGCGTGCGAACCGAGCGTACCGGGAACTCGTCGTGGCGTGCCCCCGCGGTCGCCGGGTACCCCGTCTCGCAGCCGGGGTGGTCCGGACGAATTCGGAACGCGTGTTCCGGTCGTGGATGGCCGTGTTCACGGCCGGACGTTCCGCGCCCTGATCCGGGCCGTCTGATCTACTTTGGGGGCGGGTACCCCGTACTGGAACCGAAAAGGAGAACACTCTTGAGCATTCATCTGGGTGACGAAGCGCCCGACTTCACCGCCGAGACCACCGAGGGTTCGATCGACTTCCACCGGTGGAAGGCCGGCAAGTGGGCGGTGCTGTTCAGCCACCCCGCCGACTACACCCCGGTGTGCACCACCGAGCTGGGCCGGACGGCGACGATCAACAGTGAGTTCGAGAAGCGCGACGTCAAGACGATCGCGGTGTCGGTGGACCCGGTGGAGGACCACCGTGGTTGGGCGCCGGACATTCGCGATGTCGGTGGCACCGATCTGAACTTCCCCATCATCGCCGACCCGGACCGCCGGGTCTCCGCGCTCTACGACATGATCCACGCGGGCGAGGGGGACACCTCGACCGTGCGCTCGGTGTTCATCATCGACCCGCAGAACAAGGTGCGGCTCACGCTGACCTACCCGAAGTCCGTCGGTCGCAACTTCGACGAGATCCTGCGGGTGATCGACGCGTTGCAGCTGACCGACGCGCACCCGGTGTCCACTCCGGCGGACTGGACGCCCGGCGACCAGGTGATCGTGTCCCCCGCGATGGCGACCGACGAGGCCAGGCAGCGGTTCGAGCAGGTCGAGGAGGCCAAGCCCTACCTGCGCTGGGCGGCATACCCGCAGAGCTGAGGCCGTCCACGCCGACCGGCTACCGGGTGCGCCCGCCGGTACGGGGCGGCACCGCGGTAGTCCGGCCGGCCGGGTTCCTGGGTTGAGGGCACCTCTTCCCCCGGCCGGTCAGGCCAGGCCGCCGTTGGTGAAGATCGCCTGGCCGTTGACCCAGCGGGCCGGGCCGGCGAGGATGCGGAGCCGACACGGCCGGAAGATTCTCGGCGCGGGTCTACTCGCCCTCGGCGTGCGCAGTAGCGGCGGAGGCCTCGCGTAGGGGAGTGGTCTCGCGTTCGATACGCTCGGTCATCACGGCACGGCGGTCGAGGGCGTCCCGGCCCACGGGCAGGTGCAGGGGGAGCTTCTCGCCGGAGGCGACCTGGTAGATGAACGCGGCTCCCTTGACGGGGTCGCCGAGTTGGGTGTGGTTGGCCTTCTCCACCCAGTCGAGGGTGAGGTGTGCCGGGGTACCGTCGTAGGCGGCGATGCGATTGCCGGGCAGCTGCACCGAGGAGGCGTCGAGGAAGTCGGTGCGGAACACGCCGGGCTCGACGACCATGCTCTGGATGCCGAAGGGCTCCAGTTCGGCGGCAAGGGCCTCACTGACGCCCGCGACGGCGAACTTGGAGGCGGAGTACAAGCTCACGCCGGGTTCACCCTCGAACCCGGAGCGGGAGCCGATGTGGACGAGCTTGCCGGTGCCTGCCGCGCGCATGATCGGCAGCACGGCGCGGGTGGTGTTGACCAGGCCGAAGACGTTGACGTCGAACAGCGAGCGTGTCTCCGCGTCGGTGATCTCCTCCAGGGCGCCGAGCAGACCCCGACCGGCGTTGTTGACGAGCACCTCGATGGTGCCGAACCGATCGACCACCTGGGTGACAGCTGAGGCGATCTGTGTCTGGTCGGTCACATCCAGCCCCACCGGCAAGGCGTTCGGGTGAGTACGCACATCCTCCGGCAACCTCTCCGGGCGACGCGCGGCCACGGCGACCCGTTCACCTCCGGCCAGGGCGGCGCGGGCGGTCTCCAGGCCGAGGCCGCGGCCGGCGCCGGTGATCATCCATACAGACATGTCCGGGTTCCTTCCGGGAAGTGTTCGTCTTCGACATGCCGCTTCGCGCGACTGGACCCATCGTGTGGCGGCCCGCGACGGCCGGGAAGGCCCCGGGTTTCCGGGGAAGATTTGGGCACCCCAGCGCCCTCGCGGATGCCCCGTCGGGCAGGGAGAATCACGGACATGTCCGACCGTCTCAAGCCGCGCCTGGCCGACTTCCTGCGTGCCGCGCGTGCACGGATCACCCCGGAACAAGCAGGTATCACCGACGAGGGACCACGGCGCGTCGAGGGACTTCGCCGTGAGGAACTGGCGATGCTCGCCGGGGTGAGCGTCGACTACTACACCCGGCTGGAACAGGGGCGCAGCACGAGCGCCTCGACGCAGGTCCTGGACGTCATCGCCGACGCCCTGCGACTCGACGACGCAGAGCGCGCGCATCTGCACACCCTCGCCCGACCCGCTCCGTCTCACCGTCGCCGGGCAGCGAAGCCGCAGCGGCTGCATCCGGCGACCCGGAGCCTGCTCGATGACCTCGACACGGTCTCCCGACCGGCTTTCGTCCTGGGGCGCCGCCTGGACATCCTGGGGCAGAACCGGCTCGCGGCGCTCCTGATCGCGGATTTCGAGGCCATGCCCGCGGCCGAGCGAAACCAGGCACGCTTCGTGTTTCTCGACCCCCATGCGCGTGAGCTCTACGTGGATTGGGACCGGGTGGCCGCGGACACCGTCGCCATGCTCCGCATGGATGCCGGAAGACATCCCGAGGACCCCGGACTCGGAAGTCTCGTCGGTGACCTGTCCATCCGGTGTCCCGAGTTCCGGCACCTGTGGGCCCGCCAGCGCGTGCACCAGCGCAGCACCGGCACCAAGGCCTACCACCACCCACTCGTCGGCGACCTCACGATCACGTACCAGGCTCTGACCCCCAGCGACGACCCCGACCAGACCGTCATGATCTACGACGCCGAACCCGGGTCGCCCTCGGCTCACGCGCTGCAGCTCCTTGCCGCGGAACCGTCCCGACCGGGCGGCGGGCGGTTCCGGTTCCGTTCCGCGGCCACCGGCCGAGCGGACCGTCGGGACGAACTCTGAGTGTCGCGGCCCTCCGCGACGCTCGTCGTCACCGACGTCCTAGGTGCGCGGGTCGCGGACAGGCTCCGAGTCGGCATGCAGCGACGCCAGCAGCTGCAGCTTCTCCGCGCTGGGTGAGCCGGGGGCTGCGTGGTAGACGACGAGCTGGTGGCCCGGGGCGTCCTTGACGTCGAACGCGTGGTAAGCGAGGACCAGGTCCCCCACCTCCCGGTGGTGGAACGCCTTGTCGTCACGGGTCTTGCCGCGCACGTCGTGCCGGCCCCACAGGTGCTGGAACGATGCGCTGGCGTCCGACGTCTCGGCGACCAGCTTGCGCACGTCGTCGGCCTCGGCCCCGTAGGGCAGTGCCATCCGCAGGGTGGCCACGCACGCTTCGGCAGCGCTGTTCCAGTCCGCGTAGAAGCGCTGTCCGGCAGGGTCGAGGAACGTCATGCGCACCAGGTTGTCGACGCGTTCGAAGTCGGTGTGGAGCGCACCGGCCAACCGGTTGAAGGCGACCACGTCCAGACAGCGGTTGATGACCATGGCCGGTGTCTGCGCCCATGTGTCCAGAAGGTCCCGCAGCGGTTGTGACGGCACCGGAGCGGGTGTCGCTACGGGGGCCGGGGTCAGGCCTGCCAACCGGAAGACGTAGTCGCGCTGGTGGCCGTCGAGGCACAGCACGCCCGAGAGCGCGTCCAGGACCGACGGCGAGGGGTTGCGTTCCCTGCCCTGTTCCAGGCGTGCGTAGTAGTCCACGCTGACGCCGGCGAGCATCGAGACCTCCTCCCGTCGCAACCCGGGCACGCGGCGTGGAGTGTGTGCGGGCAGCCCGACGTCGTCGGGCCGTACCTGTCCGCGCCGTGCCTTGAGGTAGCGGCCGAGGTCGGTGTGCATGCGTCGACGGTAAGTCGTCCTGCCCGCGGCAACCAGGCCGTGCCAGGTCCTGGTTGCCGCGGGGCGCCGTTTTTCCTCGGCGGAGCATCACGAACCCGGCGTGATGCAACGGTCTCACCGACCGTCCGCCGGGGCGGCTGCGACGCGGGCGGTGATCGCCGCGACCGAGTCGTGGACCCGATCGCGCAGGGAGTCGATGTCGACGTCGACGAGCGCACCGCCCCACTTGCGGACCCGGCCGGCCACCCAGACCGAGGTGACGTTCGAGCGGTCGGCGCCGAGCACAAGGGTGCCGACCGCATCGTGCAGCGGCATGGTGTTGATCGCCTCAGCGTCCACGACGATGAGATCGGCTTGTTTGCCGGGGGTGACCGACCCGGTGCGGTCGTCCAGCCGTAGCGTGCGAGCACCGGACAGGGTGGCGAAGTCGAGGACGTCGCGGGTGGTGATCCTGGACGGCATCTCGTCGGTGCCGTGCACGGCGTTGACCGCCCGCATCCGTTGAACGGTCAGCAACGCCCGCATCTGCGTGAACATGTCCGAGGCCAGGGCGACTTCCACGTCCACCGACAAGCCCGGCCGGATGCCGTGCGCGAGTGCCTCGTCCACCGGGGGAACGGCGTCCTCCAGCCCGATCTGCGCGTCCGAGGTCGGGGCGAGCGCCACCGTCATCCCGTGCTCGCGTATCGCGGCCCACGCATCGGCGGACAGCGCCGT
The DNA here is from genome assembly GCF_000231035.2 of Saccharomonospora iraqiensis subsp. paurometabolica YIM 90007. Lineage (GTDB taxonomy): Bacteria > Actinomycetota > Actinomycetes > Mycobacteriales > Pseudonocardiaceae > Saccharomonospora > Saccharomonospora paurometabolica. The sequence continues at coordinate 120,500 of NZ_KI912196.1, read as the reverse complement.
GGAATGGATCGACTCCAGGTGCGGGCCGAGCAGGCCCTCCTTCTCCCAGTTGAGGAGGGCCGCTGATGCCGCCTGCCCGAACATCACATCGAGACTGACCCCGATGTCCAGATCGGCCGCGATCCGGGCGAGCTCCGGGCCGTAGGCGAGGTGCTCGGCGATGGCCGGGGTGGCCAGCGCCGCCAGGCGCAGCGTGACGAGCCGGTCGTCGTCGGGAACATAGGTCGAACGCAGCCGCGCCAGGTCCCGGGGCCACTGGCCGTCCCATTCGCCGAAGTGCGGAGCCATGGACGCGTGTACCCCGCGGATCCCCGAGTCGATCAGCGCGGTGATCGCGGCGTCCGAATGCGCGGCGCTGCGGGAGTTGTGTGCGAAGTCGAGCATCGTCGTGATCCCGCTGTCCAGCGCGGTCAGCGCGGCCAGGCGCGTACCGAGGTGGACGTCGTCCGGCGTGTAGGCGGGGGCGACGGACATCAGGGTGGACCGCAGGTAGCCCGGCAGGTCATCGACGTCGGGGATCGTGCGCCGCATCTGTGTCTGCCACGCATGACGATGGGTGTCGACCATCCCGGGAGCGACGATGCTGCCCCCTACGTCGACGACGAGGGCGCCGTCTGTCGGGAGGTCCCGTCCGACGTCGACAATGCGATCTCCTCTGACCAGGACGTCTCCGCCGGCGACGGTCCCGAGCGCCGGATCCATCGTCACGACCGTCGCACCGGTCAGCAGGACGAGACGCTCGGGGTCGGTCGCCGTACGTCGCAGCTCGTCGAGAGTCCGATCGGTGTGGTCCATCAGTCGTCCTTCCTGTGCATCGTGTAGCCGGCGTGGTGCAGGGTTTCGCCGTCGAACCGACCGAATGACCAGAAACCGAGGTCGTCCAGGTAGTCGATTCGGTCGCCGTCCACCCGGTAACGGCCCTGGAAGGCATGCGCGCGACCACCGCGGGTTTCGTCGTACCGGCCATCGACGGTCAGCTCCTGGTGCAGGAAACCCTCCGTGTCGGTCCATACCCCGACCCGCTGCGCGTCCACGACCATGGCATCGGGGTCCCACGCGGGAACGGGCTCGCTGACCACGTGGCCGGCCCAGGTGACGGGCGATCCGCCACGCAGCGCGGCGAGCACGTGATCGGGTCGGGTGAGAGCGGTCCGCACCGCCGCGGCCGGTTCCGCTTCGTCCCGGTCGACGACGACGAGGTCCGCGTCGGCGCCCGGCGCGAGCGTTCCGGCCCGCTCGTCCTGCCTGGCACCGCCGAGCTCGGCGACCAGAGCGGGCCGTCCCGGAACGAGGGTCGTCCCGGTCGCGTCGACGACGAGAGCGCCGTCGTCCTCGGCCGCGTTGACGATGCCCGGGCCCACGCCCACCACCAGACCCGAGCCCACGAGGACATCGGCTCGACGCATCGTCCCGATGAGCGGATCGAACGTGTGTACGGTCGCTCCGTTGAGGAGCAAGGGACGGTCCGCTGCGGCGCGCAGCGCGGACAGCACAGAGTCTGTGAAGCCGTGAATCGTTGCCATGCCTTCAGGCTGGCTTCCCGGGGCCTGCCGTAGAAGGTCGGGAAGCACCGGGGTGCGCCGCACCCTGGCACGCCTCAGGCTCACCCGATGTCGGTAATGGTCCGCGCAACGGCGGGCGGAGGAGCTCCTGGCGGGCATCGTCCGCCGGGTGGCTCAGGCCGGACGGCTCGCCGTTCCCGAGGAACGAGCGGCTCAGCTCGTCCACGCGGCGGGGCGCGGCGCGGTGCTCTCGCTCCTCGGTTCACTCGAGCCCGAACATGACGCCCGGTTGGCGACCCTCGCCCGGGAGGTCGTGATCACGGCCATCACCACCGGCGACGCCCCGCGGGCCGACGAGACGGACCGTGGATCGCCGGTCGCGGCCGCCGTCACCCTCGGCGGGTCTGGCGGACCTCACCGAGCTGTCCGAGGGAGAACGGGTGAGCCCGCCGGTCGCGGCAGCGGTTCGGTCGACGCAACGGTGTTCTGTTCCGAAGGGTGTGCGCCGCCGGGACCTTCGGCGGCGTTCAGCCGAGTTCGGAGAGTCGGCGGACTGTCGGCGCTGTTCCCTCGATCCAGGTGGCCGGTGATCCGGTGGTGGGCATGACCATCACCGCGTGCACCCCGAGTTCGGCGTAGTTCGCCATCTCGCGCACGAACTCGTCCTGGTTGTCCGGGCTCGGGTCGTTGGCGAGGATCGTCTTACGGATCGCGTCGTAGTCGCGGCCGAGGTCGTCACAGTGGCGGCGCAGCACGTCGAGCTTGTGCTCCACCTCGGCGGGGGAGGAGGCGAACAGGTTGCACGCGTCGCCGTACGCCGCGACCAGCCGCAGCGTCTTGCGCTCCCCGCCGCCGCCGATCAGTACCCGTGGCTTGTGCAGCGGTTGCGGTGAACACAACGTCTCGGTCAGTGAGTAGTGCTTGCCCTCGAACGGTCCGTCGTTGCCCGGATCCCACATCTGTTCGCAGATGCGGAGTGTGTCCTCCAGCCGCTCGAACCGTTCGGCGACCGGCGGGAACGGCACGCCGAGTCCGTCGTGCTCACGCTCGTACCATGCCGCGCCGATCCCCAGGGCCGCCCGGCCCTCGGAGAGGATGTCGAGCGTGCTGATGATCTTCGCCAGCACCCCCGGGTTCCGGTAGGTGACCCCCGTGACCAGCAGCCCCAGCTCGATCGTGGACGTGTGCGCGGCCAGGTAGCCCAGCGTGGTGTAGCCCTCCAGCATGGGCGACTCCGCCGGGAGCCCGGTCGGCTCGATCTGGAAGAAGTGGTCCATGAACGACAACCAGGTCGCGCCCGCGGCCTCCGCCGCGGTGCCGACCCTGGCCAGTTCCCCCGCGAGTGCACCCGTACCGCCGTCGATGTCGAAGACCGGCACGTGAATGCCCAGTTCCATGCAGCTCCCTCACCCGACCAAGAGTTCTGTCGCGACACTAGCGTTCGGAGCGCACTCCCGCACGCGGGATCACTCGCCGGACGACGACCCGACGCCGGAGGGGCCGCGGGAGCACAATCAGAGGTCGGGACCCGTGCGGTGACGACGGCTCGTCGTCCGGAGGTGTTCCAAGGGCGGGTTCACTCCGCGAGGCGCGCAGGGAAGCCGCCTGTCGCCACGGGGCCCCAGCGGCGGGGAGTGACCCGGATGAGGGACTTGCCCTGTTGCAGCATCGCAGCCCGGTACTCATCCCAGTCCGGGTGCTCACCGGAAATGTTCCTGAAGTACTCCACAAGTGGTTCGACGGAGTCCGGGGTATCAATCACTTCCGCATCGCCGTCGACCTGTACCCAGGGCCCGTTCCAGTCATCCGACAGCACCACGACGCTCACCGCGGAGTCACGGCGAGCGTTCCGCGTCTTCGCACGCTCGGGATAGGTGGACATCACCAGGCGCCCCGCGTCGTCCACTCCGCACGTCAGTGGCGACGCCTGTACGGACCCGTCAGCGCGTCGGGTGATCAACAGAGCACGGTGACGTGGACGCACGAAGGCCAACAGGCCGTCCAGGTCGACCTCCGTGTTCGTGGCGATCGTACGGCTCACCTCGGCACCAGCCTTTCGAGATTGTCGGAGTGTTGTTGGACGTGACGCCGTCTCGGGGCGTGCTTCAACACCGACACGGGAAATCTCGTGGCCAGGGTAATCACACCCTGTTCCGGCCGAGGCCACCAGCATGTCGCACCCGGTGGGAGGCTCCGCCGGCTCCTCCCTCCAGCGAGGGCTACCCCCGGGCGGGGGTAGCGCACGGCGAGGGGGCGGGTGTGTGCTTCATGAAGAGGTCGCCGGGTCGCGTCGAACGACCTGACGAGCCGCCATCGACGTCAATGCGTGGAGGTCATCGTGGACTCACCCGTGCCGCCGAGTTACGCGTCCGGGCCGTCGGCGGTGCCGCTGCTCGGCGACACCATCGGCGACAACCTCGCCCGCACGGTCGCCGCGCACGGCGGGCGGGAGGCCGTGGTCGATGTGGCGACCGGACGGCGCTGGACCTACCGGGAGTTCGCCGACGAGGTCGACGTGGTCGCGCTCGGCCTCGCCGACCTCGGCGTCACCAAGGGCGACCGGGTGGGCATCTGGGCCCCCAACTGCCCGGAGTGGACGATCGTGCAGTACGCGACGGCGCGGCTCGGCGCAGTGCTGGTCACCATCAACCCCGCCTACCGGGTGCACGAGCTGGAGTACGTGCTCCGGCAGGCCGGGATCGGCACCCTGATCGCCGCCCGGAGTCACCGGACGTCCGACTACGCGGCGATGATCGAGCGGGTGCGGCCGGACTGCCCCGACCTCACCGACGTCGTGCTGCTCGGTGAGCACGGTTGGGAGGATCTCCGGCGGCGGGGACGGGCGGCCGACCGGACCCGCCTCGCCGACATCGCGGCCACCCTGTCCGCCGACGATCCGATCAACATCCAGTACACGTCGGGCACCACGGGCTTCCCGAAGGGCGCGACGCTGTCGCACCACAACATCCTCAACAACGGCTTTTCCGTCGGTGAACTGTGCGGCTACGACGAGACCGACCGGATCTGCCTCCCCGTGCCCTTCTACCACTGTTTCGGCATGGTGATGGGCAACCTGGCGGCCACCAGCCACGGCGCCGCGACGGTCATCCCGGCGCCCGCGTTCGACCCCGCGGCCACGCTGGCCGCCGTCGAGGCCGAACGGTGCACCTCGCTGTACGGGGTGCCGACGATGTTCATCGCTGAACTCGCCCTGTCCGGCTTCGACGACTACGACCTCACCAGCCTGCGCACCGGAATCATGGCCGGCTCGCCGTGCCCGGCCGAGGTGATGCGGCAGATCATCGACCGGATGCACATGGCCGAGGTGAGCATCTGCTACGGCATGACCGAGACCTCGCCGGTGTCCGTGCAGACCCGCCGGGACGACACCCTGGACCGGCGGGTGTCCACCGTCGGCCGGGTCGGGCCGCACCTCGAGATCAAGATCGTCGACCCGGCCACCGGGCTGACCGTGCCCCGCGGCCACACGGGCGAGCTGTGCACGCGGGGCTATTCGGTCATGCTCGGCTACTGGGACCAGCCCGAGCAGACCGCCGAGGTCATCGACGCCGCGCGGTGGATGCACACCGGCGACCTCGCCGTGATGGACGACGAGGGGTACGTCGCCGTCACCGGGCGCAGCAAGGACATGGTCATCCGGGGCGGCGAGAACATCTACCCCCGCGAGATCGAGGAGTTCCTGCACACCCACCCGGACATCCTCGACGCGCAGGTCATCGGCGTGCCCGACGAGCGCTACGGCGAGGAACTCATGGCGTGGGTCCAGCTCCGCGACCCGGCGCCCACCTTGACGGCGGAGGCACTGCGCGAGTTCTGCGCCGGGCGCCTCGCCCACTACAAGATCCCCCGCTACGTGCACGTGGTGGACGAGTTCCCGATGACCGTCACCGGCAAGGTGCGCAAGGTGGCGATGCGCGAACGGGCCGTCGAGCTACTCGGCCTCGCCTCCGCCGGTGACGACGGGCGGGGCTGAGCCGTATGCTCGCCGTGTCCCAGGTCACCCGTCGGCCCGGCGTCGGAGGGAGGGGGCCGTGCCCGCACCGCACCGGCAATCGATGCGCCCCGACGACGGGGACGCGTTCCGGCACTGCGTCCGCCTCGCGCGGCGCGAGACCGGGCTTCCCCTGGTCTTCGGCGGTCGGGTGGGCGCGGACGGGCTGCGGCTGACGGAGTTCGCGGGCGCCCGCACCGACGCGATCCGGGGACTGCGGGTGCAGCGGGGGCGCGGCCTCGGGGGCGTCGTCCTCGAACGCGGCCGACCGCACGCAGTGACCGACTACGTCCCCGCCACCACCATCACCCACGACTACGACGACCCGGTGCAGGGTGAGGGGATCCGTTCCATCGTGGCGACGCCGGTGGCCGTGCACGGGGGCGTGCGCGGGGTGCTCTACGCCGCCGTCCGCGACGTCCACCCGCTCGGCGACCGCGCGACCGCCGCGCTGGGGGAGGTCTCGCGGCGCCTCGCGGGCGAGCTCGCCGTCCGCGACGAGGTCGACCGCCGGATCGCTCTCCTCGACGCCGCCCACCGTCCCCGCCGGGAGGAGGCTCCGCCTCCGGTGACGCTCGACGAGCTGCGCGACCTGCACGCCGAACTCCGGGGCATCGCCCACGACGTCGACGACGCCGCGATCCGCGAACGGCTCCGGCGCGCGTGCGAGTGCTTCACCCGCGTCGAACACGACGCCCACGCGGAGGGAGCGGGCCGGGCCGCCCCGGTGCCCCGGCTGTCCTCCCGGGAGGTCGACGTGCTCTCCTACGTGGCCCTGGGGTGCACCAGCGCCGAGGCGGCGCACCGGCTCGGCCTGAGCTCCGAGACCGTCAAGGCCTACCTGCGCAGCGCCTGCCGCAAACTCGGCGTCCACACCCGCCACGACGCTGTCGCCACCGCCCGGCGGCACGGACTGTTGATCTGAACGGGCACGGACCGGGGACCGTGTCGGGCAGCGAGCGCGAGGAACACGACGGTGTAGGGGACGCTGAGGCGCCACAGCTCCGGACCGAGCGTCAGCGAGAGGGTCGCGGGCACCCACCGAGCCTTCGGTCAGGCGGCGTAGCCGGTCCCGGTCCACGCCTGCGAGTCCGGTTCGCGCGGAGTGGGACGTGCGATGAGGACGGAATTGACGACGTCGTCGCAGGGATGCATCTCGACGAGCGGGGTGAAGCCGTTCAGGTCGTCGGGCGAGACGGGCGGGTAGAGCGCGGTACGAAGCCGATGGGCCGAGCGGGCGAGCAGGAGCGCGTGCGGATGCATACCCCCGGCGAGCCCTCGGGTGATGCCGCGCTTGGCGGTGGGGTCATCGCCGGCCAGGGCCGCGAGCAGCACGATGTCGGCTTCGGCCAGGCCGGGGAGATCGCCCGCGGCGCGGGCGTCGGCGCAGACGGTACTCATCTGCTTGGCGACACCGAGCGCTTCGTTCACGGCGAAGGCGAGGTCGCAGGCGTCGGCGTCATTGTCGACGTTGGTGACTTCCACGCCGTGGCACTGGGCCAGGACGAGGCCCGTGAGCGGGAGCGGGCCCGCGCCGAGGATGACCGCTGAGCTGGGGTGGGACGCGCCGACCGCGGTGAGCCCGGCGAGCTCGAAGCGGACGAGGCGGTGGTAGTTGTCCAGGTAGGGGAACTGTTGGAGCTCGGCCCAAGGGTCGTCGGCGGCGATGATGCGGTGGGCCCAGGCGTGTTCCAGCTCCTTTTCGCCACGGGCGCTGACCGAGCGCAGCGAGGCGATGAGCGGCTTGGCGGACGGGTCGTTGAGAACCTGCCCGGTGAGTTCGTCGTCGACCACGGTACACAGCTCCACGAGACGACCGAAGGCGTCGTCGACCTCGGGGGAAGGCCGTAAGTCCGTGGCCCGGAGCCGATCGTCGAGCTCGGCGAGACGGGCGACGAGGCCGGGTTGCGGGATCGTCTTCGATGCCCTGGAGACATCGGATTGTGTGTCGGTCACGCATGAGCAGTGTATGGAAGCTGGGCTCACGACCCGCGGTGACGGGCCCGCGACTGGTCTGCACCTCGCCGGGTCGATCGGGCGGGGCGGTCTGCACGATCGATGGCGTGCCGTGGGCGAAATCCAGGACCGCCCGGTACCAGTCGGCGGAGACGTGGGCACGTCCTCGATGTTGGCCGGGTCGTTGCCCGGTGGCTCGGCGTGAGTAAGAGCCGTACGCCGCGGAACCGGCGTTCCCGGGCCCCGGGACAGGGACTTCCGGCCCCTTCACCGGGGGCTGGGTGCGGCGGATGCTGAACGTGTCCGGGCACGAGGCTCGGTGGCTTTGTGTGACCCACAGCGGACGGAGTCGACGGTGGTACAGAAGGTTTACGGCACTCCGGCGAAGAGACGTACGGCGGCTCGGAACGCCGTACAGGCACTCGAGCAGCCCAACCGGCATGTGAAGCTCCGGGTGCAGTGCGCGGAGAGCCATCACGTGGCTACTGTCTACGACACGGACGAGGGTCTGGTCTACGTCGCACGCAGCGGGCCACACGCGCACGGTTCGAGGGATTTCGTCGACGCTGCGCACCATGATGCCGCGCACGGGATGGAGGTCGTGGATCTGCTCGACCCGAAGGCGGACGTGACGGTCGACGACGCGCTGCCCGCCAGTTGTGAATGCGGCCCGCACACGATCGCCCGGTCGGAACTGCTCCGGGCGATCGGGTCGGACGAGCATCGGCTGCTGGTCTCCTGACCGCGCGCGGGTCGGCGGAGTGAGCCGCCCGCCCGACGCCAGCGGTATCGAATCCACGGGTTTTTCCGGCGCGTGCTTCCTTGGTCAGGCGGTAGGGTTGCTCTCGGCTCGGTGGAGTGTCGCGTGCAGCGACGGGGAGTCGCCCGTCAGGGCCGCCGCCACGGAGCGGTCGATCAGCGGCAGCCGCGACAGCCGGAGCACGCCCCGCCGTATCCACAGCTGCCGCTTCGTCGCGGGCACGAACCGCCCGGCACCGGACCGGCCGACACGTTGCTTTTCCTCGGCCACCGGGCGCCACAATCGCTCGTACCGCGCGAGTGCGTCCTCGACGGAGGGCGTGCGGGCGAGTTGCTCGGCCAGCAGGTAGGCACCGGCGATCGCCAGGGACGTGCCCTGGCCTGCCACCAGCGAGACGGCGTAGCAGGCATCTCCGGCGAGCACGACCCGTCCCCGGTGCCAGCGGGGCAGCACGGTCTGCGCGACCTGGTCGTAGTAGATCTCGGACGGGGGCGGGCACCGGTCGAGCGCCTCGGGCACGACCCATCCCAGGCCACCGTAGGCCTCGCGCACCGCCGCCCGTGGGTCCTCCGGCAAGTCCGGATCCGGCGTTCGGTGCACGCCGAAGGCCACGACGCGGTCCCCGCCGAGTGCGTAGAAGCCCATCTGCCGGTCGACCGTGTCGGTGAGGCAGGCCCGGCCCCGCACCTGCGCATGGATCCGCGGGGACTCGAACGCGAACGCCGCGGTGTGGAAGCCGAGAAGGCGCAGGAACCGTTCCTCGGGCCCGAACACCAGTCGCCGCACGGTCGAGTGGATCCCGTCGGCACCGACGAGCAGGTCGGCGTCGAGTGCGGTGCCGTCGTCGAGGGTGACCCGCACACCGTCGTCGTGCTCGTCCACGGCCACCGGGGTGGTGCCGAACCGCAGGTCGACCGCCGGGGGCAGGTGCTCGCGCAGCACCCGCTCCAGGTCGGGCCGCATGAGGTTCAGCAACGGCCCGCGGGCGATCTGCCCGGGCCGCACGGTCGCGCGGCGCCGGCCGCCCTCGTCGACGAGATCCGCCTTCGCCAGGGGATGGGCGATCTCTTCGACCGCCGGAAGCAGTCCCATGGCCTCGACAGCTTCGTGGCCCGGGCCGAAGAAGTCGATCATGTAGCCCTGTTCGCGCGGGGCGGGGGCGCGTTCCAGCAGCACGACCTCGCCCCCGAGGGTGGAGACGCGATTCGCCAGGGTCAGACCGGTGAGTCCGGCCCCGCAGACGACCACTTTCATGGTGTTCTCCCTCCGTGGTGGTTAACCGACCAGCCGGCGCAGGACCGCGGCGGTCGGGTCGGTGTCCATGCCTGCGCCCATCCCGCGGTGCAGGAGCAGCCCGTCGACCGTGGCCAGTACGAGCCCGGCGGTCGTCTCCGGGTCGGGCACACCGTGCTCGCCCAGCCAGCGGCCGAACCGGTGCCGGAACTCGGCGACCATCCCGCCGACCTCGTCGCGGAGTGGTTCTCCCCGTGCGGCGGCCAGGTAGGCCTCGATGGCCAGCAGCGAGGTCGGGTCGTCCCCGGTGTAGCGCTGTGCGGCGGAGACGACCGCCTCGACCGCCTCGGCCGGGGTCCGCGCGTTGTCCAGGACGGTGTCCACCTCGCCCAGCACCTGCCGCAGAATCCCGAGTACCGCTTCGTTGAGCAACGCGGGCAGGGAGGGGAAGTGGTAATGCACCACGCTCGGGTTCACCCCGGCGCGCTCGGCGAGATTCCGCGTGCTCACCGCCGACCACCCACGCTCGGGAATGAGCTCGGCCGCCGCCGTCAGCAGCCGCTGCCGCACCTCCCACCCCCGGGACGCCGCTGGAGACATCGCGCTCCCCTTCCCGTCTGCGAGCTGTGCAAACGTACTGTGCAAGTGTCCTGTGCAACTGCCCTGATGCTACGGTCCCACGTGCGTGCCCGCAACCGGTGCCGCGACGGCGAGGCGGTCGGTGTTGGCGAGACCGAAGACGCGGGCGACCGTGCATGTGCTCGCGATACCCGACGTCGAGGACTTCGCTCCGTTGGCCGCGGAACAGCTGGGTCACGTCGCCGACGCCACCGCCGCCACCGCACACGAGGTCAGCACCGGGGTCTTCCCGCGGGGTCCGGCCGATCTGACCGAGCACGAGCCTGTGCTGGAAAGGATCCTGCAGCTGCGGGCCGACCAGAATCTCGGTAACGGTGCCCTCGACCACGTCCACCGCCTCGTCCGGCGACGCATCGAATCAGGCCACGGTCACGAAGGACTCACCACCATCGTCGACTAGCCGACAAGCGGCGGGGCGGCGCGTGTGATTCGTCGGTGGATGTCTACGGATCCGCCGACGCGAGCTCGGCGCAGCCGAACCGCGCGAGGTAATGCCACACGCGTTTGAGCCCCTGCCCGTCGTGGTGTCCGCTCCGCGATGCGTCGCCGAGGATCCGGGGGTTCAGGCGGCCGGCCCGTGCCAGGGACTCACCGAGGCGCACGAAACCGGGACCCCGGTAGTCGGGGTGGGCGCGCAGTTCGGTGGTGGTCAGCGTGAATCCGCTGTGCCATTCGACCGGGCACGCCAGCCGGTTCGCGGCGGCCTCCACCGAGGTGCCGCGATAGCAGGGGTCGAGCACCAGTGCCTCGACGTCCCGGTCCAGCTCGACCGAACCGTGCACCTGGGCCTCGACGTAGTCGTCGAGCGGATCCGGGTCGTCGTCCTCGGCCAGCGAGATCAGCGCCGAGAGCGCCGACGCGACACCGAAGTGTCGCGGTTCGAACGCGCTGTCCGGGTAACAGAACGTGGTGCGGGCCAGGGTGTGGTGGGCCAGCCGCAGATGCGCCGAGCCGAACCGCGGCGAGCCGCCGACCACGCGGCGGCGGTGGTTCAACGATCCGTACTTCGGCCGGTCGGCCGGCGGCGCCTCGTCGTAGGCTCCGGCGAAGATCCGACTCTCCCATCTCCAGCGGTCACCGCCCGGGTGCGCCCGTCAGTCCCCCGTTGCTCGTCCCGGTTTCGAACTGCGACCGGTACACGCCGTCGTGGGCCATGCTGTCCAGGATCGGGACCCCGGACACCAGGCGATCGGGGTGGAAGTGCAGTGTCACCCGCAACGACGGATCCACCGGACCGCCGGTGGCCAGCGACGCCACGTGGGCGAGAGCACGGTCCGCAGGATCAGGCATGGCAGGAAGTATCGACCACCGGGACGACGGTCCGGTCCACCTCACGCGATCTGACCCGCCCGAGGGGACACCGGAATCGGCCGGGTGAACGGGACCGGTCGGCGTGGCGCGGCGCTCTGACCCCCTGGTGAATACTTTTCGCGTTAAGCGCCGGAAACCTGATACCGTCCGGTCGCAACGCTGCGGGAGGAGTGGTCAGTGGGCACCTACGCGGTCACGGGCTCGGCGTCGGGCATGGGGCGTGAGGCCGCCGAGAAGCTCCGCGCCGCCGGGCATACCGTCCTCGGGGTCGATCTGGCCGACGCCGAGGTGACGGCTGATCTGTCCACCCCGGAGGGTCGCCGTGCCGCGGCCGGAGAGGTGCTCCATGCCGCCGGTGGACGTCTCGACGGAGCCGTTCTGGCGGCCGGGCTGGGGCCGGTCCCGGGCCGGGAATCGACGATCGCGCAGGTCAACTACCTCGGCGCGGTCGAGCTGCTGCGGGCGTGGCGGGCCGCACTGGCCGCGGCGGGTGAGGCCAAGGTCGTGGTGTTGTCCAGCAATTCGACGACCACGACACCGGCGGTGCCGCGCCGGACGGTGCGGGCACTGCTGGCCGATGACCCGGACAGGGCGGTGCGCAGCGTCCGGCTGCTCGGCAGGGCCGCCGCCCCGATGGTCTACGCCGGATCCAAGATCGCCCTGAGCCACTGGGTGCGCCGCACCGCGGTGCTGCCGGACTGGGCGGGCTCCGGTATCCGGCTGAACGCACTCGCCCCGGGCGCGATCCGGACCCCGTTGCTGGAGCGGCAGCTGGCCGACGCCTCGGCGGCGAAGGCGGTCAGATCCTTCCCGGTGCCCGTCGGCGGCTACGGCGAACCCGCCCAGCTCGCCGACTGGGTGGTGTTCATGCTCTCCGACTCCGCGAACTTCCTGGTGGGCAGCGTCGTGTTCGTGGACGGCGGGTCGGACGCCTACTTCCGCGCCGACGCCTGGCCGCGGCCGGTCCCGTTCCGCGGGCTCGTGCGGTATCTGTGGCGGATGCGTTCGTTCGGCGCGCGCTGACGGACGACCGCTGTCGGCCCGGTATCCGGCGGTCGGTGCCCGGCGGGCGGATCATCCCCGGGCGGTGAGGAACCGTTCGCGGCCTTCGGCGAGGTCGACCATCGGGTCCGGGTAGTCGAGGCCGGAGCGGACCGTGTCCGACAGGGTCCACGGACGGTGCACCTCGGGGCCGGTGATCTCGCCCAGTTCGGGCAGGTGGCGCCGCACGTAGGTGCCGTCGGGGTCGTAGCGTTCGGCCTGGCGCAGCGGGTTGAGCACCCGGTTCGGCCGGCTGTCGGTGCCGGTGCCCGCGACCCACTGCCAGTTCATCTGGTTGTTCGCGAGGTCGCCGTCCAGCAGATACCGCAGGAAATGGCGGGCCCCGGCGCGCCAGTCGAGGTAGAGGGTCTTGGTGAGGAAGCTCGCGGTGATCAGCCGGGCGCGGTTGTGCATCCAGCCCTCCTGCAGCAGCTGGCGCATGCCCGCGTCGACGATCGGGAAGCCGGTGCGGCCCTCCTGCCACGCGCGCAGTTCCGCGGGGGCGTCGCGCCACCGGTCGTCGTGCGGTCGGTAGTCCTCGTGCGCGCACGCCGGGCGGGCGGCCAGTACCTGGTGGTGGAAGTCCCGCCAGGCGAGTTGCCGGGTGAACTCCCGCGCGCCCGGGGTGCGGGAGCCGACCCGGTGCAGCACCTCGATCGCGGAGAGCGTGCCCAGGTGCAGGTGGGGTGACAGGTGCGAGGTCCGATCCCCGGGCAGGTCGTCGTGACTCTCGGCGTAGTCCTCGACCGGCCCGTCCGCCCAGGTCGTGAGGGCTTCCCGGGCCGCCTGTTCCCCGCCGTCGACGGCTTCGGCGGTGACTTCGTCCGAGCTGAACGCCTCCGGCGCCGGAAGATCGCCGGGGGAGAGGTGCCCGGGCAGCCGCACCCGCTCCGGCGGTGCCAGCACCGGACGGAGGGGCGTCTCCAGCCACCGGAGCAGGTACGGGGTGAACACGGCGAAGTGGTCCTTGCGGCCCGACGGGCTCAGGCGTGCGGGGGCGATCGCGGTGGTCGACTCGGTGTGCGCGTGCACCCGGGCGGCGGTCCCGTCGAGCGCGGCGCGCAACCGCCGGAGCCTGCGCTGGGCGTGGCCGCTGACGTCGTCGGCGACGTGCACCTCGCGGATCCCGTGCTCCTCGACGAGGCCGCGCACCCGGTCCGCCGGGTCGCCGGTGCGGATCATCAACCGCCCGCCCCGCTCCCGCAGCCCGGCGTCGAGGTCGGCCAGGCACCGGGCGAGGAACGCCGCCCGATTGCCTCCGGGGTAGCCGGTGGCGACGAGTCGACTGTCGACCACGAACAGCGGGATCACGCGCTCGGCCCCGTCCACGGCGGCCCGCAGCGCCGGATTGTCGTGCACCCGCAGGTCCCGGGTGAACAGCACGAGGGAGACACGCATTGTCGGGGCTACCCGCAAGACCGGTCGGCCATTCCGGCGCTACTCCACGTGGCGCCCGGCATGCCCTCACCGGACCATCGCGACACCGCTCGCCGTGTCCACCGGGGCATTCCACGTCCCCTGGGCCGTCGTGACCGACCCTGCTTGGTCGGTGTCGTGCGGGCGGGGCGGCGTGGCAGACTCGCTCCGTGGACGATGCCTCACCCTCCGGACCTGCGAACACGGTCGACCGCGAGAATGCCGCCGAGCTGTCCCTGACGTCGTTCTGCTGGTGGCGTGAGGATCTGCCGCCGGAGGTGTGCGAGGACTATTGGCGCGACGTGCACGGCATCATGTTCGCGCGTGCTCCGGGCCTGTGGCAGTACCGGCAACTGCGCCTGGGGGCCAATCGCCCCGATCTCTGGCCGGAGATCGGGAGCATCTCGTTCGACGTGCCGACCGCGGCGCAACCGCAGGGTATTCCGCACGGACTCTTCCTGTCCGGGGCCGATCTGACCGCGTTCGGCGACAACCCGCTCCCGAGACAGGCGATCCCGGACGACGCGCAGACCTTCCTCGGCCGGATCGGCGCGCTGCTGTCACCCCCGCACGGCGGGCGCACCCTCGTCGACCGGATCGACGATCCCGCCGTGCAGGGCGTCGTCCCGGCACCCACGTTCGCGCTGTGCTTCGCTCCCGCACCGGGGGTGACCTCGGCCGAGGACTTCCATCACGTCCTGGCCGAGCGGGTGGCGCGCCCGTGGAGCGAACACCCGGACGTCCTGCGTCTGCGCGTCGAGCCGTTGCCGCCCTACGAGAGTTCGGCGATGAGCTCGCCCGGTGTCCCGCACGCGTGGCCGGGCGACACGCCGTACCTCGGCTGGATCGAACTGGTTGTGCGGGAGGAGGGAGTACTCGGTGCTCTCCCGGAACACCTCGCCACCGACGCGCTCTCCCGCCACGTCGGGGCCCTCCACACGTACCCGGTTCGGGAGGTCTACACGATCATTTCCGCCGGACGACCGACCGACGTCGGCCTGCGCGGGTATCCCGCGGTCCGGACCATCGACGCGGTGGGCGCGGACGCCCAGCACAGCGGTGCGGTTCTCGAACACCTCTTCGGCGATGCCGTGCGCGGACTGGACCGCCTCCGGGAGTGAGCCCTGATCCGCCCCGGTGACATCGACATCCATCCCGTCGCCGACGGGACCTTCCACGCCTCGCCCGCCTACTTCGGCGAGCACGCCCGCCACTCGACGAACCGACCTGGCACCCGATCGGCGACGTCGACCCGACGCTGGCACGGCGGGTCCGCGAACGACTGTTCCGCGAACTGGAGGACGGCGTGACGTTCGGCGCGGGCGCACACTTCCCCGAGCTGCGGTTCGGCCGGGTGCTGGCCGGGCGGGGGCGGCGCTGGTTCACCTGACGGGAGTTCCGGCGACCGGAGGGGTGCGGCGGTCGGTTCCGGTGTCCCGACTTCCGGATTCTTTCCCGTGTCGGTGGCGGCTGGCACAGTGATCCACACAACGCCCGCGTGACCTGTCGCGACCGTTCGAGGCCTCGCAGTGATCACCGCCCCGCACGGAGAAAGGGACGAACCACCATGGCCGCCAAGCCCTTCGCCTCCTCGGCCGATCTGGGGGAGAAGACCGAGACGCTCGACGTCCTCGCGGACGGCGTCTACGCGCTCACCGCCGAGGGCGATCCGAACGTGGGCGCGATCGAGGGCGAGGACTTCCTGGTCGCCTTCGAGGCGCGCGCCACCCCGGTCGCCGCGCGGGACTGGCTGCGGAAGCTGCGCGAGCACACCGACAAGCCGGTGAAGTACCTCGTGCTGTCGCACTACCACGCCGTCCGCGTGCTCGGCGCGTCCGCCTTCGACGCGGACACGGTGATCACGCACGAGACCACCCGCGAGCTCATCGAGGAGCGCGGCCGCGAGGACTGGGAGAGTGAATTCGGCCGGATGCCGCGGCTGTTCCGCGAGCCCGACTCGATTCCCGGGCTCACCCGGCCCGACCTCACCTTCACCGACGGCATGCGGATCGACCTCGGCGGCGGCCGGGGCGAGCTGGTTCTGCGGTACTGCGGCCGTGGGCACACCGCGGGCGACCTCGTCGCCTGGCTGCCGCGGCAGAAGATCCTCTTCGCCGGGGACCTGGTCGAGGCGGAGGCCGCGCTGTACACCGGGGACGCCTTCCACGCGGACTGGTCGACCGGCACGCTCGACCGGGTCAAGGAGTTCGGCGCCGAGACGCTGGTCGGGGGGCGCGGCGCGGTGTCGCGCGGCAGGGAGGCCGTGGACGCCGCGGTCGAGCAGACCCGCTCGTTCCTGCTCGGGATGCGGGAGCAGACGGGCGCGGTGCACGCCCGCGGGGGGACGCTGCGGGAGGCGTTCGACGCCACCCACGCGGCGCTCGCCCCGACCTTCGGGGCGTGGCCGATCTTCGAGCACTGCCTGCCGTTCAACGTCCAACGGCTCTGGGACGAGCTGGACGGCATCGACTGGCCACGGATCTGGACCGCCGCGCGTGACCGCGAGGTCTGGGCCGAGTTGCAGGGGTGAGCGCGATGGACACTCCCTCCCCGTACGGCGGGCCGCCGGTGGCGGTGGTGGGCAACGGTCCCGTCGGCCAGACCACCGCCCTGCTGCTCGCCCGCTGGGGCATCCCGGTGGTGCTGCTCGACGCCCGACCGGAACGCGACGCGGTCGGGTCGAAGGCCATCTGCCAGCAGCGCGACGTCCTCGATATCTGGGCCGCGGTGGGGGCCGGGCGGATCGCCGAGGAGGGCCTCACCTGGGACACCGCGCGCACCTTCCACCGGGACCGCGAACTGTTCTCCTGGTCGTTCACCGACCGTGGCCACTCGCCGCTGCCGCCGTTCGTGAATCTCAGCCAGTGCCGCTCCGAACAGATCCTCGACGAGGCCCTCGCGGCCGAGCCGCGCATCGACGTCCGCTGGGGCCACGAGGTCACGGCGATCGGGCAGGACGACCGGACGGTGCTGCTCACCTGCGCCACCGCCGCCGGGGAGGTGCGGGTCGAGGCGGCGTACGCGGTCGCGGCGGCCGGGGCGCGGGGAGACCGCATCCGGGACCTGCTCGGTGTGGACTTCGCCGGGCACTCGTTCGACGACCGGTTCCTCATCTGCGACATCCGCGCCGACCTGCCCGGGTGGGAGACCGAGCGCCGGTTCCACTTCGACCCGGAGTGGAACCCGGGGCGCCAGGTGCTGATCCACCCCTGCCCGGAGCAGATCTTCCGGATCGACTGGCAGGTCCCGGCCGACTTCGACCTCGACGCCGAGGACGCCGACGGCCGGCTCGACGCGCGCATCCGGGCGATCATCGGGGACCGTGACTACGAGATCGTGTGGAGGTCGGTCTACCGGTTCCACAGCCGCTGCGTCGACCGGATGCGGGTCGGGCGGGTGCTGCTCGCCGGGGACTGTGCCCACCTGGTGGCCCCGTTCGGCGCCCGCGGGTTGAACTCGGGGGTCGCCGACGCCGAGAACGCGGCGTGGAAGCTCGCCTTCGTGCTGCACGGCTGGGTGCCGGAGGACCTGCTGGACAGCTACCACCACGAGCGCTCCGCCGCGGCGCGGGAGAACCTCGCCGTCACCAGCGAGACCATGCGCTTCCTGGTGCCGCGGACCGGGGACGAGCGACGCGCCCGCGAACGGGTGCTGGAGCAGGCGCGGGACGACGCCGAGGCGCGGGCACGGGTCGACTCCGGCAGGTTCGCCGAACCGTACTGGTACGTCGACTCCCCGTTGACCACCACCGACCCGGACCGCCCGTTCGGCGGTCGCCCGCCGCGGGGGGAGATGCCGACGGTGGTGCCCGGCGTCCTGGTCCCCGACGCGCCGGTCACGGTCGCGGAGCGGCCCGACGTCACCCGGCTACGCGAGCTGGTCCGCGACGGCCTGCTGGCGCTCACCACCACGGGCGTGGACACCGCCGAGGTCGCGAGGGTGTTGACCGAGACCACCGACGCGCCCCGGCGGGTGCTCCGGCTGGCCGACATCGACGAACACGGCACGCTCACCACCGCACTGAACGCACGGCCGGGTGAGACGTGGCTGCTGCGTCCCGACGGGCACGTCGCCGCCGTGGTGCCGTCCAATTCGGCGGACGCCCTCGCCCGGGCCGTCCGCCGGGTGCTCGGGTACATGCCGGAGGTGGTCTCCACCAGTGGTACCGGCGGGCGGGCCGCTGCCTATGAGCGGCATTTCGCGTTGGCCCAAAGTTGGGACCTCGAAGGTGCCGAGGCCGAGCACAACGCCGACAAGGGAGAGTGCCGATGAGGGGATCGCGCTCGATGGCGGTGATGCCCCTCACGACCGTCACTGCCGAATTCGGCCCCGCACCCGGTCGCAGCCTGCTCAGGCAGCACCGTGGTCGTCGGTGGTCCGGTGCCGCGGGTTGGCCACCGCCAGCCGGTCCAGCACGTCCGCCCACACCGCGGCGGCCACGTCCGGGTCCCACGGGTCCGCCTCGCCGCTCCGCAGCGCCGCGGCGAGGGCGGCGCGGTCGGGGAGGCCGAGTTCGTCGAGCCGTTCCCGGTGGCGGCGCTCCTGGTTCGCACCGAACCGCAGTTCGCGTTCCACGGTGGCCAGCGCGTTGGCGGCCACCAGGGCCTGGAAGCGCGTTCTCCCCTCTGTTTCGGCGCGCACGTCGTCCCGTAGGAAATCCCGGACCGCGGCGACGAGCTCCGCCGCCGAGGGGCTGCCGTGCAGGTCCGAGGCGGCGTCGGCGACCTGTTCCGGTGGGGACGCCGGTTCCGGGATACCCAGGGCCACGAGCAGGTCGTGTTCCTGTTCGCAGACCCGGCGACCGATCGCCGCGAGCTCCACCGACGGGCTCGCCCCGCTGAGGTGCCGTTCCGCCTGCGACCGGCAGAGCACGCCCCACCTGGCGGTGCCGTAGATCTCCCACCAGCGCAGCACGTCCGGGTCCGGTCGTTCCCCGGCGACCTCGGCGTAGCCGTCGAGGAGTTCGTCGCGCCCGCCGAATCCGCCGACCGGCAGCGGTGAGCCGAAGCGCCACGCCTTCGTGCACAGCCAGCCCAGGTCCTCGATCGGGTCGCCGACGTGGGTGAGCTCCCAGTCCAGCACGGCCCGCAGGCCGTGTTCGTCGACGATCAGGTTGCCGTTGCGGAAGTCCCCGTGCACGAGGGTTCTGCGCGAGTCGGTCGGCCGGTTCGCGTGCAGCCACCGGAACGCGATCTCCAGGGCGGGCACGGGATCGTCGAGGTCGTCGTACTCGGTGCGGAGTTGGTCCAACGGGTCGTGTTCCGGCACGCCGTCCGGGATCGGGATCCGGTGGATCCGCGCGGCGCACCTGCCGAGTTCGCGGGCCAGTCCCGCGCGGGCCCCGGCGTAGGCGTCGTCCCGCAGCAGACGCCGGGGTATCGTCTCGCCGTCCACATGGCCGGTGAGCACGTACGGTGAGCCCAGCACCGTGTCGTCGACGCCGTGGTCCACCACGCGGGGTACCGCGACCCCGGCCTGCTCGGCGGCGCGGAGGACCACCGCCTCGCGTGCCATCCCGTCGGGATCGGACCGGCCGACCGGATCCCGGCGCAGCACGAGGCGGTGCGGCGGGTGGTCGAGTTCGACGAACCAGGTCTCCCGGCTCGCCCCGCCAGTGGCCTGCTCCAGCCGCGTCACCCGGACCGGGCGCGCGGAGATCTCGCCCAACCGCGCGGCCAGCGCCTCGCTCAGCTCTCCGGTGCTCACGGGCGCTTGTCCGGGCCGGCGAAGCCGAACAGGTGGGCCGCCACCTTGCGCATCTGCACCTCTTCGGTGCCCTCGGTGATCCGGTACCGGCGGTGATGCCGGTAGATGTGCTCGAACGGGGCGTGCCGGGTGTAGCCGAACCCGCCGTGCACCTGGATCGCCCGGTCGGCCGCGTCGCAGACGAGGCGGTTGGCCCGGTAGTTGCACATCGAGACCCGGTCGCTGATCTCGTCGTGCGGCCGCCGGTCCATCTCCCAGGCGGTCCTGCGGACCAGTTCGCGCACCATCTCCGCCTCGGTGTGCAGTTCCACCAGCGGCCACTGGATCGCCTGCCGTCGGGCGAGCGGCACGCCGAACGTCACACGCTCGCGGGCGTACTCGACGCTGCGGTCGATGCAGTACCGGGCCGCGCCGACGCCGGAGGCGGCCTGGCGGATGCGGTTCTCGTGCACGAAGCACTGCGCCGCCTCCAGGCCCGCACCCTCCTGCCCGAGGATCGCCGACGAGGGGATCCGGACGTCGGTGAGCGAGACCTCGGCGTGGTCGCTGGGCATGTTGAAGGTCCACCAGTAGGAGTCCACGGAGAAGCCGGGGGTGTCGGTGGGGACCAGGAAGGCGGTGATGCCCCGCGCGTCGCCCGGTTCGCCGGAGGTGCGGGCGAAGACGACGTCGTGGGTGGCGGTGTGCATCCCGGAGTTGAACCGCTTGCCGCCGTTGAGCACCCAGTCGTCGCCGTCCCGGACGGCGGTGGTCTCCAGCCAGGTGGCGTCGCTGCCGTGCTCGGGCTCGGTGAGCCCGAAAGCGATCCGGAGGTCACCGGAGAGCACCGGCTGCAGGAACTCGTCCCGCTGCTGCTGCGTGCCGAATCGCAGCAGCATGTGCACCACGGGGAAGTTGCCGACGACCGAGGACTCGTTCTGCAGGTCGTTGTGCAGCCCGAGTCCCCGCGCGGCGAGGTGTTCGCGGATCACGGCCATCTCGAACTCGCTGCCGCCCCCACCGCCGACCTCCTCCGGCAGCCCGTAGCGCAGCCACCCGGCCCGGTCGGCGCGGCGGGTCATCTCGGCCAGCAGTTCCTCCCACTCCGGCCGTGGGGTGCCACCGGCGTCGAAGTCGGTGCGGGCGTACTCCCGTCGGTGGTCGAAGAACCGGTCGTTGTCGTCCTGCTGCTGCAACGGCACGATCTCGGCGTCGATGAAACCGTCGAGGTCGGCGAGCAGTGCGACGAGTTCTTCCGGCAGCGGGAAGTCCATGCGGCCTCCTTAACGCCCGATCAGCGACCCTATGCATCCGGCGGTCGGCGGGACAAGGGATGTTGTCACCCTTGCCGGCCGGGATCGCCGGGCAGACCGCCGCCCGGTGCGGGACAACCCGGGCCGGACCCGGTCAGGATCGGAATCCGGGCTGCTGCGGGACCGGGGTCGTCCAGTTCTTGATCAACGAAGTACGCTCGGCGTCACTGTCCGCTCTCGGAGGAGTTGATCCTGTGTCCGCGGTGGGGGAGCCGGATCCGGAACCGGTGGAGATCGACCCGACCCGGGTGAGCCAGGCCCGGGTCTACGACTACCTGCTCGGCGGGACGGAGAACTACGAGGTCGACCGGGAGCAGGCCCGGGCCCTGGAGGCCGCCGTACCGGACGTCGCGGAGATCGCGCGGGAGAACCGGGCGTTCGTCACCCGCGCGGCCCGCTACCTCGCCCGGCACGCCGGTATCGTCCAGTACCTCGACGTCGGTTCGGGGCTGCCGACCGCGGAGAACACGCACGAGGTCGTGCAGCGGGTCGACCCGGAGGCCACGGTGGTCTACGTCGACCACGACCCGGTGGTGCTGGCCCACGGCCGTGCCCTGCTGGCGGCGAACGACCGCACCCACATGGTCGGTGGGGACGCGTGGCAACCGTCCGGCATCCTGCACGACCCGCAGGTGCGGGCCGCGCTGGACTTCGCACGGCCGATCGGACTGTTGTGCACGGCGACGCTGCACATGTACTCCGGGGACGACCGGGAGCTGCCGGTGCGGGTGCTGCGGGAGTACCTCGACGCGCTGCCGTCCGGCTCGTACGTGGTGCTGTCACACCTGTACGACCCGGAGGAGCAGGGGGAGTCCGCGGCGATGCGGGCGCTGGAGCACGCGGCCCGCACCGGTGGCCTCGGCAGCGGCGGGGCGCGCACGCACGCGGAGATCGCGGCGATGCTGGACGGGCTGGAACTGCTGGAACCGGGGATCGTGGAGACCCACCGGTGGTGGCCGTCCGGCCCGCGCACGACGCCGGTCGGGGTGGCGCAGCGGCTGGTCGCCGGGGCGGTCGGGCGCAAGCCCTGACCTCGGCCCACCTGCCGCCGTGCGCGCTCGGCATCGGGCGCGTGGGTCCGGACGGGCCGGATCCCGGCCCCGATCAGGAATCGTGGCCGGGTGTCTCCTCGCCTTCGCGGTCCGCGGAGGCATGCCCGCGGACCGCATCACCGTTCCTGCTGTCCATTGTGTCCATCGGGCGGGTCGCCCGGACGACGGCGATCCGGCCGAACCGGTGGTCGAGGTGGGCGACCTCGCGGGCGTCGGTGAACCCGGCACCGGTCAGCAGGGCGACGAGGCCGTCACCCTGCTCGTGCGCCACGACCGGAGCCCGTGAGCGCCGGGGCTGCACGATCCGGAGCAGGTTCCGGAGCACGTGGCCGGGGCCGTGGCGGTGCGTGTGCGCCGGTGGGGCCGCTGTGGTTGCGCCCTGCGTCGGACCGGAGTCGAAGTCGGCCACGGTGACCGTCCCTCCCGGGCGGAGGGCGCGGAGCGCGTCGCGGGCGAACCCGGCACGGCCGTCGTCGTCGGCGTGGTGCAGGGCCAGCGACGAGATCACGTGGTCGAGTGCGGCGTCGTCGGCGGGGATCCGGTCGGCGTAGCCCTGCACGAGGGTGAGGCCGACACGGCGGCGGTGTGCTTTGTGTGCGGCGCGACGGAGGGCGTCGCCGTCGGGGTCGAGGCCGGTTACTCGGGCCTGCGGGGTGGCCGCGAGCACGGCGAACGTCAGGTTCCCCGTGCCGCAGCCCACGTCGACCACCGACTCGCCGGGCGCGACGCCGGCGAGTGCGGCCGTCCGCTCGTACACGGCCCGGACCCCGGCGAGCCGGGTGACGGTGTCGTAGAGGGGGAGCAGCCAGGCCCTGCCCATGCCGGGCAGGAACGGACGGTCCCGCTCGTCGGGGGTGCGCTGGTCGAACAGCTGGATGTCGGGCGTTGTCATCGGTGCTCCCGGTGATGAGGGATGTCGGTTCGGGATCCGGGGCGGCGGCCCCGGGTCCCCTCTCTTCCTCCAGTGTTGAACGTTCTGTGGTGGCTGAGCAGGTTGTAGCGTGGCTGTCATGGGACATTCTTCGGTCGATGCGGCTCGGTCGGTGCTGGGGCGGGTGCTTCCGGACGGGACACCGGTCTACCGTCGGCGGGAGCGTCCCGGTGTGCCTCCGGTGTCGGTGACCCGGTTCGACGCCGGTGCGTCCCCGGGCGGGCTGCCCCCGGAGCACCGGCACGCGCACGACTTCCTCGTCCTGATGCATGTCGAACAGGGCGCCGGCTCGGTCACGATCGGTGGGCGGGAGCGATCCCTGCGTGCCGGGGACGTGTACGCGGTGCCGCCCGGGGAGGTCGTCGACGCCGCGGGCGTCGGGGAGTTGGCCCGGGGCCGGGCGTGGTCGGTCGCGTTCACTCCCGACGCCGTGCCCGCCCTGGCGTCGGTCTCCCCGCTGACCTGGGAACACCACCCGCTGCTCGCCCTGTTCGCCCCGGGCGTGGGGCACGGCCGTGTCGCCGGGCCCGACCGGGCCCGCTGGTCGACGTGGCTGGCGGATCTGGACGCCGAGCTCGCCGACCCGGGGCGTCTCGGGGCCGGTGAGGCCGTGGCCTCGTCGCTCACCCGGATCCTGGTGGCGGCCGCGCGTCTGGCGCCCTCGGCGCCGGTCACGCCGGACCCGCTGGTGGAGCGGGTCTTCGCGCGGATCGAGGACACCTTTCACGAGCCGGTCTCCGCGGCGGACGTCGCCCGCGCGCTCGGCTACACCCCCGGGCATCTCACGACCGTGGTCCGACAGCGCACGGGCCGCCCCCTGCTGGAGTGGATCACCGAGCGCCGCCTGACCGAGGTCCGGCGCCTGCTCCGGGAGACCGACCTGCCGCTCGACGTGGTGGCCGCCCGCACCGGCCTGCGCGACGCAGGCTACCTCGTCCGGCGCTTCCGGCAGCGGTACGGCACCACCCCGCAGCGCTGGCGCCGCGACCGCCGGACGTGGTCCTGACCGTCGGTCGGTCCCGGCTGGTCTTCAGACCTGAGCGGTGTCCCGTTCGGCCGCGTTCATGGTGTCGTCGGTCAGGGCCCTCGCGCCGCCCAGCAGGGCGAGCAGGACCAGCAGCGCCATGGTGCCGAACACCCAGCGCAGCCCGACGACTTCGGCGATCGCACCCCCGGCCAGGGCCCCGAGCGGTTGCGTACCGAAGGCGAGCAAGCGGTAGCTGCTGTTCAGGCGGCCTAGCAACCGGTCCGGCGTGATCCGCTGGCGCAGGGAGACGGCGATGACATTCCACAGCATGATCCCGACGCCCCCGGTGAAGAACGCGGCACCGATCAGGACCGGGTTGGTGGTCACCGCCGGGATGCCGACCAGCAGCGCGCTGGTGAGCAGGGCCAGTCGGAATGTGCGGGCCCGCCCGAGTGTCCGTTCGACCCGCTCGGCGACGAGCGAGCCGATCAGGCTGCCGACCGCGGTGGTGGCGAACAGGACCCCGTAGGCGGGCTCGGAGAGCCCCATGGCGGAGGACGGGCCGACCGCGAACAGGACGAAGACGGTGAACGCCGCGTTCGTCGCGAAGTTGACCGTCCCGGTGAGTACGGCGAGCGTCCGGAGCAGCCGGTGCCGCCAGAGGAACCGCAGTCCTTCGGCGATGTCGGTCCGTAGGCTGGTGCGCCCGCCCGTCTCCGCCGTCCCGAACGAGCCGCGCACGAACAGCAGCGCCACCAGGGCGAGGCCCCACAACGCGGTGGGGGCCGCGAACGTGACGGCCACCCCGGCCGCCACCAGGAGACCGGCCAGCGGCGGGCCGACGAACTGGTTGGTCGTCAGCTCGACCCCGAACAGGCGACTGTTGGCCCGGGACAGTTGATCACGCTCCACGATCCGCGGCATGATCGACTGCGCGGAGGTGTCGTACACCGTCTCGGCGGTGCCGAGACCGAACGCGATCCCGTAGAGGAGCCAGATCGAGCCGGCGTCGAGCGCGACCGCCAGGATTCCGGCCGCGGACAGCACGATCCGCACGGTGTTGGCGCCGAGCATCATCCGGCGACGGTCGAACCGGTCGGCGAACGCACCGGCGGGCAGGGCGAACAGCAGCCACGGCAGCACCAGCGCGACGGCCAGTCCCGCGATCAGCGTGGGCGACCGGGTGTACTGGATCGCCACCAGCGGCAGCGCGACCTTGACGACCCCGTCGGCGAGGTTGGACAACCCGGACGAGGTCCACAGCCACCGGTAGGCGACCCCGAGCGGGCGGCGGACGGTATCCCCCATCGGTGCAGACTCGCACACGATCCGGGGAAAGAGAAGTCGGCCCCGTGCCGAGAGAGCCCGATATCGGCGTGATTCGCCGCCGGTGTCGGTGGTGTCCGCTATCGTCCGCGCCATGTCCGACTTCGAGCATTTCCGCGCGCTGCACCACTCCGGGGATGTCCTGTTGCTGCCGAACGCCTGGGACGTGGGGTCGGCGGTGCTGCTACGGCATCTGGGCTTCCGCGCGGTGGCCACCACCAGCAGCGGAGCCGCGGCGGCACGGGGTCTGCCGGACGGCGCCCTCGGCCGGGACGAGGTGTTGGCCCACTGTGCCGAACTCGCCGGTGCGGTGGACGTCCCGGTCTCGGCGGACCTGGAGAACGGCTTCGCCGACGACCCGGAGGGGGTGGCCGACACGGTCCGGCGGGCGCGGGACACCGGGGTGGCCGGGGTGTCGGTCGAGGACTGGAGTGGTACCGCGCTCTACGACCGGGATCTGGCGGGCGAGCGGGTGCGCGCCGCCGTGGAGGCGGCCGAGGGGCAGCTGGTGGTGACCGCGCGGGCGGAGAACCACTTCCGGGGTGTCGACGACCTCGACGACACCCTCGCGCGGCTTCGTGCTTTCCGGGAGGCCGATGCGGACGTCGTGTACGCGCCGGGGCTCACCGGCCGGGAGGAGATCAGGGCGCTGGTCGAGGCGGTGGACGTCCCGGTCAACGTGCTCGCGCGGCCGGGGGTTCCTCCGGTGGGCGAACTCGCCGAGCTCGGGGTGCGGCGGGTCTCCGTGGGCGGAGGGTTCGCCTTCACCGCCTACCAGGCGCTGGCGGAGGCGGCACGGGAACTGCGGACCGGGGGAACCTACGACTTCCTCGACCGTGCGGCCTACGGAAGTGCGCTCGCCCGGGAGTCCTTCGTGCTTCGGAGCTGAGGCACACGACGCGGGCCTCCGCGCCGGACATGCGTCCCGTGCTGCCGTGGGTCGTGGCGGACAGCCTGAGGGTGGCCGACCGCCTCCTGGCGCCGGTGGAGCCAGCCCGGGCCTCACGACATGCGCGTCAACTCTCCGCGTCGCCGGCGTCCGAGCCGCCGTACGGGTTCTGCATCAGTGCGAGCACCGCTCCCGCGGGATCCTTGACGAGTGCGAATCCGCCCGGGCCGTACCCGTTCGGCGCCCGCAGTACTTCACCGCCCCGGGCGGTGACCCGGTCCATGCTCGCGGAGAGATCGCCGACGGCGATGTAGGTGACCCATTGCGGGGGGAGGTCCGCGTTCTCGGTCTTCGCGTGGCACACACCGGCCACCGGTGTGCCGTCCGGGGTCAGCATCATGTAGTCGTCGTAGTCGCCCATGCTGAGCGGTTCGGGTTTCCAGCCGACGACGTCGGCGTAGAAGTCCCGCACGGCCGGTGCGTCCCGCACCGTGAGGTCGAAGCCGACGATGGTGCCGATGGTGCCGTCCGTCATGGTGTCGCGCCTTTCCTGTTGGACCGCGTCCGTGGTGGAGCCCGCTGGTCACGAGATTATCCTCCATTCGACAGATTATGCTGTCAATTGAGCCACGCCCGAACGAATGGTCCGGAACGGTCCTGGGGGGCCAATTCACGCATCGATCCGACAGGCGCACGGGACACCAGGGTCCGGGCTTCCCGGAAATCCGTGACGTCGATTCGAGGATTGCGGAACCACGAACACTGCGTGCCCCGGTGGGCAGAGCGACGGACTTCCGTTCGTCGCCACGGAAGGGTGATTGAGGGCCGCGCGCCCCGCTGCCACGATGGGTACCCGTTCCGGGCGGTCACCACGGCCCGAGGATCAGCACCGACAGCTCAGGGGGTACGGGTGCGTATCGGCTTCACGCTGCCGCAGTTCGGTCCGCTCGCGGAGGAGGCGCGGGAGGTGATGCACTTCGCGGCGGAGGCCGAGCGTCTCGGTGCGGACAGTCTCTGGGTCGGCGACCGGCTGCTGACGCCGGTGGAGCCCACCGTCGGTTACGCCGGTGGGGACACGATACCGGAGGTCTTCCACCGGGTGCTGGATCCGTTCGCCGTGATGTCCGCGGCGGCGGCGGTGACCGAGCGGGTCGAGATCGGGACGAATGTCCTGGTCGGACCCTGGTACGCACCCGCGATGCTGGCCCGGTCCCTGACCACGATCGACCGTGTCAGCGGCGGCCGGTTGCTCGTGGGTTTCGGTACCGGCTGGTCCCCCGAGGAGTACCGGGCCGCGGGTGTCCCGATGCACGAGCGTGGCGCCCGGCTCGACGAGTGTCTCGACGTGGTGCAGGCCTGGTGGTCGGACGATCCCGTGCAGTATTCCGGGAAGCACTGGACCGTCCCCGCGAGCCGGGTCGACCTCAAACCCGCCCGGCAGCCCCGTCCACCCGTGTATCTCGCGGGCTGGGCGCCGACGGCGATGCGGCGGGTGGCACAGCGGGCGGACGGCTGGCTCCCGGCCCATGTCCCGGAATGGGGTCCGTTCGATCCCGCCGAGGTCACCGAACCGATGACCCGGATCCGCGAGCTCGCCCGGGAGGCGGGGCGGGATCCGGCGGAGCTGGACACCGTCCTGCGGGTTTATCCCTGGGGTACGGAGTCGATGGACGGCGTGCTCGATGCTGTCGCCTCGGCCGGACCCGATACCGGTATCGACCACGTCTTCGTGGAGCTGATGAACCTGGCAGGCACGGTTGAACAGGCGCTGGAGATCGTCGACCGGGTGCTGCGGGCCGCCCGGCGCTGACGCCATCTCGTCCCGCGGACGGTCCCACGCACCTCTCCCAGCCGATCGCGAGTCACTGATCGACGTGTCGTCGTGACGCGTCCCGGAGCCGATCAGCCTCCGCGGACATCGGCCGATCCGGCCTTCTCCCCAGGACCGCTCCTCGGTCCCGCTCCGAGCTGTGGCCCGCTCGCGGTCCGCGCACGCGGGCCCGGACTCCGCGGAGTCATTGACAGGCCCGACGGGATCGACTCTCGTCCGATCGCGGTCGGAGGTTCCGGATCGACGCCCGGGAGTGTCCGAAAGGCAGCCGGTTTGCTCCCCTCGCACGGGAATGCCGCGACGACATTGTGGTTCCGCGTGAATGCCAATACCGTGACGGCAGCAGCGCTCGACGGTGAGGTCGGACGAGGTTCGGATCGGACGGTGCGTCGCGGCAGGCGAAACCGCTCCGTCGGAAGGGGATGGTTGTGGCGCGGTCTCTCCTGCGGTATTCGCGTGACCCGGTGACGGTGGTCGGCGTGGTTCTCGCCGTGGGCGGTTCCGTCGTCGGCTTCTTCCGGGCGTTTCCGCCGGAAGGCGGACCGCTGCGGGGTATGCCGTTGTCGGGTATGCCGGAGATGTTCGTCGCGGGTGTCGGGATCGTGATCGCCCTGGTCGGGATGCTGTTGCGCACCCACTCGCGGTGGGGTGGGTTCCGGGTCGTCGGCACCACGGCGTCGGCCGTGCCGGGGAAGCGGAGACGGTGGTTGGTCGCCGGGGTCGCGACCGGTGCGCTGACGATCGATGTCAGTAAGACCTCGACCCTGGGCTTCGTGATCCCCGGAATGAGTGTGGAGTACGGGCTGGCGCCGGCCGAGGCGTCGATGTTGGCGGTGGCCGGGCTGTCCGGGACCGCTCTCGGCGCGGTGTGCGTGGGGCGGCTCGCCGACCGGATCGGGCGCCGGGCGTCTTACCTGATCACCACACTGGGATTCACCGCGACGAGCATGTGCGCGACGATGCCCACCTTCCTCGGCAATGTGGTGATGTGCTTGCTGATGGGGGTCGCGGTGGGCGGCCTGGCGCCGTTGTTGATCACGACTCTGCTGGACGTGTCCCCGGGGCCTGCGCGCGGCTCGACGGTGATCGCGCTGTCGGTGGTGGCGACCGCCACCGGCTATCTGGTCGCGGCCGGGTCCGCGCTCTGGTTGGAACCGGGATTCGGCTGGCGGATCCTCTGGCTCACCGGCGCGCCGACGGGACTGCTCCTGGCACTGGCGACCGTGCTCATCCCGGAACGGCGCGTGTCGCCACAGGTCGGGGACCGGTCGGCCATGGCAGCGCCCGAGGGGTCGGGCATGCCGGCAGACACACACCGGACGGCGCGGCTCGCGTTCACCTTGCGGCTTCAGGCGATCTACGCGGCGACGGTCGGTGTGCTGACATTCGGCCTGAACACCTGGATACCCACACTCGCCCGCGCGGGTGGGCTCTCCGTGATGACCGCCAACACGCTGCTCACCGTCGTGGCGGTGGTGATGGTGCCGTGCGCGATACTGGTCGCGGTCTGCTATCGGCGGGTCGGGCCGATCAGACTGGCGGTCCTGCTGGCGACGGGCACGGCGGTCGTGCTGCTGGCACTGGCCGCGTCCGGGCTCGCGTCGGCGGTGTCGTGGTTGTCGGCCGCGGTGCTCGCGGCAGCACTGTTCGCGGTCAACACCATGGCCGCGATCTTTCTGCCGATCGCGGCCGATCTCGCCGACGCGGGTTCCCGCGAACGCGTCACCGGCGGGGTGTCGTTCTTCAACCGCCTCGGTGGCCTCACCGGCCCCCTGGTGCTGTCCTCCATTGTGGCCTCGACCACCGACGTGCTCATCGCGGTGGCTGTGCTCGCGCTGTGTTGCGGCGCGATCGCCTGGTACACCGGCAGGCGCCACCGTTCGGTCAGTACCGCAGCACCCGAGCCGGTCGAGAGGGATACTGTCCCGGGCCGTCCGTAGCGTTCCGGCGACGCGGGCAGTCTGCACGACGAGCCGCCGGCGGCCGAGGAGGGGCGCCAGATCATCCGTCCACAGATTCGGAAGGATCGACCGCCCGTTCCGCGTCGTACGCGGCGCGGGAGGTGGCGATGTCGCCACGGTGCCGCTCCGCCCAGTCGGTGAGGGACCGGAGCGTCGTGACCAGTTCGGCGGCCATGTCGGTCAGGCGGTATTCCACCTTCGGCGGCACCGTCGGGTAGACGGTGCGTCGCAGGAGCCCGTCCCGTTCCAGTCTGCGCAGGGTCAGCGTCAGCATCCGCCTGCTGACACCTTCGATGGCGCGTTCGAGTTCGGTGAACCGCACCGGGCCGTGTGCGGCGGCGACCAGGACTCCGATGCTCCACTTGCCCGCCACGTGGTCGAGCACCTCGGCCAGTGGGCAGGCCTCGGTGGCCATGACGTCGTGGGGTACATCAGTGTTCCTCCGGGACACGAAAGTGCCTCCTTCCGCGAACCGTCATAGTCACACACGATAGACCCGGTAACAAACCGTGCACCAGGAACCAAGTGGTGCACCACGGAACGGAACCGGAGTCCCCTCGATGTCCCCGTCACCACGGACGGCTCTGGCGGTGCTGTGCGCCGGGGCCCTCATGGCGATCGTCGACGAGACGGTCGTCGC
This sequence comes from Saccharomonospora iraqiensis subsp. paurometabolica YIM 90007, assembly GCF_000231035.2. GTDB lineage: Bacteria > Actinomycetota > Actinomycetes > Mycobacteriales > Pseudonocardiaceae > Saccharomonospora > Saccharomonospora paurometabolica. The sequence goes on along the minus strand of NZ_KI912196.1, from coordinate 90,035 downwards.
GGTCTCGCTGCCCGCGATCGGTGCCGATCTCGGGTTCTCCCCTGCCGGGCTGGCCTGGGTGACCAGTGCCTACCTGATCGCCTTCGCCGGGCTGCTGTTGTTCGCCGGGCGCCTCGGTGACCTCGTCGGCAGGCGGCGGGTCTTCCTCGTCGGCATGGCGGTGTTCACCTCCGCGTCCGTGCTGTGCGGGCTCGCATGGCACCCTGCTGTGCTCGTGACCGCCCGGTTCGTGCAGGGTGCGGGAGGGGCCGCGATGACGGCGGTCATTCTCGGCATCATCGTCACGCTGTTCGACTCGCCCCGGCCACGGGCGAAGGCGCTCGGCGCGTTCGGTTTCGTCCAGGCTTCCGGCGGTACCCTCGGTATGCTCGTCGGGGGAGTGGTCACCGAGCTGGTGAGCTGGCACTGGGTGTTCTTCGTCAACGTCCCCGTCGGTCTTGTCGCCCTCGTTCTCGCGGTGCGGGTCGTACCGGACGACCGCGGAGCGGGCCTGAGTGCGGGGATGGACCTCCCGGGTGCCGCGCTGGTGACCGGTGCGCTGGTCGCCGGGATCGCCACGATCGTGCGGATCGAGGAGCACGGGTGGGCGTCGGGACACACGGCTCTGGGAGCAGCGGCGAGCGGGCTGTTGCTCACGGCGTTCGCTCTCCGGCAGTCCCGGGCGCGTACCCCGCTCCTGCCAGCACGTCTGCTGCGGTCCCGGATCCTCGCCGGAGCCAACGCGGTGTTGCTGCTGTTGGTGGCGAGCATGTTCGGGTTCATGTTCGGCACGGTCCTGCTCCTGCGGACCGTTCTCGGGTTCGGCGCCCGCGAGACCGGGTTCGCCATGGTGCCCGCCGCACTCGCGATCGCCCTGTTCTCGCTGAGCATCACGCCGCGGGCGATCACCCGGTTCGGGGAACGGGTTGTCCTCACCGCGGGGCTGGTGGCTGTCGTGGGTGGACTCGCGATACTCGCCCGGACACCCCTGTCCGCCGACTACCCCGTCCACGTCCTGCCCGCACTGCTCCTGCTCGGCACGGGTTTCGGTCTGGCGATGCCCGCGTTGATGTCCTGGGGAATGGCCGAGGCCACGCCCGCGGACTCGGGCACGGTGTCCGGTCTGTTCAACACCACGCAGCAGGTGGGTGGTGCGCTGGGGTTGTCGACGATGCTGGTGGTCGCCGCCGCACGCACCCGCGACCTCGTCGCCGACGGCACGCCGGAGCCCCCCGCGATGCTGGCCGGGTACCGATTCGGATACCTGCTCGCGGGCGGGGTGGTCGTGGCCGCGTTGCTGATCGCGTTGATCGTTCCGGGTCCCCGTCGCGTGTCCGGCGGTGCCTCCGACACCGTCCCCGCGGGGTACCGGTCTGAGCCACCAGGTCCCTGACGGGCGCCGCGGCTGGTCACGACGCTAATCGTCCGCGAGCCTCAGCCGATCCCGGACTCATCTCCACAGGTCGCGCCGGGTCATCTCGTAGCCTGCGTTCCTGAGCTTTCGTTCGCGGAGGTACCGCCCTGTGATCATCGCGAACCCCGAGAACGGCAACAGCAGTTGAAACCAGGAGACTGTACGGGTCGGGACGGTGGTCTGCGGAGGGCCCGCGATCACCGCCGCTCCGCGCGGGACCACGATGCCTACGCGGTGTCCTCGTCCGTCCCCCGGGACCGCCGTCCGCGTCGTCGTGGCCGGGATTCGCCGGTTTTGGAGCCGCCTTGCCGGGGGCCGGGGAGGCTCAGCCCGTACCGGACGCCGAGCATGCGGAGGACGAAGGTCACGGCCGCCGAGACGAGCGCGCCGACGAGCCCCTGGATGCCGAGATTCGTGGCCACGACGACGAGGACGGCGCCGACCAGGGCGGGAACGGCGTAGAAGTCGCTGGTCAGCACCGTGGGAACCCGCCGCAGGACCACGTCCCGCAGGGTTCCCCCACCCACGCCTGCGATCACGCCGAGCAGCACCGCCTGCACGCTGCCCAGGCCGGTGGCGAGTGCCGTGCTGGCCCCGGTCACGCAGAACACGCTCAGCCCGACGGCGTCGAAGACGGTGATGAGCCGGGTGAACCGTTCGAGTTCCACACTCAGCAGGAACACGAGCAGGGCCCCGCCCGTGGCCACCGCGAGGTACCGGACGTCGGTGAAGGCCGCCGGGGACACGTTGAGCAGGACGTCGCGGATGATCCCGCCCCCGAGCGCGGTCATCACGCCCAGGACCAGCACGCCGACCAGGTCCAGGCGCACGGCCCGGACGGCGGTGAGGGCGCCGTTGAGGCCGAACGCGAACGTGCCCGTCAGGTCCAGTACGAGGATGACCAGCGACTGCGACATGCTGTCAGTCTGGACCACCGATGCGGTCGTACCGCCGATCCGTGCCGGGTGTCGCGACGTTCTCGTCGCACGGCGCGGGTCAACGTACCGGGGAACGGCGTTCCAGCAGGATGGTGTCGTGCCAGACGCCGTCGAGTCGGGCGATGCGTTCCCGGACACCGACGGTGCGGTACCCGGCGGCGTGGTGCAGCGCGACGGCGGCCCGGTTCTCCGTGAACACCGACGTCTGGAGCGTCCACAGATCCGCGGCGTCGGCGGCGGTGACCTGCCGGTGCAGCAGGGACCTGCCGACGCCCCGGCCCCGGTATCCCTCGGCGACGTGGACGAGGGTCTCGGCGACGCCGGAGTAGCAGTCCCGGGCCGACACGGGGCTCGCGGCGGTCCAGCCGACGACGGTCCCGTCGATCTCGGCGACCCACCGGTGGTCGGACAGCCAGGTGGCGTCGAGGGTGACCCGCGTGGGCACGGTGGTCTCGAAGCCGGCCAGGCCGGTGGCGAGGCCCTCGCGGTAGATGCGCCGGACGGCGGGCCAGTCGTCGGGCCGCAGTGCGCGGACGGTGACGTCGGTGGGGAGGTTGTCCGGGCAGCAGGGCTGCGGCCCGAGCAGACCCATGACGGCGTCGGCGGCGTGCGGGAGCCCGGAACAGCAGGCCTCGTTGATGGTGACCAGGCTGGCCGTGCCGTCCTTGCGGGTGCGCACGAACCCGGCCTCGGCGAGCTTGCGCACGTGGTGCGACGTGGTGGACTGGCTGGTGCCGAGGATCCCGGTGAGTGCGCCGACGGTGATGCCCTGCGGGCTGGTGGCCACGGCGTGCAGGAGCTTGACCCGTACGGGTTCGGCCAGACAGGCGAACTGGTCCGCGTAGGCGGTGGCCTGGCCGCTGGGCAGCAGCGGGATCCGGGGGAGCGCGGTCGGCATGTCGCCAGTGTATCGAGTCGGGTCGATCGTCCGGTTGAACGCGTGCTCTCCGTGCCGTCCGCCGCGGCACCCGGTGGCCGCGGAGTCACGGGATCTCCGTCGCGGCCCGTGCCGCCTGTCAAGCGAAGATCACCCGAAGAGCCGCGTACTCCTTCGCGTGAACCGTGCTCCCTTTCCGCGGCGCGCATCCCTACTCTCGCGGCGGGTGATGTGGCCGAGTGAGCCTGATCGAGGAGGAGAGCCCGTGTCGATTCCGCGTCCCCAGGGCCTGCACGCCCGTTTCACGCCCGGCTGGGCGTTCCTGTCGGTGCCGCCACGGCCGGACTGCACGACCGAGGTACAGGAACACGTCGACGGTCGGTGGACACCGGCGGCGGTGCGAGGTGCCGAACACCTCGTCCCTGTGTACGCCGCGTCCACGATCAGGACGGAATGGCGTGCTCGCTACGTCACTTCGGACGCGGCCGGGCCCTGGACCACCGGTCACGTCCGGTCTCCGGATACGTTCGAAGTCGATCAGGAGGCCGCACCGCACCCGACTCCACACCCGACACCGTCTCCTGCCCCGCCGACGACGGTGCGGACCATCAGCACCGCCGCACGCGCCTTCGGCAGACCGTGGGGCTTGGCACTGGACACGCAGGGGAACTTCTACGTCGCCGACGCGGACGGGTGTCAGGTGCGGCGTGTCACGGCCGACGGCGCCTCGTTCGCCGCTGTCGCGGGTACCGGGCAGAACGGGGACAGCGGTGACGGCGGCCCCGCGGTCGACGCGGAACTCCGGCACCCGACGACGGTCGCTCTGGACCGGCACGGCAACGTCTATCTCACGGACCCGGAGAGCCGCCGGGTGCGGAAGGTCTCGGCCACCGATCACACGATCTCAACCGTCGCCGGGACGGGGCGGGAAGGAGACAGCGGTGACGGAGGCCCCGCGACCGACGCCGAACTCCGTTTCCCGAACTGTGTGGCGGTCGACGGCCACGGCAATGTCTTCCTCACCGACCCGAGGAGTCATCGCGTGCGGAAGGTCTCGGCCACCGATCACACGATCACGACGGTCGCCGGGACGGGGCGGGAGGGAGACGGCGGTGACGGCGGACCGGCCACCGACGCGGAGGTCCGGTATCCGAACAGCCTCGCGGTCGACGGGGCCGGGAACCTCTACTTCGGCGACACCGGAAACCACCGGGTGCGCAGGGTGTCGGCTGCCGACCACACGATCTCGACCGTCGCGGGCACCGGGGCCGAGGGTGGTGACGGCGACGGTGGTCCCGCGATCCGGGCGACCCTGAGCTTCCCGGTCGGTCTCGCGGTCGACGGGGCCGGGAACCTCTACATCGCCGATCCCGACACCTGCCGGGTACGGAAGGTCTCCGCGACCGACCACACCATCGACACCATCGTCGGAAACGGTCACGCGGGTGACGGGGACGAGCGTGGGCCCGCCACCGGGCTCCCGCTCGATCCGGGAGGTGTCGTCACGGACGGCCGCGAGAACCTGTTCGTCGCCGACTTCGGCCAGTACCGGATCCGCAGGGTGGCACCCCTCTGACCGGACGGACGTCCCGCCGGGTCGGGAGGGTCCGGCGGACCGGTGACGTGCCGGGCGTGCCCGGCCCGCCGGATGCGCACCGACCGGGGCATGGGCAGGGCTGTCGGCCCGTCAATGTATCGATCGCGGTCGATACTTGCCTTCATCGATGGGAGTCGATACAGTCTCCATGCTGTATCGAAGGTTATCGATGAAAGAGGTGTCGGGATGGCGGAGGTCCCTGTGGTGATCGTCGGGGCGGGTCCGGTGGGGCTGGCCGCGGCGGCGGAGGTGGCCGAGCGCGGTCTGCCCGTGCTGGTGGTGGAGCGCGGCACGCACGCGGGCGCGGCGGTGTCGGGCTGGGGTCACGTGCGGCTGTTCTCCCGATGGGGCGAACTCGTCGCCCCCGCCGCTCGCCGACTGTTGGAGAGACAGGGTCGGCAACTGCCGGATGCGGCGACCTACCCGACGGGCGCGGAGTGGGTGGAGCGGTACCTGCGGCCGCTGGCCGACGCGCTCGGGGAGAAGGTGCGCTTCGGCACCGAGGTCGTCGGCGTGGCGCGACAGGGCCGGGATCGGGTGGTCGACGCCGGACGGGACTCGGAGCCCCTGACCGTCCACGTCCGCACGTCCGACGGCGGTGCGGAGCTCCTCACCGCCCGCGCGGTGATCGACGCGTCGGGAACGTGGGGCACACCCAATCCGCTCGGCGCGGACGGCCTGCCCGCGCCGGGTGAGGCGTCGGCCGCCGACCGGATCTCCTACCGGGTGCCCGACCTGCGCGACAAGCCGGTGGCCGAGCGGTACGCGGGGCGGCACGTCGTCGTCGCCGGGAGCGGGCACTCGGCGTTGACGGCACTGGTCGACCTCGCCGGGATCGCCACCCGGCACCCGTCGACGAGAATCACGTGGTTGCTGCGCCGGGAGACCGTCGGGTCGGCGTTCGGCGGGGGTGCGTCGGACCAGCTCCCGGCGCGGGGCGCGCTGGGCGAGCGCGCGCGGGCCGCGGTCGAGAGCGGACACCTCGAGGTGGTGCGCGGGTTCCGGACCGGGGCCGTGGAGCGCGACGGCGCGGGCAGGCTGCGACTGCGTTCGGCGACCGGACAGGTCGTGGAGGCGGTCGACGAGGTCGTGGCGGTGACCGGGTTCCGCCCGGACCTGTCGTGGCTTTCGGAACTGCGGCTGGCGCTGGACGCGACGTTGCAGGCACCGGTCGCGCTGGCCCCGCTGATCGATCCGAACGTGCATTCGTGCGGCACCGTCTACCCGCACGGCGCCACCGAGCTGGCCCACCCGGAGCCGGGCGTGTTCCTCGCCGGGATGAAGAGCTACGGGCGGGCACCGACGTTCCTGGCACTGACCGGGTACGAGCAGGTCCGCTCGATCGCGGCGGAACTGGCCGGAGACCGTGACTCCGCGCAGCGGGTCGAACTCGTTCTCCCCGAGACGGGGGTGTGCAGCGGGTCGGGGCTGTCCGACGCCGACAGCGACACCGAGGACGCCGGTGGTTGCTGCGGTGCCCCGGCCGGACCGGAGGCCGTGTCGTTGTCCGCCCCCACCGCCCACTGACGGCGTGGACGCCCCGCAGGCACCGGCGGAGCGGCGCGCGCGGACGCGCGAGGGGACGCGGCGTGTGCTGGTCGTGTTGTGCGCGACGGAGATCACCAGTTGGGGCGTGCTGTACTACGCCTTCCCGGTGCTCGCCGGGCGGATCACCGCCGACACCGGGTGGTCGGCGACGTCGTTGACGGCGGCGTTGTCGGCGGGACAGCTGGTCGCCGCGCTCGTCGGGATCCCGGTGGGGCGACAGCTGGACCGACACGGTCCCCGCGGGGTGATGACCGGGGGCTCGGTCGTGGCCGTGGCGGCGATCGTCGCGGTGGCCCTCGCACCGAATCTGGGGTGTTTCGTCGCCGCGTGGTTGATGGTGGGGGTCGCGATGGGCGCGGTGCTCTATCCTCCGGCGTTCGCGGCGCTGACCCGCTGGCACGGTCCGGACCGGGTGCGGGCACTGACCGTGCTCACCCTGGTCGCGGGACTGGCCAGCACCGTGTTCGCGCCGCTCACGGCCGGCGTGTCGGCGCACCTGGATTGGCGCGGCACCTACCTGGTGCTGGCCGCGGTGCTGGCGGTGATCACTGTCCCGGCCCACTGGTTCGGGCTGCGGCTCCGGTGGCCGGAGGCGCCGCGGCCCGAACCGGGGCCGGGCCACAACGGCGACCCGGCTCGGGTGGTGCGCAGCCGGGCGTTCGTGTTGTTGGTGGTGTCGCTGAGTGTGGCGGCGTTCGCGACGTTCGCCGTGGTGATCAACCTGGTGCCGCTGCTGGCGGAACGCGGCATCGGCACCGGCACCGCCGCCGTCGCACTCGGACTCGGCGGCGCGGGCCAGGTCGCCGGTCGCCTCGGCTACGCCGCCCTGGACCGACACACCACGGTGCGGACACGCACCGCGATGATCCTGCTGGCCATGGCCGCCACGACCGCCCTGTTGGGGATGCTCACCACGGTCCCGACCCTGATCGCGGCCTCGGTCCTGGCCGGGACGGCGCGCGGCGTGTTCACGTTGGTGCAGGCCACCGCGATCACCGACAGGTGGGGCACGGCCCACTACGGGCGGCTGACCGGGGTGTTGTCCGCGCCGCTGACCGTCACGATGGCGCTGGCTCCGTTCGCCGGGGCGGCACTGGCGGGACTGCTCGGTGGGTACTCCGCCGCCTTCCTGTTCCTGGGTGGACTCACCGCGGTGGCGGCGTTGTTGTCCCTCGCCTCGACCCCGGCGCACGCGGACCGTTCGATCAACGCCTGAGTGGAATCGAAGGAGTCAAACGGCGACCCTCCACTTTGTCAACGCGAATCCTGAAAGGACAGTAAATGCACGATGTCGTCATCGTCGGCGCCGGCCAGTCCGGACTCGCCGCGGCCCGGGCCGCGGCGGAGCGCGGCCTGGTGCCGGTGATCCTGGAAGCGGGTTCGGAACCGACCGGGTCGTGGCCGCGCTACTACGACAGTCTCACTCTCTTCTCTCCCGCCGGGTACAGTGGCCGACCCGGCGCGCCCTTCCCCGGGGACGCGGAGCGCTACCCCACCCGGGACGAGGTCGCCGCCCATCTGCGCGCCTCCGCCGCCGATCTGGACGTGGAGATCCGTACCGGTACCCGGGTCACCGGAGTCACCACCGACGGCGGTGGGGGCTTTCTCGTGCGGACCGACGCGGGTGACACGGTGCCCACCGCCGGGGTGGTGGCCGCCAGCGGCTCGTTCGGCAACCCGCACCGTCCGGTCCTGCCCGGTCAACACGGCTTCACCGGGGAGGTGCTGCACGTGTCCGACTACCGTGAACCGGAGCCGTTCACCGGGCAGCGTGTCATCGTGGTCGGCGGCGGCAACTCCGCGATGCAGGTGGGCTCCGAGCTGGCCGGGGTCGCCGACGTCACGCTCGCCACCCGCAGGCCCCTCGCCTTCATGGAACAGCGACCGGGTGGCCGGGACCTGCACCACTGGCTACGGACGACCGGGTTCGACGACCTGCCACCGGAGTGGTTGGCCCGACTCGTGTCCACCACACTCGTGCTGGACACCGGCGAGTACCGCCGCGCCGTCGACACCGGGCGGTTGGATCGCCGTCCGATGTTCACCGCTTTCGACGACGAATCGGTCGTCTGGGCCGACGGGAGCCGGGAGGCGGTGGACACGGTCCTGTTCGCCACGGGGTACCGCCCGGATCTGGGCTACCTCGAACCGCTCGGAGCCGTCGTCGACGGGGTTCCCCGGCACACCGGCGGCCTCTCCGGCACACACCCCGGGCTGGTGTACGTGGGGCTGGAGTTCCAACGCTCGTTCGCCTCGAACACCCTGCGCGGGGTGCACCGCGACGCGGAGTACGTCACCGCCGCATTGGCCGCGCACGTCCGCGGGGCGGGCCGCCTGGTCGCGTGACACCGTGGGAGCCGCCGGGGGTGGACGGGGCGCATTCACTCGCTGTGCGGAACGCTGTCACCCACGAGGACAGCCTTCGGAAGCGGGTCGAGTGCCCCAGTGGCGAGATCGCGGAACGTAACTTCCCGGTCCGTTCGGGCGACCCTCATCGGTTCGACGCCGACGGCGACGGCATCGGCTGCGAAGACTGAGAGGCTGTTCCCGAACTGATCTTGGTGGTGGGGTGGGTGCGGAGATGAGGAGGGACTCCTGGTAGATCGGGTGGTGTCTAGTCAACCGTTCTACCGAGGAGTCCCGGGTGCCATCGTGCCCGAGTGCGCCGATCATGCGCGCGCGGGGTGGGCAGTGCTGCTTGCTGGCCACCACGCATCAGCCTTCGTCCCGGTCACGGCGTTATCCGTCGGACACCACCGACGCTCAATGGGCGCTGATCGAACCGTTGTTGCCCGCCCCGGGCTGGCTGGCGGGCAGGGGCGGTAGGCGAACCAAGCACTGCCGCCGTGAGCTCGTCGATGCGATCCTGTACGTGGTCGACAACGGGATCAAGTGGCGGGCCCTGCCAGCGGATTTCCCACCATGGTCGACTGTGTATAAGCACTTCGCCGCCTGGGAACGGCAGGGAGCGACTCAAGACGTGCTCGACGCTCTGCGTGACCGCGTGCGGCTGACCGAAGGTCGTCACGCCGCACCGAGCGCGGGGATCATCGACTCGGCCTCGATCAAAGCCGCCGAGACGGTCGGCGCGGGAACCCGGGGGTTCGACGCCGGCAAGAAGATCAACGGCCGCAAACGGCATATCGCCGTCGACACCGTCGGCCTGCTGATCTGCGTGCTGGTCACCGGCGCCGACACCCAGGACCGCACCGCCGCCCGGGACCTCCTCGCCCGCCTGAAACACCACTGCCCCAGCGTGCGGCACCTGTGGGCCGACTCCGGCTACACCGGCACCCTCATCGACCGGGCCCGCTCGACGTTCGGGATCACCCTCGACATCGTCGCCAAACTCGCAGGCCAAGTCGGGTTCGTGGTACTACACCGGCGGTGGGTCGTGGAACGCAGCCTGGCCTGGATCAACCAACACCGCCGCTGCGTACGCGACTACGAACGACTCCCCGAACACCACGAAGCCATCGTCCGCTGGGCCATGATCCACACAACCAGCAAACGCCTCACCTGAGATCAGGAACAGCCTCTGAGGGACCTGTGCCGACGACGGTTTCACTCCGTGTGCTGGATGCTGTCGCGAGCGCGGATGTATCCGGGGACCATGGCCTCGTGTTCGATCCGGTCGAATCCGGTGTACTCAACCACGGCGGCACCGTCGGGTGTGCGGACGATGAAGCCCCGGGTGCGGCGCTGTTCCTCGAGTACGTCCGAGTAGGCCAGAACCGTTGCTTCGACCGTCTCCAGGTCACCGGCATGTTTCTCGCGGTAGTGCCGCTCGGAGATTTCGCCGGAGACGTCTTCTCGGAGGAAGGTCCCCAAGGTCTCTTCGAGGTCCTCCGGTTGCTCCTCACTGACCCACACCCGTAGGTGACCGATCGGCCCGGCAGGTCCGGCGTTGATCTCACAGGCGACCGCGAAGTCGCCGTTGTACGTCATCGAGGCGAAATCACCGTCCGGGTCACCCGGGTCGAGGGCCGCGGGCTGCCATCCGGCGGGCACGTCGAACGTCACGGGAAGTGGGCAGGGACTGTCGTCAGGACCGACCGATCCACCGGCCTCGGCTGGGGAAACGGAATCGTGCCACACGTCGCTGTCCGTTGATCCGGTGGTTGGGCGTGACTGCGATGCACTGGTGGTGGCGTTATGTCCCTTGTCGGGCGTTCCGGCGTCCTCCGCGGGTGCGCCGCACGCGGCCAGCGCGAATGTGACAAGAGGGGTGGCGAGGACAGCGACTGCGGGTCGTGGCACCTGGGTTCCTTCCGCTGAGGATCACGTACCCGACAGTGTGCCATGTGGAGAGAAAACGGTTTCCTCGGAGGATTTGTGACCACCCTCACTCTGCAGTCTGTAACACGAGGGGCGCTACGCCGCCAGATACCAAGATCCGGACATTGACATTCGCCCGAATGGGGTATTCATCCGCCGGTCGGTGTCCCGGTGATAGTGAAACCGGTTCAACCGATTGAGCTGTTCGCAGGAGCGAAGTTACAACACAGCATCGGCGCGATCAAAAAGTCGATCTCGTTGATCGAGTGGGTTCAACGGAAGCAGGATGACTGTTAGCGTTTCGGGGGTTTGCCCATAGATCGACCCGAGAGGTCGACAGAAGTCCCACTGGGGGTGGACGAATGCGGCCTCGGCGCGCCCTGGGTGTGTGTTCCGTATTGGTTGCCATGGTGTTGGCGCCATTGCCGGCATTCCCGGCCGGCGCGGTCGGTGACGAGCATTCTTCCGGGGAACCGGACGAGCATGTCGCAGAATCTCTCGCGGCAGCACGAGACCGGAACGAACAGGTCCCGGTACCTTCACGGACGACCGAGACGACGACTGTCACTGCGAATCCCGACGGAACCCTGACATCCACCAAGGCGCTCTTCCCGCAGCGAGTGCGCCGCGACGGCGGATGGGTTCCGGTGGACCTCACACTGGTGCGGAGCGACGACGGGACCGTGGGGCCCCGCGCCGCGACCGTTGACGTGCGGTTCTCCGGAGGTGCCGGAGAGTCCACACCAGAGCTCGCGGTCGTCGGTAAGGACGACCGGGAGGTCGGAATCGGGTGGTCGGGTGCGCTGCCCGAGCCGACCCTCGACGGGCGGACCGCCACCTACCACGATGTTCTCCCCGGTGTGAACCTCATGCTCACGGTCAAGCATTTCGGTTTTCGGCAGATGCTCGAAATCACGGATGCGGAGGCCGCCCGGAACCCACGCCTCGAAGAGTTGGCATTTCGGAGTCATACGAGAAACGTCGACCTTCGAGTCGGCGAGTCCTCGGATATCGAAGCCAGGGACGAATCCGGGACCGTGATTTTCCGGGGAAACGCGAACAGAATGTGGGACTCGCGTGGTAACCGGATCCACTCGACCTCGGACACCGCGGAAACCAGATCGAGTGCACCCGCGCGTGCCGACATGGATGTCGAGATCGGGGAGGGCGAGGTGGTCGTGCGACCGGACCGCGAGTTCCTCACCTCCCCGGACCGGGTGTACCCGGTGTATATCGATCCGGAGTACGAGTGGGCAGGGCAGAAGCAGAACCACGTCGTGGTACAGAGCGCATGGCCGGACGCGCAGAATTATAACCGCACGGACGGGGATCTCGCTGATCTGAAGGCGGGCGTTCAGGGAGGATACACCTCGAGGTCGTTCTTTGACTTCGAAGTCGGGGACATGCACGGAAAAGTGATCCACGCGGCGACGGTGCGCACGAGGGTCATTCATTCATGGACATGTGGCGGACCGGCGACTCAGCTGTGGTTGACCGGCGGAATATGGCCATCGACGACCTGGAACACCCAGCCGTCGTGGAGCAGCAACCTCGACGACATCACGCGGTCGAACCACGCACAGTATTGCCCGTCGGACGGGCATGCCGAGGCGGATGTGCTCAGTGCGATGCGGGAGGCGGCGAAGGGAGAGTGGGATCGACCCACGATCACGTTCGGTCTCCGGGCGGAGAGCGCGGCGAACGAGGCCTGGCGCCGGTTCGCGTTGGACCCGGTCCTGGACGTCACCTACAACTCCGTCCCCAACGTCCCGGGCGAACTCGGCATGGAGGGCGGTGAGCTCCCTTGCACCACGGGTGAGGACCGTGCGTTCGTGCCGACCTCCACACCCCGGCTGCGGGGCAAGGTCAGCGATCCGGACGGTGGCATGCTCGAAGGAAGGTTCGCCCTCTACACCGGTGAGGTCGGAACAGGCACCCGGATCTGGGAGGAGACGGTCGCGAATGTGCCGTCCGGCTCGTTCGCCGAGGTCACCGTGCCGAACGGGCTGGTGACCGAAGAGGGCGTCTACCACTGGTCGATGTACGCCAGCGACGGTGGCAACGGATCGGCGTGGGTGGGCGACTGTGAGTTCGGGGTGGACCACACCGCACCCGGCGAACCCTCCGTGGCCTCGACCGATTACCCCGGCGGGGGTGAGACCCCCGGCGGTGGTGTCGGCCGTACCGGAACCTTCACCTTCGGCGCGGCGGGGACCGAGGACGTGGAGCACTACCTGTGGTCCGTCTCAGAGGAGGAGAACGACGATCCGCAGACCCGTGTCGATGCGGACCGGCTGGGTGGGACGGCGACGGTCCGGTGGACGCCCACCCTCGACGGGCCCCAGACCGTGTTCGTCCGGTCGGTCGACCGTGCGGGCAACCGGTCGGAGATCGTCCGGTACAAGATTCTGGTCCGGGCGCGGGAGCCGCTGAGTGGGGCGGCCGCACACTGGGAACTGGACGGCGATCTGAACGACAGCACTCCGAACGATCTCGGACTGTCCGCGACGGCGGACACCGAGGTTGCCGCTTCCGGGTACAAGGAAGGGGCCGTCCGGTTCGACAACGCCTCCCAGCGGCTCTACCACCCGGGCCCCGTACTCGACACGTCATCGAGCTTCTCGGTGTCGGCGTGGGCGAAACTTGACGAGGTCGGTGGCTGGCCCGCGATCGCCTCGCAGGACGGCGAACACACGAGCGGCTTCCAGCTCCAAGCGTCACCGGACGGCAACTGGTCGATGGCGATGTTTTCCAAGGACGGTGACGGGAACGGCGACCAGGTCCGGGCGATCTCGTCCCAGCCGGTCCAGACGGGCGTGTGGACACACGTCATGGGAGTTTACGACGACGGAGCCGAACGGCTGCGCCTCTATGTCAACGGTTCCCTCGCCGCGGAAAAGGTCTACGACAGTCCGTGGAGTGCGTCGGGCGACTTCCAGATCGGAGCGGCGTTGTGGAACGACTACCGCGTGGACCACTTCCCGGGAGTCGTTGACGACGTCCGCGTGTATCAACGGGTGATTATCGACAGTGAGGCGGAGGCTCTCGCGAACGAGGCGGTCCTCCGTGCGCACTACCCGTTCGACGAGGGGGCCGGGGATGTCGCCACGGACTCGGTCACCGGGGACACGGCCGAGCTCGTCGGCAAGGCGACCTGGGAAAACGGGGAGTACTCGGCGGTCGGGATCGGCACCGAGGGCTGGGGCCGCGTGGATGCTCCGCGTCCGGAGGTCCGGACCGACCGCTCGTACACCGTGTCCGCGTGGGTACGGCTCGACGACCTCGACAGTGACCATCCCCGCACGGCCGTCAGCTTCGCCCACTCGGACTTCTCCCCCTTCATGCTGCAGTACCGGTACGGCTCCGAGCGGTGGGCGTTCCTGCTGTCCCTGGGGCCGGACGCGGAGAACGGCTGGCCGGTGCGGAGCGCGCAGAAGCCCGTCGAGGGGGAGTGGACGCACCTCACCGCGGTGTACGACCACGCCCGTGCGGAGGCCAGGCTCTACGTCAACGGACAGTTCTCCGCCGTCCGTACCGACGTCGCGGGTTGGAACGGACCCGGAGGGCTGACGATCGGTGAGGGGACGTGGGTCGGTCAGGGAGTGGATCCCTGGAACGGCGCGGTCCGCGACGTCCGCCTCTACTCGGGCGCCGTGAGCGACCAACAGATCGGCCAGCTCCCGATCTGATCCGGACCCCGACACACCGGGCGGGAGACCTCGCACGGTTCACCACCACCTGCACGACGACCGTCGGCGCCCACCGGCGCGGCGAGAGACCCGGGAGTTCTCCTTGTCCGTGCGACCCGTCCTTCGTGCGCTCACCCTGTTCGTGACCGCCACCGTGTTCTCCACGACGGTCGTGGCGGTCGCCGAGCCGGACGACCCCCGGCACGTCGACCTGCCCGAACTGCGGCGGGAACGGTCGGTCTCCGGTGAACCGACCGACAGGCCACCACTGCCGGAGAATCCGGTGGAGACCGCGGTGGCGAAGCGGACGCCCGAACCCCGGTGGCCGGAGCCCGGGACCGCGGAGGTGCAGCTGACTCCGCCCGGCGAGGCCGGGGCTGCGGACGCGGACCCGGGGGGCCACCGGCAGGCCGGTGACCTG
>NZ_KI912196.1:48944-75194 GCF_000231035.2 Saccharomonospora iraqiensis subsp. paurometabolica YIM 90007 | reverse complement strand
CAGGCCGGTGACCTGCCGGTGGCGGTCGCGCCCGTGGTGGACTCCGCGCCGGAGGCCGAGGCGGCGCCCGACGCGGAGTCCACCGATCCGCCGCGCGTGCGGATCCGGACCGTGAGCAGAGCGGAGGCCACGAAGGCGGGCGTCAACGGGTTGGCGTTCACGGTCGCCGACGCCGGCGGGGCCGCCGGGACGCCGTTGTCGGTGCGGGTGGATTACAGTGCGTTCGCCTCCGCGTACGGCGGTGATTACGGATCACGTCTGCGTCTGGTGGAACTCCCGGCGTGCGCGTTGACCACTCCGGATCGCGCGGAGTGCCGCGCGGCCACACCGGTCCGGAGTGACAACCACGTCGGACGGCGACAGGTCACCGGCGAGATCGCCCCCGCGGCCGACGGTGCGGCCACGGATCCCGGGGCGGAGGGCACCGCCGAAGCCGCTCCCACCGTGCTGGCCGTGCAGGCCGGAGCTTCCGGGGCCGGAGGCTCGTTCGGTGCGACCGACCTGTCTCCGGCGGGGAGCTGGTCGGCCGGCGGATCCAGCGGAGACTTCACCTACTCGGTGCCGTTGCGGGTTCCCCCGGCCCAGGCCGGGTCCGCGCCGAAGCTCGGGCTGGGATACTCCTCCGGGACGGTCGACGGACGGACCAGCGCCACCAACAATCAGGCTTCGACCGTCGGGGACGGGTGGGAACTCAGCGCCGGCGGGTTCATCGAACGTCGCTACAAGGCCTGTTCCGAGGACCTCGGCGGTAACCAGGGCGAGCGCAAGACCGGGGACCTGTGCTGGGCCACCGACAACGCGGTACTCAACCTGAACGGGATCACCGCGAAACTGGTGAAGGACTCCGAGACCGGGCGGTGGCATCCCGAACACGACGACGGCTCCCGCATCGAGCGTCTCACCGGCGCACACAACGGTGACGACAACGGCGAGTACTGGAAGGTCACCGCCACCGACGGAACCCAGTACTTCCTCGGCCGCAACCGACTGCCCGGCTGGCAGGAAGGCAAGCCCGAGACACACTCGGTGCAGACCGTACCGGTACACGGCAACAACTCGGGAGAACCCTGCCACGCGGGTGATTTCGACTCCGCCTGGTGCCAACAGGGCTACCGGTGGAAGCTCGACTACGTCGTGGACCCCGACGGCAACGTCACAACCTACTACTACGCGCCCGAGACGAACCGTTACGGCCGGAACCAGGACGCGAACAAGCAGACCAGCTACACGGCGGCGGCCAATCTGCGGCGCATCGAGTACGGACTACGGGCCGACGCGGTCTACGCTCCGGCACCCGCCCGGGTGTGGTTCGACCTCGCCGAACGTTGCCTGCCCACGCAGGACTTCGCGTGCGAACCGGACCAACTCGACGAGGACACCGCCGACCGGTGGCCGGACGTGCCCTCCGACCGGATCTGCGCGGCGGGGGAGACCTGCGACAACCAGCACTCGCCCGCCTTTTTCACCCGCAAGCGACTGGTGAAGGTCCGCACCCAGGTACGCGAGCACACCGACGGCGAACCACGGTGGCGTGACGTCGACTCCTGGACACTCCGGCACCAGTTCCCGGATACCGGCGACGGGCTGTCCCCGGCGCTGTGGCTGGCGGGGATCACGCACACGGGCCTGGCCGGTGGGGAGCAGAGCCTGCCGGAGATGACGTTCCACGGTCGCGCGCTGCACAACCGGGTCGACACCGGCGACGACAATCTCCCACCGATCACCCGCTTCCGCATTCAACGCGTGGTCAACGAATCCGGTGGCGTCACCGAGGTGGAGTACTCCGACCACGAGTGTGTGGCCGGGGAGAACATGCCGGACAGCCCCGAACACAACGACATGCGGTGCTTCCCCGCCTGGTGGATCCCCGAGTTCGGCTACGAACGCCAACGCGGCTGGTTCCACAAGTACGTCGTGACCGCGGTGACCGAGGACGCCCGCACGAACGGATCGCAGCTCAAGAAGACGTTCTACGACTACAAGGGCGGCGCGGCCTGGCACTTCGACGACGCGGTGTTCACCGATATGGAATACCGCACGTGGTCGCAGTGGCGCGGATACGGGCTGGTGCGCACCACCGTCGGTGAACCGGGCACCACCCAGTCGGTCAGCGAGGAACGCTATCTGCGGGGCATGGACGGTGACCGGCTCCCCGACGGCGGGACACGCTCCGTCGAGGTGACCGACTCCGAGGGAGGCACCGTCACCGACCAGGAACAACTGGCGGGGTTCGTCCGCGAAACGATGCAGTACGACGGGGACGAACTGGTCTCGTCCTCGATCAAGGATCCGTGGGTGCACGGCCCGACCGCGAGCTCGGGCGACGACGAGGCCTACCTGACCGACACGGCGGCGGTCCGGGGCCGGACCCTGCTCGAGGACGGTTCGTGGCGGCGCACCGAGATCAACAACACCTTCGACGACTACGGCAACACGATCCGCGTCGAGGACCTCGGTGACACCGCCGTCGACGGGGACGAGACGTGTTCGCGGACCACGTACCTGCACAACGACGAGGCCTGGATCCACACCCGCCACTCGGAGATCCGGGTGGTCGGACTGCCGTGCTCGGCGGGAGAGGGTGACGACGAGGACCTGATCTCCGACACCCGGTTCTTCTACGACGGCCGCGCCTTCGGTGAGGCACCCGTCGCGGGCAACCTGACCAGGAGCGAACGGTGGACCGGTGCGGAGTACCAACTCTCCGAACGCACCACCTACGACGATCTCGGCCGCGCGGTGGAGGTGGAGAACGCCCTCGGGGAGACGCTTTCCACCAGCTATCAGCCCGGTCCCGGGTTCCCGCTGCGCACGATCACCAAGACGAATCCGGCGGGTCACACCTCGACGACCACACTCGATCCCGCTCGGGGCCAGCCGGTCTCCGAGGTCGGCTACAGCGGGGAGCGCGCCGACATCGCCTACGACCCGCTCGGCCGCGTCGTGCGCACCTGGGCACCGGGACGATCCAAGGCCGACGGCGACTCGCCGAACAGCGAGTTCGCCTACGAGTACCGGGTCGACGGGCCGACCGTGGTCACTACGCGTGAGTTGCGCGGGGATGGCGAGTACAACACCTCGTACACCCTCTACGACGGGATGCTGCGCGAGCGGCAGAACCAGATCCCCGCGGTGTCCGGTGGCCGGGTGGTCACCGGCTGGTTCTACGACTCCCGCGGCAACAAACACAAGGTCAACGGCGCATTCTACAACGAGAATCCGCCGGAGCCCTCGGTCCTCGGCGTGCTGGACAACGCCGTTCCGAACCAGACGGTGACCGAGTTCGACGCCCAGGGGCGGGAGACCGAGGTCATCCAGCGCAAGCTCGGTGTCGAGCAGTGGCGCACGAGCAGTACCTACGGCGGTGATCACGTGTCGGTGGTCCCGCCCGAGGGCGGCACCACCACGACGGTGTTCAAGGACGTGCGCGGCGAGGTCGTCGAACGGCGACAGCATCACGGCCGCAGTCCGGACACCGACTACGACAGTACGCACTACGACTACGATCCGGCGGGTCGGCTCGTGTCCATGACCACGCCGGACGGGTCCGAGTGGGGGTACAGCTACGACGTGCTCGGGCGCAAGGTCGCCGCGCACGATCCGGACAGCGGAACGACCCGCTACACCTATGACGAGCTCGACCGGCTGATCAGCAGTACCGACGCCCGGGGTGCGACCCTGCGCACCGAGTACGACGTGCTCGGCCGCACGGTCGCCGAGTACGAGCGCTCCGGCCCGGACGCCCCCGAGGTGAAGACGGCGAGCTGGAGCTACGACGGTCTGCGGGACGGGCTGTTGGACGAGTCCACCCGTTGGGTCGACGGGAAGGCCTACACCGAACGGGTCGAGTGGTACGACGAGGCACTGCGTCCGACCCGGCAGAGCATCAGCGTCCCCGAGTCCGAGGGCGCGCTGGCGGGGACGTACACCTTCCGCACCTCCTACAACGCCTACACCGGGGACGTCACCTCGGAGACCCATCCCGCGGCGGGCGGACTCAGCGCCGAGATCGTCTACCACCGTTACAACGAACTCGGTCTGCCGACGAAGACGTACGGGCTGGAGACGTACGCGCAGGAGCACCTGTACTCGAAGTACGGTGAGACGCTGCGCCTGACCCGGGGCGACGGGGCGAACACCGTCTACACCTCGATGTTCTACGAGGAGGGCACCCGCAGACTCGACGAGGTCGACATCCAGCGCAACTCCGCCGAGGGTGCCTACATCGCCAAGCGCTCGTACGACTACGACCCGGACGGCAACATCACCCGGGTGGCCGATTCACCGCCGGGTGCGGTCGGCGACGTGCAGTGCTTCGAGTACGACTACCTGGAGCGGCTGGAACGGGCTTTCACTCCGGGGAACGGGGACTGTGCGCAGGAGCCTTCGGTCGAGACGCTCGGCGGGGCGGCGCCGTACTGGCACGACTACTCGTACGACCTGAG
Source organism: Saccharomonospora iraqiensis subsp. paurometabolica YIM 90007 (assembly GCF_000231035.2). Lineage (GTDB taxonomy): Bacteria > Actinomycetota > Actinomycetes > Mycobacteriales > Pseudonocardiaceae > Saccharomonospora > Saccharomonospora paurometabolica. The sequence continues at coordinate 70,749 of NZ_KI912196.1, read as the reverse complement.
CGGCAACCGTACCGAGGAGGTGCAGCACACCGCCGAGGGCGAGGTGGTGCGGACCTACGAGTACGGCGGCGCGGACGGCTCCCAGCCGCACACCCTGCGCTCGGTGACCGAGACCGGTCCGGACGGCACGTCCGAGGACACCTACGGCTACGACGCGGCGGGCAACATGACCAGCCGCAACGTCGCCGGCTCACCGCAGGAGATCGAGTGGGACGCGGCCGGACGCACGTCGAAGATCACCATGCACGACGGCCGCGAGTCGGAGTTCATCCACGACGCCGACGGGGAACGGCTGCTCAAACGCGAGTCCGGCATCACCACGCTGTACCTGCGGGGGATGGAACTCGTCCTGCAGAACGCGACCGGGGAGGTCACCGGCAAGCGGTACTACGACCACGGCGGGGAGACCGTGGCGGTGCGCAGCTCCGGGGACGACGGTGGATTGTCGTTCGTGTTGCCCGACCATCAGGGCACGAACTCGATCGCGGTGGATGCCGAGACGCTGGCCGTGAGCCAGCGTCGGCAGGACCCGTTCGGCGTTCCCCGGGGTGAGCAGCCGGAGTCATGGCCGGACGACAAGGGTTTCGTCGGCGGTACGAAGGACGAGTCGGGGCTGACGAACCTGGGAGCGCGGCAGTACGAACCGGAGAACGGCCGATTCACCTCCGTGGATCCCGTGCTGGATCCGAACGATCCGCAGCAGATGAACGGCTACGCCTACGCCAACAACTCCCCGGTGACGAACTCGGATCCGAACGGGCTGTACTGGAAGACCGTGACGGTGGCGCGGCTGGTGCAGGTCACCATCCATCTGCGGGTCGAAGTCTGGTTCACACCGTTCATTCCGAAGATCTACCACATTCGGATCTCCTTCCTGGCGGTGCAGTACTTCACCTACCGGGTGTGGGTCGATCCGCCGAAGCGGAGACAGTCGCGTGACGCTCACCAGGAAGCGTTACGCGAAGCGGGAATGAGCGAGCAGGAGTACCAGGCCGCCAAACAGGCCGCCGCGGACAAACGCAGTTGGATGGAGGTCGCGCTGGCGAACGCCGGCGATGTGGCCGCCGAGGTCACCGGGATCCGCGGCATCATGGACAACTGCGTGAACGAGTTCAATCTGGCCAAGTGCGGGTTGGAGGTCGCGTCCGCGATCCCGTGGGCCAAGGTGTTCCGGTTGCCGAAGATCGTCGCCAAGGTGAAGGACGCCGTGCAGAACACCGTCCGGTGGATGCGGCGGCGGGACAAGGCTCAGGCGAACCTGCGGAAGGTGCACGAGGCGGAGCGACGGCTGTCCCGGGAGTGCAACAGCTTCGTTCCAGGCACGACGGTGTTGCTGGCCGACGGGACACGAAAACCGATCGAGGAGATCGAGCTCGGTGACCAGGTGTTGGCCACCGACCCGGACACCGGCGAGTCGACGCCGCGTGCGGTGGTCGCCACGATCATCGGCGAGGGCGAGAAGACCCTCGTCGAGATCGACACCGCCGACGCGGCCGGGGGCGACACCGATTCGATCGTGGCCACCGCGGAACACCCGTTCTGGACCGGTCCGATCGACGGCTGGGTGGACGCCGACGACCTGACACCCGGAAGCTGGCTACGCACCGGCTCCGGAACCTGGATCCAGGTCACGGCCGTCGAATCCCGTACCGCACACCAGCGGGTCCACAACCTCACCATCGACGTCGACCACACCTACCACGTCGGTGACTGGTCAGTCCTTGCCCACAACACCAACGACTCCTGTGACATACCGGGTATCACCAGCCCCGGGCCCTATGCCGGACAAGGCGTTGACGTTTCTCGAACGAATCACCCGAAAGCGAGGGTGCCGGAACGTCGGGCAGTCAACGAAGAGGGCAGTAGATATGGATGCCACAACTGTGGAACAAAGGATCCCGGGACGCCAAGGGGGAATTGGGTAACAGATCATCAACCGCCGCGTAGCTTGAATGTTGATGGCAATCCGCAAAAGTTCTACCCCCATTGTGCCTCCTGTTCGAGTTCTCAAGGTGGTCGACTGAGTGGGAGAGGGAATGGGTAGCACTTGACTACTCGTCCCGCGAAGTGAGATCGTTGGCAACTGGCGAAGAAAGGTGTGAGTAATGAGTGCTGAATGGGTAGAGTCGGGTGGCGGTCCCCTCATTGCGATCCCCGAGTCGGTGCTCGGTCGGTGGTTCGGAGCGTTCGGGGGCACCACCGATGTCGAAGATTATGATCGTGCCTGTTCGATCTACGATTACGTTGGTGTTATCGAAGTAGGTGGGAAACCTGCATTGGTTCTCGCTGGTGAGCCAGCGGCTACAACGTTCTTGCCGGAGGCGCGAATGTTCGTCAGGGCGGTGGCAGGAGATGCGGAGGACGACGAGTTCGTCGCGCTTGTGCCGAGCGTGGTCGCCGAAGCGCGGTGGGAGTCAGGTGCTGAGATCCTGGTGCAGGAGCCCTTGGTGGTGTTCGACTCGGCGTATCAGTTCGCGCGGTTGAAGGAGGACGAGTTCATCCGTGTGGATATTCCTTCCGGACGATACCGCGTGAGAGCTGCAGAGGAAGAGTGGGGAGACGCGGCAGTGATGATACTCGTTCAATTGGTCAGCGTTGAGTCCTGATCAAGAAGGTGAAGGGCCCGGCGGTTCTCGGACGGCTCGTTAGAGGGTGTCTCGCGTGGTGAGGTGATGGTGCTGGGGTGGGTCGGCGTGTCTGTTGTGACTGGTGTGGTTGGTGGGACAGGGTTGTTGGTGTGGTTGATCAGTTGTCGCGGCGGCTGGTGCCGGACGAGTTGTGGGAGATCGTGGCGCCGTTGATACCAGGGTTCGAGCCTCGGCCGCAGGGTGGTGGGACCGCGCCGGCGGATGCGCGGGCGGTGTTCACCGCGATCGTGTTCGTGCTGACCAGCGGGTGTTCGTGGCGGCACCTGCCGGACAGTTTCGGGGTCAGTCACCAGATCGCGCATTGCCGGTTCACCGCTTGGACCAGGGCCGGTCTGTGGCCCCGGCTGCATCGGGAGGTGCTCGATCGGCTCGGCGCGGCCGGCGAGCTGGACTGTCGGCGGCGATCGTGGACGCGGCCAGCGTCCGCGCGAAAAGGGGGGATCCCTGACCGGGCCGAACCCGGTCGATCGCGGCAAACGCGGCTCCAAGCTGCACGTGCTCTCCGACGGCGCCGGTATCCCACTCGCCGTCGCGGTCTCGGCGGCCAACACCCACGACAGCCAAGCACTCCAGCCTCTGGTGAGGGCGATTCCCGCCCTCCGCTCCCGCCGCGGGCCCCGCCGTCGCCGACCCCACACACTCCGCGCCGACAAGGGATACGACATCCCACACCACCGCCAATGGCTACGCCGCCGCGGCATCACACCCCGCATCGCACGACGTGGTCTCGACACCAGCGAACGCCTCGGCCGCTACCGCTGGAAAATCGAACGCACCCTCGCCTGGCTCACCGGCCACCGACGCCTCACCCTCCGCTACGAACGCAAAGCCCACCACTTCACCGCCTTCCTCACCCTCGCCGCCGCCCTCGCCTGCTGGAAAAAACTCACCACATGAGACAACCTCTTGAAATCCGAGGTGACGGCTTGCTCATGGAGCCGTTGATCTGGCGTTCAGAATGGTAGCTGATGTTGCTCGGGCCGATTGAGCCAGAAGATCGTCTGCGGTCGGAGTTGTGACTGTTCAATGGGTTGAGACGGAAGGCGGTCCTCTGATCGGTGTCCCGGAGTCCGTGCTGGAGCATTGGTCCGGGGTGTTCGGTGCGGACGGGGGAACGGATGATTACGCGCGGGCGTGTGCGGTCGGGGAGTTGGTCGGAGCCATCGACGTCGGTGGGCGAACGGCTCTGATTCTCGCGGATGAGCCTGCGGACACGGTGTTTCTCACTGAGATGCGGATGTTCGTGCGGGTGCTGTCCCAGGATGCCGAGGACGATGAGGACGTGCTGGCAGCGGTGCCCGAGGCGGTCGCGGGGGCCCGGTGGGAGTGGGAGACGGAGTTCGTGGTGGACGAGCCTCTCGTGCTCTTCGACTCCGCGCTCGGCTTCGACAGGCTGGGTGCGGGAGATTGGCTCCGTGTCGAGCTGCCGACCGGACGTCATCAGGTGTGGTGGGCAGACGTGGAGGTTCCTGAGGTCGCTGAGCTGCGTCTCCTGCAGTTCCGGCTCGAATGACGCAAGGACCGGCGGGGCGGTGCGGGTCTCCGACCGACCCGCACCGCCCGGGGTGATGTCTTACAAGTCCGCGCAGGCGAACTTGGTGCCGGTGTCGTCGTCGAGGTGCAGCAGGATCGCGTTGGCGCCATCGCTGTCCGGGTCTGCGTTGGTGACGGTGGTGGAGGCGCTGCCCGCGGAGTCGGTGGTGAACATCAGGTGCACCTCGTTCGGCGGCTGGGCCGGCCCGTCGGGGTCGAACCGGAAGTGCGGCCCGCCGTCGTCCGGTTCGCAGGGCTCGGCATGCAGGTGCGAGGTGTACTTCGTGTCCGGTTCCAGGCCGGTGACGTCGACGGTGACCGTGGTGCCGTCGTCGTGCCGGGCCAGCCACACGGTGCCCCGCACCGACTGCGGTGCGCTCTCCGGCGCGGACGGCAGCACCGCGAAGGAGCCCTCGACGACCTCCGCGTCGGGGATCTCGTCGGCGGGCGTCGGGTCCGCGGCCCGGCTCGCGGCGGTGTCAGGGTTCGCGCCGGAATCGTCGGCGCTCGTGCCGGTCGCGCTCGGTGCGGTTTCCCCCTCCGCCCCGCTGCCGGCGTCGGCGCCGCAGGCGGCCAGGGTCAGCGTGGCGACCGCCGCCACCGCGGCCGCTGAGGCGTTGAGGTGTCGCATGCCCGGCGAGTGTAGACCTGCCCGGACCGACCCGGCGGCACGGTGTCGGACCGTGTGGGCCCCCGCACACCCACCACTCAGGACACCGGTTCCGGGTGGGGGCGTTTCGCGGTGTGCCCGTCGCCGGACGAGCGTCCGGTGATCCTGCGCCACAGCCACGGTGCGAGGAAGGTGGCGGCCCACCGGGCTTCGTCCGCGACGGTCCGGACCGGTCCGGGTGACGGGTGTCCCGGCAGCGGGCGGGTCCACGAGTCGTCGACGTCGGGGACGCCGAGGGCGTGGGCGAACCCGTGGCCGAGGCGGGCGTGGCCGAGTGGGTTGAGGTGCAGCCGGTCGGTGCTCCAGATCCGCCGGTCGGTGCACACCGCGTGCCGGTCGGTCTCCACCACTGCGGCGCCGTGCCGGGCGGCGATGTCGCGCACCCGCTCGTTGAACGCGGCCAGTCGGGGTGCCAGGCGGCGGGCGAGCGGAGCGATGGCGCCGATGTCCGGGTAGGTCAGGGTGGCGACCCGGGCTCCCCCGGCGGTGAGCGCGCCGACCATCCGTTCGAGGTGGTCGGCGACGGTGTCCACGTCGCATCGGGGCCGGATGAGGTCGTTCAGTCCGGCGGCGACGGTAGCCAGGTCGGGTTCCATCGCCAGGGCCGGTGCGAGTTGTTCGGCGTGGATCTGGCCGATCCGTCTGCCCCGCACGGCGAGGTTGGCGTATTCGAGGCCGGGGCTGTGCGGGGCGAGCCGTTCGGCGAGTCGGTCGGCCCAGCCGCGGTGGCCGTGCCGGTCGTCGCCGTCGCCGATCCCTTCGGTCTGGCTGTCGCCGAGGGCGACATACCGTGCGTACATGGGCGCCTCCCTCCCCACCGGCCCGAAGACACGGTACCCGACCGGTGGTCGGTGACGGCGCCGCGCGGCGCTCGGCGGACGAGCGGACACGGTGCGCACGGTCGGCGTAATCTGGCCGGGCATGAACACCGCACTGGTGGTCGTCGTGATCGTCCTCTGGGCCGGTACCGGGCTGGTGACCGGCCTCTGGATGATCCGCCGCGGGCACGACCCGTTCTGGATGGCCGTGGCGGTGGCGTTGGGGCCGTTGTTCGTGCCCTCCGCGCTGGAGCGCGCGGAGCGCCGCCCACGGCGGGCCGCCCCGCTCCCGGAAGCGGACGCGGGACCCGAGCCGTCGCACGGGCCGTGGGTGCTCGTGGGATTCGACGGATCCCCGGAGGCGGAGCAGGCGGTGACCACCGCGTTACGCCTGCTCGGCCCCCGGGCCGGTCTCCTGGTGGTCGCCGAGGTGGTCTCCTACGACACGACCGCGGACGAGGCGGACGGGCCGATGGAGGCGGCGCGGGACCGGCTCGACGAGGCCACGGCGCGGATCCGGGACGCCGGGGTGGTGGCGCGGTCCGAGGTGCTGGCGGGGCCGCCGGGCGAGACACTGCGGCGGTTCGCCGTGGCGCAGGGGATGGATCTGCTCGTCGTCGGTCGACGCGGCCGGGGGAGGTCCCTTCGGTGGCTCGGCGGGGTGTCGACCGAGGTGGTCGGACGGTCGTCGGTGCCGGTTCTGGTCGTGGGCTCCGCCCCCGCCGACGGATCCGGGGCAGGATCCGCGGTGCGCGAGGAACGGTGAGCGGCCACCGCCGGGGCGGGGAAGGTCGCTCGTCGCCGTCCCCGCTGGGGGAGACGGTGTAGCCCGACCGGGCCAGTTTTCCCGGCGCGCCCGCCGAGCACGGCGATGTGCCGGCGCCGATCGGGTAACCGGGCCCGACAGTGCCGGTGCGGGTCGAAGGGGGTGCCGAGGTGACGCGGTCGCGATCCCCGTCCCCGTCCGGGCACCACCGACTGCCGGTGCACGAGGTGGTGCTCCTGCTGGGCAGCGACCGGCACCGGGGCCTGGGTACCCGGGAGGCCGCCGACCGGCTCGGGCGGTTCGGGCCGAACACGCTGCCCTCCGCGGCGCGCACCGGGCCGCTGCGGCGTGCCCTGCGGCAGTTCCACCATCCGCTGATCTACGTGCTCCTCGTCGCGGGGGTGATCACCGTCGCGTTGGGCCAGCACGTCGACTCGTTGGTGATCTTCGGCGTGGTGGTGATCAACGCGCTGGTGGGATTCGTGCAGGAGTCCCGGGCGGAGGCCGCGCTCGAAGGTCTGCGGTCGATGGTGCGCACCGACGCCCGGGTGATCCGGGACGGGCACGAACGGACCGTGCCGTCGGCCGACCTCGTGCCCGGGGACCTCGTCCTGCTGGAGGCCGGGGACAAGGTGCCCGCCGACCTGCGGCTCACCCGCACGGTGGAACTGCGGGTGAACGAGTCGGCGCTGACCGGCGAATCCTCCCCGGTGGCCAAGGACGAGGTCGTGCTGCGTGAGGACGTCCCGGTGGCCGACCGGGGCAACATGGCGTACTCGGGCACCCTGGTCACCACGGGCGGCGGGGCCGGGATCGTCGTCGCCACCGGCACGCAGACCGAACTGGGCGCGATCCACCGGCTGGTCGGCGCCGCCGAGGATCTGCAGACGCCGCTGACGGCGAAACTTGCCCGGTTCAGCCGGATCCTCACCGTGGGCATCCTCGCCCTGGCCGCCGTCACGTTCGGGGTGGGGCTGCTGCGGGATCAGGACGCGGTGGAGACGTTCGTCGCCGCGATCGCGCTCGCGGTCGCGGCCATCCCGGAGGGGCTCCCGGCGGCGGTCACCATCACGCTGGCCATCGGCGTGTCCCGGATGGCCCGGCGGCGAGCGGTGATCCGGCGCCTGCCCGCCGTGGAGACACTGGGCGGCACCACGGTCATCTGCTCGGACAAGACCGGCACCCTCACCGAGAACCGGATGACCGTGCGGACCCTGTGGACCCCCGGCGGGGTGTACGAGGTGAGCGGCGCCGGCTCCGCCCCGGAGGGGACGGTGCGGGACACCGCGGGCGCACCGGTGCCCGTGGAGGCCGACCGGGCGCTGCGCTGGTCGCTGCTGGCCGGCGCGGCCTGCACCGACGCCACCCTCGCCGAGCACGACGGGCGGTGGGAGACCACCGGCGACCCGACCGAAGGGGCGATGCTGGTGGCCGCCGCGAAGGCGGGCCTCGAACCGCGTCGGGTCGCGGAGTCGCTGCCCCGGGTGGCGACGATCCCGTTCAGCTCCGAGCGCCGGTACATGGCCACCCGGCACCGCGACACCGCGGGCGAGCTTTCCGGGCACGTGGTGCTCGCCAAGGGGGCGCTTGAGCGGGTACTGGAGCTGTGCGACGCGCAGCTGGACCGCGACGGGACGGTCCGGCCCCTGGACACCGCCGCCGTGCGGAGGGCGGCCGACGACCGGGCCGGGCGGGGGATGCGGGTGCTGGCGACGGCGGCGCGGTGGGAAAGCGGTCCCGGCGACACCGAGGTCCGGGATACCGACGCTGCGGGGGAGGCCGCGCTCGGTACGGAGATCCCGCCGGGCAGCCTGGTGCTGACCGGGTTCCAGGCGATGCTCGACCCGCCGCGCGCGGCCGCGATCGACGCCGTGGCGGCCTGTCACACCGCCGACATCACGGTCAAGATGATCACCGGGGACCACGCGGCGACCGCCACCGCGATCGCCGACCGGATCGGCCTGGTCGACGGCCACCCGCACACCGACCGCGCGGTGTTGACCGGTGCCGACCTGGACGCGGTCCCGGCCGAGGAGTTCCCGGACGCCGTGCAGCGGGCGGGTGTGTTCGCCCGGGTCTCGCCGGAGCAGAAGCTGCGGCTGGTGGAGGCCATGCAGACCCGGGGGCACGTGGTCGCGATGACCGGGGACGGGGTCAACGACGCGCCCGCACTGCGGCAGGCCGACATCGGCATCGCCATGGGGGAGACCGGCACCGAGGTCGCCAAGGACGCCGCGGACATGGTGCTCACCGACGACGACTTCGCCACCATCGAGGCCGCCGTCGAGGAGGGCCGGGGCGTGTTCGACAACCTGACGAAGTTCATCACCTGGACGCTGCCCACCAACGTCGGCCAGGCCCTGGTCATCCTGTCCGCGATCGCGGTCGGTGCCACGCTGCCGATCCTGCCCACCCAGATCCTGTGGATCAACATGACCACCGCCGTCGCGCTGGGCCTGATGCTCGCCTTCGAGCCCAAGGAGGCCGGGATCATGACCCGGCCGCCCCGTGACCCGGGCCGTTCGCTGCTCACCCGCGCACTGGTGGTGCGCACCCTGCTGGTGGGTGCCCTGCTGGTCGCGGGTTCGTGGTGGCTGTTCCGGTGGGAGCTGACGCAGGGCGGTGCGAGCCTGCCCGAGGCCCGCACCGCCGCGCTGAACGTGTTCGTCGTGGTCTCGGCGTTCTACCTGGTCAGCTGCCGGTCCCTGGTTCGTCCGGCGTGGCGGATCGGGCCTCTGTCCAACCGGTGGATCCTCGCCGGGGTCACCGTGCAGGCGCTCGCGCAGCTCGCCCTCACCTACCTGCCCGCGCTGAACGCCGTGTTCGACACCGCACCCCTCGGCGTGGACGTCTGGCTGCGGATCCTGGTGATCGCCGTGCTCACCAGCCTGGCGGTGGCCGCGCACAAGCGGGTCAGCGCAGTGCCGCGACGGTGACGCGGGCGGCCTCGGCGAGCAGTGCGTCGTCGTACTCGGCGTCCGGCCGGGCACGGTCGGACAGCACCACGAGCACGATCGGCGCCCGCTCCGGCGGATACAGCACCGCGATGTCGTTGCGGGTGGCGTATCCGCCCGCGCCGGACTTGTCCTCGACCTGCCAGTCGTCCGGCACTCCCGCCTGGATCAGGTCGGCGGTCAGCGGCGGGTTCCGCATCGCCTCGCGCAGGATCGTCCGCTTTCCGGGCGGGAGCACGTCGCCGAGCACGAGCTTCCGCAGGTTGGTGGCGAGGGCGCGCGGGGTGCTGGTGTCCCGGATGTCGTCCGGTGCGGTGTCGTTCAGCTCGGGTTCGTACCGGTCGGCGTGGGAGACGGTGTCGCCGAGTTCGCGCAGTGCCCGTTGCAGCCCGGCCGGGCCGCCCAGTTCGTCCAGCAGGAGGTTCTGGGCGGTGTTGTCGCTTTTCCGCACGGCCGCTTCCAGCACCGCGCGCAGCGTCATCCCGGTGTCCACGTGCTGTTCGGTCACCGGGGAGTAGGACACGAGGTCTTCGCGGCTGTAGGTGATCCGCTCGTCGAGCCCGTCCAGGGTGGTGCGTTGCAGCACGGCCATGGCGGTGAAGGGCTTGATCGTGGAGCAGAACGCCCAGCGCTCGCCGGCGCGGTGGGTGATCTCCGTACCGCTTCCCGTGTCGAGGGCGTACACACCGAGCCGGGCCGAGTAGCGGCGCTCCAGCTCCGCGAAGTCCGGCCGCGCGGGGGAGTCCGCCCGCTCGCCGACCGGCGTCGTCGGTGACTCGCGGGGGCCGGGTGTCGGGTGTGCGGCCTCCTGCGGCGCACACCCCACCAGTAGCACCAGCAGCAGGGCCGGAACGGCCCTGGTCAGGAATCGCATCGTCGCTCCTCTCCGGATCGTGCTGTCGTCCGGCGCAGTCTCGACCGGAGGCGGTGATGCCGTCCAAGACACGAAGCGGCGGTTCCATACCGGATCCGCATAATGGTGGTGTGGACCTGGTCAGTGGCTGCCGTGCCTTCGTGGCGGTGGGCGAGTCCGGTGGCTTCACCCGCGGGGCCGCCTCCCTCGGGATTCCGCAGCCGGTGGCCAGCAGGCGGATCGCCGCGCTGGAGGAGCACCTCGGTGACCGGCTCTTCGACCGTTCCGCCCGGCGTGCGCACCTCACGCCGTTCGGGCGGGACATGCTGCCGTGGGCGCAGCGGTTGGTGCACCTCGCCGACGCGATGGAGCGGGACGCCGACCGGGCCCGGCTCCGCCCGGTGTCGGTGGCGGTTCCGGACCTCTGCCGGAGTCGGGACCTCGCCGAGCTCGACATCCAGGCCCGCGCGCAGGAACTGTTCCTCGAGTTCCGCCCGGCGCCACCCGGGCGGCGCTCCGAGTTGCTGCGCGGCGCCGACGTCCGCGCCGCGCTCGTCGCCGTGCCCGCGGACGAGGCCACCTGGACCGTGCCGCTCGGGCTGGGCAGCGCCCTCGCCCTGCGGCAGGGCGCGGTGCCACTGGAGGCGCTGCGGATCGGGCGCTCCGCGAAGAACCCGCATCGGCGGGTGTGGGTGCAGCCGGAGGACGACGTCCCGCACGTGCGGGATCCGCTGCTGCATCTGCGGGACCGGGTCGGGCTGCGGCCGGGGCAGGTGAGCGTGGCGGAGTCGCTGGTGTCCGCGGTGGCGACCTGTTACGGCTCGGCCGACCTGCTGGTGTGCTCGCGGGCACAGGCCGCGGAGTTCGGGCTGCACTGGCGGGAGATGGCGGGAACGAATCCGGCCCGCGGATACGAGATCAGCGCGGACGTCGGCGACGAGGCGGAGCGGCTCCGCGCCACGCTGTCGGACCCGATCGCGCGGTGTGTGGGGGTCGAGCGGGCGTGAACACGGCACGGCTGGTGGCCGACCTGGCCGCCGAGCTCGACGAGGGCGGACTGCGGGGGTCGTTTCTGGTCCGCGACCTGGACACCGGTCGGGAGGTCGGCATCGAACCGGACCTGGCGTTCCCGCTCGCCTCGCTGATCAAGGTGCCGTTGGCTGCGGTGACCCTGGACCGCATCCGGCGCGGGGAGCTCTCCGGGGACGACGTGCTGGAGGTACGGCCCGGGCGGGACTCCACGCCCGGAGGGACGGGAACGACGCGGTTCCGGCACCCGGCGTGGGTCGCGCTCGACGATCTGCTCTCCCTGGCGTTGACGATCAGCGACAACCTCGCCGCCGACACCCTGTTCGGGCTCACCCCGCCCGCCGAGGTGACCCGGGCGCTGCGCGACTGGGGACTGCGGGGGATCACCGCCCGGCACCTCGTCGACGACCTGGCGCGCACCCCGGAGGAGCGGTTCGAACCGGACCGTGCGCACCTGGCGCACTCGCTCGCGATCGGCGCCGCCACCGCCGGGCGCGGCCACCACATCCCGCAACTCGACGTGACGCGGGCGAACTCCGGCTCGGCGCGGGCGTTCGCGGACCTGCTGCAGGCACTGTGGACGGCGTCGGCGATCCCCGACGAGGTCGCCGGGCGGGTGCGGGAGATGATGGCGGCCAACCTGATCCGGCACCGGCTCGCGCCCGACTTCACGTCGGATGCGGCGAGCTGGGCGTCCAAGACCGGCACGGTGCTCAACCTCCGTCACGAGGCCGGGGTGGTCGAACACGCCGACGGCCGCGCCTTCGCCGTCGTCGCCCTCACCGAGTCCCGCGTCCCGGCGGTGCGCCAGCCCGAGGCGGAGGCCCTCATGGCCCGCGTCGCCCGCCTCCTGCACGACCACCTCCGCTGGTGACCGGGGTCGACCACAGAGATGAAAAGCCTCGATGTTCGGCACCGTCGACGGCACCGCTCGGTGACATGAGCCACCTGGTTGGCATCGACCCTGTACACTCGGAACGTGACATCGGAGAGGCAGGAGCTCGAGCGTCTCGTGCGGCAGTTGCCCGATGAGGAAGTGCCGCATGTACTGGAGGATGTCCGGAGGCACTTGCACCCGGTGCGGGAAATGCCCTGGCCGCCGGCGTGGTTCGGCGCGGCCACGGGGCGTCGCCGCGACACGTCCGAACGGGTTGACCAACTACTGGCGGATGGGTTCGGCCAGTAGGGGTGCTGATCTGTGATACAGGTCCCTTGGTGGCCGCTGCGCTCCACGCCGACATCCATCACCATGAATCCGTCGAGTTGTTCACCGGAATGCATCTCGCGGGACGAGATCTCGTTTTGCCTCCTCTGGTGATTGCCGAGGTTGGCTATCTGTTGGCGAGGGAGGCGTCTGCGGAGGTCGAGTCCTCGTTTCTGCGCTCGCTCGCTGATGGCGCCTTCAAATCGGTTGAGCTGACAAGAAGCGATTACGGCCGTATGGCAGACCTCGTCGGTCAGTATGCTGATCTTCCTCTCGGCGCGACCGACGCCGCCGTGATCGCACTCGCCGAGAGGCTGGGCGTCGACGAGATCGCCACCATCGATCGGCGGCACTTCACGGTCGTACGACCGCGTCACGTCCGGGCCTTCACCTTGTTGCCGTGATAGCTTCGTCCGGTGTCTCTCACCACGCCGGGCCTGCGGGGGTGTTGCCGGAGGGGCTGAGTTCGTCGGCGAAGCCCTGCCGCCACGACGGGTGGACCGGTTGCCAGCCGAGTTCGCGTTTCGCCTTGGCGTTGGAGAAGGCACGCCCCTCGGTCATCATGCCCACCAGCATTTCCCCGGCCACCAGCCGGGCCAGCCACGTGGGGATACGCCGCGGGGGTTTCGCCCCGGCGCACCGCGCGAGGTGCGGCAGCCATTCGCGGACCGGTGCGGGGTCGTCGTCGACGATGTTGAACACGCCGGTCGCCCGCTGTTCGACGGCGAGGACGGTGGCCTCGGCCGCGTCGTCGAGGTGCACCCAGGAGAAGTGTCCGGTGCCGTCCCCGACGAGTGGGAACAGGCGTTTGCGCACCAGCCGCACCTGGTCGTCGGTGGCGCCGGGCCCGTAGAAGCTGCCGTAGCGCAGCACCCCGCCGCCCGCCGCGGTCACCGTGTCCTCCAGGTGGTTGACCGCGGTGGTGCCCTCCAGCACCTCCAGCGGGTCGTCCTCGGTCTTCACCCAGCCGCCCCGGCGGATCCCGTTCATGCTGCCGTGGCTCTGCGCGAGGACGTGCGAGACACCGGCCGTCGCGGCCGCGGCCAGCAGGTTGTCGATGCCCGCACTGCGCAGCCGGTTGGTCGTCGCGAAGAACCGGTCGGGCCTGCGGAAGTCGGGTTTCCCGGCGTGTGCCGGGGACAGGGCCGTCATCTGGTTCACCACCGTCTCCGGCCGGGCGGCGGTGACCGCCGCCTCGACCGCGGCCGCGTCCAGGCCGTCCATCACGACACCCTCGGCGCCCAGTTCCTCCAGCATCGGCAGCCGGTCGGCGTTGGTCGTCGTCGCCGTCACCTGGTGGCCCCGGGCCACCAGCCGCGGCACCAGCCGACGCCCGAGGACACCGCTACCACCCGCCACGAACACGCGCATCACGTCCACCTCCCGATCCGATACTGACTCCTGTTCCGGAGACGAGCCGGACCGGCGGTCTGTGACACGGCCGGGCCGACTACGCCGTCTCCGGTGACCGCAGACCCAGGGACCCGGCGGTCTCGACGAGGATTCCCCGCAGCCAGCTCCGGAAGCTCTCGTCCACCAGCCACGGGTTCCAGATCATGTCGATGCCGAGGGGGCGGACGGGGAACGGGAACTCCTCGATGCGCAGCCCGAGGGAGTCCCGTAGGGCGGAGGCCGCCCGCAGCCGGTGCAGCGCCACCCCTCCGGACCCGGCGACGACGTGCGGGATCAGCAGGTAGTCCGACACCCGGTCGCGCACCGTGTACGGGAGGTGGTGTTCGTCCAGCACGTCGTACGGGAAGATGCGCTGCGCCGCGTCGAACACCACGTGCGGCAACGTCGTCAGCAGGTCGGTGGCACTCGCCTCGGCGGGGGCGTCCGGGCCGGCGATCACGACCCACCGGTCGTCGTAGAGGTGTTCGCGGGGATGCGGCGACGCGGTGGTGTCCGACAGCAGCAGCACGTCGCTGCCCTCGTCGGTGAAGGTGTCCTCGGACACCGCCGTGGCGGTCCGCAACCGCAGTGTCGCGTTCGGCGCGCGGCGGGCCACCAGCCGCGCGAGGGTGCTGCCGAGGACCAGCGCCTTGCTGGTCGTCATGGTCACGGTGATCACGCGGTGGTCGACGGCCGGGTCGAAGGACGGCGGGTCCACGAGGTGCGCGGTCCGGTGCAGGGCCTGCCGCAGCGGGACGACCAGCTCGGCGCCGCGCGGGGTGAGCGTGGTGTCGTTGCCGCGCCGTACGAGCAGTTCGTCGCCGAGCAGCCGCCGCATCCGGCGCAGGGCGTGGCTCATCGCGGGCTGGGACAGCCCCACCCGGGACGCCGCCCGCGTCACCGACCGCTCCTCCAGCAGTGCCAGCAGCGGCACCAGCAGGTTGAGGTTGACCGAGGCCAGGCGCGCGAGCTCCGGGTCCGTCGCGGACGTCTCGTGCTCGCTCATGCACGTCTCCCGGGAGTCGGTGTGCGGGACCGTTGACCGCGTCGGTATCGACAGTGTGCATGTCGATAATGTCAGGGATTCATTGGACCACAACCGTACGCCCGTCCTAGGCTGCCCGGTACCGACACCTCCGCCGCCGCGGGATCCCGGCTCCGTCGTCGATCCGCCGTGCGGCACACATCCGGGGTGTCGATCCCGACCACGGAGGAATCATGCGGATCGTGCTGGACCGGCCGCGCTGTGAGGGCCACGGCCTGTGTGAGGAGGCGGCGCCGCACCTCATGCATCTCGACGACGACGGTGAACTGATCCTGGACCGGGAGACGGTCGACGACGACGCCGACGCGGCGAAGGCCGCGGTGCGGGTGTGCCCGGTCGCCGCGCTCCGGCTCGAATGACGGTGTCCCGGAGGGACCGGGTGGTCGTGGTCGGCAACGGGATCGCGGGGCGCACCGCGTGCGACTCCCTGCGCGACTCCGGATTCGACGGCGAGATCACCGTCGTCGGCGCCGAACACCACCCCCCGTACAGCCGCCCCGCGTTGTCGAAGGCCGCGCTGGTTGACGGCGGCGAGCTGACCGCGCACCGGCTGCCCGAACCGACGCACGGCGCGACGGAGTTGTTCGGGACCCGGGCGAGGCACCTCGACATCGAGCGCAGACGCGTCTCCCTCGACGACGGGACCGACCTGCCCTACGACGGACTCGTCATCGCCTCGGGCTCCCGGGCACGACGGCTCGCTGCCGGGGACGGCGACGGGCAGGCCGAGGGTGCCGTCGACGAGGTGACACTGCGCGAGCTGGACGACGCGGTCGTCCTGCGGCGCAGGCTGGCGGGCAGACCGTCGGTCGCCGTGGTCGGGGACGGCCCGCTCGGCACGGAGATCGCCTCCGGCTGCCTCGCCGCCGGCTGTGAGGTCACCCTGGTCTCGCGCGGCCGCCCGCTGGCCGACCAGCTGGGGCCGTACCTGTCCGACCTGTTCACTTACGCCGCACGCGAGCACGGGCTCCGCCTCGCGTACGCCCGGTCGGCCGGGGTGGCGAGCTCGGGCGGACACCCGGTCGTCGTGCTCGACGACGGCGCGCACCTCGAGGCGGAGCTGGTGATCTCCGCGGTGGGCGACGTCCCGAACGTCGGGTGGTTGGCCACCAGCGGGCTGCTCACCGACGGCGAGCTGCGGGTCGACACGCGCGGGCGCCTCCGCCCGGACATCGTGGCCGCGGGCGACGTCGCGGCGTTCCCCACCCGGCACGGCATCCGGCGCGTTCCACTGTGGACCAGCGCCGTCGAGCGGAGCAGGGGCGCCGCCGCCGCGCTCGTACACGGCGACGCCGCCGCCGAGGTCGACTTCCACCCGTACTTCTGGACCGAACAGTTCGGCCTGAGCCTGAAGGCCTGCGGCAGTCTGCCCGCACCGGGCGTCCCGGAGGTCGTCGACGGCGATCCCGCGACTGGTAAGGCACTGCTGCGCTGGCCCCGCGACGACGGTGCGGGCACCGCGGTCGCGCTCAACTACCGGTACCCGGTGCCGAAACTGCGCCGACTGAGCCGCGCCACCCCCGGGGACGGCATCTGACCCCGGCTTCGCCGGGGCAAGCTACGTTGAAGCCGTTGCTGAGTGGTTCGACGAGGTCGCGGTGTAATCTCTCGGGCGTCAATCGGACGTTTGGAGGCGGTGCGTTTCCTGCCCAGTCACGTCAGCGATGACTTCGAAAGCCTTGTCGACATGGAGAACGGCAAGGCGATCCAGTTCGGCGATCGCGGCTATGAGGATGTCCGGTACAGAGGGAGTCCGATGGTGCCCCGCGTGTGCCAGCCGCCTCTGGACTTCGACAGCGCGCCGCTCTGCGGCGGGTGTAATGCTCGCGAGAGGCATGAGCGCAACAGGCGGCATCTCAACACGATTAGTCCAGTCGGTGACGCCCTGTGCCGAGTGCCCGATCTCAAGGATCGTCGGGGTCGCGACCTGTACCAGTCCGCGTTCGATACGCCGGGACCACAAATCCGCATCCGGGCTCGCGCCGAGACGCGCGAGTGCCGACTTGTCGATCAGCCATGCCGTCTCGATCACGACCAGGCTCCACGCATCAGATCTTCGTCCGCCAGGTCGGTGAACTTGGCGAATTGATCGGGCGTCACCACACCGGACCCACGGACGGCGTCCTTGGCGATCTGCCGACGCAGATATTCCCCGCGAGAGAGGCCGAGAGCGGCAGCGCGTTCGTCAATGTATTGCAACTCGTCATCAGGTACGTTGCGGATAAGTACGTCAGTCAAGGGAGCCACCTCCGATAGCAAAGGAGATCACGTTCCCGTCGGGTCTGCGCCGGTCTCGCCTCCGGTGGCTCTCCGATCGCGGTGTGTGAGGCCGATGGGACATCCCATGTTAATCGCCTGGCTGGGCCAGTACCGACGTAGCCCCTGCCAAGAAGCGCGACGGCCACGGTGCCGCCGGTCGCAACCGGAGCGGACACCGCGGCCGTCAGTGTGGAGGTCTCAGGCAGGCTCGATGCCGACCACGGGCAGCCGGTCGAGGCTGCGGGTCATGTTGCCCAGCAGGCGCACCGGCTCGCCGATCGTGTACCGCCGGACGTGCCGGGCGAGCGCACCGAGGACGGCGGACGCCTCCAGCCGGGCGAGGCCCTGTCCGGCGCAGCTGTGCACGCCGTAGCCGAACGAGAGGTGGTCGACCGGGTTGCGCCGGAGGGAGAAGGTGTCCGGGTCCTCGTAGTGGCGCGGGTCCCGGTTTCCCGCGCCGAACAGCACCGCGACCTGGGATCCGGCGGGCACGGGTGTTCTCGCGATCTCGACGTCCCGGGTGGCCCGTCGGCCGAAGGCGTGCACCGGCGCCTCGTACCGCAGTACCTCGTTCAACGCGGCCGGGATCAGGCCCGGGTCGTCGCGGACGAGGTCGAACTGGTCCGGGTGTTCGGCGAACAGCCGGACGGCGTTGCCGATCGCGGCGATGGTGGTGTCCATCCCGGCGGCGATGTACTGGTGGATGATCATGCCGCAGTTCTCGTACGGGATCTCGCCGCGGTCGGCCGCCTCGAAGATGGCCCGGCCCATGCTGCCTTCGGTCAGGTCCTCCGCGCGGGCGGTGTGTGCCCATTCGAAGAGTTCGCCGGCGAGCGGGAAGGCCGCCCGGGTGCGGGCGTTGTCCGGGCCGAGGCAGTCGAACGCCGCCGCGCCCCACCGGAGGATGTTCTCCCGGGCGGTGCCCCGGACACCGATGAGGTCCGCGACCACCGCGAGCGGCAGTGCCCGGGCGAGGTCGTCCATCGCGTCGAACGACCCGCGTGCGACGAGGTCGGCGACCATGGTGTCCGCCTTGCTCTCGATGTCACCTTTGAGTTTGCGCAGCGCGCGGGGGGCGAGGTTCTCCGTGAGGACCTCGCGCAACTTCTGGTGGTCCGGCGGGTCGGTGGTCAGGGTGGTGCCGACGAGGACCTCGTTCATCCGGTCGTTGAAGGCGACGGTGTCCGAGGAGAAACTCTCCCAGTCGGCCAGCACCTCCCGGATCGCCTCGTACCGGGTCACGGCGTACACCCCGACCGTGTCGAGCCGGACGACCGGGCCCTGCTCCCGCAGGTCCGCGAAGTAGGGATACGGGTCCCGCAGGACCTCGTCGGCGAACAGGTCGAGATCGGACGAGGCCCGTGTGTCCACAGCCATCGGGGCACCTCACAGTGCTGGTCGGGCTCACGACGGTGCCGCGTCGCACCGTCGCGGAACGCTGATCGGGTGGCGGGCGCGGCGCGGGGCGGGATCCGTGGCCGGACCGTGTCGGCACGCCGTGCACCGCTGGCCACATTCAACGGCCCCCCAGTCCATGACACAAGTGAATACTGTGCATGTCACGGATGCACGAGTTGGATGTCAGTCGAGCAGTGGGAGCGCCATCCAGATCGCGACGCCGACCAGCGTCCCGGCGAACAGCCGGTCGATCAGCCGGCGCGACCGCGGGCTCCGGAACAGCGCGGTGAGCGTGCGGCCGCCGAACGTCCAGACGAGGAAGGCAACGAGATTGTTCGCCGTGAACACCAGAGTGACGAGCAGGATCGGCAGAGCGTCGCCGTTTTCCGCGGGACGCAGCGCCTGGCCGAACATCACGGCGATGATCGAGTACGCCTTCGGATTCAGCAGCAGGACGACCGCCCCGGCCCGGAACCCGATGCCCGGTCTCCCGTCCGGCGTCGAAGGGGTGTCCCGATCCGCGGTGTCCCGGGCGGTTCGCAGGAAACCGAATGCCAGCCAGACGACGTAGACGCTGCCGGCGGCGCTGAGCACCGTCGTGAGAACGGGGTGTTCGGGGAACGTCGCTCCCAGGCCCAGTCCGATCAGCAGGGTGACCAGGAACGTGGCGACGTGGTAGCCCACGAGCGCCGGGACCGCGGCCCGCGGTCCCCTGGCGGCGCCGAGCGCGGCGAAGAACGTGTTCCCCGGACCGGGGCTGTAGGCGAGGGGGAACAGGAACACCAGCAGTGCGACGACCGTGTCCGCGCTCATGCGGGTCGACCGACGATCGGGTGGATCATACGGTGATCATCCGACCCGCGCTGGTCCGGCGCTGGCGGGAATCGGCCCGGACGGTGCGGGGAACAGGTCCCGGGGGACCGGTTCCGGAGGCACCCGCCCCCGATCGTGGCCCTCAGCGGCCCGGGCCGTGCTCCGGCATCCTGGTGTCGTGGGAGGAAGCCGCACAGGTTCCCACCGGCAGGAGCATCCACCGTCCGGAGGTGCCACATGACCAGCCCGTCCGACCAGGCGCAGTTGACCGGCGACTACACGATCGATCCCGAGCACACCCGCATCGGGTTCGTCGCCCGGCACGCGATGATCACCAAGGTGCGGGGCTCGTTCAACGAGTTCGAGGGCACCGTCCACGTGGACGGCGACAATACCGCCGATTCGTCCGCCGAACTCACCATCCGGGCCGCGAGCATCGACACCCGCAACGCCGACCGGGACGGTCACCTGCGCAGCAACGACTTTCTGGCCATGGAGGACTACCCGGAGATCACCTTCCGGTCCACCGACATCGCCCGGACGGGCGAGGACACCTTCGACGTCACCGGCGACCTCACCGTCCGGGGTGTGACCCAGCGCGTGACCATCCCGTTCACCTTCGAGGGGCAGGCCGTCGACCCGTTCGGCAACAGCCGGATCGGCTTCGAGGGCTCGACCACGATCAACCGCCAGGACTTCGGGGTGCGGTGGAACGCCCCGCTGGAGACCGGCGGGGTGCTCGTCGGCGACAAGGTCGTGCTCGAGTTCGAGGTCTCGGCCATCAAGCAGAGCTGACGTGGGCACCTGAGCGGTGAGGGAACCGAGGACACCGGCGGCGAACCGCCCCCGTGTGGGTGACTACGGGAGACCGTTGCGGTTCGGCGTGTTCCTCACCCCGGATGCCGGGGCGGTGGAGCATGTGCTGACCGTGGCGACGACCGCCGACCGGCACGGGCTCGACCTGATCGGCATCCAGGACCACCCGTATCAACCGCGGTTCCTGGATGCCTTGGCCCTCATGGCCACCGTCCTGGCCCGGACGGAGCGGGTACACGTCTTCCCGGACGTGGCCAATCTCCCCCTGCGGCCCCCGGCCGTGCTCGCCAGGACGGTGGCTGGTCTCGATCTGCTCTCCGGCGGGCGCGCGGAACTCGGCCTCGGTGCCGGTGCGTTCGTCAAGCCCATCCGTGCCATGGGTGGGCCGGTGCGGAGCCCGGCGGAGGCCGCCGACGCGTTGATCGAGGCCGTCGCCCTCATCCGGGCTCTGTGGTCGGACGTACCGTCCGTCCGGATCGACGGCACATACTATCCGGTGGACGGTGTGCGGCCCGGTCCTGTACCGGCGCACCGGATCGGTCTGTGGCTGGGTGTGTCCGGTCCGCGGCTGTTGGCGGAGGTCGGGCGCTCCGCCTGCGGGTGGGTGCCTACTTCGAGCTACATCCCACCGCACGAGCTGCCCGACAGACACGCCCGCATCGACACGGCCGCACAACGGTCCGGCCGCGACCCGGCTGAGATCACACGCGTCTACAACGTGTTCGGCACCGTCACGGACGGACCCTCCCGCGGATTCCTTTACGGGCCCCCCGACCAGTGGATCGACCAGCTCACCGAACTCGTGCTGGAGTACGGGATGGATAGTTTCGTACTCGGAACGGAGGGTGACGACCTCGCCCAGATCCGTCTCTTCGCCGAGGAGATCGCTCCGGCGGTGCGCGCAGCGGTCGCCGACGAACGCGGGTGACGAAATCGCCGGCCGGGACGGCACCGGGCACTACGGGACGACGAGGTCGAGGGCGGCGGGCCGGACGCGGACGGTGACCGGCAGTTCGCACAGGTAGTCGCCGTCGGCGTGCACCGGGACGGCGCGGTCGGCGTCGAGGGTGATCCTGGTGGCCGTGCGCACGCTGACCGCGTCCGAGTGGACGTGCGCCCCGGTCTTCGCCTGGCCGAGGAAGCGGATGATGCGGTGCCGGGGTGCGTCGGCGACGGTGAGCACCTCCAGGGTGCCGCTGTCCAGCCGTGCGGAGGGCACGATGTGCAGCCCGTGGCCGTACCGGCCGGAGTTGGCCACGACCACCTGGTGCCGCCGCGCCGTCGTCGTCTCCGTGTCGGTGGTCAGGGTGAACTCGGGTGCCGACCACCGCAGGATCACGCCGAGCGGGGCGAGCCGGTAGACGAGGTGTCCGGGCAGCCACCGGTTGCGGTTGATCGCCTCGGTGGCCACGGAGTCGACGCCGACGTAGACGTTGCCGAGGATGATGTGGCCCGCCGCGTCGAGGACGTCGACGGTGCGGGTGGCGCCGCGGGCGAGCATCGCGGCGAGGTCTTCGGCGCCGGTGGGCAGGTCCAGTCCGCGGGCGAGGTCGTTGCCGCGTCCGGCCGGGACGATCGCCATGCCCGCCCCGGTCCCGTACACGCCC
>NZ_KI912196.1:47274-48844 GCF_000231035.2 Saccharomonospora iraqiensis subsp. paurometabolica YIM 90007 | reverse complement strand
TGGTCGGCGGCGGCCTCGACGGCGTGCTCCCGGCCACGGGTGGTGACCTCGGTGCAGTCGATGCCGCGTGCGGCGAGCGCCCGGGCGATCGGGCGCCAGACCCGCACCGCCCGGCCACCACCGGCGACGGGATTGAGCAGAGCCGTGTAACCGGGCATCGGTTCAGCCGATCAGGATGCCGGGGTTGAGGATGCCCTCCGGGTCCACCCGGGACTTGACCGCCCGGAGCATGTCCACGCCGACCGGTCCGAGTTCGGCGGCGAGGGCCTCGCGGTGGTCCGTGCCGATGCCGTGGTGGTGTGAGATCGCCGCGCCGTGCGCGCGGATCGCGGCGTTGGCGGCCTCCTTCGCGCGTGCCCACTGCGCCACGGGGTCGTCGAGCTGCCGGGTGACGACGGTGAAGTACAGCGAGGCCCCGGTCTCGTAGACGTGGCTGATGTGGCACATGACCAGGTTGGCGCACCCCTGTTCGGTCAACGCCCCCTGCACGGCCTCGGTGACGGCGGTGCGCAGGGTGTCGAGGTTCGACCAGAACGTCGCGGTCTCCAGGGTCTCCACGAGTGCGCCGGAGTCGAACAGCGGGTCCCGCAGGTACGGCCCTCGGAACCGGCCCGCACGCCACCGTTCGCCGGGGTCGGTGCCGTCGCAGTGGCCGCCGTGGGCGCGCAGCCGCTCGGCGGTGGCGGCGCGGAGGGTCTCCACGTCGTCGGCGGTGCCCTCGTACCCGACGATCATCAGGCAGCCCCCGGAGCCGGAGCCGTCCAGCGCGGCGTCCGGGTCGGCGAGGTTGACCGCGGTCTCCGTCTCGTCGGACAGCCGGAGCACGGTCGGGCGGGGCCCGTCCTGCATCAGGGTCCGCAGCGCGGTGGTGCCCGCGTCGAACGAGTCGAACCGCCAGCCCTCGAACACCCGGGCGGCCGGGGTGGGCCGGATCCGCACGGTGACCGAGGTGATGACGCCGAACGCGCCCTCCGATCCAAGCACCAGCTGGCGCAGGTCCGGCCCGGCGGCCGATTTCGGCGCCGTGCCGAGGGTGAGCGTACCGCGCGGGGTGGCGACGGTGAGGCCGACGACCATCTCGTCGAACCGCCCGTAGCCGGTGGACGACTGCCCGGCCGACCGGGCACCGGCGTAGCCGCCGATCGTGGCCATCTCGTAGGACTGGGGGAAGTGACCGAGGGTGTAGCCGTGTCCGGCCAGCAGCCGTTCCGCGGTGACCCCGCGCAGGCCCGCCTGGAGGACGGCGGTGCGCGAGGTCCCGTCGAGCTCCACCAGCCGGTCGAGCCGGTGCAGGTCGAGGGCGACGACCCCGTGGAAGCCCGACCGGGTGGGCGCGAGGCCGCCGACGACCGAGGTGCCACCGGAGAACGGGACGACCGCGACCCGGTACTCGGTGCAGATCTCCAGCACCCGCACGATCTCGTCGTGCGCGCCGGGGGAGACCACCGCGTCCGGCGCGTCGGAGGCGTCGCCCGCGCGCAGCTTCAGCAGGTCCGGTGCGGAGAAGCCGCGGGTGTGCCGGACGCGGGCGTCGTGCCCGGTGTCGACGTGGCCGGTGCCCACCGCGGCG
>NZ_KI912196.1:18712-47174 GCF_000231035.2 Saccharomonospora iraqiensis subsp. paurometabolica YIM 90007 | reverse complement strand
GGCGGGCAGGGCGGCCTCCGGCAGGCGGGCGTCGGCCGGGTCCACGGGTGGTCCGGGTGGGACGGCCCCCAGTGCGGTCATCGCGTCGGCGGCGGCCTCCGGGAGGTGGCCGGGTGCGTCGACGTCGCCCCACAGATACGGGTGGCGGTCGACAGCGGGCAGGTCGTACTCGGTCACTCGCGGGCACCTCCAACTGATCGCTGTTACACTGTGACATATGGTGTCGCAGCGGCGCAAAGAGCTGGGTTCCGGCCCGGACCCTGCACCGGGGGAGACCGGGGCGCCCCGCGCCGCCAACGTGATCCCCGAGGAGTCGATCCTGGACGCGGCCCACGACCTGTTGCTGGCCGTCGGGATGCGGCGGATGAGCATGGCCGACATCGCCCGGCGCGCCGGCATCTCCCGCGCCTCCCTCTACCGCCGCTGGCCCCACGTCCGCGCCGTGGTGGCCGCCCTGGTCACCCGCGAGTTCGCCGCTCTCGCCACACAGGCGCCGGACGCCGGCGGCACCGGGCGGGAGGCCGTCGTGTCCTCGGTGACGCACCTGGTCGGAACCCTGCGGGTGCACCCGCTGGTGCGCAAGATCGTCGAGGTCGACCCGGAGTTCCTCGTCCCGTACCTGCTGCACCGCACCGGGGCGACCTCGGACGCCCAGCTCGCGATGATCGAGGACGGTCTGCGCCGCGGCCTGCGGGACGGCTCCGTCCGCGCGGGCGAGCCCGCGATGCTCGCGCGGTCGGTGCTGCTCACCGCGTGGTCGTTCACCCTCACCGGACCGGTCCTCGTCCCGGAGGACTCCTACGACGCGCTCGACGACGAACTCACCCTCCTGCTGGACCGCTACCTGAGGCCCTGAGCGCGCCACCGGATCGGCGCCATCGGGCCGGAGGATCGGGTGGTATGGCGGGCCTGGGCCACCAACCGAACGGCGAGCGGGCGTGACCGTGTAACACCGGGCCGTACGGGATCCGACGTCTCCCCGGATGTGGGAGGAAAGGACCGGACCCGTGACAGAACTACCCGTGCCCCGGAAGTCGGCGCGCACGTGACACGTCGGGTTGCCACTGGACCGCAGGGCGTCGAGTCGTAGACTCCGGCCGCGAACGCGGCCGATGTCCGGTCGGTGCGCGCCCTCACGGGAGGATATCGCATGCAGGACCCTTCGGATTCGAGGGAGATCGCCGAGACCAGGGAGAACGGCGGCCGCAGCGATACCGCCGAGCCAGCTGTCGGGGACCGGTCGACCTTCAACTCGGACATCGAACCGACGGCATCGACGGTCCTGGCGGAGGTGCTCCCGGGGATCGCTGTCGTCTTCGGTGAGGAGGTCCCGGCGGAACTCGAGCCCGGCCTGGTCGATTTCGGGCTCGTGCCGGCCGCCGACCGCGAGCAGATCGCCACAGCCCTCGCCGCGATCGGGAACACGGCGACCGTGGCCGGCAACCTCGGGAACGCATTCGCCGGCGTGCAGGGGCTCTACAGAATCGATAACGCGACACGGGCACTGATGAGCTCCGGTGGAACGCTCGCCGTCAAGGATGGCGCGAACCTCGGAACAGTGCTCCTCAACGGCAAGATGGCTCAGGCCCGCTTCCTCCCCGTGAGTACGGTGAGCGCGGCGCAGACCGCGGCCGCGATCGGGCCGGCACTGGCCATGGTCGGCCTGCAGATGCAGTTGAGCGAGATCACGGGTCTTGTCCGGACCAACATCGCACTGACGAACCAGGTACTCACCACCATCCGCAACGAGCAGTGGGCCGAACTGATGGGCCTCGTCGCCACCGTCGAGCGCGCGGTCGACCGGGCGCAAGAGATCGGGTCGGTCCCCGCCTCGCTGTGGGACAGCATCGCGGGTAGTGAAGCGTCCCTGCGTACGCAGCGTAATCAGTACCAACTGAACGTTCGCCACCACATCAAGCAGATCCACGAGCTCGACCCGCACGGCCGCCGTGAGTATCTCCAGACGAACGCCTCGGCGATCTTCTTCGACGCCAACGCCCTCCTGTCCTCCCTCAAGGCATTGACCGGTTATCAGGCGCTGCACGCCGCGCGGGCGAGAGCCGCCGGACCCGAGGACGCCGGTGAGGCACGGCTCGCCGACGTCATGGCGCGCGAGACTCGCGAGGAGTTCGACTCCGCGCTCGCCGAGACGACGAGCCTCGTCGACTCGCTGACGCGGGAGTTGCGGATCGTCGCCGAGCTTCCCGGTTCCGGCACACTACCGCAGCCGGGGAGGCGGAGGGACGCGAAGGCAGCCCGCGAGATCTCCGCCCGCCTTCTGGAGGCGCTCGAGCCTCTTGCCGACACTCTCCACCCGCCGGTGCCCCCGATCGAGGCTCCGGACGTCGTCTGCGCACCCGAATCGCTGGACCTCGAACCGTACCTCCGCATCCTGCGATGGTTCCTCGAGGACGGTGAGACCCTCCGTGTCCTCGGCTTTCCCGACCAACTCGAGGCCCACGATGCCGTTCCTGCGTTCTTCAGCGGAGCGAAGGGGAAGTTGGCGGCGGCGATCGACAAGGCGGCGGCGAAGACACTGGTCGCCGTCACGGATCGCCGCATCGTCATGACCAGGGCGAGCGCATTCCTCGCGCAAGGGGAGATCGGTCAGGACATTCCGATCGACCGAGTGCGCTATGTCCGGGCAGGGACCGCACAGGACAGCGGTGGACGCTCGGCGATCGACGTCATCACGAGCGAGGAGAACATCCGGTGGGTGTTCCACCCGGACATCGACAACACGCACGTGGACGCCCTCGCCGCCGTGCTCGCCGAGTCGATGACGATCCCGGACGTCGAACGCGAGAAGCTGCAACAGCGACGCTACGCCCCCCTCGAGGCGGGCAACGGCTCGCTTCCCGGCGCTTCCGCCGGCCGACCCGCAGGTGATGCGGCGGAATTGCCCGTACCCGAAGGCGATGTGTGAGGTCGTGACCGACCCGGTCTTTACTCGGCGGTGGGAAGCGTGATCACCCTTCTGTACGCACGTCGTGGCCCGGGGCAGGCGGAACCGCTGATCGCTGTCGTGTCGACCGAAGACGAAGCGCGAGCCATCGAAGCCGAGGTGGCGGATGGGGAACCCGGGACACGAGTGGTGTGGGAAACGCACGAAGTGGCAGGTCGGGTCGGCGACGACGTACACATCGTGTTCCTGGCAGCTGGAGGTGACAGCGGGGCGGAAGCGGCAGATCCGATTGCTGTCGGCGTCTTCGCCAGCCGTCGGGATGCCGAGAGTGACCTCGCAGTGCGCGGGACTGGCGACGACAGCGCTCACTACTTCGTCCGCTCGCTTCCGCTCGGCTGGCGCCGCAGTGGTTGGCCTTTCGTAGGCAGTCGCTGACTCGACTCCACCCCGATCCTCGTCGACGCGTGCCGTACCGCCGCACCCGAATCGATCTTGACCCTGCCACGCACCCACACTGGGAGGCACCGCCGTGGCGGTGCCGGGGGAGTGACACCGGTCCCCGCACCGGTTTGCGCTCCCGCGTCGGTGCGGACGGACTCGTCCGGTCGGCCCCGACCACCCGAGCCGAGAAGGAGTGGATATGGAGGAGTTGCTGGACGAGGTCGTCGATGTGGTGTGGGGTCCGTTCCTCCTGATCCCGCTACTGCTGGGGACCGGCCTGTACCTGACCGTGCGGCTGGCCGGCGTACAGTTCCGCAAGCTCGTCCCGGCGTTGCGGCTGGCGCTGTTCCGCCGCCGGGACACGGACGCGGACGGCGACATTTCGCACTACCAGGCGCTCACCACCGCGCTGGCCGCCACGGTCGGGGTCGGCAACATCGCCGGGGTCGCGACCGCGATCTACTGGGGCGGCCCCGGAGCGTTGTTCTGGATGTGGGTCACCGCGCTGGTGGGGATGGCGTCGAAGTACGCGGAGGCGTTCCTGGCGGTCCGGTTCCGCACGCGGGACGCCCGCGGGGAGATGTCCGGTGGCCCCCAGTACTACCTGGCCAGGGCCATCCCGAACCGGTTCGGGCTCGTGCTCAGTATCGCCTTCGCCGTGTTCGCGATCCTCGCGAGTTTCGGGATCGGCAACATGACCCAGTCCAACACGGTCGCCGCCTCCCTGGAGGGCTCCTTCGGGATTCCACCCTGGGCGGTGGGTGTCGTCATCACCGTCGCCGCCGGTGCCGTCCTGATCGGCGGGATCAAGTCGATCGGCAGGGTGACCTCGGCGTTCGTGCCGTTCATGATCGTGGTCTATGTGCTGAGTGCGCTGACCGTGCTGCTGCTCAACCTCGGTGAGGTGCCGGCCGCACTGGGGATGATCCTCACCGATGCCTTCACCGGCACCGCGGCCACCGGCGGCTTCGCCGGGTCGGCCTTCATCATCGTGCTGCAGTACGGCGTCGCCCGCGGGATCTTCTCCAACGAGTCCGGTCTGGGCTCGGCCGCGATCGCCGCCGCGGCCGCGCAGACCCGGCATCCGGTCCGCCAGGCGATGGTGTCGATGACCCAGACCTTCATCGACACCATCATCGTGGTCTCGCTCACCGGGCTGGTCATCGTCACCACGGGGGCCTGGACGTCCGGCATCGAGGGGGCGGAGATGACCGCGGAGGGCTTCACCCGCGGGCTGCCGGGGGAGTGGGGGCACTACGTCGTGACCGCCGGGGTGGTGTTCTTCGCCTTCTCCACCATGCTGGGCTGGGCCTACTACGGGGAGCGCTGCGTGGAGCGGCTCGTGGGCATCCGGGGTGTGCTGCCCTACCGGGTGGTGTTCACCGTGATGATCCTGGTGGGCGCGACCACCGAGTTGAATCTGGTCTGGGCCTTCTCCGACGTCGCGAACGGGCTGATGGCGCTGCCCAACCTGATCGGACTGGTGGTGTGTGCCGGACTGATCGCCCGGGAGACGAGGGAGTACCTCGTGGCGGATCCGCGGCTGATCTCCCAGCCCTCCGAATCGACTCTGCACGGCACCGACGTCCTGGCCGGTCGGCACCGCGACTCCGTGGACTGACCGCGTGGCGTGCCCCGCCCTCCGGGAGGCGGGGCACGCCACGGCAGGCACCCACGTCGCCGCGGTGATCGGCGAGGCCCGCGGCCGTGGCGCCCTCCGGGGCGAGCCGAGCGCCGAGCGGAACGAGCCTGGGGCGAGACCGTCCGGGAGAAGGCGCCGGACCATCACCCGTTCCGAACCGCTTCCCCGAGGGGATGTCCAGGGGAGGATGCGGGGAGGTCCGGACTCTCCCCCACTCGTGCGGTAGTGACCGGCACACGCACCGTGTCACGATGGCGTGGATCACATCCCGTGTCCGGAAAGGGTCCCGCTCCTCGTGCCAACCCCGAACGACCAGCTCCGCCAGGCACGCCACCGCACCGCCTCGGCCGACAGCCCGGACGAGTGCCTGTCCCGCCAGGAACTCGCCGAAGCGATCAACACCTACCTCTGGCAGCACCACGGCACACGGGTCGAGCTCGACAGCAACTACATCGGCAAGCTCGAACGCGGCGTCATCTCCTGGCCCAGCCGCCACTACCGCGAAGCCCTCCGCTCGATCCTCGGCGCCCCCACCAACAGCGCCCTCGGATTCCACAACCCCAGCCGAACCGTTGTGAGGTTGACCGACGTGGACCGCAAAACCTTCCTCCGCACCACCGCCCTGACCGCCGGAGTCCTCGCCACCACCCCCCTGACCACCCTGCTGAACGGCACCGCACACGCCAGCACCCCGGTCCCCAACCGCATCGGCACCACCGAGATCGAACACATCCGCAACGCCGCCAAGACCTTCGAGACCTGGGACTTCACCCACGGCGGAGGGCTGGCCCGCGAAGCCGTGCTCGCGCAACTGCGCTTCTCCGCCGAACTGCTCAACGCGACCTGCCCCGAGCACCTGCGCGGCGACCTGCACAGTGCCGTCGCCCACGTCGCCGAGGTCGCCGCCTTCATGTCGTTCGACGCCTCCGCGCACGACGAAGCCGAGCGCCTGTTCACGTTCGCTCTGGCCTGCGCCGAAGAAGCCGACAACTGGCCGTTGCGGGCGCTGATCCTCGGCAACATGGCGCAACAGTCGGTATGGCTCGGCAACCCACAGACGGGACTCACCCACACCGACCTCGCCCTCGTCCGCGCCGACCGCCTCCCTGCCACACACCTCGCGCGCCTGCACACCATGCGTGCCCGTGTGCTCGCCGCCATGTACCGGACGGAAGAGACCCGTACCGCTGTCGGCACGGCCGACGAACATCTGGACAACAGCCGGGCCGACGACGACCCGATTTATCTGGCCCATTACGACCCGGCAGAGCACAACGCGGTCGCCGGAGAAGCACTCGCCTCTCTCGCCACACCCACCGGTCACGGCACGGACGAGGCCACCCGACGGCTGACCGACTCGATCCACGGCTACGGCCCCGCCTACACCCGCTCCAGAACCCTCGCCGAGATCCGGCTGGCGACCCACACCCTCACCACCGGCGACCCCCGCGAAGCCGCCCACATCGCCGCAGGCGCCCTCGACCACACCGACACCCTGCGCTCCCAACGCGCCCTCACCAACCTCCGCCACCTCAACCAGCACACCACCCGCCACACCGCCATCCCCGAGGTCGCCGACCTGAACCACCGCCTCACCACCCACCTCACCGACGCGTGAGACCGCCTTTCAATGCCGTCCGACCCGGCGGGCCGGACCCGTGGCTGAGACCAGGGGCACGGTCAGGGTGTTCCCCGATGGCGAAGTCGCCGGTTCTCCCTACCGTCACAGGTATGAGCCAATTCAGCGCACCCCGCGTCGTCCACGGGTTCCGGACAACTGTCGGCCTCGGCGTGGCGGTCGTGGTCACCATGGCGTCGGTGCCGATGTCCGCCGCGGCCGCCCGCCAGCACCCTCCGTCGTGGTCCGGCGATCCGGGCCATGCCGCCACCGCTGCCGCATTGGAGGAACTCGTCGCACAGGGCACGCCCGGTGTCGTCGCCAGGGCGGACCTGGGGCGGCGGTCGTGGCAGGGCTCGGCCGGCGTGGCCGATCTGGACCGGAACCGCCCGCGGGTGCCGGCGGAGCATTTCCGGATCGGCAGTGTCACCAAGACCTTCACCGCCGTCACGGTGCTCGCCCTCGAGGCGGAAGGACACCTGAGCCTGCAGGACAGTGTCGAGGAGTGGCTACCCGGAACGCTCGACGACACCGGTTACGACGCGCGGCGAATCTCGATCCGCCAGCTCCTCAACCACACCAGCGGTATCTTCGACATCCTCCAGGCTCGCGAGTTCGTCGAGCGCTACCGTGGTCCGGCGTTTCTGGAGCACCGGTACGACAGCTGGACACCGGAATCGCTCGTGGAGATCGCCACGGCGTATCCTCCCCTGTTCGCCCCGGGAACCGGGTGGAGCTACTCGAACACCAACTACCTTCTGGCGGGAATGATCATCGAGGCGGCGACCGGGGAGAGCTATGCCGACGCGGTACGGACCCGGGTGCTCCGGCCGCTCCAGTTGCACGAGACCGTTGTTCCCGGCTTTTCGCCCACACTTCCGGAACCCCACGCGCGGGCGTACTCCCGGCTGTTCGTCGACGCACCGGACGCGAAG
Organism: Saccharomonospora iraqiensis subsp. paurometabolica YIM 90007; assembly: GCF_000231035.2. GTDB lineage: Bacteria > Actinomycetota > Actinomycetes > Mycobacteriales > Pseudonocardiaceae > Saccharomonospora > Saccharomonospora paurometabolica. The sequence continues at coordinate 39,633 of NZ_KI912196.1, read as the reverse complement.
ATCTACGACGCGACCGAGTTCAATCCCTCCCTCGCCGGTGCGGCCGGCGAGATCATCTCCACCACCCGGGACCTGAACCGGTTCTTCCGTGCGCTCTTCGCGGGGCGGATCCTGCCCGCAGCACAGCAGCGGGCACTGCTCACCGGGGTCGACACCGGGCGCGGATACCACTACGGGCTCGGGGTCCGCACCTACCAATTGCCCTGTGGGACGCGGTGGGGCCACGACGGTGACATTCTCGGTTCGGTGGCCCGGACCGTGTCGACCGCCGACGGTCGCCACGTGCTGTCGGTGAACGCCAACGACAACTGGCACGACGACGACCTCATGACGGAGGTGTTCACGGCCGAGTTCTGCCGCTGAGTCCCGGGTGGCCGCGTCCTCGTCGGGTCCGGTCAGGGCTTGCGGGCCACCCCGGCGAGGACGATCTCATCGACGGCGTCGGCCGGGGTCATGTGCGGGCCGTCCGGCCACCAGTCGCGCAGCAGGGTCAGTCCCGGTTCCACGAACTCCAGCCCGGTGAAGAATCGTTCGATCTCCGTGCGGCTCCGGAAGTTGCCCGAGCCCATCGAGCTGTTGTTGAACGTCTCCTCGATGAAGCGCGCGATGTCGCTGCCCTCGCCGCCGTCGGCAGGGTCGTGCCAGTGCGTGAGCGCCAGGTACGAGCCCGACGGCAGCAGGTCCACGTAGTCGCGCATGATCTCATGCGGACGGTCGGAGTCGGGCACGTGGTGGATCGTCGAACACTGGATCAGCCCGATCGGCCGCTGAAGGTCGAGATACTTCGTGAGGGTCTCGTCGGCGAACAGGTCGGCCGGATTGCGCAGGTCGCCCGCGACGAAGTGGGTGCGGTCGTTCTCCTCCAGCAGGGCGCGCCCGTGGGCGCACACGGTCGGGTCGTTGTCCACGTAGATGACGCGGGCCTCGGGATTGACGCGTTGGACGGCCTGGTGGGTGTTCTCGGCGGTCGGCAGGCCGGACCCGCAGTCGAGGAACTGGTCGATCCCCGCCTTCGCGAGGAACCGCACGACCCGGATCAGCCAGGCGCGGTGCTCCTGTGCGAACCGCATGGTCTGCGGGATCTGCTCGATGACGGCGCCCGCCACGTCCCGGTCGACCTGGTAGTTGTCCTTGCCGCCGAGGAAGACGTCGTAGACACGGGCCGTGCTGGCCCTGGTCCGGTCGATGACCGTCGGGGACGGTTCCTCCTCCACTCTGCCTCCTCGAACCCGGCTCTGCGAGAGTCCTGGAGGAGTGTACAGCGGGTGCCGGGGTGCTGTCGGCATGTGGTCAACAACCACGTGGTCGGCGACCGCATGGTCGATCGCTCCGGTCACCGCACCCGTTCCCAGCCGCGGCGGGCCGTCCGGCTGTCCCGGGCGGCGTCGCGGCTGCGGTAGACGATGTAGGGCCGGGTGAGGTAGCCCAGCGGCATCGAGAACACGTGCACCAGGCGGCTGAACGGCCAGAACGCGAACAGCGCCCATGCGGCGAGGGCGTGCAGCTGGAAGCCGAGGGTGGCCCGGGTCATCAGCTCCGGCTCCGGTTGGAAGGAGAAGATCGACCGGAACCACGGGGACACGGTCTCCCGGTAGTCGTGCGGGTTCTCGACGAGATTGCCGAGCACGGTGGTGCCGAGGCCGAGCACGATCGTGCCGAGCAGCAGCACGTACATGACCTTGTCGTTGCGGGTGGTCGCGGAGAACACCGGCCCGACGGTGCGGCGCCGGTAGACCAGGATCGCGGCGCCGACCAGGGTGGCGAACCCGGCGACCACGCCGAGTGCGACCGCCATGACGTGGTAGGCGGTGTCGCTGATCCCGACCGCCCCGGTCCAGGACTTCGGGATGAGCAGGCCGCCGACGTGCCCGACCGCGACGACCAGGATGCCGAAGTGGAACAGCGGACTGCCCAGCCGGAGCAGCCGGTTCTCGTAGAGCTGGGAGGAGCGGGTGGTCCAGCCGAACTTGTCGTAGCGGTAGCGCCACACGTGCCCGACGACGAAGATCGCGATCGACACGTACGGGACGACGACCCACAGCAGGATCGCCGGCGTGCCGACGGCGGTCGGGGCGTCCTGCGCGGCGATCGGGTGGTTCATCGGGACCCTCCCGTCGGGGGCATGTACTCGGGTGGGGCGAACGGGTCCAGCCCGACCTCCTCCTCGGGTGGCCCCTCGGCGGCGAGCCGGGCGACCGCCTCGTGTTCCCGCCCGCCGAGCGGCGGCAGGGTCGCCGAGACGGACTCCAGCACGTGTGCCCAGGGGGAGCCGCTCTCCCGCAGCCCCAGTCGCATCAGTTCCAGTCCGGCGCGGTGTTCGACGAGCAGCCGCCTGCCCGCGGCCGCGTCGCCGGTGGCGGCGAACTCCAGCACGACGGCGAGGTGGTCGGGCAGTTCGTCCTCGTCGAGTTCGAGCCCCGCGCTGCGGTAGGCGTGCTTGAACCGCAGCAGCGCCATGCCGCGTTTGCGGGTGTCGCCGTAGGTGAAGTAGGTCAGGTACGGGCTGAACCGTTTGCGGTGGTCGAACGTGGCGACGTAGTCGGCGGCCAGCTCCAGCAGCGGGGTGGCGGCCGCGTGGTCGAGGAACCGGGCCAACGGGCGGGACAGCGCCTGCGGCAGCGTCCGGGTGGCGGCCCGCAACATCGGCATGCGCTGCGCCAGCCGCTCGTCCGGGTAGGTCAACACGAGGGACTGCGCCTGCCAGGCGATTGCCCGGTCGGTGTCGGTGAGGGTCACGGCTGTGGCCTCACTTCCCCGGACGGGTCGCCACCGGCCGACTCGCCGGGCTGGGGGCGCGGCGGGAACAGGCCCTCGGGATGTCCCTTGCCGTCCCAGTTCAGCAGGTTCACCCGGCTGCCCTTGTCCACCGGGGCGGCGACGGTGTCGGCGTTCTGCCGGTCGCGCAGCATCTGGAAGTTCTCCACCGCGATCGGTGACGGACCTCCGGAGGACTCGCCGAACGGGCCGGACCCGCCCATGCCCGGCCCGCCCTCGTAGTCCAGGCTGCATTCGGTGGCCAGTTCCTCCAGCCCGTGCGCCTGTTCACCGTGCGCGGGCGGGATGACGTAGCGCTCGTCGTACTTGGCCAGCGCGAGCAGCCGGTACATGTCGTAGACCTGTTCGCCGGTCATGCCGACCTTTTCGGCGATCCGTTCGTCGGGTTCGCGGCCGAGGTTGATGTCGCGCATGTAGGAGCGCATCGCGCTCAGGCGGCGCAGCACCGTGTTCACCCGGTCCACGTCGCCCGCGGTGAACAGTTTCGCCAGGTATTCCACCGGGATGCGCAGCGCGTCGATGGCGGCGAAGAGGTTGCCGTGGTCCTCGGCGTCGTGCCCGGTGTCCCGGACGACGTCGACGACCGGGGACAGCGGCGGGATGTACCAGACCATCGGCAGGGTGCGGTACTCCGGGTGCAGCGGCAGCGCGACCTGGTACTCGTTGATCAGGGAGTGGATCGGGGAGCGTTGGGCCGCCTCGATCCAGTCGTGCGGGATCCCCGCGCGCTCGGCCTCGCGGACGACGGCCGGGTCGTGCGGGTCGAGGAACACCTGCCGCTGGGATTCGTAGAGGTCGGTCTCGTCCGGCGCGGACGCGGCTTCGAGGACCTTGTCGGCGTCGTAGAGGACGAGGCCGATGTAGCGCAGCCGCCCCACGCAGGTCTCCGCGCACACGGTGGGGATGCCGACCTCGATGCGGGGGAAGCAGAACGTGCACTTCTCGGCTTTGCCGGTGCGGTGGTTGAAGTAGATCTTCTTGTACGGGCAGCCGGAGACGCACATGCGCCAGCCGCGGCAGCGGTCCGAGTCGACGAGCACGATGCCGTCCTCGGTGCGTTTGTAGATCGCCCCGGAGGGGCAGGAGGCGGCGCAGGACGGGTTCAGGCAGTGTTCGCAGATCCGCGGCAGGTAGAACATGAAGGTCTGTTCGAACTCGAACTGGACCTTGTCCTCGATGCCCTTGCGCATCGGGTCGCGGTGGCCGTGGTCGGGGGCGCCGCCGAGGTTGTCGTCCCAGTTCGCCGACCACGTGATCTCGGTGGGTTCCCCGCTGATCAGCGAGCGGGGCCGGGCGACCGGGGTGTGCTCCTGCAGGGGGGCGCTGGTGAGGGTGTCGTAGTCGTAGGTCCAGGGCTCGTAGTAGTCGTCCAGGCTGGGCAGTTTCGGGTTGCTGAACAACGTCAACAGCTTGCGCAGCCGTCCGCCGCCCTTCAGTTTGAGCCGGCCGCGCTGGTTGAGTTCCCAACCGCCGCGCCAGCGCTCCTGGTCCTCGTAGGTGCGGGGATAGCCCTCCCCCGGGCGGGTCTCGACGTTGTTGAACCACACGTATTCGACACCGGCGCGGTTGGTCCACGCCTGTTTGCAGGTGACCGAACAGGTGTGGCAGCCGATGCACTTGTCCAGGTTCATGACCATGGCCATCTGGGCCATCACGCGCATCAGTACGTCACCTCCTGGCTGCGGCGGCGGATCACCGTGACCTCGTCGCGCTGGTTGCCGGTCGGGCCGAGGTAGTTGAACGCGAAGGACAGCTGGCCGTAGCCGCCGATCAGGTGCGACGGCTTGACCAGCAGCCGCGTCAGCGAGTTGTGGATCCCGCCCCGCTTCCCGGACGCCTCGGCGCGGGGCACGTCGATCAGCCGGTCCTGGGCGTGGTGCATGTAGACGGTGCCCTCCGGCATCCGGTGCGAGACGACCGCGCGGGCCACCACCACACCGTTGCGGTTGACCGCCTCGATCCAGTCGTTGTCCGACACGCCGATCCGGCGCGCGTCCGGTGTCGACATCCAGATCGTCTGCCCGCCGCGGGAGAGGCTGAGCATGAACAGGTTGTCCTGGTACTCCGAGTGGATCGACCACTTCGAGTGCGGCGTCAGGTAGCGCACGGCGATGCCGGCGCCGCCCGCGTCGCCGGTCCGGGGCTCGTCGAACAGGGCCGTCATGTCCAGCGGCGGCCGGAACACCGGAAGCTGTTCGCCGAGTTCGGCCATCCAGTCGTGGTCGAGGAAGAAGTGCTGCCGACCGGTCAGGGTGTGCCAGGGCTTGAGCCGTTCGACGTTGACGGTGAACGGCGAGTACCGGCGCCCGCCGGTCTCGCTGCCGGACCACTCCGGCGAGGTGATCACCGGCACGGGTGCGGCCTGTGTGTCGGCGAAGGTGATCCGTCTGCCCTCGCTCTCGGCCGCGAGGTCGGCGAGTGGCCTGCCGGTGCGGTGTTCGAGGGTGCGGAAGCCCTGGGTGGCGAGGTGCCCGTTGGTGGTGCCGGACAGCGCGAGGATCATCTCGCAGGCGTGTGCGTCGCGCACCAGGGACGGGCGGCCGTCGGCGGGGCCGCCCCGGATCACCCCGTTGCTGTGCCGGAGGTGGTCGACCTCGCGGTCGAGCCGGTAGGTGACGCCCTTGGTCGTCGCCCCGAGACTGTCGGCCAGCGGGCCGAGCGCGGTCATCTTCGCCGCGAGGGCGGGGTAGTCCCGTTCGACGACGGTGATCCGGGGCATGGTCACCCCGGGGACCGGGTCGCACTCGCCGGTCTTCCAGTCCCGGACCCGCCCGTGCGGGGTGGCCAGCTCGTCCGGGGTGTCGTGCTGCAGCGGCGTGGCGACCACGTCGTCGCGCACCCCGAGGTGGGTGGCCGCCAGTCGGCTGAACACCTCGGCGATAGCCTGGAACGCGGCCCAGTCGGTGCGGGTCTGCCAGGGCGGTGCGATCGCCGGGTTGAAGGCGTGCACGAACGGGTGCATGTCGGTGGTGTTCAGGTCGTGTTTCTCGTACCAGGTCGCCGCGGGCAGGACCACGTCGGAGAAGATCGTGCTGCTGGTCATCCGGAAGTCCAGGGTCAGCAGCAGGTCGAGCTTGCCGATCGGTGCGTCGTCGCGCCACACCACGTCCTCCGGCCGTGCCCCGGGCGGGGCCTCGTCCGCGCGCAGCGAGTCGTCCGCGCCGAGCAGGTGTTTGAGGAAGTACTCGTTGCCCTTCGCCGACGAGCCCAGCAGGTTCGCCCGCCACATGCTCAGCACCCGGGGGACGTTCTCCGGCGCGTCCGGGTCCTCGCAGGCGAACCGCAACCGCCCCGCCGCGAGCTCGCCGGACACGTACTCCGCCGCGGACATGCCGGACCGTTCCGCGTCGTCGGCCAGGTCGAGCGGGTTGCGGTCGAACGTGGGCGCCGACGGCATCCAGCCCAGCCGGGCGGACCGGGCGATCGCGTCGGCGGTCGTCATCCCGGCCAGCGCCCCGTCCCCGGTGGCGGCGGCGAAGGTGTCGGCGCCGAAGTGGTCGTAGCGGAACTGGTCGGAGTGCAGGTACCAGTACGCGGTCTGGATCATCTGCCGTGGTGGGCGGGACCAGTCCGTGCCGAACGCCAGCTGGGACCAGCCGGTGAGCGGGCGGCACTTCTCCTGTCCGACGTAGTGCGCCCACCCGCCGCCGTTGACCCCCTGGCACCCGGTGAGCGTGGTCAGGGTGAGGAACGCGCGGTAGATGACGTCGGAGTGGAACCAGTGGTTGGTCCCCGCCCCCATGATGATCATGGAGCGGCCGTGCGACTCCTCGGCGTTCGTGGCGAACTCGCGGGCGATGCGTTCCGCGGCGCGCGCGGGGACGCCGGTGATCGGTTCCTGCCACGCGGGCGTGTACGGCTGGTCGGCGTCGTCGTAGCCGGTGGGCCAGGAGCCGGGCAGTCCGTCGCGGGGCACCCCGTACTGGGCCAGCAGCAGGTCGAACACCGTGGTGACCAGGTGCCCGCCGAGGCGCCGCGCGGGAACGCCGCGGCGCACACTGCCTGCGGGGTCGGCGGGGTCGAACCGGGGCAGGTCCACCTCGACCGCCTCGCCCGCCGGGTCGGCGGTGGCCACCGACAGCAGCGGGTCGGTGTCACCGAGGTCGAGGTTCCAGTGCCCGGCGCCCTCGTCGCCGTAACGGAAGCCGAGCGACCCGCCGGGCACCACCGGGGCGCCGGTGGCCGCGTCCAGCAGAACGGTCTTGAACGCGGCGTGCTCGACGTCGCGGTGGTCGTCGAGGTCGGCCGCGGTGAGGAACTTACCCGGCACGTGGGCACCGTCGCGGGCCTCCAACCGGACGAGGAACGGGAGGTCGGTGTAGCGCTTCACGTAGTCGGCGAAGTACGGCACCCGCCGCTGCACGAAGAACTCCCGCAGGATCACGTGCCCCATCGCCATGGCCAGTGCGCCGTCGGTGCCCGGCCGGGCGGCGAGCCACTCGTCGGCGAACTTCACGTTGTCCGCGTAGTCCGGGGCGACCGCGATCACCTTCTGGCCCCGGTAGCGGGCCTCGGCCATCCAGTGCGCGTCCGGCGTGCGGGTGACCGGCAGGTTCGACCCCCACATGATCAGATAACCGGCGTCCCACCAGTCGCCCGACTCGGGCACGTCGGTCTGGTCGCCGAACACCTGCGGGGAGGCCACCGGCAGGTCGGCGTACCAGTCGTAGAACGACAGCATCGCCCCGCCGAGCAGGGACACGAACCGTGCCCCGGAGGCGTGCGAGACCATCGACATCGCGGGGATCGGGGAGAACCCGGCGATCCGGTCCGGGCCGTACCGCTTGATCGTGTGCACGTGCGCCGCCGCGATGAGCTCGGTCGCCTCGTCCCACGAGGCCCGCACGAGGCCGCCCTTGCCGCGCGTGGCCTTGTACCGCCGGGCGCGGTCCGGGTCTTCGACGATGTCCGCCCAGGCGAGTACCGGGTCACCGGTGCGGGCCTTGGCCTCCCGGTACATCTCCAGCAGCACCCCGCGGACGTAGGGGTAGCGCACGCGGGTGGGGGAGTAGGTGTACCAGGAGAACGCCGCGCCGCGCGGGCAGCCGCGCGGTTCGTACTCGGGCCGGTCGGGGCCGACGGAGGGATAGTCGGTCTGCTGCGCCTCCCAGGTGATGATCCCGTCCTTGACGTACACTTTCCACGAGCACGACCCCGTGCAGTTCACGCCGTGGGTGGAGCGCACGACCTTGTCGTGGCTCCACCGGTCCCGGTAGAACGCGTCGGCCCGGCGTCCGCCGATCTTGTGCAGCGTCCGCAGGTCCTCGGTGACGTCGGCGCGGGTGAAGAACCGGCGGGTCCGGATCAGCGCGTCGGTGAGTTCGGTGTCCAGGCCCGCGTGGGCGGGGTCGGTGCGGCCGGGGGCGGCGTGGGGATCGGTGTCGGCGCACACGGTGACGGCTCCTCCTGGCGATCGCGGACAGCGGGGTGATCGACGGGGCGGGCTCCGACGGTGGTGGGTCGTCGGGATCGCCGGAGCGGTCTAGGCATGCGGTCCCGCCGGTACGCCGGTTCGCCGGCCGGGGTGCTCCTCGTGGGCACGCAATGAGTGCCGCACGGTGGTCAGGGTGACGCCGAGGGTGCCCGCGGCCACCACGGCCAGCGCGGCGAGTCCGAGCGCGTAGGAGCCGAAGGCGCCGTAGACCGCGCCCATGATCAGCGGTGGGAGGAATCCGCCCAGGCCGCCCGCGGCGCCGACCACGCCGGTGACCGCTCCGACCATCCCCGGCGGGGAGAGCAGCGCGACGAGCGCGAACACCGCGCCGCTGGCCGCGCCCAGGGCGACCGCCATGGCCAGGAACGCGATCGTGCCCACGGGCATCAGCTCCGGGGTGAACGCCTGGATCGCCGCGGCGACCGTGACCACCGCGTAGGACACGGCCAGCACCCACAGCGGACCCACCTTGTCGGACAGCCAGCCGCCGAAGGGGCGCATCAACACCGCGAGCAGTACGAACCCGGCCATCCGGTTGGCCGCGTCCGCGGGGGCCAGCCCGTAGGCGGTCTCCAGGTAGGCGGGCAGGTACACGGAAAACGCGACGTAGCCCCCGAACGCGATCGTGTACAGCCACGACGCCTCCCAGGTGGCCGACAGCCGCACGGTGCTGCCCATGCGGCGTGCGAGTGATTCGGTGGGCAGTGTCCGTCCGGGGGCGTCGCGCAACATGATGGCCGAGACGACCGCGTAGAGGGCCAGCACGAGTGCGGTGACGAGAAAGGGCGTGGTGATCCCGCCCGCGTCCACCAGTCGCACGGCGGTCAGCGCACTGAGTGCCGTTCCCCCCATGCCCGCACCGAAGATGCCGAGAGCCAGCCCTCGTCGGTGGGGCGGAAACCACACGTTCACGAACGGCACTCCCACCGCGAACACCGTTCCGCCGAGGCCGAGGAAGAATCCGCCGATCAGTAGTGCGGTCAGGGACTCGTTCCCGAGCAGGCCGAGGAACAGGACCGGCACGATCGTCAGTGCGGACAGGGCCGGGAACATCACGCGTCCCCCGAACCGGTCGGTCAACGCCCCGACCGGGATGCGCCCGACGGAGCCGACCATCACGGGCACGGCGACCACCAGCCCCTGTTCGAACGCGCCCAACCCGAGCGATTCCTTGAACAGCGGGCCGAGCGGACTGAGCAGCGACCACGCCCAGAAGTTGACGGCGAACCCGACGGTGGCCAGAAAGAGCATCGACATCCGCTGCCGGTTCGTCACCGGCGGGTCGCTCGCTGCGGACTGCGGGGAGTGCTGCGGCACGGCTGCTCATGTCCTCCCCGTCGAGTGGTCCGCCGGGATCGTCGGGGTCCCGGTCGCTGTGTCCCCGCCCGGCTCTCCGCCGTGGTCCGCGGATCGGGTCCGCCACGGCGGGCGACGGAGTGATTCCAGGGTGCCGCATCCCGCGATGGTCGACACAACGAAGTGACCCGAAGGGACCAACCTGGCCCCACGACGGGAAGACCGGGGCACCCGCGGGAGAGCGCCCCCGGTGCTCAGGTGGGCCGACCGTGGGCGGCGTCGCGGTCCGGTGTGGAGTCCCGTGCTGTGGAGTCCCGGTGGTGCGGGATGCCGTGGACGGTGTGGTGGGCGTAGCCGAGCGCCTCGTCGACCAGGGCCGCGAGATGGTCGCTGGTGATGCGGTAGAGCATGCGCCGCCCGTCCCGCCGTACCTCGACCAGGCCGGCCAGACGCAGCCGCCCGAGGTGCTGGGACACCGAGGAACGTGAGGCCCCCACCTGTCCGGTCAGTGTGGTGACGTCCTGCTCGGTGCCCAACAGCCGCAGGAGATGCAACCGGGTGGGGTCGGCCAGCAGCCCGAGCACCTCCGCGGCCGCCCCGTACTGCTCGTCGGTGTACTCGTCCCGGACCCCGTACCGGTTGTTATGTGCGCACATGTTTGCATATTGTCGGATCGCAGCGGCGCGCCGCAACCGGGCGGGCGCCCCCGGACCGGAGAGAGGCGCGGACAGGTCTCATGGCTGACCGGCACGACCACGACCACGATCATCCCCACGGCCACGGCCACGGCCACGGCCACGGGCCGGGGGCGGGAGTGTGGGCACGGCTGCGGCACGCCGTCACCCCGCACAGCCACGACACGGCCGACCGGTTCGACCCGGCGCTGGAGACCAGCCGGCTGGGGATCCGCACGCTGGTGTGGTCGTTCGTCGCGCTGATGGTCACGGCGGCCGCGCAGGCCGCCATCGTGGCGGTCACCGCCTCGGTCGCGCTGCTGGGCGACACCATTCACAACTTCGCCGACGCCCTGACCGCCCTGCCCGTGGGGATCGCGCTGGTGCTGGGACGGCGCGCGGCGACCCGCCGGTTCACCTACGGACTGGGGCGCGCCGAGGACCTGGCCGGGATCGTCGTGGTGGTGCTCATCGCTGCGTCCGCCGCACTGGCCGGGTACGAGGCCGTCCGCAGACTGGTGGACCCGCAGCCCGTGGCGTACCTGTGGGCGGTGGGGGCCGCCGGGGTGGTCGGCTTCGTCGGCAACGAACTGGTCGCCCGCTGGCGGGTCCGGGTGGGTCGGCGGATCGGCTCGGCCGCCCTGGTGGCCGACGGGATGCACGCCCGCGCCGACGGTTTCACCTCGCTGGCCGTGGTCGGCGGTGCCGCCGGGGTCGGGCTGGGATTCCCGATGGCCGACCCGCTGATCGGGCTCGCCATCACCGTCGCGATCGTGTTCGTCGGCTACGGCGCGGCCAGGGAGGTGGGGGGCCGCCTGCTGGACGCGGTCGATCCCGAGCTGGTGGCGGCGGCCGAACGCGCCGCCGCGGAGGTGGACGGCGTGTGCGGCGTCGACGCGGTGCGGATGCGCTGGATCGGGCACAGTCTGCGCGCGGAACTGTCGGTGTCGGTCCCGGCGGACCGGACGGTGCAGCAGGCGCACGCCACCGCGCACGCCGTCGAACACGCCCTGGTGCACGCCGTGCCCCGGCTCACCGCGGCCGTGGTGCACACCGAACCCGACACCGGCGCCGAGACCGCCCACCGGGAGCTCACCCACCACCGCTGATCCGGACACGACCGGATGCGGGATCGTCACCGTGGAGAACACGGTTGCCGGATGTGCGACGCGAGCGTGTCCGGGTGTAATGGATCTTCGCGACCGGAGGGGATGTCGAGGAGGATCCGATGGGTGAGCGGGCGGTGCGTGTGGAACGGAGCGGCGCGGTGTGGACGGTGGTCCTGTCGCGTCCCGAGGTGCGGAACGCGGTGGACGGCCCGACGGGCACCGCCCTGTACGAGGCGTTCCGGCGGTTCGACGCGGACGCGACGGCCTCGGTGGCGGTGCTGTGGGGCGAGGGCGGCACGTTCTGTGCGGGGGCGGATCTGCGGGCGGTCGGGACCGACCGGGGCAACCCGTTGCACGATTACGGCCAGGGACGGGGCCCGATGGGGCCGACGAGGATGCGGCTGAGCAAACCCGTGATCGCCGCCGTCTCGGGGTACGCGGTGGCCGGCGGGCTGGAGCTCGCGCTGTGGTGTGACCTCCGGGTGGCCGCCGAGGACGCGGTGTTCGGGGTGTTCTGTCGCCGGTGGGGTGTGCCGTTGATCGACGGGGGCACCGTGCGGTTGCCGCGGCTGGTCGGCACCGGCGTCGCGATGGACATGGTGCTCACCGGCAGGCCGGTGGACGCCGGGGAGGCTCAGCGGATCGGTCTGGCCGGTCGCGTCGTCCCGGTCGGGCAGGAGCGTGCGGCCGCGGAGGCACTCGCCGCGCAGGTGGCGACCTTTCCCCAGGCGTGCCTGCGCGGCGACCGGATGTCCGTGCTCGACGGGGAGGGGGTGCCCGAGGGCGAGGCGATGGCCCGGGAATGGGAGCACGGCATGCGCTCGTACGCCGCCGACGCCGAGCACGGCGCCGCGCGGTTCGCCGGGGGAGCCGGACGCGGGGGTTCGTTCGACGACCTCGGGTGAGCGGTCGACGAGCGGGACGCACCCGTCACGCGCAGGGGAACCACTGTGCGGCGGCCGTGGCGCGTGCCCGGTCCTCGGCGAATCGGCTGCGGACCTCGGCGATGGCCGTCGCCAACGGGAAGAGGTCGCGGGTGACCAGCTGGTCGGCGTGGTCGGCGCCCACCGGGTGCCAGTAGACACCGTCGCTGGTGACCGTGACCTCGGGTACCAGGGAGTCGACGGTGAGCTCCACGCCGGTGTCGGCGAGCCCACGGAGGGCGACCTGACGGATCACCTGGTCGTGGCGGGCGATGTCCAGGGAGTCGAGGAATTCGCGGAACGGTTCCCCTTCGTGCGCCTGGTCGGGTTGCAGCGTCGCGGCCACCCGCACCCGGAAGCCTTCCGCGCGGGCGAGCCGGATCCCCGCCACCGCGCGTTCCCACGAGCCCCGGCCGCGGTGTGCGTCGTGCCGTTCGGGATCGGCGGAGTCCAGGCTGATTTGCAGCGCCAGCCGCTCCCGGTCCATCCGGCGCAGTGCGTCCAGCCTCCGTCCCCGGAACAGCATCCCGTTGGTGAGCAGTGTCGTCGGCAGCGCGGTGGTGCACGCGGCGACGAGTTGGTCGATGTCCGGGAGCAGCATCGGCTCACCGCCGGTGAGCAGCAGCTCGGCGACGCCCGCATCCACGGCCTCGTCGGCGAGCCTGCGCACCCGGTCGAGGCCCAGCGCGCGGCGCGGTGTCCGGGGTGAGGACCGGGCGCAGCAGTAGTCGCACGCGAGGTTGCAGTCGAAGTTGGTGTACATCCACAGCCGGGTCCCCGGCACCTGCTCCGGCGCGAGTCCCGCGAACGGGTCGGGTGCCCGCCCGCGGCGCACCACGGCCACGTCGCCGCGCACCGTGACCAGCTCGTTGCCGGTGCGGGCGCACCACGCCCGGACGGTGTCCGCCCCGTCCGGGGGATGCCCGCCCAGCGGGATCTCCACGGTCGAGCCCGATGCCGCCGCGGAGACGCGTTCCACCAGGTCGAGTACCAGGGGGTTCACCACCATTCCGGGATCCCCTGCCGACGGACGGCCTCGAACAGCGATTCGTACCCGTCGAGCCGGGGTTCGACCCACTGCCGCAGGCCCTCCATCTCCAGGATGGGCCGGTGGCGCGGGTCGTTCCAGTCCATCGCGAACAGCTGCTCCACCCACGGGCGTGTCCGTGCCTCGGTCACGTGCGGCAACACCGTGAAGTTGCAGTGCGAGTACGTCGGTGACTCCCAGACCACCTCGAAGGCCCCCGGCATCAGCTCCTCGCGGCCGATCGCCTCCCAGGTGTTGATCCCGATGGCCGCGGCGTCGGCCCGGTCGTCCAGCACGGCGCGCAGCGCGTCGAGCTCGCTGCGCCCGGTGTCGCCGTGCTTGCCCACGTCGCTGTCGATGCGCAGCAGCTTCACCTCGCCGTCGCGGATCCCGGCCCGGTCGAGGAAGTGGACGGGCAGGATCGCGGCCTGTGCCGAGTCCTTCGAGCCGAGCGCGAGTGTCCTGTCCCGGAGGCCGGGCAAACCCTCGATCGCGCTGCCGGTGCGGGCCACGATCACGGTGCGGAATTCCGCGTCGGTGTCGCGCATCGCCAACGCGCGGCAGGCGCCGTCGGTGCGCGCGACGGTGCGCACCCACGCCAGGTTGGTGTTCCATGCGATGTCGATCGTGCCGTCGAGCAGCGCCTCGACCTGCCTGCCGTAGTGGGAGAACAGCACGAAGTCCATTTCGGCGGGACCGTCCGCGAAGTAGTCCCGGAGTCCTTCCCAGATGGGCACCACGTTCGGTGTGTAGGCGACCGATCCGACGAGCAGTGGTCTGGCCACAGGGCCGTCCTCCTTCTCAGAACAGCGGTTGCCCGGTGAGGGCCTTGCCGTAGAAGTCGTAGAGCGCGTCCGCGGTCGGGGCCATCACGTGCCCGGCGCGGGCGTCGCGGAAATGGCGGTCCAGGCGCAGGTGCTCGGAGAACGCGGCGCCGCCGCAGACCCGCATCGCCGCGTCGGTGATCCGCAGTGCCGCGTCGTTGGCGGCGGCCTTGACCCCGAGGACGTGCAGCAGGGTGTCGTCGCGGGGGTCGACGAGACGCCCGGCCGTCCGGTCGAGGTAGGCGCGGGTGCTGTCCAGGTCGAGCGACATCCGGGCCAGTTGTGCGCGGATGGTGGGCAGCGCGGACAGACTCTCGTTGCGGTGTTCGAGCGTGGCGGCACTGGTGTGCCGGACGGCCGTGTGCACGGCCGCCTCGCTCAGGCCGATCGAGACGGCGGCGTTGCCGAGGTTGAACCACGGCAGCACCGTCTGCATCATCAGGTCGAACCCGGCGCCCTCGCCGCCGAGCCGCTGGTCCTCGCCCACCTTGACGTCGAAGGACATCGGTGCGGACGCGTTGCCCCGCAGCCCCATCCCGCGGAACTCACCGGTCACGTCGACGCCCGGGGCCTCGGCGGGGACGGCGAAGAAGTCGACCGTGTCGGCGTCCGGGGAGAGCGTGGACGCGACGTAGGCGTCCGCGTGTCCGGCGGTGGTCACCCAGCTCTTCGTCGCGCGCAGCCGCAGGTCCGCGCCTTCGTGGCGCGCCCGTGAGACCGGGGCCCAGAAGTGGGAACGGGAGCCCGGTTCGGACAGCGCCAGCGACGCGAGTGTCTTGCCCGAGGCGAGCTGCGGGAGGAGGTCGTCGAGGCCGGGCGGGGGCGCCGCGGCGAGCGGCATCGCGGCACTGACGTGCATCAGATAGACCATCGCCGTGGACCCGCACTCCCGGGCGAGCGCGCTGGCCACGTCGGCGAACTCGCGCGGCCCCTGTCCGAGCCCGCCCACGCTCTCCGGGAGAGTGAGGCCCAGCAGGCCGGACTGGCGCAGCGCGGTGACGGCCTCGTCGGGAAACCGTGCCGCGGTGTCCACGTCGTCCGCCGCCTCGCGGGCGGCGGCGAGCACGGGATCGAGATACGGGGTGAGGTCCATGGGTTCACGGTTCCTTCCGGTCCGGGGGAGTCTGGCGGGGAGCGAGGCCGACGGCCAGCAGCCCGGCCGCGAGCGCGAGCAGCACGGACAGGGTCGAGCCGTCGCCTTCGAGCCAGTTCGGTGACCGCCCGGCCTGCACGAGTTGGATGATCGTGGCGGCGGCGAACGCGACACCGGAGACGAACACGAGCAGCCGCTTCCCGAGCAGGCCCCCGAGCAGTCCCACCGCGCTCAGCGCCAGGATCACTATCAGGCCGACCCCCTGTATCTGCAGGAAGTCGTAGGGGCGGTAGGCGCCGTCGGAGAAGGTGAACACGAACGTCAGCAATCCCCCGGCACCGAGTGCGACGGCGGCGCGGTCGAGTCTTCCGCCGTTCATGCGAGCCTCGCCAGACCACGCGCGACGGGGTTCGGGGAGGCCACCATGATCGGCCGGAGAACACCGTCGAGACCGAAACCGCGCCCCGCGGCGGTGGCGAACAACGCGAGATGCACGAGAATCATCAGGTAGTAGGACCAGTGCCACTCGTTCGGTGCGTTCAACACCGACAGCGCGATAACCGAGGACTGGACGACACCGAGCACGGCCCACAACCGGGTCGCCAGCCCGATCAGCAGGAACGCGCCGAGGCCCGCCTCCACGAGCAGGGTGAGCCAACCGAACAGCACGAAGTTCGGCAGGACGACGTGTTCGACGACCCAGGCGAACGGGCCGAGGACCGGATACTCCACGGCGTAGTTGGTGAAGTGGTACAACCCTCCGCCGCTCCGCTCGCCGAAGTCCGGGGGGATCTTCCACGCCGCGTTCTGGATCCACAGGAACGCGACGACGACCCGCACGAACGCCATGACTCCGCGGGTCGTCCGCGAACCACTGTCCGCCGTGCCGGCGGTCGGCACCGATGCCATGTCACGCCCCTCCCGACGCCGTTCAGCGAAGTCGACGCGGAGAGCCGGCGCAAACGGGGACGGCCACGGTGGAGTGAACGTTCGCACTGTGGTGGTGGACTTCAGCCGCCGCATCCTGCGAGGACGGAGCCATGGCGTCGACCGTCGCCGCGACTCGGTGCTGAGGAGGCCGCGTCTCCGAGGAGAATGGTCCCGTCCCGGCCGACCACGGGGAGGACACGATGAGCGACGCCGACGTGGAGTTCTTCTTCGACGACACGGCGCGGCCCCGCGACCTCGGCGCGATCCTCGACCGCGTGCGCCTGCCCCGCGAACTGGCCGACGCGGCACAGGACGAGGGCCTGGACGCCGAACTGCGCGCCGAGACCGGGGAAGCGGTCGCTCGCCCGTGGCGGCGGCGCGGGCGTTGAGCTGCGCGCCGCCGGGGTGGGTCCTAGCGTCGACCGGGACGGGTGCGCGGTGGTCCCCGAGGCGCGCGCGACGCCCGCGGGGTGGTGATCGAGGGGAGCGAGATGGCGCAGCAGTACGACGTGGTCGTGCTCGGAGGCGGGGCGACCGGGGAGAACGCGGCCGCCTACGCCCGGGAGCACGGACTGAGCGCCGTGGTGGTGGAGGACGAGCTGATCGGTGGGCAGTGCTCGTACTGGGCGTGCATGCCGAGCAAGGCGTTGCTGCGGCCGGGTGAGGCGCTGACCGCCGCCCGCCGTGTGCCGGCCGCCGCCGCGGCGGTGACCGGCACGGTGGACGTGGAGCAGGCGTTGCGCAGCCGCGACGGGTTCGCCAGCAACTGGGACGACACGGGCCAGTACGACTGGCTCACCGGCGCCGGGGTCGACGTGGTGCGCGGGCGGGGCCGGCTGGCGGGGGAACGGACCGTCGAGGTGGACACCGGTGCGGGGGCCCCGGTGACGGTGACCGCACGGAAGGCGGTGGTCGTGGCGACCGGGTCGCTCCCCGCGATCCCGCCCGTCGAGGGGCTGCGGGAGATCACCACCTGGGACAACCGGGACGCCACCAGCGCGAAGCGGATCCCGTCCCGGCTGCTGGTACTCGGCGGTGGGGTGGTCGGCGCGGAGATGGCACAGGCCTACCGGAGGCTGGGCGCCGACGAGGTGACCATCGTGGAACGGGCCGACCGGCTGCTGTCCACCGAGGAGCCGTTCGTCGGTGCGGAACTCGCGGAGGCGTTCGACGCCGAGGGCATCCGGGTGCTCACCGGGGCCGGGGCCGCCCGGGCCGCGCGGGAGGCGGCCGACGGGCCGGTCACCCTCACCCTCGACGACGGCACCGACCTGGTCGGGGACGAGCTGCTGGTCGCGACCGGACGCCGGGCGCGCACCGACGACCTCGGCCTGGACACGGTCGGTCTGGAGCCCGGGGGGTTCCTCGAGGTGGACGACCGGCTCCGGGTGCGCGGGGTGGACGGTGACTGGCTCTACGCCGTGGGCGACGTCAACGGTCGCGCGCTGCTCACCCACCAGGGCAAGTACCAGGCCCGCATGGTCGGCGACCTCGTCGCGGGCCGGGAGCAGACGGCGTGGGCCGATCACCGGGCGGTGCCCCGGGTGGCCTTCACCGATCCGCAGGTCGCCGCCGTCGGCCACACCGAGCGGCAGGCCCGCGACGCGGGGGTGGACGTGCGGACGGTGCGCTACGACATCGGCAGCGTCGCGGGCGGCGCGCTGCACGGTCAGGGAGTCGGCGGCACCGCCCAGCTCGTCGTCGACCGTCGGCGCCGGGTGCTCGTCGGCGCGGTGTTCGTCGGCCCCGGGGTCGGTGAGCTGCTGCACGCCGCCACCATCGCGGTCGTGGGCGAGGTGCCGCTGGACACGTTGTGGCACGCCGTTCCCGCGTTCCCCACGATGAGCGAGGTGTGGCTGCGGCTGTTGGAGGCCGAACGCGGCTCCGCGTAGGCATCGCCGGTCGGGGCCCGCCGATGCTCAGCGCCAGATGGCGGCGGCCCATTCCGGATGGTCGACGAACGGGTTGCGGTTGTGCTGGAACCGTTCGTGGATCAGCGCGTTCCGCCTGCGTTCGAAGGCGTCGGGCGGGTCGGCCGCGTGCCAGTCGAGCAGCACCGGGAGTCTGCCGAGCCGGGGAACGGATCCGTTGCCGGTGCGGTCGTCGAGTTCGAGGTCCGGCTCGGCACCGTCTCCCTCGTACCGCACGGCCATGTAGAGCACCATGCGGGCGACATCGCCCCTGACCTCGTCGCGGGGTGCGAAGGAGTCGTCGTCGGTGGTGTTGCCCGGCGCCCCGTCGACCGGTTCGCCGCCGAGGTCGAAGTCCTTGCTGTCCCGGATGCTGTTCACCCGCACGTCCGTCGGTCGCAGGTGGTGCAGGTCGCTGCCCGGCCCGTACGTGCCGAGGTCGCCGCGGGACTTCGGCCAGACGTGCTCGCGGTTCCAGTCCCCGGAACCGCCGCCGTTGTCGTCGGCGTCCCGGGTCGTCCCGCTGTAGAGGAGCACCACATCGGCCTGGTCCCTCGGCGCCTCGTCGGTGACCCGCAGGGCCTCCCACACCTCGTCGTAGGTGAGCACCGTGTGGCCGCTGACGATGTCGTGCAGCGCCGTCTTGAGCGCCTCCCCGGTGAGCCCCTCGGTTCCGGCGTAGTAACCGTCCGGGATCTCCCGGCCGTGGGAGACGTCGTCCCCGCGCGGGGGGTCACCGTCGGGGGAGGCTCCACCGTCGGCCGGGCCGGTCGCGGTCCCGGACACGCACGACACCAGCATCAACGTCGCGACGGCCCCCGCGGCTCCCGCCGCCCCTCGCGCGGTCCGTCGACCCACCCGGTCCCCCTTTCCGGACGCGGTGGCGACCACGCCTCGCCGGAGACCGTACCGCACCACGCCCGTGTGCCGAGTATTCCGGGCCACCCCGGGAATCCCGTCCGCAGTCGGTCGGTCCGTGGACGCCGGGCACCCCGTGGGCGTGGGGCGGTAGCGACGGCGGCGGCGATCCCGAGGAGGTCGTGTGAGCCGGCACCCGATCAGCGATCACGCGCTGCTCTCGGACCGGCATTCGGCCGCGCTGGTGACCCGGGACGGGTCCGTCGACTGGCTGTGTTTCCCGCGGTTCGACAGCCCGTCGGTGTTCGGTGCGCTGCTCGACGACGACGCGGGCCACTGGTCCGTCCGCCCGGTGGGCCCCGCCGAGGTCGAGCGGGACTACATCGCAGGCAGCATGGTGCTGCGCACCACCTTCCATACCGCCACCGGCACGCTGGAGCTGCTCGATGCGCTGGTGCTCGGCGAGGTCGGCGACCCGCACCGGCTCGGTGCGCACGCGCCGCACCGGTTGGTGCGGTCCGTGCGGTGCACCGCGGGGCGGGTCATGGTCGAGACGTGCCTACGACCACGCCCGGAGTACGGGGTGGTCGTCCCTGTGCTCACCGGTGTCCACGGCGGCATCCGGGCGAGCGGTGGGCCGGACCGGCTGCTGCTGTCCAGCCCGCAGTGGCACACCGTTCACGACGGGGAGGCACACGCCTGCTTCGCCCTCGAAGCCGGTCAGTCCAGCCACTTCGCGGTGCAGCGGGTCCCGCTCGGCGGTCCGGAGCCCCGACCCCTCGGGCAGCGGGAAATCGCCGACGCCTTGGACGACACGATCGCCGCGTGGCGGGCGTGGTCCGCGCTGCACCAGCACTACGAGGGCCCCTGGCGGTCACTGGTGCACCACTCCGGCCGTGTGTTGCAGGCGCTGAGCTACCAGCCCACCGGGGCCGTCGTGGCCGCCCCCACCACGTCACTGCCCGAGCGGGTCGGCGGCACGCGGAACTGGGACTACCGCTACTCCTGGGTGCGCGACGCCAGCTTCACCATGCGGGCCCTGTGGGTGGCGGCCTGTCCGGACGAGGCGCACGAGTTCTTCGGGTTCATGACCGCGGCCGCCGCGCACACCCGCCCGCGACGCCCCCTGCAGATCATGTTCGGCATCGGGGGTGAACACGACCTGTCCGAACGGGTGCTGGAGCACCTGTCCGGCTGGTGCGACAGCCGCCCGGTCCGCGTCGGCAACGGCGCGTGGACCCAACCCCAGCTCGACGTCTACGGGGAACTGCTCGACGCCGCGTTCCGGTTGCGCGCGCAGCTCGGCGAGCTCGCCCCGCAGACCCGCACGTTCCTCGCCGGCCTCGCCGACGCCGCGGCGGAGCAGTGGCGCAGGCCCGACAACGGCATCTGGGAGATCCGCGGCGAGCCCCGGCACTTCCTGTACTCGAAACTGATGTGCTGGGTCGCGTTGGACCGCGCGGCGGCCATGGCCGACCAGCTGGGGGCCGCCGACCGCGCCGCGGACTGGCGCGCGTCGGCGGAGGAGATCACCGGGGCCGTGCTCACCCGGGGGTTCAACGCCGAGGTCGGTGCGTTCACCCAGTCCTTCGGTTCCGCGGAACTGGACGCCTCCGCGCTGATGCTGCCCATCGTGGGATTCCTGCCGGGTACCGACGAGCGCGTCGTCGCCACCGTGGACGCGATCGCGGGGCGACTCACCGACGAACGCGGGCTCGTGTACCGGTACCGCACCGACACCGGGGTCGACGGGCTCCCCGGGGACGAGGGTGCCTTCGTGCTGTGCACCTTCTGGCTCGCCCACGCCCTCGCCCTGGCCGGGCGGACCCAGCGGGCACGGGAGGTCTTCGCCCGTGCGGCGGGCCTGGTCAACGACGTCGGTCTGCTGGCCGAGGAGGTCGACCCGGTCAGCGGCGCCCAGCTCGGCAACTTCCCGCAGGCCTTCAGCCACATCGGCCTGGTGAACGCGGCCTGGGCGATCCACCAGGCGGAGTCCGGCCACCGCGACGACCCGGCGGGGTGACGAGCGGCGGCGGCCGTCGCGTCAGGGGCGGGTGCGGGCGCGCCG
>NZ_KI912196.1:7273-18612 GCF_000231035.2 Saccharomonospora iraqiensis subsp. paurometabolica YIM 90007 | reverse complement strand
ACGATCCGGACAGCGCCGGTTCCACCGGTGTGTCGCCGACCGTCAGCACGGCGGTGCCGACCAGGGCGAGCAGGCCGCCGCCGAGCGCGGTCGTGAGTGCCGGCATCACGGGCAGTGCCCGGCCGACGCGCAGCCGACGGCCGACGGGCCAGGTGGCCGCGACGACCGCGGACGCCAGGTGGTAGGGCGTCTCGGGGTTGCCGAGGGTCAGCACGAGCCACAGTCCGGCGAGGATCACCGCGAGACCCAGTCCGGCGTGCCAGGGCCCGGCCGCGGCCTTCGCCAGGGCGCCCCGGTCCATCGTGTCGAGCAGGCCGGGCGCCCGGGTGCGGACCGCGTCGAGCACCCGGGTCGCGCGCGGGTTCACCATGGTGTGGTCGTCGCCGACGACCACGGTGGGCACGGTCTCGTTGCCGTCCGCGATCGCGCGGACCCGGGCGGCGGCCCGCGAGTCCTGCCAGATGTCGACCTTCCGGACGGGCAGACCGATCCGGTCGAGGTCGCCGAACAGCCGGGAGCAGTACGGACACCCGGGACGCCAGTACACCGTTACCGGTGTGGTGGTTCCGTCGCTCACGAGATCTCCGGGCGGTCGTCGGCGGTCACTGCCGTCCAGTGTCGCACGCACCGGGCCGCCTTCTTGGCTCCATGCCAGCACGGTGTGGAGTGCGGTTCACGAGGAATGCGGGGGAAGACGGGCCGGACGGCGCGGTCCGTCTCCGGGCGGCACCGTGCTGCGGAGGGGCGGTGGTGTGATGACACAGCAGGCCGAGGTGGTCGTCGTCGGTGCGGGGCTGGCCGGGCTGACGGCCGCCCGCGAGCTGCGGTCCGCGGGGGTGGACGTGCTCGTGTGTGAGGCGGAGGACGAGGTCGGTGGCCGCATCCGCACCGACGTGGTGGACGGCTTCCGGCTGGACCGCGGATTCCAGGTCCTGCTCCCCGGATACCCGGCCGTCCGGTCGACGGTGCGGGTCGCCGACCTGCGGCTCCGACACTTCACCCAGGGGGTGATCGCCGGTGGGGACCGGGGACGGCGATACCTCGCGCCGCCCTGGCGCCATCCGGCCGCGCTGCGCGACCTCGCGGAGTTCGCGTGGCGCCGGCCGCGGGACGTGACGGCGTTGGCGTGGCTGTCCGCCCGGGACACGGTGGCTCCGGCGCGGGTGCTGCGTGCGGGGCCGGAGCGTTCCACGGCGGACGAGCTGGCCCGCAGCGGTGTCTCCGACCGGACCGTCGACGAGGTGCTCCGCCCGTTCCTGGCCGGGGTCTTCCTCGACCCCGCGCTGCGCACGTCCTCCCGGGTGTTCCACCTGATCTGGCGGGCGTTCCTGCGTGGTGGCGGGGCGCTGCCCGCGGCGGGGATGGGGACGCTGCCCCACCTGATCGCGCGTGACCTGCCCACGGACGGCATCCGGTACTCCACCCCCGTCACCGAGGTCGACGACGAGGGGGTCAGGCTGGAGGGCGGGGAGCGGATCCCCGCGCGGGTGGTGATCGTGGCGACCGGCGGGGACACCGCGGCCCGGCTGCTGCCCACCGTGTCCGCGCCCGCGTGGCACTCCGTGACGACCTTCTACTACCGCCTCGCGGGCCGACCGCCGCTGGAGCAGCCCACCCTCCTGGTGGACAGCGGTGAGCTCGTGTTGAACACCGCGGTGATCAGCGCCGCCGCCCCCGGCTACGCGCCGCCCGGGTCGGCGCTGGTGGCCGCCTCGGTGCCGGAACGGGCCGACGCCGACCCGGCGACCGAGACCCGGGTGCGCACCAGGCTCGCGCGGCTCTACGACACCACGACGGCGGACTGGGAACTGATCCGTGCCTACCCGATCCGCCGGGCCCTTCCCGTGATGACCGAACGGCACCCGCTGCGGAGCACGGTGCGCCTCGGCCCGGGCCGGTACGTGTGCGGCGACCACCGGGACACCAGCTCGCAGCAGGGCGCCCTGACGTCCGGAAAGCGCACCGCCCGGGCCGTGCTGCACGAGCTGGCCGACCGGTCGTGGTCCTGACCAGGTCCGCGGATCGGAACCGACGCCCGGACGACCGCGTGGCCACGGCCGTCCGGGCGCACGGAGGCCGCCGTCCGCATCACCTGTCCGGGCTGTCCCGCCTGACGCTTTCGGGCGGTTGCGGCGCACGTTCGGCATGAACCGGGGTGCACCGGTGGAAACTTGGGCTTCGAACGAGGCTGAGTCGGTCCGGCCGCCGTCCGTGATCGTTGCTCGCGTGCGGAGGCCCACGAGGCTCACCGGCCAGCTGGCCAATTGTCAGTAGGGGAAGTGCGAGGCTCGATGGTGTTGACAGCACGGATGTCCAAACGACTCGCCGCCGTCGCCGGGGTGGCGGCGGGGGCGCTGCTCGGGACCGCCTCATTCGCGGGAGCGCAGGTCACTCCGGAAACCGACGACAACAGGGCCACCCCGATGCCGGGCAACGCGACCACGTGTGCGCAGGCCGGTCTGGAGGGAACCATCCTGACCAGGGGTACCGACTTCCAGTTCACCGGTGGCGGGCCCCAGGACCAGTTCGTCACCATCACCTCGGTCTCGCCCGGGGTCGAGGTGACCGGCATCGTGGTCAAGGGCGGCCCGAACTACAACGTCTACGTACCGGGCGAGGCGGGTACCGGCGGGGAGGTTCTGCCCGAGGATCCCCCGTGGGAGGACCTGCGGTCGCCGTTCAACCAAGGTGGCAACATCCCCACCATCAGTAACTGGTTCGTCTGCGGGACCACGGGTGGGCCGACGAACGGGCCCACGACCACCGTGACGACGACCGTCACGGACACCACGACGGAGACCACCACGGTCACCGAGACCCAACCGGGCACCACGGTCACCGAGACCCAGCCCGGAACGACCGTCACGGAGACTCAACCGGGCACCACGGTCACCGAGACCCAGCCCGGAAGCACCGTGACCCAGACGGTCACCGCCACCGACACCGTGACCGAGACGGTCACGAAGAGCAAGGGTAAGGACAAGTGCCCCGACAAGGGGAAGCACAAGTCGTGTGACGACGACGGCGCCGCCAACGCCGGCATCTTCAACACCGGGAAGGACCAGCAGGTTCCGGACGACGGTGCCAACGCGGGGATCTTCAACCTCGGCACCGGCGCGGCCGGACTCCTGCTGCTCGGCACCGGGAGCCTGCTCGCGGCGCCGCGGATCCGCGGCAGGCGTCGGTAACGCCGCCACCCGCAGCTGACGCGGGAGGGAGCCGCCCGGGCGGGCGGCTCCCTCCCATTGCTCGGTACCCGTTCCCCTGGCGTTGACCGACTGTCACACTGGACACCCGTCCGGGTGAGCACAGGGGAGTGGTACGGGTGTCTGGTTCCGACGACAAGCCGGCGGCGTTGGACAGGCCGAGTTCGGCGCGGGTCTACGACTACCTGCTCGGTGGGACCCACCACTACGCCATCGACCGGGCGTTCGCCGACGAACAGGTGGCAGTGGCCCCGGACATGCCGTACGGGATGCGCTCGAACCGGGAGTTCATCGGGCGGGCGGTGCGCCTGGCACTGCGGCACGGCATCCGCCAGTTCGTCGACATCGGTGCCGGGCTGCCCAGCCAGGGCCAGGCGCACGAGATCGCCGACGAGACCGACCCGGAGGCCGGGGCCCGGGTGGTGTACGTGGACAACGAGGAGATCGCGCACGCCCACTCGGAGATCCTGCTGGCGGAGGAGGCGGACCCGCGGCGGCACCGGGCGGTGTTCGGCGACTTCTCCGACGACGAGCGGCTGTGGCAGCGGGTGCTGGACACCGGGGTGATCGACCCGCGGGAACCGACGTGCCTGCTGGTCACCGCCCTGCTGCACTTCATGCCCCCGGAGAAGGCGCCGGAGCGGACGTTGGCCTTCTACCAGGACCGGCTTCCCTCGGGCAGCATGCTCGTGCTCAGTCACATCTCCGACGCGGACCACCGGCCCGACACCCACGAGGTCGTGGCGAACTATGCCCGAACCACCAACCCGGCCTTCCTGCGGTCCCGGGACGAGGTCGCGGCCCTGTTCGGGGACTGGGAGCTGGTGGAACCGGGCGTGGTGTGGGCCGTCGAGTGGCGTCCGGACGGTCGGGAGGAGCCGTGGTGGGACGACGATCCGGCCCGGGTCCGCTACCTCGCCGGGGTCGCGACCAAACCCTGACCGGCGGGCCCGGGTCTCGCCGGACACCCGGTCGCACCACGGCGTCGCCGCGGGGCCCGCGCGTAGGATGCGGCGCCATGGCGATCGATCCGACCGGTTCCGACCTCAAGCGTTTCCTGTCCGACCGGCCCGACGAGCCCGTGGTGATGCTGAACCTGCTGCGCTTCCGGGAGGGCGGCGCCGAGCGTTACGCCGACTACCTGCGGCACTTCCGGCGGTTCGCCGAGAAGGCCGGCGCGACGATCCTGTACTACGGGCACGGGGCGGCGCCCGTGGTGGCCGAGGCCGGGCAGGACTGGGACGCCGTCCTGCTGGTGTCCTATCCGAGCAGGCGCGCCTTCTCCGAGATGGTGCGCGACGAGGAATACCAGCGCGGCACCCACCTGCGGTCGGAGTCGCTGGTGGAGACCGTGCTGCAACCGACCACCGACGCCTCCGGCGCGGTCTGGCCCGACGGGAGCTGATCCCCGTGGCGCGGCACAGAGTGGTGCTGGTGCGCCAGTGGGACCGGCAGATGGGCGGCTCCGGCTGTTGCGGCCGGTTGGACGGCGACCTGGTCGGCGCGCTCCGCGGCGACGACACCGGCCCGTATGTGCACTCCCGCGCCGACATGGAACGGATGGGTGCGGTCTACCGGGCGTTGCGCGCGCGGTTCGACGAGGACGAGGTGGAACTCACCGTGGTCGACCCCCGCAACACCGCCTGGATCCTGCCCGCCGTCTGGCGCGACGCGCGGCGCCGTGGCCTCTCCCGCCGTGCCGCACTGACCCAGGTCAACGCGGCGACGCGGGCCCGCGCGGTGGTCTGCGACGGCCTGGCCCTGCGGTGTGCCGCTGACCCGGGGCAGGTCGTGGCGGCGGTCGAGGCCGACCTCGCCGGACGTCGACCGGCGGAACAGGGGTGACGCTCCGCTCATCCGGTCGGGAGGTCGGCGTCTCCGGGACGGGTGTGGATCGCGTCCCGGATGTTCTCCCATCGCGCCCCGCGGAATGCCGGGTGCAGGCCGTGGCCGTCGACGTCGGCGTCGACGAACTCGAACCGCTCGCCGCCGGTGTGCTGGGGGACGCTCACTTCTCCGCCGTCCGTTTCCTCGGTCATGTCCGAACCGGGTTTCCCGCGCCGACCGTGGCCGCGAGGTGTTCCCCGGTGAGGGTGGAGCGGGCGGTGACGAGGTCGGCGGGGGTGCCCTCGAAGACCACCCGGCCGCCGTCGTGGCCCGCGCCGGGGCCGAGGTCGATGATCCGATCGGCGTGCGCCATGACGGCCTGGTTGTGCTCGACGACCAGGACGGACCGGCCGGAATCGACGAGCCGGTCGAGCAGGTCGAGCAGCTGTGCGATGTCGGCCGGGTGCAGGCCGGTGGTCGGCTCGTCGAGGATGTAGACGGCGGCGTCGTCGGCCAGGTGGGCGGCCAGCTTGAGCCGCTGCCGTTCCCCGCCGGACAGGGTGGTCAGCGGCTGGCCGAGGCTGAGGTAGCCGAGCCCGACGTCGGCCAGCCGCCGCAGGATCGTGGTGGCTGCGGGCAGCTTCACCCCCGCACCGCCGAAGAACTCCGCCGCCTCGGTCACCGACATCGCCAGGACCTCGCTGATGTTCCTGCCCGCCTCCCCCTCACCGAGCCGGTGATCCAGCACCGACGACTGGAAGCGCTGCCCTCCGCACACCTCACAGGTGGTGGCGACCCCGGCCAGGACGGCCAGGTCGGTGTAGATCACGCCCGCGCCGTTGCAGTTGGGGCAGGCGCCCTCGGAATTCGGACTGAACAGCGCGGGTTTCACGCCGTTCGCCTTCGCGAACGCCTTGCGGATCGGGTCGAGCAGACCGGTGTAGGTCGCGGGGTTGCTCCGGCGTGATCCCTTGATCGCGCCCTGGTCGATCGTGACCACACCCGGGTCCGGGGGGATCGACTCCACCAGGGAGCTCTTGCCGGAGCCCGCGACCCCGGTGAGGACCACGAGTTCGCCCAGCGGGATGTCCACGTCGACGTCGCGCAGGTTGTTCGCCGCCGCGCCGCGGACTTCCAGGGTCCCGGTGGGGGTGCGCACCGTGTCCTTGAGGGCGGCCCGGTCGTCGAGGTGGCGGCCGGTGAGCGTGCCGCTGGTGCGCAACGCGTCGACGGTGCCTTCGAAACAGACCGTCCCGCCCGCCGAGCCCGCCCCCGGGCCGAGGTCGACGACGTGGTCGGCGATCGCGATCGTCTCCGGCTCGTGCTCGATGACGAGCACCGTGTTGCCCTTGTCCCGCAACCGCAGCAGCAGGTCGTTCATCCGCCCGACGTCGTGCGGGTGCAGGCCGATGGTGGGTTCGTCGAAGACGTAGGTGACGTCGGTGAGCGACGAGCCGAGGTGGCGGATCATCTTGGTTCGCTGGGCCTCGCCGCCGGACAGCGTGCCCGCGGGCCGGTCGAGGGAGAGGTAGCCGAGCCCGATCTCGACGAAGGAGTTCAGGATGTCCCCGAGCGCGGTCAGCAGCGGGGCGACCGTGGCGTAGTCCCCGCCCGGTTCGTCGGCGGACCGTTCCCGCAGGCCCCGTACCCAGTCGGCGAGGTCGGTGATCTGCATGGCCGAGCAGTCGGCGATGCTGCGGCCCTCGATCAACGAGGACCGGGCCTGTTCGGAGAGCCGGGTGCCGCCGCACTCGGGGCATTCGGTGAAGGTGATCGCGCGGTCGACGAACGCGCGGATGTGCGGCTGCATCGCCTCGCGGTCCTTGGACAGGATCGTCTTCCGCAGCTTCGGGATCACGCCCTCGTAGGTGAGGTTGACCCCGTCGACCTTGATCTTGGTCGGCTCCTTGTGGAGCAGATCGTCGAGCTCGGCGGCGGTGAACTCCCGGAGCGGCTTGTCCGGGTCGAAGAACCCGCAGCCGGTGTAGATGCGGCCGTACCAGCCGTCCCTGCCCCAGCCGGGGATCGTGAACGGCCCCTCGTTGAGGGACTTGCTGTCGTCGTACATCGCGGAAAGGTCGAAGTCCGTGACCGAACCTCGGCCCTCGCAGTGCGGGCACATGCCCCCGGTGACGCTGAACCCGCGGCGCTCCTTCACGGTCTTGCCACCGCGCTCGAACGTGACCGCCCCCGCTCCGCTGATCGAGGCGACGTGGAAGGAGAACGCCTGGGGCGAGCCGATGTGCGGCTTCCCGAGCCGGCTGAACAGGATTCGCAGCAGCGCGCCGGTGTCGGTGGCGGTGCCCACCGTCGAACGCGGGTCGGATCCCATGCGTTCCTGGTCGACGAGGATCGCGGTGGTCAGTCCGTCGAGCATGTCGACGTCGGGCCGGGCGAGGGTGGGCATGAAGCCCTGCACGAAGGCGCTGTAGGTCTCGTTGATCATCCGCTGGGACTCCGCGGCGATGGTGCCGAACACCAGCGAGCTCTTGCCCGAACCGGAGACGCCGGTGAACACCGTGAGCCTGCGTTTCGGGAGGTCGATGTCGACGTCGGCGAGGTTGTTCTCCCGTGCGCCCCGCACACGGATGAGGTCGTGACTGTCGGCGGTGTGCGGCGCGTGCGGCCGGGTGTCCGTACCGGTGACCGTGCTCATCGTGTCTCCTCCTCGCGCGGGGCCGCGTCGTTCGACGACACCGGGCACGATTCAACCAGCTCAGGCCGACAGTTTCCCGGTGTGGCGACCGTCGTGGCCGGGGTCGCGCAGGTATTACCCACCCTGGTGCGGCCGGTGCCCGGTCGCGGCGCCGTAGGGGTACCGTCCCCTGCGGTAGTTATCCGGGAACTGGGAACGGAGTCTTCGTGGCGCGGCGTCTCCAGCCGGTGCGGCGTCGTTTTCGCCCGAGCTGGCATCAGCCCGCCAGGATCGTCGTGGTGGCGTTCGCGTCCACCATCGCGGTGGGGGCGGTGCTGCTGTCCCTCCCGGTGGCCTCGGCCTCCGAAGAAGGGGCCGGGTGGGTGACCGCTCTGTTCACGGCGACCTCGGCGGTGTGTGTGACCGGGCTGATCGTGGTGGACACACCCGGGTACTGGTCCACCTTCGGTGAGGTGGTGATTCTGGCCCTGATCCAGGTCGGTGGCCTGGGCATCATGGCGTTGGCCTCCCTGCTGGGCCTGTTGATCACCCGGCGGTTCGGCTTGCGGATGCGGCTGACGGCCGCCACCGAGACCAAGACGCTGGATCTGGGTGACGTCCGTCGGGTGGTGACCGGGATCGTACTGGTCAGCTTCCTGTTCGAGGCGGTGCTGAGCACGGTGTTGACCCTGCGCTTCGCCTTCGGGTACAGCTACCCGTGGGGTACCGCCCTTTACCACGGGGTGTTCCATGCGGTGTCGGCGTTCAACAACGCCGGTTTCGCCCTGTACTCCGACAGCCTGATGCGGTTCGCCACCGACCCGTGGATCTGTGTGCCGATCGCCCTGGCCGTCATCACCGGCGGCCTCGGCTTCCCGGTGTGGATCGAGGTCTGGCGGCGCGCTCGCGGGTCACTACGGCGCTGGTCGTTGCACGTGAAGGTCACCGTCCTGACGATCGGGGCGCTGCTGGTGGTCGGGACGACCGTCGTCACGGCCGCGGAGTGGAACAATCCCGAGACGCTCGGTCAGTTCGGTCCGGGCGGACGTCTGCTGGCCGGATTCTTCCACGGCGTGATGCCGCGCACGGCCGGTTTCAATTCGCTGGAGGTCTCCGAGTTCGAGTCCGGAACGCTACTGGTGACGAACGTGCTGATGTTCATCGGCGGGGGTAGTGCGGGCACCGCGGGCGGTATCAAGGTCACCACCTTCGCGCTGTTGGGGTTCATCATCCTCGCCGAGATCCGGGGTCTGCCGACCGTGCACGTGATGGGCCGGAAACTGACCTCGGCGGTGCAGCGTCAGGCGCTCACGGTCGTGCTGCTCAGCATGGGAGCGGTGGTGAGTGGGACACTGCTGTTGCTCACTCTGACGCCGTTCCACCGGCTCGAGACGGTGCTGTTCGAGGCCGTCTCCGCCTTCGCCACGGTGGGGCTGTCCACCGGGATCACGGGTGAGCTGCCGACATCCGGAACCCTGGTGCTGACGGGACTGATGTTCCTCGGCAGGCTCGGACCGATCACACTCGCCTCGGCATTGGCATTGCGGGAACGCGCACGGCGATACGAACTTCCGGAGGAGAGACCGATCGTTGGGTAACAGGAAACAGGGCCAGCGGGTCGTGGTGATCGGACTGGGCCGGTTCGGTGGTTCACTGGCGAGTGAACTGATGAGCGCCGGTGTCGAGGTGCTCGGGCTCGACCACGACCCCCGTCGTGTCCAGCGTTACGCCGACGAGCTCACCCACACGGCGGTGGCCGACACCACCGACATCGAGGCACTGACCCAGCTGGGCGTCACGTCGTTCCGCCGCGCGGTCGTCGGGATCGGTAACGACATCGAGGCCAGTGTCCTCACCACCTCGTTGCTCGACGAGCTCGGGGTCGCGCGGATCTGGGCGAAGGCCGTGAACCGGCAGCACGGGCGCATCCTCGAACGGGTGGGTGCCCACCATGTCGTGCTGCCCGAACACGACATGGGGGAACGGGTCGCGCACCTGGTGACCGGTCGAATGCTGGACTACATCGAGTTCGAGGAGGATTACGCGATCATCAAGACCACCGCACCCGCGGAAGCCGTGGGCAGGCCGCTCGGGGAGACCCAGGTGCGGCGGCGGTACGGGGTCACCGTCGTCGGGATTAAACGTCCCGGTGCGGGGTTCACCTACGCCACGGCGGAGAGCACGGTGGCGGGTGAGGACATCCTCCTGGTCGCGGGCCGGAGGAACGACGTGGAGCGGTTCGCCGACCTCACCTGACGGACGGCCGCGAGACCACCCGGGCGCGACGATGTGACCGGAGCTGTCGGGGTGCGATGAGTCATGCGACACGTCTCCTTGAGGACTCTCGGTCGGGCGGGACTACGGTGGAGCTCGTTCGATGGTCTGACACTTCGTGTATAGATCGTCAGTTTGTCGAGTGCGTCGTCGCGCGCGCCCGTTTCGGAGGTTGAGTGACATGAGCAAGATCCTGTTCGTGATGACCGGCGTGGACTACTGGACGCTGGCCGACGGCACGCGGCACCCGACCGGATACTGGGCCGAGGAGTTCGCCGCGCCGTACCAGGAGTTCACCGCCGCGGGCCACGAGATCGTGGTGGCCACGCCGGGCGGTGTGGTGCCCACCGTGGACCGGGCCAGCCTGGCCGCGGAGGCGAATGGCGGGCAGCAGCGTGCCGACGAGATCGCCGCCGTTCTGGAGTCGGCCACCGAACTGCACCGGCCGGTCACGCTGGCCGAGGTCGACCCGGCCGACCACGCGGCGGTGTTCTACCCCGGCGGGCACGGCCCGATGGAGGACCTGGCCGTCGACGACGACTCGGCGCGGGTGCTCACCGACACCCTCGCCTCCGGGAAGCCGCTGGCGGTGGTCTGCCACGCCCCGGCCGCCCTGCTGGCGACCGACACCGGTGACGGCTCCCCGTTCGCCGGGTACCGGGTGACCGGCTTCACCAACACCGAGGAGGCCCAGGCCGGGCTGGCGGACAAGGCCCCGTGGCTGCTGCAGGACCGGCTTCTCGCCCTGGGCACCGAGTTCGCCGAGGGTGAGCCGTGGGCGTCGAACGTGGTCGTCGACCGCAACCTGTACACCGGGCAGAACCCGGCGTCGTCGGGGCCGTTGGCCGCCGAGGTCGTCAAGGCACTGGGCTGACGATGTCCGGCGACCGGCTCACCGAGATCCTGGATGCCACGTACGAGTGCCTCACCCGGTACGGCATCCGGCGCACCACCATGGACGACATCGCGACCACGGTGGGGGTGTCCCGGTCGGCGGTCTACCAGTACGTCCGCAACAAGGACGACGCCGTCCGGCGGCTCGTCGAGCGCCTGCACCGCCGGGCGCTCGACCGGGCCGCCGAGGTGGCCGCCGCGGAACGGGACCCGGCCGAGGTGGTGCGCGGCATCCTCGCCGTCAAGCTCGACCTCGTGCTGGACCTCGCCGGGGACTCCGCGCACACCGCCGAACTGCTCGACGCCAAGGCCCGCCTGTACGGCGACATCTGCAGCGACTTCACCACCCGGCTGCACCGGCTGCTCACCGACGTCTTCCGCGACGCCGGGCCGACCGGGATCCCGCCCGCCGACGCCGCCGACATCGCGATCGCCCTGGTCGTCGGCCTGGAGACGCATCCGGACGCCGCGCGGCTGCTCGGCCCCGCGACCGACGCGGTGCT
>NZ_KI912196.1:2413-7173 GCF_000231035.2 Saccharomonospora iraqiensis subsp. paurometabolica YIM 90007 | reverse complement strand
GGTCCGCCGCGTCCCCCGCGCGGGCCGCCGGAGCCCCGATGTCGCTTTTTCCCGCCGCCCGGCTTCCGGGGTGGGGACTTGCGGGAGGCCGCCTTGCGGGTGGGGGCGGTGTCGCCGTTCTGCCCGCTCCCCGACTTCGTCGCCGGTGCGGGGGCCCGGGTGCGTCCGCGCGTGCTGTTCACGGTGCGCCCGCGGACGATGCCGATGAACAGGTCCATCAGCTCGGTGGTCCCGTCCTCGGGCCACGCCAGCGCGACCCGTGACTGCGGGGCGTCCGTGAGCGGCCGGTAGGTGAGGTCCTTGCGGTGGTGCAGCCGGGCGAGGGACTGCGGGACGACGAGCAGTCCCACGCCGGCCGCGACGAGTTCGACGGCGTCGCCGGTCGTGGCCGGGCGCTCGACCGCGGGCAGGCCGGGCGGGACGTCCCAGTCCAGCACGTCGTCCAGCGGATGCAGCACGACGTCGTCGGCCAGGTCGTCGCCGGAGAGCTCCTCGGCGGCGGTCACGAGATGGTCCTTCGGGGCCACCACCACCGTCGTCTCGGTGTACAGCGGGATGGCGTGCAGCCCCGTGCCGTCGGTCGGCAGCCGGAGCAGCGCGGCGTCGACGGCACCCTCGCGCACCGTGTCGGCGGCGTCGGCGGCGGCGACCCGGGTGAGCGACAGCGGGACCCGGGGTGCCCGCTCGTGCCACCGGCGCACCCACTTGTCGGGCGTCACCCCGGGGACGTGGGCGAGGGTGAACGAGAGGTGTTCGTCCGGATCCGGCACGCCGCCAGGCTACCGGACGGGCGGTACGCCGAGCGCGGGTCGTGGACCCCGGACGGCTACCCTCGGGGCATGGCGTCGCAGAAGACCTCCCAGACGATGAAGCCCGAGACCGCGGCGAAGAAGCTGAACGTGTACCTCCCGGCCACGCCGGAGGAGTTCCGGTCCGGTGTGGTCTCCCGCGACGAGTTGAACGCCCTGCAGGCCGACCCTCCGGAGTGGCTGCGGGACCTGCGCCGCGACGGTCCGCACCCCCGGCAGGTCGTCGCCGCCCGGCTCGGGGTTTCCAACAGCGCCCTCGCCCGCAACGGGATCACCGACGCGCTCACCACGGCGGAGATCAACGCGTTGAAGGCGGAGATGCCCGAGTGGCTCCGGCGGGAACGCGCCACCCAGGCGGAGGTCCGCGAGGAGGCGGCACGCCTCAAGGAACGCGACGCCGAACGCGGCAGCCCGGACGCCTGACGGACCGTCGGTCGCGCTTTCCCCTCCCTACCGGCGGGGCCTCGGCGACAACTCCCGGACCCGTCGTCCTCTCCGGCCGTACCGGACGTCGATGTCACCCGTCCGTGTGCCCTTCTTCGGTTTGTGCTCTCCGGCCCGCGGTAGTGGGCCACGCTGCTCCGTCGAGTAGGGCGACGGACGGGGAGGACACCAGATGCCCGACGTGGATATTCGAAGTCGACCGGACGGAAGCAAGTACCCGATCCCCAAGAAGCGGGGTGGCGCCGTCGCGGCTGCCGCCGGAGTCGGGCTCCTTGTGGCCTCGGGCGGCGTGGGTGGCGTCGGGGCGGGCGGTGCGGCAGGTGGCTCCGCCGTATTCTCCAGCGCCGAGTCCGCCGTGGTGCGGGCCATCCAGTCGAAACTCCCAAAGGCGAAGCGGACGGCCCGTCGGTCGGGCCCCGCGAAGGCGTGGCGGCAATTGCGCCTGCGGAAAGGGCGTCAGCGGGAGGACTCGGCGGCCGAGTGCCGCACGGTTTCCTTCGGGCAGGTACAGGACTTCCTCACCCGTGAGTCCTGCCGCATCGTACGACGGGTCCAGTATCCGCTGACCGACGACGAAGGTGACGTGATCACTGTCCTGGTCTCGCGCGTGCACTTCACCACGGGCAGCGACGCCGTCGCGTTCAAGCACCTCATCGACCGGCACGGCACGGGCGACATCCGGCCGGTGGTTTCGGTCGTCCGGTTCACCGGACACCACTACGACTCCGACCGGGACGGCAGCACCGTCCTCGTCGCCGAGGCCGAATCACTCGACGGAACGTCGCCGGCGGAGGTACTGCAGGCGACCGCCGAAGCGGCGATCGCGCTCGCACCACGATGAGCAGCGGACGGCGGATGAGTTCACTTCACGCCGGTGCCGACGTTGACGTCCGCGTGCAGCACGGCCGAGGGGCGGTCCCCGGAGCGCTCGCGCAGCAGGCCGTCCAGTACCCGCAGCACTTCCGTGCGTTGGTCCTCGCTCAACCCCGCGACGAGCCGGGCGCCGATCGGGTTGCTGGTGGCGACCTCGTTGAAGAGGTGCGTGGGTGACGCGACGGTCATGTCCCAGGTGATCGTGTCCACGGCCACGTCGTGCAGCCCTGCCGCGGTGAGCCGTTCGCGGAAGACGTCCCGGTCGGCCAGTTGGAACGGGGGCGGTGGCGGGTCCATCGGCGGGCCGGTGAAGTCCGGCACGGCGGCCCGGACGGCGTCGAGCAGGAAGGTGAGGAACTCGACCTTCGGCAGTGGGCCGAAGGCGGCCACGAGCACCGCCCCGCCGGGCCTGGTGACCCGCACCATCTCGGCCAGTCCCGCGTCGAGGTCGGGCAGCATCGTCACACCGTTCTGCGAGGCGGACACGTCGAACGTGTCGTCCGGGAAGCCCAGCGCACGGCTGTCCAGCACCCGGCCCTCGACGTCGGTGAGCCCCTCCGCGCGGGCGCGGGCGACCAGCCGCTCGATCATCGCCGGGGCGATGTCGGTGGCGACCACCCGGGCGCCCCGACGTGCGGCCGGGATGCTCAGGGCCCCGGTGCCCGCGGCGACGTCCAGGAACCGGGTTCCGGGCCCGATCTCCACCCGGCCGAGCGCGACGTCGCCGTGCCGGAGGCTCTCCGGGGTGATGAACTCGTCGTAGCCGGACGCGAGTGCGTCCCACGCGTCGGCCACCTGTTCCGGGGGCGGTGTGTCGGTCATGTCGTTCACGCCTCGGTGGTGCCGTAGAAGCGGGAGTCCGGCCGGGTGGGCGGCGGCATGGGGGCACTGGTGGTGGCGCCTTCGTGGTAGCTGAACTCGCCGTTGCCGTCCGGGGTGGGGCCGGAGGCCCAGCGACCCTCGGAGGCGTGCCGCCCGTCGCTGAAGTTCAGATACTGGTACGACACGTCCGTCTGTTCCCTGTCCTGCGGGAACGTGCTCGGCACCGGCAGCTGCTCGGCGCCGCTCTCCCGCAGCTCGGCGGCCGCGGCGAGCCACTGGTTCTGGTGCATGGTGTCCCGCGCCAGCAGGAACGACAGCAGTTCCCGCACCCCGTGGTCGTCGGTCATGTGGTAGAGCCGGGCGACCTGCGTGCGGCCCTGCATCTCGGCGTTGGCGTTCGAGGTGAAGTCGGCCAGCAGGTTGCCGCTCGCGGTGATGTAGGCGCCCTGCCACGGGTTGCCCATGCTGTCGACGGGCCGTGCCCCCGCACCCGCCACGATGGCGTGCTGGACGTCGGTCCCGCCGACGACGGCCGCGACCGTGGGGTCGGCCTGCACCGCCTCGTCCGTGGCGCCCAGTGGGGACTTCTCCAGCAGTTGGGCGATCATGGTGGCGAGCATCTCGACGTGGCCGAACTCCTCGGACCCGATCCCGAAGACCAGGTCCCGGTACTTGCCGGGCACGTGCATGTTCCAGCCCTGGAACATGTACTGCATCGCCACGGTGATCTCACCGTACTGGCCACCGAGGACCTCCTGGAGCTTGCGCGCGTACACCGCGTCGGGCTGTTCCGGGCTCGCCTTGAACTGCAGTTCCTGCCGGTGGAAGAACATGCGGGGTGACTCCTTCTCGCGGGCCGTCGGGTGCGGGTCGTGGTCGCGTGCATTCCCGGTCCGCCCACCGGTGAACCGACGCTTCACCGGAAGGGAGCGCCGGAGCGCGGGCGGCTGTGGTGCCGCCCGTCCCGGTCCGTCCCGTCCGGGCGCGCGCCCTACCCGGCGGGCCGGAACGCCGCCGCGGCGGCCTCGGCGATGGTCTGGTCCTGTTCCCCGGTACCGCCGCTCACGCCGACGGCGCCGACGACCGTTCCCTCGTGCTTCAGCGGGAGCCCCCCGGCGAAGATCATCACGCGGCCGTGGTTCGAGGCGTGGATGCCGAAGAACTGCGCGCCGGGTTGCGCGTTCTCCGCGAGATCGGCGGTGGCGATGTCGAACGCGCGGGAGGTGAAGGCCTTGTTGATGGAGATGTCGACGCTGCCGAGCCACGCGCCGTCCATCCGCGCGTGGGCGACCAGGTTGCCGCCCGCGTCGACCACGGCGATGTTGGCGGGCTGCCCGATCTCCCGCGCCTTCTTCTCCCCACCCGCGATGATCTCGCGTGCCTCGTCGAGCGAGACCGACGGCTGATTCCGCACGGCTGTCACCTCCGTTGTCGCGTGTCCGGCACTCGTGTCCGGTGCGTACCCGGGCGGACACGGACGAAACACGGCGATGTCCGTGCGGGGACGCGGCGGTGGCTCCGCACCGGCCCGGCCGGTACGGACTACGTCGGATGTCGCGGTCGGGTCGGGTCCGTTGTCATGGGACGACGCGATCCGGGGAACGTAGGGTGCGTGCCACGACCACCGACGAGGGAGGCGACGATGTCCACGAACTCCGTCGACACCGTGTCCGAGATCGAGACCGGGCTGTTCATCGACGGCGAGTCCCGGACGGCCGGTGACTCGCTGCGGATCGTCGACCCCGCGGACGGCACGTCGGTGGTCGGCCGGGCCGCCGCGGCGACGGCGGAGCAGGCCTCGGCCGCGGTCGC
>NZ_KI912196.1:1758-2313 GCF_000231035.2 Saccharomonospora iraqiensis subsp. paurometabolica YIM 90007 | reverse complement strand
GCGAGCCCGGCCGCGACGGCACGGGCCCCGGCCGGGTCGGGCGGCAGTGCGGTCCGGGACGGTCCGGTCCCGGACGGTGCGGTCCCGGGAGGTGTGGTCGGGTGGGGTGCGGCGGTGGCCGGTGTGCTCGCGGGCGGGGGCTCGGACACGGGCGCT
The DNA here is from genome assembly GCF_000231035.2 of Saccharomonospora iraqiensis subsp. paurometabolica YIM 90007. GTDB lineage: Bacteria > Actinomycetota > Actinomycetes > Mycobacteriales > Pseudonocardiaceae > Saccharomonospora > Saccharomonospora paurometabolica. Next base: position 2,157 of record NZ_KI912196.1, on the reverse strand, counting down.
CATCCCTTCTTCCGGCCGTATCCCTGGAACAGCACCGAGGTGGTGGGCACCGGGACCATCCGGACGACCTCGGTGCGGCGCGCGGTCCAGGCCAGCAGTCCGGCCAACGACGGACGGATACCCCGCAGGGTCAGCGGCACACCGTGCCGGGCGCACTCGGTCGTGAGCGTCATCCGGTCCACCAGCAACGCGGGGTCGTGGACGCCGCGCGGGGCGAGGCCGGGTATCCGCTCCGCCACGTGGATGGCCAGCCCACGCGACAGGGCGGTCGCGGCGAGGGTGTCGAGCACCAGCAGTCCGCCGGGACGGAGCAGGCGGCACGCCTCGGCGAGGGCGCGGCGCAGGTCGGGGGACGTGTTCGAGGGATCTCCCCGGCGACGACGACGTCGGCGCGCCCGT
>NZ_KI912196.1:878-1658 GCF_000231035.2 Saccharomonospora iraqiensis subsp. paurometabolica YIM 90007 | reverse complement strand
AGGTCAGTTCGAGGCACAGCAGCACGGCGGGCCGCCGGTGGGCGGCGACGGAGGCGGCGGTGGTGGCGAGTGCGGGCAGGGCGGCGTAACAGCCCATGTGCCCGACGAGCAGCCGGTGGGTGTCCGGGCGCAGCTGCAGCTCCGCGGCGAGGGTGATGTCCAGGCCCGGGGTGGTGTAGCCGGTGCAGGAGACGACGGTGAGGCCGCCGACCTCGTCCGGGGCGAGTCCGGCGTCGGCGAGTGCCGCGGTGACGGCCCGGTGCCCGAGGTCGGGGGCCCGCTCGGCGTAATGCCGCATCCGGGCACCGGTGCCGTGGCGGGAGACGTCCGCGGTGAGCGGGTTGGCCACCGCGTGCCGGCGACGGACGCCGGAGCCGGCGAAGAGACGCCGCGCGAGGGGGTCGTCGGCGAAGTGGTCGCGAAAGAACCCGTCCCACAGCCGCTCCTGGGTGACTGTCTCGGGGAAGGCGGCGCCCAGTCCGGTGATGGTGGGGGTCACCACCGGCGGACCTCCGCACCGTGGTCCGGGTCGCCGCCGACGGCCGCGAGTCCCAGCCAGTCGGCGCACACGTCGGAGGTGGCGGGTTGCAGGGCGCCGCAGCGGGCGTCGCGGTAGAGCCGTTCCAGCGGATGCCCGCGCCGGGTGGCACCGGCCCCGGCGGCTTCGAGGGCCGATGACGCGACGTCGGCGGCGGTGTCACCCGCCAGCAGCTTGGCCCGCCACACCCACCGGTTCGTCTCCGGCTCGCCGGGGTGCTCGGTGACCCGCGCGGCGGCCTC
>NZ_KI912196.1:0-778 GCF_000231035.2 Saccharomonospora iraqiensis subsp. paurometabolica YIM 90007 | reverse complement strand
GGGCGTGCTCGCCCGCGGCCTCCAGCGCGGCGCGGGCGACGCCGACGTACACCGCGGCGTAGGAGGCCACCAGCCACTGCGGCATGCTCTCGGCCAGCGGCAGGGCCAGGCCCTCGACCCCGCCGAGCAGGGCGTCGGCGGGGACCTGCACGTCGAAGTGCACGTCGTGGCTGGCGGTGGCGCGCATGCCCAGCGCGTCCCACGTGTGCTCGACCCGCACGCCCGGCCCGTCGGGAACGAGGAAGTGAGACACCGCGGGCTCCCCGGAGGCGGGATCGTCGGTGGCCTCCTGGGCCGCCAACAGGTAGGCGTCGGCGTGCCCGGCGCCGGAGACGAACGCCTTGCTCCCGGTGATCCGGTATCCGCCGTCGACCGCGCGGTAGGTGGTCGAGACCCGGGACAACCGCGACCCTGCCCCGCGTTCGCTCATCGCCACCGCGTACAGCGCCCCGGCGGCGGCGTCGGCGAGGACCCGGTCCCGGGTGGCGAAGAAGGTCTCCGACGCGCCCAGTGCCCGGACGAGCGCGTCGGGGGTGAGCGCCAGGGCCCCGGTCACCGAGGCGTGCATGTTGAGGATCAGGGCGGTGGCGCCCGCACCCCGGCCGAGTTCGCTCGCGACGTCGACGTAGTCGGCGAACGATGCGCCGGACCCGCCGAGCCGGGTGGGCACCATCAGGCCGAGCAGCCCGGCCGCGCGCAGGTCGTCGACGTCGGCGGTGGGGAACGCTCCCGTCGTGTCGTGGTCGGCGGCCCGCCCGGCGAACCGCGGCGCGAGCCC
>NZ_KI912195.1:140-4574 GCF_000231035.2 Saccharomonospora iraqiensis subsp. paurometabolica YIM 90007 | reverse complement strand
ATCGGTGTCGGACGGCTCTCCCATCCGGAACGACTGCCGGACTGGGCCCGCGGCGCGGCGCGGCGCGCGCGGCTGGACCTCGCCAGCGCGGTGTGGGTCGAGCGGGACGGTGTTCCGGTGGGGTGCCTGCTGGTCGCCGACCGGATCAGGCCGGACGCGGCCAGGACGATGCGCCGGCTCCGGGCGGCCGGTCTGCGGACGATCGTGCTGCTCACCGGGGACAAGGTGGACGACGCCCGGGAAGTGGCCGGCATGTTGGGGATCGACGACGTGCAGGCCGAGGCGAGTCCGGCGGACAAGATCGACCGGGTGCGCCGGGCCCGGGAAGCCGCAGTCACCGTCATGGTCGGTGACGGTGTCAACGACGCACCGGCGCTGGCCGCGGCGGACGTCGGCATCGCGCTCGGTTCGCGCGGGTCGACCGCCGCCGTGCAGGCGGCCGACGCGGTGATCATGGACGACCGGATCGACCGGCTGGCGGACGCGGTCGAGATCGCCCGCCGGGCCCACCGGTTGGCGGTGCAGAGCGCGGGACTCGGCACCGTGCTCTCGGTGGTGGCGATGTTCGCCGCGGCCTTCGGCTGGTTGGTGCCCGTCGCGGGGGCGCTGGTGCAGGAAGCCATCGACGTGGCCGTGATCCTCAACGCGTTGCGGGCGCTGCGCGTTCCCACGCACCGGAGGACACCCCGGGACCTCGATCAGCTGCTGCACCGCTTCGCACGGGAACACGACGACCTGTTGCACGCGCGGGCCGCGGTGCGGCAGGCCGCCGACGAGCTCGCCGAGGGGCTCGATCCGGATGCCGAGCAGGCAGTACGCCGGGCGTACCGGATGTTGAGCGAGCAGTTGCTGCCCCACGAGCGGGCCGAGGAGACCGAGTTGTATCCGAGACTGGCCGGTGTGCTCGGCAGCCCCGAGGGGACGGTCACGATGACCCGGGCGCACGCCGAGATCGGCCGGCTCGCCCGCAGGCTGGAGCGGCATCTGCGGGAATCGCCGGAGGGCATCCAACCTGATCAGGTGAGTGATCTGCTCGCCACCCTCTACGGGCTGGACGCGGTGTTGACGCTGCATTTCACGCAGGAGGAGGAAGCCTTTTTCACGCTCGCCTCCACCACCGACCCGGAGTCCGCGGAGGACGATCCCCGTCGTGGATGACCGGGCCGACGCCGTCCGGGTGTGGTCCGTGTGGTCCGGTCCCCGGAGCTTGCTCAGGTGGCGACGGCGACACCGAAGAGCAGAAGCAGCCCGGCGGCGACACCGAGGGTGTGGATGGTCTTCTCGTGGGCCGCCGGGGTGGTGGTCAGTTCGGGGACGAGGTCCGCCAGGGCGATGTAGACGAAGTTGCCCGCGGCGAACGGGAGCAGCACGGCCGAGTTGAACTGCCCGGACAGGGCGTAGGCGGCCAGCGCGCCGAGCAGGATCGTGGCGGCGGAGACGAGGTTGAAGGCGAGGGCACGGGCCCGCGACCAGCCGCTGTGGACGAGGATGCCGAAATCGCCCATCTCCTGCGGGATCTCGTGCGCGGCGGTGATCAGCCAGGTGATGATGCCCAGCCGGGTGTCGGTGACGAAGGCGGCGCCGATGGCGAGCCCGCCGATCAGGTTGTGCAGTCCGTCGGCGACCAGGATCAGGTAGCCCACCGGCCGGTGGGCGCCGACGGGACGGTGGCAGTGGTGCCAGTGCAGGTACTGCTCCAGCACCAGGAAGGTGAGCAGTCCGGCGGCGAACCAGACGTAGACGCCGAGGGTGTTGCCCAGTTCGTCGACCGACTCCGGGAGCATGTGGAACAGGGCGCCGCCGAGCAGCGACCCCGCGGCCAGCGCGACCAGGGGGAGCACGACCCGGTTGAAGATCCGTTCGGGCAGGACGAGGGTGATGCTGCCGGACAGGGCCAGCAGGGCCATCGTCACGCCCGCGGTGAGTATCCAGGCCAGCGTCGACACGGCGACCGCGTACCCGTTCGTCCGGCACCGTGTGCGGGCCCGTCACCCACGCCGGTGGGTCTCGTACATCCGGACCGCGACGCCGAGCCCGGAGAGCAGGCTGACCGCGGCGGCGGCCCAGACGGCGGCGCGCAGGTCCCAGAGGTCGGCCACGACTCCACCGAGGACGGCGCCCGCGGCGTAGCCGCTGTCCCGCCAGAGCCGGTAGACGCCCACGGAGCGGGCCCGCCAGCTCGGGTGGGCGACGTCGCCGATCGCGGCGAGCAGGGTCGGGTAGACCATCGCGGTCCCGGCACCCAGCAGGACGGTCGCGACCGTCCAGGCACCGAAGGTGTCGACGAGGGCGATCAGAGCCAGGGCCGCGGCCTGGGTGAGCATGCCCCCGGTGATGAGGTGCTTGCGCCCCCATCGGTCGGACAGGGCGCCGGTGGCGAGTTGCCCGAGGCCCCACACCGCCGGGTAGAGGGCCACCAGGATGCCGACCCGGTCCACGGCCAGCCCCGCCCCGGCGAACAGCAGCGGGAACACGCCCCAGGACAGCCCGAAGTTCAGGTTGTTCACCAGACCGGCCTGACTGGCCGAGGACAGGGCCGGGTCGGTGACGGTCGTGCGGGTGAACACCTGCCGGTCGGTGAGCCGGGCGTGCCCGGCCGCGGAGCCGTCGGTGGGGTGGGCGGCGGCCTCCAGGCGGGCGTGTTCGCGGGTCTCCCGGACGGCGAGCACGGACAGGCCGAGGCCGATGACGGCGTAGGACAGGCCGAGCAGGAAGGGTGCGGGGCGGAGCCCGAACTCCTCGGCGAGGTACCCGGCGAGCGCCGAGGTGACCGCGACCGCGCCGTATCCGGCCGCCTCGTTGAAGCCCATCGCGAGTCCGCGTTGACGGGGGCCGACCAGGTCGACCTTCATGATCACGGTGGTCGACCAGGTGAGGCCCTGATTGACGCCGAGCAGGAGGTTGGCGGCCACGACCCAGCCCCAGTCGGGCGCCCAGATCAGCATCAGGGGCACGGGGAGCGCGATCAGCCACCCCGCGATCAGGACCGGTCTGCGTCCGAAGCGGTCGGCCCAGGTGCCCGCCAGGTAGTTGGTGGTGGCCTTGCTCAGCCCGAAGACGAGCACGTAGGTCAGCAGGAACGTGTAGCCGGTCAGGCCGAACTCCCGTTCGGCCAGCAGGGGCAGCACCGTCTGCTCCTGGCCCACCATCCCGCCGACGAGGGCGTTCACCGCCACCAGCAGGCTGAACTGGGCGAGGTTGGCGCGCAGCCCCAGCCGTACCGGGTGGGTGCTCATGGTCACGACCTCCAGCGGATCCAGGTCGTCCCGGCTCGGTCCGTCCGCGGGACGTTCCCCGGGGAGGGCCGGCTCACCACCGGGACCGGTTCGTATACTAATCCATGGATTATTGGAGGAATGATGGGTGACCCGGAGACGAAGACGGCCCTGTTCGACCAGTTCGCCCGCGTCGGCAAGGCGCTGGGCAGTGGGAAGCGGTTGGAGCTGCTCGATCTGCTCGCCCAGGGGGAGCGCACCGTCGAGTCGCTCGCCCGCGCGGCCGGGCTCGGCCTGACCACCGCCTCCGCGCATCTGCAGGCCCTCAAGCGGGTGAACCTGGTCCGCACGCGCCGGGAGGGCACCCGGATCCACTACCGGCTCGCCGGTGCCGATGTGGCCGCGCTGTACGCGTTGCTGCGCACCGTCGCCGGGGCGCACCTGCCCGAGGTGGACGCCGCGGGCGCCGCGTACCTGGGCCCCGACGACGCCGAACAGGTCAGCCGGGAGGAACTGCTGCGTCGGGTGGCCTCCGGGGACGTGGTCGTGCTCGACGTCCGACCGCGCGAGGAGTACGACGCCGGACACATCCCGGGGGCGGTGTCGGTGCCGGTGGAGGAGCTCGTCGACCAGCTCGATGCCCTCCCGGCCGACCAGGAGATCGTCGCCTACTGCCGGGGGAGCTGGTGCGTGCTCGCCCACGACGCGGTCCGGCTGCTCACCGCACACGGGCGCACGGCCCGCCGCCTCACCGACGGGATGCTCGAATGGCGGCTCGCCGACCTGCCCGTCGCGACGCCCTGAGCCCGCACCGATCCGGTTCACCGCGATTCCGACCCGTCCCGCCCCGCCCCGCGCACCCCGGCCGGGACCGCTCCCGCCGCAGGAAGGCCCTTCCGTGATCGACGCCCCCCTCCACCCCGCCTATCGGCGGGTCCTCGTGGTCCTCGTGGCAGCCCAGATCCTCAGCGGGGCGGGCCTGGCCGCCGGCATCACCGTCGGCGCCCTGCTCGCCGAGGACATGCTGGGCAGTACGAGCCTGTCCGGCCTGCCCAGCGCGCTGTTCACCATCGGCTCCGCGGCCGCGGCGGTCCTCGTCGGACGCGCCTCGCAACGCCGGGGGCGCCGGATCGGCCTCTCGGCGGGCTACGGCGCGGGCGCCGTCGGCAGCGTCGGGGTCGTCATCGCGGCCGCCACCGGCAGCGTGCCGCTGTTGTTC
>NZ_KI912194.1:10834-12221 GCF_000231035.2 Saccharomonospora iraqiensis subsp. paurometabolica YIM 90007 | reverse complement strand
AACGCCCGCGCCGCCGGCGTCACCCCGCCGAGTGGCTGACCGCCGCGTTCGCCCACGCGGTGCGCGAGGTCGGCGCGGCCGGGATCCCCGGTCCGGAGGGCGGCGGGGACCCGCACGGGAAGGAACCGCGGTTCCGGCTGATGGTTCCCTGGTCGGTCCGGGGCACCGACAGCCTCCGCCTCGCGGGCAACCACACCGGGGCGGTGTCGGTGGACCTGCCGGTCGGCGACCTCGGACCGGACGGGCGGGACGCACGCGCCGCACGGGCACGGGAGGTGGCGGAGTCGCTGCGCTCCCGGATCGGTGCGGGCGTGCCGGAGGCGGCGAACCTCGTGGTCCACCTGTTGAGCGTGCTGCCGCCGCGTCTGCACGCGGCGGCGGCGCGGGCGGCCTACCGGCGGGACTGGTTCAACGGGATCGGCACGGTGCTGCCCGGTCCGCGCAGGACGGTGCGCTGGCACGGCCGCGTGATGACGGAGGCCTACCCGGTGCTGGCGCTGGCCCCGGGCACGGGCGTGGCCTGGGGCGCCCTCACCTGGAGCGGCGTCATCACCATCTGCCTCACCACCCCGTCCCCACCCCCGCAACACCTGTCCGCCCTCGCGGCGGCGTTCCACCGGGCGGCCACCACGGCTGTGCCGTGAAGGGCACTTTTCCTGCGTGTGGTGCAGTGAATGTGCCCCTCACTGCGCTTGACGCAGGGAAAGTGCCCTTCACGGCAACACCGGCGACCACGAACGGACGGGAGGACGAGCGGTGCGGGGAGTGTGGAACGGGGACGGGTGGGTGCGGGACGGGGACACCGTGGTGGTGACCGGGGGGTCGTCCGGGATCGGGGCGGCCACGGCGCGGGTGTTCGCCGAACGGGGGTGCCGGGTCGTGGTGGTGGGGCGCAGCGCCGACGCGGTGCAGCGGTCCGCCCGTCGGTGCGGCGGGGTGCCGTGTGTGGCGGATCTGGCCGGGCCCGGGGCGGTCGACACGGTGCTGGACGTCGCCGGGGAGCCCGACGTGCTCGTGTGCAACGCCGGGGTCGGTGGGGCGGGACCGCTGGCGTACGCCGGACCCGCCGAGGTCGAGCACCTGGTGCGGGTGAACCTGCTGGCCCCGGCGTTGCTCCTGCGCGCGGTCCTGCCGGGCATGCTGCGGCGTGGGCGCGGGCACCTGGTGCTGGTGTCCTCGATCGCGGGCGGGATGGCCGTCGGCGGTGAGGCCGTGTACTCGGCCACCAAGGCCGGGCTGCACGCGCTGGCGGCGAGCGTGCGGCACGAGGTGGCCGGACACGGGATCGGCGTGACGGTGGTGGTGCCGGGCGCGGTGGACACCGCGTTCTTCGACCGGCGCGGCACCCCCTACCCGCGGCGGTTCCCCCGGCCGGTCCCGGCGGGGG
>NZ_KI912194.1:10200-10734 GCF_000231035.2 Saccharomonospora iraqiensis subsp. paurometabolica YIM 90007 | reverse complement strand
CTCGAACACCTCGGGCAGCACCGTCGCCTCGCCACCGCCGACGTAGCGGCCGACGAGTCCGTAGGCGTGGACCACCCGCAGACGCAGTCCCCGGGCGGCGGCGAGCGCGGCCGCCCAGCACGCGGCGGTCGTGGCCGACGCCGACCCGTCGACGCCCACCACGACGGCGTCCCGGGCGGGGCGGTGCGTGGTCATGGCCTTCCGCCCTTCCTCTCGGCCGACGGCGCGGGACGGATCAACCGCCGGATTCCCGGGCACGGCCGAGTGCGGCGGCGAACCTCTCCCGGATCGCGTGCCAGGCCTCGGCCACCTCGGTGCGCTCCGGCTCGACGGGATCCGGGTCGGCCCGGTCGCCCTGGAAGGACAGCAGCAGCTGCACGACCCGGCCGACCACGTCGGGATGGCCGAGCGGCACGGGCGGCTCCAGCCGCATCGCCGGGTCGGTCTCCCGGCTGACGAACGCGGCCACCCGCACCCCGTGGGCGCGCAGGTCCTGGCGGCGCCGGGCGGTCGCCTCGTCCCACCAGTCGGCCG
>NZ_KI912194.1:7362-10100 GCF_000231035.2 Saccharomonospora iraqiensis subsp. paurometabolica YIM 90007 | reverse complement strand
CACCGCGACCCGCGCGGCGCCGGAGAGCGTGCCGAGCAGCGGGTGCCCCTCGTCCAGCATGCGCACCGCCCGCTGGACCTGGAGCGCCACGAGCGCCCGGACGGCGGTGTCCGCGCGCGGGGCGGACAGGTCCCGCTCTGCCACACCGAACCGGGTCAGGTCCTCGGTGGGCAGGTAGATCCGGCCGACCCGCACGTCCTCGGCGACGTCCTGGCAGTGCTCCAGCACCTGCAGCGCCGCACAGATCCGGTCGGAGGCACGCAGCGTGTCCCCGTCGGCCCCTTGACCGAACACGCCGAGGACGAGCCGCCCCACGGGTTCCGCGGACAGCGAGCAGTAGTCGAGCAGGTCGTCGAAGGTCCGGTAGCGCGTCACCACCTGGTCGCGCCGGTTCGCCTGCACGAGCCGGTCGAAGGGCTCCCGCGGCAGCGCGCACGCCGCCACGGTGCGCCCGACGGCGCGGAACAACGGGGTGCGCGGGTCCCGACCGTCGTAGATCCGGTCGATCTCGCACGCGACGTCGTCGAGCAGGGCGAGCCGGTCACCGCCCGCGGTGTCCCCGAGATCGTCCACCGTCCGGGCGAACGAGTACAGCACCAGCAGATGCTCCCGGTGGCGTGCGGGGAGTACGCGGAGGGCCACCGGGAAGTTCTCGCGCCGGGCCCGCGCGCGGAGCCGCCGCGACGGCGGGGAGAGCCGCGCCCGGTCGGCGTGCAGGTGGTCCGCGTGCATGTGATCCGCCTCGTCCCGTCCGGTCGGTGTGCCGACCCTCGACGTCTGGGCGGTACCATTGTCGGCCCGCGGTGCGAACCCGGGCAACTCCGGAACCGGGTCCGGCGTGCCACGGCGCGCGGGCACGGCGTCGGCCGACGCACTCTCGCCGGTAACCGAAACCTCGGTTCCGGCCACCGGTACCGCCGGGGGTGCCGGAGTACTCGGGTTCGGGGGAATCCTTGGGGTCACTGCGCCGAATCCTATGCCGCCGTGCGGGCGGCGCAACCGGACGCGAGGCGGCCCCCGACGGGACGGCGCAACCCGTACCGGCCGGTACGGGGTCGGCCCGGACACCCGGACCGGGTCACCGATCCGCGCCGTGCCACCGCACCGCAACCGCCGTGGCGCAGGACCGGATCCCGTGTGGACGGTATGTCGACCGGTCGACGAGTCCACTTCGATCAGTACGAGTCCCGGATATTATTCCTCCGAAGGAGTGACCACCGCGCGCCCGGTGAGGGACCCCTCCTCCAGCCGGCGGTACGCCTCCGGCGCGTCGGCCAGACCGAACCGGGTGATCTCGGTGTGCAGCCTCCCCCGCGCGGCCAGTTCCAGCACCTCCACCAGCTCGAACCGGGACCCCCAGTAGGTCGTCTGCACCGACATCTCGTAGGGCATCGAGAAGAACGACACCGGCAGCGTGCCCCCGCCGAGTCCCACCACGGTGAGGTCGCCGAGCACCCGCCCCACCGCGGCCGCGAGGGCGAGCGTGTCGTCCGAACCGACGCAGTCCAGCACGACGTCCGCACCGCGGCCCCGGGTCAGTTCCCGCACCCGTTCCGCCACCCCCTCCCCCGGCGGGGTGGCCAGGTCGGCACCGGAGTCGCGGGCCAGGTCCAGCGCGGCCGACCGGGTGTCCACGGCGACGACCCGCGCGGCGGTGGTGGCCTTGACGATCTGCACGGCCAGGTGCCCCAGACCGCCGATGCCGATCACGACGGCCGTGGAGGTCGGGGCGAGCTTCGGCCACGACCGGCGCACCGCGTGGTACGGCGTCAGTCCCGCGTCGGTGAGCGGTGCGGCCACCACGGGATCGAGCCCCTCGGGCAACGGCAGGACGTGCCGGGCGTGCGGGACCAGCAGGTACCCGGCCATCCCGCCGTCCAGGCCGAGGCCCGCCCCGCCGCGCGGGACCGGGGCGGCCTCCGGACGTTCGCAGTAGGTTTCGATGCCCTGCAGGCAGTACTGGCAGACCCCGCACCCCCACGGGCCGTACACGGCGACCGGCATCCCCCGGTCGAGCCCCTGCACACCGTCCCCCACCCGCTCGACCCAGCCCGCATTCTCGTGGCCGAGGGTGAACGGTGGATTCCACGGCATGTCGCCCGCACCGAACTCCCGCATCAGGTGCAGGTCGGAGTGGCACACGCCCGCACCCCCCACCCGGACCAGCACCTGTCCCGGACCGGGCTCCGGAGTGTCCACATCGGTCAGCACGGGGTCGGAACGCCATTCGAGCAGGCGGAGAGCACGCATCAGGGGGTTTCCTTTCCGGTCGGTCGGACGATCATCACGGGGCACCGGGCGTGGTGCATCAGCGCCTGGCTGGTGGAGCCCAGCAGCAGCCCGCGGAACCCGCCGAGCCCTCTGCTGCCCACCACGAGCAGCCGCGCGGTGGCGGAGTGGTCGAGCAGCGCCGGGCGGGGCTTCTCCCGGACCGTCACGGGGTGCACCGCCACGTCCGGGTACTTCTCCCGCCATCCGGCCAGCCCGACGGCGAGCGGGTCCCGCGGCCCCTCCGGCACGTCGGCACGGGCGTGCACCGCCACCAGCGGCGCCCTCCGGACGGCGGCCTCCTCGAAGGCATACCCCACCGCGCGCCCGCTCAGCGGACTGCCGTCCACACCCACCACGATCGGACCGTCCCCGGGCGGTTCCTCCCCCTCCGCCCGGGAGCGGACCACCACCACGGGGGCGACGGCGTGCGAGGCCGTTCCGACGGCGGTCGACCCGGCGAGCGCCCC
>NZ_KI912194.1:4010-7262 GCF_000231035.2 Saccharomonospora iraqiensis subsp. paurometabolica YIM 90007 | reverse complement strand
CGGCGACCCGGGTGACCGTGACGTCCTCCAGGGCACGGTCCCGGTAGTAACGACGCGCCATGACCTCCAGCAGCGGCCCGGTGTCGGTGTCCGGCCTGCCGATGCGCTGCCCGAGCAGCCGGACGAGCGGTTCGGGCGAGGCGACCAGCTCCGCGATGCGCTCCCGCCGGTCGGACGCCGCGGGGTGGCGGTCCAGGTACCGCAGGTGGTTGCGGGCGCCCGCGTAGACCTCGGCGCGGGTGCGCCGCAGCATCGGTTGGGCGAACCAGCGGAACACCACGCCGCGCGCCAGGTCGCCGACCGTGGGGAAGCGCACCTGGGCGGCCACGATGAGGTGCTCCAGCACGTGCCCGGCCGTCTCCCGCACCGGACCCGCCGGGGCGGGGCCCGCGAGCCACTCGCGCAACAGGGCGGTGACCACGGCGACGTCCGTGGCGGCGCGCCGCTGGGCCAGGAAGAGCCGGAACACCGCCCGCTCCACGGCCGGGCCGCGGTCGAGGTCGGTGACGCCGTAGTGCCCGAGCGCCCGCGCCAGCCGCTCCCGGAACGCCGCGGGCAGTCCCGCGCGGTCGACGTCGAGGCTGCGCAGATAGGTGTGGAGGTACTCGCGCGGGCTGTGCACCGGGCTGTCCACCGCGGTCTCCTCGCCCACCGGGCGGTTGCGGGTCAGTTCGCAGAGGTCGGCGAACACCCGCAGCAGCTCCACCTCCGCCGCCACCGGCGACCCGCCGTCGGCCACCAGGTCCGCGCGGGCGTCGAGGTACCGCCGCACCGCGTGGTTCGCGTCGACCGGATCGGGGTCGTACCCCAGGAGCCGGTTCCGCAGCGCCACCCGCGCGGTCTCGGCGCGGTCCCGCGGTCCCGCGGGGGCCGCGGGACGCGGCAGTTCCAGATCCGCGGCCGGGTCCCCGGCCCCGGACCCCTCCTCGGTGTCGGCGGTCGGTTCGAGCCGCAGCAGCGGCGCACCCGCCTCGACCTGGCTGCCGATCGGGACGGAACGCTCCCGCAGGATCCCGCGGAACGGCGCGCGCAGCACCGTCTCCATCTTCATGCTCTCCAGCACGAGCACGGGTGCGCCCGCCTCCACCTCGGCGCCGACCTCCACCGGTGTCGCCACCACGAGTGCGGGTGCGGGGGACCGCACGACACCGCCCTCGTCCCGGCTGACACGGTGGGTCACCCCGTCCACCTCGACCACGTGGACCGGCCCGTGCGTGCCGGTGACCAGGCGGAAGTCGGCGCCGTTGACCACCATGCGGGCGGTGGCGTCGTCGAACCGCTCGATCTCGACGTCGAGCGGTTCCGCACCGTCGGCCACGGTGACGGCGAACCGGTGCGGCCCGGTCCGGGCGACGGTGACGCGGTGGCCGGTACCGCGCAGTTTGAGCTCGATCGTGCGGCTGCCGGTGTGCCGCACCTGCGGTCGGCCGCCGTACGCGGTGGACAGCAGGTGGTGCCGCTCGGCCTGTTCGGCCTCCTCGTAGGCCTCGACCGCGGCCGCGGCCAGGGCCACCCCGGAGTGCCGGGTGTTGTGCAGCCCGCCCTCCTGCCGGACCCGGTCGATCCACCCGGTGTCCGCCGTGGCGGCGATCACCTCCGAGGCGGCGAGCAGGTCCAGCAGGAAGCTCTTGTTGGTCGCGCCGCCGTCGACGAGCACGCGCGTCTGGGCGACGGCACGACGCAGGCGGGCCAGGGCCTCGTCCCGGTCCCGGCCGTACGCGATGATCTTGGCGATCATCGAGTCGAAGTCGGCGGGGATGGTGTCGCCCTCGGCGACGCCGGTGTCCACCCGGATGCCGGGCCCGGCGGGCAGCCGGAGCAGGGAGATCCGGCCGGGGGCCGGGGCGAAGTCGCGGTCGGGATCCTCGGCGTTGAGCCGGGCCTCCACCGCGTGCCCCCACTCGGCGGGGCGGGCACCGTCGAGCGGATGCCCCGCGGCGACCCGCAGCTGTTCCTTGACCAGGTCGGCGCCCGTGGTGGCCTCGGTGATCGGGTGCTCCACCTGCAGCCGCGTGTTCACCTCGAGGAAGGCGAACAGCCGCTCGGTGGGCTGGTACAGGAACTCCACCGTGGCCGCACCCCGGTAGCCCACGGCCAGGGCCAGCCGTTCCGCGGACTCCTTCAGCTCCCGGACCTGCCCGGCGTCCAGCAGCGGGGACGACGACTCCTCGATGATCTTCTGGTTGCGGCGTTGCACCGAGCAGTCCCGGACCCCGAGCGCCCACGCGGTGCCGTGCCCGTCCGCGATCACCTGGACCTCGACGTGCCGGGCACCGGTGACCAGGCGCTCCAGGAACACGGTGCCGCTGCCGAAGGACCGCTCGGCCTCGGTGCTGGTGCGTTCGAAGGCGTCGGCGAGTTCGTCGGCGGAGTGCACCACCCGGATGCCCCGGCCGCCGCCGCCCGCGCTGGCCTTGAGCATCAGCGGATAGCCGATCGAGGCGGCGGTCTCCCGGGCGGTGTCCGGGTCCCCGACCGGGCCACGGCTCCACGGCGCCACCGGCACCCCGACCTCCTCGGCCAGCAGTTTGGCGCCGATCTTGTCGCCGAGCCTGCGCATCGCCTCCGCGTCCGGCCCGATGAAGGTGACCCCGAGCCGGTCGCACAGTTCGACGAAGGCGGCCTCCTCGGCGACGAAACCCCACCCCACCCACGCGGCGTCGGCGGCGGTGGCGACCAGGGCCCGTTCGAGCACGGCCAGGTCGAGGTACGGACGGTCGGCGGCGGCGCCCAGGCAGTGGGCGTGGTCGGCCTCCCGGACGAAGGCCGCGTCCCGGTCCGCGTCGGTGTAGAGCGCCACCGTCTCCAGGCGTGGCCCGCCGTCGGCGTTGTGCTCCCGTACGGCGTGGATCAGCCGCATCGCGGCCTCACCCCGGTTCACGACGGCGACCCGACGAAACACCGACAACCCCCTCATCACCTCTGTCCGACACGGCACGTGGGCGCGGTCCCCCGCAGGGGCGCGCCCACCGGCCCCACTCTCCCGCCTCCCGTGCGCCGACGGTAATGATCGCGACTCACCACGCCCCCCGCCCCGCTTTTGTAGACACCCACCAAACCGCGAGTCGACACCCCACGACCGCGAGTCGACGCCCCACGACGGCGAGTCGACGCCCCGATACGGCGGTCGGTGCCGACCGCCGGGCCGGGCCCGTGCGTCAGACCGCGGCCAGCGGGCGGGTGGTCTCGGTGTCCCCGGGGTCGCCGGTTCCCTCCGCGTCGGCTCCGGCCTCCGCGCGGGCGTGGGCCGTC
>NZ_KI912194.1:1778-3910 GCF_000231035.2 Saccharomonospora iraqiensis subsp. paurometabolica YIM 90007 | reverse complement strand
GGCGGCATGCAGCGCGCGTTCGGTCGCCGTCGGGTCTGCCCGGCCGACGAGGTCGAACCGGACGCGCAGGGTGGGTTCCTCCGGCTCGGGCGCCAGCGTCCGCCGGACCGAACGGCCCACGGCCCGCAGCGCCAGCTCCAGGTTCACCGCGGCGGCCCCGCACGAGATGGTGCGGTCCCGGCCCGTGGGGTCGTGGAACGGCAGCACCACGTCGGTGCGCTCGCTCAGTTCGACCCGGTCGGGCCGCACGCGCAGCGTCCAGGGCTGGGTGTTGAGCACGGACGGCGCCGAGGCGAGAGCCTGCCCGAACAGCTCGGTCTCCCAGCCGGCCGGTGCGTCGACCTCGGTCATACGGCGTCCGTGACGTGTACGCGGGTCCCGTCCGTGGTGCGGTCGGCGTGCGGCTGCCCGGAGAGCATGATGTGGGTCGCCAGGCGCGCGGCCCGGTCGACGGCGCTGTCCACCGCCCGCTCGTCGGTGGCCGATTCGAATCCGCGCAGCAGCGCACCGAACTCGTCACCGAGCCTGCGCACCGCCAGACCGATCATCCGGGGATCGGGCCCCCGGTCGTCCGAGGCGGTGTCCGGGCGCAGCGCGGCGATGACCACGGCGGCCAGCTGTTGGGCCGCCAGCTCGGCCGGGTCGCGGGTGTGGCTCGTCGACATGGGTCCCTCCCCCCGACGGTGTCCTCGGCGAGGTCACCGGCACGGACCGGGCCCGGGCCGACCGGACCGGGTTCCGATCCCGACCCGTCCGGCGGTCACCCGTGTCGGTGCCGTACGGCTTCCGGGGTGATTACCCGACGGTGGCGGGGCACAACCCGAACCGGGGACCTGTCTCCGTCGGTCACCGGCCGGATCCCGGGCGTGTGCCCTCCGCGGGCACGGGTCCCTACTCGGCCAGGTGGGCGGGCTGGTGGGTCACCGATTCGATGTCCTCGGCGGTCGCCTCGATCAACTGGTGCGACAGGTCGGCCAGTGCGCGCGCGACCGCGAGTTCGTCCCCGATCTCGGGGACGTCGGCGTCCCGCGGGTTGCGTCGTGCCACGCCCATACCCCGCCTGGTGGACCCGGAATCGGTGCGCAGGGTCGCCTCGGCCCGGGTACGGTCGTCGTGTTCGTCGACGGCGATCTCCATCGTCCACTTCGCTTGGTGCTGCACGGTCTGCCCCCGTTCTCTCCACGTGGGCGGCGCCGAACGGGCGCGCCCTGACCCCAGTCAAGGATTTCCGCCCCGACCGGGACAAGGGCACTTCGTCCCGGCCCCGCTGCCACCCGGGGCAGGCGGCCGGACCGCGGGGACGGGCACCGCGGTGCCGACCGGGCGTGACGCCGAGGGCCTCTCCCGTGTCGGGACGGGCCGGGCTACGGTGACGGACACCAGCACCGCACCGAGGATGGGAGCGAACACCGTGACCGACCACTCCACCGTCACCGCGACCGGCGCGCTGGCCACCGAACTGCTCGACGAGGCGCGGGCGGCCCACTCCCACCGGACGGCCCGCACGCTGGTGTCCGGCACCACGCTGCGCAGCACCCTGATCGCGATGACCGCCGAGACGGAACTGGCCGAGCACGACTCCCCGAGCGCGGGCACGCTGCACGTGCTCTCGGGCACGGTGCTGCTGCGCACCCCGAGCAGGCAGTGGCAGCTCTCCGACGGTGACCTCGCCACCCTCCCTCCGGAACGGCACTCCGTGCACGCCGTCACCGACGCGGCGATGCTGCTGACGGTCGCGCTGCACTGACGCGCCGGGGCGGACGGGCTCAGCCGTCCGCGTCCCCGTCCGGACGGTCCCCACCCCCGGGGGCGGGGTCGTCGCCACGTTCGCTGCCGACCTCGTCGAGGTCCCGCACGAAATCCACACCGCGCCAGAAGCCGTCGCGCACCGCGAACTTGGCCCGCTCGTCGGACCAGGTGTCCACACCCCGGCGTTCCGCGGTCCGGAGCAGGTCCCGGTCGATCGCGGCGGCGATGCGCGGACGGTCCGGTGCGATCTCGTCGTACTCCTCCGGCAGGGCCCGGCGGCACCAGCGCGTGCCGTAGTCCCGGCCCACCTCGAACGGGTCGGCGGCGTGCCGTGGTGCCGTCACGCCCGTTCCGGGCGCGCGCACACCGGTGCCGCGCACGGA
>NZ_KI912194.1:949-1678 GCF_000231035.2 Saccharomonospora iraqiensis subsp. paurometabolica YIM 90007 | reverse complement strand
ACCACCCCGGCCTCGCCCGCGCCGCGTCGGCCTTCCTGGACACCGCCCCGCCCGGGAGCCCGGACTGACCCGGGGTGGCCCCGTTCCGCGGTACGTCTCACGGTTCCCGGTGGAGGACGTCCCCGAGGCTGCGGCGGGGGCTGGCCGGCGGCCGCCCGACCGGGTGCCCCACCCGGAACAGCGTCTGGAGGTACCCGTCGAAGTTGAACCGGCGGGCCAGCTCGGTACGGATCCGGGGCAGTTGCAGGGGTTGGGTCTGCACCGCCCCCGCGAGCCCGGCCGCGACCGCGGTCAACCACACGCGCTGCAGCGCCGCACCGGCCCGCAGGTGGGCGGACGCGTCGTCGGTGTCCGTGCCCGACAGCAGCATCCGTTCCCGGCGCAGGTTCTCCACCAGGTCCGCCCGGTCCGGGACCTCCGTCCGCGGGCGCACGATGCCCGCCGAGGGCACGCTCCGGCCCGTCACCAGCATGCTGCTCCGTGCCACGCCCGCACCGTGTCGGCGGTGGTTCTCGTCCCGCACGGTCCACAGGGCCAGTTCCCGTTGGTACCCCTCGTCCCCGCGGTACGCCCGGCCCGCGGCGCTCAGCTGGTCCGCGAGAGCCCCCAGTTCGGCGTCCCCGGCGACCGGGTGGATCCACACGTCCTCCGCCCCGGCGGCCGCGACCAGGTCGGCCACGGTGGCCTCCGGGACCGGCCGTGCCGCGAACGGCGCACGGTGACTGCCCC
>NZ_KI912194.1:0-849 GCF_000231035.2 Saccharomonospora iraqiensis subsp. paurometabolica YIM 90007 | reverse complement strand
ACCGCCAGCAGCACGTCCCCCACCGCGACCGTGGCCGCGGCGGGGTCGTGCACCGCGACGCTGTGCACCGCGCGGTCGCGGTCGGGCACGGCCGACACCGGGCGCACCCCGTATCCGCCGAGCACGTTGACCAGCCGGTCGACCGTCACCATCGCCGTCGATTCTGCCCCGGTTGGAGGCTGCGACCAAACAGGCCGATCCCATTTGTCGTCGCCGGACAAGCGGTCGGGCCGCCGTTCCGGCGACCCTCGGGGTCACAAGGCACGGCCCACGGGACGGACGACGGAAGGGATGCGGTCATGGCGGAAGGCAGCCGGGTGGACGGTGCGCCACGGTCGGCGGTGGTGGTCGGGGCCGGCATCGTCGGCCTGTCGACCGCGTGGTTCCTGCAGGAACACGGGGTGCGGGTGACCGTGGTGGATCACCGGGGCGTGGCGGGGGGCGCCTCGTGGGGCAACGCGGGTTATCTCTCCCCCGGTCTGGCGATCCCGCTGAACGAACCGGGTGTCCTGCGGTACGGCCTGCGTTCCCTCGCCGACCGCACGGCGCCGCTGTCCGTGCCCGCCACCCCGGACCCCGGGCTCTGGGCGTTCCTCGCCCGGTTCGCCGCGCACTGCACCTGGGGCGGGTGGGAGCGCGCCGCGCGCGCGAACCTGCCGCTGAACACCGGGTCGCTGGCGGCGTTCGACGTCCTCACCGCGGGTGGTGTCGACTCGCCCACGATCGAGGCGCCGATCACCGCGCTGTTCTCCGCGCCCCGGGAGGCCACGGGCCTGCTCGGGGAACTGCGCCGCATGCGCGCGGCGGGGCAGGACGTCCCGCACACGGCCGTGCCGGGGGCGGCCGTGC
>NZ_KI912193.1:16096-18196 GCF_000231035.2 Saccharomonospora iraqiensis subsp. paurometabolica YIM 90007 | reverse complement strand
CCCGCCGCCGCGAGGCCGGCGACGACGGCGGTCAGCGCCGCCACCTCGGCCTCGTCGGGGTGTCCGCGCACGATCCGCAGCACGGGAGCCTCCGCCGTGTCCGGGCCCGGCGCGTCGGTGTCGGCCATCGCGGTCCTTCCTTCGCGTCGACTCGCGGTCCTGGAGTGGCGACTCGCGGGTCTGGGGTGGCGACTCGCGGGTCAGAGGGGGATGTTGCCGTGTTTCTTCGGGGGGAGGGTCTCGCGTTTGTCGGCCAGCATGCGCAGGGAGCGGGCCACGTGGCCGCGGGTGTGCGAGGGCGGGATCACCGTGTCGACGTAGCCGCGTTCGGCGGCCACGTACGGGTTGCACAGCGTGTCCTCGTACTCCTGGATCAGCTGCTCGCGCAGGGCCTCGACGTCCTCACCCGCCTCGGCGGCGTTGGCCAGCGTCTTGCGGTGCACGATGTTGGCCGCGCCCTGCGCGCCCATCACCGCGATCTGGGCCGTCGGCCAGGCGATGTTCACGTCGGCGCCGAGGTGTTTGGACCCCATCACGTCGTACGCGCCGCCGTAGGCCTTCCGGGTGATCACCGTGACCAGCGGCACCGTGGCCTCGGCGTAGGCGTAGATGAGCTTGGCGCCGCGCCGGATGATGCCGTTGAACTCCTGGTCGGTGCCCGGCAGGAAGCCCGGCACGTCCACGAAGGTCAGCACCGGCACGTTGAAGGCGTCGCAGGTGCGCACGAACCGGGCGGCCTTCTCCGAGGCGTCGATGTCCAGGCAGCCGGCGAACTGGGTGGGCTGGTTGGCGACCACGCCCACGCTGCGCCCGTCCACGCGGCCGAAGCCGACCACGACGTTCGGCGCGAACAGCTCGTGCACCTCGCAGAACTCACCGTCGTCCACGACACGGGTGATGACCTCGTGCATGTCGTAGGGCTGGTTCGGCGAGTCCGGGATGAGCGTGTCGAGCTCGCGGTCGCCGTCGGTGACCCCGTCGGTGATCGACTCGGCGACCGGCTCGGGTGCGTCGAACACCGGCGGTTCGGAGAGGTTGTTCGCGGGCAGGAAGGACAGCAGCTCCTTGACGTAGGAGACGGCGTCGTCCTCGTCGGAGGCCAGGTAGTGCGCGTTGCCCGACTTCGTGTTGTGCGTGCGGCCCCCGCCCAGCTCCTCGAACGTGACGTCCTCGCCGGTCACGGTCTTGATGACGTCGGGGCCGGTGATGAACATCTGCGAGGTCTGGTCGACCATCACCACGAAGTCGGTCAGCGCGGGCGAGTACACGTGCCCGCCCGCGTTCGCGCCCATGATCAGCGAGATCTGCGGGATGACCCCGGAGGCGTGCGTGTTGCGGCGGAAGATCTCGGCGTACAGGCCCAGCGAGACCACGCCCTCCTGGATGCGCGCGCCGCCGCCCTCGTTGATCCCGATGATCGGCCTGCCGGTCCTGAGGGCCAGGTCCATCACCTTGACGATCTTCTCGCCGTACACCTCGCCCAGCGAGCCGCCGAACACGGTCACGTCCTGGCTGAACACGCAGACCGGCCGCCCGTCGATGGTGCCGTGCCCGGTGACCACCCCGTCGCCGTAGGGCCGGTTGGCGTCCTGGCCGAAGTTCGTGGACCGGTGCCGGGCCAGCGCGTCGAGCTCCACGAACGAACCGGGGTCGAGCAGCAGGTCGATGCGCTCCCGCGCGGTCTTCTTGCCCTTGGCGTGCTGACGCTCCACCGCCCGGGTCGAGCCCGCGTGGATCGCCTCGTCGTTGCGGCGGTAGAGGTCGGCGAGCTTGCCGGCCGTGGTGTGGATGTCCGGCTCGTCTCCGGGAGGGGTCCCGAGTGGCTCCGTCGCGCTGCTCATGCCCGCCGAGCTTAATCAGGGTGACGGCGCGCACGGGATGTGGCGTAGGCAACGTCACCACGGGGATCACCGACCCGGCCCGCGGCCGCCACCCACACCGGCGTCGGGTCCGCCACGGCGGTCCGCGGCGTCGGCGGAGGCGGGCTAGGGTATGCGGATGTGACAGCGCACCGATCCCTGGACGCCGCGCGGTTGCGGTCGCGGTTGCTCGCCCCGGCGGGGCCGTACGCGACCGTGGACGTCGTCGGCAGCACCGGCT
>NZ_KI912193.1:15050-15996 GCF_000231035.2 Saccharomonospora iraqiensis subsp. paurometabolica YIM 90007 | reverse complement strand
GTTGCGCGGGTGGCCGGAACTCGAGGTCCGCGCGACCGATCTGCGACCGTGCCCGTCGGGGGCCGGCAAGCGCTGAGGGCGCGGCCACGGGCCCCACCGCGCGGACACGGCCGCCACCGGGGCCGGAGGTCAGGCGCGGTCGCCGGTGCGGGTGTCGTCGGCGGCCCGCAGCGCGGGCCGCCACAGCTCGTGGACCGCCACCCCGACCCCGGCGAGCAGCCGCCGGGTCAGCGGCAGGCTGATGCCGATCACGCTCGACGGATCACCGTCGACGCCTTCGACGAACCAGCCGCCCACCCCGTCCAGCGTGAACGCCCCGGCGACGGCGAGCGGCTCCCCGGTGGCGACGTAGGCGTCCAGCTCCGCCGCGTCCGGGGCGGCGAAGCGGACGGTCGTGGTCCGGGTGTCGGCGGCCTCGCCGACGACCTCCCCGTGCCGGACGAGCACGACGGCGTGGCCGGTGAGCAGTGCGCCGGTGCCGCCGGACATCTCGGCCCAGCGGCTGCGGGCGGTGTCGGCCGTGCCCGGCTTGCCGACCGTCCGGCCGTTGATCGCCAGCATCGAGTCGCAGCCGACGACCACCGTCGCGGCCGCGGCACCGGGATCGACCGGGTCGGTGAGGGTGGCCGGGTCGGTGAAGGTGGCCGCGACCGCCTCGGCCTTGGCCCTGGCCAGGGCCGTGACCAGCTCGTCGGGGCTCGCGTCGGGCAACCCCTCGGTGATCGCGTCCTCGTCGACCCCGGACACGCGCACCTCGGGGTCGATCCCGGCGGCGCGCAGCACCGCGAGGCGGGCCGGTGAGGCGGAGGCCAGCACGAAACGCACGCGGCACAGGCTAGCAAGAGCGCTCGTGCCGGCCCCGGCCGTGACCGGGACTCAGGCGGGGTAGGCCGAGGCGCGCCAGCCGTCCCGTCCGGGGCGGTCGGGTATGCGCAGCCGCGAGGCG
>NZ_KI912193.1:9876-14950 GCF_000231035.2 Saccharomonospora iraqiensis subsp. paurometabolica YIM 90007 | reverse complement strand
GCCCCGCACCCCCGCCGGTGGACGTGCTGCCGCCGCCGCCCGCCGCGCTGTTCGTCGATCACGACCCGCTCGGTGGGAGGCACGAACGCGACTGGGACGCGCAGTACCTGGCGGCCGACGGCGACCCGCCCGGGTACGTGTGGCCACCGCCCGGGCGGTACCCGGAGGGCGGGTGCGAGCCGGGCGAGTCCGTCGTGCTCGCCGAAGGCACCCTGATCGACCGGTTCGGTACCGCGCACGGCCGGGTCTTCGCCCCGGACGGGACCTCCTTCGCGCACCGCTCGCTGCCCCCGGCGCACCGGGACGCCGGGTACCGCCGGTACCGCGTGCTGCGTGATCTGCCGGTGTGGCGGGCGCTGTCGGCGCCCTGGTTCGGCCAGCCGGGCGGCGGCGTGCGGTACCGGACGGTGTATTCGGCCGCCGAGCTGGTGACCCTGGGCCGGCTCGCCGACATCACCTTCGAGCAGGCACCCGGGAACGACACGGAGGGGGAGCGCGGATGAACACCGAGTCGCTCGGTCGTTGGCTGGACGCGGTGGGGGTGCCGCACGAGGTGGTCTCGGTCGGCACCGAGTCCGACGACACCTGGTGTGTGCTGCGCGCCGAGGACGCGGGGGACGGTGGCCCGGTGTGGGAGGTGTTCTGGCGCGAGCAGGGCACCCGCTACGACTGGGCCCGGTTCACCGACGAACACGTGGCGTGTCACTACCTGTTCGGCCGGCTCACCTGGGCCCAGGTCGCCCGCGGCGCGGTGGGCGTGCTGCCCTGACCCACCGCGACGTCGTGGCAGGTCAGGCCGCGGCGCCGTCGGCGAAGCGCTGGCGGGCAGCTTGGCGGCTCACGCCGAGAGCCAGGGCGATGTCGTTCCATGAGCGACCGTGTGCCCGGGCCAGAGCGACGGCTTCGCGCAGTCGGGCCTGGTCCGCGGTCACGGCCTCGGCCGCGTCCGCGATCGTGCGCAGATCGTCGGTGTGGTCGACCTCGGCAGTGTGGGGGTCGAGGTCGTCAGCGAGCTGCTCGAACCGCGCCGCAGCGTGGTCGAGTTCCTCGTCGGTGTGTCGCATCGGTGGTCACCTCCTTCACAGGAACCGTTGAAACTTCGCTCGTAGGAGCATGGCGTGAATGACGACGGGATCGTCACCCTCAAGCCCGAGGATGCCGATCTCCAATAACGCTCCGGTCCGTGACGGTCCGATGAGCATGGTCAAATCCTCGTCCATGCGGACGCGGCGTAACCCGTGGCGGGTGGCATGGCGGATGTCCGCTTCAGCCACTCCATGCTTGCGCGCCGGCCCACCTATCCGCACGCAGACAACCTACCTTGTCGCGAGGATCGTGTAAAGAGAAGTTGTCTGTTCCCGCCGGGCCCGGTTCACCGACGAACACGTGGCGTGTCACTACCTGTTCGGCGGGCGACCTGGGCCCAGGTCGCCCGCGGCGCGGTGGGCGTGCTGCCCTGACCCGCCGCGACGTCGTGGCAGGTCAGTGGGTGCCGGGGGCCGTGTCCGGGTCGGAGAGCAGGGTGAGTGCGGTGTCGTGCAGCAGGCCGTTCGTGGAGAGGGCGGAGCCGCCGTCGATGCGGGGTGTTCCGGCCAGGTCGGTGAACCGCCCGCCCGCCTGCTCGACCAGCACCCGCACCGGTGCGACGTCCCAGGTGTTCACGATGGGTTCCACGGCGATGTCCAGGGCGCCCTCGGCCACCAGGCAGTGGTGCCAGAAGTCGCCGAACGCGCGGCTCTCCCAGGTGGCGTCCACCAGCCGCAGGTAGGACTCCCGCCGGTGGTGCTCGACCCACGACCCCAGGTCGGTGGTCGACACGGTGGCGTCTCCCGGCTCGGTGACCCGGGAGACCCCGATCCCGCGCACCCCGGAGTCGTCGGCGACCCACGCGCCCGCGTCGGCCCCCGCCCACCAGCGCCTGCCCAGCAGCGGTGCGCTGATCATGCCGACGACCGGGGTGCCGTCCTCGACCAGCGCGATCAGGGTCGCCCACACCGGCAGGCCGCGCAGGAAGTTCTTGGTGCCGTCGATCGGGTCGATCACCCACACCCGGCCGGGGCCGGTCGCCGACCCGCCGCGTTCCTCCCCCGCGACCGCGTCGTCCGGTCGGTGCCGGGTCAGCAGGGCGCGGACGGCGTCCTCGACCGCGGTGTCCGCGTCGGTCACCGGGGTCCGGTCGGGCTTGCTGTCCACGGTCAGGTCGAGGGCGCGGAAGCGGGCCGTGGTGATCCCGTCGGCGGCGTCGGCCAGGGTCCGGGCGAGATCCAGGTCAGGAGAGTATCGCGACACGGTCACGATGTTTTCATGTCGGCGCGCCGTAAGGTTGGCACGGTGAGCGTGGTCCTGTTAGCCGAAGACGATCCGGCGATCGCCGAGCCCCTCTCGCGGGCACTGGAGCGGGAGGGCTACGAGGTCTCGGTCGTCGCCGACGGCCCGACGACGCTGGAACACGTGTCCTGCGGCCGGGCCGATCTCCTGGTGCTCGATCTCGGGCTGCCGGGGATGGACGGGCTGGAGGTGTGCCGCAGGCTGCGCACCGGCGACCCGGACCTGCCGGTGCTGATGCTGACCGCCCGCACCGACGAGGTCGACTTCGTGGTGGGCCTCGACGCGGGCGCCGACGACTACGTCGCCAAGCCGTTCCGGCTCGCCGAACTGCTGGCCCGGATCCGCGCGCTGCTGCGCAGGCGCACCCCGGAGGTGCTGGAGTCGGGCGGGGTGCGGATGGACGTGGGCGCGCGCCAGGTCACCGTGGACGGCGTCGAGGTCACCCTCGCCAACAAGGAGTTCGAGCTGCTGCGGGTGCTGCTGGCGCACGCGGGGCAGGTGGTGAGCCGGGAGGAGATCCTGGCCGAGGTGTGGAGCGACCTGGACCCGGAGACCTTCCGTACGTCGAAGACGCTGGACATGCACATGTCCTGGCTGCGCCGCAAACTCGCGGTGGACCTCGCCGAGCACGGGGACGGGACCGGCGCCGCCGGGTTCGGCGACCCCGCACAGGCCCGGGGCAGGGGCGAGGAGCGGATCGTGACCGTGCGCGGGGTCGGTTTCCGCTTCAACACCGAGTGAGACGGGACCGGGTGAATCATGCGCCGTCGCATCCTGCTGGCCATCCTGCTCGCCGTGGCGGTCACCGGTGCGGCGCTGGGCATTCCGCTGGGGGTGACCGGCTGGGTGCTGGTGGACAATGTCACCCGGGAGGACCTGGCGTCCAACGCGCAGCGCATCGCCGCGATCCTGGACGACCAGCTGGCCGACGGCCGCCCGCTCGACCTCGACCAGGTGCGGGTGGCCGTGCCGCGGGACGGTGCGCTCACCGTGTACCGGCCCGAGCGGCCGACGTTGCGGCACGGCGGCGAACTCGGCACGGAGGTGGTGACCGAGACGGTGCCGATCGCGCAGAACGGCACCGTGGAGCTGAGCATCCCCGCAGGGCCGCTGCGGACCCGGCAGACGCAGGTGGCCCTGGCCGTGCTGATGCTGGTGGTGCTGTCGGTGGGGACCGGCACGGTGGTGGCCACCGTCACCGCCCGCAAGCTGGCCCGGCCGCTGCGGCACGTCGCCGACCGCGCGGCCCGGCTCGGCGGGGGTGACTTCCGGCCGGACCCCCGCCGGTACGCGGTGGCCGAACTGGACATGGTGGCCGACGCGCTGGACGCCTCGGCCACGGCGCTGGCCCAGCTCGTGCAGCGGGAACGCCAGCTCGTCGGGGACGTCTCGCACCAGTTGCGCAGCCGGCTTACCGCCCTGCAACTGCGGCTGGAGACGCTGGCCGAGCACCCCGACGCCGACGTCGCCGAGGGGGCCGAGGCCGCGCGGGAGCAGGCCGACCTGCTGGCCGCCGTGCTGGACGACCTGCTCGCCGCCGCCCGCGCGGCCAGCGAGGTCGGCGCGGAACCGGTCGAGCTGGACCGGCACCTCGGCGAGATCGCGGACGAGTGGCGGCCCGTGCTGCGGCCGGAGAACCGTGCGCTGCGGGTGAAGGTGGACGAGGGCCTCGTGGTCCGGGTGACCCCCGCCCGGCTGCGCGAGATCGTCGGGGTGCTGCTCGACAACGCCGTCCATCACGGGGAGGGGACCGTGAGCCTCACCGCCCGGCGGGGCGAGGCCGACGGCACGGTGCTGGTGCAGGTGCAGGACGAAGGGCCCGGGGTGGGGGACGAGCTCGCCTCGCACGTGTTCGACCGCGGGTTCTCCGGCAGCGGTTCGACGGGGGTGGGCCTGGCGCTGGCCCGCGCGCTCGCCGAGGCCGACGGGGGCAGACTCGAACTGTCGATGAAGCGGCCCGCCACCTTCACCCTCTTCCTGCGGGTGCCCACGCCCAGCGACGTGGCGGCCGTGGCCTGGCCGGAGGAACGGGTGCCGCGCTGACGCGGATGCCGGACCGACGCCCGCCCGGGGACTCAGCGCCCGGAGGGCACCTTCCCGCCCGGTGCGGACACGGAGCCGGAGAGTGCTCCCGTGTCGGGGTCGCGGCGGTGACCGCCCAGCTCGTCCGGGAAGACCCAGCGTTTGAAGCCCCAGAACCGGAAGGCCATCGCCAGCAGCATCCCGATGATCGACCCGCTGGTGAAGTCGGCGACCTCCTGCACCCACAGCGACACCTGCGGGACCTGGAGGTCGAGCACGTAGCGGGAGACGAGCAGCGGGACCAGGTTCACCCCCACCGCGACGCCGCTGATCAGGAAGAACAGTCCGGCCTCGTGACCGGTCTCGCGGCCGCCCCGGGTGCGGAACGACCACTCCCGGTTGAGCACGTAGGACACGATCGTCGCGATGATGATCGCGATCGCCTTCGCCGTGGTCGGTTTCGAGGTGAGGACCGTGAGTTTCAGCAGGTACCAGATGCCGTTGTCGACCACGAACGTCGTGCCGCCGACGATCGCGAACTTCAGCTGCTCGCGGTACCTGACGAGCACGGAGCGTAGCGGTGCGGGTACTCGGGCGAGTACGGTTTCGACCACGGCCACGCCCGCAGTCTACGCAGGGCGGCTCCGGGGCGCGGCCGACGGCGTGCCGTGCGGACGGTGCCCGGGTGTGCGCCGCCCGTCGGACACCGCCGACGGACCGGCCG
>NZ_KI912193.1:9661-9776 GCF_000231035.2 Saccharomonospora iraqiensis subsp. paurometabolica YIM 90007 | reverse complement strand
TGCACGCTGGGCACCACCCCCGGCGGCCCCGCAGGCACCGGCACCGCCCCAGGCACCGCACCAGGGGCCACGTCCCGCGCCACCGGCGGGGAGTCCGTACGGGGCCCCGCCGTCG
>NZ_KI912193.1:3913-9561 GCF_000231035.2 Saccharomonospora iraqiensis subsp. paurometabolica YIM 90007 | reverse complement strand
CGCGGGACGGCCGTCGCCGCCGGGCCCGGCCCCCGGGCTGCCACGCAGACCCGCCGTGCGCCGGACGGTGGACAACAGGTACGGGCGGACGGCGACGTCCGGCCCCGCGCCGTCGCGCAGGGCGTCCAGCATCGTGGCGAACGAGTCCGAGACCACGGTGTCGGCCTCGGCGGCCGAGGCGCACAACCGCCGGGCGAGGCGGTTCGCCGCGGCGACGTGCCGTTCCCGCAGCACGCCGAACTCCGCGATCCGGCCCGCACGCACCGCGGCGACGAGGTCGGCGTCACCGGGGCCCGTGGCGTCGGGGGGTGCGGGGGACACGGCGCTCCTTCCTGGGTTCCGTGACCCGCGCGGGTGCGGGGCCGGGGCGTGCGCAAACGTGACCCAGTGTGTCCCAACAACCGCGTTTCGGCATCCCGCGGGCGGGTGTCTCCCGGCGGCGGCGTCGGGCGGGTTCTCGCCCACAACATCGGATCGGCGGTGTGGTTTCCTGGTTGTCGTGAGTCAGCCGACCTGCGTCCTGTGGTGAAGCCGGAGATGTCCGTCACGACCGAACCCGAGCCCGGTGGTGCGGCAGACCCGGCCGGGCGGCGGTACCTGTCCCTGCGCGACTCGCTCGGCAGGCTGGCCGTGCGCCCCCGGTCGGTGGCGCTGCTGGCGCTGCTTCCCGTGTTGGCCCTGCTCGGGGGTGTGGCGGGGTGGGTGTTCGACTGGCCGCTCGGTGTGGACAGCGCCGTGTACCGGGCCGGTGCGATCACCCTGGTGCAGGGGGAGCCGCTCTACGCCGGCAACACCCTGGGGGCGGAGCCGTTCTGGGCGCTGCTGCCGTTCACCTACCCGCCCACCGCGGCGCTGCTGTTCGTGCCGCTGGCGGTGCTGCCGGTGCAGGTGGCGTGGGGTGTGGTCGCGGCCGTGTCGTTCCTCGCGCTGGCCCTGGTGGTGCGCCTGGTGCTCGCGACCCTGCCCCCGCCGAGTGGGCAGGTGTCCCGGTGGGCCTCGCCCGCGCGGGCCACGCTGGTGTTCTCCGTGCTGTTCTTCGCGCTGGAACCGGTGTGGCGCACGATCTTCCTCGGCCAGATCAATCTCATCCTGATGGCCCTGGTGGTGCTCGACGTGCTGCTGCTGAGCAGGCGGGGCAGCCGGTGGGGCGGCGTGCTCGTCGGGGTGGCCTCGGCGGTGAAGCTGACCCCGCTGATCTTCGTGCCGCACCTGCTGTTCACCGGAAGGGTGGCCGACGCGCTGCGCGCCCTGGGCACCTTCGCGGGTCTGCAGGTGCTCATGCTCGCGCTCGCGCCGTCCGACACCGTGCGGTTCTGGACGCACACCGTGTTCAACGCGGGCCGGATCGGGCCGATGCACTGGGCGGGGAACCAGTCCCTGAACGGGCTGCTGAACCGGATCACCGACCTCGCGCCGTGGGCGACCACCGCCGCCCTGGGGATCGGGGCCGCACTGGCGCCGTTCGCCGTGTGGCTGATGCTGCGCTTCCACCGGCGCGGGCAACCGCTGAACGCGTTGCTGGTGACCGCCTTCTATGCGCTGCTGGTCTCTCCGGTGTCCTGGTCGCACCACTGGGTGTGGGCGGCGCCGCTGATCGTGGTGCTCGTGGCCCGGCTGCCGGCCACGACCCCCGCGACGGCCTGGCGGCGGTGGCTGGCGGCCGGGTCGGTGATCGTGGTGTTCGTCAGCTGCGTGCTGCTCGTGCTGCCGAACGGGCGCAACCTCGAACTCCACTGGGAGTTCTGGCAGTTCGTGCTCGGCAGTGCCTACCTGCTGGTGCCGTTGCTGCTCACGGCCGTGCTCGGACTCCGGTGGTGGTCGCGGTCCCGGGCCGCGGCCGGGCAGGCGGCCGCGGAGTCGACGGCGGCCCCGCTCACCGGACGGGACGCGGACGGGGACGCGGACGGGCCGGAGGCGTCCGAGGAGGCGCGGCACACACGGGCGGCGGGGCGGCGCTGAGCGGGCCGTGGCGGCCCCGTAATCTGGACCGACCATGGACTCCCGAACCGGACTTCCCGTCGTGGGGATGGTGGGCGGCGGCCAGCTCGCCCGGATGACCCACCAGGCGGCGATCTCACTCGGCCAGTCCCTGCGCGTGCTCGCCGTGACCGAGGGGGAATCGGCGGGCCTCGTCGCGGGCGAGGTGGCCTACGGTCATCACACCGACCCGGAGGTATTGCGCTCCTTCGCGCGGGGCGTCGACGTGCTCACGTTCGACCACGAACACGTGCCGCAGGACCTGCTGCGGACGCTGGCCGACGAGAAGGTCGTGCTGCGACCCGGCCCGTCGGCGCTCGCGTTCGCGCAGGACAAGCTGCGGATGCGGGAGCGGCTCGCCGGGCACGGCATCCCGGGGCCGCCGTTCGCCGCGGTGTCGTCGACCGACGACGTGGTCGACTTCGGGCGGGCGCGGTCGTGGCCGGTGGTGCTCAAGGCGGCCAGCGGCGGCTACGACGGTCGCGGGGTGTGGATGGTGCACTCGGCGGACGAGGCGCGGGCGCTGGTGCCGGAGCTGCTCGACGCCGGGACCCCGCTGCTCGTCGAGGCGAAGGTGCCGATGCGGCGGGAGCTGTCCGCGCTGGTGGCGCGTTCGCCGTTCGGCCAGGGCGCGGCGTGGCCGGTGGTGGAGACCGTGCAGTCGGACGGCATCAACACCGAGGTGCTCGCGCCCGCTCCCGACCTGGACGAGGCCCGCACCCGGCAGGCCCAGGACCTCGCGTTGCGCATCGCCGAGGAGCTCGACGTCGTCGGGGTGCTCGCGGTGGAGCTGTTCGAGACCGACGAGGGCGTGCTGGTCAACGAACTGGCCATGCGCCCGCACAACTCGGGGCACTGGACGATGGACGGGTCCCGCACCTCGCAGTTCGAGCAGCATCTGCGCGCGGTGCTGGACTACCCGCTGGGGAGCACGGACCCGCTGGCGCCGACCGTCATGGCGAACGTGCTCGGTGCCCCGGAGACGCCGTCGATGTCGGTCGACGAACGGCTGCACCACCTGTTCGCCCGCTTCCCGGACGTGCGGGTGCACCTCTACGGCAAGGCCGAGCGGCCGGGCCGCAAGCTCGGGCACGTCAACCTGCTGGGCGAGCTCACCGACGGACAACGGGAGCGGGCACGGCTGGCGGCACACTGGCTGTCCCACGCCGAGTGGCCGGACGGTTACGAGATCCACTGAGCGAGGACGGGGGCGACGGACGAAGTGAGTACCGCCACGGTCGGCGTCATCATGGGCAGCGACTCGGACTGGCCGGTCCTGGAGGCCGCGGGGCAGGCGCTGGACGAGTTCGACGTGCCCTACGAGGTCGGGGTGTACTCGGCGCACCGCACCCCGCGGCGGATGCTGGACTACGCCGGCTCCGCCGCCGGACGCGGCCTGAAGGTCGTCATCGCGGGCGCCGGGGGTGCGGCCCACCTGCCGGGCATGGTCGCGGCGGCGACGCCCCTGCCGGTGATCGGGGTGCCCGTGCCGCTGAAGCACCTCGACGGGCTCGACTCGCTGCTGTCCATCGTGCAGATGCCCGCCGGGGTCCCGGTGGCGACGGTGTCCGTGGGCGGCGCACGCAACGCGGGCCTGCTCGCGGTGCGCATGCTCGCCGCCGGCGACGCCACCCTCCGCACCCGCATGGAGTCCTACCAGTCCGACCTGGAACAACTCGTCCTGGACAAGGACGCCACCCTCCGCGCCCAACTGGGGTGAGCGTGAGGGGCACATTCACTGCGTGTGACGCAGTGAATGTGCCCCTCGCTGCGCCGAACGCAGGGAAAGTGCCCTTCACGGCACAACGGCGGGGGTGGGCGCCGGGTCAGGACAGGCGGTCGCGGAGTTCGCGTTTGAGGATCTTGCCGGCGGCGGAGACGGGGATGGCGTCGACGACGTGGACCTCGCGGAGGCGTTTGTACGGGGCCACCCGGGCGTTGACCGCCTCCTGCACCGATCCGGCCGTCGTGTCGCCGTGGCCGGGGGCGGGGACCACGAACGCGACGGGCAGTTCGCCCGCCTCGGGTGAGCGCCTGCCGACCACGGCGGCCGAGGCGACCTCGGGCAGCTCGACGAGCAGTTCCTCCAGCTCGCGCGGGTAGACGTTGTAGCCCTTGTAGATCAGCATGTCCTTCTTGCGGTCGACGATGGACAGCACGCCGTCGTCGTCGAGCACGCCGATGT
This sequence comes from Saccharomonospora iraqiensis subsp. paurometabolica YIM 90007, assembly GCF_000231035.2. GTDB lineage: Bacteria > Actinomycetota > Actinomycetes > Mycobacteriales > Pseudonocardiaceae > Saccharomonospora > Saccharomonospora paurometabolica. The sequence goes on along the minus strand of NZ_KI912193.1, from coordinate 5,399 downwards.
CGCCGGTGTGCAGCCAGCCGTCCACGAGGACCTCGGCGGTCTCGTCGGGGCGGTTGTGGTAGCCCTGCATCACCTGCGGGCCACGCAGGCACACCTCGCCCTCGGTGTTCGGCGGCAGTTCCTCCTCGCCCCCCTCCACGGGCACGAGCTTGACCTCGGTGTCGAAGAGGGGCACACCCACGGTGCCGACCTTGCGGGTGCCGGATTCCCAGGTCGGCGCCAGGGTCGCCCCCATGGTGACCTCGGTGAGTCCGTACCCCTCGCTGATGACGGCGTCCGGGAACCGCTTCCGCAGTGCCCGTGCCTGCTCGTGCGGCATCGGCGCCGCGCCCGAGGTGATACCGCGCACCGAGGACAGATCGGCGGTGTGGAACTCCTCGCAGGCCAGCAGCGCGGCGAACAGCGCGGGGGCCCCGCTCATCGTGGTGATCCCCAGCCGCTCGGCGTCGGCCACGTACGCCTGCGGGTCGAACCGGTCGTGCACGGTGACGCTGCCGCCGGTGAGGACGCCGATGTTCAGACCGCCGATGCCCATGGCGTGGAACCACGGGGTGAGGTTGATGCTGACCCCGGTCCCGAGCTCCGAGGTCCACTCCTCGCTGCTGCCGATCTGCTCGACCGTCGGGTTGCCGTGGTCGTCGAAGGTGGGGACCGACCCCGACCCCCAGCAGGCGTACTGGATCGCGTTGACGACGACGTTGCGGTGGGTCAACCGCACGCCCTTCGACCGCCCGGTGGTCCCGCCCGTGTACCCGAGGTGGGCGAGGTCGGTGCCCGGGTCGATCACCACGTCCGGCGGTTCGGGCGAGGCGTGGGCGTGAAAGCCCGCGAAGTCGGTGTGGCTGTCGTCGGTCGGGGCCACCACGAGCACCGTGTCCACGTCCAGACCGTCCAGGGCCGACGCGACCGGGCCGTAGGTCACCACGACCCGCGCCGCGCAGTCGGTGAGCTGCTCGTGCAGCGCGTCCCGGGGCAGCAGCGGGCTCGCCGGGCTGAACACCGCCCCGGCCAGCAGTGTGCCGTAGTAGGCCACCGGGAAGGCGAGGCAGTTCGGCAGGTGCAGCGCGACGGTGTCGCCGGTGCCGACTCCGCGCTCGCGCAGCGCGTTGGCGAACCGGCACGCCGACTGCCACAGCCCGGTGAAGCTGAGGCTGTCGCCGTGGTGGGTGAATGCCGTCCGGTCGCCGTAGCGCGCGGCGGCACCGGCGAGCAGGGAGCCGACCGGGACCTCGGGGTAGGTCAACGACGTGGGGAGGCCGGGAGGACGCGTGTCCGGTGTGCGCGACATCACCCGACAGTAGGCAACGCGGGGAAGCGGACACAAGCCTTCCGGGCGACAGTGGTCCGGTCCCCGTGTGCCCGGAACGACGTCCGGCCCGCCGCGTTGCGCACCGCGCACGACGACCCGCGGCCCGGGCCGCCCGGCTCAGGTCAGCTCGACCGTCGTGCGCTCGGTGTCCCGGTGGCGGGTCAGCGCCTCCGCGTC
>NZ_KI912193.1:3551-3813 GCF_000231035.2 Saccharomonospora iraqiensis subsp. paurometabolica YIM 90007 | reverse complement strand
CAACCCGCGGGCCCGCATCCCGTGCGGCAGCACCGACCGCAGCCGCCGCCACCCGCGCAGCGTGAACGCCACCGCGCGGGTGTCCACGTCGGGCAGGGACGCCAGTTCCTCGGACAGCGACGCGGTGTAGCGCCCGACCCCGGTGCGGTCGCCCAGCAGGGGCGTACCGTCCAGCAGGACGCGCAGGCGTGTCCTAGCCACGGTCGCTCCTTCCCCCGGGACGGGTCCGTGGCCCGCCGTGCGGGAGCCGGGCCCGCGCGGC
>NZ_KI912193.1:2780-3451 GCF_000231035.2 Saccharomonospora iraqiensis subsp. paurometabolica YIM 90007 | reverse complement strand
GCCGGGCAGGCGGTCGGCCGCGGGACGCGGGTCGCGGCAGAAGTCCACCAGCGGCGCCAGCACCCGGGGCCAGGTGAACCGCTCCGCCACGGCGGCGAGGCGCTCCCGGCACGCCCGGGCGAACTCCTCGTCGTACAGGCACCGTTCGAGCGCGTCGGCGAGCGCCTCCGGATCCCCGGAGGGCACGACGACGCCGAGCTCCTCGTCCCGCACGAGGTCGGCGAGGGCGTCCCCGGCGGTGGTCACGACCGGCAGGCCCGCCCACAGGTAGTCCAGCACGCGGGTCCGGAACGCGAACGTCGTCTCGACGTGCTCGCGGTGGGTGGTCACCCCGCAGTCGGCGTCGAGCAGCCAGTTCTGCCGCCGGTCGTAGGGCACCCAGTGCTCGTTGAAGAACACGTGCTTGCCGGTGAGGCCGAGCTCGTCGGCCAGCCGCACCGTCGCCGGCGCCACGGTCATCTCCCCGACCTCGGGGTTGGGGTGACGCATTCCCAGAAACACCAGGCGCACGTCCGGGTGCCGCGCGCTCAGTGTCCCGATCGCGTGCACGAGGGTGAGCGGGTCGAACCAGTCGTAGACCCCGCCCGCCCACAGCACCACCCGGTCGTCGGCGCCCACGCCGTCGAGCGTCGCGCGCGGTCCGGGCCCGGTGCGGCGCGGCGGGTCGGTCG
>NZ_KI912193.1:759-2680 GCF_000231035.2 Saccharomonospora iraqiensis subsp. paurometabolica YIM 90007 | reverse complement strand
CGGTGCGGCGCGGCGGGTCGGTCGGCAGGCCGAACGGCGCGACCGTCAGCAGCGACCGGGTGGTCGGGTCGGCGTCGTAGAGCCGGGGGGAGAGCCTGCCGGCCGCGGCGAGGTGGCCCAGCCACAGGTGCCGTTGCCGCTCCGAGGCGCACAGGAAGAAGTCCCCGCGGGCGAGCTGGGCGTCGAGGACACCGCGGACCGCGGCGAGGTCGTCGGCCCTGCGGTCGTCCGGGCGGTCGCGGCCCTGCTCCAGTTGTTCCAGGTGCATCGGGTCGTACAGGTCGCACACCACGACGGTGTGGGCGTACTCGCGCTTGAGCGCGGACGCCTTCTCCAGCGCGTGCCCCTGCAGCACCACGACGTCCGCCCACGCGAGGTGCGCGTCGAGGTCGCGGGGGTGGGCCCGGCCCACCGTGAACGGGGCGGGCGGCGGGTCGACGGCCGGGTTCAGCGTCAGCAGCCGCACGTCGTGCTCGCGGGCGAGGACGTCGGCGATGTTGAAGGCGCGGATCGCCGGGCCCGCCATCCGCTCGGTGATCGCGTCCCCGGTGAGCACGAGCACCCGGCGCCGGGTGCCGAACGCCCGCTCGATGCCGAAGGTCTCGACCAGCACGTCGTGCGCGGCCAGGTAACGCGGGAGCGGGTACGCCGGTTCGAGCGCGTCGCGGAACAGCGGCCGCAGGTCGTCGTCGGTGCGCACCCGGCTGCGCTGCTCGGCCTCCCGGGCCTGCGCCAGTCCGGGCAGCAGGTCGACGAACCGGTCGATCGCGAGCATCCCCCCGAGTGCGTCCCGGGGAACCGGGACCGGCTCCGTGTCCGGTGGTGTGCCGGTGTCCGGGCCGGATGCGGCGGGATCGAGGAGGGCGGGGTCGAGTCCGCCCCGTGCGGTGGCCCGCCGCACGGTCAGCGCGAGCGCGGCGGGCAGCACCCGCGCCAGGGACTCGTCCGAGAGGTTGCGGTACAGCGCGGCCAGCGCGTTGCGTTCCAGCAGGAACGTCTCCCGGCCGGAGTCCGGCGCCTGCACCGCGTCCACCGTGCCGTGGTGCCGGTGGTAGGCGATCGAGGCGGGCACGTAGCGCACCCGCCACCCGCGCAGGTTGAGCCGCCATCCGAGGTCGACGTCCTCGTAGAACAGGAAGAAGTCGTCGTCGAACCCGCCGAGCGCGGCGAAGGCGTCGGCGCGCACGAACATGGCCGACCCGGTGGCGAACAGCACGTCCTTGGCGTGGGCGTGCTCGGCGTCCGGCAGGTCGGCGACCCGGCTGCCCGCGTGCCGCTTGTACCCCATGCCGAACCAGGTGAGCCCGCCGTCGACGAAGTCGGCGCCGGTGCCGTCGGCGTCCAGGACCCGGCTGGCCACCGCCGCGACGGTCGGGTCGGCCCGCAACGCCGCCACCGCGGCGTCGATCCAGTCCGGGTGCGGTCGGGCGTCGTTGTTCAGCAGGGCGAGGACCGTGCCGTTCGCCTCGGCCGCGCCGAGGTTGCCGCCGCCCGCGAAGCCGAGGTTCGCCCCGGCGGCGACGACCCGTGCCTGCGGTACGGCGGCGCGGATCCGGTCGGCCTCGGATTCGGGCGCGGGGGTGTTGTCCACGCACACGAGTTCCAGGCGGGGGTAGCCGAGCGCGTGCACCGCGCGCAGGCAGGCGATCGTGTCGTCGGCCCCGCGGTAGTTCACCACGATGACCGAGACGAGTGGCTGTGTCGTCTCCCCCTGGGTCACGGCCGCTCCTTCCGCCCGTGGTCAGCCTACTGCCCGTGGAAGGTGTCCCAGACCGCGGCTCGGTCCACCGCGCCGAGGCGCGTGATCGCCCGGCGTTCCCGCACCGTGCGGGGGAGTCGGGCGGCCGCATCGAACAGCACACGGCAGCGGGGGCCGGCCCGGAGATTGGGGGCGTCGCCGACCCGGCCGCGGGTGAGCGCG
>NZ_KI912193.1:0-659 GCF_000231035.2 Saccharomonospora iraqiensis subsp. paurometabolica YIM 90007 | reverse complement strand
CGGGCGCGGCGGACGACGCCGGGGCCGAACCGCTCGAACTGCCGGTGGTCTACGACGGCCCCGACCTGGCCGAGGCGGCCCGGCTCGCCGGGGTGGGTGAGCGGGAGCTCGTCGCCGCGCACACCCGCGAGGTGTGGACCGTGGCCTTCGGGGGATTCGCGCCCGGCTTCGGCTACCTCGCCGGTGCGGCCTGGCCGTTCGACCTGCCCCGCCGGGATGAGCCACGCCCGGAGGTGCCGGAAGGGGCGGTCGGGCTGGCGGGTCCGTTCAGTGGGGTCTACCCGCGCTCGTCGCCCGGCGGCTGGCAGCTCGTCGGCCGCACGGACGTGCGGCTGTTCTCCCTCGACCGTGACCCGCCCGCGCTGCTGCGCCCGGGCGTCCGCGTCCGCTTCGTCAGCACGTGAGCGTGGGGGCCAGGGACGTGGACAGCGTGGACGCGGACAGCGTGGACGCGGGCGGCGTGGACCCGGACGGGGTGGACGCGGGACGGGCGGGCCCCGGCGTGGGGTTGGAGGTCGTGTCGCCCGGGCCCTCGGCGACGGTGCAGGATCTCGGCCGTCCGGGACACGCCGGGATCGGCGTGGGCGCCTCCGGCGCGGCCGACCGGGGCGCGCTGCGGTTGGCGAACCGGCTGCTCGGCAACGACGAGGGCGCCCCGG
>NZ_KI912192.1:10697-11561 GCF_000231035.2 Saccharomonospora iraqiensis subsp. paurometabolica YIM 90007 | reverse complement strand
GTCGGACTGTCGCGCCGCGACCGCCGAGCGGCTGGGCGGCGAGGTGCCGGACACCGTCCGGCAGCACTTCGACCGGACGGCGCCGGACGGGGCGGGCGTGCGGTGTGCCCACATCACCAGCACCCTCGACACGCCGGGCACCCCCCGCCGGGGACTGGCCCGCCTCGCGCTGCTGCGGCTCGGCGACGGCCCCGTCCCGCTGGTGGTGGTGAACGACGTGGACGGTGTCCCCGGCACCCTCCGCGCGGTCGAGCTCGCCGCGACGCTGCCGCCCGCGATGCTGGAGACGTTCTCGCTGATCGGCATGGACCGGCGGGGCACCGGCGAGTCCGGTTCGGTGGACTGCGTGCCGCCGGAGACCCGCGCCACCCTGCTCGACCACGACCCGACGACGACCGTCGACCCGCTGCTGGACGCGGCCCGCGTGGCCGGGCAGCAGTGCGCCATCAGCCTGGAGGACAGCCGCACCGCCCTGGACAGCTGGCGCACGGCGGGCGACCTGGACGAGCTGCGCGAGCAGCTCGGGGTGCCCCGGCTCAACCTCCTCGCCCGCGGCGAGGGGTCGACGAGCGTGGCCCACTACACCGCCCGCTACCCGGACCGGGTCGGGCGGGTGGTGCTCGACGGGGTTCCGGACCCCTCCTCGGAGCTGGTCACCGTGCTCGACGGGGTGGCCGGGAGCGCCGAGGCCACCCTGGACGAGTTCGCCGCGGACTGCGCCCGCCGCGACTGTCCCCTCGGCGACGACGCCCGCACGGCCGTGGAGGATCTGATCGACCGGGCGCGCGCCACCCCGCTGCGTTCCGGCGACGACCGGACGTTGGGGCCCACGCTGGTGGCCCGCGCGGTCCTGACCGGGCTCGC
>NZ_KI912192.1:7794-10597 GCF_000231035.2 Saccharomonospora iraqiensis subsp. paurometabolica YIM 90007 | reverse complement strand
CCCGGACGGGGCCGGCGTGACCGGGCACACGCCGCCGACGTGGCCGCGTCCCGGGTCCCGGCGCGTGTCGTCCACGGTCGTGACGCGGCGCGGCTTACAGTCGGGGCGTGACCGCCATGACCGAGGCGCCCGAGGAGTTCCGCACCGCCGTCGCCGCCCTGCGTTCGGTGTGCCCACGGCCCGAGGTGACGCTCGAACCGATCAGAGCACCCCGACGGCTCGCGCCGTGGGCGTTCGCCGTCGGGGCCGAGACGACCGGGCCCGACGGCGTCCCCGCGTCGGGCCGGTTGGTGCTGCTGCACGACCCCGGCGGCCAGCAGGGCTGGGACGGGGCGTTCCGGATCGTGGTGTACCTCCGCGCCGAGGTGGACGCCGACCTCGCGGGGGACCCGTCCCTGGCCGCGGTCGGCTGGTCCTGGCTCACCGACGCGCTGGAGACCTCCGGGGCCGGCTGGACGGCGCTCGGGGGCACGGTCACGGCGACGTCCTCGACCCGCTTCGGTGACATCGACGGCCCGTCCCGCAGCGACGACGTCGAGCTGCGCGCGTCCTGGAGCCCGACCTCGACGGAGCTGCGCGCGCACGGCGAGGCGTTCGCGCAGACGCTGGGCAGTTTCGTGGGCCTGCCGCCGGTGGGCGTGACCCTGTTCGAGCAGCGCCGGGGGGAGTGACCCGACGGCGCGGTGCGGCCCCGGCCGTTCCCGTGGGGGCCGCACCGACGGGCCCGCGAACCCGCCCGGACACGGTGTGCGACACTTGTCTCACTCGCGGTGATCCACACACCCCGCGCGGGAGCGCGGCACGGTCCGCCGCACCCGCCCCCGGACGTCCCCAGCCTGCTGAAACGACCGTTCCGAACGACCGCCGCCGGCGCGTGCACGCGGCATCTGCACGCGCGAATGGAAAGCCGGAACCTCGTGACATCGCGGACGCAGAGCAGTGCGTTAACCACTTTGCGTATCACGACCCGAATGCGCTATAGAACAGGTCGGGACCAGTTACCCGATAGGGACAGATGCCCGTTCAATCCCCCCACTGACCCAGTTGGGCGGCTAGAGTGCTTTCCGACGACACCACTTTCGGTCTAAAGCTGGCGCGGCTGAACGGCCGAAAGTCCCGGTGCCGGTCGGGGGGCACGACCGACTCCAGGGAGGTAGTGACGTGGCTGCCGTCGGCTTAACTCAGGCCGTCCGATCCACGCCAGCCGGCGCGTTGCCGGCGAGCATGGTCCCGCACCCGCGGGAGGAACTGTTCTCGGTGATGGTGGTCGACGACCACCCGCTGTTGAGGGAGGCGATTGCCGGACGAATGGCGCAGATGGGCGCGGGAACGGTCCACGAGGCCGCGACCGTCGCCGAGGCGAGGGCGAGGGCCGCGGCGACCGGCCCGTGCGACCTCGCCATTCTCGATCTCGGGCTTCCGGACGGGAGCGGCATCGAACTCGTCACGGAGCTGCGCAACACGGGGTGGCTCCGGGTCGTGGTGCTGGCGTCCTCGGACGACCCGTACGCGGTCCGCTCGGCGTTCCAGGCGGGTGCCCAGGCGTACCTGCTGAAGTCCGCGTCGCCGGTGGTGGTCACCGACGGCGTGCGCCGGGTGCTCGAGGGCGGTGTCTACGCCGATCCGAGCGTGGCACCGGTCCTGGCCACCGGGACCCGGGTGGCGGGCACCGACAACACCCCGCGTGAGCTGTCGGCGCGGGAGGTCGAGGTGCTCCAGCTGGTCGCGGACGGCCAGTCCAACAAGGAGATCGGTGACGAGCTCAGTCTCTCCGCGCTCACGGTGAAGTCCCACCTGTCGCGGATCGGCCGCAAGCTCGGCACCGGTGACCGGGCCCAGATGGTGGCGCTGGCCATGCGGGCGGGCGTCATCCGCTGACAGGACCCCGCTGACGTGACGAGACCCTACGGGACGGGCCGACCAGGCGCGGTGGAGCCCGTCCCGTAGGGTCCACAGCCGTGAGCACCGCAGATCAGGGCGCCGGGAGCCAGGACGGTCCCGGGGGCGTCCCGTTGACCGAACCGGCGGGCGGGACACCGCCGGTCATCACCGACGTCGCCGGGCTGCGGGAGGCGTGTGCCCGGTTGGCCGCCGGCAGCGGGCCGATCGCCGTGGACACCGAACGGGCGTCCGGGTACCGCTACTGGCCGAAGGCCTACCTCGTCCAGCTCCGGCGGGAAGGGACCGGCACGCTGCTGGTCGACCCGATCCCGCTGGACGGGGAGCTCGCACCGTTGGCGGAGGTCCTCGGGGCGCACGAGTGGGTGCTGCACGCCGCCTCGCAGGATCTGCCCTGCCTGGCCGAGCTCGGCCTGCATCCGCCCGCGTTGTTCGACACCGAGCTCGCGGGCAGATTGGCCGGCTACGAGCGTGTCGCGCTCGGCACGCTGGTGGAGACCCTGCTCGGGTACCGGCTGGAGAAGGGGCACAGCGCGGCCGACTGGTCCCGTCGTCCGCTGCCCGCGGAATGGTTGAACTACGCGGCCCTCGACGTGGAGCTGCTCGTCCCGCTGCGCGGGAAGCTGGAGGCCGAACTCGCGGGCCAGGGCAAGCTCGACTGGGCACACCAGGAGTTCGAGGCGGCGCGTACGGCGGGGCCGCCCGCCCCGCGGGCGGAACCGTGGCGGCGCACCTCCGGCATCCACAAGATCAAGACCGCCCGGGGGCTGGCCGCCGTCCGTGCCCTGTGGGAGGAACGGGACGCACTCGCGCGGGGGCGGGACCGCGCGCCCGGCCGCGTGCTGCCGGACAGTGCGATCGTGAACGCGGTGCTGGCCGACCCGCGCACCGACGCGGAACTGCG
>NZ_KI912192.1:4116-7694 GCF_000231035.2 Saccharomonospora iraqiensis subsp. paurometabolica YIM 90007 | reverse complement strand
CGGAGGCGCTGCGGGCGGCGGCGCCCGCGGCCAGCGGTTCGACCGCGATCCGCAGTTCCGTCAGGGTCCGCAGCTGGGCGTCCCGCCCCGGCCCCGCGAGCCGCCACCAGATGACCCGCGGGTCGAAGACGTTCCAGTTCTCCACCGGCTGGACCGTGATGCCGACGCGCCTGCGTGAGCGGACCAGCCCCATCGACTCCAGGATGCGCATCGTCTCCCGGGCCACCGTCCGGGAGACGCCGAACCGGTCCCGGATGGAGTCCAGGGTCAGCACGTGGTCACAGGGCAGGTCCCCGCTCGTGATCTCGGCGCCGATGGTGTCCAGCACGGTGTCGTGCAGAACCCCGGCACCCGGCTGCGTGCTCACGCCCCGAGCCTATCGACGCCCCCGCGTCTTCCTCCGGTCGACTCAATGGTGTTATCTTTCGCCGCATTAGGTACTACCTTTCAGTGAGGAGCGAGGCCATGGCTGCCACGTGCCTGGTGGTGATGGGGGTCTCCGGCGCCGGGAAGAGCACGGTCGCCGCCGCACTCGCACACCGGCTCGGCTGGACCATGGCCGAGGCGGACGAGTTCCACCCGGCGGCCAACGTCGAACGGATGACCGCCGGGATCCCGCTCACCGACGCCGACCGGGGGCCGTGGCTGCGGGCCCTGCGGGACTGGATCACCGGACGGGCCGACGGGGGCACCGACACCGTCGTCGCCTGTTCGGCCCTGAAACGGTCCTACCGCGACATCCTGCGGGAGTCGTCGGCCCGGGTGTGGTTCGTCCATCTGCGGGGTGAGCCGGACCTGGTCGTCCGCAGGCTGTCCGGCCGTTCCGGCCACTTCATGCCGTCCTCGCTCCTGGACTCGCAGTTCCACGACCTGGAGGACCTCGCCCCGGACGAGGACGGCATCCGTGTCGACCTCGGACGCGGCCCCGACGAGATCGCCGACACGGCCCTGTCCCGGCTCGGCCTCTCCCCCGGCTCCGGCTCGACCGGGCCCGGGACACCGCCCCCCGGATAGGGGCGGGGTCCGCACCCGCGAGTCCGTCCCCACCGACCGCGAGAAGCAACGGAGCTTTCGATGAACACCGACGAGTGGACCCAGACCCTCGGCGCCGGACCGCTGCTCGGCATCGCGGCGGGCGCGGTCGCCGTCCTGCTGCTGCTCATCATCCGCTTCCGCGTCCACGCCTTCCTGGCGCTGGTCGTGGTCAGCATCGGCACCGCGTTCGCCGCGGGCATCCCGGCGGGGCAGGTGATGGACACCCTCACCGAGGGGTTCGGATCCACCCTCGCCAGTGTGGCCCTGCTGGTGGGCCTCGGCGCCATGCTCGGCAGGCTCGTCGAGGTCAGCGGCGGCGCCCAGGCACTCACCGACGCGATGATCCGCCGGTTCGGCGAACGCCGGGCGCCCCTCGCGCTCGGTGTCGCGTCCCTGCTGTTCGGCTTCCCGATCTTCTTCGACGCCGGGCTCGTGGTGATGCTGCCGATCGTGTTCTCCGTCGCCCGCAGGCTCGGCGGCGGTGTCCTGCGCTACGGCCTGCCCGCCGCGGGCGCGTTCTCGGTGATGCACGTCTACGTGCCGCCGCACCCCGGCCCGGTCGCCGCCAGCGGCCTGCTCGGCGCCGACGTCGGGCTCGTGCTGGCGCTGGGCCTGCTGCTGGCCGTGCCGACCTGGTACCTGACCAGCTACCTCTACGGCCTGTGGGTGGGCAACCGCATCGTCCTGCCGGTGCCGGACATCCTCGGCGGCGAGCCCGAGCACGACGAGAACCCGCCGAAGGCGGGCACGGTGATCGGCCTGCTGCTGCTCCCGGTCCTGCTGATCTTCGCGAACACCGGGCTGAGCACGGCCGGCGAGGTCGGCTGGGTCGACGGCGACGCGGGCTGGTACGACGTGGTCCGCACGCTCGGCTCGACCCCGATCGCCCTCCTGATCACGGTGTTCGTCGCCATGTACGTGCTCGGCACCCGGCGGGGACGCGGCAAGGACACCGTGGAGAAGCTGCTCGACTCCGCGCTCGGCCCGGTCGCCGCGATCATCCTGATCACCGGGGCGGGCGGCATGTTCGGCGGTGTGCTGGAGGCCAGCGGCATCGGCGACGCCGTCTCCGGAGCGATGTCCGACATCGGCCTCCCCGCGGTCGTGGCCGGCTACCTGATCGCCACGACCCTGCGGGTCGCCCAGGGTTCGGCCACCGTCGCGCTCACCACCGCGGCCGGGCTCATGCAGCCGATCGTCGCGGGTGGGGCGTTCAACGGGGTCGAACTGGCCGCGCTCGTGCTGGCCCTGGCCGCGGGGTCGGTCACGGCGGGCCACGTCAACGACTCGGGCTTCTGGCTCGTCGGCCGGTTCTTCCAGATGGACGTGAAGACCACGCTCAAGACCTGGACCGTCATGCAGACCACGATCGGCCTGGTCGGCTTCGGCCTGGCCTCGCTGGTGTACGCGATCGCGTGAGCCGGGGCGTCCGCGCCCCGGAGGAGGGAGACCCGTGTCGACGACGTCGTTCGACCTGACCGGACGGGTCGCGCTGGTCACCGGCGCGAGCCGGGGCATCGGCCGGGCCCTGGCGGACGGACTGGCCGGGGCGGGCGCCACGGTGGTGCTGGGCGGTCGCGACCCCGACCGTCTGGCCGACGCCCGGGCCGCCCTCGCCGCCGACCGGGACACCGCCGTGCACACCCGGGCGTTCGACGTCACCGACGAGGAAGCCGTCACCGCCGCCGTGGACGCGCTGACCGCCGTCCACGGCGGCATCGACATCCTGGTGAACAACGCCGGGATCCAGCACCGGCGGGCCCTGCTCGACCTCGACCTCGCCGACTGGGACGCCGTGCTGCGCACGGATCTCACCAGCGCCTTCGTGGTCGGGCGTGCGGCCGCCCGCGGCATGGTCGAGCGGGGCCACGGCGCGATCGTCAACGTCTGCTCGGTGCAGTCCGAACTGGCCCGCCCCTCGATCGCCCCGTACGCGGCGGCGAAGGGTGGGCTGCGGAACCTGACCCGCGCCATGACCGCCGAGTGGGCCGCGCACGGGGTCCGCGTCAACGGGCTCGCCCCCGGCTACCTGCGCACCGAACTGACCGCGCCGCTGGCCGCCGACCCGGACTTCGACGCGTGGGTGCGCACCCGCACGCCCGCGGGCCGGTGGGGCGAGGTCGGCGACCTCGTCGGTCCGGCCGTGTTCCTCGCCAGTGACGCCGCGTCCTTCGTCAGCGGGCAGGTGCTCTACGTCGACGGGGGGATGACCTCGGTCGTGTGACACCTCCGGCGGCCCGGTGCCGTCGGAGGTGTCACCGGCGCAGCAGGGCGAGGGTCTCGACGTGGTGGGTCATCGGGAAGGCGTCGAAGGCGCGGAGCCGGTCCAGCCGGTAGCCGTGTGCCGCGAACGTCGCCACGTCCCGGGCCAGTGCCGCGGGGTCGCAGGCCACGTACACCACCCGGTCCGGCCCCGCCGCCGCGACGGCGTCGGTGACCGCGCGGCCCGCCCCCTTGCGGGGTGGGTCGAGCACCACGACCTCGGGGCGCTCGTCGATCCCCCGCAGGACCCGGTCCACCCGGCCGGAACGCCACCGGACCTG
>NZ_KI912192.1:775-4016 GCF_000231035.2 Saccharomonospora iraqiensis subsp. paurometabolica YIM 90007 | reverse complement strand
CAACGACACGACCGCGCCCGCCTCCTCGGCGATCAGCGCGGCCGCGGCCCAGTCCCAGTGGCTCAGCCCGTGTTCCACGTAGGCGTCGGTCCAGCCCGCCGCGACCCCGCACAGGTCCAGCGCCGCGGAGCCGGACCGGCGGATGTCGCGCACCCGGCCGAGCATCCCGGCGATCAGCTCCGCCTGCCGCGCCCGCCGTTCGGCGCGGTAGGCGAACCCGGTCGCCAGCAGCGTCGTCTCCAGCGCTTCCGGTGCCGACGTCGTCAGCGCCCGCCCGTCCAGCCGGGCGCCCCCGCCGCGGGTCGCCGTCCACGTCCGGCCGGCGACCGGCTCGACGACGGCCCCGGCCACGGACACGCCGTCGATCTGTGCGGCGACCGAGACGGCGAACGCGGGCAGTCCGTAGAGGAAGTTCACGGTCCCGTCGATCGGGTCGACCACCCACTCGACGCGGCCCGGGGTGCCGGCACCGCCGGTGTCCCCGCCGGTGCCCTCCTCCTCACCGAGCACGACGTCGCCGGGACGCAGGGCGGCCAGCCTCGCCCGGATGAGCCGTTCGGACTCCGTGTCCACGGCGGTGACCACGTCGGTGCGGCTGCTCTTCGTGTCGACAGCGACCGTCCGCCCGGCGAGCATGGATTCACGCGCGTCGCGGACCAGCCCGGCGGCCTCGGTGGCCACCTCTTCCGCCGTGGCGGCCAGCGCGGCGGGATCGGGGTCGGTGGTTCCCACGCCACCATGGGACCACACCCGCCGCTAGAGTTTCGCGCGACGGGTTCTGAATCGAGTAGGAAGGGGCGGCGCCATGACGGTGCCCACGACGGGGGCCACCACGGCGACCACGGAGGCGGGCCGGGGCTTCGGCATCGACATCGGCGGCAGCGGCATCAAGGGCGGCCTTGTCGACCTCGACACGGGCGAGCTGGTCGGCGACCGTCTGCGCATCGACACACCGCGACCCGCGACCCCGGACGCGGTCGCCGACGTGGTCACCGAGGTCGTGGGCGCGTTCGGCTGGGACGGGCCGGTGGGGGTCACCCTGCCGTCGGTGGTCAAGCGGGGCAGGGCCCGCTCCGCCGCCAACATCGACCCGAGCTGGATCGGCCGGGACGCCGACGTGCTGTTCGCCGGGCGGCTGGGCCGGCGCCCCACGGAGGTGGCCGTGCTCAACGACGCCGACGCCGCGGGCATGGCGGAGATGCGGTTCGGTGCCCCCGAGGGACGGGCGGGCGTCGCCGTCCTGCTGACGTTCGGAACCGGTATCGGCAGTGCGCTGTTCCTGGACGGACGCCTCGTGCCGAACACCGAGTTCGGGCACATCGAGATCGACGGAATCGACGCCGAGAAACGTGCCGCGGCCTCCGCGAAGGACACCGAGGGCCTCACATATCCGGAATGGGCCGAACGGGTCGACCGGTACCTCACCGTGCTCGACAACCTCCTCAGTCCCGACCTCTATATCGTGGGTGGCGGTGTCAGCAGGAAAGCGGAGAAGTGGGTGCCGTCGCTGACCGTCGACACCCCCGTCGTCGCCGCGTCCCTGCTGAACAACGCGGGCATCGTGGGCGCCGCCGCGGCCGCGGCCGAGGGCCTCGCGCACTGACCGGACGTCCCGTCCGGCCCCCGCGGAGCCGCACGGGACGTGATCGCTGCGCGACTTCGGTGCCCACCGTCGTTACAATGGAACACGGCTCTCGGCTGCGGACGCGGAATCCGCAGGCCAGAGCAGGTTCCCCGAACTTGAGGCAGCCGGGATACCAACGTCTCGGTTCGTCGTGATCGACCGCTGCGAAAGGGCGTACGTGGCAGCCGCAAAGACCGCAACCCCAAGCGGGACGAAGACAACGAGCGCCGCCGAGCAAGCGACTGCCGACGAGGACACGGCGGCCGCGAACGGGACGGCCCCGCCGGAGAAGACGTCGTCGGGTCGCAAGACGGCCGCGAAGAAGTCTCCGAAGTCCACGGGGACCCGCAAGGGCGCCAAGGCCGAGAAGGGCAAGGCCGCGGCCAAGAGCGCGGCCGAGGTGGGTGACCTCGACGCCTCGGACCTCGAGGACGTCGACCTGTCGGATCTCGACGTGGACGCGGTCGAGGTGGACGTCGTCGACGCCACCGTCACCGAGGAGGAGGCCGAGGAGTCCGAGTCCGAGGAGGAGTCGGCCGCGGCCAAGCCCGTGGACCCCGACTTCGTCTGGGACGAGGAGGAGTCCGAGGCGCTGCGGCAGGCACGCAAGGACGCCGAACTCACCGCGTCGGCCGACTCGGTGCGGGCCTACCTCAAGCAGATCGGCAAGGTCGCCCTGCTCAATGCCGAGGAGGAGGTCGAACTCGCCAAACGGATCGAGGCCGGGCTGTACGCGGCCGAGCGCATCCGGGTCACCGAGGAGGAGGGCGAGAAGCTCTCCACCCAGATGCGCCGGGACCTGAAGTGGATCGTCCGCGACGGTGAGCGCGCCAAGAGTCACCTGCTGGAGGCCAACCTCCGGCTCGTCGTCTCGCTGGCGAAGCGCTACACCGGGCGCGGCATGGCGTTCCTGGACCTGATCCAGGAAGGCAATCTCGGGCTGATCCGCGCGGTGGAGAAGTTCGACTACACCAAGGGCTTCAAGTTCTCCACCTACGCCACCTGGTGGATCCGCCAGGCCATCACCCGGGCCATGGCCGACCAGGCCCGCACCATCCGGATCCCGGTCCACATGGTCGAGGTGATCAACAAGCTCGGCCGGATCCAGCGGGAGCTGTTGCAGGACCTGGGCCGCGAGCCCACCCCGGAGGAGCTGGCCAAGGAGATGGACATCTCCCCGGAGAAGGTCCTGGAGATCCAGCAGTACGCCCGCGAGCCGATCTCGCTGGACCAGACGATCGGCGACGAGGGCGACTCGCAGCTCGGGGACTTCATCGAGGACAGCGAGGCCGTGGTGGCCGTGGACGCGGTGTCGTTCACGCTGCTGCAGGACCAGTTGCAGTCGGTGCTGCAGACGCTGTCCGAGCGGGAGGCCGGCGTCGTGCGGTTGCGCTTCGGCCTCACCGACGGCCAGCCCCGTACGCTGGACGAGATCGGCCAGGTCTACGGCGTCACGCGGGAGCGGATCCGTCAGATCGAGTCGAAGACGATGTCGAAGCTGCGCCACCCGTCGCGTTCCCAGGTGCTGCGCGACTACCTGGACTGAGACCGCGACATCGACCGCGCAGGGCCGTCGACCTCCCGGGGTCGACGGCCCTGCGTGGTTGACGGCCCTGC
>NZ_KI912192.1:0-675 GCF_000231035.2 Saccharomonospora iraqiensis subsp. paurometabolica YIM 90007 | reverse complement strand
GGACCGGGCCCCGCCCGGTCCCGGCTCCCCGCGAGGCGGACGGCGGCCCGCGCACCGGGAAACCCTCGGATCAGGAGCCCGACGCGCACGGACCCGGTGAGCTGCCGCACCGGTGGGGGGAACCGCAGTGAGGGTGGCCGGGTCGGGCGGCCACCCGTGCGGTCACTCGTCGTCGTCCCCGCCGCCGGGCGGCAGCCCCTCGAAGATCCGCTTGCATTCGGTACACACCGGCGAACCCGGCCGCGGTGACTTCGTCACCGGGAACACCTCGCCGCACAGGGCCACCACGTGCGAGCCCATGACCGCGCTCTCGGCGATCTGGTCCTTGCGCACGTAGTGGAACTTCTCCGGAACGTCGTCGTCGAGATCCTCGACACCCTCCGGCCGGGTGTCGACATCGGGCAGCGTCTGGGTACTCACGTCCCCCATGATGCCCCATCACGGACCGGTGCCCCATCACGGACCGGCGGCGGCATCGGCGAGGATGCACACCCGTGAACCCACAGCACGACCCCACCCCGATCCCGGCACCCGAGGTCGCCGACGCGCTCGACGCCGGGGTTCCGGTCCTCGCCCTGGAGAGCACCCTGCTGGCGCACGGCCTGCCGCCCGGCCGCAACCTGGAGGTGGCGCGGCGGCTCGAACGCACCGTGCGGGACGCCGGTGCCGTGCCCG
>NZ_KI912191.1:3578-4257 GCF_000231035.2 Saccharomonospora iraqiensis subsp. paurometabolica YIM 90007 | reverse complement strand
GCCCGCCGGGCGCGGGCGCAGGCTCGTGCGCTCGCCCGTGGGGGCGCTGGCCGACGAACACGGGATCGAGGTGCTCACCCCGGAGCAGACCGGGGACGAGGACTTCCTCACCCGGTTGCGCGAGCTCGCGCCGGACGCGTGCCCGGTGGTGGCCTACGGGGCGCTGCTGCCGCGCCGGACCCTGGAGGTGCCGCCGCACGGGTGGGTGAACCTGCACTTCTCGCTGCTGCCCGCCTGGCGGGGGGCCGCGCCGGTGCAGGCGGCGATCCGGGCCGGGGACGAGTTCACCGGGGCGTCCACCTTCCGGATCGTGCCCGAACTGGACGCCGGTCCGGTGTTCGGGGTGGTCACCGAACCGGTGCGGGACACCGACACCGCGGGGACGCTGCTGGACCGGCTGGCGGAGGCCGGTGCGCGACTGCTGGTGTCCACCATGGACGGTATCGCGGATGGGGAGCTCCGCGCGGTGCCGCAGCCCGCCGACGGGGTGAGCTACGCCCCCAAGGTCACGGCGGAGGACGCCCGGGTGTCCTTCACCGAGCCCGCGTTCGCCGTCGACCGGCGGGTACGGTCGGTGACCCCGGACCCCGGTGCGTGGGCCGTGTTCCGCGGCGAGCGGGTCAAGCTCGGCCCGGTGCGCTCGGTCGGCTCCGGGGACGGCGGCTCCGGGGGCGGGGCC
>NZ_KI912191.1:3343-3478 GCF_000231035.2 Saccharomonospora iraqiensis subsp. paurometabolica YIM 90007 | reverse complement strand
ATGCGCGGGGTCGCGCACTCTAGACTGGCGGTGATGAAGCGCTCCCCGATTCCGACGGAGAGGTCATGAGGCTCGTGTTCGCGGGCACACCCGAGGCGGCCGTCCCGTCGCTGCGCGCCCTGCTCGACTCGCCGC
>NZ_KI912191.1:770-3243 GCF_000231035.2 Saccharomonospora iraqiensis subsp. paurometabolica YIM 90007 | reverse complement strand
CGGCCGCGGGGCCCGGCGGGTCGGCGGGCCCGGAGGCCCCCGTGGTGTTCCGGCCGCGCCGTGCGGTGTGGATGTCGGCCGCGCTCGCGGCCCTGCTGGTCGGCGTGTTCACCACGGTCGCGGTGCTGCTGCGTTCGCAGGACACCGGGGTGATCTTCCATCTGAGCGACCAGATCGCGATGGTCGGGATCGGACTGCTGCTGGCGGCGGCGTCGATGCTGTTCGCGCTGCCCCGGGTGCGCGCCGACGCCGAGCGGGTCGAGGTGCGCAACATCCTGACCACCCGGCGGTTCGGCTGGAACGAGGTGGAGGCGGTGAGCTTCCCGGACGGCGCGTCGTTCGCCCGGCTGGAGCTGCCGGACCACGAGTACCACGCGGTGCTGGCCGTGCAGGCGGTCGACCGCGACCACGCCGTCGAGGCGGTCCGCACCCTCCGCCGCCTGCACCGCACCCCCCACTCCTGACCCACCCCAACCCGCGAGTCGCCACCCCAGCCCCGCGAGTCGACGCCTCAGGCCCGCGAGTCGACGTGTGCGGACTCCGTCGCCGGCGCGGGCGTGCCCGCCGGATCGCGTCGCCGGGGCCGGTAGCGGGCGATCGCGACGCCGACCAGGCAGACCCCGCCGCCGACGAAGCCGTACACGGTGGGCACCTCCCGCAGCACCGCCCAGGACAGCAGCACGGACACGGCGGGCACGGCGTAGGTCGTCGCGGCGAGCCTGCCCGCGTCCGTGCGCCGGAGCGCGTAGGCCCACGTGCTGAAGCCGATCGCGGTGGGGAACGCGCCCAGGTACACCGCGCCCAGCACCGCCTCCGGCGGGGCGGAGCCGAGTTCGGCCAGCAGGGCGGGCGTGAACGGCAGCAGCGCGGCGGTGGCCACCAGACAGCCGAACCAGGTGACCGTCGCGCCGTCGACCCGGCGCAGGGTGACCTTCTGGATCACCACACCCGCGGCGTAGAGCACGGCGGCCAGCAGGCACAGCAGTACCCCGACCCGGTCGCCGCGGCCGTCCGAACCGAGCCCGATCACCGCCACCCCGCCGAGTCCCACGAGCGCTCCGAGCAGCAGCGGCCGGGGCAATCCCTCCCCGAGCAGCGCACCCGCCGCGAACGCCACGAGCAGCGGGGAGATGTTCACCAGCAGGGCCGCCGTCCCCGCGTCCAGGTGCTGTTCCGCGCCGTTCAGCGCGACGGTGTAGCCGGCCAGCCACAGCACGCCGTAGGCGGCGGTCAGCAGCAGCGGCACCCGGCCCCGCGGCACGCGCGGGAGCCGCCGCCGGGACACGGTCACCAGCACCGTGAGGACCAGCGAGGCCACGGCGAGGCGCAGCAGCGCCAGCGGCGCCGGGGAGAGGTCGTGGCCCACGGCGCGGATGGCGACGAACGCCGACGCCCACAGGACGACGGTCACACTCACCGCCGCCGCGGCCTTGACGGCCTCGGCCCGGCCGGAGGCCGGGGGCCCGGACGGGGAGACCCGGGGCTCCCCGGTGTGCGGGCGGTCGGACGGGGAAGAAAGCGATGCCTGCGAATCTCCGGTCACCCGACCATGGTCCGGACCGCGGACAGGACAGCACAAGCGACGAATACTGCATCATCGTTCAGTACAGCTGTACGATCCGTGGGATGCCGGACGTGGTGAAGCTGCGGGTGCTGCGCACGGTCGTGGCCAAGGGATCGCTGCGCGCGGCGGCGGAGGCGCTGGACTACACACCGTCGGCGGTGAGCCAGCACCTCGCCGCGCTCCAGCGGGAGACCGGACTCCGGCTGGTCGAACGGGTCGGCCGCGGGATCGAGCCGACGGCCGCCGGGCGGACGTTGGCCGCCGGGAGCGAGTCCCTGTTCGCCGAGCTCAGCCGGGTGGACGCGCTGGTCCGGGACCTGCGGGCGGGTCGTACCGGGAGCCTGTCGATCGGCTACTTCGCCTCCGCGGGCGCCGCCTGGCTGCCGGGTGTGACCACGGTGCTGCTGGACGAGTTCCCCGAGCTGCGGCTCGACCTGCGCTGGACCGAGATCCCGGACGCCGGATCCACCGACCTGGACGTCAACGTCTTCGTCGAACAGCCGGGCGCCGATCCGCCACCGGGCACGGAGGTGCATCCGCTCGTCGACGACCCCTACCTGGTCGTCGTCCGTACCGACGATCCGCTCGCCGAGCGGGACGAGGTGCCGCTGCCGGTGCTCGGTGAGCGGGCGTGGATCGACAACGACCTCAGTCACGGGGCGTGCCGGGCGGCGCTGCTGGCGGCCTGCGCGCAGGCGGGTTTCGCGCCGCGGTTCTCCGTGGAGATGCGCGACTACCGGACGGCGATCCCGTTCGTGGCCAGCGGGATCGGGATCACGGTGATCCCCCGCCTGGGGATCGGGGAATTGCCGGAGGGGCTGGCCGCCGTTCCCGTGGTCCGCCCGACCCCGGTGCGGCGGATCAGCGTCGCCGTGCGCCGCGCCCGGGCGGCCCACCCGGCGGTGGTGC
>NZ_KI912191.1:0-670 GCF_000231035.2 Saccharomonospora iraqiensis subsp. paurometabolica YIM 90007 | reverse complement strand
CTCGCCTACGCCGAACGGCGCTACGCGCTGCGGACCGGCACGGTCTGAGCACGGGCGGCGGCCCGGCCGGGTGAGCGGTGCCGCCCCGGCGGGTGGGGCGTCACGCCGGGTCCGCGTTGGCCTGTGGTCGGTCCGAGACGGGCCAGACGTAGGGCAGGTCGTCGGGCACCTCCGGGAAGTACGCCCGGTAGTGCTCCGGGTCCTTGCGCACGAGCGCGCTGCGGTGGCTGCGGTGGAACTCCTCGTCGCCGAGCCACGGCGGGAGATCCCCGGCCGCGGCCAGTTCCTCCTGCCCGCGCACCACGGCGGTCCCGGTGGCGCCGGTCAGGTCGGTCACGAGCTTGTCGGCGCAGGTGTCGGCCCGCCCCTCGGCGCACCAGCGTTCGCACATCACCAGGCCGTACCGGGTCAGTGCCTCCTCATAGCCCGCCCACATCCGCACGGCGGGGTGCCGGCGCCAGCCGTGGCCGGGCACGGTCAGCCCGCGCAGCACCTGCAGGGCCTCCACCCGCTGTTTGCCGAGCCGCCGCAGGTCCAGTACCCGCGCCGTCCCGGCGAAGTCCGGGTACGGCAGGAACGTCTGCACCGCGGGTTCCCTCCCGTCGTCAGGCCCGTGCCGCACCCGCCCGGGCCGGGTCGCCCGGTGCGGCCGGGGCACGGGCCGCCAGCG
>NZ_KI912190.1:9408-10086 GCF_000231035.2 Saccharomonospora iraqiensis subsp. paurometabolica YIM 90007 | reverse complement strand
GGGGGCGGAGCGGGCGTCCGGCCGCCCACGGCACGTCGTCGTGGTGGGGGGAGGGCTCGCGGGCCTCACCGCGGCCTGCGACCTCGTCGACGCGGGGCTGCGGGTCACGCTCCTGGAGGCACGGGCCCGGCTCGGTGGGGCGACCTTCTCGTTCCCCCGCTCGGACATCACGGTCGACAACGGGCAACACGTGGTGCTGCGGTGTTGCGTGGCCTACCGCGCGCTGCTGGAACGGCTCGGCACCGCCGACGGGCTCGCCCTGCAGGAGCGGTTCACCGTCCCGGTGCTCGGGCCCGGTGGCCGGCGCGCGTGGCTACGCCGCACGGACGCGCCCGCACCGCTGCACCTGGCACCCACCCTCGCCCGGTACCGCGCGCTCGCCCCGGCCGACCGGGTTCGTGCGCTGCGGGCCGCGGCGGCGCTGCGCACCCCTCGATCCCGACGACCCCGCGCTGGACCGGACGAGCTTCGGCGACTGGCTGCACCGGCACGGGCAGAACGCGGCGACCCGCGCCGCGCTGTGGGACCTGATCGCGGTGGCCGCGCTGAACACCACCCCGGAGGAGGCGTCGCTCGCCTCGGCGGCGATGGTGTTCCGCACCGCGCTGCTCGACGCCCCGGACGCCGCCGACCTCGGCGTCCCCCGCTGGCCGCTGGAGGACCTGCACGTCCGCCCGG
>NZ_KI912190.1:3459-9308 GCF_000231035.2 Saccharomonospora iraqiensis subsp. paurometabolica YIM 90007 | reverse complement strand
GAGACCGACGATGTCCGACGGACGCACGTGCCACGAGGACACGATGCCCTGGTTGCCCAGCACGTCCCGGGGCGAGCGCAGCGGATCGTCGCGCGGGGTGTCCACCGGCGCGACGACGCACAGCATCGGGCCGCTCGTCGGCAGGCCCAGCGCGGTCGCCGCCTCCTGCGCCAGGCCCGGGTCGGAGCCGCGGCCCTCCAGCAGCGCGTTGAGGAAGGCGTGCCGTTTGCTCAGCTCCTGGCTGCGCAGCCGCGCCTCCTCCAGCCGGTAGTCGTCCACCAGTGCCGCCGAACTCGCGTCGATCACCCGCCAGACGTATCCGGCCGCGTCCAGCAGCTCGTGGTCGTAGTACCCGTCGAACCGCTCCCGCGAGGTCGCCAGCAGTCCCTCCCAGATCACCCGGCCCCCGAGCCGGTAGGCCCGCAGCACCGCCTCCAGCGGGACCCCCTCGCGGGCGCGCAGTCTGCCGGTCTGCCGGGAGGTGTCCTGGGGGTCGGCCCCGTCGGGCACCACGCCGCCGAGCGACTGGATGCCGCGTTCGATGTTGCCGCGCAGATTCTCCCGCAGCTCGTCCGGGGAGGTGATCCCGAGCTGGGCGTACGCGGGTTCGTACTGCAGGACCATGAGCGTCAGCCGGTCCGCGAGGCTCTCCAGATTCTCCAGCAGCGCACGGCTGAGCGTGCGCAGGGCCTGTCGGGCCGGCCCGGACACGTCGGTGGGTGCCGGGCTCTCCGCTGACGTGCTCATGCGCTGAGAATTGCACGCGGCGTTGCGCTCCGTCCAGCCGATCCGGGCGCGGAGCCCAGCGGACCCCGGATTTTTTGGGCACTCCGCCTATGGCCGATGTTGGGCGTGTCGCACGAAGCTGGGTGCCTCCCGCAGGGCGGGGGCTGATGAGGTTCGTCGTACCCGAAGGTGGGAGGCGCCAAGGTGACGTTGCCGGACACTTCCGAGGCCGGATCCGGCCGTGCCGGACCGGAGGCGGCGCCGTTGTTCGCGGCCACCGGGATCACCGTGCGGTTCGGGGGCCTCACCGCGCTCGACTCGGTGTCGCTGGAGGCGCTGCCGAACGAGGTGCACGGTGTGATCGGCCCCAACGGCGCGGGCAAGACCACGCTGTTCAACGTCTGCTGCGGTTTCGTGCGCCCCGACGAGGGCACGCTCAGCCGGCACGGCCGGCGGCTGCGTGATCTGCGGCCGCACCGGCTCACCCGGCTCGGCATCGCCCGGACACTGCAGGGGCTCGGGCTGTTCCGCGGGCTGACCGTGGCCGAGAACGTGCTGGTCGGGGCCGACCGGTTCCGCGCGAGCGGATTCCCGTCCGCGCTGCTGGCGCTGCCGCGATCACGGCGGGACGAACGGGCGCTGGCCGAGCGCGCCGAGCGGGCCATGGCCGAGGTGGGCGTGCTCGAACACGCCCGTGCGTATCCGGGGAGCCTGCCGTACCCGGTGCAGAAGCGGGTGGCCCTGGCCCGGGCGCTGGTCGCCGAACCGGAGCTGCTGCTGCTCGACGAACCGGCCGCGGGGCTCGGCCACGACGACATGTCCGAACTCGCCGAGCTGGTCCGGCGGCTGACCGGGCGGATGGGCGTGATCCTGGTCGACCACCACATGGACCTGGTGATGTCGGCGTGTGACCGGATCACGGTGCTCGACTTCGGGCGGGTCATCGCCGCCGGGGAGCCCGACCGGGTCCGGGACGACCCGGCCGTCATCGAAGCGTATCTCGGCGAGGAGGCCGGCCAGTGAGCGAGACCACCGACGTCCCCACCGGGGCGGGTGCGGGAACCGCGGACACCACCGGATCCGGACGGGGCGCCCGGGCCCTGGACGTCCGTGAGCTGACGACCCGGTACGGCCCGGTCGTCGCGCTCGACCGGGTGAGCCTGCGGGCCCGTCCCGGCGAGATCACCGCCGTGCTGGGCGCCAACGGTGCGGGCAAGACCACCCTGCTGCGGACCGTCTCCGGGCTGGTGCGTCCCCGGTCCGGCGGTGTCCTGCTGGGGGAGCGGGAGCTGGTCGGCGCCGCCGCCGAGGACATCGCCCGGGCCGGGGTCGCGCACGTGCCGGAGGGACGTGGCGTGATCACCGAACTCGGGGTCGAGGAGAACCTGCGCCTCGGTGAGCTGCTGGGCGCCTCCCGGCGCGGGGCCGCCGACCGCCGCGCCCGGCTGGACACCGTCTACGACCTGTTCCCCGCGCTGGCCGAACGGCGGCGGATGCCGGCGAACTCGCTGTCCGGCGGGGAGCGGCAGATGCTGGTGCTCGGCAGGGCGCTGCTGTCCGAACCGGAGGTGCTGCTGCTCGACGAGCCGTCCCTGGGGCTGGCGCCGCGGGTGGTCGCCCAGATCTTCGGCATCATCCGCGATCTCGTCGACCGCGAGGGGCTGACCGTGCTGCTGGTCGAACAGAACGCGCGCAGTGCGCTGTCCATCGCCGACACCGGCTTCGTGCTCAACCTCGGCCGGGTCGTCGCGTCCGACGACGCGGCCACGCTCGCGGCGGACGAGGACCTCCGCCACGCCTACCTCGGCTTCTAGCCGGGCCGTTCTCGGAGGATTTCTGCCCCGATGCAACAGTTCGTGAACCTCACGCTCAACGGGATCAGCCAGGGCGCGATCTACGCGGCGTTCGCGCTGGCGCTGGTGCTGATCTGGCGGTCCACCCGGGTCATCAACTTCGCCCAGGGCGCGATGGGCATGTTCACCACCTACCTCGCCCTCATGCTGATCGAGAACGGGCAGCCCTACTGGGTCGGCTTCGCCGCCGCCCTGGTGGGTGGCCTGCTGCTCGGCGCGACGGTGGAACGGGTGGTCATCCGTCCGGTGGAGGGCGGCCCCGAGCTCAACGCGGTGATCGTGACGCTGGGGTTGTTCATCGCGCTGCAGGCGCTGGCCGCCGTGCTCTTCGGCTCGACCTACGAGTCGTTCCCGGCGCCGTTCGCGTTGCGCGGGTTCGACCTGAACGGCTTCACCGTCGCGTTCACCCCGTTCAGTGTGTTCGTCATCGGCTCGGTCCTGGTGGTGATGCTCGCGCTGGTGGGGCTGTTCCGATTCACCGATCTCGGGCTGAAGATGCGGGCCTCCGCGTTCAGTCAGGAGGTGTCCCGGCTGCTGGGGGTGCGCGTCGGGCGGATGCTCACGCTCGGCTGGGCGTTCGCCGCCGTGGTCGGGTCGCTGGCCGGTCTGCTGATCGCCGGCGGGAGCCTGGTCCACCCCGCCTACATGGAGCCGATCATCGTGTTCGGGTTCGTCGCCGCGGTCCTCGGCGGGCTGGACAGCCCGGGAGGTTCCGTGGTCGGGGGGCTGCTGATCGGCCTCGCACTGTCCTATGTGTCCGGCTACCTCGGGAGCGAACTCGTGACGTTGGCGGCACTGGCCATTCTCGTCGCGGTGCTGCTGGTGCGCCCGCAGGGACTGTTCAGCCACGCCGCCGAAAGGAAGGTCTGATGACCGCGTTGTCGGCGGCCGCGCGCCGCCTCGTCCCCTCGTCCGTCGGCGGCCGGAACCTGCTCGGCGGGGCGGCCGCGCTCGTCCTGGTCGTCCTGGTACTGGAGGCCACGGAGCCGTTCCGCCACTCCCAGCTGGCCACGCTGTCCTACTACGGGATCGCCGCGGTCGGACTGACCGTGCTCACCGGACTGAACGGGCAGATCTCCCTCGGTCACGGCGCGTTGATGGCGGTCGGCGCGTACACGACCGCGCTGCTGCTGGACGCCGACGGGGTGCCGTTCGGCCTCGCCC
Organism: Saccharomonospora iraqiensis subsp. paurometabolica YIM 90007; assembly: GCF_000231035.2. GTDB lineage: Bacteria > Actinomycetota > Actinomycetes > Mycobacteriales > Pseudonocardiaceae > Saccharomonospora > Saccharomonospora paurometabolica. The sequence goes on along the minus strand of NZ_KI912190.1, from coordinate 5,565 downwards.
TGCTGGTCTCGGCCGCGGTCACGGCGCTCGTGGGCGTCCTGGTGGGCGCGGCCGCGGCCCGGCTGCACGGCCCGTACCTGGCGGGTGCGACGCTGGCCCTCGCCGTGGGCGCCCCCGGTCTGGCCGTCTACTTCGACAGCCTGCTCGGCGGGGAACAGGGCCTGCGCGTGGCCTCGCCGACGGCACCGCAGTGGTTCGACGACGCGATGTTCTTCGTCACCGGCAGCGGGATCGGGAACCAGGAGTACCTGGCCTACCTCGGCTGGGGGACGCTGCTGCTGGTGATGGTGCTGCTCGCCAACCTCGTCGCGAGCCGCTTCGGCCGGGTCTGGCGCGCGGTCCGGGACGACGAGGTGGCCGCCGAGCTGTCCGGTGTCCGGCTCGGACACACCCGGGTCCTCGCCTTCGTGGTGAGCGCCGCGTGCGCGGGACTGGCCGGCTCGGTGCTGGCGATGGTGGTGCGCCTCGCCGCGCCGAGCGGCTTCACGATCGTGCTCTCGCTGTCCCTGCTGACCGCGGTGGTGGTGGGGGGACTCGGCAGCCTGACCGGCGCGTTGCTCGGCAGCGCGCTGCTGGTGTTCCTGCCACCCGCGGTGACCGACCTGGGCACCGGGGCCGGGCTGAGCGACGTGCGGGCGGCCGAACTCGCCCCGCTGGTCTACGGCGTGGTGCTCGTGGTGGTCATCCTCGTCGCCCCCTCCGGGGCGATGGGTCTCATCCGCCGGCTGTGGCAGTCGGTGCGGAACCGTCGTCGGGGGAACGAACAAGGAGGAACCAGATGAACGAGCGATTGCGGCGGCGCGGTGCGGCGCTGACCGCGGTGGCGGCGACGGCCGCCCTGGTGCTGTCGGCCTGCGGCGCGGGTGGCCGCCCGGAGTCCGCGGGCGGGGCGGCCGAGCCGGGTGTCACCGAGGACAGCGTCACGGTCGGCGGGCACTTCCCGCTGACCGGTGTGGCGGCCCCCGGGTACAGCGACATCCCCACCGGCACGCAGGCGTACTTCGAGTACGTCAACGCGAACGGCGGCGTCCACGGCCGGGAGATCGACTACGTCTTCCGGGACGACGCCTACGACCCGACCAAGACCAGCCAGGTGGTCAACGAACTGGTCCTGCAGGACGAGATCTTCGCGATGCTCGGCGGCCTCGGCACCCCCACCCACAGCGCGGTGCTGGACTTCCTCAAGGACAACGAGGTCCCGGACCTGTTCGTCTCCTCCGGGTCGCTGATGTGGGACCAGCCGGAGAAGTACCCGCAGACCTTCGGTTGGCAGAGCGACTACGAGATCGAAGCGAAGATCATCGGCCAGTACATCGCCGAGAACCACCCGGACGCCAAGGTCGGCCTGTTCCTGCAGGACGACGACTTCGGCCGGGACGGGGAGAAGGGGGTGCGCGCCTACCTCGACGACCAGATCGTGGCCGCCGAACGGTACGCGCCCACCAACAACGACGTCGCCCCGCAGATCAGCGCGCTGAAGGCCGCGGGCGCCGACCTGGTCATCGGGTTCACGGTGCCGTCCTACACGGCGCTGAGCCAGCTCGCCGCGATGCAGATCGGGTACGAGCCGCAGTGGGTCTACAGCAACGTGGGTTCCGACCCGGCGCTGGTCGGGTCGCTGCTGTCCCGGTTCTCCGAGGGCGCGGTCGAGGGTTCGGGCTCGCTCGACGGGGCGCTGACCACCGAGTACCTCTCCGGTGTGGAGGACTCCGACGACCCGTGGCCGCAGCTGTGGCAGAAGGTGTGGTCCGAACACGGCGGTGAGGGCGAGCTGACCAACTACCGCATCTACGGCATGGCACAGGCCTACACCTTCGTCCAGGCACTGCAGGCGGCCGGTCCCGACCTCACCCGCGAGGGCCTGGTCGAGGCGGTGGAGCAGGCGGGCGGCGGCTTCGAGGGGCCGACGCTGGCGCCGTTCCGGTACTCGGCCGACTCGCACGCCGGGGTCGGCGGGGTGAAGGTCAGCCGGATCACCGGGGAGGGCTCCGAGGACCTGACACCGGTGCGGCTCACCGACAACGGCGACGCCGAGATCACCACGATGGAGGGTGAGCAGGCGCCGCCGCCCGCCGACGGCATCCCGGACGTCGAGCCGCTGAACTG
>NZ_KI912190.1:2299-3359 GCF_000231035.2 Saccharomonospora iraqiensis subsp. paurometabolica YIM 90007 | reverse complement strand
GGCCGCGGGCAGCAGGGCGGCGTACTTGAGCACCGCCGTCGCGGTGACCGCGACCGACAGCGGGGCGGGCGCCTGCGCGCTTCCGGCCACGGCGAGCAGCAGTACGTTCTCGGTGGTGTGCGCCAGCACGGCCACCACGGTGGCGGTGATCCCGAACCCCACGGCCGTCCGCGCGGGCGGTGTGCGCCACACCCACCCGGCCGCGGCCGTGCCGAGCAGCATCCCGATCCCGTAGCAGACGAGAAGCGCGAATCCCCACCACGCGGGACCGGTCACCGCCCCCGGTGCCACCGGCGAATCCCCGGCGGGACCGAACTCGACACCGGGACGCAGCATCCCGAGGTGGACACCCACCCCGACCAGGGTGAGCACGATCGCGGCGAGGGCCAGCGCGGCCGCCACCGGCCGTGGTGGAACGTCGCGGTGGGCGGGACCGGGCACCGACACTGCTCGCACCCCCAGATCTGCGGCGGACTCGGGCGATGATCTTAGTCCCGGGTGCGGCGTTCCGCGGAGATCAGGTGCGGGCCGGCCGGGCACGGCGTGGCGACCCGACCGGAGGAAACCGACGTGTATAACGCCCTATACCGCCTCGCCCCGGTCCGGACCCGTGCCGGTTCGTGTGGTTCGTCCCGGCGGTGGGTGTCGGGGCCCGGTGCGCGGGGAATCCCCGGGCGGTCACGGAACGGATCGTTGTGCCCGGGACGACGGGAGGACACGAGGCGGATGACGGGGGAGGCGAAGCCGGTCGTCGTCGGTGTGGACGACTCCGAGGCCGCGGTACGCGCCCTGCGGTGGGCGCTCGACGAGGCGCTGGTGCGCGGCTGCGAGGTGCGCGCGGTCACCGTCTGGTCGGTGGACGTGACGCGGCAACCGCCGTGGAGTTCGGTCGAGCTGATCCGTGAGCGCCACGAGCGCACCCTGCACGAGACCGTCCGCCGCGCCACGGAGGGCCGCGAGCGGCTGCCGACCGTGGTGCCGATGGTCGTCGAGGGTTCCGCCGCCGGCGCCCTGATCGAGGTCGCCGAGGGGGCCGCGCTGCTGGTCGTGGCCCGGCGGG
>NZ_KI912190.1:1223-2199 GCF_000231035.2 Saccharomonospora iraqiensis subsp. paurometabolica YIM 90007 | reverse complement strand
CGCGGTCCCGCGTGCCCCCGGCGGCCCGCGCGGGGATCCGGGCCCGGCCGGGGGCGGGCGGGTCAGCCGTTGTTGTGCTTGACCTTGATGTGCCGCGCGGTGTCCTCCGGCCGCTCCAACGTGACGGTCACGGTGAGGATCCCGTGGTCGTAGGAGGCCTCGATGGCGTCCTCCTTCGCCCCGGACGGCAGCGCCACGGTGCGGGCGAACGAGCCGTACCGGAACTCGGACTGGCCCCCCTCGGACTTCTGCTCCGACCGCTGGGCCTCGATCGTCAACAGCCCGTTGTGCACCGTGATGTCGACGTCGTTGTCCGGGTCGACGCCGGGGAGTTCGGCGCGCAGGACGTACCGGTCCTCCTCGGTGCGGTCCTCGATCCGGATACTGTTCACGTCCAGAGCGGGCCGCAGACCGCCCATCGTGGGGAACATCTCCAGCAGATCCCGGAAGTCGGGGATCAGCGAACGGTGCTGGGACCGTGCCGGCAGTGTCATCGCCTGCTCCTTTCGCGCCGACTGTGGGGCGGACGGACGCTCCCCTGGTCGTCAGGCCCGGGCGTCGTGGACCCCACGACTGTCATGTCAGCACGTCCGCTCCCGGTCGGATAGGGCCCTCGTCCGGCCGGTACCGGGGACCAACGGCCCTCGTCCCGCGCCCGGTCCGTCCCCGCACGGCGGGCAGGTTCCGCACGGCGGCGGGTCCGCTGCCGGGCATGACGTCACCGGATCGCGGTTAACCCGTTGGAAGGACAGGGGCCGGTTGCGGTCCCACACGAGTGACCACGGGTGACCGGCGGGGAGATGAGGCGCGTGGCGGACCCACGTCGGGGGCTGTTGGCCGCCCTGGCCGTGTTCGTGGCGGTCGCCGTCGCCGTCGCCTTCCTGGTGACCGGCGGCGACGGGAACGATCCCGACGGTGGGGACGCCGACGACACCGGCCGGGCGACCCCGTCGGCCACGGCCCCGGCCGAACCCCC
>NZ_KI912190.1:0-1123 GCF_000231035.2 Saccharomonospora iraqiensis subsp. paurometabolica YIM 90007 | reverse complement strand
GTCCTGCTGGTCGTGGGCTCGGCGGGCCGGGGCGAGGACGCGCGCGGCGCGACCGCGCCCGCTTGAGGCCGCCCCCGGCGGGGAATACCGTTCGTGGTGACGAGCGGAGAGGCGCCGATGCCAGTGGAGGACCCGGCGGGCGGCAGGTCCGGGGGAGACCGTCCCGGTACCCCGGCACTGTCCGGGCTGCGTCTGGACGAACTGCTGCACGAGGTGCGCGACCGGATCGGCGAGATCGTGGACACCCGCGACCGGCTGCAGGGGTTGCTGGACGCGGTGCTCGCCGTGGCCTCCGGACTGGAACTCGACTCCACGCTGCAGCGGATCGTGCAGGCCGCCACCGAGCTGGTCGACGCCCGCTACGGCGCCCTCGGGGTGCTCGACGACCACGGCGGCCTCGCCCGGTTCGTGTACTCCGGCATCGACGCCCAGACCCGCGCGCGGATGACCCACCTGCCCGAGGGGCGCGGCCTGCTCGGCCTGCTCATCGACGACCCGCGCCCGGTGCGCCTGGCGGATCTCACCCGGCACCCGGCGTCGGTGGGTTTCCCCCCGCACCACCCGCCGATGCGCAGCTTCCTCGGGGTGCCGGTGCGGATCCGGGACACCGTGTACGGCAACCTCTACCTCACCGAGAAGCGCGGCGGTGCCGAGTTCACCGCCGACGACGAGGTGGTGCTGCGGGCGCTGGCCGCCGCGGCGGGGGTGGCCGTGGACAACGCCCGGCTGTTCGAGCGGTCCCGGACCCGCGAACGCTGGCTGGAGGCGGTCGCCGAGATCGACGGCGAGCTGCTCGGCGGGGCCTCGGTGCACGACACCCTGGAGCTCGTGGTGCACCGGGTGCGCGAGCTGGCCGGGGCGCCGGACACGATGATCCTGCTGGCCGCCGAGGAGACGGCCGAGGTGGTGTCGGTCAGCGTGGCCACGGGGGAGCGGGCCGAGCGCCTCGACGACCTCGTGGTCGACCCGGTGGGGGGACAGGATCCGGTGGCCGCGACGATGCGCGACGGGACGCCCCGGCTCTTCGCCGACCTGACCACCGCGCTGCCGGAGGATCCCGCGGTGTCCGCGGCCGGGCTCGGCCCCGCCGCGGTGGTGCCGCTGTCCGGGGCGGCCGGTCCGG
>NZ_KI912189.1:515-2994 GCF_000231035.2 Saccharomonospora iraqiensis subsp. paurometabolica YIM 90007 | reverse complement strand
CGAGTGCGCCCGCCGCGCCGAGTGCGGGCGCGCCGCGCACGGCCAGCCGCCGGATCGCGTCGATCAGGTCGTCGACCGTGCGCAGCCGCAGCGTCCGGTGGGTGGCCGGGAGTGCGCACTGGTCGACGATCACGACGGCGTCGGAGTCCCAGTCGATCGTCCTGTCCACACTGCCATTGTCCCGCGCCCGTTGACACGGACGGGTGAGGGACCGGGCCGGCGCACCCACCCCCACCGCACCGGCCCGGTGGCCCGGCGTCAGCGGTGCCGCGCCGACGGTCGCGGGTGCGCGATTACCCTTGGGACACGATGACCTACCTCGACCACGCGGCCACCACCCCGATGGTGCCCGAGGCGCTCGCGGCGATGACCGAGACCCTGCCCACGCTGGGCAACGCCTCGTCGCTGCACTCGTCCGGGCGCCGGGCGCGGCGCGTGGTGGAGGAGGCGCGCGAGTCCGTGGCCGAGGCCCTGGGCGCCCGGCCCTCCGAGGTGATCTTCACCGCCGGGGGCACCGAGAGCGACAACCTCGCCCTGAAGGGCATCTACTGGGCCCGCAGGCAGGCCGCGCCGTACCGGCGCCGGATCCTGGCGAGCGCGGTGGAACACCACGCCGTGCTCGACACCGTCGAATGGCTGGCCGACCACGAGGGCGCCGAGGTCACCTGGCTGGAGGTCGACCGGCACGGGCGCCTCGACCCGGAGACGCTGCGCGCCGCCGTCGAGGCCGCGCCGGACGAGGTCGCCCTGGTCACGGCCATGTGGGCGAACAACGAGGTCGGCACGGTGAACCCGGTGCCCGACCTGGCGGCGGTGTGCGCCGAGTACGACATCCCGCTGCACACGGACGCCGTGCAGGCCGTGGGGTCGGTGGACATCCGGTTCGGTGACAGCGGTGCGGGGGCGCTCACCCTCACCGGGCACAAACTCGGGGGTCCGTACGGGGTCGGCGCGTTGCTGCTGGACCGCGACACCCCGTGCGTCCCGCTGTTGCACGGCGGCGGGCAGGAACGCGAGGTGCGCTCGGGGACCCTGGACGTGCCGGGCATCCACGCGTTCGCCACGGCCGTGCGGGCGAGCGTGCGGGACCGTGCCGAGCACGTCGAGCGGGTGGGCAAACTGCGCGCCGAACTCGTCGCCGCCGTGCAGGCCGAGGTGCCGGACGCGATCCTCAACGGCGCCTCCGCCGATGCGCCGGACGCCGCCCACGCGCCGGACGCCGTCGACCGGCTGCCCGGCATCGCGCACGTCACCTTTCCCGGCTGCGCCGGGGACAGCCTGCTGATGCTGCTCGACGCCCGGGGCATCGAGTGCTCCACCGGCTCGGCCTGCACGGCGGGGGTCGCCGAGCCGAGTCACGTGCTGCTGGCGATGGGGGCCGACGCCGCGTCGGCCCGGAGTTCGCTGCGGTTCTCCCTCGGGCACAGTTCCACCCGCGAGGACGTGGAGGCGCTGGCCGCCGAGATCGGCGGGGCGGTCGCGCGGGCCCGGCAGGCGGGGTTGTCCGGTATGCGTAAGTTTCGATCCGAGCAGGAGGTGTAGGCGGTGCGGGTACTGGCCGCGATGAGCGGGGGAGTGGACTCGGCGGTGGCCGCCGCCCGGGCCGTCGAGGCGGGCCACGACGTCACCGGCGTGCACCTGGCGCTGTCGGCCAAGCCGGGCACGCTGCGCACCGGGTCGCGCGGGTGCTGCACGATCGAGGACTCGCACGACGCCCGCCGGGCCGCCGACCTGCTCGATATCCCGTTCTACGTGTGGGACTTCGCCGAGCGGTTCACCGAGGAGGTCGTGGAGACCTTCGTCGGTGAGTACGCCGCGGGCCGCACGCCGAACCCGTGCGTGACCTGCAACGAGAAGATCAAGTTCGAGGCGTTGCTGGAGAAGGCCGTCGCGCTCGGGTTCGACGCCGTGTGCACCGGCCACTACGCGCGTCTGGCGCTCGTCGACGACGCGCCGGAGCTGCGCCGCAGCGCGGACAAGGGCAAGGACCAGTCGTACGTGCTGGCCTCGCTCACGCCGGAGCAGCTGCGGCACGCCATGTTCCCGCTCGGCGGCTCCCGCAAGCCGGAGGTGCGGGCCGAGGCCGAGCGGCGCGGGCTGCCGGTGGCGAGCAAGCCGGACAGCCACGACATCTGCTTCATCCCGGACGGCGACACGAAGTCGTTCCTGGACGACCGGATCGGCCAGAGCCCGGGGGAGCTGGTCGACGCCGAGACCGGCGCCGTGCTGGGGCACCACACCGGGGTCCACGGGTTCACCGTGGGCCAGCGCAAGGGCCTCGGCATCGACGCGCCCGCCCCGGACGGGCGACCCCGGTACGTGCTGTCGCTGGAGCCGGTGTCCGGCACGGTCACCGTCGGGTCCGCCGAGGAGCTGAAGGTCGACCGGATCGACGCCGACCGGCCGATCTGGCCGGACGGGCGCCCCCTGGCGGGGCCCACCGAGTGCGTGGCGCAGGTGCGCGCGCACGGCGGCACGG
>NZ_KI912189.1:0-415 GCF_000231035.2 Saccharomonospora iraqiensis subsp. paurometabolica YIM 90007 | reverse complement strand
CCTCGCGGCCGGGGCCGCCGCGGTGGTCTCCCTGCTGTTGCCGTGGACCGGGCTGACCGCCTCGGACGCCGAGGTCCGCGCGGCGCTGGCCGGGCTGCCCGCCGGTGACGTCTCCCGGTCGGCGTGGGATTCCACGTTCTTCGCCTGGCTGCCCCCGGTGCTGCTGGCGCTCGCGGGCGTGGTCGTGGTCGCGTTCGGTCAGTTCCGCACCGCTCGGGCGAGCGGACTGCCGCACCTGTGGGTGGTGACCACCGGCGTCGCCCTGTGTTCGACGGTGCTGGCGTGGGTGTTCCGCGACTGGCAGTTCGGCCCGCAGCAGCGGGCCTTCCTCGACGACGCCGGTGTCGACCTGGTCGCGGGCCCCGGCCGCTGGGTGGCCGCGGCGGCGCTCGCGGTGTCGCTCACCGCGGCCGTG
>NZ_KI912188.1:5298-5661 GCF_000231035.2 Saccharomonospora iraqiensis subsp. paurometabolica YIM 90007 | reverse complement strand
CGTTCCCAGCAACCGCGCTTGCCGCACGGGCAGGACCGGCCGTCCGGCACCACACGCAGGTGCCCGAGTTCCGGCGCGACGCCGTGGGCACCCCGGTAGACGACCCCGTCGAGCAGCAGCCCCGCCCCGATCCCCGTGCCGAGGGCCAGCAGCAGTGCCACCCCGGTGCCGCGGGCGGCACCGAACCGGTGCTCGGCCACGGCCGCGGCGTTCGCATCGTGTTCGAGGGTGACGGGCAGTCCCACCCGGGCCGCGATCCGGTCGGCCACCTCGGCCGAACGCCACGGCAGGTGCGGGGCGAACAGCACGGACCGGCGGTCCGGGCGCACGAACCCGGCCACGGCGAGGCCCACGGCCCGCACG
>NZ_KI912188.1:2937-5198 GCF_000231035.2 Saccharomonospora iraqiensis subsp. paurometabolica YIM 90007 | reverse complement strand
ACCCGTCCCGGTCCCGCCGCCCGCCGTGCGGGTGCGGGTGCGGGTTCCGGTCTTCGAGGTCGCCGCGGTGGGATCGCCCGTGGCGGAGCGCCCACGGGTCCTCCGCCGGTCCGTGGATGTCCCGCGGTCGCGGGCCGGTGCGGTCATCGCTGTCGGGCCTCCCTCTTCTCCGCCGCCCGCAGCCGTACCGAGGCGGCCCGCGGGTTGTGCCGGATCTCGGCGTCGTCCGCCTTCTCCGCACCCCGGGTCAGCAGGCGCACCCGGGGACCGTGTCCGGGCAGTTCCACCGGCAGGTCCTGCGGCGTGCTGGAGGCCGCGGCCGCGGCGAAGGCGCGCTTGACGATGCGGTCCTCCAGCGAGTGGTAGGACTCGACGACGATCCGTCCGCCCTCCGCCAGGGCGTCGATCGCGGCGGGGACCGCCACCCGCAGGATGTCCAGTTCCCCGTTCACCTCGATGCGCAGGGCCTGGAACGTGCGCTTGGCGGGATGGCCACCGGTGCGCTTGCTCGCTGCGGGCACCGTGTCGTGCAGCAGCCGCACGAGGCGCTCGCTGGTGTCGAACGGCGCCCGCTCCCGCTCGGCGACCACCGCCCTGGCGATACGGTGGGCGAAGCGCTCCTCGCCGTACTCCCGCAGGATCCGGGTCAGCTCGGCCGCGGGGTAGGTGTTGAGCACCTCGGCGGCCGTGATCCCGGCCGTCGGGTCCATTCGCATGTCGAGCGGTGCGTCCCGGGAGTAGGCGAACCCGCGTTCGGCGAGGTCGAGCTGCATGGACGACACGCCGAGGTCCATGAGGATACCGTCCACCGCCGACAGGCCCAGTTCGCCGAGCACCGTGCCGATCCGGTCGTAGGTGGTGTGGACGTACCGCACCCGGTCGCCGAACCCGGCCAACCGCCGCCGCGCGTGATCGAGCGCCCCGGTGTCCCGGTCGAACCCGATCAGCCGCAGGTCCGGGTGCGCGGTCAACAACGCCTCGGCGTGCCCGCCGAGACCGAGCGTGGTGTCGACCACGGTGGCCGCACGGCCCGCGACGACGGGAGCGAACAGGGCGAGCACCCGGTCCAGCAGGACAGGCTGGTGCGCTGCCTCGTCGCCGCTCACGGCGCCCCCTCTCACCCGACTCGCCACGTCGCCGGCGTCGCCCCTGTTCGACGCCGGGAGCCGGATGCCGTCAGGTTGCGGACCTGATACCGGGGAAGGTGCATCAGGGCCGCAGCCTCACGTCATCCGACGCCGTGCCCGCGTCAGAAGATGCCCGGCAGGATCTCCTCCTGCGCCTTCGCGTAACTGTCCTCGTGCTCCTCCAGGTAGGTCTCCCACGCCCCGGAGTCCCAGATCTCCAACCGGGTGATCGCGCCGATCACGACGCAGTCCCGGTGGAGTCCGGCGTACCGGCGCAACTCGGGGGCGATCGCGATCCGCCCCTGCGCGTCCGGACGCTGCTCGTCGGTCCCGGCGAACAGGTAGCGCTGGTAGGCCCGCACCGACTCGTTGGTGAACGGCGCCTCGGCGACCTTGCGCGCCATCTGTTCGAACTCGGCACGGTCGAACACGTACAGGCAGTGGTCCTGTCCCTTGGTGATCATCAGCCCACCTGCCAGCGCGTCACGGAACTTCGCAGGCAGCGTGAGCCGCCCCTTGTCGTCCAGCCTGGGAGTGTGGGTGCCGAGAAACACCGGCCTCCACCTCCCCTACCGACCAACGCCGGGGCCCCGCGGCCCCCTCCGAGATCGGCTCCGGGGCATCACGTCCGCCCCACTGCTCACCACGGTACCCCACTTTCCACCACAGTCAACGCCAAAACGGCCGATTCAGGGCGTTCTGGGAGCCGTTTTCGCAGGTCATGGCAGGGTGGTGGGAGTGGGGCGTCGTGGCGGGTTCGCCACCCCGGGTGACACCGAACAGGGTCACCCCGAGCGACGCCAGGTCGCGAAGTGACGACATGGCGTCATGGAGTGACGACTCGGCGTACCGGGGTGACGACTCGCCGGGGTCGGCGAGGGGAGATCACCTGACCGGGGAGGCACGGTCTGTGAGACGCTGAGCACACCGGCCCGCCGCGTCGTGATCGTCGTGGTTGGCCCACCGGGTGCGCCGATCTTTGACACACTGCCCGTCAGGTCGGCCCGGCGGGCGGGGCCGGCCCGGTCGACCAGAACAGCCCGGGGCCGTCGCGCCCACCGCGGGGCCCGCTGCACAGGAGGTCGTGTGACGTCGGAAGCGCAGTCCACCGCCACCGCCCCGCCGGACGGGGAC
>NZ_KI912188.1:2010-2837 GCF_000231035.2 Saccharomonospora iraqiensis subsp. paurometabolica YIM 90007 | reverse complement strand
CGCGCGGCTCGACCGGGCCCTGGCGGCGCACCGGCTGACCCGCAGCGACTTCCGGCATCCCGCGCTGGCCACGGTCGACCTCGCCGGGCGGGACGTGCTCGGCGCGCACGCCGTCGGCAAGCACCTGTTCCTGCGCTTCTCCGGGGGCGTCAGCCTGCACAGCCACCTGCGGATGGACGGGTCCTGGCGGGTGTACGCACCGGGCGAGCGCTGGCGGGCCCCGGCACGGCAGGCCCGCGTGGTGCTCGACACCGCCACGGCACAGGCGGTCGGCTTCCACGTCCACGAGTTGCGTCTCGTGCCCACCGACCGGGAGTCGTCGCTGGTCGGGCACCTCGGTCCCGACCTGCTGGCCGGGGACTGGAGTACCGGCCACGCCGACCGTGCGGCCCGCGCCCTCCGTGCCCGCCCGGACGACGAGATCGGGACGGCCCTGCTCGACCAGCGGATCATGGCCGGACTCGGCAACGTCTACCGCACCGAGATGTGTTTCCTGCTCGGTGTGTCCCCGTGGACCCCGGTGTCGGAGGTCGACGCCGACCGGGTGGTGGCCCTGGCCCGCCGGCTGCTGACCGCCAACGTCACCCACGCCCGGCGCAGCACCACCGGCGAGCACACGCCGGGACGCCGCACCTGGGTGCACGAACGGGAACGGTCGGGGTGCCTGCGGTGCGGCGGCCGGGTCCGCACGGCCGAGCAGGGATCCGGCACCCGGGCGCGGCGCACCTGGTTCTGCCCGCGGTGCCAGCCGGGACCGGCACCGGCTCCGTGACGGACCGGCCACCGCGCGTCCACCCGACACCGGGACACCGCGGTGCGAACGCACC
>NZ_KI912188.1:0-1910 GCF_000231035.2 Saccharomonospora iraqiensis subsp. paurometabolica YIM 90007 | reverse complement strand
CGTGGGCGGGAGCGGCCGTGGCGCCGCCCGCGGTCAGCCCGCCTTGCGGGCCAGCGCGTGCAGCCTGCTGGCGATGTCCCGCAGCGGGGGTGTGGCCGAGGCGACCGCCTCGAACTCGGCGAGTTCGTGCTCGCGGTCGACCGAGGCGCCCGGTGAGTCCGCGGCCGTGGGCACGATCTCGGCGACCACGCAGTCCCCCCGGATCAGTTCCACCGCCAGACCCGTGTCGGTGAGCATCCGGGTGAGCGTGGCGGTGTCGAACCGGCGGAGCACGGTCTCGGAGTCGTGCGAGAGGACCCCGTCCGGGTCGACGAGCAGCCGGTGCGCCTCGCCGAGGCGCCCGGTGAGTGCGCGGTGCAGCACGGCGGCGTGCCGGTTGGCGGTCAACGCCGACACGGCCCCGCCGGGGGCGGTCACCCGGGTGGCGGCGTCCAGCACGGCGTCCGGATCATCCACCACCTCCAGCAGTGAGTGGACCAGCACGAGGTGGGCGGAGCCCTCGGGGACGTGCGCGGCGAGCGCGTCCGAGTCGTCGGCCACCACGGTGATCCGGTCGGACACACCGTCCTCCGCCGCCCGCCGTTCGAGAGTGGCCCGCGCGTTCGGGTTCGGTTCGACGACGGTCACCCGGCAGCCCGCCGAGGCGAACGGCACGGCCCACACACCGCTGCCGCCCCCGACATCGACCACCGACGGCTCCCCGGCGCCCCGCTCCCGGGCGGCCCGCAGCTCGTCGTGAAGCACCTTCCGCACCGCCGCCGACCCGTGACCGGCCGAAGTCTCCGCTCGCATGGGGTCCAAGCGTAGTTGGGGGACCGCGCGCGTTCTCACGGTGACCGGACGGGGCTACGCTCGCAGGCGTGCACACGGTCGCCGTACTGAGTCTCAAGGGAGGCGTCGGCAAGACGACGGTCGCTCTCGGCCTCGCCTCGGCCGCCCTGCGCAGGGGCGCCCGGACACTCGTGGCGGACCTCGATCCGCAGGGCAACGCCACCGCCACACTCGACCCTCCCCTGACCGAGGCCACGCTCGCCGATGTCCTCGACTCCCCCCGGCCCGCGCTGTTGAACCAGGCGGTCGCAGCCAGCGGCTGGAGCGACCGGCTCGACGTCCTCGTCGGGGCGGAGGACCTGGAGCTGCTCAACGAACCGGGGCCGCAGGCGCCCCGGATGGACAACCTCGCCCGCGCACTCGAGACGCTGCGCACCCACTCCGACGGTGACCCGCACGAGATCGTGGTGCTGGACTGCCCGCCCTCGCTGGGCCGGCTGACCCGGTCCGCCCTGATCGCCGCGGACAGCGCGATCCTGGTCACCGAACCGACGATGTACGCCGTCTCCGGGGCCCGGCGCGCCCTGGAGGCGGTCGACGAGGTGCGGGCGGCGGCGAACCCCCGGCTGCGCCCGGCCGGGGTCCTGGTCAACCGGCTCCGGGTGCGTTCGCACGAGCACCAGTACCGCATCGAGGAACTGCGCGAGTCGTTCGGCAGGCTGGTCATGCCCACCGCGATCCCCGACCGGTTGGTCGTCCAGCAGGCGCAGGGTGCCTGCACCCCCATCCACGAGTGGGGCTCGCCCGCCTCCCGGGAGATCGCGCTGACCTTCAACATGGTGCTGGCCAAGATCCTGCGCTCGGACCGTGCGGGGCGGCACCGGCTCCCCGCGGAGGAGATGGAGCAGGTGGACACGGCCCCGGAGGACACGGACGCAGCCCCCGACGACGCGGACGGGTTCCCCCCGGATCCGGACACCGTCGGCCCGGACGACGACCCCTCGTGGCCGGAGCGCGGCAGCGACACCGGCACACTGCCCGTGCCCGGGCCCGGTGAGGCTCCCGGCGCCGGTGTCCCGGGGATCGGTGTCCCGGGGGCCGCACGACCGCCGGAGTGGCCCCGTACCGGGCCGCACGCC
>NZ_KI912187.1:125115-125496 GCF_000231035.2 Saccharomonospora iraqiensis subsp. paurometabolica YIM 90007 | reverse complement strand
CGTAGGCGGCGTGGTCGCCGCTGCCCCACACCCCGGCGATCGAGGAGAACAGGACGAACGCGTCGACGTCGCCGACCAGCTCGTCCAACAGCAACGCGCCCGTCACCTTGGCGTGCAGCACCTCGGCCAGCTCCGCGTCGGTCAGCTCGGCGACCGGGGCGAGGCTCGCGACACCCGCGGTGTGCACCACGGCGTCCACGGGATGGGCGGCGAGCAGGGCGGTGAGCGCCGCACGGTCGGTGACGTCACAGGCCACCACCACGGCCCGCTCCCCCAGTTCCTCCCGCAGTGTCCGGGCCGACGGCGCGTCGGGGCCGCTGCGACTCGCGAGCACGACCCGGTCCGCCCCCGCGGCGACCAGTGCGCGGGTCACGTGCCCGC
>NZ_KI912187.1:123430-125015 GCF_000231035.2 Saccharomonospora iraqiensis subsp. paurometabolica YIM 90007 | reverse complement strand
CGGCGCCTGGGGCGTCGGGGCCGCGGCGGCTGACGAGGACGAGGTCGGTGGCGCCCCGGCCGACAGCCCAGTGCGCGACGTGGGAGCCGATGCCCCCGGTGCCGCCGGTGATCAGGACCGGCCCGGCCGGCGTCCAGGCATCACCACGGCGGGCCGGAACGGGGGTGAGCCTGCGCAGGTGGGGGCCCGACTCCTGGAGCCGGACGGCGTCCTCGGCTCCCGCGACGACGGCACGGACGTGGTCGAGGTCGCCGCCGCGCAGCTCGATCACCCCGCCCCACAGGTCAGGGTGCTCCAGCGCGGCGACCCGGCCGAGCGCGGCGATGGCGGCGGCGTCGGGGCCGTCGACCAGGCACCAGAGCCGCACGTCGTGCCCCGCCGCCCGCTGGACGCGCTCCAGCGCCTCCTCCGCCGTGGCGGGCCGGAAAAGAATCGTCGACCCGGCCGGAAGGTCGGAGACCGTCTCGACGCCCGCCACGGCGGTGTCCCACGCGTAGGTGCCCGCGGGGAACCCGGCGGTCCGGTCGAGGACGGTCGGCGACCAGGTGACGCGGTACCGAAGGGTGTCCGGTGTGGACTTCGCAGGCGCGTCGAGCCAGAAACGCCTGCGCTGGAACGCGTAGGTGGGGAGATCGACCCTGCGCGCCCCGGCATGCACGGTGGCCCAGTCGACGGCCTGCCCGGTGACGTGCAGGCGGGCCAGCGCCTCCAGGACGGAGCGCTGCTCGTCCCGGTCCTTCTTCTGCGCGGGCACGCACCCGTCGACCAGCGGGGTCAGCGCGGCATCCGGGCCGATCTCGACCGCGCGGACCGCACCGAGCCGCCGCACACCGTCGGCGAACCGCACCGTGTCCCGGACGTTGGCGACCCAGTACGCGGCGTCCTCGGGGTCGGCCTCGCCCGCGACCGCGACGAAGTCGACCGTGCGCGGGTGACGGGCGATGGTGGCGACGAGGTCGGCGAACCCGGCGAGGACCTCGTCCATGTGCGCGGAGTGGAAGGCGTGACTGACCTTCAGCAGCGCCGCCTGCACACCCCGTTTCCGGTACTCGTCCACCCTCGCCCGCACGGCGTCCGCGTCACCGGAGACGACGACCGAGTCGGCGGCGTTGACCGCGCCGATCTCGACGCCGTCGGGCAGCACGATGTCCGACTCGGCCACCGCGACGGCCGCCATCGCGCCCCGCGTGGTCACCGCGCCCATGCGGGCGCCACGGTCGACGACGAGCCGGGTGGCGTCCTCCAGCGTGAAGATGCCGGCCACGTGCGCGGCGGCGATCTCGCCGACGGAGTGCCCGATGACCACGTCCGGGGTGACGCCCCACGAGGCGAACAGGCGGGCCAGTGCCACCTCGAACGCGAAGATGGCGGGCTGGGCGTACTCGGTCTCGTCGATGCGCGGGTCGCCGCTGACCACGACCTCCCGCACCGGCTCGGGCAGCAACGCGAGCACCTCGCGCCAGGCCGCCTCGAACTCGGGGAACGCGGCCGCCAGCGCGGTGCCCATGCCGGGCCGCTGCGAGCCCTGACCGGTGAACACGAACGCGGTGCCGCCCGCGACCGCGGTCCCGGCGACGACCTCGGG
>NZ_KI912187.1:122766-123330 GCF_000231035.2 Saccharomonospora iraqiensis subsp. paurometabolica YIM 90007 | reverse complement strand
GCCACGCGGACGCGAACACCGGAAACGTCGCAGCCAACCCACGACCCATCCCCGCCCACTGCGAACCCTGACCCGTGAACACGAACGCCATCCGGCCCGAGCGGGCGACACCGCGCACAGCTCCGTCGGTCACGGACGACAGCAGCTCCCCGGCCGTCGCGCCGACCCCGACCGCCCGGTACGGCAGCGGGACCCGGGACGCCAGAGCCCTGGCGACCGGGACCGCGTCCAGCGACGCCAAGGCCAGCCGGGCGATCTGGGCGGCCAGCGCCTCCGGTGAGTGCCCGCTGACCGGCCACAGGACGGGGCCGGTCTCGGCCGGGGCGGAGATCGCGACGCCCTGTTCCAGCACCAGGTGCGCGTTGGTACCGCTGATCCCGAACGACGACACGGCGGCGCGGCGCGGCCTGCTCACCTCGGGCCACGCGCGCTGGTCGGCCAGCAGCTCGACCGACCGCGCGGACCAGTCCACATGGGGCGAGGGCGTGCCCGCGTGCAATGAACGCGGGGCTACGCCGTGCCGGACGGCCTGGATCGCCTTGATCACCCCGGCGACGCCCGCCG
>NZ_KI912187.1:121685-122666 GCF_000231035.2 Saccharomonospora iraqiensis subsp. paurometabolica YIM 90007 | reverse complement strand
GGTCCCGGCGACGACCTCGGGCGACTCCGCCCCGTCGGACAGCGCCCGCACGGCCGACGCGTGCTCACCCAGCACCACGGCGCGGTGCGCGAGCGCGGCCCGTGCCGACCCCAGGGTCAGCCCCACATCGGCCGCGTCGTGGTCGGCCACCACCCCGGCCAGTCGTGCGGCCTGCCCCCGCAACGCCTCCGGCGTGTGCCCGCTCAACGCCCACAGGACGGGCCCGGAGTGCGTCGGCTCGACGGTCTCGGCCGCCGGGGGCTCCTCGATGATGGCGTGCGCGTTGGTCCCGCTCACCCCGAACGACGACACACCCGCCCGGCGCGGGCGCTGCCCCTCCGGCCATGCGGCGGGTTCGGTGAGCAGGGAGACCGCGCCCGCGGACCAGTCGACGTGCGGGCTGGCGGTCTCGGCGTGCAGGGTGCGCGGGAGCACGCCGTGGCGCAGGGCCTCGACGATCTTGATGATGCCCGCGACGCCCGCGGCGGCCTGGGTGTGACCGATGTTCGACTTGATCGACCCGAGCCGCAGCGGCGCGGAACGGTCCTGGCCGTAGGTGTCGAGCAGAGCCCGGGCCTCGATGGGGTCACCGAGGCGCGTGCCGGTGCCGTGCGCCTCCACTGCGTCCACATCGGACGCGCCGAGCCCGGCGTCGGCGAGGGCGGCCCGGATGACGGCACGCTGCGCGGGGGCGCTCGGCGCGGTGAGCCCGTTGGACGCGCCGTCGGAGTTGACCGCCGTTCCGCGCACGACGGCCAGGACCGGGTGGCCGGCCGCGACGGCGTCGGACAGGCGCTCCAGGAGCAGAAACCCCGCGCCCTCGGCCCAGCCGGTACCGTCGGCCCCGGCTCCGAAGGACTTGCAGCGCCCGTCGGCGGCCAGCCCCTGCTGCCGGGAGAAGTCGAGGAACACCTGCGGGGTCGACATGACGGTCACGCCGCCCGCGAGCGCCATCGAGCACTCCCCCGACCGCAGCGATCG
>NZ_KI912187.1:117470-121585 GCF_000231035.2 Saccharomonospora iraqiensis subsp. paurometabolica YIM 90007 | reverse complement strand
CAGCCTGCGAACCGTGACCCCGGCGGGCGTGATGGCGAAGTCCGTTTCCTGGCCCGGCGCCGCGATGACCCGGCGGGCCCGGTCGATGTCCTCGGCCGTCGCCGCGCGGGGCAGGTCGAGCAGGCGCACGCCCAGATCGGGCCGCTCGGTTCGGGCACTGTGGACCAGGCCACGCACGGCGGCCTGGTCGGGGTCGGTCGCGGCGTCGCGGGTGAGCACCCACAGGTTCTCGATGCCGGTCTTCAGCAGTGCCAGCGTGTCCTCGGCACCGAGTGCGCCGACGACCCCGGCAGTGGCGTCGACATCGGGGCGCGCGAGCTCGGCCGGAGCGCGCAGGACGGCCGCCTCGGGGAACGGGTTGTCGTCCCCGGCGGCGAGAACGATCCGGGGTCCGGTCGGCGCGGGCGGGGGATCGGCGACCGCGACCCAGCGGACGGCGTGGAAGAGCGGGTCCTCGGCGGTCTCGTCGGCGCGGAGCCAGAAACGCCTGCGCTGGAACGCGTACGTCGGCAGCTCCGCCCTCGGCCCACGGGGCAGCAGAGCGTCCCAGTCGAGGTCGACGCCCTCGGCGAAGAGCCGCGCGGCCGCGGTCAGGACGGCGCGGACCTCGTCGTCGCCCTCGAGGGCGGGAACGCATCCGTCGACGAACGGGGCCAGCGCGGCGCTCGGCCCGACCTCGATGACGTGTGCCGCGGCCAACCGCGCGGCGCCGTCGGCGAACCGGACCGTGCGACGCACGTTGTCGACCCAGTACCCGGCCTCGGACGGATCGTGGCCGCCCGCCACCCGGACGAACTCCTTGACGGGCTCGGAGCGCTCGACCTGTTCGACCGCAGCACCGAAGTCGTCCAACACCCCGTCCATGTGGGCGGAATGGAACGCGTGACTCACATCGAGCAGCGACGCCCGTACCCCACGCGCCTTGTAGTCCTCCACCAGCGCGCCCACCGCGTCGGCGTCGCCGGAGGCCACCACCGACTCCGGCGCGTTCACCGCCGCCAACTCGACGCCGTCCGGCAACTCGACCTCGGCCTCAGCAACGCCGATCGCGGCCATCGCCCCGGGTGTGCGCACCGCGTCCATCAGCGCACCGCGCTCCACCACCAGCCGCGCCGCGTCCTCCAGCGAGAACACCCCCGCAGCCCACGCCGCCGCGATCTCCCCCACCGAATGCCCGATCACCACATCCGGCACCACACCCCACGACCCCAGAAGCCGCACCAACGCCACCTCGAACGCGAAGATCCCCGGCTGCGCGAACCGCGTTCCCTCGATCCGCGAACCCTCGACCACCACCTCGGAGACCTCAGCCGGGAAGAGCCCCAGCACCTCGTGCCACGCGGACGCGAACACCGGAAACGCCGCAGCCAACCCACGACCCATCCCCGCCCACTGCGAACCCTGACCCGTGAACACGAACGCCATCCGGCCCGAGCGGGCGACACCGCGCACAGCTCCGTCGGTCACGGACGACAGCAGCTCCCCGGCCGTCGCGCCGACCCCGACCGCCCGGTACGGCAGCGGGACCCGGGACGCCAGAGCCCTGGCGACCGGGACCGCGTCCAGCGACGCCAAGGCCAGCCGGGCGATCTGGGCGGCCAGCGCCTCCGGTGAGTGCCCGCTGACCGGCCACAGGACGGGGCCGGTCTCGGCCGGGGCGGAGATCGCGACGCCCTGTTCCAGCACCAGGTGCGCGTTGGTACCGCTGATCCCGAACGACGACACCGCCGCCCGCCGCACCCGGTCCGCGGGCCACTCCCCCGGTTCGGAGAGCAGCCGCACGCCGGACCAGTCGACGTGCGGGGTCGGGGTGGTGGCATGCAGGGTCGCGGGAAGTACGCCGTGCCGGACGGCCTGCACTGCCTTGACCACGCCGAGCACACCCGCGGCGGCCTGCGCGTGACCGATGTTCGACTTGAGCGAGCCCAACCCGACGGGCTCGGCCCTGTCGGCGCCGTACGTGGCGATGAGGGCGGCCGCCTCGACCGGATCACCGAGCCGGGTGCCGGTGCCGTGCGCCTCGACCAGATCCACCTCGGTCCCGGTGAGGCCCGCGTCGGAGAGGGCGGCACGGATGACCCGGCGCTGCGCGACGCCGCTCGGGGCGGTGAGGCCGTTCGATGTGCCGTCCTGATTGACCGCGCTGCCGCGGATCACCGCGAGCACCGTGTCGCCGTCACGGCGGGCGTCGGAAAGTCTGCGCAGCACCAGCAGCCCGGCGCCCTCGGCCCAGCCCGTGCCGTCGGCCTCGGCGGAGAACGCCTTGCACCGGCCGTCGGTCGCCAGGCCGCCCTGTTTGGCGAACTCGGCAAACATGCCCGGGCTGCTCATCACGGTGACGCCACCCGCCAGCGCCGCGTCGATCTCGCCGTGCCGCAGCGAGCGCACGGCCAGGTGCAGCGCGACCAGGGACGAGGAGCAGGCGGTGTCGACCGTGAGTGCGGGCCCGCCGAGCCCGAACTGGTAGGCGATCCGCCCGGAGGCGACGCTGGTGGTGGTGCCGGTGAGGATGTGCCCGCCGGCCTCGCCCGCCCGGTGGGCGCGCGGGCCGTAGTCCTGCGGGATCGCGCCGACGAACACGCCGGTGGTGCCGCCGGGGACGCCGCCTGCCCGCTCGAACGCCTCCCAGGCCAGCTCCAGCAGGACCCGCTGCTGCGGCTCCATGGCCGCGGCCTCGCGCGGCGAGATCCCGAACAGGTCGGCGTCGAACTCGGCGGCGTCGCGCAGGAAGCCGCCCCGCACCCCGTCGACGGTCCAGCCCCGGTCGGTCGGCGCGTCACCGACCGCGTCACGACGTTCGAGAACCAGGTCCCACAGTTGGTCGGGGTCGGTGACGCCGCCCGGCGCGCGGCAGGCCATGGCGACCACGGCGATCGGCTCAGCGGGGTCGACGTCCGCCCCGAACGGCTGCTCGGTGTCGGCGTCCCCGGACTCCCACCAGGCGGCGAGGGCGTCCGGCGTGGGGTGATCGAAGACCACTGTGGATGGCACGGCACGCCCGAGTGCGGACAGCCGCGCGCGCAACTCCTCCAGCATGACGGAATCGAAGCCCAGGTCGCGGAACGTGCGACCGGTGTCCATGGCCGCGGCGTCGGAGTATCCGAGTACCGCGGCCACGTGGTCGATGACGTTCGCCGACGGCGCGGCCTCCGGCTTCCGCACCGGTATCGCGACGGTACGTCCGTCCCCGGCCCAATGGCGGCTGCGCTCGAACGGGTAGGTCGGCAGCGAGACCCTGCGCCCCCCGCCGCCGGACAACGCGGTCCAGTCCTCCCCGCGCGCGGTGGCCAGGGCAGCGGCGGCGCGGGCGGTCAGGGGCTCGTCCTGATTCTCGCGCAGCAGCGGGGCCGTGGCCACGCCCTCCGCGTGGACCAGCGACCCGAGTGCGCCGCCGGAACCGAGTTCGAGGAACGTCGTGGTGCCCTCGGCGACGGCAGCGGTGACGGCGTCGTGGAAGCGGACGGGATACCGGGCGTGGTCGGCCCAGTAATCCGCATCCGGCGCTCCCCACGGCAGGCCGGTCAGCGTCGACACGACCTCCACCGCCGGTGGGCGGGAGGTGAAGCGCGCCGCGACGTCGCGGAAGCGGTCGAGAACCGGGTCGAGCAGGTGCGAGTGAAAGGCGTGACTGACGCGGAGGCTGCTCGTGCGACGGCCTCGGGAGGCCCAGCGCTCCAGGAGCGCGGCGACCGCCTCCGCCGCGCCGGAGACCACGACGGCGCGGGGCCCGTTGATCGCCGCGAGATCGATCTCCGGTCCGAGATCGGCGGTGATCTCGTCCACGTCGGCCTCGACGGCGCCCATCGCACCGCGCGGCGGCAGTTCCGCCATGAGTCTGCCGCGCGCCACGACCAGTTCGGCGGCCTCGTCCAGGGTCAGCACCCCGGCGATCTCGGCGGCGGCGAACTCGCCGACCGAGTGCCCCACGAGCACGTCCGGCCGCACGTCCCAGTGTGCCAGGAGACGGGACAGGCTCACCTGAAGTGCGAACAGCGCGGGCTGCGCCCGGGCCGTGTCGTCCAGCAGAGCCGGGTCGCCCCCGTGCAGGACGTCGCGCAGCGGCGGACCGGCCCGGTGGCGGTCGACGGCGGCGGCGGCTTCCTCGAACGCCTCGG
>NZ_KI912187.1:115981-117370 GCF_000231035.2 Saccharomonospora iraqiensis subsp. paurometabolica YIM 90007 | reverse complement strand
AGCGAGCCGGGCGAGCCGGTACCGCCGGTGATCAGGACCGTGCCGTCGGGGTCGAGCACCGGGGCGTCGCCACCGCGCTCGGCTGAGGGCACGCGGACCAGGCGGGGCACCGAGGCGACCCCGCCACGCAGCGCGATCTCGGGCTCACCGGTCGCCAGTGCGGCGGCCAGGTCGGCGGTGTCGGGAGTTCCCGCGGCCTCGATGAGGACGATGCGGCCGGGATGTTCGGCGCGGGCGGACCGGATCAGGCCGATGATGCCCGCGCTGTCGAGACCGCCGTCGGTGACCACGACGAAGGTCTTCTCGTCCGGCATGGCGAGAAATTGCCGTATGCGGACCAGGGTCTCCGCCACATCGTGTCCGTTGTGGACGAGAAAGCGGTCGGTGGGGACCTCGGTGGCCGGGAGGTCGATGCGGGTCCACTCGACCCGGTACAGCAGGTCCGACGCGGGGTCGGCGGCCCGTGCGGGTCGCAGCGCCAGCGCCGCGATCGCGGCGACGACGCGACCGGTGTCGTCGACGACCTCGACGGCGACGGTCAGGGGGGCGATCGGGGTCAGGGTGGCGCGTAGCGAGCCGGTGACCGGCCCGGTCACGGTCGCGCCGGTGAAGGAGAACGGCAGCAGCGCGGTTCCGGTGTCGCCGTCCAGCTCGCCGAGACCGACGGCGTGCAGGGCGGTGTCGAGCAGTGCCGGATGCACGGCGTAGCCGCCGCCGAGCCCACCGGGTGCGGTGATCTCCGCGGTGTAGGTGGTGTCGTGCCGCCACAGCCCGGTCAGGCCGCGGAACGCGGGGCCGTAGTCGAGTCCGTTGCGGGCGAACCGGTCGTAGAGCGCGTCGGGGTCGAGTGGTGCCGGAGTCCCGTCGGGGCGCGGGCGGGTTTCCGGGACGACCTCGCCGACCCGGCCGGTGGCCGCGACCTCCCACGTCCCGCCCGCGCGCCGGGCGTGGATGGTGAGCGCCCGACCGGTGTCGACCAGGACCTGCACGTCGACGCTCTCGCCGTCCGGGACGACCACGGGCGCGGTGAGGGTCAGCTCCACGACGCCGAGGTCTCCGGCACGGGTCGCGGCGTGCGCGGCGAGGTCGAGCAGGGCGGTGCCGGGGAGCAGGACCTGTCCGTCGACCACGTGCCCGGCCAGCCAGGAGTGCGTGGCCGTGTCGACGGTCCCGCTGAGGACGAGGTCGCCGGTGCCGGCCAGGGTCACCTCGTCGGTGAGGACCGGGTGCGCGCCCGGTTTACCGACGGGTGCGGTGAGCCAGAACGAGTCGCGGCGGAACGGGTAGGTCGGGATGTCGGCCCTACCGGCGCCCGGCGGCACGGGAGCCGGGGCACGGCCCGCGGCGTGCAGGCGGGCCAGCGCGGTGGTCACGGCGTCGGGCTCGACC
>NZ_KI912187.1:114617-115881 GCF_000231035.2 Saccharomonospora iraqiensis subsp. paurometabolica YIM 90007 | reverse complement strand
AGGCGAGGCGGCCGGAGGCGACGCTGAGGTGCCCGCCGGTCAGCGCGTTGCCCGCGACCTCGTCGCCGACCGCGTCCAGGCGGGGCCCGTACTCCTGGTGCGACGCGCCGACGAACACCCCGGTGGCGCTGCCGCGCAACGACTCCGCGTCCAGACCGGCACGTTCGAGGGCCTCCCACGACGCCTCCAGCAGGAGGCGCTGCTGCGGGTCCATCGCCAGCGCCTCGCGCGGCGAGATTCCGAAGAAGGCGGGGTCGAACTCGTCGGCGCCGGTGAGGAACCCGCCGCGATCGACGACGCCCGCGGCGGCGAGCGCCCGCAGGTCCCAGCCGCGGTCCGCGGGCAGCGGGCCCAGTGCCTCGCGGCCGTCGTCGACGAGTTCCCAGAGGTCGTCGGGAGTGCGGACCCCACCCGGGTACCGGCAGGCCATGCCGACGATGGCGATCGGCTCGTCCGCGGCGGCGGGCGCGGTCGTGGGACCGCTGTCGCGGGTCCGGCCGAGGTGGTCGGCGAGGGCCTGCGGGCTGGGATGGTCGTAGAGGACGCCGACGGGCAGCCGCAGACCGGTCGCGGCGGCGAGGGCGTTGCGCAGTTCGACGGAGGTCAGCGAGTCGAAGCCGAGGCTTCGGAAGCTGCGGTCGGGCGGCACGGCGCCGGGGTCGCCGTGGCCGAGGGCGGCTGCGGTGTGCGCGAGAACGAGGTCGAGCGCGTTCTCCACGGGCACGGGATCGGCGCCGGAACCAGGGGCGGGTCCGGTCTGGGTGAGATCGCGCAGCAGCGGGGCCCCGACGGTGGCGGCGAACCGATCCCAGTCGACGTCGGCAAGGACCACGACGGGTTCCGTGCCCGCGACCGCGGCCCACAACGCGTCGAGTGCCCTGGCGGGAACGAGCGGACGGACGCCGCGGCGGACGAATCCCTCGGCGGCGGAGGAAGCCATGCCCGCTCCGGCCCACGGGCCCCAGGCAACCGCGGTGGCGGGCAGCCCACGGGCGCGGCGGTCACGCGCGAGCGCGTCCAGCGCCGCGTTGGCGGAGCCGTAAGCCGACTGGCCCGGATTCCCGGTGACGCCGACGAACGACGAGAACAGCACGAACGCCCGGACGTCTCCGGCCAGCCGGTCCAGGTTCCGGGCGGCGTCGACCTTGGCGCGGCGTGCGGCGGCGAGCGCGTCGGCGGTGGTGTTGTCCACGGTGGCGTCGTCGAGTGTTCCGGCCGCGTGGACGACGGTGTCGAGCGGGCCGAGCCGGTCGAGCACGGCGGC
>NZ_KI912187.1:114043-114517 GCF_000231035.2 Saccharomonospora iraqiensis subsp. paurometabolica YIM 90007 | reverse complement strand
GGTCGCGGGCAGGCCGCGGGCGGCGCGGTCCGCGGCGAGGGCGTCCAGCGCGGTGTTCGCAGCGGCGTAGTTGGCCTGGCCGGGGGTGCCCAGCACACCGGCCGCGGCGGTGAACAGCACGAACGCGTCAAGGTCGGTGGTGAGCCGATCCAGGTTGTGCGCGGCGGCGATCTTGGGCCGGGCGACGGTCTCCATCCGCTCCGGGGTCATCGAGTCCAGGACGCCGTCGTCGAGGACACCCGCGGTATGGACGACGGCGGTGATCCGGCGGTCGACGGAGTCGAGCACGGCCGCGCACTGGTCGTAGTCGGCCAGATCGGCGGCGACGACGCGGACGTTCACGCCCAGCGCCTCCAGGTCGGCGGCCAGCCGGTCCGCACCGGGGGCGTCCGGACCGCGCCTGCTGACGAGGAGCAGGTGCTTGGCCCCGGACTCGGCGAGGTGACGGGCGAACAGCGAGCCGAGCGAGCCGGT
>NZ_KI912187.1:113720-113943 GCF_000231035.2 Saccharomonospora iraqiensis subsp. paurometabolica YIM 90007 | reverse complement strand
TGCACCGGCCGTCGGCGGCGAGGCCGCCCTGCTTGCCGAACTCGACGAACACCCCCGGCGAGGCCATCACGGTCGCGCCGGCCGCCAGGGCGAGCCCGCATTCCCCCGCGCGCAGCGACCGGGCCGCCAGGTGCAGCGCGACCAGCGAGGACGAGCAGGCGGTGTCGACGGTGAGGGCAGGGGCCGCCGAGGCCGAACTGGTAGGCGAGGCGGCCGGAGGCGA
>NZ_KI912187.1:88836-113620 GCF_000231035.2 Saccharomonospora iraqiensis subsp. paurometabolica YIM 90007 | reverse complement strand
CGACCACCGCCCGATGTGGCAGCCGGGCGCGGCCGGTGGCCAGGGTCGTGGCCGCGTCGGCGAGTGACACGGTGTCGAGGGCGTCCCGCAGGCGGGCGGCCGAATCACGCAGCGCCGTCCCGGTCCGGGCGCTGAGCACCAGGGTGCGGGTGTCTTCCGTGTCCGCGGTGCCCAGCGCCGGGGTGACACCGCGCACGACGAGATGGGCGTTGGCACCACCCATGCTGAAGGAGCTGACCCCGGCCACTCCGGCCTCGCGCAGTGGCTCCAGCTCGGTGACCACGCGCAGGCCCAGCGCGTCGAGGTCGATGGCCGGGTTGGGCTCGGCGAAGTGCAGCGACGGCGGCACCTCGCCCGCGTGCACGGACAACAACGCCTTGAGCAGCCCCGCCGCACCGGCCGCGCCCTCGAGGTGCCCGATGTTCGTCTTGACCGAACCGACGGGCAACGATTCCCCGCGCCCGGCGAACACCTCACCCAGCCCTGCGGCCTCGATCGGGTCACCGGCCCTGGTCCCCGTGCCGTGCAACTCGACGAAGTCCACCTCGGACGGTGTGAGGCCCGCGCTCGCGTGCGCTCGGCGGATCACGGCGGCCTGCGCCCCCGCTCGGGGCACGGTCAGCGCTTCTCCACCGCCATCGTGGTTGAGCGCCCCGCCCGCCAGGACCGCGTAGACACGATCGCCGTCCGCGGTCGCCTCGTCGAGCCGTCGCAGCACCAGGACGACGCCGCCCTCACCGCGCACGTACCCGTCCGCGCGGGAGTCGAAGACGTGCGCCCGGCCGGTCGGGGACAGCGCGCCGAACTCGGCGGTGACCGCGCTGCCCAGCGCGGCCAGGTTCAGGTGGACGCCGCCGGTGAGCACCGTGTCCGCCTCACCGCGGTGCAAAGCCGCGCAGGCCTGGTACACGGCGACGAGCGAACTCGCCTGCGCGGCGTCGATGGTGAGGCTCGGTCCCGTCAGGCCCAGCACATGGGATACCCGGTTGGCGACCATGCCCCTGGCCAGTCCGGTGAGCGTGTGCACGCCCGCGTCCGCGCGCGTCAGGGTGGCGTAGTCGTCGGCCATCGCGCCGAACACGACCCCGGTCCCGCGGCGTGCCGCCGTCTGCGGCGACGTGCCCGCGTCCTCCAGGGACTCCCACGCCAGCTCCAGCATCAGCCGCTGCTGCGGGTCCATCGCCGCCGCCTCGCGCGGCGAGACCCCGAAGAAGTCGGCGTCGAAGGCGTCCACGTCGGTCAGGTATCCGCCACGGCGAACACCGGCGGAGTAGCCCCCGGACAGGGCGGCGGCATCCGGCCACCTGCTTGTGGGCACCTCCCGCACGGCGTCGACGCCCTCGCGCAGTGAGCTCCAGAACTGGGCCGGTCCGGCGGCTCCGGGCAAGCGGCACGCCAGCCCCACGACAGCCACGGCCCCATCGGGAAAGGCACCGCTTCTCACACCACCGCCCCTCCTTCCGCAGAACCCACCCCGGTGACTGGCGTGCGGACCACCGTCCTGTGACGGCAGACTGCACCGAACTTGTTCGCGAATCTACGAGCCGGCCCCCGCCCACCAAACCCCTAGACACCCCTAATCAGGCTCACCCGGCCCTTGAGATCGCAGTGCGCGCGAATTCCGGGAGAATTCAGTGCGCCGTCATGTCCGGTGCTAACGTGTGGCGTCAGCGCCGAGGCAGTTCCGTCGGACCGAGGTGAACTTCGTGGGCTCCCACATCGCATTCGTCAGTATCACCGGACACGGGCACGTCGGCCCCACCCTGGCACTGGTCGCGGAGCTGGTCGCGCGGGGCCACCGGGTCACCTACGCCGTGGGCGAGACGCTCGCGCGACTGGTCGCGGCCGCCGGGGCGACGCCGGTGCCGTACGACTCCTTCGTGGCCACCAACCCGGTTCCGCCGGAGATGTCGCCGGAGACACTGGCCCAGGTGCCGCTGACCTACCTGCGGGAGAACGAGGCCGCGCTCGCGGCGGCCGCCCCCGCGCTGCGGGACGACCGGCCCGACCTGGTGGTGCACGACCAGACGATGTTCGCCGCCGGCAGGCTGCTGACCCGCGAGTTCGGCGTTCCCGGCGTCCGGACGTTTCCCACGTTCGCCCAGCACGAACGGTTCTCGGTGGACGCTCTCGCGGCGAAGCGCTACAAGGCCGACCCGCGACACCCGAAGTTCACCGAGTTCCACCTGCGGCTGGTGCAGCTGCTCGCCGACAACGGGCTCTCCGGGGCCGACGTGGCAGCCTTCCTCGGCCGGGTCGAGGACCGCAACATCGTGTTCCTGCCCAGGTCGGCGCAGCTCGCCGGAGACACCTTCGACGACCGGTTCGCCTTCGTCGGCCCCTGCCTGGACACCACGGGCCAGACCGAGCCGTTCACCCCTCCGCCCGGCGACGGGCCACTGGTGCTGATCACACTCGGGTCGGCGTTCAACGACAAACCGGACTTCTTCCGTTCCTGCGTGAACGCCTTCGCCGGGCAGCCGGAACGGGCCATGCTGGCACTGGGCGACATCGACGCCGACCTGGGCCCGCTGCCGCCGAACGTCACCGCGCACAGATGGCTGCCGTTCCACTCGGTGCTCGCGCGGGCCGATGTGTGCATCAACCACGGCGGGTTCGGCACCTCGCTGATGGCGCTGCACCACCGGACTCCGCTGATCATGGTGCCGCAGATGGTGGAGAACGAGTACGCCGCCGAGCTGCTGACCGAGCTGGGCGTCGGCCGCGTGCTGGCTCCGGCCGACGCCACCGGCGAGGCCGCACTGGAGCAGACCCGCGCCGTGCTCGCCGACGAGGACGCGGCCGCGAGCATCACCCGGTTCCGCGACGAGATGGTCGCCGCGGGTGGGGCCCCGCGGGCCGCCGACATCGTCGAGCACGCATTGAAGTCCGCGGACTGACCCCCGCGAACACCGAAGGGGCCCCGGCTTCTCCTCCGGGGCCCCTTCAGCACGTCAACGCGTCAGGCATGTTCCTTCGGCTTGATGCGGAAGAACAAGAAGCACAAAAAGAACAAAGCGAAGCCGAAGAACCACGGATTCGAGAATCCCAGCAGCCCCAGAAAACCGAGCAGACCGAGCAGACCCAACCAGCGCTCGCCCATTCATTCTCCCTTCCTTGACGGTGCGGTGCGAGGTGACATTAGCATGAGGTAATTACCCCAGGAACCCGTGGGTCGAGATAAACTTTTCAACGGTCATTAATCTCCTCGGCCCGCCCCATAATGAATCCCCGCACTGCCGGGACGGGAGCCGACCGAGCCCGATCGCGACCCGGCGACCCCGGCTCCCTGCGTCCTTTGCGCGGTGCTCGTCAGTCCGTGGCGCGGTTCCGGAATCCACGCACGCCCGCGACGCCGAACCCGACCAGCGCCAGCACGAGCACCGGCAGCGACACCCACAACGGCATCGCGGGCAGGACGCCGTCGAGCGTCAGGCCACGCAGCGCCTCGCTGAAGTAGGTCAGTGGATTCAGTGCGCTGATCACCTGGAACCACAGCAGCGAGTCGAGCGCGGGCCACGGGAACTGGGTGGCCCCGGTGAACATGACCGGGGTCAGGATGACGGCAAACATGATCTCGATGCGGTGCGGTGGCACGAAGGTGGCCAGCGTCATGCCCACCGCCGCGCCGAGCAGCGTGCCGAGCACGCAGACCCCCAGCAGCGGCGGGAGCGCGGCGAACGGCAGGCTCACCCGGTCGAGCAGCAGGTATCCGAACGGGATCATCAGCAGCGCGGAGATCAGGCCCCGGAACGCTCCGAAGACCATCTTCTCCATCGCCACCCACCGCATGGGCAGTGGCGCGAGCAGCCGGTCCTCGATCTCCCTGGTGTACGAGAAGTCCAGGGTCAGCGGCAGCGCGGTGTTCTGCAGCGCGCCGACGAACCCGGCGAGTGCGATCACACCGGGCAGCAGAACCAGGCCGAACTCCCCGGAGACGTAGCCGAGCTCGCCGAGGACGGTGCCGAGAATGAACAGGGTGAACAGCGGCTGCAGCACCACCTGCGCGAGGAACGACGGCAGCTCCCGGCCGGTGACCAGCACGTCACGGCCGAGCACGGCCAGGAAGGCACGCCGGGTGTCGCCTGCGGTGTGCGCGGACACGGTGGGCTCGGCCACCGGCCTGTCCTGGGTCATTGTCATCGCAGCTCCCGGCCGGTCAGGTGGATGAAGACGTCCTCGAGGCTGGGCGCGCCGACGGACACGTCGCTGACCTGACAACTCAGGTCGGCCAGCGCTTTGAGCACGAACGGCAGCACCACATCGGAGTCCGCGCCGACGTAGAGCCGGTACTGCCCCTCGTCCAGCTCCTCGACGCGCTCGACGTCGGTGACGCCGCCCAACGCGGAACGTACCTCCTCGCCGGTGGAGTCCCGCAGTCGCACGGTCACGGTGATCGTGGTGCGGCCGGGCAGGGTCCTGGTCAACGCCGGTGCGGTGTCGAGGGCGATGAGTTTGCCGTGGTCGATGATGCCGATCCGGTCGCAGAGCTTCTCGGCCTCGTCCATGTCGTGCGTCGTCAGCACGACGGTGACACCGTCGGCGCGCAGCTCGTTCACCCGGTCATGGACGAACAGACGGGACTGCGGGTCCAGCCCGGTGGAGGGCTCGTCCAGGAACAGCACGCGCGGCCGGTGCATCAGCGCACGGGCGATCATCACCCGTTGCGCCTGCCCGCCGGACATGAAGTCCACTCGCGAGCCGGCGAAATCGGTCAGCCCCATGCGTTCCAGGATCTCGTCGGCGAGCCGGGTACGGGTCCCGCGGCTCACCCCGTGGTACGCGGCGTGAAACAGCAGGTTCTGCCGCACGTTCAGGCTACGGTCGAGGTTGTTGCGCTGGGAGACCACGGCGAGAGCCTTACGCGCGCGGGCCGGGTCGGCGAGCACGTCGACACCGCCGACCCGGGCGCTGCCGCTGGTCGGGACCACTCGGGTGGTCAGCACGCCCACCGTGGTGGACTTTCCCGCTCCGTTCGGGCCGAGAAGCCCGAAGACCTCGCCCTCGGACACCGAGAAACTCAACCCGTCGACCGCTGCCACCGGCGAGCGCGGGTAACTCTTGCGGAGGTCTTCGACTGCCACGACTTCGGTCACGCGGACAAGGTACGTTCTTGCGGTGGACAGCGGACCGAATATAGGAGCACCCCGGGCGAAAGATAGGGGTCGGCGGTAAGGGGGTGGTCGGTGTGGGCGAGACGGTCACCCCAGCGGCGGACCGTGCGCGGTCCTCCGCGCTGGCCCCGCTGCACGGTCTCGCGCTGGGTTCCCTGGCGCTTCTGGCTCCCGTCGTCCTGCTGCTGTCGTCGCTGGCCGCGATGGTCGGCTTCCTGTCGGCGATCACGGCGTCCCGTGCGGTCACCGAACTGACGCGACAGGCCCTCCGGCGCTGGTGCGGCATTCCGGTGTCCAGCCCGTACCGGGAGCCTCCGGAGCCGCCGCGAGCGAACGCGCAGGGCCAGTACCAGTACGGAAACCGGCTGTACGACTCCCCCCGCCTGGTCACCTGGCAGCGGCGGGTGGCTTGGTTGAACGGGGATCCGGCGACGCGCCGGGACTCGGCGTTTCTGCTGGCCGCCCCGTTCGTCGCCGCGCCCACGGCGCTGCTGCCCGCGACGCTGGTGATCGCGGGCATCGCGCTGGTGTGGGTCACCCCGTGGACGCTCGCGGCCGTGCCTGCCGGGACCGTCCTCGGCCCCTCGGCGGTGCGGTGGTACGGCCGATGGGCCGCTCGGCTGCTGGGCCCCGCGCCGGAACGAGTCGGCGCCGGAGTGTTCCGTGCGCTGGGACGACGGACTCTGGCGTTGGTCGAGCTGGTCGCGGTAGCGCTGCTCGCCGTGCCGGGGCTCGTGCTCATGGCGGTGGTGGCACTGTCGTTACTCCCGGGCGCGTGGGCGTTGCCGTGGGCGCAACGGCTGGTGCGACCGGCGGTGACAGCGCAGCGGCCGCTGGTCGCCCGGTGGGCGGGCCGGGTGGTGGCCGAGCCGTACCTGCCGCCCCCGGAACCGCCCACGCCGCGACGCGACGGGCTGTACCTGGTCGGGCGGACGCTGTTCGACTCCCCCGCCCCGGTGGTGCGAACCCAGCGGTACCAGTGGGTGTTGCGGGACCCGGCGACCTGGCGGGACCTGGCCTGGCTGGCGGTCCAGCCGGTCACCGGCACGGTGGCGGCGCTGCTGGTCACCGCCACCGGCTACGCCGCGTTCGGCCTGGTATGGCCGTGGTTGTGGCTGCTCCCGACCCAATGGTGGTTGGACTACGACCCGGCTCTCGCGTGGACGACGGCGCTCGGCGTGCCCGGACCGCCCTGGTGGGGTCTCGTGGCCGGACTCGCGGTGACCGGCGCGGGGATGGCGCTGGCACCCTGGGCGCTGCGCGGGTACGGCCTGGCCGGAGCGGCGCTGCTGAGCCCGACCGGAGCGGCGTCCCTGGCCCAGCAGGTACGCCGGCTCTCCGAGTCCCGGGACGACGCCAACCGGGTCCAGGTGGCCGAACTGCGCCGGATCGAGCAGGACCTGCACGACGGGGTGCAGGCGGGCCTCGTCGCCATCGGGATGCAGCTCGACGCGGTCGAGATGCTGTTGGACACCTCCCCGGACAAGGCGAAGGAGCTGGTCTCCGACACCCGCCGGAGACTGGCCGGCACTCTGGTCGACCTGCGCGAGGTCGTACGCACCATCCACCCACCGGTGCTGGCCGAGCGTGGCCTGGCCGACGCGGTGCAGGCACTGGCACTGGACTTCCCGCTCGACGCCAGGGTGACGGCGGACTTCCCCGGCCGGGTGGAGGCGGCGGTGGAGTCGGCGGTCTACTTCACGCTGCGCGAGCTGCTGACCAATGTGGCCAAGCACTCCGGCTCGCGATCAGTCCAATTGGACCTGCGGTTCGAGGCAGGGTGGCTGCACGCCTCCGTGCACGACGACGGTGACGGCGGCGTCGATCCCCGCCGTGGCACCGGGCTGCGCCGGATGACCAGGCGTCTGGCCGCGTTCGACGGGGACCTCACCGTCCACAGCCCGATCGGCGGGCCGACACTGGTGTCGCTGCGCGTGCCGTGCGAGAGCTGGCAGGACGACTGACGGAGCGCGGCGCTAAGCTTCTCGTGACCCGACACACTCGTGAACCGGAGTGCCCGTGCGCGTCGTGCTCGCCGAGGACCTGCCGCTGTTGCGGGAGGGCCTGACCCACATGCTCACGGCTCGCGGCTTCGAGGTCGTGGAGGCGGTGGCCTCCGGCGACGAGCTGGCGGCCGCTCTGCGCAGGCAGCGTCCCGACCTGGCGATCGTGGACGTGCGCCTGCCACCGACCTTCACCGACGAGGGGCTGCGCGCCGCGCTGGCCGCCCGCCGCGAGATCCCGGGGCTGCCGGTGCTGGTGTTGTCCCAGCACGTGGAACAGCTCTACGCGCGCGAGCTGCTGGCCGAGGGCGACGGCGCGATCGGCTACCTGCTCAAGGACCGGGTACTCGGCGGCGACCAGTTCGTCGACGCGCTGAACCGGGTCGCGGCGGGCGGCACCGCCCTGGACCCCGAGGTCATCTCCGCACTGCTCGCGGGCAGTGCCCGCCAGGAGCCACTGGCCGCGCTGACCCCGCGCGAGCGGGAGGTGTTGGAGCTGATGACCGAGGGCCGCTCCAACACCGCCATCGCCCAGCGCCTGCACCTCAGCGACGGGGCGATCAGCAAGTACACCACCAGCATCTTCGCCAAGCTCGGCATCACCGACTCCCGCGACGACAACCGCCGGGTGCTGGCCGTACTCGCCTACCTGGACGGACACCACTCCTGAGAGCCCCTCTCACATCGGTCTGTCGGGCTCGCGACGCTTATCCGGAGCCACGCTGCGTGGGAGGGTCACCCGGGATGGCTCGGCCGCCACTGACGTGGACGACGCCGCAGAATCCTCCGGAAGTATTGGTCCTTTCGGACTAATCTCGCGGTAGATCGCGGTTTCATCGCGCCCAGGAAACCACTCGAAGACTTTCCATAACCGAACGGTCTCGCTTGGATGACACACAGAGCAACCATATTGCTTCATGAGCGAAGCTCTTCATCCTTTTGCGCTATTTGTGCTAGCTTCCTTGCGCCGATCAACGAGCACGGCCTACAGAAGGTCGACCTGGCGAGCTTCGACCGGTCTCGCGACGTCGAGCTGCCGCGTCGATCGCTGTGGCGGTCATCTTGCTTTTTTGGGGACTGCTAGGTGCTAACGGAACGAACACAAGAGCTGCACGAACTCGAACAGTACTACGCCGAATGTAGTAATGGCGTCGGTCGAGTGGTCCTCACCACCGGTGCGGTCGGCCTTGGTAAGACCGAGTTGCTCCACGCGTTCAGTGACCGTGCGGCGGAGACGAACGCGTCCGTGCTCACGGCGACCGGATCACAGGGCGAGCGCACCCTGGACTTCGGTGTCGTGTCCCAGCTCTTCGCGAGCTCCTGCCTGCCGAGCAGCGTCGAACTCGACGCGGCCGCCCACCTCGACGACGTCCGATTCGACACCGGAGCGGAGCACGGGGAGCCGGCGACCCTGAGGGCAGGACAGGCTCGCAGCGTGCATGGTCTCGCGACCAGCTTGCTGCGCCTGGCGCAGGACCGCACCGTGGTGGTCGTGGTGGACGACGTGCACTTCGCCGATGTGCCGTCAGTACAGGTGCTGTTGTACCTGGCGCGCCGGATGCGCACGGCAAAACTGCTGATGGTGCTGGCTGAGTCACAGTCGCGCTATCAGGCCGACCCTGTGCTCTACGTCGAGCTCTCCCGGCAGCCGCACTATCGGCGAGTCCAGCTCGATCCGCTCTCGGCCGCCGGTGTCGCGGAGGTGCTCGGTGCGGAGTTCGGCTGCCCTGTCGATCGGCGACTGGCCGAGAGCTACCACCACGTCAGCGGGGGCAATCCGCTGATCCTACGGGCCTTGATCGAGGACCGGCACGCCGCGGCCGAACCGCCGGAACCGACAGAGGTTCCGGTGGCGGGCCGGGCGTTCGGTCGCGCGGTACACGCCTGCCTGCACCGCGCCGGCGAGTGGGCTCCGGAAATCGCGCGAGCGCTCGCCGCGCTCGGCGAGTGGGCCGCACCGGCACGACTCGGCAGACTCCTCGGCATCAGGGCCGGTTCCGCGGGACTCTACCTCCGGCTGCTCGACACGACGGGTCTCGTGAAGGACGGCCGGTTCCGGCATCCCGCGACGCCCGCGGCGGTGCTCGACACGTCGGCGCCCGAAGACCGGGTCGAGCTGCATCTCGCGCTGGCTCAACTGCTGCACGAGGAAGACGCCCCACCGTCCGCGGTCGTGGACAACCTGCTCGCCGCAGGTGACGCGAAGGGCGACTGGGCGGTGCCGATGCTCAAGGCCGAGGCCGAGCAGGCCCTGCGCGAGGACGAGCTCGGCCGAGCCACCGAATGTCTCGAGCTGGCCAGGAGCGTGTGTTCCGGCGAGCGGTGCCTCGGCGAGATCATCCTGCTGCAGGCATCGGTGGAATGGCGCACCGACCCGGCCGCCGTGGCCACGCGGTACCTCGCCCCGCTGAACGACGCGGCGCGGCAGGGCAGGCTGCAACCGGCTCACCTCGCGATGCTGATCCGGTTCCAGCTCTGGCACGGCCAGCTGCGTGAGGCGAGCCGGACTATCGAACTGCTGGCCGACGCCGAGGCACCCGAGCGGCAGGTGCTCGAACTCCAGGCGTCCCAGCAGTGGTGGCACGCTTTCGCGAGCACACCGGCCCAGTGCGAGGCTGACGAGGTCGACACCGCGATGGGCGCACCGCTCGCCGAGCGCATGCGGCAGTCGGCCGCCGACTCGCTGGTGACCCTCGCGGACAGCGGAGCCTCCGGAGAGGCGCGGGAGGCCGCCGTGCGCGACGCCGAGCAGGTGTTGCGGACGGTGCGGCTCGGTGACGCGTCCGTGGAACCGATCATGTACGCGCTGCTCGCGCTCGTCTACGCGGACCGCCCAGCACTGGGTCAGGACCGGTGTCGCGCGTTGCTCGACGAGGCGACGCGGCGAGGTTCACCGACCTGGCAGGGTCTGTTCGCCGCGATCCTCGCCGAGATCTGCCTGCGGCAGGGTGATCTGGCCGAAGCCGAGGAGCACGCGATGTCGGCGCTGCGCAGCCTCGACGCCCCGGGCTGGGGCGTGGTGGTCGGCGCGCCGGTGAGCACCCTGCTCCACGCCAGGACGGCGATGGGCAAGCTCGACCGGGCGCGCGACGTGCTCAGCACGCTCGTACCCGAGGCGATGTTCCAGACCAAGTTCGGACTCCGCTACCTCCACGCACGGGGCCGCTACCACCTGGCCGCCGACTGCCCGCACGCCGCACTCGCGGATTTCACCACGTGTGGCGAGCTGGCGCGCCGCTGGAAGGTCGACACACCGGCCGTGCTGCCGTGGCGCGGCGGTCGTGCGGAAGCCCTGCTGCGACTCGGTCGAGGGAGCGAGGCCCGACGGATGCTCGATGAGCAGCTCGGCCTGGCCCGTACCGGCCGGGCACGGGGGATGACGTTACGCTTGCTCGCGACCGCCGCGGACCTCGAGCAGCGCCCGGCGCTGATCCGGGAGGCGGTGGCCACCCTTCAGGACTGCGGCGATCGTTTCGAGCTGGCGCTCGCGCTGGCCGAACTCAGCAAGATCCACCATGCGCTCGGCGAGTACGGCCGGTCCCGGATGATGGCACAGCAGTCCCTCACCGTCGCGCAGAACTGCGCGGCGGAACGGACCTGTGCACGGTTGCTGCCCGAACAGGACGGACAGGGCAGTCGGCAGACCGAGCCGGAGAACCCTACCACCGAGAACGACGGCCTGGCGGCGTTGAGCGAGGCGGAGCGCCGAGTCGCCGAACTCGCCGCGCTGGGTCACACCAACCGTGAGATCGGGCGCAAGCTGTTCATCACGGTGAGCACGGTGGAGCAGCACCTCACGCGGGTCTACCGCAAACTCAACGTGAGCAAGCGAACCGAGATCGTGAGTGACTCGTCTTCACTGAGCCACATCGCGTGAGATTCAGACCGCGCCGACGCGCTCCGTGATCAGCGAGATCACCGCGTCTCGCTGATCGTCGAGGTAGAAATGCCCACCGGGAAACGTCGTGAGGGAGAACTCGCCGTCGGTGTGGTTGGCCCAGGCCCTGGCTTCCTCGATCGTGGCGCGCGGATCACGCTCGCCGAGTAGCGCGTGGATGGGACAGCGCAGCATGGCACCCGGCACGTACTGGTAGGTCTCGATGGCCGTGTAGTCGCCACGGATCACGGGGAGGAACAACTCTCGCAGCTCGGCGTCGTCCAGGACTCCGCCATGTGTTCCGTCGAGCCTGCGCAGCTCGTCGACGATGCCCTGGTCGTCGAGTTCGTGAACGCGCTCCTCCCGGTGCGTCGACGGTGCGCGCCGCCCGGATGTGAAGACGGTGAGCGGCTGAACCCCGGCGGCCTCCAGCCGCAGCGCCACCTCGTAGGCGAGGGTGGCTCCCATACTGTGTCCGAACAGGACGAGCGGAAGATCCTGCCAGGATTTCAGTTCCACGGCGATCGCGTCCGCGAGTTCCACGAGGCTCGTGACACACGGCTCGTTCCTGCGGTCCTGCCTGCCCGGGTACTGCACGACGAGCACCTCCGTGTGCGGAGCCAGTGCCGCCGACACAGTGAAGTAGTAGCTCGCCGAGCCGCCCGCGTGGGGGAAGCAGACCACCCGGTTGCGGGCCTGCTCCGAGGGATGGAACCGCCGGATCCAAAGGCTGTCGGCCGCATTGGTGTTCGCCATGGCTGAAGAGGTCCTTTCACGCAGGTCAGGCGTCGCGAGTCTTCAACACGCGACGAGGCCGCGCAACACCCGGGAGCTCGGATAAGGGTGGGATAGGGCCCCTAACGTATTCGGTTGGGAAGTCGGCGCCGGCAGATGAGGTGGGTGGCGAGGGTGAGGAAGCCGTGATGGCAGACCCGCGAGGTCGTCGACGCGATGAACGCCGACGCCGGACTGAGGGCCAAGGCGCTCAAGGTGGACGGCGGCATGACCGCTCTCCGGATACCGCGCACGCCGTGCCGTCCGCAAGACGAGCCGGTCCGTGCTGTGCGTGACCCGGTCGACCTGGCCAGCGCTGCAGCCGGACTTGCCACCGCGTTGACAGGACGCCATTCCGAATATTAACTGTACTGACGAGTCAGCCTAGTTTGGAGGGAGTGCATGGCATCCGACACGGTGAGGACAGTCCGTCGGCGAGCACTTGTGGTGGGCTGCGGAATGGCCGGGTGCGCCGCTGCCTGGTGGCTGGAGCACGAGGGGTGGGAGGTTGTGCTCGTCGACAAGAAGGTCGATCCGCACCCGAGTAGTTACCTGCTGCAGCTCGACACTGAGTCGGTCCGCGTCCTGCGGCTGATGGGCGGCCAGGAGATAATCGACCGGGTGGCGTTCGCGGCGCCGGCGATGTCGGTGCGATGGGGCAGGAACCGAATCCGCCAACTCACGATCGAGAGTGACGACGAGTGGCGTCTCGCTCGCCGTTCGGTCCTGCTGTCGAGGTTGTTCGCGCATCTGCCGAACACGGTGCAGACACGGCTGGGCGTCGGGCTCGAGGCGTTGGAACACCGTAGCGATGACGTCCTGGCGCGATTCGGCGATGGTTCGGCCGAGTCGTTCGACCTGGTGGTCGGGGCGGACGGATTGCACTCGACGGTGCGCAGGCTGATATTGGCGTCCGAGGCGCACAGCGTCTATCGCAATGGACTGACTCACGTGTGGATCAACGCGGACGTGCCCTTGCCCAACCGGCGTGCGGTGATCGCGTCCCGCGAAGGGATGCTGTCGCTCATCTACCCGTTTCAGGACACCGACCAGACGTCGATCATGGCTGTTGCTCCCGTGCCGAGTCCCACCGAGCCGGATGAGCCGATGCTGGTCGAGCGGGTCTGCGACATGGTCGAGGGTTTGGGCCCGGACATGCACCCGGTTGCGGTGGCAGCGCGAAAGTCCGACGACACCAAGCTGACTCGGTTCGCTCAGGTACGACTGCCGCGCTGGTACACCCGCAGGGTCGTGCTGTTGGGCGACTCCGCGCACTGTATCGACCCGGTGTCCGGCATGGGGGCGCACGCGTCGTTGTCGGGCGCGAAGGCGCTCGCCGAGTCCCTGCGGGACGCGGGGGACGTCACGGTCGCCTTCGCGCGATTCGAGATGGAGAGGCGGCCCTTCGCCGAGACGGCACAAAGCATCACGGCCCGCACCGTAGAGTTCAGCACCGGGGCGCGGAGACGCGGCCGAGTGGCCACGCTCGCCGGAGGCGTCGGCGACCTTGTGGCCGCAGCACCGACGGCGTTGGCCAGGTTCAACAGCCGCATGCGGGCCGGTTGTCACGCATGAGCCGTTTGCCTCGGCCAGGACCTCAGTCGCCACCGGGTCGTGTGGTCTCCCGGCATACTCATCACCGAGCGATGGTGCTACTGCGCGAGAATGGGAACGATGGGACGCACAGCGGGGCGAGGACCCGAGGACACCAAGCGCTTGATCCTGGATGCCGCGAGGGGTGTCGTCGTGACACAGGGGGCACGGGCCACCCTCGAGGACGTGGCGGTCGCGGCCGGTCTGACCCGCGGGGCCGTGATCTACCACTACAGCTCGAAGAACGCGTTGTGGCTCGCGCTTGCTCGTGACGTGCTGGCCCAGTTCCACCAGGCGGTGCAGGCCCATCTTGAGGACACTCAGGCACCCGGGCGTATGGCGCGTGCCTTCATCCGCGCGTCGCTGGACGGTAAGGGGATCAATGCCGTTGGTGAACGGCTGTTCCTTCTGGCCGCCCTCGCCGACGCTCCTGGGGTCCCCGAGATCGTCGCCGAGGACGGTGCCCGCTGGAAGACCGAGATGGCCGAGGACGGACTCTCCGTGGGGGCACGCACCGTCATCCTCAACGCCGTCGACGGTGCCGGGATGATGACCGGGTGGGGACTCGAACCCGACCACGCCGAGCTCGTCGCCCTGCGCGCCGAGCTGGAGCGGCTCACCACCTCCAGCTCATAAGTACCACAGTGGCCGGGAGCGCGGCGGTGCACGCAACGGCTGCTCAGTGCCGGTCGCGCCCCTGATCTCCCAGGTCGCTACCACCTAGTGTGCGACGCCGGTGATGCTGGTGCCCTTGGGCGTCATGAAGAACACGAGGGTGGCAACGGCGAGCATGACGGCGCCGCCTGCGAGGCCGGCCACCTGCATGGAGTGGGTGAACGCTTCGGCCGCGGTGGCCGCGATACCGGGCAGGACGAGTTGATCGGAGATCGCGACGGCCGCGCCGAGTGATTCCTCGGCCTGGGACGCCAAAGCGGGATCGATGGTCTGGAGTGTGGTGTCGCCAGCGAGCTGGGCGCGGTAGATCAGCGCGGAGATGCTGCCCAGGATGGCTACGCCGAGCACCGCGCCGAGTTCGTAGGAGGTCTCTTCGAGGGCGCCGGCGTTGCCCGCCTTGCCCTCGGGCGAGCCGAGCATGATCATCGCGGACCCGACGGCGAGCGAACCGGTGCCGGCGCCGACCAGGATGAGGACCGCGAGCACGCGGGGCATGCCGAGGTCTGCGCCGTTTCCCAGGCCGAGGATGAGCATGCCGATCCCGGCCAGGGCGAGGCCGGTAGCGAGCACGGCTCTGGCGCCGAAGATCCTCGACAGCGGCGGTGCGGCGACGGCGGCGATCGCCGCGGCGAGGGCTTCGGGGGTCAGCAACAGGCCTGCCTGGATGGGAGAGGCACCGCGCACGAGCTGAAGCCACTGCGCGAGCAGGAGCAGGGCGGCGACCATCGAGAAGGTCGTTCCGAGGGCTGCGACCATCCCGGCGGAGAACGTGCGGTTGCGGAAGAGCCTGAGGTCCAGCAGGGGGCGCCTGCTGCGGAGACTGCGGACCGCGAACCAGATGAGCGTCACGGCTGCCAGGGCCATGGCGGTCCAGACCCCGGGCAGTGCGAGCGTGGCCTCCTTACCGAACTGCTTGATACTCCAGACCAGGGAAGTCATACCGACCAGGGACAGCACGGCGGCCAGGGGGTCCCAGCGGCCTGCGCCGGTCACACGGGACTCCGGCAGGACGGCCAGGCCCGCGGCGATGGCGATCGCGATGAGGGGCACGTTGATCAGGAATACGGCGTGCCACGCGAAGTGCTCGAGCAACAGGCCCCCCACCAGCGGTCCGACAGCGGCGCCGAGACCGGACACGGCGGCCCAGACGCTCAGGGCCTTGGCGCGTTCGGCCGGGTCGGTGAAGACGACGCGGATCAGCGACAAGGTTGTCGGCATGATCATCGCCCCGCCGAAGCCGAGGAGCGCACGGATCGCGATGACAGCTTCGGCGGTGCCGGTGAACACCACCATCAGCGATGCCGCGCCGAAGATGGTGTAACCCAGCAACAGCATCCGCTTGCGCCCCCAGCGGTCGGCGATCGCGGCGAACGACACGAGCAGTCCGGCCAGGACCAGGGAGTACACGTCCACGATCCACAGTTGCTGGTCCGACGTCGGGTGCAGCTCGGCCGCCATCTCCGGCAGGGCGATGTTCAGGATCGTCATGTCCATCGTGAGCATGAGCAGGCTCGCACTCAATACGACGACGGCCGTCCACCGTCGTCCGGGCGACATGTCTGCCC
Organism: Saccharomonospora iraqiensis subsp. paurometabolica YIM 90007; assembly: GCF_000231035.2. GTDB lineage: Bacteria > Actinomycetota > Actinomycetes > Mycobacteriales > Pseudonocardiaceae > Saccharomonospora > Saccharomonospora paurometabolica. The sequence continues at coordinate 98,019 of NZ_KI912187.1, read as the reverse complement.
CGGAGAAGGCGCTGTTCGCCGCGTCGGTCTTCGTCATGGGTTCTCCGCATCGTCCGCACCGGCGATTCATTTCCCGGTTGGATACTATACTGACTCGTCAGTATAGTATTGCGTAGGTGATGCAACGGCCGCCAGGCCACGCACGAACGGAGCGCGATGATGAACAGTGCCAGCACCCGAGCCGTCGATGTCGTGATCGTCGGTGCCGGGCTCGCAGGGCTCACGGCAGCGGATCAGCTCACCCAGGCGGGTCATGACGTTGTCGTCGTCGAGGGCCGCGATCGCGTCGGTGGACGGATCCGCACGACCGAGGTCGCGGGCGTCTCCGTCGACGCCGGTGCGACCTGGGTGGCGCCGCACCACACAGCCGTACGCGATCTCGCGAGCCGGCTGGGCCGCGGATTCGTGACCCAGTTCCACCGGGGGAAGGGGGTCATCTCCCTCGGGGGAAAGCGCAGGATCGAGAGCATCACTGCCCTGCCGCCGTGGACGACGGTCGACATCATGCGCATCCTGAGCGCGCTACAGAAGAGGGTCGACGATCTTCCGGTCTCGTCTCCCTGGGAGCACCCCCGTGCCGAGCAGCTCGACTCGATGTCACTCGGCGAGTGGCTCAGCTCGAAGCGCGCCCGGAAGGACACCAGGAGGTTCCTGAACATGGTCAGCCTTGTGCATTGGGGCGCGCCGGTCGGGGACCTGTCCCTGTTCAACGCGCTGCGATACATCAAGAGCTTCGGCGGGATCGAAACCATGCTCAAGGTTGAGGGCGGTGACCAGCAGGACCGGGTACGGGGAACGGCTCACACGCTGGCCGGCGGGCTCGCCGACACGCTGGACTCCCGCGTACTCGTCGATTCCCCCGTGACGCGCGTCACCACGATCGGTGATCGCGTCACGGTCGAGACCGGCAGGCACACGATCGAAGCCCGGTACGTCATCGTGACGGCCTCGCCGACACACCGCTCGACGATCGAGTTCACGCCCGCACTCCCAGATCACCACTACGGACTCGCCCGCAGCTGGCGGCTGGGAGCGCTCAGCAAGGCATTCGTCGCCTTCGACCGCCCCTTCTGGCGAGACGAAGGACTGTCAGGAGAAGGCATGTCCGACAACGAGACCGTTTTCCTCACCTTCGACGTCAGCCCCGACGCTGACGGCCCCGGCATCCTCATGGTGTTCTGTGACGCACGCGGGTTCGACGCCTGCGACGAGGACGAACGCCGCCGCCGCGTCGTGGAACACCTCGTCCATCTCTACGGAGAAGGCGCGCGCCGCACCATCGACTACACCGACTTCTCCTGGGGAAACGACACATTCGCCCCTGGTGGGCCGAATCCGGCCGTCGGTCCGAGAGCATGGACCTCCTTCGGACGTTTCCTGCGGGAGCCGTTCGGACTCGTGCATTGGGCCGGCACCGAGACAGCCGATGAGACGTCCGGCACCATGAACGGCGCGATCCTCTCGGGCCAGCGGGCAGCATCCGAAGTGGCCGCCCGTCTTGACCGGGTCTCCTGAGGACCTGGGTGGGAGCTGGGCGGAGTTGGTTTCGCCGGTGGCGCGGGGGCTGATCAACGGGGCAGACGCCTTGTTCCCGGAGCACATCGCGGTGTGTGTCGGATGCAGCGGCAGAAGCTGAGTGATGTCGTTCGGTTTCCGCCGGTACGACGCACGGCCAGGGGGATGCCGCCGCCGACGCAGATCACATGGTGATTCGAGCCGGTCTTGCGATCGGAACGCCACTGTCGACCCTGGCGAGCATCCGCGACCGCCTCCCCGCCACGGGTCGCGACCGTGCCCACCCACCTCCGGACCTCCCCTCGGCTCCCACCCCGGGAACGGGACAATCCGCGCCATCCGCGCCACCGTGCGCACCTGCATACCGCCGCTATCGCGCACCCGCGCCGGTCACGATCATCGTGTTCCGAGACAGGGTTCAGGGCTTGCGGGCGACCACACATCCGACGAGGCGCTGGGCGTCGTTGAGTGGGCGGAGTGCGGGACCGTCGGGCCACCACGAGTCACAGGGCACCACCTCGGGCGGCGATCCGGCAGCGTGCGGGATGACCTCCAGACCGGGCACCATCTCCAGGATCTGGTCCGCGGTGCGGAACACTCCCGACCCCATCGGGCTGTCGAGCATGGACCGCTCCATCGCCCGCGCCGTAGCCGACAGCTCCAAAATCTCCGGGTCGTAGAAGTGGGACACCGCCACGAACGAGCCCGACGGCAGCGGGTCGACATAGGCGCGCATCACGTCGGCGTAGTCGTCACCGAGGTAATGGTGGATCGTGGAGACATGCAGCAACCCGACCGGCTTGTCGAAGTCGAGGTGGGTGCGCACAAGATCATGCTCGTAGACGTCCTTGGGCAGATAGATGTCCGCATCGGCGATCCCCGTGTGCTCGTTCTCAGCGAGCAGCGCGTTGCCGTGCGCCAGCACCACCGGGTCGTTGTCGACATACACCACCCGGATCCGCTCGTCGATGCGCTGGGCCACCTGGTGGGTGTTCTCCGCGGTCGGCAGGCCCGAACCACAGTCGAGGAACTGCGTGATGCCCGCCTGATTGGCCAGGAACCGCACCACGCGAATGAGAAAGTTGCGGTTCCCCCACGCCATGTCACGCACCTCGGGCGCGGCGGTCCTGATCGCGTCGAGCACCTGGCGGTCGATGGCGTAATTGTCCTTGCCACCGAGGGCGGCATCATAGACTCGGGCGATACTGGCCCGGGTCGGGTCCACCCCGACCGGCGTCGAGCTGGGTGCGTTCGCGGGTTCGCCCATGGTCGTCTCCCGTGACATGTCGGACGCGGACAGTCACACGATAGCCGGTCCTCCCCCGGGTGGGATACCAGCGGGTAAGGCGATCATCCGGTGCGGCGCCCGGGTTCCAGCCTGTACGACCCGTGTGTCACACGGAAGCCCCGACAGCGACCGGACACACCGCGCTCCCCATGCGAGACAACGACATTTCCGGCCAGGTCACGAACGCTCTCCGAACACGGGTAGCAACCTGTCGGTACCACGCGGCCTCGGAATCGCTGTAGGCGTACCACCGGCTCAGTCCGGCTTCTGATCAGACCGGCACGGAGTCGAGTCGAATCGCGCAGAGTTCTGCCGGTTCCACAAACAAGGGCCGAAGCCGCCCGGCCCGGCCCGGCCCGGCCGAAGAGCTCCTGGCCTTCCAGCGCAGAGCCAGCTACTGGGTGCTCTCATGCAACCGTTCGCTGTCCGAGGAGGACCGGCACGAGACCATCGAAACGGTCGAACCGGTGACGGCTCAGGGTGTTTGTGTTCGTGGTGCGGGGTCAAATCAAACCGAGTTTGAGCAGCAGGGCACGGTCGAGCTCAGCGAGTTCACCATTATCCAGGGTGCCAGCGAATTCGCCGAGCCGGTCAGGTGATACGGAGTGGATCTGGTCGGTGAGAACCCGGGTCTTGCTGCCGTCCAGCTCGACCTCTGGGCGATAGATGGCAGGACCGGCCCTCGTGGAGGTCAATGCCACAGTGACGGTGCTGCTGGCGAACCGGTCCGATTGAACGATGACGGCGAAGCGACGGCCTTGCTGTTCGTTCCCGCGAGCGCCCGGCAGGGCTTTGATCTGGTAGATCGCTCCCCGAAAGATCACTCGATGACGCCCATGAAGCGTTGTATGGCGAGCATCTCGGCCTTGTCATCCGGGTCGTCCGCAAGACGCTCCGCATCCTGCTGGGCTTGCTCTACCAGTGTCTCACGATAGGTCCGCAGCAAGGCGTAACGCACCGCCTCCGACCGGGTACGGTGCCGGCCGGACAGCGCGCGCAGCGCGGCTTCCATGGCCTCATCAGTGCGTACATTTAAGGTAGCCATACCCTGAGCGTACCACAGATTGTGTTACATATTCTCCGCGGTGCTGGGCGAGACCAGCCCGGTCACGACCGGGATCCACTCGCCCACCGTCGGCACCGGCCGTTCGGTCGAGCCGGTGGTGTCGGTGAGCAGGTCGGCCGGGTTGACGCCCAGGCGGGCCAGCAGCAGCCGCGCCGCTTCGAGGTCGCCTGCCTGTGGGGCTTCGTGGGTGCTCACTCCGGCTCACCCCCGGCGAGGTCAGCGTGGTAGTCGGCGAGCATGGCCGCCACCGCCGACGGTGGGTGCACCACCAGCACGTCGTGGGCCACGTCGGCGGCCACCAGCACCCGCTGCCCGGCCCGCACCCCCGACCGCGCCCGCGCCGAGGACGGCACGGTCACGTACGGAATGTCCGACATCACGAACGCGCCGTCGGCGCACCGGTGCAGCAGCACCGACCGGTCCACGACCGTGATCGTCAACCGGTCGCCAGGCTGCCAGCCAGCGCGCGCACCACGCGGCGTTCGGAAATGCGTCCGGTGGTGTCCACCAGGGCAGCCCCGAACACCCACGGGCCCGAACCCTCGTCGAGACAGCTCAGATCCGGCACCGACAACGGCGAGAACCCGGACCGTTCCCCGGCCGGTCCGGTGACAGGAAGACGCGGCGGGATCGACACCGCTCGCACAGGCCCGGTCATGACACACCACCCCCCTGCCGCGCAGAGGGGGACACCGGCGGCACGCCCACCGTAACGGACAGGAATGACCGGTGTCTTGAAAATTCACCCAGCGTGAGCTGGTGGCCACTGGCTGGTGTGTGAGACCTGCTACGAACTGGTGTCCGAGGGGGGACTTGAACCCCCACGCCCTTAATCGGGCACTAGCACCTCAAGCTAGCGCGTCTGCCATTCCGCCACTCGGACTTGCTTGTGGTCATAGCTTAACGGACGCCTTGACGCTCGCGTGCCGGGGGTGGCCCATTGCGGGTACAGCGGGCTCACCTGCGGTGACACCTCCACTCTGGCGGGGTACCGCGCTGTTGTCGATCACATCCTGCCGCGCCCGAGGTCGACCCCGTCACAGGCGAGTCGGGTCTCCAGGTCGGCCGACATCGTTACGCCGTGCCGGAATGCGGATGCGTCGAACGTGTCGTCGGAACCCACCCGCATCGAGGGCACCCGCCCACCGAGGCCTTCAGGCACCGGGTATCCGTTCTGTACGACCACCCGTGTGAGCACGACGAACCGGTTGCCGGAAACAGCGCCGACGAGCCGGTGAGGCACCGTGCTCGGATGCGAAACGACGCCACGCAGCGGCCACGGATGCGGCCGCTGCCATCGTGACCAGCGCCCTCCCGAGTGCCCTCGATCGTTCCCCACACCAGTGCGGCGGGCGGCTCCCGGTCCGCTCCCGGTCGTGGGAGGCCAGCACGAACTCACGTTCGCTCCGTGTGGACACGACGCCCCAGTCGTCCCGGCGGACCAGCTCGCGGGTCGCGGCCAGGCATCTACCGCGGTACAACGCGGTGGTATCGCGTCCTGTCGATTCCCAGTGCGCGGCGGCGACCGTGAGATCGCGATGCAAGGACAGGAGCTCGCGATCCTGGACGATCCACTCGCGCAACCGCGGCCATGACCGGACGATCCCCTCGTGGGCCGGCTCGATCCAGTCCTGCCCGACCACGACCACCCGGGCGGCGGCCAACACGGTGATCACGCGTGCCGTTTCGGACGATCTTCCGACGGAGAGCACCTCGTCCAGCGCTGCGCGGAAGCACGAACCGCCGGCATGATCTCCCGTCCGGACCAGCCGCATCAGCACGGCGCGGGCGACCATCCGCTCCCGGTGCGAGAGCCCGACGTAGGTACATTCGGCGGTCGCCAGGGCCGCACCCACGACACCGCCACCGCAGCGGTAGCCGGCGAGCGTCAGACTCCCCCGTTCCCGTCGGCGCCACGTTTCGCGCATCGCCCGCGACAACAACGGCGCCGCACCGGCCCGGCCACGTGCCTCGGCAAGCGCCGCGTCGCGCATCTCGGGCTCGATCCTCAGCCCCGCCGCATGTGCGGGCTCCTCGATGGCCGAGCGGAGATCCTCCTCGGCCATCGGACCGACCAGCACTTTGGCGTCGTGCAGCGCGTCGGCCAGTGCCGGGATGGCCAGACAACGCCCGAGGAAATCCGCGCGGGCGGCCAGTACGACGCGGTGTTCCCCCCCGAGCAGTGCGGCGACGAACGCTTCCCGCTCCCTCCGGTCGGTGATGTGGAGGAACAACTCCTCGAACTTGTCCACCATCACCAGGTCGACGTCGTTCACGCCCACGCTGAGCCACTCGGTGGGCGTCGAGACCGCCACGCGCGTGTCCGACATCCCGGCCGCCAGACCCGCGTACAGCAACGAGGACTTCCCCGACCCCGAAGGTCCGAACACCCCGACGACGTGTCGCTGCCGCACCTGCGCCATCAGCTCGGCGACGAGGGCCTCCCGTCCGGAGAAGCGGTCGGCATCCCCCATGCCGAACGGCGCGAACCCCGGGTACGGGGGCGGGCCGTCGATCTGCCGGGCGAGCTGCCGCCACCGTCGTTCCCATCCGACGATGTCACCGCCGCACGCGCGGACGTACGCGAGCGTCACGGCCAACGAGGGCAGCCTCTCGCCACCCGCAGCTTCGGAGAGCGCCGTAGCCGAGTAGTGCGCTCGCCGGGACAGCTGCCGGTACGTCGGCGAGCCGCGGCGTTCCCGCAACCGGCGCAGCTCCCACGCGAATCGCTGGACGGGCCCCGCGTCGGGATCGACCGGCCGTTCGGGTCTTCCCACCGTTCCCCCACGAATTGATTCCGTCTTGATTTGTCCAGTTCTCTTCCGCTACTGGGCAACCCGATCCAGCTATACATTTCGTGACTGTCACCGGTACAGGGGCCGCACGAACGGAGAACCCGAACGGCCGATGCGCCGCCGGAAGTCCCGGCCGGCCGGGCCGTCGCAGGTCGGAAGCACAACCTCGTGCGGCTCACGACGGGTGACGAACGGTAGTCGTTACGAAGGAGAGGTCATCAGATGCGCAGAAACAGAGCAGCAGCGTCGACTCTGACGATGATGCTCGCCGCCCTGTTCGCCGTCCTGCTCACAGGTACGGCCACCGCGGCGGAAGCCACCTCACCCGCGAGGACCACGGACACCACCGACGTCGCCGACGTGACCGCCGCGGACTACGAGCTGGACTACGCGGTCGCCGGCACCCCGCCGTCGCGCTCAGAACTGCGTTGCGGGTCGGTCACGGCGGTCGAGATCTGCTACCAGGCGTACGGCGACCGTTGGTGGATCCGGGATCTGAGGGCGGATGGCGCCTCAGCGGCCGTGGACTGGGACAACTTCCGCAACGGGGATCTCTACCGAGAGGGAATGTGCGTCACCAGCCTGGGTGCAGGTGAGTGGGGCCAGTGCAACAAGAACTACTACGAGGACAGCGTCGTGAACGGCTACCCCTGCGTCTGGGACCGCAGCGAGAGCGACTACGCCAATTGCAGTACGAGCGGGTGGCGTTTCCAGTGATGTCCTGAGTCCCCCGTCCTTCGTGGGGAACACGGTGATCCCGTCGAGGCGCCGCCGGTGCCCCGGCGGGATCGCCCCGCGTCACCGCGCGCGGACGGCCGTCCCGCCCCGGATGGTAGGAATACCGGGTGACCGAACCGAACGCGATCGACGCCGCCGCCGACGAGGCGGTGACGCTGACCAGCGAGCTGATCCGGATCGACACCACCAACACCGGTGATCCGGCGACGCTGACCGGCGAGCGGGAGGCCGCCGAGTACGTGGCGGCCAAGCTCACCGAGGTCGGCTACGAGATCACCTACGTCGAGTCCGGCGGGGCGAACCGGCACAACGTGATCGCCCGGCTGCCCGGCGCCGACCCGGACCGGGGTGCGCTGCTCGTGCACGGGCACCTCGACGTGGTCCCCGCCGACCCGGCCGAGTGGTCGGTGCACCCGTTCTCCGGGGCGGTGCAGGACGGGTACGTGTGGGGCCGGGGCGCGGTCGACATGAAGGACATGCTCGGGATGTCGCTGGCGCTGGCCCGGCACTACAAGCGGGAGGGCATCGTCCCGCCCCGCGACCTGATCTTCGCGTTCCTCGCCGACGAGGAGGCGGGCGGTAAGTACGGCGCGCAGTGGCTGGTGGACAACCGGCCCGACCTGTTCGCCGGCGCCACCGAGGCGATCAGCGAGGTCGGCGGGTTCTCCGTCACGCTGCGCGACAACGTGCGGGCCTATCTGGTGGAGACGGCGGAGAAGGGCATCCGGTGGATGACCCTGCGCGTGCGGGGCACGGCCGGGCACGGGTCGATGCTGCACCACGACAACGCGGTCACCACGCTCTCCGAAGCGGTGGCCAAGCTCGGCAACCACCGGTTCCCGCTGGTGCTCAGCGACTCGGTGCGGGAGTTCCTGGCCGGGGTCACCGAGATCACCGGGTGGGACTTCCCGGAGGACGACCTGGACGGCGCCGTGGCTAAGCTCGGCAACATCTCCCGCATGATCGGCGCCACGCTGCGGGACACGGCGAACCCGACGATGCTCGACGCCGGGTACAAGGCCAACGTCATCCCGTCCACCGCGGAGGCGGCCGTCGACTGCCGCATCCTGCCGGGGCGGGTCGAGGCGTTCGACCGGGAACTGGACGAGCTGCTCGGCCCGGACATCGAACGCGAATGGATGGAACTGCCGCCGGTGGAGACCACCTTCGACGGGGCGCTGGTGGACGCGATGAGCGCCTCGGTGCTCGCCGAGGACCCGAACGCGCGCACCCTGCCCTACATGCTCTCCGGCGGCACCGACGCGAAGTCCTTCCAACGTCTCGGCATCCGCAACTTCGGCTTCGCCCCGCTGAAGCTGCCCGCCGATCTGGACTTCTCGGCGCTGTTCCACGGGGTGGACGAACGGGTGCCGGTCGACGCCCTGCGCTTCGGTACCCGCGTGCTGGACCGCTTCTTCCGCAGCTGCTGACCCCCGGGGCCCGGCCCTCCGCACGGGGACGGGCCTACGGTGCGGGTATGCGGTCGGTCGATGATGCCGTGCGGGCACTGCGGGAGCTCGCACACCTCAACGTCCTGGTGCGCGAGCCGGGCGTGCTCGCCGCGGGTGCGGAGGACGGGCCGTTGGACGGCCTGCCGGTGGTGGTCAAGGACAACGTCGCCGTCGGCGGGCTCCCGCTCACGGCCGGCTCCCCCGCGCTGGAGGGCTACCGCCCTGACGCGGACTCGGGTGCGGTGCGGCGGCTGCGGCGGGCCGGGGCGACGGTGGTCGGTCAGACCAACATGCACGAACTCGCCCGCGGCACCACCAGCGACAACGCCG
>NZ_KI912187.1:88540-88736 GCF_000231035.2 Saccharomonospora iraqiensis subsp. paurometabolica YIM 90007 | reverse complement strand
CAGTCGCTCGCGCTGCGGGACGACGGTGTACTTCGGGTCGGCGGCGGAGACCCGGCCCGCCTCGAAGGCACCCCACTTGGTCAGCGCGGAACCGGTCAGCAGCGCCACACCGGACAGCGCCGTGGCCACCCGGCTGCGCCTGCCCGCGAACGCACCGGCAGTCCCGACGGCGGCGAGCGCCTCACCGGCCCGGTAC
>NZ_KI912187.1:88061-88440 GCF_000231035.2 Saccharomonospora iraqiensis subsp. paurometabolica YIM 90007 | reverse complement strand
GAGCCTGCTGCCGACGGTTCCCCCGAGCCCCGCCGCACGGAGCAGGGCGTGCGGTCCCGCGACCGTGGTCAGGCAGCCGTTCCGGCCGCATCCGCACCGCCGGCCGCGGCGGCGGACCCGGACGTGTCCGATCTCGCGGGCGGTGACGGAGTCCGGGGTCGGTCCCGGTCACCAGCCCCGCACCGAGCGTGCGTTCCCCGCCCACCACGAGCAGGGGCACGTCGGTCCCCGGTTCCGCCGGTGCGAACCACCGCTCGGCGAGCGCGGCGAGGTGCGGGGCCGGGCGCACCGACACCGGGATCCGCCCGCCGCTGAGCGCCCCCAGCCGACGTTCGAGCAGGCGGGTCAGGTCGACGTCGGACCAGTCGAGCTCGGTCGA
>NZ_KI912187.1:87235-87961 GCF_000231035.2 Saccharomonospora iraqiensis subsp. paurometabolica YIM 90007 | reverse complement strand
ACCCGGACGACGGCCTGCTGCACCTCTCGCCCACCGCCGACACGGTGACGGTGGCGGCCGCGACCGTGCGGGAGGCCGCGGTGCTCGACGCCGTACTCGCCGGGTCCGGGAACGCGGCACCCGGGCGGGAGGTGTTGGACGTCCCGCCGGAGCCCCCGGCGGAGGGGATCCGGCTCGGCGTCCCGCGGGATCCGTGCTGGGACCGGGTCGACGCCGACGTCGCGCGGGTGTGCGGGCGGGCGCTCGACCTGCTCGGGGAAGCCGGTGTCGAGTCGGTCGAGGTGGACCTCGCCGACACCGTCGCGCGGGCCACTGAGGTGAACCTGGGCATGACGGCGTTCGAGGTGCGCGACTACTGGACGCGCTTCGCCGGGACACACCTCGGGTGCGATTTCGCGACGTTCGTCTCCCGGTTGGCGAGCCCGGACGTGGCCGAGGCGCTCGACGCACTTCTCGACGGCCCGGCGCTGTCGGTGGACCGGTACGCGGCACTGCGCGCGGAACGGGACGAGGTCACCCGCCGCTACGCCGACCTGTTCGCCACGCACCGGCTGGACGCGCTGGTCTTCCCGACCGTGCCGGTGACCGCACCCGCGGTGGGCGCCACCACGGTGCGGGTCGACGGGCGCGAGCGCGACCTGTTGCTCACCACGATCGCCAACGGGACGGCCGCACCGAGCGCCGGGCTCCCCGCGGTGACCGTCCCGGCCGGGATGGCCGCCGACG
>NZ_KI912187.1:83078-87135 GCF_000231035.2 Saccharomonospora iraqiensis subsp. paurometabolica YIM 90007 | reverse complement strand
AGGCGGCGCAGCACCGGCTCGGTGGTCCGCAACGCACCGTCGGGATCGGCGCGGAGGTCGCCGGCGCGGCGGACGGCGCGGTCGCGCACCCGGCCGGTGAGGTCCACGAGGCAGCCCGCCACGTGGTCCGCCTCGATCTGCAGTCCGATTCCCGCCGGTCCGGCGGTGTTCGCCACCAGCAGGGTGGCGGGCCTGCCCGGGCCGTCCGCCCGGCCGAGCCCGAGTTCGCGCAGCAGACCGCCGTCGAGCAGCTCCCCGGTGAGCTGGGTGACCGTCGTCTTGGTCAGTCCGCTGCGCCGGGCCACCGCCGCGCGGGAGACGGGGCCGTGCGCGGCGATCAGCCGCGCGATCAGGGCGAGGTTGTGCTCGTGCTGTTGCTGTCCCCGGACGGGACGGGTCTGTTCCACGACCGCTCCCCACGGACTCGGCTGCGGTGAATTGGTCAGTCCACCGGACGAACGAACTCTAGCGGCGGGGATCACCCGTTCGGTAGACATTCGGTCACCGCGAGCACGGGACCGGGCTCGCCCGCACGAGAGGACCAGCGCATCATGGCCGACGTCTCCTTCCACGAAGCCTCCCGCGTGTTCCCCGGGAGCCCGCCGGTCCGGGCGGTCGACCGGCTCAACCTCGACATCACCGACGGCGAGTTCCTGGTGCTGGTCGGCCCGTCCGGGTCGGGCAAGTCCACGGCGCTGCGGATGCTGGCCGGCCTGGAGGACGTCGACGAGGGCGCGATCACGATCGGCGGCCGGGACGTCACCGACGTGTCCCCGAAGAACCGCGACATCGCCATGGTCTTCCAGTCCTACGCGCTCTACCCGCACATGTCGGTCGCGGAGAACATGGGCTTCGCCCTGAAGATCCAGCGGGTGGCCAAGTCCGAGATCGCCGAACGGGTGAAGGAGGCGGCCCGGCTGCTCGACCTCACCGACTACCTGGACCGCAAGCCGAAGGCGCTGTCCGGTGGCCAGCGGCAGCGCGTCGCGATGGGACGCGCGATCGTGCGCGAGCCCGCCGTGTTCCTGATGGACGAGCCACTGTCCAATCTCGATGCGAAGCTCCGGGTGGAGACCCGGGCGAACATCACCGCCCTGCAGAAGCGGCTCGGCACGACCACCGTCTACGTCACCCACGACCAGGTCGAGGCGTTGACGATGGGCCACCGTGTCGCCGTGCTCAAGGACGGTGAGCTCCAGCAGTGCGACACCCCGCGGGCGCTGTACGACGCGCCGACCAACGTGTTCGTCGCGGGGTTCATCGGCTCCCCCGCCATGAATCTCACGACGGCGCCGCTGTCCGACGAGGGTGCCAGTGTCGACGGCCTCACCGTGCCCGTGTCGCGGGAGATCCGCTCCGGTGCGGCGGCGAACCTGCGGGAGGTCACGGTCGGGCTCCGGCCGGAGGGGCTGCGTCCGGCGCTCGACGGCGAACCCGGACTGGAACTGGACGTCGAACTGGTCGAGGTGCTCGGTTCGGACGCCTACGTCCACGGCCGGGCCGAGCTCGGCGGGCGCCGGGAGCGGTTCATCGTGCGCACCGACGCGCACAGCACCCCGTCGTTCGGGGAGACGATCCGGGTCGGGCTGCGCGACCCGGAGTCCGCGCACGTCTTCGACCCGGAGACCGGGCACCGGCTGGCGGCCTGAGGGGCCGCCAGCCTGCCCCGGACGCGAACCCGCGTCACACGGTTGACGGTCGCCGTCCGGGGTACCAACCCGGGTGTGGACACCGCAGGAACCGGTCCTCCTCGCCACCGCGCGGATGATCCCGCGGCTGGTGCGACACCCGGTGTGGCAGGTGCGGGACCCGGGGCAGGGCGGCGGGACCGCCGTGCTGCTGGTACCCGGGTTCGGCGTCGGTGACTGGAGTCTGTCCCCGCTGCGGACGTGGCTGGCCGCGCGGGGATACCGGCCGCAGACCTCGCACACCGGGCTGAACCTCGGCTGCACCACCGAGCTCCTCCAGCGGCTCGAACGCCGACTCGACGCCCTCGCCGCGGACACCGGCGGGCGCGTGGTTGTGCTGGGACAGAGCCGCGGTGGCTGGCTCGGCAGGCTGGCGGCGGTGCGCAGGCCGGACCTGGTGCGTGCCCTGGTCATGTTGGCCGCGCCGGTGCTCGATCCGCTCGGGGCCAGGCCGGGCAGTGTGCGGGCGGCCCGGTCCCTGGCCCGGTTGGCGGCGCTGGGTGTACGCGGCGTGCTCGACGACGACTGCTTCGCGGGCGAGTGCTACCGGACGAACCGTGCCCTGCTGGCCGCGCGGCTGCCGGACGACGTCCCGGGCGTGTCGGTGTACTCGCGGCACGACACCGTGGCGCCGTGGCAGCTGTGCCAGGACCCGTGCGCCGAGGGCGTGGAGGTCACCAGCTCACACGTGACGATGGGGCTCGACCCGGACGTCTACACCGCCGTCGACTCCCGGCTGCGGGCGTGGGCGCGCGACCGGCGGTGACCCGCCGGTGCGCCCTCACTCCTGCCCGGGTGCCGCACCGGCGGGGCGCACCGGAATGCTCTCCCCCGCAGCACCGGCCGCACCCGGCTCGGCAGCCCCGTGCATTCCGAGGTTTGCCGCCCGGGACAGCCGGTCCGTGTCCGGCCGTCCGAGCAGTCGGCGCAGGGTCCGGGCGGGCACGAACGAGTCCGGGCGGCCGGTGCACCGTTGTTCGACCTTCTCCCCCACCGTCATGGCCGCGACCCCGACGGCACCCGAGATCAGGCCCACCACGGCCGAACGGGTCCAGTGCATCCGGATCCGGTTCCTCGGCATACTTCCTCACGCCTGTCGTCGACCCGCCACGGGGACGGCTCCCCGTTCGTGGTGCGGTCCTCAGGCCGCGGTCGGTTCCCGTGCCGGTTCCCCGGCTGCACCGGCGCGGACCTCCGTGTGGCACGGCCCCGGGGCGGACTCTCCCGGGACGGAGGTCCGGTCCGGATGGTCCGGCGGGTCGCGCACGGTCCCGAGTGCGGCGTAGCACGAGGGGCACAGCAGGCCCTCCTCCCGCACGGCGACGATCGTGGCCTCGCAGGGGTCACGGCAGTCGGCGCAGTGGAAGACGAGCACCCGCGCGAGACTGAACAGGTCCGCCTCGGGGCGGACCGGGTAGGACGCGAGCACCTCCACCGACGCACCGTCGCAGAACTCGAGGCGACGGTGCGCGTCGGCCTCGACACGGACATGCCCCGGGCAGGCGACCCCGGCGCGGACGGTGTCGCCGGAGTCCCGGTCCGCTCCGGGCAGGGAGACGTCCGCGCTGTCCGCGCTGTCCGCGCTGTCCGCTCCGCGCACCGGGAGCTGCGGTACCAGGCTCATGATGCGGACGTACCCCTGCCAGGTGGTCCGAAACAGCCACACACCGGCCACCGACGCCACCCGATCGATCCAGTCTCGCCGTGCCGGGCGACGCCCGACGTCGATAAGTCACGGACGGTGTTCGGGCCGCTGTCCACCATCGGCGTGGCACGCCCCCGCCCGGTGGACCCCGGGTCAGGCGATCCGTGCGGCGAGCCGGTCGGGGAACACGCGCTGCGCGGTGATCAGCTTCCCGCGGGCCCGGTCGAGGTCGAACCACCCGACCCGGTCCAGTTCCGGGAAGGTGCGGAGGGTCCCGGACCCCCGGGGCCATTCGAGTTCGAACGTGCCGGGCCGGACGGTCTCCGGGTCGAGGTCACCGTGCAGCGCCCAGACGGCGACCGTCTTCCCGCCCGACTGCCGGACCTCCCCCAGGGGCAGCAGCTCCCCGGCGGGGGGCGGCAGGCCGAGCTCTTCCTCGAACTCCCGCCGGGCGGCGTCCTCGGGCCGCTCGTCGGGTCCGTACTCCCCCTTGGGCACCGTCCAGGCCCCGGCGTCCCGGCGGGTCCAGAACGGCCCGCCCATGTGCCCGAGCAGCACGTGGATGCCCTCCGGGGTCCGCCGGTAGAGCAGGATGCCCGCGCTGTGCCTGGCCACTCCGGCATTGTCCCGCAGGCCGCAGGGCGGTGACGACCCGACTGGCCCGCGCGTCCGGTCAGCCGCTCCCGGCCGGGTCCCCGGCGGTGCCCCGGGCGGTCTCGCCGGC
>NZ_KI912187.1:82809-82978 GCF_000231035.2 Saccharomonospora iraqiensis subsp. paurometabolica YIM 90007 | reverse complement strand
GGCACCCGCACCCGCGGCTCCGGACGCCGGCCCCGCGCACGGGACCACGGCACGGGAAGCGCATCCGGCCTCCCCGCTCCGCGGCTGAGGCGGAGAGGCAGGCGATGCGGGTACTCGTCGTGTACGAATCGATGTACGGCAACACCGAGACCGTCGCCCGCGCGGTCGC
>NZ_KI912187.1:76958-82709 GCF_000231035.2 Saccharomonospora iraqiensis subsp. paurometabolica YIM 90007 | reverse complement strand
CCACCACCGTCGGCGGCGACACCGACCTGCTCGTGCTCGGTGCCCCGACGCACGCCTTCGGGCTCAGCCGGGACTCCACCCGGGCCGACGCCGGGCAGCGGGGCGACCGCGCCGGGTATCCGCTGGTGTCCCGCGGCATCGGGCTGCGGGAGTGGCTGGAGCGGGTCCGCCTGCCGGACACGGTGCGCACGGCCACCTTCGACACCAAGGTGGACCGCCCCCGCCTGCCGGGCTCCGCGGCGAGATCGGTGGCGAAACGCCTGCGGAGAGCGGGCCTGCCCCGACCGGAGGCGGTCACGAGTTTCTACGTCACGGGGCAGTTCGGACCGCTCGCCGACGGCGAGGCCGACCGTGCGCGGGAGTGGGCCGCGGGCCTGCCGACCCCGGAGGGCCGTCGCTGAGGACGACGGCGGCGGGCCGTCCCTGCGCCCCGGACACCGGGTCAGGCGGGATCCGGGCTGCCCGTTTCGAGCGGCCCGGTGACGCCCGCGCCGACCGGGCTCTCCTTGCCGGGGTGGACCCACAACACGACCTCGGCGCCCTCCACGGCACCGGCGGCACCGACCGGGCGCTGGGTGGTGACGATCCCGCTCATCGGCAGCTCGTCCACCCCGTCCGGGGGGACGGGCAGGAGTCCCGCCCTGCGCACGATCTCACAGGCGTCGTCGGGTGCGAGCCCGACGACGTCGGGGACCTCGGTCACCGGGCGCCGTCCGTGCATGTCGCGATTGTAGGCACCGACGCCGCCGGAGGACACATCCCGACACCGTCCGGGCAATTCCGGCCCCCGGACACACGACGACGGCACCGGCCGGGGGCCGGTGCCGTCCGTTCCGGTTCGGGGCCCCGTACCGGGGGCGGGGTGCGTCAGCTCGCCTCGGCGATCTCCCGGCGCACCTGGTCCATGTCGACCTCCCGCACCTTGCCGATGAGCTCCTCCAGCGCGGGGGCCGGGAGCGCACCGGGCTCGGCGTAGAGCACGACCCCGTCGCGCACGACCATCAGCGTGGGAATCGAGGAGATCCCGAAGGTCTGCGCGAGCTCGATCTCCTGCTCGGTGTCCACCTTGCCGAAGGTGATGTCCGTGTGCTGTTCGGAGGCCGCCTCGAACACCGGCGCGAAGGTCTTGCACGGGCCGCACCACGACGCCCAGAAGTCCACGAGGACCGTGCCCTCGCTGCCGACGGTGTCCTTGAAGTTCTCGCTGGTCAGTTCTACGGTCGCCATGACGTCCTCCCGGCGCTCGTTTCCGCGTTCCGTTCTGCCAACAGCACACCGGTGCCGTGCATTCCGGCACCACACCCGGGTAGAACACCTGTTCGATCGAAGGTACGCTCGGAAACATGGAACCCGCGTTGCAGGCGTCGTTGTTCGACACGGCCGACGAGCCCTCGGTGCGGCCGCCGGACGGAGTGCGGCGCACCGACCTCGGCGACGGTGCCTGGATCGACGTGCTGCCCGGGTGGCTCTCCGGCGCGGACGTCCTGTTCGAGCGGCTGGCCGCCGGGGTGCCGTGGTACGCCGAACGCAGGCGGATGTACGAGCGCACGGTGGACGTGCCCCGCCTGCTGTGCTTCTACGGCGAACGGGACCCGCTCCCGGATCCCGTCCTCGCCGACGCCCGCGCCGAACTGACCCGCCACTACCGGGACGAGCTCGGGGAACCGTTCCGCACGGCCGGGCTGTGCTACTACCGCGACGGCCGGGACAGCGTGGCCTGGCACGGCGACCGCATCGGCCGGGGCGACCGCGAGGACACGATGGTGGCCATCGTGTCGGTGGGCGCCGCCCGTCCGCTGTTGCTGCGGCCCCGTTCCCGGTCCGGCGGCACCGTGCGGTATCCCCTCGGCCACGGCGATCTGGTGGTCATGGGCGGGTCGTGCCAGCGGACGTGGGAACACGCGGTGCCGAAGACCGACCGGCCGGTGGGCCCGCGCATCAGCATCCAGTTCCGCCCGCGCGACGTGCACTGACGGGCGGCCCGTCCGGCGGCGCGGTGGGGGTTTCGTGGTCCGGCGACCGGACATCCTCCGTACAGGGATCCGCACGGAGGTGGCGCGTGCCCGAGAACGTGTTCGTCCTCGGACTGGACGACGGGAACCTGGCGCTGCTCCGGCGCCTGCCCGGCGCCGCGGACCTGCGCTTCCACACCCTGCTCGACATCTCCGAGGTGCGCATCGGCTACGCCGACTACCGGCGGTGCCTCACGCGCGCCGAACAGCGGCTGGAGACCTTCGACGGGTCGATCGACGCGATCACCGGCTACTGGGACTTCCCGGTGACCTCCCTCGTCCCGGTGCTCTGCGAACGGTACGGGCTGCCCAGCACCAGCCTGGAATCGATCGTCAAGTGCGAGCACAAGTACTGGAGCCGGCTGGAACAGGCGGAGGTCGTGGACGCCTACCCGCGGTTCGGTCTGCTCGACCCGGCCACGGCCGAGCCCGTGCTGCCGCCCGGGCCGGAGTATCCGGTCTGGCTCAAGCCGGTCAAGTCCGCCTCGTCCAAGCTGGCCTTCCGGGTCCGGGACGATGCCGAACTGGCCGAGGCGGTGTCCCGGGTCCGTGCGGAGATC
Source organism: Saccharomonospora iraqiensis subsp. paurometabolica YIM 90007 (assembly GCF_000231035.2). Classification (GTDB taxonomy): domain Bacteria; phylum Actinomycetota; class Actinomycetes; order Mycobacteriales; family Pseudonocardiaceae; genus Saccharomonospora; species Saccharomonospora paurometabolica. Next base: position 80,137 of record NZ_KI912187.1, on the reverse strand, counting down.
GACCAGGTCGGCGGCCCGTTCGAGGCGGTGCTGGAGCGCGTCCGGCTGCCCCCCGCGATCGCCGACGTGCCGGGGACGGCCTGCCTGGTGGAGGAGGCGGTCACCGGCAGGCAGGTCACCGTCGAGGGGTACCGCTACCACCACGAGCCGCACGTCTACGGCGTGATCGACTCGATGACCTACCCGGACAGCTCCAGTTTCCTGCGGTACCAGTACCCGTCCACGCTCCCGGCGCACCTGATCGCGGAGGTCTCGGAGATCGCGAAACGGATCGCCGTGCGGATGAACCTGCGTTCGACGACGTTCGACGTGGAGTTCTTCGTCGACGTCGACACCGGACGGGTGTCGGTGCTGGAGGTCAACCCGCGACTTTCGCAGTCGCACGCGCGCCTGTTCGAGCACGTCGACGGGGTGTCCAATCTGCACTGCATGGTGAATCTGGCGCTCGGGCGGGATCCCGCGATGCCGTACCGGCGGGGGCCCTACGGGGTGGCGGCGAAGTGCTTCCTGCGGCGGTTCACCGACGGGGTGGTCCGCCGGGTGCCCACCGCGGAGGAGATCGCGCGCCTGGAGGCGGAGATCCCGGGGCTCACCGTGGACGTCACCACCGCGGAGGGGAACGTGCTGTCCGACCAGTACGCCCGGGACAGCTACAGCTACGAGCTCGCCGACGTCCACCTCGGCGCCCGGGACGCGGACGAGCTCGACGAGCTCCACGAGCGGTGCGTCCGGTCCCTGCGGTTCGAGATCGACGACCGCGGCGGCCCCGACGGTCCGGAGGACGCGGGGAACACCGTCGGCACCGCCGAGCGCGACCCGTACCCCCGAGAGCGAGCCGGAGGCCGACCGTGCGCACCGTGAGTTCCCTCCCCCACCCCACCCGGGTCGACGACCACGTCCGCATCCCGATGGCGGACGGGACCGAACTCGGTGCCCGCATCTGGCGCCCGGTGTCGTCGGACAGCGACCCGGTGCCCGCGATCCTCGAGTTCCTCCCGTACCGGCTGCGGGACCTCACCGCGCAGCGCGACTCCATGCACCACCCCTACCTGGCGGGCCACGGCTACGCCGGTGTCCGCGTGGACCTGCGCGGCAGCGGCGACTCCGACGGTGTCCTCGGTGACGAGTACCTGGAACAGGAACTGCTCGACGCCGAACAGGTGCTGGCCTGGCTGACCGAGCAGCCGTGGTGCGACGGCAACACCGGGATGATGGGCATCTCCTGGGGCGGGTTCAACGCGCTCCAACTGGCCGCCCGCAGGCCGCCCGGCCTCGGCGCGATCGCGACGTTGAGCTCGTCCGACGACCGCTACGCCGATGACGTCCACTACATGGGCGGGTGTCTGCTCTCGGACAACCTGTCGTGGGCGTCGGTGATGTTCGCCTACATCTCGTGCCCGCCGGACCCGGCCGTCGTCGGCCACCGGTGGCGGGAGATGTGGTGGCGACGTCTTCAGCACTGCGAGCCGTGGCTGATCGAGTGGCTGCGGCACCAGCGGCGGGACGACTACTGGCGGCACGGATCGGTGTGCGAGGACTACTCGGCGGTCGGCTGCCCGGTGCTGGCGGTGAGCGGCTGGGCCGACGGATACTCGAACGCGGTGTTCCGGCTGCTGCGCCACCTCGACGTGCCGTGCAAGGGGCTGATCGGCCCCTGGTCGCACAAGTACCCGCATCTGGGCAGGCCGGGTCCGGCCATCGGGTTCCTCCAGGAACTCGTGCGCTGGTGGGACCATTGGCTCAAGGGCGTGGACAACGGGGTGATGGACGATCCGACGCTGCGGATCTGGATGCAGGAGAGCGCCAAGCCCGCCACCGCGTACGAACAGCGGCCGGGACGCTGGATCGGGGAGGACGACTGGCCTGCGCCGCACGTGGAGCCGACCACGTTCGTGTTGCGGCGCAACCGCCTCGTCCGGACCGGCACGGTCGGGACCGCCGAGGAGGCTCCCGAGGAGGCCACGCCGGAGTCACTCGACGTCGTGGGTGTTCCCGCGACCGGCTCCCCGCGTGCGGACGGGTCCGGAGAGGCGATCACCATCGAGTCACCCCTGTCGGTAGGGCAGTTCGCCGGGAAGTGGTGTTCGTACAACGCCCCGCCGGATCTTCCCTACGACCAGCGGGAGGAGGACGGCGGGTCGCTCGTGTTCGACACCGGGGTGCTGACCGAACGCACCGAGATCCTCGGATCCCCGGTCGTCCACTTGGAGCTGTCCACCGATCGGCCGACGGCCATGGTGACGGTGCGCCTGTCCGACGTCTCGCCGGACGGGCGGGCCACCCGCGTCAGCTACGGCCTGTTGAATCTCACCCACCGCAACGGGCACGCCCGACCGGAGCCGCTGGAGCCGGGCACGACGTACCGGGTGAGCATCAGCCTCAACGGCGTGGCACAGGCCTTCCCCGCGGGACACCGCATCCGGCTGTCGGTGTCCACCTCCTACTGGCCGCTGGCCTGGCCCCCACCCGAGCCGGTGCGCCTGACCGTGTATGCCGACACCAGCGAGCTGGTGCTGCCGGTCCGTCCGATGCGGACGGACGAGGTGCGCCCGGAGCCGTTCGACGAACCCGAGAGCACCCCCACGACACCGGTGCACCGGCTGCGGCCGGGCGACGGGAGGTGGACGGTGTCCCGGGACCTGGTCGAGTACCGCTCCGCGCTGGACGTGGTGAAGGATCTGGGGGTCGTGCACTTCGAGGACATCGACCTGCGGGTGGGGCGCCGCGCCGACGAGCGCTACGAGTGGGTCGGCGACGACTTCGAATCGGTGCGCGGACAGGTGGACTGGGTCATGCGGTTCACCCGCGGCGGGTGGGACGTGTCCACCACCACGCACACCACGCTCTCGTGTACGCCGACGGAGTTCGTGGTGCACGCGCGGCTCGACGCGTTCGAAGGCACCGAGCGGGTGTTCTCCCGAAACTGGCACACCGCCATCCCCAGGGACCACGTCTGACGTGGCCGCCTCACCCGGACACGGTCCGGGTGCCGTCCCCGTGGAACCGGGTGCGACCGTCAGCGTCGAGCCGCTCCAGCAACGGCACCGCCACCCGCCGGGTGGTTTCCAGCGCCCGCCGGGCGGCGCTGACGGTGAACGGCTCGCCGAGCGCCGCCAGCACCCGCACCGCCCGGTCGCAGGCGTCCGGCAACAGCACGACGCCGTCAGCGATCCGCAGCA
>NZ_KI912187.1:71479-76858 GCF_000231035.2 Saccharomonospora iraqiensis subsp. paurometabolica YIM 90007 | reverse complement strand
GCCGCCCGCGACGCCGTCCGGGAGGGCTATGTCTCCGGCGGCACCCGCCGCAACCTCGACTGGGTGCGCCCGCACACCGACCTGACCGGGGTGGACGAGGCGACCGCCCTGCTGCTGGCCGACGCGCAGACCTCCGGCGGGTTGCTGGTGGCCGGCGAGGTGCCGGGCGCGCCCGTGATCGGTGAACTCGTCCCCCGCGGCCCCGAGGCGGTCGTGGTGCGGTGAGTGGGTGCGTTCCGGGTTTGCCCGCGCCGACGGCGGGAACGTCGACAGGAATCACCGCCTCGACACGACGACCGACGGCCGGCGCCGGACCCTTTCCGCCGGGCCCGCCCGCGGCCGGGGAGGATCACCATGGCGCAGGCACGCGGCGAGCGGGCCCAGGGCCCGAAGGGCACCCGGGGGATGAGCCGGGGCGACCCCACGATCGACGAGCCGCCCCGGGCGATCGCGGCGGAACTGGAGCTGCGCAGCCCGGCCTTCAACGACGGCACGCTGATCCCGGACCGTTACTCCCGGCAGGGCGGCAACACCGCACCGCCGCTGGAGTGGACCCACGTGCCGGACGGCACCGAGGAGCTCGCCCTGATCTGTGAGGATCCGGACGCCCCGGGCGGCACATTCGTGCACTGGGTGGTCACCCAGATCCCCCCGGAGGCCACCGGCATCGGCGGGACGGACGGCCTCCCGCCCGGCGCGACGGTGGGCCGGAACGGCTTCGGCGATCTCGGCTGGGGCGGACCGCAACCACCCGTGGGCGACGAGGCGCACCGGTACTTCTTCCGGCTCTACGCCGTGGACCGCCCGCTCGGCCTCGACGAGGGGGCCACCGCCGACGACGTGCACGCCGCCGCCGACGACCACTCCCTGGCCCGGGGGACCCTGGTGGGCCTGTTCGCCCGCTGAGCACCCCACCGGGCCCGGTGCGTGCTCATGCGGCCAGCTGGCGGCGGAGCCGCTCGAGTTCGTGCGCGATCCGGTCGACGGTGGTGACCGGCGACCCGGAACTCGCCCGCAGATGATCCAGGATCCACCCACGCACCACCGCCGACGCGGGCACCTCCTGGGCGGCGGCGAACCGGGTCAACCATCTCCGCTGCGCAACACTCCCACGTCGGACGCCGGGCGGGAGGTCGTGTGCGACGTCACGCGGTGATCGAAACGACCGGGTGTCGATACGTTTGCGTTTCGCTTCGGAGTACTTCTAGACTGACTCGGTACGAAACGGTTTCGTTCCTGGAGTTCCCGCATGTCCGAGCAGACCTCCGGCGCTCAGGCACGCCGTACGCGGCTGACGCCCGAGCGCGAGCGGGAGGTGTTCACCACCGTGGTGGACCTCGTCCGGGAACAGGGCTACGAGGCCCTGACGATGGACGCCGTCGCGGCGCGCACTCGGGCCAGCAAGGCGACGCTCTACCGGCAGTGGGAGAGCAAGCCGCAACTGGTGGCGACCGCGCTGCGGCACCTGGCCGAGCCCCTCACCGACGTGGACACCGGCTCGCTGGCCGACGACCTGCGGCACCTGGTCACCGAGTTCCTGGGGCACGCGACCGAGGACACCGCACTGCTCAACGGTCTGGCCCATGCCGTCTCCAAGGACCGTGACCTGTGGCAGGCGCTGTACGAACTGCACATCCGCCCGGGGCTGGACATGCTCGACGCCGTTCTCGCCAGAGCCGTCGAACGCGGCGAACTGGCCCCGGACAACCCCGCACGGGCGTTCCTCCCGCACCTGGTCATCGGTGCGTTCGGCATCCGCAGGCTGATCGAGAACCGGGAGGCCGACGCCGAGTACATGGAGAACTACCTGCGGGCCGTGGTCTTCCCCGCACTCGGCATCGCCTGACGACCCGACCTCCGGGCGCTCCACCGCCGCAGCACCGGGAGATCCCCCGACAACCCGAACAACACGGACCCTTCCCCAACCGACACAACTGGAGTTCCTCGTCCATGGCCACATTGCTGTACCGGCTCGGCCGGTTCGCTTTCCGGCGGCGCGGACTGGTCGCCCTGGTATGGGTGTTGCTGCTCGCCGCCGTGGGCGGCGCCGCCGCGACCAGTTCCTCGTCCGCGTCGTCCTCGATCTCGATCCCCGGAACGGAGGCCCAGCAGGCATTCGAACTGCTGGACGAACGCTTCCCCGGCACCAACCCGGAAGGGGCCACCGCCCGCGTCGCCTTCCAGGCACCGGAGGGTGAACAACTCACCGATCCGGAGAACCGCGCCGCGGTCGGCGAGGTGGTCGGCGAGATCGCCCAGGGGTCGCAGGTGCAGCAGGCGGTCGACCCGTTCCGCGGCCGGGCGGTCAGCCCCGACGGCACGATCGGCTACGCGCAGGTCAACTACGACACCAGCGCGCTCGACCTGACCGAGCGGTCCCGCACCGCCCTGGAGGACGCCGTCGCGCAGGGCCGCGACGCGGGGCTGACCGTCGAGGTCGGCGGGGACGCGTTGATGACCATGCCGGAGACCGGCACCACCGAGGTGATCGGTGTGGTCGTCGCCGCGGTGGTGCTGCTGATCACCTTCGGCGCGCTGGTGGCCGCCGGACTCCCGCTGGTCACCGCCCTGATCGGGGTGGGGATCAGCGTCTCCGCCATCACGGCGCTGACCGGCGTCCTCGAACTCGACAGCACCACCCCGATCCTGGCCACCATGATCGGCCTGGCGGTCGGCATCGACTACGCGCTGTTCATCGTCTCCCGCTACCGAGCCGAACTCGGCGAGGGCCACGAGCCCTACGACGCCGTCGGCCGCGCGGCCGGGACCGCGGGCTCGGCCGTCGTGTTCGCCGGGCTCACGGTGATCATCGCCCTGGCGGGCCTGTCCGTGGTGAACATCCCGATCCTGACGAAGATGGGTCTGGCCGCCGCCGGGGCGGTCGTGCTGGCCGTGCTGGTGGCCGTGACCCTGGTCCCGGCGTTCGTGGGCTTCGCGGGCACGAAGATCCTGCCCCGGAAGCAGCGGGACCGCACGGCCGCGGAGACCGCCCGGGCCGCCGCGGACCGCCCCGGGGCGGGCACCCGGTGGTCCCGCTTCGTGCTGCGCCGCCCGGTGCTGGTGCTGCTGTTCTCCGTCGTCGGCCTCGGGGTCCTCGCGGTCCCCGCGACGGACCTGCGCCTCGGCCTGCCGGACGACGGCTCCAAGCCCACCGACACCACCGAGCGCCGTGCCTACGATCTGATCGCCGAGGGCTTCGGGCCCGGCACCAACGGCCCGCTGATCGTGACCGTGGACGCCGCGGACAGCGGTGACCCGCAGGGGGCCGCGAAGCGCACCGCGAACACCCTGCGCGGACTCGACGGGATCGCCGCGGTGACCCCGCCGCGGTTCAACCCGGCGGGCGACACGGCGATGATCAACGTGGTCCCCGCGTCGGCACCGAGCAGCCCCGCGACCGAGGACCTGGTGCACTCGATGCGCGACCGGGCCGACGGCATCACCGCGGACACCGGCGCGAACGTCCTCGTCACCGGCCAGACCGCGATGGGCATCGACGTCTCCGACAAGCTGGACGCCGCGTTGCTGCCCTACCTGGCCCTGGTGGTGGGACTCGCGTTCCTGCTGCTGATGGTGGTGTTCCGGTCGATCCTGGTGCCGCTCAAGGCCGCACTCGGGTTCCTGCTGTCCGTCGTCGCCGCGCTGGGTGCCGTGGTGGCGGTGTTCCAGTGGGGCTGGCTCGCCGACGTGTTCGGCGTGCAGCAGACCGGGCCGGTGATGAGCCTGATGCCGATCTTCCTGGTCGGCCTGGTGTTCGGCCTCGCGATGGACTACGAGGTCTTCCTGGTGACCCGGATGCGGGAGGCCTTCGTGCACGGGGAGAGCCCGCACGAGTCGATCGTCACCGGCTTCTCCCACGGGGCCCGGGTGGTCACCGCCGCCGCGCTCATCATGATCAGCGTGTTCGCCGGCTTCATCGGCTCGGGTGAGGCGATGATCAAGATGATCGGCTTCGGCCTGGCGATCGCCGTCCTGTTCGACGCGTTCGTGGTGCGGATGACGATCGTGCCCGCGGTGCTCGCCCTGCTCGGCCGGTCCGCCTGGTGGCTGCCCCGGCCGCTGGACAAGGCACTGCCCAACGTCGACGTCGAGGGGGAACGCCTCCAGCAGCGGCTCGACGAGGGTGCCGACCACGACCGGGAGCCGGTTCCGAGCGGTTCCTGAATCCCCGTGGTGCCCGGGGGCCGTCCACGCGGTGTGGGCGGCCCCCGGTCGCGTGTCGGGACCCTCCCGCTCAGGGTGCGGGTTCGAGATGGACGACCTTGGTCACGGTCATCTCGTCGAGCAGTTCGGGGCCGTAACCGAAGCCCTGTCCGCTCGCGCCGCGCGGATGGGCCGCCCCGCCGGGGGCACCGCCGAACACGGCGTTCACCTTGACCGATCCGACCGGAAGCTCCCGGCAGGCCCGCTGGGCATGCGCGAACGAACGGGTGAGCACGGTCGCGGCGAGTCCGTGGCGGTCGTCCCGGGCCAGCGCGAGGCCGTGGTCGAAGTCGTCGACCACCCGCACCGGTGCCACCGGCCCGAACGTCTCCTCACGCATGATCCGCAGGTCGTCGGTGCAGTCCGCGAGCACGGTCGCCGGGTAGCCGGCGCCCGGGCCGTCCGGCACGACCCCACCCGCGCACACCCGCGCCCCGGACGCGACCGCGTCGGTGACGTGGTCGTGCACGGCGGCCCGGTGCCGGGTGTCCACCAACGGGAGCACACCGAGGCCACGGGCCCGGTCGGTGAGCGCGTCGAGGAACGGGCCGGCCACGGCCCGGTGCACGTACACCCGCTCGACCGCGACGCAGATCTGCCCGCTGTTCGCGAACGCGCCGGTCGCGGCCTGCCCGGCCGCCCACTCCGGATCCACGTCGCCGTCGACCAGCAGCGGGTCGTTGCCGCCGTTCTCCAACAGGATCTTCGCCCCCGTGCGCGCCGCCACCCCGGCCAGGGCCCGGCCGGTGGCGGTACCGCCGACGTGGGCGACGACGTCCACGCCGTCCTGCCCGGCCAGCCACGAACCGACCTCGCCGTCCCCGGTGAGGGTGTGCAGCACGCCGTCGGGCAGGTGCGGGGTCAGCACCTCACCGAGCAGCGCCCCGGTGTGCGGACAGCGCTCGCTCGGTTTGGCCACGACCGTGTTCCCGGTGACCAGCGCCGCGCCGATCAGCCCGCACGCCACCGCGACCGGGTCGTTCCACGGGGTCAACACGGCCACCACGCCCCGGGGTTCCGGGATCATCAGATCGGTGGCGTCCACCCCGCCGAGCAGCGACCGGCCCCGGTGCAGCGGGCCGAGCTCGGCGTACTGCTCCAGCGTCGTGGCCCCGGCGAGCACCCCCGCGCGGGCGTCGCGGGTGTCCCGACCGGTCTCGGCCGTGTTCGTCCGGG
>NZ_KI912187.1:70744-71379 GCF_000231035.2 Saccharomonospora iraqiensis subsp. paurometabolica YIM 90007 | reverse complement strand
GGGTGTGGGGCCGCGCAGGGTGGCCTCCAGGGCCGCCAGCGCCAGTTTGTCCACCCGCACGGCACGCGCGGCCGGGTGCCGCCGCACCCGACGCACGAGTGCGTGCCCGCCGAACACGAGTCCGGCCTGCGGACCGCCGAGCAGCTTGTCCCCGCTCGCGGTCACCAGATCGGCGCCCGCGCGCAGCGACCCGGCGACGTCCGGTTCGTCGGGGAGCAGCCCGTGCGGCGCGAGCAGCCCCGACCCGACATCCACGACGACGGGGGCGTCCAGCGTCGCCAGCTCGGCCACCCCGACCCCGGCGGTGAAGCCGGTGACGCGGAAGTTCGAGGGATGCACCTTGAGGACGAACCCCGTCTCCGGGCCGAGGGCGGCGGCGTAGTCGTCGAACGTGGTGCGGTTGGTGGTGCCCACCTCCCGCAGCCGTGCCCCGGCCGCCGCGAGCAGATCGGGGATGCGGAACGAGTCGCCGATCTCCACCAGTTCGCCCCGGCTGATCACGATCTCCCGGCCGGGCGCGAGCGCCAGCGCACACAGCAGCAGCGCCGCGGCGTTGTTGTTCACCACCGCGACCCCGTCGACGCCGCCCGCCTCGGGAACCGCCTCGGCGAGCGCGGACAGCGCCCCGCGGCCGC
>NZ_KI912187.1:70277-70644 GCF_000231035.2 Saccharomonospora iraqiensis subsp. paurometabolica YIM 90007 | reverse complement strand
CCTTCGCCCCGCGCAGCCGCACGTCGACCTCGTCGGTGCCGCGCCAGGCGCCCGGCGTCCGCAGCGTGTTCCCGCGCCGCACGCTGTCCCGGTCGAGACCCCGCAGGTTGACCGCGATCCGCGCCACGGCGGACACCGCGGTACTGGGCTCACCCAGCGACTGCAGCCCGCGCACGACCGCGCGCCGCCCCGGGTCGCCGACCTCGAGTTCGTCACCGACCCGCACCGTTCCCGCGCCGAGGGTGCCGGTCACGACGGTGCCCGCGCCCCGCACGGTGAACACCCGGTCGGCCCACAGCCGCACGTCGGCGTCCGTGTCGGGTTCCGGGAGCCGGTCGGCCAGCGCGGCGAGTTCGGTGCGCAGCGC
>NZ_KI912187.1:69641-70177 GCF_000231035.2 Saccharomonospora iraqiensis subsp. paurometabolica YIM 90007 | reverse complement strand
CGGCGAGCACCGGGGCGGGGTCGGCGCGGTCGGCCTTGGTCACCGCGAGCACCGCGTGCCGCACCCCGAAGGCGTCCAGCGCGGCCAGGTGCTCGTGCGACTGGGCCTGCCAGCCCTCGTCGGCGGCGACGACGAACAACGCGGCCGCCACCGGCCCGGTGCCCGCGAGCATGGTGGGCACGAACCGCCGGTGCCCGGGGACGTCGACGAGGGCGACGGTGTGCCCGCCGAGGTCGGTCCAGGCGAACCCGAGGTCGACGGTGAGCCCGCGGCGGCGTTCCTCGTCGAGCCGGTCGGGTTCGATGCCGGTGAGTGCCCGCACGAGCGCGGACTTGCCGTGGTCGACGTGCCCGGCCGTGGCGACGACCCGCATCAGGTCGCCGCTTCCGCGCAGCGGAGGACGGCCTCCAGCAGCCGTTCGTCGTCCTCCGGCGGGATCGCCCGCAGATCCAGCAGGCACCGGCCGTGCTCGACCCGCCCCACCACGGGCGGCTCGCCGCGCCGCAACGGGGCGGCGTAGTGCGCGGGCAGGCCCA
>NZ_KI912187.1:61995-69541 GCF_000231035.2 Saccharomonospora iraqiensis subsp. paurometabolica YIM 90007 | reverse complement strand
CCACCCGGCGCAGCAGCACCTCCACCTCGGCCATCCGCGGGCGCGTCCCGGGCTCGACCCGCAGCATCGCGCGCAACGACGTGGTCAACGCCCCCGCGTTCCGGGGCGGGAGCACGTGGCCGGAGGCGACGGCGTGCAGCAGGGCGATCTCGTTGCCCGGGTCCTCGTACGGCGGGCCGCCCTCGACGGCGGCGTACAGGGTCGCGCCGAGGGAGAACACGTCCGCCGCCGCGTCCGGGTCGGCACCCCGCGCGGTCTCCGGCGCGAGGAACGCCGGTGTCCCCGCGAAGAGGCCGGTGCTGGTGAGCGTGACGTCGCCCGCGGCGCGGGAGATCCCGAAGTCGGTGATCTTGGCGGTGCCGTCCTCGCCGAGCAGGATGTTGCCCGGCTTGACGTCCCGGTGCACCACGCCCGCGGCGTGCGCCGCGGTCAGCGCGGCGGCCACCTGGGCACCGACCCGGGCGGTCTCCTCCGCGGGCAGCGTGCCCCGGTCGTCGAGCAGCGCGGCGAGACTCCGGGACGGCAGATACTCCATCACCAGCACCGGCTGATCGTCGTGCTCGGCGACGTTGAACACCGAGATCGCGTTCGGGTGCTGGAGCCGGGCGGCGATCCGCCCCTCCCGGAACGCGCGCTGCCGGGCCGTGTCCGCCTCGGTGGCGTCCAGCGCGGGCGGCAGCAGGAGCTGTTTGACGGCGACGCCGCGGTCGAGCCGGAGGTCGTGGGCCCGCCACACCACGCCCATCGCACCGCTGCCGATCCGTGCGTCGAGGCGGTACCGCCCCGCGATCAGTCCGTGCCCGTCGTCACCCGCTGCCCCGTCCGTCACCCCGACAGATTAGAGCGTGCGCGCAGCGCCGCCGAGCGTGGTCGTCCGGCACCCCGGATCTAGCACACGCGCCGTGATCGACGAGCGACCGGGCGTCGGGACCCGGGACCCCCCGCACGTCCTACGGTGTTGATCACGAGCGGAGGTGAGCGGTGGCCGACGTCGACTACTACGAACTGTTGGGTGTGTCCCCGGACGCGACGTCTTCGGAGATCAAGTCCGCGTACCGGACGCGGGTGCGGTCGGCCCACCCCGACGCCGGTGGAACGGCGGACACGTTCCAGGTCCTGACCGAGGCCTACGAGACGCTCGCCGACCCGGCGCTGCGCGCCGCCTACGACCGGGTCCGCGCGGGTGCCGTCCGCACGCGGGAACGGCGGGAACGGCGCGCCCGGACGCCCGCAGGCACACCGGCGACCGGGACCGACCGCGGAACCCGCCCCCGACCGGCCGGGGCCCGCTCCCGTCCGCTCGGGGACGATCCCGAGTACGTGCCCGCCACTCCGGTCGTCGACGTGGACTCACTCGCCTGGTGGCCCCTCGTCGGCACGCTGTCCCGGGTGCACTACGAGCACCCGGGCTCCCCGGGGCACGCCCCCGCCCTCGGTGCGGCGGGGGGCGCCGTCCTGGCGCCGCTGCCGCTGGTGCTGCCGGTCGCGTCGTCGGTGTGGGCGTTCACCGTGTGGGCGCTGTTGCTGTTCGCCGCCGCGACCGCGGGCGTGCTGCTCGTCCGGCGGCACCTGGAGTCGCTGCGTGCGGTGCGCACGTTCCGTGCGGAGTTCGGGGACCGGACGGTGTTCGGCGCCCCGGGGGCGGAGCCCGACGAGGTCGCCGAACGGCTCACGGCGCAGCTGTGCGAGCGCTACCTCACCCGGCTGCCGGGTGTCCGCGTGTTCCACGGGGTGTCCCTGCCCGGCTCCGTCTACGCCGATGTCGACCACGCGGTGCTGTGCGGGCGACGACTGGTGCTGGTGGAGTCGAAGCGCTGGCTGCCCGGCCACTACACGACCGACGCCGACGGCAGGCTGTGCCGCAACGGCAGGGTCTTCCGCGGCGGTGGCACGCGGCTGCCGGAGAGCGTCGAGGCGTTCCGCGCGCTGCTGCCCGACGTCGAGGTCCGTGGCGCGCTGGTGCTCTACCCGAGCCGCTCCGGCGAGATCACCACGGACCCGCACGCCCGGATGTCCGACGACACCGTCGTGCTCACCCCCGAACGGTTCGTCCACCGGATCGGCGACCGGCTCGCGGCCGACCCCGTGACCGTCGACCGCCACGTGCTGCGCACGGTGCTCGACCGGGTGGTGGGCGAATCCGCCCCGGCCGGGGCCTGAACCGGCACCGCGCCCGGATTCCCCGCACCGTCCGGGCGCGGGATCCGGATCGATCCGTTCCCGGTGCCGCCCCCGTGTCGGTGGATCGCCTGGTAGGTTGCTAAGCGCACGCTTACTGCCGGGTGCCACGGCGTCCGGACAGCGGTGTTCAACTCGACGAGGAGGACTGAAGACAATGACCGACTCTCCTTCCCGCGTCGCGATCGTGACCGGGGCAGGCCGGGGTATCGGAGCGGCCGTGGCGAAACGACTCGCCTCGGACGGTTTCGCCGTCGCCCTGTTCGACCTCGACGAGGCGGGGGCGAAGGCGGGTGCCGAGGCGATCACCGCCGACGGCGGCCGGGCCCTCGGCGTCGGGCTCGACATCAGCGACGCCGAACAGGTGGACGCGGCCGTCGGGACCGTGGCGGCGGAACTGGGTGCGCCGACCGTGCTCGTCAACAACGCGGGGATCACCCGCGACAACATGCTGTTCAAGATGAGCGAGACCGACTGGGACTCGGTGATGGGCGTGCACCTGCGCGGCTCGTTCCTGATGAGCCGGGCCGTGCAGAAGCACCAGACCGAACAGAAGTGGGGTCGCGTCGTCAACCTGTCCAGCACCTCCGCGCTGGGCAACCGCGGGCAGGCGAACTACTCCACCGCCAAGGCCGGGCTGCAGGGCTTCACCAAGACGCTGGCCGTCGAGCTGGGCAAGTTCGGGGTCACGGCGAACGCGATCGCCCCCGGCTTCATCGAGACGGACATGACCGCGGCCACCGCCGAGCGCGTCGGGATGGGCTTCGAGGACTTCAAGAACGCCGCGGCCGAGCAGATCCCGGTGCGCCGGGTCGGCCAGCCCTCCGACATCGCCAACGTCGTCTCGTTCCTGGTCAGTGACGAGGCCTCGTTCGTGTCCGGCCAGGTCATCTACGTCGCGGGGGGCCCGAAGGCATGAGTGACACGCGCGTGTTCGCCGACCTCGCGGAGTTCGAGGCCGCGGTGGGACAGCACCTCGGCACCGGCGAATGGCACACGATCACCCAGGAGCAGGTGAACCTGTTCGCCGACGCGACGGGTGATCACCAGTGGATCCACGTGGACCCGGAACGGGCCGCGCAGGGGCCGTTCGGCGCGCCGATCGCGCACGGCTACCTCACGCTGTCCCTGATCCCCATGCTCGGTGCGGCCATCTACCGCGTGCAGGGCCTGAACATGGGCGTCAACTACGGCGTCAACAAGGTCCGGTTCCCGCAGCCGGTGACGGTCGGCTCCCGGGTCCGGGCGAGTGCCGAGCTGGCGCAGGTCACCGACGCGCAGACGGGCAAGCAGGCCGTGGTGCGCTGGACCATCGAGATCGACGGCGAGGACAAGCCCGCCTGCGTCGCCGAGACGGTCGTGCTGCTGGTCCCCTGATCCGTCCGCACCGGGGCGGGCGGCGCCGCACCGGCGGCCGGTCGGTACCCCGGCCCGGCGCGCGGCCGGTGCCGCCCCGCCCCGGCGACGACTTTGGAGGTCACATGAGTGACGAGAACCCGCCCGGACTCGACCTCGCGCGGTTGCGCGAACACCTCGACCGGGAGCGTCCGGGTCTGGTGACCGGTGCGCTGAGCGCACGGGTCGTCGAGGGCGGCCGGTCCAATCTGACCTACGTGGTCGGCGACGGCACGAACCGGTGGGTCGTGCGTCGCCCGCCGCTCGGGCACGTCCTGCCCACCGCGCACGACATGACGCGGGAACACCGGGTGATGAGCGCGCTGGGACCCACCGACGTCCCCGTCCCGCCGACGGTGCTGCTGTGTACCGACGACTCCGTGCTGGGCGCGCAGTTCTACGTCATGGATTTCGTCGAGGGCACGCCGTTCCGCCGGGCGGACGAGCTGACCGCGCTCGGGCCGGAGCGGACCAGGGGGATCGCCGAATCACTGATCGACACGCTCGCCGACCTGCACGCCGTGGACTTCCGTGCGGTCGGGCTCGCCGACTTCGGCAAGCCGGAGGGCTTCCTGGAACGGCAGGTGCGCCGGTGGGGCAAGCAGCTCGACGGGTCCCGCAGCCGGGACATCGCCGGGATCGACACGCTGCGGGAACGGCTCACCCGGCGGCTGCCGACCTCGCCGGAGCCGGCGATCGTGCACGGGGACTACCGGCTGGACAACCTGCTCGTCGGGCCGGACGACACCATCCGGGCGGTGCTCGACTGGGAGATGTCCACGCTCGGTGACCCGCTCACCGACGTCGCGCTGATGATCGCCTACTCCGAGCGGCACGCGCTCGGGGACCAGATCAGCGACGTCACCTCGGCTCCCGGATACCCCGGCACCGACGAGCTGGTGGCCCGCTACACCGCCCGCTCGGGCCGGGACACCTCGGCGCTGAACTGGTACGTCGGGTTCGCCTTCTTCAAGCTGGCGGTGATCCTCGAAGGGATCTACTACCGCTACACGCAGGGCCAGACCGTCGGCGAGGGCTTCGACACCATCGGCGCGGGCGTGCCCGCGCTCGTGGCGCGCGGCAACGCCGTACTCGAGGAGGAGTGAATGGATTTCGCGTTCGATGCCACGACCGAGGAGTACCGCGCCCGGTTGCAGGCGTTCATGGACGAGCACGTGTACCCGGCCGAGCCGGTGTACGAACAGCAGTCCCGGGCCGCCGCGCACCCCGGCGACCAGGTGCCGGTCCTGGGCGAACTGAAGGCGGGGGCCCGCAGACAGGGGTTGTGGAACTTCTTCCTGCCAGGCGAACTGGGCGCGGGCCTGAGCAACGTGCAGTACGCGCCGCTGGCCGAGATCACCGGCCGCAGCCCGCACCTGGCCCCCGCCGCGCTGAACTGCGCCGCACCGGACACCGGGAACATGGAGGTGCTGGCCCAGTTCGGGGACGAGAAGCAGCGGCAACAGTGGTTGCACCCGCTGCTCGACGACGAGATCCGCTCGGCGTTCGCGATGACCGAACCCGACGTCGCCTCCTCGGACGCCCGCAACATCGCCACCCGGATCACCCGCGACGGCGACGACTACGTGGTCGACGGCCGCAAATGGTTCATCTCCGGGGCGATGGACCCGCGCTGCGCGGTCCTGATCGTCATGGGCAAGAGCGACCCGGACGCTGAGCCGCACCGGCAGCAGAGCATGATTCTGGTGCCCCGGGACACGCCGGGCGTCGAGGTGCGGCGCGGCATGAGCGTGTTCGGGTACGGCGACGAGTCCTACAGCGACCACGCCGAGGTCGTGTTCGACAACGTCCGGGTGCCGGCCGAGAACCTGATCAGCGGGGAGGGCGAGGGATTCGCCATCGCCCAGGCCCGGCTCGGCCCGGGGCGCATCCACCACTGTATGCGGGCCATCGGCATGGCCGAGCGGGCCATCGAGCTGATGTGCCGGCGTGCGGTCTCCCGTGAGGCGTTCGGCAAGGCCCTGGCCGAACAGGGGGTGGTCCAGGACTGGATCGCCGAGGCCCGGGTGCGCGTGGAACAGCTGCGCCAGCTCGTGTTCAAGACGGCGTGGCTGATGGACACCCAGGGCAACCGCGGTGCGCACACCGAGATCCAGGCCATCAAGATCGCCACCCCGCGGACCGTGGAGTGGATCCTGGACAAGGCGATCCAGACGCACGGGGCCGCCGGGGTCAGTCAGGACACCCCGCTGGCCGCGCTCTGGGCGTCGGTGCGCACGCTGCGGTTCGCCGACGGCCCCGACGAGGTGCACAAGCGTTCCCTGGCCCGCCGCGAACTGAAGAGGTACGTCTGATGAGTGAGTCCACTGTGGATGCCGAAGACCTGCGCCGCCGGGTCGCGGACTTCCTGGCCGGGCACGACCCCGGCAGCACCGACCGGCTGGAGTTCCTGCGGGCGCGGTTCGACGCGGGCCTGGCGTGGGTGAACTTCCCCGAGGGGCTCGGCGGGCTCGGCGCCCCGCGCGAGCTGCAGAGCGTCGTCGAGGCCGAGTTCGCCGCGGCGGGGGCGCCGGACAACAACCCGCGCCGCAACGGCATCGGGCTCGGCATGGCCGCCCCGACGATCCTGGCGTTCGGCACCGAGGAACAGAAGAAGCGGTTCCTGCGTCCGTTGTGGACGGGCGAGGAGGTCTGGTGCCAGCTGTTCTCCGAGCCGGGTGCGGGCTCGGATCTGGCCGCCCTGGGCACCCGCGCCGTGCCGGACGGCGACGAATGGGTGGTCAACGGACAAAAGGTCTGGACCTCCACCGCGCACACCGCCGACTGGGCCATCCTGGTGACCCGCACGGACCCGGACGTGCCCAAACACCGGGGCATGACGTACTTCCTGTGCGACATGACCCAGCCGGGCGTCGAGGTCCGGCCGCTGCGCCAGATCACCGGCGAGGCCGAGTTCAACGAGGTCTTCCTCTCCGACGTGCGCATCCCGGACGCGCACCGGCTCGGCGAGGTCGGCGAGGGCTGGAAGGTCGCCACGTTCACGCTGAACAACGAGCGGGTGGCCATCGGCGGCAACGCGATGCCCCGCGAGGGCGGCATGCTCGGCAAGGTCCTGGCGACCTGGCGGGAGCATCCCGAGCTGCGCACCCCCGAACTGCGGGAACGCCTGGTGCGGCTGTGGGCCGAGCAGGAGGCGTTCCGGCTGGCGGGCGTGCGGCTGCGGCAGCAGCTCGCGGTGGGCTCGCCCGGACCGGAGGGCTCGGGGATGAAGCTCGCGTTCGCCCGGCTGTCCCAGGCGCTATCCGGCCTCGAACTGGAACTGCTGGGTGAGCAGGGCCTGCGCTACGACGACTGGACCCTGCGCCGGCCCGAGACCGTGGAATTCCTCGGCCGCGAGGCCGGGTACCGCTATCTGCGGGCGAAGGGCAACTCGATCGAGGGCGGCACCTCGGAGATCCTGCGCAACGTGATCTCCGAACGGGTGCTCGGCCTGCCCGCCGAACCCCGCGTGGACAAGGACATCGCCTGGAAGGATCTGCCCCGATGAGCGCCCCGGACCTGCTCTACTCCGACGTGGAGACCGACCTGCGCGCCAGCGTGGCCGACATGCTCGCCGACCACTGCGAGCCCTCGGCGCTGCTGGCCCGGGTGGAGAGCGACGAACCGTACGACCCGGCGCTGTGGCGCACGATCGCCGGGGAGCTGGGCCTGGCGGGCCTGCACGTGCCGGAGGCGTTCGGCGGGCAGGGTGCCTCCACCCGGGAGGCCGCCGTGGTGCTGGAGGAGCTGGGACGCAGCGCCGCCCCGGTGCCCTACCTGGGCAGCGCCGTGCTCGCCACCTCCGTGCTCCTGGCCGCGGACCCCGCCGACGGCGGGCCGGTCGCCGACCTGCTGCGCGGACTGACCTCCGGCGAGCGGACCGGCACGCTGGTGGTGCCCGCCTCCACCGCACCCGACGCGGCGTTCCCCACCGCCGTGCGGGCCGACGCCGACGGGGTCCTCACCGGCACCG
>NZ_KI912187.1:56838-61895 GCF_000231035.2 Saccharomonospora iraqiensis subsp. paurometabolica YIM 90007 | reverse complement strand
CCGTTGCCGCCGCCGGTGACGACGACCCCCGCCCCGGCCGGGTCGAAGCCCGCGGCCGTCACAGGCCGCCGCCCAGCGTGACGCCGCCGTCGAGCACCAGGGTCTGCCCGGTGATCCACCCGGCCTGCCCGGACAGCAGGAAGGACACCGCGCCGGCCACGTCCTCGGGCACGCCGAGCCGCTTGAGCGGGTAGGCGGAGGCCACCTCCTCCTCCCGGTCGGCGTACAGGGCCGTGGCGAACTGGGTCTTGACCACGGCGGGGGCCACCGCGTTCACCCGGATCGCCGGGGCCAGCTCGTGCGCCAGCTCGGTCGTCAGCCGGATCAACGCGGCCTTGCTCACGCCGTACATCCCGATGCCCGGCGAGGTGCGCAGCCCCGCGATCGAGGCCACGTTCACGATCGACCCGCCGTGCTCGCCCATCCAGGCGTCCCGGACCTTGCGGGTCCAGGACAGCGGGGAGAGCACGTTCACCCCGAGGATCTTGGCCGCCGCGTCGGTGTCGGTGTCCAGGACCGGCCCGTACGTCGGGTTGATCCCGGTGTTGTTGACCAGGTGGTCGACACGGCCGAACGCCTCCATCGTGCGGGCGACGGCCTCGTCCTGGTGCTCCGGGTCGTCGGCCTTGCCGGGCACGCCGATCGCCACCGCGCCGCCGCCCAGTTCCTCGACGGCCTCGGCCAGGGGCTCGGGCTTGCGGGCGGTGACGCACACCCGCGCGCCCGCCTCGACGAGCGACCGGGCCACACCCAGGCCGATCCCCCGGCTGGCACCTGTCACAATGGCGACACGGCCGTTGAGCGAGTTCTCCCCCGACGGGGTCTGCTCGGACGAAGTCACTGCCGTTCTCCTCTCCACACTAAGCGTGCGCTTACAATTCGGGTATGACGATGTCGCTGTCCGCCGAGCTGTGGCCGGACGTCCAACCGGAGGCCGCCCGCAGACTGATGCTGGCCGGGGTCGAATCGTTCGCCCGGCGCGGCTACCACGCCACCACCACCCGCGACATCGCAGGCAACGCGGGCATGAGCCCGGCCGCGCTGTACGTGCACTTCCCGTCCAAGGCGGCGCTGCTGTTCGCCATCAGCCGCAGCGGCCACGAGCAGTCCCTCGCGCTGGTTCGGCGCGCCGCGGAGAGCGCCGACACGCCCGTGGAGAGCATGCGGTCGATCGTGGAGCGGTTCGTCGCCTGGCACGCACGCAGGCACACCGTGGCCCGTGTGGTGCAGTACGAACTGGAGGCGCTGCCCGAGCAGGAGTACGAGGTGGTCGCCGACCTGCGCCGGGAGATCGAGCGCATCGTGCGCGACCTCGTGGCCGAGGGGGTCACCTCGGGGGACTTCACCGTCACCGACCCCACGACCGCGGCCCGTGCGGTGCTGTCGTTGGCCATTGACGTGGCCCGGTGGTACAGCGAGCGCGCGCGCAAGTCCCCCACCGACCTCGGTGCGGAATACGCCGCGCTGGCCCTGCGGATGCTCGGCGCCATGCCGGACTGACCACGCAGGCGACGCCGCTCACGACCCACGCACGCACCTCCCGCTCGGCCGAGGGATCCGGCTTCTCCGCGACCCCGGTGCCGCGCCCTCGCGCGACCACCGACGCGTGCCATACTAAGCGCTCGCTCACCTCGGCCGCCACCCACCCCGAGCTCGCCCGCCACCCACTGCGCAGCTCGCCCACCACCCACCCCGTAGCTCGCCCGCCACCCACCCCGTAGCTCGCCCGCCACCCACCCCGGAGCGGGGCCGGACGGCCGCTCAGTCCCCGGCCCCGCCCACCACCGGTTCGAGGAAGGTGGCCCACTGCCGGGCCAGCCGCTCCCGGCGGCGGGTGTCGTCGGTGAGCAGGCTCGCCAGCCCCAGCCCACGGGCCAGGTCGAGGGTGGCCTGCACGGTCTCCCGGACCCCGGGTCGGGACTCGTCGGCGCCGAGCAGTTCCAGGGCGACCCGGTGCGCCTCCCTCCCGACCCGCGTCTCCAGTGGCGCGAGGACCCGGCGCAGCGCCTCGTCCGTGGAGGCCGCCACCCACAGGTGCAGGGCGGCGCGGAACTTCGGCCCGGTGTAGAGGTCCAGCAGCATCCGCGCCACCGGGTAGGCCCGGGACGGCCCCTGCGGCAGTTCGGCGGCCCGCCGGCGCAGTTCGGCGATCTGCTCGTCGGCGAGGAACTCCACCGCCGCGACCACGAGCTCCTCGCGGGTCGGGAAGTGATGCTGGGCCGCGCCCCGCGAGACCCCCGCCCGCTCGGCGATCACCCCGACCGTGGTCCCGGTCCAGCCGAGCTCCCCCAGGCACGCGACGGCGGCGTCCACCAGCCGCCGCCGCGTGGTCCGGCTGCGTTCCTGCCGGGGCTCACGCACCATCGACCGGATCGACCCAGAAGTCGAGCTGCAGGTCGGCCTCGCTCGGGGCGAGCCGGTACCCGGACAGGTCGGTGATCCCCTCGGCGGCGAGCACCTCGTCGTCGATGAAGAACTGTCCGGTGGTCTCCGCCGCGGGCCGGGTCAGGATCGCGTGCGCGGCGTCGGCCATGATCTCCGGGGTCCGGGACCGGCTGGACAGCTCGGCACCGACGACGTTGCGGATCGCGGCGGTGTCGATGGTGGTGCGCGGCCACAGGGAGTTCGCCGCGATCCCGTCGGAACGCAGTTCCGCGGCCAGGCCGACGGTGACCAGACTCATCGAGTACTTCGCGATGCTGTAGGCGAGGTGGCCCGCGGTGAACCACTCCTCCTCCAGCCGGATCGGCGGGGACAGCGTGAGGATGTGCGGGTTGGCCGCCTTCCGCAGCTCGGGGATCGCGGTGCGGGAGAGCAGGAACGATCCGCGCGCGTTGATGTCCTGCATCAGGTCGTAGCGCTTCATCGGGATCGACTCCGACGGCGTCAGGTCGATCGCACTGGCGTTGTTCACCACGACGTCCACACCGCCGAACTGCTCGGCCGTGCGCCGCACCGCGTCCTCGACGACCTCGTCGTCCCGGACGTCGCCCACGATGGGCAGGGCGTGCCCGCCCGCGGCCTCCACGGCCTCGGCGGCGGTGTGCACGGTGCCGGGCAGTTTGGGGTGCGGTTCGGCGGTCTTGGCCAGCAGGGCCACGTTCGCCCCGTCCCGCGCCGCGCGCACGGCGATCGCCTCGCCGATGCCGCGGCTGCCGCCGGACATGATCAGGGTCTTCCCGGACAGTGTGCTCACGCTCGTGCTCCTCGTTCGTCGACGGATGCCGGGCCCGCGCCGTCGCGGGCCCGGCGGGCCGGGCTCGGGGTGCTCCCGACGGTGCTCAGTACGACTTGGGCAGGCCGAGGCTGTGCTGGGCCACGAAGTTGAGCACCATCTCCCGGCTCACCGGCGCGATGCGGCCCACCCGCACCGCGCCGAGCAGGGTACCCAGGCCGTACTCGGAGGCCAGGCCGTTCCCCCCGTGCACCTGCACCGCCTGGTCGACGGAACGGATGGCGACCTCGGCGGCGGCGTACTTGGCCATGTTCGCCGCCTCGCCCGCACCGAAGTCGTCCCCGGCGTCGTAGAGCGCCGCGGCCTTCTGGGTCATCAGCCGGGCCATCTCCAGCTCGATCTTGATCTGCGCGAGCGGGTGCGACAGCCCCTGGTACGCGCCGATCGGGGAGCCGAAGACGTCCCGCTCCTTGGCGTAGGCGACGGCCTTGTCCAGCGCGTAGCGGGCCACCCCCGCCGAGAACGCCGCGCCCATGATGCGCTCCGGGTTGAGACCGGCGAACAGCTGGGCGATCGCGGCGTCCTCGGAGCCGACGAGCGCGTCCGCGGGCAGCCGCACGTCGTCCAGGGTGAGTTCGAACTGCTTGTCCGCCGACACCAGGTCCATCGGGATCGCCCGGTACTCCAGGCCGGGCGCGTCGGTGGGCACGACGAACAGCGCGGGCTTGAGCTTGCCGGTCCGCGCGTCGGTGGTGCGGCCGACCACGAGCACCGCGTCGGCCTCGTCCACGCCGGAGATGAACACCTTGCGCCCGGAGAGCACCCAGTCGTCCCCGTCGCGCCGGGCGGTGGTGGTCAGCCGGTGGGCGTTCGAGCCCGCGTCCGGCTCGGTGATGGCGAACGACATCCGCACCGAGCCCTCGGCGAAGCCCGGCAGCCAGCGCTTCTTCTGCTCGTCGGTGCCGAACCGGGCGATCACGGTCGCGCAGATCGCGGGCGAGACCACCATCAGCAGCATGGGTGTGCCCGCCGCGCAGACCTCCTCGCACACGGCGGCGAGGTCACCGATGCCCGCGCCGCCACCGCCGTACTCCTCGGGCACCGCCACGCCCAGGTAGCCGAGTCGGCCCGCCTCGTTCCACAGTTCCGTGGTGTGTCCGCCCGCGCGCGCCTTCTCGGCGTAGTACTCGTGTCCGTAGCTCGTCGCCAACCGCGCCACGGCCGCGCGCAGCTCCTGCCGTTCGGTCGACTCGGTGAAGTTCACGCCCGCGTCGCTCATACCCGCTCCTCCGTGTCCGTGTCGGTGTCCCTGCCGGTGTCGCTGTCCCTGCCGGTGTCGCTGTCCCTGCCGGTGTCGGTTCCGGTGTCGGTCCCGGTTCCGGTGTCGGTGGGGGTGACCACGGCGAGCAGCGTGCCGACCCGCACCTGCTCGCCCGCCGTGACGGGGAGTTCGGTGACCACACCGTCGGCCGGGGCCGCGACCCGGTGCTCCATCTTCATCGCCTCCAGCCACAGCAGCGGCGCTCCGGCGCGCACCCGGTCCCCACGGGCGACCGCGATCCGGGTCACCGTGCCCGGCATGGGTGCGGGCAGCGACCCGGCCGCGAGGTCCTCGCCGGGTTCGGTGAACCGGGGCACCGGCCGCAGTGTCACCGTCCCGAGTGGAGAGTCGACGACGGTCTCCTCCGGGTACCGCGCCACCTCGAAGACCCGCCGCACGCCCGCGTCGGCGAGCACGACCCGGTGCGGACCGGCGTCGAGCACCGCCACGTCCGGGTGGTCCTCGACGACCGGGCCGGACCGCGTGGCCCGGTAGCGCACCTCGTGCTCGACCTCGCCCGCGCGGTAGCGCTTGCGCTGCGGCGCGGAGGGCACGTTGCGC
>NZ_KI912187.1:55750-56738 GCF_000231035.2 Saccharomonospora iraqiensis subsp. paurometabolica YIM 90007 | reverse complement strand
GGCGGCGTCCGCCAGGGCGGCCGCCACCACCGACAACGCCCGCCCGGCCGCACCGACCGGGGACGTGGCGAGCGTGGCCAGCCCGTGCCGCTCGAGGAACGCCGTGTCGGTCCCACCGGCCAGGAACGCCGGATGCCGCAGCACGTTCACCAGCAGGTCCCGGTTGGTCACCAGGCCGTGCACCGTCGCCCGGGCGAGCGCCCCCGCCAGTGCGCGGGCCGCACTCCCGCGGTCGGGGCCCCGCGCGATCACCTTGGCGAGCATCGGGTCGTAGTGCACGCTCACCTCGGAGCCGTCCCGGACGCCGCTGTCCAGCCGGATCCCGGTGCCCGCCGGGACCCGGAACTCGGCGGTCACCCCCGGCACGGAGAACCGGTGCAGCGTCCCGCTCTGCGGACGCCAGTCGTGCGCGGGATCCTCCGCGTAGAGGCGGGCCTCGATCGCGTGCCCGGACGGTGCGGGCGGGTCCCCGACCAGGCGGTGCCCCTCGGCGACACGCAGCTGCTCGGCCACCAGGTCGACGCCGGTGACGCACTCGGTCACCGGGTGCTCGACCTGGAGCCGGGTGTTCATCTCCAGGAAGTGGAAGGACCCGTCGGTGGCGAGGAACTCGACGGTGCCCGCGCCGACGTAGTCCACCGCCCGGGCGGCGGCGGTGGCGGCCGCGCACAGCCGCTCCCGCATGGCGTCATCGACCAGGGGTGACGGGGACTCCTCCAGCACCTTCTGGTGTCGGCGCTGGATCGAGCACTCCCGCTCCCCCAGCGCCCACACCGTGCCGTGCGCGTCCGCGAGCACCTGGACCTCGATGTGCCGCCCGGACGGGATCCAGCGTTCACAGAACACGGTCGGGTCGCCGAAGGCCGAGGCGGCCTCGGCGCGGGCGCTGTCCACCGCCCCGGGCAGGTCGGCGAGGTCCTCCACCACGCGCATCCCGCGGCCGCCCCCACCCGCGGAGGCCTTCACCAGCACCGGCAGCTCCCCGGCG
>NZ_KI912187.1:38879-55650 GCF_000231035.2 Saccharomonospora iraqiensis subsp. paurometabolica YIM 90007 | reverse complement strand
CCGGCGCCGACCGCGTCCGGGTCGAGTTCCGCGAGCACCGGCACGCCGGCCGCGGCCACCACCCGTTTCGCCGCGACCTTCGAGCCCATCGTCGCGATGGCCTCCGGCGGCGGGCCGACCCAGGTCAGCCCCGCGTCGAGGACCGCACGGGCGAAGTCGGCGTTCTCGGACAGGAACCCGTATCCGGGATGCACCGCGTCGGCACCGGCCCGCAGCGCGGCGTCGACGACGGCGCCCGCGTCCAGGTAGGTCGCCGCCGGGGCCTCGCCCGGCAGCCGCACCGCCGCGTCGGCGGCGTGCACGTGTTCGGCGTCGTGGTCGGCGTCCGAGTACACCGCGACGGTGCCGATGCCGGCCTCGGCGCAGGTGCGGAACACGCGGCGGGCGATCTCCCCGCGGTTGGCGACGAGCAGGTTCTCGATCACGTCCCGTCCCCTCACATCCGGAAGACGCCGAATCCGGCGCCGTCGAACCGTGCGCCCCGGACCTCGCCGGTGTGGATCGCCGACAGGCACAGACCCAGCACGGTGCGGGTGTCCCGGGGATCGATCACCCCGTCGTCGTAGAGCCGGCCGGACAGGAACATCGGCAGGGACTCCGCCTCGATCTGGGACTCCACCGCCTCCCGCATGGCCGCGTCACCCTCGGCGTCGAACGGTCGGCCCTGGGCCTCGGCGGCGGCGCGGGAGACCAGGGACAGCACCCCGGCGAGCTGTTGCGGCCCCATCACCGCCGACTTGGCACTGGGCCAGGCGAACAGGAACCGGGGGTCGTAGGCGCGGCCGCACATGCCGTAGTGGCCCGCGCCGTAGGACGCCCCGAGCAGCACGGACAGGTGCGGCACCTTGCTGTTGGACACCGCGTTGATCATCATCGCGCCGTGCTTGATGATGCCGCCCTGTTCGTAGTCGGTACCCACCATGTACCCGGTGGTGTTGTGCAGGAACAGCAGCGGCGTGTCGGCCTGGTTGGCGAGCTGGATGAACTGGGCGGCCTTCTGGGACTCCTCGCTGAACAACACCCCGTGGGCGTTGGCGAGCACCCCGACGGGATAGCCGTGGATCCGCGCCCAGCCGGTGACCAGGCTGTCGCCGTAGTCGGGCTTGAACTCGTCGAAGTCCGAGTCGTCGACCACCCGGGCCAGCACCTCGCGCGGATCGAAGGGGGTCCGGAGCCCGTCGGGCACGAGGCCCACCAGCTCCTCCTCCGGGTAGCGGGGTGCGACGGCCCGGGCGGGTGCCGGCCCGGCCTTGTGCCGGTTCAGCCGGGCGACGATCCGCCTGCCGAGGCGGAGGGCGTCGGGTTCGTCGCGGGCGAGATAGTCGGCCAACCCGGAGGTGCGGGCGTGCATGGCGGCGCCGCCGAGCTCCTCCTCGTCGGCTTCCTCCCCGGTCGCCATCTTCACCAGGGGCGGGCCGCCGAGGAACACCTTCGACGCCTTCTCCACCATGACGACGTGGTCGGACATGCCCGGCACGTACGCGCCACCCGCGGTGGAGTTGCCGAACACCAGCGCGATCGTGGGGATGCCGGCGGCGGAGAGCCGGGTGAGGTCGCGGAACAACCGGCCGCCGGGGATGAAGATCTCCTTCTGGCTCGGCAGGTCCGCACCCCCGGACTCCACCAGGTTGATCACCGGCAGGCGGTTCTCCAGGGCGATGTCGGCGGCCCGGAAGATCTTGCGCACCGTCCACGGGTTGCTGGCCCCGCCCCGGACGGTGGGGTCGTGCCCGATGATCATGCACTCGACGCCGGAGACGACGCCGATGCCGGTGACCACACTGGCCCCGACCGGGTAGTCACTGCCCCACCCGGCCAGCGGGGAGAGCTCCAGGAACGGGGCGTCCGCGTCGAGCAGCAGCTCGATCCGCTCCCGTACGGTGAGCTTGCCGCGCTCGTGGTGCCGGGTGACGTACTTCTCGCCGCCCCCGGCGATCGCCGTGGCGTGCTCGGTCTCCACCTCGTCGAGCTTGTCGAGCATGGCGCGCCGGTTGGCGGCGTACTCCTCGCCGGAGACGTCCAGTGTGGAGCGCAGTACCGTCATGCCGAGTATCCCAACGTGCCCGCCGCGAGCTGGTTCATGATCTCGTCGGTGCCGCCGCCGATGCCGAGGATGCGCATGTCCCGGTAGTGGCGCTCCACCTCGGACTCGCGCATGTAACCGAGTCCGCCGTGCAGCTGCACCGCCTGGTCGACCACCCACTCGCCCAGCTCGACCGCGGAGTTCTTCGCGAAGCACGTCTGGGTGATCGCGTCCTGCCCGGCCGCGTGCCGGATCGCGGCCTGACGGGTGTAGGTGCGGGCCAGGTCGACGCGGCGGGCCATCTCCACCAGCCGGTGCTGCACCACCTGCCGGGAGATCAGCGGCCGGCCGAACGTCTCCCGGTCGCGGCACCACCGCACGGTCAGGTCCAGCGCCCGCTGCGCGGTGGCGTAGGCCTGCACCGCCAGCGACAACCGTTCGGTGACGAACTGGGTGGCGATCTGGGCGAACCCGCTGTTCTCCGCGCCGACCAGGTTGGCGGCCGGGACCCGGGCGTCGTCGAAGGACAGCTCGGCGGTGTCCGAGCAGTGCCAGCCCATCTTCTCCAGCTTGCGGGTCACCGTGAACCCGGGCGTGTCCCGCTCGACGACCAGCAGCGAGATCCCGTGGGCGCCGTCCCCTCCGGTGCGCACGGCCGTGGTCACGAAATCGGCCCGGCAGCCGGAGGTGATGAACGTCTTCGCGCCGTTGACGACGTAGTGGTCGCCGTCCCGGCGCGCGGTGGTGCGCAGGGAGGCCACGTCCGAGCCGCCGTCCGGTTCGGTGATGGCCAGGGACCCGATCGTCTCCCCCGCCAGCGTGGGCCGGACCCACTTCTCGATCTGGGCGCCGTCCCCGGCCGCCGCGATGTGCGGAAGGGCGATCCCGCCGGTGAGCAGGGAGGCGACCACACCGCCGGACCCGCCCGCCTGGTGGATCTCCTCGGTGACGGTCAGCGCGTCGAGATAGTCGCCGCCGGACCCGCCGACCTCCTCGGGGAAGGAGATCCCGAGCAGGCCGATCTCCCCGGCACGGCGGTGCAGCGAGCGGGGCAGCTCCCCCTGCCGCTCCCACTCGTCGAGGTGCGGCACGACCTCCCGCTCCACGAAGCGGCGCACCGTCCTGCGGAGCTCGACCCGCTCCGGCGTGGCGAACGGGTCGGGGACGCCCGTGGCGGGCTCGGAGCTCACAACAACACCTCCGGGATGTCGACATACCGGCTCCGCAACCACTCCCCGAGGGCCTTGGCCTGCGGATCGAACCGGGACTGGGAGGCCACCCCGGCACCGAGGATTCCCCCGACGACGAAGTTGACCGCGTACAGGTTGGGCAGGACGTACCGGCGCACCGGCAGGTCGGCGGTCTCCGGCAGCAGCAGGCGCAGCGCGTCCACGGTGAGCGTGTGCGCCAGCCACCGCCAGGCGGACTCCGAGCGCACCCACACCCCGAGGTTGGCGTCGCCGCCCTTGTCGCCGCTGCGGGCCCCGGCGACGTGCCCCAGCGGACGCCGCAGGCACGGCCCCTCCGGCAGCGGCTCCGGGAGAGCGGGTTCGGCGACGTCGACGAGTTCGCGGGTGCGCTCCGGCGCCGGGACGTCCACCCGGGTGCCGTCCGGCAGGACCGCCGTGTGCGGGACCAGCCGGGCGTGCACGAACGACTCCGTGGCGACCCCGTAGGGGGAGGCCTCCGCGGGTGGCGCGGTCACGTGGAAGCCCGGGTAGCTCGCCAGGGCGAGTTCGACGGCGGCACCGCTGAAGGCCCGGCCGGCGACCCGCGCGTCGGGATCCTTCACGGCGCAGTGCAGCAGGGCGCTCGCCGCCTCCTCGGTGTCGGCGTCCGCGTGGTCGGTGCGGCCCAGACTCCACCGCACCTCGGCGGGGGCCCTGTCGGCGGAGGCACGGTCGGCGAGTGCGCTCTCCAGCTGTCCGCGCACCAGCGCGGCCTTGGCCTCGATGTCCAGGCCGGTGAGCACGAAGGTGACCTCGTTGCGGAACCCGCCGAGCTCGCTGCGGCCCACCTTGAGCGTGGGCGGCGGCGGTTCCCCGCGGACGCCGCTGATCCGCACCCGGTCGGGGCCGTCGTCGCTCAGCGACAGGCTGTCGAACCGGGCGGTGACGTCCGGGCCCGGGTAGCGCGGGCCGGTGATCTCGTAGAGCAGTTGTGCGGTGACCGTCCCCGGCGTGACCGCGCCCCCGGTGCCGGGATGCTTGGTGATCACGCTCGACCCGTCGGGGTGGAGCTCGGCCAGCGGGAAGCCCGGGGTGCCGAGGTCGTGCTCGGTGAAGAAGGCGTAGTTGCCGCCGGTCGCCTGCGCCCCGCACTCGATCACGTGGCCGGCCACGACCGCGCCCGCGAGCGCGTCGTGGTCGTCGGGGGTCCAGCCGAAGTGGGCGGCGGCCGGGCCGACCACCACGGAGGCGTCGGTGACCCGTCCGGTGACGACGACGTCCGCGCCGGCCCGCAGGCACCCGGCGATCCCGAACGCGCCGAGGTAGGCGTTGGCGGTCAGCGCGTCGGGAAAGCCCAGTTCGTCGGCGCGGCCGGTGAGGTCGTCCCCGTCGACATGGGCGACCGAGACGTCCAGACCCAGCCGGTCGGCCAGCTCGCGCAGCGCGTCGGCGAGGCCCGCCGGATTCAGTCCGCCCGCGTTGGAGACCACGGTGACCCCCGCGTCGACGGCCGTGCCGAGGCACTCCTCCATCTGCCGCAGGAAGGTGGTGGCGTAGCCCCGCGCCGGGTCCTTGGCCTTCGCCCGGCCGAGGATCAGCATGGTGAGCTCGGCCAGGTAGTCGCCGGTGAGCACGTCGACCGGGCCGCCGGTGAGCATCTCCCGCACGGCGGAGAACCGGTCGCCGTAGAAGCCGGACGCGTTGGCGATGCGGAGCATGGGACTCCTCCCCGTCGAGGAACGGACGTCAGCCTGCCACCGGCACCCGGGAAAAATCAAGCACGCTTGATTGTTTCATGCTGTTGGCAGCTTGCCAGCACGGTGTGGTGGCGTACTAGGCTCCAGCAGGACGACACCGGGAGTACGCCGTCGCCGCGGGTACGCGGCGACGGGAGGGCGCGACGGCGCGCCGAGAGAGCGGGAGGCCGACGTTGGCCGGAATGCGCGACGACTACACCCAGATCGACTACTCGGTCGCCGACCGGGTCGCCACGATCACCCTGAACCGGCCCGAGGCCCGCAACGGCTACACCGTGCGGATGGCCGACGAGATCGCCGACGCCCTGGAGGAGGCCGACCGCGACGAGGACGTGCGCGTGGTCGTGCTCACCGGCGAAGGCCGGGACTTCTGCGTCGGCGCCGACCTGTCCGAGGGCGGGTTCGACTTCGACTCCGACGCCGGACCGGACCCGGCCTGGCAGGAACCGGCGGGCCGGGTCTCGAAACGGGTGTTCGCGCTGAACAAGCCCGTCATCGCGGCCATCCACGGCTCCGCGATCGGCGGCGGGGTCACCATCACCCTGCCCGCCGACTACCGGTTGGCCTCCACCGACGCCCGCTTCGGGTTCGTCTTCGTCCGGCGCGGCATCTACCCCGAGGGCGCGTCGGCGTGGTTCCTCCCGAAGCTGGTCGGCATGGGTCCCGCGCTCGACTGGATGGTCAGCGGCCGGCTCTTCGACGCCGACGAGGCCCGCGACACGGGACTGGTGCACCGGGTGTACCCGCCGGAGCGGCTGCACGACGAGGCCTACGCCCTGGCCGCGGAGCTCGTCGCGAACACCGCCCCGGTGTCGGTCGCCGTGACCCGGCAGTTGCTGTACCGGATGTCCGGTGCCGACTCCCCCGGCCCGGTGCACGAGGTCGACTCGCAGCTCATCGCGAGCATCCGGAACAATCCGGACTCCGTCGAGGGAGTGCTGTCGTTCCTGGAGAAACGCCCGCCGGAGTTCCGGCTGCGGGTCAACGACGACCTGCCCGGTTTCCTGCCGTGGGTCGCACCGGACGGCGCCGGGAACACCCCCGACGCCGCGGGGACGGCCGGCACCGGCGACCGCGAGATCCCGGAGGGCGGTGCGGCCGGTGCCTGACTACCCACCCGAGCCGTGGCGGCTGGCGGCACAGGCGTACCTGTCGGTGTGGCGGGTTCCGGTCCGCGCGCTGCCCCGGGTGTCCGATGTGGTGACCCCGCTGACCCCCGGCGGCCGTGCCCTGGTCGTCACGGCGTGGATCGACTACACGCCGCCGGGCCAGATGCGCTACCACGAACTGCTGTCCACCGTGGCGGTCCGGCGCCCGCACGGCGCCGGGATCGCGGGCTCGATCACCGAGATCTGGGTCGACAGCGCGGCCTCCCGCGCCGGGGGACGCGAACTCTGGGGCATCCCGAAGGAACTGGCCACCTTCGCCCTGCGCTTCGGCCCCACCGTCACCGCCACCGCGCGGGTCGACGGTCCCGACGGGAACGACTCCCCCGTCGCCACGGCGACCTTCACCCCCCGGCGGCTCGGCACACCGCCGGTGCGGACGGGGTTCTCCCTCGTCCAGGAGGTGGCCGGGGCGCCGTACGTGAGCCCGGTGCGGGCGCGAATGCGGATCCGCCCCGCGTCGGCACGCTGGAGCGTCGACCCCCACGGGCCGCTCGGGTACCTGGCGGGCCACCGGCCGGTGCTCAGCGCCCACGCCGCGGACGCGCGCCTGCTGTTCGGCGCACGCGGACGGTGACCGGCGGCGGTGCCCGGCGGGCCGGAGCGGGGTCGATAGACTCGGGGCCGTGAGTGACGCCCAGGACGAGTACCACGACGACCTGCCCGAACAGATGCGCATCCGGCGGGAGAAGCTGGAGCGGTTGCGTGAGGCGGGCGTCGAGCCCTACCCGGTCGGCTACCCCCGCACGACCACGATCGCGGCCGTGCGGGACGAGCACGGTGACCTGGAGGCCGACCGGCACACGGGGCAGCGGGTCGCCGTCACCGGCCGCGTCCTGCTCTCCCGGACCGGCGGCAAGCTGTGCTTCGCCACCATCCGGGACGCCTCCGGCGCGATCCAGATCATGCTCTCGCTCGACCGGGTCGGCGCCGAGGCGCTGCAGTCCTGGAAGGACGACGTCGACCTCGGCGACCACGTCGGCGTCACCGGAGAGGTGATCACCTCGAAGCGGGGCGAGCTGTCCGTGCTCGTCGACGAGTGGACGCTCACGTCGAAGTGCCTGCGCCCCCTGCCGGAGAAGCACAAGGGGCTGGCCGACCCCGAGGCGCGGGTCCGGCAGCGCTACGTCGACCTGATCGTCAACCCGGAGATGCGGCAGCTGGCGCACCAGCGGGCGGGCCTGGTGCAGGCCCTGCGCTCGGTGCTGTTGCGCCGCGAGTTCCTCGAGGTGGAGACCCCGATGCTGCACCCGGTGCACGGCGGGGCGACGGCACGACCGTTCACCACCCACATCAACGCCTACGATCTCGACCTGTACCTGCGGATCGCCCCGGAGCTGTACCTCAAGCGGCTCGTCGTGGGCGGGATCGAGAACGTCTTCGAGATCAACCGCTCGTTCCGCAACGAGGGCGCCGACTCCACGCACAACCCCGAGTTCACGATGCTGGAGTGGTACTCGGCCTACGGCGACTACACCGACGGGATGGCGATCACGCAGGACCTCGTGCGGGCCGCCGCGGAGGCGGTGTTCGGCGACACCGTCGTCCGCAGCCCCCGGCACGGCGAGGTCGACCTGGCCGGCGAGTGGCCGCGGATCACCCTCTACGGTTCGGTGTCCGAGGCGCTGGGTGCCGAGATCACCCCCCGCACGCCGGTCGAGGAGCTGCGCAAGCACGCCGACGCCGTCGACGTCTCCTGGGACGCGACCTGGGGCCCCGGCAAGCTCGTGGAGCACCTGTTCGAGGAACTGGTCGAGCACACGCTCGTACGGCCGACCTTCGTGTGCGACTTCCCGGTGGAGACCTCGCCGCTGACCCGGCAGCACCGCGACGATCCGCTGCTGACCGAGAAGTGGGACCTCATCGGTTTCGGCATGGAGCTGGGCACCTGCTTCTCCGAGCTGATCGACCCGGTGGAACAGCGGCGCAGGCTCACCGAGCAGTCGTTGCTGGCCGCCGGCGGGGACCCGGAGGCGATGCAGATCGACGAGGACTTCCTGCGGGCCCTGGAGTACGGGATGCCCCCCACGGTCGGCGCGGGGCTGGGCGTGGACCGGTTGCTGATGGCCTTCACCGGCAAGGGCATCCGGGAGACCATCCTGTTCCCGATGGTCAAGCCGGTCTGAACCGGCCGGGCGGCACCCCGGTCCAGCGGGTGAACGCCCGCACGAAGCTGGAGGCGTCGCCGTAGCCGAGGCGGCGGGCGACCTGCTCCACCGACAGCGCGCGGGTCGCCAACAGCTCCTCGGCCAGCGTCAACCGCACCTCGTCGACCAGGGCCCGGTAGCCGGTTCCCTCGTCGGCGAGCCGTCGGCGCAGCGTGCGGACGTTCATCGCCAGGTCCGCGGCGACGACGTCCATCCCGACCCGCAGTCCGTCGGCGGCCAGCAGCCGGTCGCGGACCCGGCGGGCCACGCCGGTGCGCTCGCGCCGCCGGGACAGCAGCTCGCGGCACTGCCGCTCGCACAACGCCGCGGTGTGTTCGTTGGCCTGGGGCATCCGGCGGTCGAGCAACCGCCGCGGGAGCCGCATCCGTTCCCGGCCGGGTTCCCGGCCCGGACGGATCCCGAGGAGTTCGGACATCAGGGTGCGGCTCGCCGCGACGTCCCGGGCGAGCAGGAACGGCCGGACGTCGGCGGGCACGGCGTCGGCGTGCCAGTCCAAATACACCAGGTCGCCGTCCACCCGCAGCTCGGGCACGCAGAAGACGTAGGTGAGCTCGACGTAGCGCAGGGCGAGCCGGATCGCGTCGCCCACGGTCGGGGAACTGGTGACCGCGAAACCCCAGATCCCGTAGGCGGTGGCATGATAACGCCGTCCCACCCGCTCCCCCAGCTCGGCCGGGTCCCCGGCGCACCCGGCGATGAGGTTGCGCACCACCGCGAGTTCCTGCTGCGCCTCGACCTGTGCCAGCGGGTCGGCGACCGTGGCGGGGTCGAGACCGGTCCCGGCCAGCACCCGTTCCGCCGGGACGCCACGCTCGACCGCGAAGTCGACCAGGAGCGCGACACTGGCCACGCCCCGCGGGAAGTCCCAGTCCACCACGTGTCCGAAAATATCAACAACGTGTCCCCCGGACGGCTGTCGGCGGAGGGAGCGGGGGCCCTAGCGTCCCGGCATGGAGATCATCAGCACGACCGCACTCGTCGTCGGAGCGGGCTTCGGCGGCGTGGCCGCGGCGATCGAACTGCGCCGGGCCGGGATCCACGACTTCGTCGTGCTGGAGTCCGCGGACTCGCCCGGCGGTGTCTGGCGGGACAACACCTATCCGGGCGCGGGCTGCGACGTGCCGTCGCCGCTGTACTCGTTCTCGTTCGCCCGCAACACCCCCTGGCCGCGCCGGTATGCGGAGCAGCCCGACATCCTCGCCTACCTCGAACGGGTCGCCCGGCGCTACGGCGTCCTGAACCACGTCCGGTTCGGCACCGAGGTCGACTCGGCCGAGTTCGACGCCGCCACCGGCCGGTGGACGGTGACCACCACGGACGGGACCACCTTCGCCACGCGCGTGTTCGTCCCCGCCACCGGCCAGCTCTCCCGGCCGGCCTATCCGTCCATCCCCGGCCTCGGGACGTTCCGCGGCCCCTCTTTCCACTCCGCGCGGTGGGACCACGAGGTGGACCTGCGGGGCAGGCGGGTCGCCGTGATCGGGACCGGGGCGAGCGCGGTGCAGTTCGTGCCGCGCATCCAGCCCGAGGTCGCCGGACTGACGGTGTTCCAGCGCTCGGCGCAGTACCTCATGCCCAAGCGCGACCGGGTCTACACCGGGTGGCGGCGCAGGCTCCTGCGGGCGGCGCCGTGGCTGCAGACCGCCGACCGGCTCTCCTTCTGGCTCTACGCCGAGTTCGCCCAGGTCTGCCTGTCCCGCTGGCAGGCGTTCACCCCGCTGTTCGAGTGGCAGACCCGCAGGCACCTGCGCAGGCAGGTCCCCGACCCGGAGTTGCGGCGCCGCCTCACCCCCGACTACGCCCTCGGCTGCAAACGGGTGCTGTTCAGCAACGACTACCTCCCCGCCCTGGCCGAGCCCGATGTGGAGCTGGTCACCGACCCGGTCGCCGAGGTGACACCGACCGGTGTCACCACCCGCGGGGGAGTCCACCACGAGGCGGACGTCCTCATTTACGGCACCGGATTCGCCGCCACGGACATGCTCGGCCCGATGACCGTGCGCGGGCTCGGCGGGCGCACACTCGGGCAGGCCTGGTCCGGGGGCGCCCGGGCGCACCTGGGCATCACCGTCCCCGGATTCCCGAACATGTTCCTGATGTACGGGCCGAACACCAACCTCGGCGGGGGCTCGGTCATCCACATGCTGGAGAGTCAGGCGCGCTACCTCGCCGACGCGGTGCGCACGCTCGCCCGGCGGCCCGGTGTCGCCCTCGACGTCCGGCCGGAGGTCGAGCAGCGCTGGGACGACGAGATCCAGGGCCGCCTGCGGGGTTCGGTGTGGACCAGGTGCGAGAGCTGGTACCGCGACGAGCACGGGCGGGTGGTCACCAACTGGCCCGGCCGGACGGGCGAGTACCGCCGCCGCACGCGGCGGGTGACGCTGTCCGACTTCCGGGTCCTGGACGCCACCCGGGGCGGAACGGGAACCGGGCCGGATCCCGTCGGGGACGACACGGTGTCCCCGACGCAAGACGTCGCGTCACCGCGTCAGGGTATTGTCACTGCGCCAACAAGGCGGGAGAGTGAGGGGCGGCCGGCTCGACGAGGAGGTGGATCGCGGTGACCACGACCCTGGACCGCGTGGCGGACACGGTGCGGCAACGGACGCCGCCGTTGACGGCGTTGCCGTTGCCGGGGGCGGTGGACCGGTACCTGCGCGACCGGCGATGGCCGGTGCGGGAGCTCGCGCCCGCACCGGCGGGCAGCGGCCTGTCCCCCGTGCTCGGGGACGACGGACCCCCGGTGCTCGGGCACTCCCTGATGATGATGCGCTACGGCGTCGACTACAGCCTGCGCCGGTACGAACGGTTCGGCCCGGTGTACTTTTCCGGCGCCTTCGGGCGCCGGATCGTCGCCGTCACCGGCGCCGAGGCGACCCAGGCGGTACTGGTGAACAAGGACAAGGCGTTCTCCCAGGAGGGATGGCGCTTCCTCATCGACCGGTTCTTCCACCGGGGTCTGATGCTGCTCGACTTCGACGAGCACATGCAGCACCGGCGCATCATGCAGCAGGCGTTCACCCGCGACCGGATCGTCGGCTACGTCGACCATCTCGCCCCGACCGTGCGGGAGGGGGTCGCCGCCTGGGGGCGCGGCGACCGGCGCCTGTACGACGGCCTGAAGCAGCTCACCCTGGACGTGGCCACCCGGGTGTTCATGGGCATGCGCACCGGCCCGGAGGCACACGCCCTCAACCGCGCGTTCGTCGCCACGGTGCGTGCGGCCACCGCGCTGGTCCGGCGACCGGTGCCGGGCGGCCGGTACAAGGCGGGGCTGGACGGGCGGAAGGTCCTCGAGGACTACTTCGCCACGCATCTGCCGGGCAAGCGCGCCGAGGACACCGGCGACCTGTTCTCCGCGCTGGCGCACGCGACGACGCCGGACGGCGAACGGTTCACCGACGCCGACGTCATCAACCACATGATCTTCCTCATGATGGCCGCGCACGACACGTCGACGATCACCACGACCGCCGCCGCCTACTACCTCGCCCGGCATCCCGAGTGGCAGGAACGGGTGCGGCAGGAGTCCCGGGAACTCGGCGACGACCTGCCCGACACCGACGCGCTCGACCGCCTGCACTCGCTGGACCTGGTCATCCGGGAGGCACTGCGGCTGGTGGCCCCGGTCCCGACCCTGCCCCGTACGGCCGTGACCGACACCGAGATCCTCGGGCACCACATCCCCGAGGGAACGATGGTCAGTGTCGCACCGGCGGTGAACCACTTCGACCCGCAGCGGTGGACCGCGCCGCACACCTTCGACCCGGAACGGTTCGCCGAGTCCCGGCGGGAGGACCGGTCCCACCGCTATTCCTGGATCCCCTTCGGGGGCGGGGCGCACAAGTGCATCGGTCTGCACTTCGGCATGTACGAGGTGAAGGCCCTGCTGCACGAGATGCTGCGCCACTACCGGTGGTCCGTACCCTCCGACTACCGGGCCCGGTGGGACTACGTCTCGCTACCCGTGCCGATCGACGGCCTTCCCGTCCACCTGCGACCACTCTGAACCATGGGGATCACGGAGTGTAGCACCACGGACCACTAAAGAGCGACGAGATGCCCCGTCCAGGCGCTGGACACGGTGCCTGCGGCATGATGCGGTGGCAACGTCGGCACGGTCCGGACGCGACGCGCCCGGACGTCCGCGGATTGCGGTGGCAGCGGGATTACGGTGGCGGTGGCTTCGTCGGCGGTGGCTTCCGTCGGCGGTGGCTTCCGTCGGCGGTGCGGCGGCGATGTCCTCCGACGGGGGTGTCCTCCGACGGTGACGCGTTCTCGACGGTGACGCGCTCCGACGGTGACGCGTTCCCGGCGGCGGCGCGCTCCGGCGGCGGCGCGCCCGACGGCGGGGACACCCTCGATCGGCTGTGGGAACGTGTGAGGTGGAGTGTGGCGCACCCTGGTGAGGCACCAGGTCTGTCCGACATCGCGCGCCGGTGGATGGCGCACCTCGTCGACTCACGCACGCCCGCGGATCCGACGAACGCGGACCCGACGAACGCGGACCCGACGGACGCGGACCCGGACGCGGACGCGGGCCGGGCCGAGCAGGTGACACTCGACCGGGCCACGCTCGACGAACTGGTGCGCTCGGTGGCCGGCGAGGTCCAGGCGCGCACCCGCGCGGAGGCCGACGCCGCCGCCCGCCGGTTCACCGACCTCGTCACCGCGGTCCCGGTGGGGGTCGTACTGGGCGCCGCGGACGGGACGATCCGGGCGGTCAACCCGGCGCTGACGGACCTGCTCGGATTCCGCAGAGACGACCTGGTGGGCAAGCCGTTGTCGCACCTGGCCGCCACCGGCGGCGACGCGGCTACGCTGACGTCCGCCGTGGACGATCAACTCTCCCTGCCCGCGCGCAGGCCCCGGCAGGAACGCCTCGGGATCACCCACGGGCGGGACGGCACGCTGCGCGCGCGGGTGACCGTCGGCACGCTCGCCGAGGAGACCGACGGCGGCCCGAGCCCGGTGCTGATGATCGAGGACGTCGGGGAGCTCGACCTGCTCGGTGAGCAGCTGCGCAAGCAGAACACGCAGGACCCGCTCACCGGCCTGCCGAACGCGTACCACTTCGACAACCGGGTCGACGCCGCCCTGGGCAGCGGCGGTGGCGGACGCCTCGCACTGATCTACCTGGACATCGACGGCTTCAAGGTGATCAATGACGGGCTCGGGCCGGGTGCGGGCGACACGGTGCTCCAGTACGTCGCCCGCACGCTGGAGGAGCAGTTCGTGGCCCACGACGCGGTCGTCGCCCGGCTGTCCGGGGACGGCTTCGCCGTGCTGATGCGGGGTGCGTTCGCGGAGCCGGACGTGATCGACCTCGTCGAGGAGGCGGCCACCGCACTCGCCGAGCCGGTGTGGGTCGAGGGCACGGGAGTCGGGGTGAACGTCAGCGTCGGGATCGTGGTCACCGACCCGGACGGCCGCACGGGGGAGGAACTGCGCCGTGCCGCCGAGATCACCCTGCACCGCGCCAAGGAGAACGGCAAGGCGCAGTGGATGCTGTTCGAGAACGAACTGGACGAGCGGGACCGCCGCCGCTACGCCCTGGGTGCGGCCGTGGGTGGTGCGCTGGAGAACGGCGAGTTCGGCGTGGACTACGAACCGACCGTCACCCTCGACGGAGGCGACCGGGTGGCCGTGGTCAACGCCGTGCTGCGGTGGGACCATCCCGAGCACGGCGCGCTCGGGCCCGCGGCGTTCTGCGCGCTGGCCGACACCACGGGCATGACCACCGCCCTGGGACACCACCTGCTCGACACGTCGGTGTCCGACTCCGCCGCCTGGCACCGGGAGTTCCCCGACACCGCACCGGATCTGTGTGTACGACTGCCGACGAGGTTCGCGATCGACCCCAACCTCGTCGGCATGGTCCGGGACGGACTGGACCGGACCGGTCTGCCCGCGCACAAGCTGCGGATCTGCACCGACAGCGTCGCCCTGTCCGACCCGCGCGGCGAGGCGCTGGAGACCCTGTCAGTCCTGTCCGATCTCGACGTCAAGATCACTCTCGCGGTGACCGGGGCCGCCGACCTCGACCTCGTCCGCATCCACCACCTCCCGGTCGGGTTCGTCGTGCTGACCGGGCACCTGATCGAGGCACTCGGCGAGGACGACGAGGCCGCCACCAGGGCACAGGAACACCTGCGCACGCTGGTGGAGCAGGCGCGGCAACTCGGCATCCACCGGATCGGTGCCGAGGGAGTGCACACCGGCGACCGGGCCGCGCGGCTGCGCGATCTGGGTGTCGTCGCCGGGCGCGGCAAGCTGTTCGGTGAGGCCGTCACCGCCGACGGGGTGCGGGACCTGCTCGCGGGCAGGTCCGGTGATGCGCGATCATGAACGGATGAAGCAGGGAGAGCACGCGCCGGACTTCACGCTGCCGGACGAGAACGGCGAGCCCCGTAGCCTGTCCGGGTTCCTCGCGACGGGCCCCGTGGTGCTGTTCTTCTACCCGGCGGCCCTGACCCCGGGCTGCACGGCCGAGACCTGCCACTTCCGGGACCTGGGCACGGAGTTCGCCGAGGTCGGTGCGCAGCGGGTCGGGGTCAGTACCGACCCCGTCGACACCCAGCACGAGTTCGCGCGCACCCACGGGTTCGACTTCCCACTGCTGTCCGACCCGGAGGGCGAGGTCGCGTCCGTGTTCGGGGTGCGCCGCCCGCTGGGCGGGCCGTTGCGGACGCGGCGGCACACGTTCGTCCTGGACGCCGACCACACGGTGCTCGCGGTGATCCGCAGCGAGCTCCGGATGGCGATCCACGCCGACCGGGCGCTGCAGGTCCTCCGGACCCGGACCGCCCGCTGAGGCGCACCCGGGTCACCGCTCCCACGATCACCGCACCCCGGTCGCCGTGCGGTGTTCACTCGCTGAGCGCGCTCTCCGGGATCGCCGTGTCCGTCCGCAGCGCGTCGAACAGTGCCTCGGCCTTGCTCTCGTCCCAGTTCTCGGCCGAGGCCGAGGTGACCGGCACGGTGGTGGTGACCACGCCGTCGCCGCCGATGCCGCGCATCGCCCACGCCAGGGCGAGCAGGTGGTGCACGTGGTCGTCCTCGTCCAGGATCAGCGCGTCCGCCCCGCTCCCGAGCAACGGGACCACGGCGAACGGGTTGAGCAGGGTCGCGGGACTGGCGATCTCCCCGGCCAGCGCGCCGATGAACTTCCGCTGGTTGGCGACCCGGTCCAGATCCGACCGTGGAGTGGCGGGGCTGTAGCGCATCCGCACGAAACCGAGCGCCTCGACCCCGTCGAGGGTCTGCCGTCCCGCGGGGATCGTGATCCCGGTCTTCGGGTCGTGCATCTCCTCCGGGATGTCCATCTCGACGCCCCCGACCGCGTCGACGACGCTCGCGAAACCCCCGAACCCGATCTCGGCGTAGTGGTCGATCCGCAGCCCGGTGGCCTGTTCCACCGTCTGCGCCAGCAGGGAGGGACCCCCGAACGCGAAGGCCGCGTTGATCTTGTTGACGCCGTGGCCGGGAATCGGGACCCGCGAGTCCCGCGGCAGGCTGAGCAGGGTCGCCGGGGTGTCGTTGTCCGGCAGGTGCGCGACCATGATCGTGTCGGTCCGGTCGCCCCCCGCGTCCCCGGTGGACAGCTCCGCGCGCTGGTCGGCGTCGAGCCCCTCCCGGGAGTCCGACCCGACGATCAGCCAGTTGGTGCCCTCCCCCGCGGCCGGCCTGCCGTCGTAGTCGCCGGGCAGCGCGTCCTCACGGGCGATGGAGAATTCGAGGTAGGCCCACATTCCCGCCAGGGAGAGGACCAGCACCAGCAACAGGCTCAGCGCCACCCGCCCGAACGACCGGCGTCTCCGCGGCGGCCGCTGCGGGGTCCTCTCCGGCGGCGGTCCCTGCCGGGGAGGACGCGGCTCCTGCCGGGTCGACCGGGGCGGCGGGGGCGGTGCCTGCCGGGCGCGCTCGCTGCCCGGGACGGGCATCATCTGGGCACGCTGGTGCGGCCGGGGCCCACGCGGCGGTTGCCGGCGCCCCGGTGGTGGCGGTTGCTGTCCGCCCCACCGACCCCCGTGCTGTCCCCGGTCTGTCATGGCCCACTCCCGATCGCCTCGGTCCGTCTCTCGCCACACCTCACC
Organism: Saccharomonospora iraqiensis subsp. paurometabolica YIM 90007; assembly: GCF_000231035.2. Lineage (GTDB taxonomy): Bacteria > Actinomycetota > Actinomycetes > Mycobacteriales > Pseudonocardiaceae > Saccharomonospora > Saccharomonospora paurometabolica. The sequence goes on along the minus strand of NZ_KI912187.1, from coordinate 39,271 downwards.
CGGGAAGACGCGCGGTCCCCCGTTCGGGTTGTGCGGTGGTGCGATCCCGTGCCGGTTCCGCCCGTGTGCGGCTACAGCGGCACCCGCAGTCCGGCCGCTCCCGCACCGGCCCACAGCCGGGACAACGGAGCCGCCGCGGGGCGGAGTCCCGTGGTCTGGAGCACGGAGTCCACGACGAGCGTGTGCCACAGCGCGGGCCTGCGCAGCATCGCATGCCCCTCGTCGGCGATCTCGAACCGGGCGAGGCGCGCGGCGTGCTCCCGTGCGCGCACGGCCCAGGCGTGGGAGTCGTCCGGGCCGGTGACGTCGTCGTCCCGCCCGTGCGCGACGACCACGGTGCGGCCGGTGACCGCATCCACGGGTTCGCCCCGGGGTGTCCACGGGGCCAGGGC
>NZ_KI912187.1:35469-38779 GCF_000231035.2 Saccharomonospora iraqiensis subsp. paurometabolica YIM 90007 | reverse complement strand
CGCCCTGGCGGCCACCGACCGCCCGGTCTCCGCCGCCGTGGTGCTGGGCGTGGCCGTCGGGACCAAGCTCATCGCGCTGCCCGCCGCGGTGGTGGCCGCCGTACTGGTCGCGGCGCGGGCCGGCGCACGGGCGTGGGGTCGGTTCACCGGCACGTGGTTCGCCGTCACCACGGTGCTGACCGTGCCGGTGCTGGTGGCCGACCCGGGCGCCTTCGTCGAGAACGTCGTCCGCTTCCCGGCGGGGCTGGCCGACGTGAGCTCCCCCGCAGCCAGTCCGCTGCCCGGGCACCTGCTCGCGAGCACCGGACCGACCGGCACGATCCTCGCGTTCGCCCTGCTCGAGACGGCGGCGCTGGCCGTCACCGGGTGGCTGCTGTACCGACCGCCCCACACGGGTGCGGACGCACTCCTGCGGATCGCTGTCGGGCTCGGCGCCTTCACGATGCTCACGCCCACGACCCGCTTCGGTTATCTGGTGTACGTGTCCGTGCTGCTGGGCACGATGTGGGTCTTCCGGGACCGGGCCACCGCGGCCCCCTCCGGCACCGCGGAGCCCGGATCCGACACCACGCCCGGACGTGCCCCGCTTACTTCTTCTTGACGCGCGTGGCGCCACCGCGACCGCGCAGCTGCACCCCGGACTCCGACAGCACCCGGTGCACGAAGCCGTACGAGCGGCCGGTGGACTCGGCCAGGGCGCGGATGCTCGCCCCCTTCTCGTACTTCTTCTTCAGATCGGCGGCCAGCTTGTCGCGCGTGTTTCCGGTGATGCGCGCACCCTTCTTCAGGTCTGCCACGTCAATCCACCTTCCGCCCGTTGGTGTTTCGGGCTCCTTTCAGCCCCTGCCGACGCAATGATCGAACACTGAGCCGCCGAATGCCAGACGACAGCGGAAAATCATGCTCGAATGGCGGGGAAAACGCTCCGATGCGGTACTTGTCGTCCGGTGAACAAACCGTCGCGGCCCCGTCGGACACTCCTCGTGGCCAAGGTTCATGGCCAAGGTGGCACTCCACACTCCACCGAGCGCACACAGGCGTGTACGCCCGTCGGGAATTGCTCTCGGTATTACCACCGACCGGTGACCACGTTGGCGTGACGATTCCACTACGTCACGGGTCCGGTCCACGACACACCGGAAACCCGCACGGTATTCACCCGGCCAGGTTCGGTATCCGCCACCTGTTCAGGCGAGTTCTACAAGTTCCTGATATTCCTCGGACCACAGATCCTCGGTGCCGTCCGGCAGTACGATCACCCGTTCGGGTTGCAGCGCTTCCACGGCACCCGGGTCGTGCGTCACCAGAACCACCGCCCCCTCGAACCCGCGCAACGCGTCGAGCACCTGGGCGCGGCTGGCCGGGTCCAGGTTGTTGGTCGGCTCGTCCAGCAGCAGCACGTTGGCCGCACTGGAGACCAGCGCCGCCAGTGCCAGGCGGGTCTTCTCCCCGCCGGAGAGCGTCCCCGCGGGCTGGTCGAGCTGCTCACCGCTGAACAGGAACTGCCCCAGCAGGTTGCGCAGCTCCTGCGCACCGGTGTCCGGGGCGAGGTGCCGGATGTTGGTCCAGACACTCTCGTCGTGCGCCAGGGTCTCATGCTCCTGTGCGTAGTAGCCGCGCCGGAGCCCGTGTCCGGGCACGACCCGCCCGGCGTCCGGCGTCTCCAGCCCGCCGAGCAACCGGAGCAGCGTGGTCTTGCCCGACCCGTTCAGCCCGAGCACCACCACCTTGGAGCCCCGGTCGATCGCCAGGTCGACGCCGGTGAAGATCTCCAGGGAGCCGTAGCTCTTGGACAGTCCCTCGGCGGTCAGCGGGGTCCGCCCGCAGGGCGCGGGTGCCGGGAAGGTGATCCGGGCGACCTTGTCCGACTGCGGTTCGTCGTCCAGGTCGGCCAGCATCTGTTCCGCCCGCCGGGCCATGTTCTTCGCCGCCACGGCCTTGGTCGCCTTGGCCCCGAGCTTGGCGGCCTGCTGCTGGAGGGAGGCCGCCTTCTTCTCCGCGTTCGCCCGCTCCCGCCTGCGCCGCTTCTCGTCGGTCGCGCGCGCGTCCAGGTAGCGCTGCCAGGTCATGTTGTAGTTGTCCAGTTCCCCGCGGGTGGGGTCGAGGAACCAGACCTTGTTGACCACCTCGTCGAGCAGTTCCACGTCGTGGCTGATCACCACGAGCCCGCCGTCGTGGGCCTTGAGGAAGCCGCGCAGCCAGCTGATCGAGTCCGCGTCCAGGTGGTTGGTGGGCTCGTCGAGCAGCAGGATCGTGCCGGACCGGCCCCCCGCCCCCGCCTCCGAGGCGGCGAACAGGATGCGGGCGAGCTCGACGCGGCGCCGCTGCCCGCCGGAGAGCGTGGACAGCGGCTGCGGCAGCACCCGGTCCTCCAGGCCCAGGTTGGCGCAGATCCGCGCGGCCTCGCTCTCCGCGGCGTACCCGCCGAGTGCGGCGAAACGCTCCTCCAGCCTGCCGTAGCGGCGCACAGCGCGGTCCCGCGCGGTCTCGTCGACCAGCTCGGCCATCTCCGACTGCGCCTTCTCCATGTCCCGCAGCAGCACGTCCAGGCCCCGTGCGGACAGCACCCGGTCCTTCGCCGTCACCGACAGGTCCCCCTCACGCGGGTCCTGCGGCAGGTAGCCGACCTCGGAGGTGTGGCCGATCTCGCCCGCGTAGGGGTCTCCCTCCCCCGCCAGGACACGCAGGGTGGTGGTTTTGCCCGCACCGTTGCGCCCGACGAGTCCGATCCGGTCACCCGGCTGGACGCGTAGCGTCGCGCCGGAGAGCAGGATGCGCGAACCCGCGCGCAGTTCGAGACCGCTGGCCGTGATCAATGGGTACTCCGTGGCGTCGAAGTGGGAAGAAGTCGCGTGGTGGAGAGAGGGGACCGGGCGGCCCCGTGTCCGCGCCCGGCGGGCGGCGGTACCGGGAGTGCCGGGGACTGCCGGGGCGGCCGGCGGGACACCTACTCCAGTCGAACAACCACGGGACCCAGTGTAGGGGTGGGCGCCACCACCTTTCCGGCGTACCGTGGGCCGCCTCGCACCGGAGGTCAGCGCACGACGATCTCCACCGCGCGGGCGCGGCGTGCCGCCTCGTCCAGCACGGCCCTGCGTGGTTCGGCGACGTCGAGCACCCGCGACTGCGCGGCGGCGAACACGGGCGCGAGACGGGAGTCGCCGCGCAGCTCGTCCAGGGCCCGTCGGTCGCCACCGAGCACGACCCCGTCGAGTTCGCGCACCCGGGGCACGAGGATCTCCGCGGCGTCGTCCGCGGCCGACCGCAGGGCCTGCCGGGCCTGGCCACCGCGCCGGCGGGCGAAGCGTTG
>NZ_KI912187.1:32409-35369 GCF_000231035.2 Saccharomonospora iraqiensis subsp. paurometabolica YIM 90007 | reverse complement strand
CACCTCGGTGCCGTACTGCGCACCCCCGTGCAGCACCAGGGCCACCGCCCGGGGCGGGCCGCCGTGCCGCGGCGGCCACACCGGCCACGTCCACAGCCACGGTCCGGGACCGGGGCCCGGACCCTCCGGTTCCCGGCTGCCGGGCGGTGATCCCGTGGCCGGTGTCGGCGTGCCCGGCGCGGTCATACCGTCGACCGTTCGGTCCCGGCGGCGAACTGCGTCCGGTGCAGCTCCGCGTAGCGGCCGTCGCGCTCCAGCAGTTCGGTGTGGTCGCCGCGTTCGACGATGCGGCCCTGCTCCACCACGAGGATCTCGTCGGCGGCGCGCACGGTGGACAGCCGGTGCGCGATCACGACCGCCGTGCGGCCCCGCAGCGCGTCGGCCAGTGCCGCCCCCACCGCGGCCTCGGACTCCGAGTCCAGGTGCGCGGTGGCCTCGTCCAGCACCACCACCCGCGGTCGCGCCAGCAACAGCCGCGCGATGGTCAGCCGTTGCCGCTCACCCCCGGACAACCGGTATCCCCGCTCGCCGACGACGGTGTCCAGCCCGTCCGGCAGGGACCGGACCAACGGCTCCAGCCGCGCCCGGTCGAGCGCGTCCCAGATGTCGGCCTCGTCCGCCGCCGGCGCGGCGTAGGTCAGATTGGCCCGGATGGTGTCGTGGAACAGGTGCCCGTCCTGGGTCACCAGGCCGACGGCCCCGCGCACCGTGGCGAAGGAGAGGTCCCGGACATCCACCCCGGACAACCGCACGCTCCCGGAGTCCGGGTCGTACAACCGGGGCACCAGCGCTGCGATGGTGGACTTGCCGGCCCCGGACGAGCCGACCAGCGCCACCATCCGTCCCGGTTCGACACGGAAGTCGATGCCGTGCAGGACCTGCTCACCACCGCGGTCGTCGACCACGGCCACCTCCTCCAACGAGGCGAGGGAGTACTGCTCCGCGGACGGGTAGGCGAACCGGACGTCGTCGAACTCCAGGGAGACCCCGCCCCCGGGCAGCGGCGTGGGCCGGTCGGTCTTGGTGAGCATCGGCCGCAGGTCGAGCACCTCGAAGATCCGCTCGAACGACACCAGTGCGGTCATCACGTCGACGCGCACGTTGGCCAGCGCGGTCAGCGGGGTGTACAGACGGGTCAGCAGCAGGGCCAGGGAGACCACCGTGCCCGCGTCCAGCGTGCCGCGCAGCGCCAGCCAGCCACCGAGCCCGTAGACCAGGGCCTGGGCCAGCGCGGAGACCAGCGTGAGGTTGGTCATGAACCACCGGGTCAGCATCGCGGTCCGCACCCCGATGTCGCGGACCCGGCCCGCCCGGGCACCGAACTCGTCCACCTCGACGTCCGGCCTGCCGAACAGCTTCACCAGGGTCGCGCCGGGGGCGGAGAACCGCTCGGTCATCTGGTCGGTCATCGAGGCGTTGAGCCCGGCCGCCTCGTGTTGCAACGCCGCCATGCGCCTGCCGATCCGCCGCGCGGGCAGCACGAACACCGGCAGCAGCGCCAGCGCCAGCAGGGTCACCTGCCAGGAGAGGGTCACCATCACGGCGAACGACAGCAGCAGCTGCACCACGTTGGTGACCAGCCCGGACAGCGTGGCGGTGAAGGTGCGCTGTGCCCCGATGACGTCGTTGTTCAGCCTGCTCACCAGTGCACCGGTACGGCTACGCGCGAAGAACGCGATCGGCATCCGCTGGACGTGCTCGAACACCGCCCGGCGCAGATCGAAGATCAGCCCCTCCCCGATGTGCGCGGACTGCCACCGCTCCGCCAGCCCCACACCCGCGTCGGCGACGGCGATGCCCGCGATGAGCAGGGCCAGCCACACGACCGTGGTCGCCGCGCCGTCCCCCACGATCACGTCGACCACCCGCCCGGCCAGCAGGGGCGTGCTCACCGCCAGGACCGCGGAGACCACGGTCAGCACGCCGAACACCGCGAGCCTGCGCCAGTGCGGCCGGGCGAACCGGGCCACCCGGCGCACCGTCCCCCGACGCAGGCCCGTGGGCGTGTCGGCCGCGTTCATCGCGCCGTGCAGCAGCGACCACGTGTTCTCCACCAGCAATCCCTTCCCGCACCCGACCCGGGTCGTGCTCCTCGCCGTCATGCCCGGCGCAGCACCGCCGGCACCGCAGACACCACCGGCACCGCCGGACGTCCCGCGGACCGGACCGGGCCCGCCGCACGCCGTGCGCCCCGCATTGTGCCGCCCGGCACCGACGGTCACGGGCCGGTGGTTCGTCAGCGAGCGGTACCGGTCACGGCGGTGTCACACAACGGTGTCGGTGCGCTCGCGTAGTCTCGGGCGCCATGGAAACACCGGCCGTCGGCACGGGGCGCGGAAGGGGAATCCGGCCGCTGTGGCTGGACGGCGCGCTGTACCTGGGCTGCGCGGTCTACGCACTCGTGCTGGCGCTCACCGACAAACACCTCGGCTTCCGGGTCTGGGGGGCGTTCGCCACCGCCGCCTACACGTCGGCGTTGCTGCACACCGCACTGTCGGGGCTCGTCCTCCGGACCCGTGCCCGCCCGGGGAACGACCGGTTCCCCCCGGTTCCGGCCGTGTGGTCCCGGTGGGTCGGCGTCGCCCTGGTCGCGGCCGTGGGCATGCTGGCGCCCCTGGTCACGCTCGTACTCCGCCGCGGGAGCGCGGGTGGCGACTGGGCGGAGGACCCGGACGTCTGGAACGCCCAGCCCGAGGTGTGGGTGATCGAACGCTCGGCGGAACGGTTGCTGGACACCGGGACGCCGTACGCCGACATCGCCGCGCTCGACGACCCGGGGGTCTACGACTACACGCCGTACGGTCCGGTGATGTCCCTGTTCGGCCTGCCCCGCACGCTGACGGGGACCGACCCGGTCGCCGGGGCGGTCACCGACGCGCGGCTGGTGTTCGCGCTCACCGCCGTGGCGGCCGTGGCGGCCACGCTCCGGACACTCGGGCGCCCCCGGGTACCGGTGCGCG
>NZ_KI912187.1:18388-32309 GCF_000231035.2 Saccharomonospora iraqiensis subsp. paurometabolica YIM 90007 | reverse complement strand
CGAAGCGTTGCTGCGACCAGCCGCCCGCCGCGCTGCGGCCCTGCACCAGGTGCCGGTCGGTGCGGGAGACGGTGACCTGGCCGTTCTCGGCCACCCCGACACTGTGCGCCCCGAGCCGCACCAGCAGCAGTCCGACCCGCCGGGGCCGCTGCGCGTGATCCACCAGCGGGTCGACGGCGAGCCCGTCCCGCACCCGCTCCGCCCCGTCCGGTTCGTCCGTCCCGTCCGGTTCGTTCGGCCCGTCCGTTCCCAGCGGCCTGAACGGGACCGTGACCGTGGCGGTGGTGCCGTCGCCCGCGGTCACGACCACCTCGCGCGGGCCGAGCGCGGTCTCCACGACGCCGTCGTTGCGCTCGGCGAACCGCGCGAACCAGCGGTGCAGCCGTTCCGGCTCCACCTCGACGACCCGGCCCCCGCCGGGGGCCTGTCTGGTCCGCGCCATACCGCCGTCCCTCCACTCGCCGGTCCCTCCACTCGGCCCGGCCCGCCGCCCGCGCCCACGGGCGGCGCGAAATCACAACACCGACGGCTCCGACCAGGGCTGCGCGGTCCGGCCGGTGATCGCGTCGAGCATCCCCTGGGCCTGGTTGTCGGTCAACGACGCCACGAAATCGATCACGGCGCGGCCCCGGGCCAGGCCCCGGATCGCGTCGGTGCCCCGGACCGGTTCCCCCGTCGCGCCCACCAGCAGCTCCGGGGCGGTCCGCGCGAGCGCGGCGTACTGCTCCTCCGCCAGCTCCACCAGGTCGTGCAACCGGCGGGGAAGCCGGGCCGACTCGTCCCGGTCGGCCAGCCACCCGTCCAGCGCGTCCACCAGACCCGCCACCAGACTGGCCTGGCCCCGTTGATGCAGCGCGAGATCCGCACGCTGCAACACGAACCGACGGTGCACGAACTTGAGCACCTGCACCTCGTGCCACTGCGCGGGCCGGAGCGTGACGTGCCCGGTCCGCGCCGACGGCGACGACGTGACCAGCACCCCGTGCACCAGCCGGGAGGTCCAGCGCGCCGAGAACGTCGCCGTGGCCTGTTCGGCCTCCACCGAACCGTCGAACGGGACACCGAGCAGCTCGTCCACCAGTTCCCCGCGTACCCGGGCCACGGCGTCGGCGAAGGCGTCGTCGTCGGTGATCCACGAGTCCTTGGCGTGCATCCGGCGCCGCAGGTACTCCAACGACCGGCCCGGCCTCCGGTGCCGCTCCCGCAGCTCCGCGTCCGGCAGCGCGGCGAGGTCACCGGCGGAGTCGAGCCAGCGTCCCAGTTCGGTCGCCACCTCGGCGTGCTGCAACACCCCGATCCGGTGGAAGTCCTGCAGATCATGGATGGCGTAGGCGATGTCGTCGGCCAGGTCCATCACCGAGGCCTCGACCGTCTGCTGCCACGGTTCGATCCGGTCGGCGAACGGCGCCCGCGCCTGTTCCAGGTCGTCCAGCTCGGTCAGGTAGGTGGAGAACTTCGCCGAGCCGGTCCCCGGCGCCTCGGGAGGCTCGGCGGCGCCGCGCGGCGGCGTCGCCATCGACGAGGGATGGGGATGCGGCCGGTGCAGCCGGGCCCACGGGTACTTGGCGAGCGCCGCGCGCGTCGCCGCGGTGAGGTTGAGTCCCTTCGGCGTGGGGCCACCGGCCTCGGTGGTGGTGACGATGCGGAAGGTCTGGGCGTTGCCCTCGAACCCGTCGGCCAGTCCGTACCGGTTGCGGGCGATCCGGTCGAGCACCTGCTCCCCCAGGTGGCCGAACGGCGGATGGCCGAGGTCGTGTCCCAGCGCGGCGGCCTCGGCCACGTCGGGCGCGCACCCGCCGAGCCCTGCGACCAGCTCACCCGACCCGTCGGCGGTGATCCGCTCGGTGATCGACCGGGCGACCTGGGCCACCTTGAGGCTGTGGGTCAGCCGGTTGTGCAACAACGCCGACCCGCTCGCGCTGACCACCTGGGTCACCCCGCCCAGCCGGGCGAAGTACGGCGACGCGACCAGCCGGTCCCGGTCCGCGCGGAACGGATCGGTGGCGAGTTCGGCGAACCCGCCCGCCTCGGCCGCCTCGTCCCGCCGTGTACGCCGCTGTCCACCCGATCCCATATCCGCCACCGTACCGACCCCCGCGAGTCGCCACCCCAATCCCGCGAGTTGCCACCCCAATCCCGCAGTCGACGCTCCAGGTCCGCGAGTCGACGCTCCAGGTCCGCGAGTTGCCACCCCAGATGCGCGAACCGGCGTTCCCGGAGTCGAGCCCACGCCCCGACGCACCACGGCGCCATCGAGCGCCCCGTGGAACACACCGAGACGCGGGCACGGGAACACCACGACTGTGGCGTCCCGTGCCCGCGTCCGGGTCACTGGTGTTCGGTTGTGTCAACTCGCCCGCACGGAGCGCCGACTCGCGGGTTCCGAGTGGCGACTCGCCGGGGGCTCAGACCGTGAAGCCCAGGGCCCTGAGCTGTTCGCGGCCGTCGTCGGTGATCTTCTCCGGGCCCCACGGGGGCATCCAGACCCAGTTGATCCGGAAGTCCTTGACGACCCCCGCGCCACCGGTGAGCACCGACGCCGTCTGGTCCTCGATCACGTCCGTCAGCGGGCACGCCGCCGACGTCAGGGTCATGTCGATCGTGGCGGTGTTGTTCTCGTCGACCTGCACGCCGTAGACGAGGCCGAGGTCGACGACGTTGATCCCCAGCTCGGGGTCCACCACGTCGCGCATGGCCTCCTCGACGTCCTCGATCTTCGCGACGTCGGCGCCCTGCGGCGCCTGCTCGGGCAGGTCCGCCGCGGTGCGGCCCTCGCGGTGCTCGGGCGCGGCCGCCGTGTCGGCGGTGTCGGTCTCGCTCATGATGCTTCCACCTCACTCGTCGACGTCTTGCCCACAGCGTCCTTGAACGCCATCCAGCCGAGCAACGCGCACTTCACCCGTGCGGGGTACTTCGCCACGCCGGCGAAGGCGACGCCGTCCTCCAGTACGTCCTCGTCCGGTTCCACCTCGCCCCGACCCTGCATCAGCTCCGTGAAGGCGTCCAGCCGCGCGAACGCCTCGGGGAGTTCCCGGCCGATCACCAGGTCGGTCAGGACCGAGGTCGAGGCCTGGCTGATCGAGCAGCCCTGCCCCTCGTAGGACACGTCCGCGACCGTGTCGCCGTCCAGCCGCACCCGGAGGGTCACCTCGTCCCCGCAGGTCGGGTTGACCTGGAAGGACTCCCCGTCGTACGGCTCGCGCAGGCCGCGGGCGTGCGGGTTCTTGTAGTGGTCCAGGATGATCTCCTGGTACATGGAGTCCAGGTTCACCGCCGATCCCCCTCCGGGCCGTGGACACCGAAGAACCGCTGTGCCTCGCGGATCCCGTCGGCCAGCGCGTCCACCTCGGACAACTCGTTGTAGAGGTAGAAGCTGGCACGCACGGTCGCCGGGACGCCGAAGGCACGGTGCAGCGGCCACGCGCAGTGGTGGCCGACCCGCACGGCGATCCCCAGGCTGTCCAGAACCTGGCTCGCGTCGTGCGGGTGCACCCCGTCGATCACGAACGACACGGCCGCTCCCCGCGACTCCGTGTCGGGCGGTCCGATGATGCGCACCCCGGGGATCGCGGACAACTCGGCCAGCGCCCTGGCGGTCAGGGCGTGCTCGTGCTCGGCGACCCGGTCCATCCCGATCGCGGACAGGTAGTCCACGGCGGCGCCCAGGCCGACGGCCTGCGACGTCATCGGCACCCCCGCCTCGAACCGCTGCGGCGGCTCGGCGAAGGTCGAGCTCTCCATCCGCACCAGCTCGATCATCGACCCGCCGGTGAGGAACGGGGGCATGGCCTCCAACAGCTCCCGGCGGCCGTAGAGCACGCCGATCCCGGACGGACCCAGCATCTTGTGCCCGGAGAACACGGCGAAGTCGACGCCGAGCGCACGGAAGTCCACCGGCAGGTGCGGGACCGACTGGCAGGCGTCCAGCACCGTCAGCGCACCGACCTCGCGGGCCCGCCGCACCAGCGGCGCGACGTCGTTGACCGTGCCGAGCACGTTCGACTGGTGGGCGAAGGCCACCACCCTCGTGCGCTCGGTGATCAGCTCGTCGAGGTTCGACAGGTCGAGCCTGCCCTCCTCCGTGACGCCGAACCAGCGCAGGCTCGCCCCGGTCCGTTGGCACACCTGTTGCCACGGCACCAGGTTGGCGTGGTGCTCCATCTCGGTGACCACGACCTCGTCCCCGGGGCCGAGCGCGAACCGCGCCGACTCGGGGCCGGCCGTGGCGGAGTTGCTCATCGCGTAGGCGACGAGGTTGACCCCCTCGGTGGCGTTCTTGGTGAACACCACCTCACCGGAGTCGACACCGACGAACCGCGCGATCGTGGCGCGGGCGCCCTCGTAGGCGTCCGTGGCCTCCTCGGAGAGCTGGTGCGCGCCCCGGTGCACCGCCGCGTTGGCGGTCTCGACGTAGTGCCGTTCGGCGTCGAGGACCGGCGCGGGCCGTTGCGAGGTCGCCCCGGAGTCCAGGTAGACCAGCGGCTTACCGTCCCGGACGGTGCGTGACAGGATCGGGAAATCCGCGCGCACCGCCGGGACGTCCACCGGACGCGGTTGGGCCGTCGTGCTCATCGTCTCTTCCGTTCCGCCCGACTCAGACGCTCGCGGACTCGGCCTTGTCGAGGTACTTGACGTAGCCGGTCTCCTCGAGCTCGTCGGCGAGCTCCCTGCCGCCCGACTCGGCGATCCTGCCGCCCGCGAACACGTGCACGTAGTCCGGCTTGATGTGCTTGAGGATCCGGGTGTAGTGGGTGATCAGCATGACGCCGACGTCGTTGTTCGCCTTGTGCTCGTTGACGGCCTCGGAGACCACCCGCAGCGCGTCCACGTCCAGACCGGAGTCCGTCTCGTCCAGCACCGCGATCTTCGGCTTGAGCAGGGCGAGCTGCAGGATCTCGTGGCGCTTCTTCTCCCCGCCGGAGAAGCCCTCGTTCACGCTGCGCTCGGCGAACTCGGACGGGATCTCCAGTTTGCCCATCTCGTCCTTGACTTCCTTCACCCAGTGGCGCAGCTTCGGCGCCTCGCCACGCACCGAGGTCGCCGCCGAGCGCAGGAAGTTCGACATCGACACGCCGGGGACCTCGACCGGGTACTGCATCGCGAGGAACAGCCCGGCACGGGCGCGCTCGTCCACGCTCATCTCGAGCACGTTCTCGCCGTCGAGCAGGACCTCGCCGGAGGTGACCTGGTACTTCGGGTGCCCGGCGATCGCGTAGGACAGGGTCGACTTGCCCGAGCCGTTCGGGCCCATGATCGCGTGGGTCTCGCCCGACCGGATGGTCAGGTTGACGCCGGTGAGGATCTCCTTGCTGCCCTCGTCGGTGACGACGTCGGCACGCAGATCCTTGATTTCCAGTGTGGCCATGCCTCTTCGTTTCTCTCGTTCGCGTGTGTGTCGGGTGGGTGTGCGTGCCGGCTCAGACGCCGATGGCCTGCAGCTCGTCCTCGATCGCCGCTTCGAGGCGCTCGCGCACCTCGGAAATGTCGATCTTCATGAGGATCTCGTGGAAGAACCCCCGCACCACCAGTCTGCGCGCCTGGTCCTCGGGGATGCCACGGGACTGCAGGTAGAACAACTGCTCGTCGTCGAACCTGCCCGTCGCGCTGGCGTGCCCGGCACCGGTGATCTCACCGGTCTCGATCTCCAGGTTGGGCACCGAGTCCGCGCGGGCGCCCTCGGTGAGCACCAGGTTGCGGTTCAGCTCGAAGGTCTCGGTGGCCTCGGCCGCGGCCCGGATCAGCACGTCGCCGATCCACACCGCGTGCGCGCTGTCGCCCTGCAGCGCACCCTTGTAGAGCACGTTGGACTTGCAGTGCGGCACGGCGTGGTCCACGAACAGCCGGTGCTCCTGGTGCTGGCCCGCGTCGGCGAAGTGCAGCCCGAGCATGTCGACGTCGCCGCCGGGGCCGGCGAACGTCGCGGTCGGGCTGACCCGCACCAGGTCACCGCCGAGCGTGACGACGATGTGCCGCAGGGTGGCGTCCCGGCCGAGCCGCAGGTGCTGTTCGGAGACGTGCACCGCGTCGTCGGCCCAGTCCTGCACGCTCACCACGGTGAGGTGGGCACCGTCGCCGATGACGAACTCGACGTTGTCCGCGTAGGTGCCCGAGCCGACGTGGTCCAGCACGAGGGCGGCCTCGGCGAACGCCTCCGCCCGGATCTGCACGTGCCCGTAGGCGGTCTCGCCCTCGCCCGGCCCGGTCAGCCGCACGGTGGACGGCGCGGACGCCTTCGTGTCGCCCGGCACGGTGACGAGCGTGGCCTTCTCGAACGTCGAGTACGCCTGGGCGGCGATGCGGTCGCTGGGCGTTCCGGCGGCACCGAGCCGCTCGTCGTCCCGGCCGACCGTCTCCACCCGGACCTCCGGTGCGGTCTCGGCGTCCACCGTGACCTGGCCGGTGGCGGCCGCGGAGCCGTCGTGCAGGCCCCGCAGCCGCTTCATCGGGGTGAACCGCCAGTTCTCCTCGCGCCCGCTCGGGACCTCGAAGGCCTCGACGTCGTAGGAGGTGAACCGCTCCCCACGGGAGACGGCGGGCACCACCGCCTCCGCGGCGGAGGCGGTGGTGTCGGCGCCCGGGGCGGGTGTGCCGCCGGGCGCGGTGTTGTTCTCGGCGACCGTCATGTCAGCCGACGGCTCCTTCCATCTGCAGTTCGATCAGGCGGTTCAGCTCCAGCGCGTACTCCATGGGCAGCTCGCGGGCGATCGGCTCGACGAAGCCGCGGACCACCATGGCCATCGCCTCGTCCTCGGTCAGCCCGCGGGACATCAGGTAGAACAGCTGGTCCTCGCTGACCTTGGACACGGTGGCCTCGTGGCCCATCGACACGTCGTCGTTGCGGATGTCCACGTACGGGTACGTGTCCGACCGGGAGACGGTGTCGACCAGCAGCGCGTCGCACTTCACCGTCGAGCTGGAGTGGTGCGCCCGCTTGTTGACCTTCACCAGCCCGCGGTAGGAGGTGCGGCCGCCGCTGCGCGCCACCGACTTGGACACGATCGTCGACGACGTGTGCGGCGCCATGTGCACCATCTTCGCGCCCGCGTCCTGGTGCTGGTCCTCACCCGCGAAGGCGACCGAGAGCACCTCACCCTTGGCGTGCTCGCCGGTGAGGAACACCGACGGGTACTTCATCGTCACCTTGGAGCCGATGTTGCCGTCGATCCACTCCATGGTGGCGCCCTCTTCGGCCTTGGCGCGCTTGGTGACCAGGTTGTACACGTTGCCCGACCAGTTCTGGATCGTGGTGTAGCGGCACCGGCCGCCCTTCTTCACCACGATCTCCACCACGGCCGAGTGCAGCGAGTCCGACTGGTAGATCGGCGCGGTGCAGCCCTCGACGTAGTGCACGTAGGCACCCTCGTCGACCACGATCAGCGTCCGCTCGAACTGGCCCATGTTCTCGGTGTTGATCCGGAAGTAGGCCTGCAGCGGGATGTCCACGTGCACGCCCGGCGGCACGTAGATGAACGAGCCCCCCGACCACACGGCGGTGTTCAGCGCGGAGAACTTGTTGTCCCCGGCCGGGATGACGGAGCCGAAGTACTCCTCGAACAGCTCCGGGTGCTCCCGCAGCCCCGTGTCGGTGTCCATGAAGATGACACCCTGGGCCTCCAGGTCCTCCCGGATCTGGTGGTAGACGACCTCGGACTCGTACTGGGCGGCGACACCGGCGACCAGGCGCTGCTTCTCCGCCTCCGGGATGCCGAGCTTGTCGTAGGTGTTCTTGATGTCCTCGGGCAGGTCGTCCCAGCTGGTGGCCTGCTCCTCGGTGGAGCGGACGAAGTACTTGATGTTGTCGAAGTCGATCCCCGACAGGTCCGCGCCCCAGTTCGGCATCGGCTTGCGCTCGAACAGGTTCAGCGCCTTCAGGCGCGCGTCGCGCATCCACTCCGGCTCGGACTTCTTCGCGGAGATGTCGGTGACGACCTCCTCGTCGACCCCGCGGCGGGCGCTGGCGCCCGCCGTGTCCGGATCGGCCCAGCCGAACGCGTAGTTGCCCAGGGAGTCGATCGTCTCTTCCTGGCTCAACGGCGCGGTGGGATTGCGCTGCTCGGCAGCGGCAGTCATGCGGTTGTCCCTCCGTTCGGAGTTCGGCTGTCAACATCTGCACCGGCTGCGCCACCGGCACCGGGCGGGCCGGCGACACCGGATGTGCCGTCGGCGCCGTCGAGGCCGTCCGCGCCCGTCCGCGGCAGGTGCTGACGTCTCCCTTCGCTACCCACCGGCTCGGCGGGTACGTGTGTGGTGCACGCGGCATCGCCGCGCGCGATCGTCGCCAGTCGCTGCACGTGTGTGCCGAGCAACTCGGCGAATGCCTCGGTCTCCGCCTCGCACAGCTGCGGGAACTCAGCCGCCACGTGCGCGACCGGGCAATGGTGCTGGCACAGTTGCGCTCCGGTCGACTCGTCCGATGTTCCCACCTGACGGGTCGACGCAGCGTAGCCCTCCCTGGTCAGCGCCGTCGCCAGGGCCTCGGCCCGGGCGGTGGCGCCGCCGTGCCGGGTCACCGCCTCACGGTGCGGCCCCACCAGCGCCGACACCCGGCGCTCGGCGAAGGCCCGGACCGCTTCCTCCCCCGCGTGCTCGGCGAGGAACCGGATGGCGGACACCGCCAGATCGTCGTAGGCGTGCCCGAACCGCGCCCGCCCCTGCTCGGTGAGCAGGAACAGCTTGGCGGGACGACCCCGCCCCCGACGTTGCCTGCGGGAGGACTGCCTCGTCTCCGCCTCGTGGTCGGCAACCAGCGCGTCGAGGTGCCTGCGGACCGCGGTGGTGCTGATCCCCATCTGCTCGGCGACGGCGACCGCGGACAGCGGCCCCTGTTCCAGCAGTAGTCTGGCCACCTCGTGCCTGGTTCTCCCCTCGGCGGTCGTGTGGGCAGGGGCGGTCGTGTGGACAGGGCCGTCCCCACCGGTGGCGGTGTCGCCACCGCGCCGGTCGGACGTCCCGTCGTTTTTCACAACATGATTGTGTCGTATTTCGGCGCGGCGGGCAAAGTCGGCCACGAAGTCGAGTGACCCGATTCACCGGGCGGGCGGGGTCGATACGCTCACGGCGTGGTTTTCGGCAACGGCGGGCCCGCGGCCCGAACGGGGGGCACCCGGGGCGACACCGACGCGCGCGAGGGCACCGACGCGCGGGGCGGGACCGACCCGCTCGACGGCGCGGACACCCGCGCGCTCGCTCTCGTACGCCGGTTCGGCACGGTCGGCGCGCTGCTGCTCGCCTTCGGGTCGCTCGGGGCGGGGGCGGCCCCGATCCTGAACCCGGTCCACCACATTCCGGTGCTGCGGGTGTTCGCCCGCATCCCGACCGTGTCCGTGGCGGTGGCGTTCGCGGGCATGGGCATGATGGTGCTCGCCTGGCTGTGCCTCGGCCGGTTCACCCGGCCGGACCGCCCGCGGGTCGCCGACCAGGGTCGGGTGCTGCGCGTGCTGGTGACCTGGACCCTGCCGCTGGTCGTCATCCCGCCGTTGTTCTCCCGGGACGTGTACAGCTACCTCGCGCAGAGCGAGATCGTGCGCCGCGGGTTCGACCCGTACGCGCTCGGCCCGGCGCAGGCGCTCGGCGTGGACGACCCGTTCACCGCGGGCGTGTCCAACATGTGGCGGGACACGCCCGCGCCGTACGGCCCGCTCTTCCTCGAGATCGGCAGCTGGATCTCGGAGGTCATCGGCACCGACGTCGCCCTGGGCGTGTTGCTGCAGCGACTCCTGGCGCTGGTGGGGTTCGGTCTGATCGTGTGGGCGCTGCCCCGTCTCGCCCGGCGCTACGGCGTGCGGCCGGGGACGGCGCTGTGGCTCGGTGCGGCCAACCCGCTGGTGCTGTTCCACCTGGTGGCCGGGGCGCACAACGAGGCGCTCGGCATCGGACTGATGCTCGCGGGGCTGGAACTCGGGATGCGCAGACTCGCGGTGCGGATCGAGGGGGAACCGCCCCCGCCACGGCTCCCGCACGAGTGGACCTACATCGTCGCGGGCGCGGTGGTCATCTCGCTCGCCGCGATGGTCAAGATCCACGCTGTCGTCGCACTCGGGTTCCTCGGGGTGATGGTCGCCCGGCGCTGGCACGGCCGGATCACGGACCTCGCCGCGGTGGCGGGGCTCATGCTCGGCGTGGTCACCGTGGTCTCGGTCGCCGTGGGCGTCGGTACCGGACTCGGGTTCGGCTGGATCGGCGCGCTGGAGACCCCGGCGATGGTGTGGAGCTGGGTCTCCCCCGTCGCCGAACTCGGACAACTCGGCGGGGTCCTCGGCGTCCTGCTCGGGCTCGGCAACCACACCGCCTCCGTGATCGCCATCCTGGGTCTGCTCGGCTACCTGGTCGCGGGCGCGGTCACGGTGAAGTTCCTGTGGGACGGCTTCCGCTGGCGCTACCGGCCGATCATCGGGCTCGGGGTGTCGCTGGGCACCTTCATGCTGCTGCACGTCGCCATGCAGCCGTGGTGGCTACTCTGGGCCGTGATCCCGCTGGCCGCCGCCGCGGGGACGTCCCGGTTCCGGGTCGCGGCCACCGGGGCGAGCGCCGTCCTGGCGCTGCTGATCCCGCCGACGGGCAGCCCGTTCGACGGCCGCAGCTACATCCTGCACCAGGCGGTGGTCGCGGGCGCGATCGTGGTGCTGCTCGCGGTCGGGGTGATGTGGCGGAAAGCTCCGTCACTGCTCCGCCGCCCGGGCACGGTGCGGTGAGCGCACGCTCTACCCTTGACTGTCGTGAACGCAGCGGCCGTGGAGATCACCGGGCTGGTCAAGCGGTTCGGCACGGTCACCGCCGTCGCCGACCTCGACCTCACCATGCAGCGGGGTGAACTGCTGGCCCTGCTCGGTCCGAACGGCGCGGGCAAGACCACCACGGTCGAGATCTGCGAGGGGTTCCTGCGCCCGGACGCCGGATCGGTGCGGGTGCTCGGCCTGGACCCGGCGCGCGAGGGCGCGGCGCTGCGCTCCCGGATCGGGGTTATGCCGCAGGGTGGCGGCGCCTACCCCGGCGTCCGCGCGGGCGAGATGCTCGACCTGGTCGCCGCCTGCGCGGCCCGGCCGCTCGATCCCGCGTGGCTGTTGGACGTCCTCGGGCTCGCCGAGGTCCGGCGCACGCCGTTCAAACGCCTCTCCGGCGGGCAGCAGCAGCGGCTCTCCCTGGCCTGCGCGATCGTGGGCAGGCCGGAGCTGGTGTTCCTGGACGAACCGACGGCGGGCATGGATCCGCAGGCGCGGCGCCTGGTGTGGGACCTGCTCACCGGGCTGCGCGACGACGGGGTGAGCGTGCTGCTGACCACACACCTGATGGAGGAGGCGGAGGCGTTGGCCGATGACGTGGTGATCGTCGACGGCGGCCGGGTCGTCGCCTCCGGGGCACCGGACGCGCTCACCGCCGAGCACGCCGAGGACGCCCAGCTGCGCTTCCGCGCCCGGCCCGGTCTGGACACCGACCTGCTGGTCGCCGCCCTGCCCGAGGGGTACCTGGTGCGGGAGTCCGCCCCCGGCGCCTACCGGGTGTGCGGTGCGGTGGACCCGCAGGTGATCTCCACCGTGACGGCGTGGTGCGCCCAGCAGGGGGTGCTGGCCGAGGAGCTGCACGTCGGCAGGCGGGACCTCGAGGAGGTCTTCCTGGAATTGACCGGACGGGAGCTGCGCACGTGACCCCGCCCCGGGGCAGGCTCCCGACCGGGGACGCCGCCGCAGCCCGGTTCGCGCCGGGGACGTTCACCCCGGACCCCGGACGGGGTCGGCTCGGCCGGATGCTGGTCACCCATGCGCGGGTGGAGACCGCCCTGACCCTGCGGCACGGCGAGCAGATCCTGCTCACCCTGCTCATCCCGCTCGCCCTGCTCCTCGGCCTGAGCCTGCTCGACGTGATCCCGCTGCCCGGGGCCGACTCCACGGCGAGCCGGGTGGACCGGGTCGCGCCGCGGGTGCTCGCCCTCGCGGTGATGTCCTCGGCGTTCACCGGGCAGGCGATCGCGCTGGGGTTCGACCGGCGCTACGGCGTCCTGAAGCGGTTGGCGGCCACCGCGCTGCCCCGGTGGTTGCTCGTGCTGGGCAGACTCGTCGCGGCGCTGGTGGTGGTGGCCCTGCAGACCCTGGTGCTGGGGGGCGTGGCGGCGGCACTCGGCTGGGCACCGCCTTTGGCCGGAGCCCTCGTCGCGGTACCGCTGCTGGCGCTCGGCACGGTGAGCTTCGGCGCGCTCGGCGTGCTGCTCGGAGGCGCGCTGCGCGCGGAGGCCGTCCTCGCGCTGGCGAACGTCGTGTGGTTCGCGCTGCTGCTGGCCGGGGGCATCCTGGTGGCACCGGACGCCCTGCCCGGCCCGCTCGCCGCGGTCGTGCCGTACCTGCCCTCCGGTGCCCTGGCCGAGGGCCTGCAGGGCGCGCTCACCGACGGCACGCTCGCCGTCACCCCGGTACTCACCCTCACCACCTGGGCCGCCGCCGCGGCCGCCCTGGCCACCCGCACCACCCGCCTGACCTGACCCCGCCCACCCCGCGGGGTGTGCCGTGAAGGACTCCTTCACTGCGTGTGCCGCAGCGAGGGACTCCTTCACTGCGTGTGATGCAGGCAAGGGGGCCTTCACGGAAAAGCGGTCGAGGTACGGGGAACCGCGGGATACGGTGCCCCGGTGGAGGGTGTGGTGGAGGTCGGACTGGTCACCATCCCGGCGGGGCGGGTGGCCGTGACCGACCGGGTGACACGGACCCGGCGCCCGGTGGCGGTGCGCTCCTTCGAACTCGCCACGCTGCCGACGACCCAGGAATCCTATGCACGGGTGACCGGCCTGTGGCCGAGTGCGACGCACGGGGGACGGCTGCCGGTCGAGACGGTCTCCTGGTGGGATGCGGTGCGCTACTGCAACGCGCTGTCGGATCTCGCCGGACTGACCCCGGTCTACCGGATCGGTGCGTGGGACACCGTCGCGCGGGACCACGCCGCGAACGGCTTTCGCCTCCCGACCGAGGCCGAGTGGGAACACGCCTGCCGCGCCGGGACCGGAGGACCACACTACGGCCCGCTGGACGAGGTCGCCTGGTACCGCGGCAACTCCGGCGAACGCCCCCGGGCGGTCGGCGGGAGACGCCCCAACGACTGGGGACTTCACGACATGCTGGGCAACGTCTGGGAATGGTGCTTCGACACCGACGGCGGCGCCGACCATCCCGACTACCGGGTGCTGCGCGGCGGCGGGTGGTGCGACGAACACTGGAGCTGCCGGGCCTCGGTGCGCAGGCGCAGCCACCCCACGCTCCGGCTCGACGACGTCGGCTTCCGCGTCGCCCGGTCCCGGCCCACCGTGTGACGGCGACGCGGAACCACCCGGGCATGTGCCCTACGCATCGTCGTAGTATCCGGGACGTGCAGTTGTCTTCGCTCGTGGCCCGGTTGCCGTATCCGTCGCACGCGGTTCAGCGGGCCCTCGCCGTCGCGGCGATCATCACCCAGGGCGGTATCGGGGTCACCGGCTCGATCGTGCGGGTCACCGGGTCCGGGCTGGGGTGTCCCACCTGGCCGCAGTGCTTCCCCGGCAGCATGACGCCGGTCGAACACCCCGAGTACGCCATGCTCAACCAGTGGGTGGAGTACGGGAACCGGCTGCTCACGTTCGTGGTCGTCGCCGTCGCCGCCGCCTGTGTCGTCGTGGCGTGGCGGGTGTTCCTCGACCACCCGGGCCGCACGCGGCTGCTCGCCCTGGCCTGGGTGATGCCCGCGGGGGTCGTGGTGCAGGCCCTCATCGGCGGCATCACCGTGATGACGCACCTGTTGTGGTGGACCGTGGCGATCCACTTCCTGGCTTCCACGATCCTCGTGTGGCTGGCGGTGCTGCTGCACCGCGCCTTCACCGAGGGGGACGAGCCGCCGCGCCCGCGGGTGCCCACCCGCAGCAGGCCCGTGCTCGGCGCACTCGTGGCCGCGCTGGCCGGCACGCTGG
>NZ_KI912187.1:12234-18288 GCF_000231035.2 Saccharomonospora iraqiensis subsp. paurometabolica YIM 90007 | reverse complement strand
TCGTGGCCGCGCTGGCCGGCACGCTGGTCGCCGGGACCACCGTCACCGGCGCGGGCCCGCACGGCGGGGACCCCGACGTGCCCCGGCTGGACGCCCCGATCACGACGCTGACGGAGGTGCACGCGGGCCTTCTGCTGACCTTCCTGCTCGCCCTCGCCGTACTCGGCCTGCTGTGGTGGCGTACGGGTGTGCCGACCGACGTGTGGCGTCGGTACGCCGTGGTCTGGGGCGTCGCCCTCGCCCAGGGCGGTCTCGGCAGTCTCCAGTACCGGCTCGGCGTCCCCGAGGGTCTCGTGTCGCTGCACGTGCTCGGCTCGATGCTGGTGATCGTCGCCACCGCGGCGCTGTGGTGCGCCACCCGTGACCGCGGGCCGGTGGTGAGCGCCACCCCGGCCACCGGCGCGGGGAGCGGCAGCCCGGCCACCGGCGCCGCCGGGGTTCCGGAGACGGAGCGCACCGGGGATACTTCCGTACGCTGACCGGTCCGGTCCGTGGACGCACGTCCGCGGGACGTCGCCCGCCGGTTCGCATGCGGACACCGATACGCTGTGCTGCACTGAAGTCGAGCCCCGAGTTCTCCACCACGGATACGAGGTCACCCGCAACGATGAGCTCCACCGCACACGCGTCCGACACGGCGACGTCCGGGCCGAAGCCGCTCGTCGGCGACGAACGCGGCACCGCGCAGATGATCGTGCTGAAGGCGTTCCTGCTGATCCCGTTCGTCGCGTTGCTGACCGCGATCCCCTTCGCCTGGGGCTGGGGTCTGACCTGGCTCGACCTCACCCTCGCGGCGGTGCTCTACACCGTCGGCACTCTCGGGGTCACCGTGGGATACCACCGCTACTTCACGCACGGCGCGTTCAAGACGAACCGCCCGCTGCGGATAGCCCTGGCCATCGCGGGCAGTATGGCCGTGCAGGGTTCGGTCATCTTCTGGGTGGCCAGCCACCGCAGGCACCACGCCTTCGCGGACAAGGAGGGTGACCCGCACTCCCCGTGGCTGTTCGGCACCTCCCCGACGGCCCTGCTGCGCGGGTTCTGGCACTCGCACATGGGCTGGATGTTCAACCGCGAGGTGACCAACTACGAGCGGTTCGCCCCCGACCTGCTCGCCGACCGGGACCTCACGGTGGTCAACCGCTTCTTCTGGCTGTGGATCACGGCGAGCCTGGCCCTGCCCGCCCTGCTCGGCGGGCTGCTCACCTGGTCGTGGTGGGGCGCGGTGACCGCGTTCTTCTGGGCGGGGCTGGTGCGGATCGCGTTCTCCCACCACATCACCTGGTCGGTCAACTCGATCTGCCACATGGTGGGCGAGCGCCCCTTCGCGAGCCGGGACAGGGCGGCCAACTTCTGGCCGCTGGCGATCCTGTCGATGGGCGAGTCGTGGCACAACTCGCACCACGCGGACCCGACCTGCGCCCGGCACGGGGTGCTGCGCGGCCAGATCGACATCTCGGCGCGGGTGATCTGGCTGTTCGAGAAACTGGGCTGGGCCCGCAACGTCCGGTGGCCCCGCCCGGAACGCCTCGCCGCCAAACGCGCCTGACCGCCCCCGGTCACCGGTTCCGCGTGCGGGGCACATTCCCTGCGTGTGATGCAGCGAATGTGCCCCTCACCGCGTGTGACGCAGGGAAGGTGCCCTTCACGGCACACCCCGCTCGGGTGCTCAGGTGAGGTGTGTGCGGAGGGCGGAGGCGAAGCGGGTGGGGGCGGCCGGGTCGGCGTGGGCGAGACCGAGCGAGGGTTCGGTGAGTTCCAGCTCCAGCAGTGCGGGAGTCCCGTCGTCGGTGGGGACCACGTCGACGCGGGCGTAGAGCAGGTCGCTGCGGCGTAGTCCGAGCCCGGCCACGGCCGCGTCCAGGGTCTGCTCGGCCAGCGCCGCACAGCCCGGTGGGGGGTGGGCGACGCCCACCTTCCCCGACGGGCGGGGCCCCGGGTCGGCGGCGTCGGGGCCGGTGAGCAGGGCGCCCTTGCCGAAGGCGTGCGAGTACACACCGCCGAAGTACACCAGCGCGGTCTCCCCCTCGGCGTCCACGCGGGCCTGGTACGGCTGCACCAGCGCGGCGCGGCCGGTGTCGTGCAGTGCGGTCAGGTGCGCGGCGGCGCGTTCCCGCCCGGCCGCGTCCGCGGGGAACCGCCCCGCGCCGACCGCCCCCGCACCGACCGCGGGCTTGACCACGAACTCGGCACTGTCCGGCCAGTCCGGGATCCGCCCCGGCTCGGCGAGCACGGTGGGCACGACCGGCACCCCGGCGGCGGCCAGATCGAGCAGGTACCGCTTGTCGGTGTTCCAGCGCACGACGTCGGCGGTGTTGCGCAGCCCCGGCACCGAGCCGCACCAGTCGAGGAACTCCGCGTGCCGGGTCGAGTAGTCCCAGGTCGCACGGGGCAGGACCAGGTCCGCGGCCGCGAAGTCGACGTCCGGGTCGTCCCAGACGGCCCACCGCGCGCGCACCCCGAGGTCGGCGAGCGCCGGCAGCACGGCGCGCTCGTCCCCGTCGCCCTCGGGCAGTCTCCGGCAGGAAGCGAACAGGACCTCGCGCGTCACCGGCGGGCGCGGGGACCGGCCATGCGGCGGCGGTGCTCCGGCCCGATCACGGTGGCCCCGACCGTGTCGGCGTCCCACTCGGCCGACTCGAGGTCACCGACCGCCTCCACGAGGGCGTTTCCGGTCTCGACGTCGGGCACCACGACGTCGCCGAGCGCGCCGTCCTGGCCGACGAGCACCACCCGGGCGCCCGCGCGGCCGATCCGTTCCACCACGGCCCTGGTGGGTTTGCCGTGCTCGCCCACGAACGTCCGGGCCGCGGTCAGGTGGGCCTTCCCGGGGCGGGCGGCGGTCTGGTCGCTGGTCTCGGAAGCGGTGTCAGTCACGGCGCCAGTCTAAGCACGCGACCGGCCGCGGCCGAAGTCCGTTCCCGGGGAAGCGGTCCACGTCACCGCCGCGGCCCCGGGCGCCCGGGTCAGGCCGGTTCCGGAGGCCGCGCCATGCGCAGGGTGACGTCCGGCAGCCCGCGCAGTCGGCGCCATCCGTGCCCGGCACACACCGCGATGGTCAGCGCGGTGAACAGGCCGCTGAGCACGCCGCGGGACAGCAGTCCCGCATCCAGGCTCCACTGCAGGAACCCGTACGTCATGGCGGCGTCGATCAGCCGGGACCCGCCCCACATCAGGGCCACGTTCACGAACACCCGCCGCACGGTGCGGTGGGCGAACAGTTCGGCGGGCAGGTGGATGAAGTCCCGGGCCAGCCGCGCGGTGATCGGTCTGCCGATCACCGCGCTGCCCACGAACAGCAGGAACATCAGCAGGGAACCGACGACCGGTTGCAGCACGTACACGGCCGCGCTCGACGTGATCAAGGCGAACACGGCGCTGCTCACCAGCATTCCGCTGGCCAGCAGCAGCGTGTGTGGAACGTCCCTGCGCAGCATCCGGCGCAGTCCGATCACGAAGGCGCTCCAGCCGAGCACACCGGCGGCAGCGGGGACCAGACTCGTGAAGTTCAGCAGCAGCATGAACAACACGGTCGGCACGACGGCCGTCTCCAGGGCCAGCACCACGGCACGGGAGGCGGTGGCACGCAGATGCGGTATCTCGATGACGAGGTGTCGATCGGAAGTCAGCGTGGGGTGGTGCACGGTCACATCTCTCGGGTCGGGTCGGGCCGGAGCGGCGCCCGCTGACCCGGTGGGGACGGTTCGGGGGCCCGTACACCACCGGAGGCTTCGAACCGGACAGCATGACGCATCCGTGAGTCGCCCGTAGCCTAAACGTTACATCCGTCCGGGTAAATGCCGCACCCGGCTGTGCCACGGGTCTCGTGGCCGCACCCGGCCGGGAGAAGCCGGGGCCCGTGGGGACGCACCCGATACGAACAACACGCCGCCGGGAGCCTGTTCCCCCGGCGCGGGACCGGGGCACCGGGGACGACACTGGGGCGACGGACCGTCCACGGTCCCGCACCGGCACGACCGCACGGGCACACACCGCCACGGTCGTACGACGACGAGGAGGAACCGCATTGGTGACCGCGATCCGCATGCACCGCACCGGGGGACCGGAGGTGCTGGAGCCCGCCGAGAGCGAACCCGGCGATCCCGGCCCCCGGGACGTCCTGATCGACGTGGCCGCGGCCGGGGTGAACTACATCGACACCTACCAGCGTGCGGGCATCTACGAGGTGCCGCTGCCCTACACACCCGGGCTCGAGGGTGCCGGACGGGTGGCCGCCGTCGGCGCCGAGGTGGACGAGTTCGCCGTCGGGGACCGCGTCGCCTGGCAGGGCGCCCCGGGCGGATACGCGGAGAAGGCGGTGGTTCCGGCCGACGTGGCGGTCCGGATCCCGGACACCGTGTCCGACGAGACCGCCGCCGCGACGATGCTCCAGGGGATCACGGCGCACTACCTGGTGTCGTCGACGTACCCGGTGGGCGAGGGTGACCCGGTCCTGGTGCACGCCGCGGCCGGTGGCGTCGGGCTGTTGCTCGTGCAGCTGGCGAAGGCGCGCGGGGCCCGGGTGCTCGGCACGGTGTCGACCGGGGAGAAGGAGCGGCTGGCGCGGGAGGCCGGCGCGGACGAGGTGGTCCGCTACACCGAACGGGACTTCGTCGAGGCGACCCGGGAGTTCACCGGTGGCGAGGGCGCCGCGGTGGTCTTCGACGGGGTCGGCGCCTCCACGTGGGAGGGCAGCCTGTCGGCGCTGCGGCCCCGGGGACTGCTCGCGCTGTTCGGGGCCGCCAGCGGCCCGGTGCCGCCGATCGACCCGCAGCGGCTCAACGCGGGCGGCTCGCTGTTCCTCACCCGGCCGAAGACCGTCGATCACACCCGCACCCGCGCGGAGCTCGACTGGCGGGTCGGCGAACTGTTCGACGCCGTGAGTTCGGGCGCGCTCACGGTCCGGGTCGGCGGCCGCTACCCGCTGACCCGGGCACGGGCCGCCCACGAGGATCTGCAGGGCAGGCGCACCACCGGAAAGGTGCTGCTGCTGCCGTGAACGGACCGGGCCCGCCCACCGGTCGCGGGCGGGCCCGGCACGTGCGCACCCGACGGGTGGGCGGGGTCACTGCGGGGTGTCGACCGCCACGACCTCGGCGACGATCACGACGGCCTCGTCGGCCTGCGCGGGACCGCTGTCGGCCTCGGAGATCTCCTCGGCCGGGACGACCATCAGGCGCCTGCCGCGCTCCTTGATGTCGACCAGCGCCTCCTCCCAGGCGTCGAACTCCTGCTGCTCCTGACCGAACTCGACGGTCTCCGTCGCGGGCTCACCGAAGGTGCTGCGGAGGACCTCGCCACCCGACCAGCTGACCATCGTGTAGTCGAACTCGACGAGGCCGCCCGGTTCGGCGCCCGGCCCGACCCCCTCGTCGAGCTCGCGGGTCACCAGTTCGGTGGGTACGGCACAGCCTTCGGGGATGGTGACCTGCGGCCCCTCACCACCGGCCTCGCCCTCCTCGGTGACGGTGATGTCCTCGGCCGTGCACTCCTCCTGCGGCTCCTGCTCCCCCGGCGAACCGGTCGGCTGCTCCGGAGCTCCGGCCCCCGGCGACGCTCCGGTGTCCGGCGGCACGTCCGAGGGCTGCTCACTCGGCGGGGAGCAGGCCGCGAGCGCGGCGGCGCAGACCGCCGCGGTCATGATCTTGCCAGCATTGCGCATGGGATTACCCTAGCCGGGCCCCGGTTGCGCGCTCCCGTCGCCTGACAACGCGGGCAACGGCTCACCCGTGTGTAGGACACCGAGCCGTCGCGTCGCCCGCGTGAGCGCGACGTACAGGTCGTTCGCCCCGCGCACGGACTCGGCGACGATCTCGTCCGGCGCCACGACGATCACCCCGTCGAACTCGAGCCCCTTGGCGCGCTCCACGGTCAGCACCGACACCCGGGGCGTCCGCACCGGGTCGTCCGGCGCGGCTTCCCCCGCACGGGCGAGTTCGGCCGAGAGCTCGCCCTCGACGGCCGCCGGGCACAGCACCCCCAGCGTGCCGTCCCCGAGCCGCGCACGTTCGTCCTCCACCAGCTCCGGCAGCCGCGCCGCCAGCTCGGTGCGGG
>NZ_KI912187.1:7507-12134 GCF_000231035.2 Saccharomonospora iraqiensis subsp. paurometabolica YIM 90007 | reverse complement strand
CCGCGCCGCTGCTCGACACGCTGGTCTCCGACGGTGTCGCGGGGAGGCTGGCCGCGCAGGACCCGACGCTGTGGGGGCCGGACGCCGAGGCCGAGGCGTCGGTCCGGCTGGCGTGGACGGCACTGCACCGCGGCTCGCGACCGCTCATCGGCGAGATCGAGCAGCTGCGCACCGAGCTGCGGTCGGAGGGGTTCGACCGGATCGTGCTCGCCGGGATGGGCGGCTCCTCGCTCGCCCCCGAGGTGATCACCCGCACCGAGGGGGTCCGGCTCACGGTGGTGGACACCACCGACCCCGACCAGGTCGCCGACGCCCTGGCGGGCGAGTTGGAACGCACGGTGCTGGTGGTCTCGTCCAAATCCGGCACGACGGTGGAGACCGACAGTCACCGGCGCATCTTCGAACGGGCGTTCACCGAGGCGGGCGTCGACCCGGCACGGCGGATCGTCGTCGTGACCGACCCGGGCTCCCCGCTGGCCGAACTGGGGGCCGAACGGGGCTACCGCCGGGTGTTCACCGCCGACCCGGACGTCGGCGGCCGGTACTCGGCGTTGAGCGCGTTCGGCCTCGTGCCCGCCGGGCTCGCGGGTGCCGACGTGGCCCGGCTGCTCGACCAGGCGGCACTGGTTGCCGACCGGTTCACGGCCGACGCACCGGACAACCCGGCACTGGTGCTGGCCTCCGCGCTGGCCGCCGCGCACGCGGACGGCGCGGAGAAGGTGGTGCTGGCCGACACCGGCTCCGGCATCGCGGGCTTCGGTGACTGGGCGGAACAGCTGATCGCCGAGTCCACCGGCAAACAGGGCACCGGCCTGCTCCCCGTGGTGGTCGAGGGGGCCGACGCACCCGGCTTCGCCGACGCGGGCGCCGACGCCACCCCGGTGGCGGTCGGGACGACCGTGGACGCCGCGCGGGTGGTGACCTCCGGACCATTGGGGGCGCAGTTCCTGCTGTGGCAGTACGCGGTCGCCGTGGCGGGCAGACTGCTCGGCATCAACCCGTTCGACCAGCCCGACGTGGAGGCCGCGAAGAAGGCCGCGCGGGCGTTGCTGGACACCTCCGCGCAGGCGGGCGGGTCCGCGGGACCCGACGCGGTGTTCGGCCCGGTCGAGGTGTCCGCGAGCGGGGTGCCCGGGCCTCCCGACACCGACACGCTCGCGGCGGTGCTGCGCCGGTTCGTCGACACCGCGGACGGGGACGGCTACCTCGCGGTGCAGGCGTACCTGGACCGGCTGGACGACGCCTCGGCCGAGCTGCTGCGCACCGAACTCGCCCGCCGCACCGGCCTGCAGACCACGTTCGGCTGGGGGCCGCGCTTCCTGCACTCCACCGGCCAGTACCACAAGGGCGGCCACCCGAACGGGATCTTCCTCCAGCTCACGGGCGCGGTCACCGACGACCTCGCCGTGCCGGACCGCCCCTACACCCTGGGGACCCTGCAGCGGGCGCAGGCACTCGGGGACGGCCGGGTGCTGGCCGACCACGGCAGGCCGGTGCTACGGCTGCACCTGACCGACCGCGCGGCGGGACTGGCCGAGGTCGTCCGTGCCGTGCAGGAACTCCGGCGATGAACAGGCGGGAGCGCACCCGATGACGGCGCAACCGGCGACGCGGACGTGGACCAACCCGCTCCGCGATCCCCTCGACAAGCGGCTGCCGAGGATCGCGGGGCCGTCCAGTCTGGTGATCTTCGGCGTGACCGGGGACCTCTCCCGCAAGAAGCTGATGCCGGCCATCTACGACCTCGCCCACCGGGGCCTGCTGCCCCCGGGGTTCTCGCTGATCGGGTTCGCCCGCCGGGAGTGGGCGGACCAGGACTTCGGGCAGCAGGTGCACGACGCGGTGGCCGAGCACGCGCGGACACCGTTCCGGGAGTCGGTGTGGAACCGGCTGGCCGAGGGCATCCGGTTCGTCCAGGGCAGTTTCGACGACGACGACGCCTTCGACCGGCTCGCCGAGACCGTGCACACCCTCGCCGAGGAGCGGGGGACCGGCGGCAACACCGCGTTCTACCTGTCCATCCCGCCGTGGGCGTTCCCGACGGTGACCAAGCAGCTCGCCCGCTGTGGGCTGGCCTCGTCGGACGAGGACGCGTGGCGCCGGGTGGTCATCGAGAAGCCGTTCGGGCACGACCTGGACAGCGCCCGCGAACTCAACGCCGTGGTCAACGACGTCTTCCCCGAGGAGTCGGTCTTCCGCATCGACCACTACCTCGGCAAGGAGACCGTGCAGAACATCATGGCGCTGCGCTTCGCCAACCAGATGTTCGAACCGCTGTGGAACGCGCACTACGTCGACCACGTGCAGATCACGATGGCCGAGGACATCGGGCTGAACGGCCGCGCGGGCTACTACGAGGGCATCGGGGCCGCACGGGACGTGATCCAGAACCACCTGCTCCAGCTGCTGGCGCTGACGGCGATGGAGGAGCCGGTGTCCTTCGAACCGACGGCGCTGCGTGCGGAGAAGGTGAAGGTGCTCGGCGCGATGACCGCGGTGGGCCCGTTCGACGAGACCACCGCGCGGGGCCAGTACACCGGGGGCTGGCAGGGCGGCACGAAGGTGCCGGGACTGCTGCAGGAGCAGGGATTCTCGAAGGACTCGACCACCGAGACCTACGCCGCCGTGACCCTGGAGGTGCGCAACCGGCGCTGGGGCGGGGTGCCGTTCTACGTGCGCACCGGCAAACGGCTGGGTCGCCGGGTCACCGAGGTGGCGGTGGTGTTCAAGCGGGCTCCGCACCTGCCGTTCGACTCCACCGCCACCGAGGAGCTCGGGGAGAACGCGCTGGTGATCCGGGTGCAGCCGGACGAGGGCGTGACCATGCGGTTCGGCTCGAAGGTCCCGGGCACCACGATGGAGGTCCGCGACGTCACGATGGACTTCGGCTACGGGCACTCGTTCACCGAGAGCTCGCCGGAGGCCTACGAACGGCTCATCCTGGACGTGCTGCTGGGCGAGCCGTCGCTGTTCCCCGGCAACGAGGAGGTCGAGCTGTCCTGGCGGATTCTCGACCCGGTCCTGGACTACTGGGCCCGGGAGGGCACCCCCGAGCCGTACGAACCGGGCTCGTGGGGGCCACCGTCCGCCCGGGCGATGCTGGCCCGCACCGGCAGGCACTGGAGGCGCCCGTGATCATCGATCTCCCGTCGACGACGACATCCCAGCTGAACAGGAAGATCGTCGAGATCCGGGAACGCGGCGGCGCGGTGGCGCTGGGCCGGGTGCTCACGCTGGTGATCGCCGCGGAGGACGACGAGCAGCTCGAGGCGTCCATCGACGCCGCGAACGAGGCCAGCCGCGAGCACCCGTCGCGGGTGATCGTGGTGGCCAAGGGCGCGCGCACGGCCGCGCCCCGCATCGACGGGCAGATCCGGGTGGGCGGCGACGCGGGCGCGAGCGACGTCATCGTGCTGCGCCTGTACGGCCCGCTGGCCAACCAGGGGCGTAGCGCCGTGGTGCCGCTCCTGCTCCCGGACACCCCGATCGTCACCTGGTGGCCGGGGCGGGCACCGGCCGCGCCCGCGGGCGACCAGCTCGGCCAGCTGGCGCAGCGCCGGATCACCGACTCGGCCGCGCAGAGCAACCCGATCCGGGCCATCCGCGGCCGGAGCCGGACCTACAGCGAGGGGGACACCGACCTGGCCTGGACCCGGCTGACGAACTGGCGGGCCCAGCTCGTGTCGGCGCTGGACCTGCCGCCGTTCGAACCGGTCACCAGCGCGTCGGTGACCGGCGAGGCCGACTCCCCGTCCACGGAGCTGCTCGCCGGGTGGCTGGCCGAGTATCTGCGGGTCCCGGTCCGGCGGGTCAAGACCACCGAGGCGGAAGGCATCGTGTCGGTGTCGCTGGACCGGCCGTCCGGCCCGATCGAGCTGTACCGCCCGGACGGCAGGACGGGCACCCTGACCCAGCCGACCCAGCCTCCCCGCCGGGTGGGGCTGCAGCGCAGGACCACCCGCGACTGCCTGATCGAGGAACTGCGCAACCTCGACCCGGACGAGGTCTACGAGGCCGCGTTGCGCGGCCTCGGCAAGCTCTCCCCCGGGCGCAGCCGGCGCGGGAAGGGCACGCCCGGGGACGGGGAGTCCGGCACCTCCGCCGGGGCCCCCTCCGGCGGACGCACGACCACGACCACGAAGCGACGCTGACGACCGACAACCACCGGCAGAGAGGTCGGACCATGTCCACCGACGGAGGATCTTCCGGACCGGGCTCCGGCGACGGGGCCACCACCGACGTCGTCGTCCACCCCGGTCCGGACGTGCTGGCCGCCGCCTGCGCCGCCCGGCTGGTCACGGCACTGGCCGACGCGCAGTCCCGGCGCGGCGGGGCGTCGCTCGTGCTCACCGGCGGGGGCACCGGCATCGCCGTGCTGGAGCAGGTGCGGGACAGTCCCGCACGGGACGCGGTGGACTGGTCGCGGGTCGAGTTCTTCTGGGGCGACGAGCGCTTCGTCCCCGCCGACGACCCGGAGCGCAACGAGAAGCAGGCCCGCGAGGCGCTGCTCGACCACGTCCCCGTCGACGAGACCCGGGTCCATCCCATGCCGGCCTCGGACGGCGAGTTCGGGGCCGATCCGGACGCGGCGGCCGCGGCGTACGCGGCCGTGCTGGCCGCCGCCGCG
>NZ_KI912187.1:6750-7407 GCF_000231035.2 Saccharomonospora iraqiensis subsp. paurometabolica YIM 90007 | reverse complement strand
CCGGCGACACCGACAGCACCGACGGGGTCACGGCGGCCCGGCTGGACCGGCTGGCCACCGCGCTGCGGGACGGGCTGCGGGCCGGGCACAGCGACCACCCGCTGCTGGCGGCCGTGGTGGACACCGCCGTGCGGTACCGCATCGAGCCGGAACTGTTCGACCGGTTCCTCGACTCGATGCGGATGGACCTCACCACCACCGACTACCCGTCGCGCACCGAGCTGCTCCGCTACACGCACGGCTCGGCCGAGGTGATCGGGCTGCAGATGCTGCCGGTGCTGGGCACGGTGGTGCCGCGCGCCGAGGCCGCCCCGCACGCCGCGGCGCTCGGCGCCGCGTTCCAGCTCACCAACTTCCTGCGGGACGTCGCCGAGGACCTGGACCGCGACCGCGTCTACCTGCCCGCCGACGAGCTCGCCGCCCACGACGTCGACCGGGAATTGCTGCGCTGGTGCCGCGACGTCGGTCACGCCGACCCGCGGGTGCGGGCGGCGCTGGCCGACCAGGTGGGCCGCACCCGCGAGCTGTACCGCCGGGCGCTGCCCGGGATCGCCATGCTGGAGCCCGCGTCCCGCCCCTGTGTCACGACCGCGTTCCGGCTCTACTCCGGCATCCTCGACGTGATCGCCGAACGCGGGTACGACGTGTTCGCCGGAC
>NZ_KI912187.1:4290-6650 GCF_000231035.2 Saccharomonospora iraqiensis subsp. paurometabolica YIM 90007 | reverse complement strand
CGCGCCCGCCCCGGCCAGCCGGGAGATCGTGGGCAGCGCGGCGCGCACCCGGCCGTCGTCGGTGATCCGGTCGCCGTCCAGCGGGACGTTGAGGTCGGCGCGCACCAGCACGCGCCGACCCGCCACGCCCTCGCCGATCAGATCGTCGAGAGTCTTCACCGACATGGTTCAGGACAGCTTCGAGCCGACGAGCCCGGCCAGGTCCACGAGGCGGTTCGAGTAGCCCCACTCGTTGTCGTACCAGCCGACGACCTTGACCTGGTTGCCGATCACCTTGGTCAGCGGCGCATCGTAGATGCAGGAGGCCGGGTCGGTGACGATGTCGCTGGAGACGAGCGGCTCCTCGCTGTAGCGCAGGATGCCCGCGAGCGGCCCCTCGGCGGCGGCGCGGTAGGCGGCGTTGATGTCGTCGAGCGAGGCGCTCTCGGACAGCGTCACGGTCAGGTCGGTGGACGAGCCGGTCGGCACCGGCACGCGCAGCGCGTAGCCGTCGAGCTTGCCGTTCAGCTCCGGCAGCACCAGGCCGATCGCCTTCGCGGCGCCGGTGGAGGTCGGCACGATGTTCAGCGCGGCGGCGCGGGCCCTGCGCAGGTCCTTGTGCGGGCCGTCCTGCAGGTTCTGGTCGGCGGTGTAGGCGTGCACCGTGGTCATCAGGCCCTGCTCGATGCCGAACTCGTCGTGCAGCACCTTCGCCAGCGGTGCCAGGCAGTTGGTGGTGCAGGAGGCGTTCGAGATGATCGTCTGCGAGCCGTCGTAGGCGGAGTCGTTGGCCCCGAGCACGACGGTGAGGTCCTCGTTCTTCGCCGGCGCGGAGATGATCACCTTCTTCGCACCCCCGGCGAGGTGCGCCTTGGCCGCCTCGGCGTCGGTGAAGAAGCCGGTGGACTCCACGACCACGTCCACACCGAGGTCGCCCCACGGCAGCTTGGCCGGGTCCTTCTCGGCGAGGGCCTTGATCGTCTTCCCGCCCACGACGATGCCCTCGTCGTTGGTGGTGACCTCCTCGCTCAACCGGCCCAGGACGCTGTCGTACTTGAGCAGGTGCGCCATCGTGGCGACGTCACCGAGATCGTTGAAGGCGACCACCTCGACGTCCTGGCCGCTCGCCTGCACGGCGCGGAAGAAGTTGCGGCCGATCCGGCCGAAGCCGTTGACGCCTACGCGAACCGTCACTGCTCTACTCTCCTCGGGGGGCTCGGCCCGGGCCCGGCCCAGGCTGACACTCGTCGGGTTCACCCGCCACCCTAGCGTGTTGGCCAGGGTCTGACCGGAATACCCCGGCGGGAGACGTGGCCCACCGCGGGCGACCGGCGGAATCGATTAAGAACCGGTCGTGCACCGCCGCCGTCAGCCGGTCGGCGGGCGTGCGCCGTGGCGCCCCCGGCGTGGGTCAGGACCGGGAGGTCGGGGGCGGGGAGACGTCCCCGCGCCACTCACCGGTCTCCCGGCCGCGGCGCTCGATGAACTCCTTGAACCGGTGCATGTCCCCGTCGATCCGCTTCTCCAGCACCCCGGTCCGGTCGGCGACCTTCTCCAGGAAGCCCTCCGGATCGATGTCCATCTGCGCCGTCACGCGCGTGTGGTCGGGGTCGAGCCGGTGGAACGTGATCACGCCGGCGTGCCGCGGCCCGGAGTCGGACGTCCAGGCGACCCGCTCGTCCGGGTGCTGTTCGGTGATCGTCGCGTCGAACTCCCGGGTGACGGTGCCCACCCGGGTGACCCACCGGGTGTGCGTGTCGTCGAGCTGCCGGACCTGTTCGACACCCTCCATGAACTCCGGGAAGGACTCGAACTGGGTCCACTGGTTGTACACCGCGGACAGCGGCGCCTCGACGTCGACGGCCTTCATCACGGTGCTCATCGGTCACCTCCTCGGGTCCTCGGCCACCCCGCCCGTCCCGGGGACGGTCCGGGTGCCGGTGCATCACCGTCCGCCGGACGGGTACCCGAGGCCGCATGGCACACACACCGGAGCCGGACCCGGCGACCGTGCGGGCGGTGGGAAAGGTCACCGAGGCGCTGGAGGTGGTCGAACAGGCACGCGGCCACCTGTACGCGTTCCACCGCCTCACCGGGACCGCGGACTTCACCGTGGAGGAGGCCGCCACCCTGCTGCGGGAGGCGGGCCACGCCGACCTCGCCGCGCGGCTGGACCGGGAGCTCGTCGGCCGCAACGTCCTCCCCGGCCGCTGGACCTACCAGGTGGTCGAGGACTACGAGGACACCTACTACGACCCGTTCCGGGAGCTCGCCGCGCGGGCGCGGGCGCTGACCCCGGGGCAGCGGCACGCGCACGAGGCCGAGCTCAAACGCACCCGGCGCACCCCGGGGATGCCCGGCCACGAGGCCGAACCCGCCGA
>NZ_KI912187.1:1378-4190 GCF_000231035.2 Saccharomonospora iraqiensis subsp. paurometabolica YIM 90007 | reverse complement strand
AGCGACCCGTGCGCGAGGAACGCCCCCCGCCAGGCGGCCTCGGCGTCGGCGAGACCGCCGGAGACCACCGCCGCCGGCAACCCCCGCACCGGCCGCCCACGCTGGTCGATCAGCCCGGTCTGCCGGGCCAGCCCCTCGCCGTCGTTGACCACGCGCACCACGTACCGGGTGCCCTTGCGCAGCCCGCCCGAGGTGATCATGTGCACGTCGGACTGGTGCCCGTAGAGGTCGTGCACCTCGCGCCGCAGGCGCCGGGCCACCGACCCGGTGTCCACCTCGGCCTCGACCACGACCCGGCCGGCCACGATGTGCAGCCCACCCGCGAACCGCAGCATCGCCGACACCTCCGACCGGCGCGGGCCGGGCCTGGTGACGCTGAGTCGGCTCAGCTCGTCCTTGACTGCCGCCGTCATGGCCATGACTGACCCTCCTCCGTGCTCCCGGTGCGCCCGAGAGCCTCTCGCACACAG
Organism: Saccharomonospora iraqiensis subsp. paurometabolica YIM 90007; assembly: GCF_000231035.2. GTDB lineage: Bacteria > Actinomycetota > Actinomycetes > Mycobacteriales > Pseudonocardiaceae > Saccharomonospora > Saccharomonospora paurometabolica. The sequence goes on along the minus strand of NZ_KI912187.1, from coordinate 3,720 downwards.
CTCGCCAGAGCATCCGGATCATGCCGCCCGGCCCCGCCCGGCGCCGCCACCGACGCGAGATGGGCCCGGCCGCCGAGCGCCTCGGCACCGCGGCGCAGCCGCGCCGGGGTGGGCACCGAGTCGCGGTCCGCGATCACGGCGTCCACGGTCAGTTCCGGAGCATGCTCGGAGAGTACGTCCAGATGCCGCTCGGGGGAGAATCCCGCCGTTTCCCCCGGTTGGGGGATGAGGTTGAGGATGACGACCTTGGTCGCCCTGGTGCTCACCAGAGCCTCGTGCAGGCCGGGCACCAACAGGTGCGGCAGGACGCTGGTGAACCAGGATCCGGGGCCGAGGAAGACCGTGTCGGCGCTCAGCACCGCGTCCACGGCGTCCGCGCAGGCCACGGGGGGCCGGTCCGGACGGCCGGGATTGTGCAGGCGTACCCGGCGTACCTGCCCCGGTGTGCTGGCGACGGCGACCTGCCCGCGGATCCGGCTGAGGGCCCCGTTCTCCAGTCCGGTGACCTCCGCCTCGATCTCCAGCGGCTCGGCCGACATCGGCAGCACCCGCCCGGAGATCCCCAGCAGTGCGGCCGCCTCGTCGAGACCGGCGACCGGATCGCCGAGCACCTCGAACAGGCCGGCCAGCAGCAGGTTCCCCACGGCGTGCCCGGTCAGCGCACCCGATCCGCCGAAGCGGTGCTGGAACACCTCGGCCCACAGCGTGCCCCCGTCCTCCGCGGCGGCGAGCGCCGCCAGTGCCTGCCGGAGGTCGCCCGGCGGCAGCAGGCCGAGCTCCTGCCGCAGCCTGCCCGACGAACCCCCGTCGTCGGCGACGGTGACGACGGCGGTCAGGTCCGCGGTGAGCCGTCGCAGTGCGGAAAGCGCCGCGTGCAGACCGTGTCCTCCCCCGAGCGCGACGGCGCGCATCCCCGGCTCACTCCCTGCCCAGATCGCGGTGCACCACCTTGACCGCCATGCCGTCCTCCTTGGACAGCCGGTTCGCCAGCTCCTCGGCGATGGACACGCTGCGGTGCTTGCCGCCGGTGCAGCCGACGGCCAGGGTGAGGTAGCGCTTGCCCTCCCGCTTGTACCCGGCCCCGACCAGGCGCAGCAACTCGTGGTACTGGGTGAGGAACTCCTCGGCACCTTCCTGGCCGAGCACGTAGTTGCGCACGTCGCCGTCCAGGCCGCTCTGGTCCCGCAGCTCCGGGATCCAGAACGGGTTCGGCAGGAACCGCACGTCCATCACGAGGTCGGAGTCCATCGGCAGACCGTACTTGTAGCCGAACGACAGCACGGTGACCCGCGTGCGCGTGCCGGTCTCGGTGCCGAAGGCGTCCTCGATCTTGGCCCGGAGGTCGTGGACGGACAACGCGGAGGTGTCCAGCACCAGGTCGGCCTCCTCCCGCAGCGGCGCGAGGAGGGCGCGTTCGGCGGTGATGCCGTCCACGAGCCTGCCCTCGGCCTGCATGGGGTGGCCCCGGCGCACCTGCTCGAACCGGCGCACCAGCACCGGGTCGGTCGCCTCCAGGAACACGACCCGTGGTTTGTAGCCGCGCGCGTCCAGCTCCTTGATGACCGAGGAGAGGTCGTCGGTGAAGGCCCGCGACCGCACGTCCATGACCACGGCCACCCTGGTGATCGCCCCACGCGCCTGGGCGCCGAGCTCGACCATCGTGGAGATCAGCTCGGGTGGCAGGTTGTCGACGACGAACCAGCCCAGATCCTCCAGACACTTCGCCGCGGTGCTGCGGCCCGCACCGGACAGACCGGTCACCACCGCGACCTCCATCCCGGAGGCTCTGGCCTCGTCGTTGCTCATGCCTGCGACTCCCCTCGTGTCTCGGTACTGTCCCCTGCCAGCGCGGCGTGCACGGTCTCGGCGGTACGCCGCCCGATGCCCGGTACCTCCGCGATCTCGGCGACCCCGGCCCGCCGCAGCTTCTTCACCGAGCCGAAGTGCTTGATCAGCGCAGCCTTCCGGGTCTGCCCGAGGCCGGGGATGTTGTCCAGCGCCGACGTCTGCACCCGTTTCGACCGCTTCTGCCGCTGGTACCGGAGCGCGAACCGGTGTGCCTCGTCGCGCACCCGCTGGAGAAGGTACAGCGCCTCCGACGTCCGCGGCAGGACGACCGGTTCCGGGTCGGCGGGCAGCCACACCTCCTCCAGGCGTTTGGCCAGCCCGACCACGGCGACGTCGGTGACCCCGAGTTCGGCCAGCACGTCGGCCGCGGCCGTGGCCTGCGGCCCGGCGCCGTCGACCACCAGCAGGTTCGGCGGGTAGGCGAACTTGCGTGGCCTGCCGGTGTCCGGGTCGATCCCGGGGGCCGTGCCGTGCGGCGGGTCGCCGGTGTCGGC
>NZ_KI912187.1:0-1278 GCF_000231035.2 Saccharomonospora iraqiensis subsp. paurometabolica YIM 90007 | reverse complement strand
CGCACGGTCTCGCTGAGGGCGAGCGCGGCGCGCATGGCCTCCCGCTCGCCTGCCGACGGACTCACCGCTGCCGGGCCGCCCTCGCCCGCTCGCGCAGCCGGGCCACGGCCCGGCCGGGATCATCGGTGCCGTACACGGCCGAGCCCGCCACGAAGCAGTCGACGCCGGCCTCGGCGGCCTGTTCGATCGTGTCCGCGTTGATCCCCCCGTCGATCTCCACCAGCACCCGCAGGTGCCCGGTGTCGACGAGCCGCCGCGCCGTCCGGACCTTGGACAGCACGTCCGGGATGAACGACTGCCCGCCGAAGCCCGGCTCCACGGACATGATCAGCAGGGTGTCGTAGTGCCGCAGGGTGTCGAGGTGGTCGTCCAGCGGGGTGCCCGGCTTCAGGGACAACCCGGCCCGCGCCCCGGCCGCACGGAGGTCCTTGGCCACCATCACCGGATCGTGGGCGGCCTCGACGTGCACCGTGACGTTGTGCGCCCCCGCCTCGGCGTAACCCGGAGCCCAGCGGTCCGGGTCGTCGATCATCAGGTGACAGTCGAGCGGGACGTCCGTGCTCTTGCGCAACGACTCCACCACCGGGAGCCCGATCGTGAGGTTCGGCACGAAGTGCGCGTCCATCACGTCGACGTGGATCCAGTCCGCCCGGTTCTCCCCGGACCCGGCGACGGCGTCGACCTCCGCCCCGAGCCGGGCGAAGTCCGCGGACAGGATGCTGGGCGCGATCAACGGCTGACAAACCACCCTCCCGAGTCTAGAACCCGCCTCCCGCCATCCGGCCCCGCGGTGGTGTGTCGTGAAGGACTCCTTCCCGGCGTGTGACGCGGCGAGGGACTCCTTCACGGCACCACACGCAGGTAAGGGGGCCTTCACGGCACAACCCGGGTGCGGGGCGGGGGTCAGGCGGGGGTGCGGAGTGTGGCGCAGAACATGGCGTCGGTGCCGTGGCGGTGCGGCCACAGCTGGACGTACGGGCCGTCGCCGAGGTCGGGCACGCCCGGGAAGAACTCCCGGGTGTCCAGGACCTCCGCGCCCACCCGGCGGGCGGTCTCGGTGACCACCCCGTCGGTCTCGGCCAGATGTGGCGAGCACACCACGTAGGTCACCACCCCGCCGGGACGCACCAGCCGCAACGCCGAGTCCAGCAGCTCGTTCTGCAGTCGGGTCAGGCCGGCGATGTCGGCGGGCTGCTTGCGCCAGCGGGCCTCCGGCCTGCGCCGCAGCGCGCCCAGGCCGCTGCACGGGGCGTCCAGCAGCACCCGGTCGTAGCCGCC
>NZ_KI912186.1:11708-12483 GCF_000231035.2 Saccharomonospora iraqiensis subsp. paurometabolica YIM 90007 | reverse complement strand
CTCGGTCGGGCGCAGCCCGCGCAGGCCGGCCAGCAGCGCGGCCCAGTCCACGTCGGCGACGACCTCGACCGGGGCGCCCGAGACGACCACGCGGTCCAGGACGGCCAGCGCGTCGTCCGGGTTCATCGGGCGGAACCCGCTGCCACGCAACCGGTTCTCCCGGACAGCACCGTCGGCGGCGAGGCCGGTGGAGCTCCACGCACCCCAGGCCACCGAGGTCGCGGGCAAACCGAGTGCTGCGCGGTGCGTGGCGAGGGCGTCCAGGTGGGCGTTCGCGGCGGCGTAGGCGGCCTGTCCCGCACTGCCCATCGCCCCGGCGGCGGAGGAGAACAGCACGAACGCGGCGAGCTCGGCGCCCCGGGTCAGCTCGTGCAGGTTGGCCGCTCCCTGGGCCTTGACCCGCAGCACCCGGTCGAGCCGGTCCCGGGTGACGGCGTCCACCACGCCGTCGTCGAGTACACCGGCCGCGTGCACCACGGCGGTGACCCGGCGGCCGTCGAGGACGGCGGACAGTTGGTCGCGGTCGGCGACGTCGCAGGCCACGGCCTCCGCGGTCGCTCCGGTGGCGCGCAGATCGGCGAGCAGATCACCGGCGGCGGTGGGGCCGCTCCGGCTCAGCAGCAGCAGGTCCCGGGCGCCGCGCGAGGCCAGGTGGCGGGCGAGGGCGGCTCCGAGGCCGCCGGTTCCGCCGGTGATGACGACGGTCCCGTCGCCGGTCCACTCGCGCGGCGCGGCGGACTCGGAGCGGACGCGATGGAGACGGCGGCCGAACGCG
>NZ_KI912186.1:10700-11608 GCF_000231035.2 Saccharomonospora iraqiensis subsp. paurometabolica YIM 90007 | reverse complement strand
CGCAGCATCGCGGCCGCGCGAACGTCCTCACCCTCCAGGCAGTCGTGGAGCATCGCGGTGAGCACGGCGTCGGGGCCGAGTTCGAGGAAGGTCGCCGCGCCCGTGTCATGGGCGGCGCGGGCGGCGGCGAGGAAACGAACCTCGCGACGCGCCTGCCGGACCCAGTGGTCGGGGTCGGCGGCCTGCCCGGCGGTCAGCGGCTCTCCGGTCACGCCCGACACCAGCGGGACGGCGGGGGCGTGTGCGGTCAGCTCCGCCACAACGGCGCGGAACTCGTCGAGCACGGGGTCGAGGTGGGCGGAGTGGAAGGCGTGGCTGACGGTGAGCCGCCTGCACTTCACCCCGGAGTCCTCGGCGCGGCGCGCGACGTCGTCGACCGCGTCGGCGTCGCCGGACAGCACGACCGCGCGCGGCCCGTTGATCGCGGCCACGTCCAGTGTGCCCCGGGCCAGTTCCTCGGCTTCCTCGCGGGTGGCGATCAGCGACAGCATCGCACCGGTGGCCGGCAGCGCACGCATGAGCCGGGCACGGGCGGCGACCAGCACGCACGCGTCATCGAGATCGAACACCCCGGCCACGTGGGCGGCGGCGACCTCACCGATGGAGTGGCCGAGCAGCACGTCCGGGCGCAGGCCCCAGCGGTGCAGCAGTGCGGCGAGCGCCACCTCCAGTGCGAAGAGCGCGGGCTGGGTGTGCTCGGTGTCGTGCACGAGATCGGTGCCGAGCACGTCGGCGAGCGGGCGGTCCAGCAGTGGGTCGAGCCGGGCCGCGACCCGGTCGAACTCCTCGGCGAACGCGGGGAACCCGGCGCGCAGCGCCTCGCCCATGCCGGGGCGCTGGCTGCCCTGGCCGGAGAACGCCCAGGCCAGTCCGCCGTCGCGGACGATCGGTGGCAGGTCGACGGCCCC
>NZ_KI912186.1:7952-10600 GCF_000231035.2 Saccharomonospora iraqiensis subsp. paurometabolica YIM 90007 | reverse complement strand
AAGACGAGCGTCTCGGCGGTGACGAGCGGGGCACCGGTGGCGTCGGTGACCGCGACGGACACCGTCTCCGGCCCGGCCGGGGTGATGCGCACGCGCGCGGCGGTGGCGCCGGTGGCGTGCACGGTGACGCCGCCCCACGCGAAGGGCAGGTGCGGGGCCTTCCCGTCCTCCCCGTCGGCGCCGAGCAGCACGACGTGCAGCGCCGCGTCCAGCAGGGCGGGGTGGACGGCGAAACCCGCGACCTCGTCGGCAGCGGCATCGGCGGGGAGGTTCACCTCGGCGAACAGCTCGTCGCCGCGCCGCCAGGCGGCGGTCAGTCCCTGGAACGCGGGCCCGTAGGCGAACCCGCGCTCGGCGAACAGCTCGTACGGGGTGTCGGTGTCGAGCGGGTCCGCGCCCTCCGGGGGCCAGGTGATCGACTCGCCGGCGCCGGCAGCGGTGGCGAGGGTGCCGGAGGCGTGGCGGGTCCAGCCGTCGGTGTCGGCGAGACTCTCCGCTCGCGAGTGGACGGTGACGTCGCGGGTGCCGTCGGCGGCGGGGCCGGAGACGGTGACGCGCAACTGGACGGCGGCGTCCTCGGTGAGCGCCAGGGGCGTCTCGACGGCGAGGTCGGCGACCGTGGGGCAGCCGACCTGGTCGCCCGCGCGCACGGCCAGCTCCACGAACGCGGTGCCGGGCAGGATCGCGGTGCCCAGCACCGCGTGGTCGGCCAGCCAGGGATGGGTGTCCAGGGACAGCCGCCCGGTCAGGACGACGCCGTGCGGGTCGGCGACCACGGCACCGAGCAGCGGATGGTCGGCGGCACTGAGACCGGCGGCGGACAGGTCACCGGTCCAGCCGCGGCGGGGCTTCGGCCAGAACCGGGTGGCCCGGAACGGGTAGGTGGGCAGCTCAACCCGGTTTCCGCGCTGGACTGCGGCCCAGTCGACCGTCCGCCCGGCGGCGTGCAGGGCGGCCAGGGCTTCGAGCGCGCTCCGGCGCTCGGCGCTGCCGCGCTGCGCGGGAACGCAGCCGTCGACGAGCGCGCTCAGTGCGGCGTCGGGGCCGATCTCCAGCACGTGCGCGGCGTCCAGGCGGGCGGCGCCGTCGGCGAACCGGACGGTGTTTCGGACGTTGCTCACCCAGTACCCGGCGTCCTGCGGACCGGCGTCGGAGGCGACCCCGACGAACGCCACCGACGGTTCGGCCCGTTCGGCGGATTCGACGACGGACCGGAACTCGGTGAGCACGGGGTCCATGTGCGCGGAATGGAAGGCGTGGCTGACCGCGAGGCGCTTGACCTTCACCCCACGCGCCTCGTATCGCGCCGCCAGTTCGACGACGGCGTCCTCGTCGCCGGACACCACCACCGAGTCCGGTGCGTTCACCGCGGCGATCTCGACACCGTCGACGAGCTCGAGGTCGTCCTCGGCGACGGCAACGGCCGCCATCGCCCCGCGCCGGTCCACCGATCCCATGAGCGCGCCGCGCCGCACCACGAGCCGCGCGGCGTCGGCGAGCGAGAACACCCCGGCAACATGGGCAGCGGCGATCTCGCCCACCGAGTGGCCCAGGACGACGTCCGGCCGCACGCCCCAGGACTCGAACAGCCGCACCAGCGCGAGTTCGAACGCGAAGATGGCGGGTTGGGCGAACTGCGTCTCGTCGATTCGGGCACCGTCGGTGATCGCGTCGCGAACGTCGGCGGGGAACAGGGCCAGAACCTCGTCGAAGGCGCGCGCGAACACCGGGAACGCCTCGGCCAGCTCGCGCCCCATCCCGGCCCGCTGCGAGCCCTGGCCGGTGAACACGAACGCCGTCCGGCCACCACGGGCGGGCACGACCTGGCCCGAGCGCAGCCGCTCCACCAGCTCGTCGCGGGTCTGGCCCACCGCGGCGATCCGCTGCTCCAGCGCGGACCGGGTGGTCGCCAGCGAGTGCGCGACGTCCACAGCGGAAAGATCAGGGATGGATTCGAGCAGGTCGGCGATCCGTGCGGCGTGCGCCTGGGCTCCGGCCTCCCCGCGCCCGGAGACGACCAGCGCGACCGGTCCCTCCCAGTCGGATGGTGCGACCGGCTCGGCGGCCTGGCCCTGTTCGAGCACCACGTGCGCGTTGGTGCCGCTGATGCCGAACGACGACACACCCGCCCGGCGCGGCCGGTCGAGGTCGGGCCACGGGGTGTTCTCGGTGGTCAGCCTGACCGCGCCCCCGGACCAGTCGACGTGCGGGGTGGGGGCGTCGACGTGCAGGGTCGCGGGCACGACGCCGTGGCGCATGGCCATGATCGCCTTGAGCACTCCGGCCGCACCCGCGGCGGCCTGTGTGTGGCCGAGGTTGGACTTGACCGAACCCAGCAGCAACGGTGCCGGGCGGTCCTGGCCGTAGGAGGCGATGAGGGCGTCGGCCTCGATCGGGTCACCCAGCGTGGTGCCGGTGCCGTGTGCCTCGACGAGGTCGACGTCGTCGGGAGTGAGCCCGGCGTGGCGCAGGGCGTGCCGGATGACCCGCCGCTGCGACGGCCCGTTCGGGGCGGTGAGTCCGTTGGACGCGCCGTCGGAGTTCACGGCGGAGCCGCGCAGCACGGCCAGGATCGGGTGGCTGCCGCGCTGGGCGTCGGACAGGCGCATCAGGGCCAGCACGCCCGCGCCCTCGCCCCAGGCGGTGCC
>NZ_KI912186.1:7226-7852 GCF_000231035.2 Saccharomonospora iraqiensis subsp. paurometabolica YIM 90007 | reverse complement strand
GTGAAGGTGTCGGTGAAGCGGGCCCAGTCGACGTCGGCGACGACCAGCAGCGGCTCGCCGGTGCGGGACAGGACCTCCACGGCGCGGCGCGGCTCCATCGGTCGCAGGCCGCGGCGGGCCAGGTCGTTCCCGGCGGCTCCGCCGCTCATGCCGGGCCCCGCCCAGGGGCCCCACGCGATGGCGGTGGCGGGAAGCCCGGCAGCGCGGCGCTCGTGGACGAGAGTTTCGAGGTCGGCGTTGGCGGCGGCGTAGGCGGCCTGATCGCCGCTGCCCCACACCCCGGCGATGGAGGAGTAGACGACGAACGCGTCCAGGTCCTCGGTGACCTCGTGCAGCACCCGCGCACCGTCGACCTTGGCCGAGGCGACCCGCGCGTAGTCCTCGGGCGTCGTGGCGACCAGCGGTGCGAGGTGGGTGACACCCGCGGTGTGGATGACGGCGTCGGGTTGGTGCCGGGCCACGACTTCGGCCATGGCGGCACGGTCGGTCACGTCGGCGGTGACGGACACGGCGTCGGTGGTGGCGCGGAGTTCGGCCAGCAGGACGTCGTCGGCGCCGCGCCTGCTGACGAGGACGACCCGGGCGGCGCCTTCGGCCGCGACCCAGCGGGCGGCTTCCGCGCCGAG
>NZ_KI912186.1:6759-7126 GCF_000231035.2 Saccharomonospora iraqiensis subsp. paurometabolica YIM 90007 | reverse complement strand
CGGCGGCAGCGGCGGCGACGTCGGTGGGTTCCGCAGCGTCGACGAGGGTGATGCGGCCGGGGTGCTCGGACTGCGCGGTGCGTACCAGGCCCTGCACGGCGGCACCGACGAGGTCGTCGGCGCCGGCCGGGCTGCCGGTGCCGTGGGTTTCGACGACGAGGTGGACGTCCTCGGTGGCGACGAGCCTCTGCAGCAGGACCAGCATCGCGGCGACGTCGGTACCGGGCACGGCCAGCACCGCGGGGCCGTCGTCGAGACGGTCGAGCGCGTCGGTGAGCGAGGCGCGGGACACCGCACCCTCGGCGGGCGCGAGGTCCACGGTCTCCCACCGCACCTCGAACAGCGGGCGCGGCGCGGTGGGGGCGGC
>NZ_KI912186.1:659-6659 GCF_000231035.2 Saccharomonospora iraqiensis subsp. paurometabolica YIM 90007 | reverse complement strand
CGGGCGGGACCGACGAGGTCGCGCAGCAGCAGCGGTGCGGCCTCGGGGTCGGCGCGAAGGGCGGCCAGATCCAGGTGCATCGGAACCGCCGTGGCGGCAGGCGCCTCGACGGCGAGGTCGAGCAGCCGCAGCGCGTCCGGTGTGGACAGCGCGCCGACACCGGCGCGGGTGAGCCTGCCACGATCGGCGGAACCGAGATCGGCGGCCATCGAGTCGGCCTCGTCCCACAGTCCCCAGGCCAGGGCGGTGGTGGGCAGGCCGAGTCCGCGCCGGTGCCGGGCCAGTGCGTCGAGGTAGGCGTTGGCCGCGGCGTAGTTGGCCTGGCCCGCACCGCCGAACACGCCCGCGGCGCTGGAGAACACGGTGAACTCGGCCAGGTCGCAGCCTCGGGTCAGCTCGTGCAGATGGCCGACCGCGTCGACCTTGGGTGCGAAGACCCGGTCCACGCGCTCCGGGGTCAGCGCCCCCACCACGCCGTCGTCGAGCACGCCCGCGACGTGGACGACGGAGGTCAGCGGGTGCTCGGCGGGGATCGAGGCGAGCAACTCGGCCACGGCGGCCCGGTCGGTCAGGTCGCAGGCGACGACGCGGGCACCGAGCTCGGCCAGCTCGGTGGCCCGGGTCGCGGCGGGACCGCTGCGGCTGGCGAGCAGCAGGTGCCGGGCCCCCTGAGCGGCGAGGTGGCGCACGACACGGGCACCGAGAGCGCCGGTGGCACCGGTGACCAGAACGGTTCCTTCGGGGTCACGGGTGCGCGGCACGGTGAGCACGACCTTGCCGACGTGCTTGGCCTGGCTGACGAACCGGAACGCCGGGGAGGCCTCCCGCACGTCCCAGTGCCGGCGGGGCAGGTGGTGCAGAACGCCCGCCTCGAACAGGTCGACCAGCTCGGTGAGCATCTCGCCGATGCGCTCGGGCCCGGCCTCGATGAGGTCGAAGGACTGGTAGAGGACGTCCTCGGGGTCGCGCAGGTCCGTCTTGCCCATCTCCAGGAACCGCCCGCCGTCCCTGAGCAGGCCCAGAGAGGCGTCGATGAACTCGCCCGCCAGCGAGTTGAGCACCACGTCGACCGGGTCGAACCGGTCGGCGAAACCGAGATCACGGGACGACGCCAGGTGCTCGACACCCAGTTCGCGCACCGCATCCCACTTGGCGGGGCTGGCGGTGCCGTACACCTCGGCGCCCCAGTGGCGGGCCAGCTGCACGGCCGCCATCCCGACGCCGCCCGCGGCGGAGTGGATCAGGATGGACTCGCCCCGCCGCAGGTCGGCGAGGTCGCGCAGGGCGTAGTAGGCGGTGAGGAACACCAGCGGCACGGCGGCGGCGTCCTCGAACGACCAGTCCGCGGGAACCTCGGCGAGCATGCGGGCGTCGGCGACGGCGGTGGGGCCGAACGCCTCGGGCACCATGCCGAACACGCGCTGGCCGGGACGCAGCGCGGTGACGCCGGGCCCGACCTCGGTCACCACACCCGCGCCCTCGCTGCCCATGGGGACCTCGCCCGGGTACATGCCCAGCGCGAGGAGGACGTCGCGGAAGTTGACGCCCGCGGCTCGCATGGCCAGCCGCACCTCGTGCTCGGCCAGCGGCCGGTCTGCGGTGCCGGGCAGCGCGCGCACCGCGTCCACGGTGCGCTCCGCTCCTGCCGTGAGCCGCCAGGTGCCGTCGGCGGAGGGGGTGTCGGCGGCGCGGGTGAGGCGGGCGGCATGCGGGACGTCGTCACGGACGGCGATCTGCGGCTCCGTGATGGCCAGGCGGAGCACGTCGGCGGGCAACTCGGCGTCGGCGCGGTCGAGATCGACCAGGACGAGGCGGCCGGGGTTCTCCGACTGGGCGGAACGGACCAGACCGTGCACGGCGGCGCCGGGCAGGTGTGCCGCGTCGGGGGCGTCGAGCGTGGCACCGACGGTGAGGACGACCAGCCGCGTCTCGGCGAAGCGGTCGTCGGCCAGCCAGCGCTGCACCACCTCGAGTGCGGCGTGGGTGGCGGTGTGCGCGTCGGTGTGGCCGGTGACCGGCGCGACGACGACGTCGAGGACGCCGTCGGCTCCCGCGGCGGCGAGGTCGTCGAGGCTGTCGGCGACGGCGACCGGGGGGTGAGCCCCTGCGGACGTGGCGGGCACGGCACCGAGCCCGGCCCAGCGGACCGGGGTGTCACCCGAGGGGGCCGCGGCCGGGGTCCACGCCAACTGGAGCAGCACGGCATCCGTGGGAGCCGCGGCCTTGTCCGGGGCGCGCAGCGCGAGGCTGTCGACCGTGACGACGGGCGCGCCGGTCGGGTCGTCGGCGCGTAGCGAGATCGAGCCAGTGGGCGAGCGCCGCAGGGTCACCCGGAGTGCGTCGGCGCCGGTGGCGTGCAGGGCCACGCCACCGAACGCGAACGGCACTCCCCCGTCGCCGCCGTCGAGGGCGGCGGCGTGCAGGGCGGCGTCGAGCAGCGCGGGATGCAGGCCGTGCGCGGCGGCGTCGGTGTCGTCGGCGACGGCGACCTCGGCGTGCACGGCGCCGTCCGAGCACCAGGCGGACCGCAGGGCCTGGAAGACCGGGCCGTAGTCGAAGCCGCCCTCGGCGAGCTGTGTGTAGAAGCCGGTGAGATCCACCGGTTCGGCGTCTGCGGGTGGCCACTGCTCGGCCGGGTCGGGAGCCTCGGGCGGCGCGGGGGTCAGCACGCCGTCGGCGTGAGTGACCCACTCGACGGCCTCGCCGGCGGGCCGGGAGTGCACGACGACGGTGCGTGCGCCGCGTTCGTCCGGCGCCCCCACGCTGACCTGGAGCTCGACGGCGGCACCGTCGGCGGGCAGCACGAGCGGGGTGGCCAGCGCGACCTCGGCGACGTGCGGGCAGCCGACCTCGTCGCCGACATGCGCGGCGAGGTCGACATAGGCGGTCCCGGGCAGTAGTACCTGCCCGCCGATCCGGTGATCGGCCAGCCAGGGGTGAGTGCGGGTCGACAGGCGGGCGGTGAACACCCGCAGGTCGCTGCCCGCGACCGCGACGGACGCACCGAGCAGTGGGTGTCCGACGGCACCGAGGCCCGCCGCGCCCACCTCACCGCGCACGGCGAAGGCACGCGGCCAGAACCGCTCCCGCTGGAAGGGGTAGGTCGGCAGGCCGACATCGCGTGGCGCGACGCCGAGTACGCCCCAGTCGACGGGGAATCCCGCGACGTGCAGGGCGGCCAGTGCGGTGGTGACGGCGGCGGCCTCGGGGTGCCCGGCGCGCAGCAGCGGCGCGGCCACCGGTACCTCGATCGCCGCGAGTGCGGCCAGGCCGCCGTCGGGACCGAGTTCCAGCACGGCGGTCACGCCCGCGTCGCGCAGGCAGGTCAGCCCGTCGTGGAACCGGACGGCCTCACGGGCCTGGCGCACCCAGTACTCCGGTGACGTCAGCTCCGTGGCGATCGCGCCGGTGACGTTGGAGACGACGGGGATGCGGGGCTCGTGGAACGTCAGTCCCGACAGGACCTCGCGGAACCGGTCGAGGACCGGGTCGAGGTGCGCGGAGTGGAAGGCGTGGCTGACCCGGAGCTCACGGACCTTGCGTCCCTCGGCCCTGAAGTGCTCGACCACGTCGGCGACGGCGGTCACGTCTCCGGAGACGACCGTCGCGTGCGGACCGTTGACGGCGGCGATGCCCGCACCTGGGGGCAGGGCGGCCTCCACCTCTTCCTCGGTGGCGTCGAGGGAGGCCATCGCGCCCGGGGTGTCGATCGACTGCATCAGGCCGGCGCGGGCGGCGACGAGCGCCGCCGCGTCGGCCAGGTCGACGACACCGGCGACGTGCGCGGCGGCGACCTCGCCGATGGAGTGGCCGAGGAGCAGGTCCGGGACGACGCCGTGGAACTCGGCGAGCCGGTAGAGGGCGACCTGCTGCGCGAACAGCACCGGCTGGGTCCACTCGGTCCGGCCCAGCAGTTCGCCGTCGCCGGAGAGGGCCACCTCGCGCAGCGGCCGGGCGAGGTGGTCGTCGAGATGGGCGCAGACCTCGTCGAAGGCCGCGGCGAACACCGGGTCGTCGGCGTGGAGCTCGGCACCGGTACCGGGGTACTGGCTGCCCTGACCGGGGAACAGGAACGCCAGCCGCCCGGCCGTCGAGGCGTCCGCGGCCGAGATCGGGCCCTCGGCGAGGGTGTCGAGGTCGGTGTCGAGTGGCAGCGCGGCGCGGTGCTCGAAGTGAGCGCGGGTGGTGGCCAGCGCGTGCGCGACCCGGACTCGATCGAGGTCCGGGTCGGCGCGCAGGAGCGCGGCGAGGTCGGTCGCACGGGCGCGCAGCGCGTCCTCGGACCGGGCGGAGAGCAGAAAGGGGATCTCCCGCGTGCTTTCCGGTGCCGGGGTGGGCTCGCCCTGCTCCAGGACGACGTGGGCGTTCGTGCCGCTGATACCGAAGGACGACACGGCGGCCCGGCGCGGGCGCCCGGTGGCGGGCCACCGGGTGTGCTCGGTGGCCAGTGCCACCGAGCCCGCGGCCCAGTCGACGTGCTCACTGGGCGCGTCGATGTGCAGCGAGGCGGGAACCTCGGCGCGGCGCAGCGCCTCGATCGCCTTGATCACTCCGGCGACGCCTGCCGCGGCCTGGGTGTGGCCGAGGTTGGACTTGACCGAGCCGAGCAGCAGCGGGTGCTCGCGGTCCTGGCCGTAGGTGGCGAGCACCGCCTGCGCCTCGATCGGGTCGCCCAGCGCGGTGCCGGTGCCGTGCGCTTCGAGAACATCCACATCGGACGGAGACAGTCCGGCCGTCGCGAGGGCCTGGCGGATGACCCGCTGCTGTGAGGGACCGTTGGGGGCGGTCAGGCCGTTGGACGCACCGTCGGAGTTGACCGCCGAGCCACGCAGGACCGCGAGCACCGGGTGGCCGTGCCTGCGGGCGTCGGACAGGCGCTCGACGAGCAGGACGCCCGCGCCCTCGCCCCAGCCGGTGCCGTCGGCGGCGTCGGCGAACGGCTTGCACCGCCCGTCGGCGGCCAGGCCGCGCTGGCGCGAGAACTCGATGAACGCCGTTGGCGTGGACATCACGGTGGCGCCGCCCGCGAGCGCGAGGTCACACTCCCCCGACCGCAGCGCCTGCGCGGCCCAGTGCAGGGCCACAAGCGACGACGAGCACGCCGTGTCCACGGTGACCGCCGGGCCTTCGAGGCCGAAGGCGTAGGAGATCCGGCCGGAGATCACGCTGGCGGAGTTGCCGGTGGCCAGGTAGCCCTCGACGGCCTCCGTCGAGTGGCTCAGCAGGGTGGCGTAGTCCTGGCTGTTGGTACCGACGAACACACCGGTCGCGCTGCCGCGCAGGGTGTGTGCGTCGATGCCCGCGCGCTCCACGGCCTCCCAGGTGGTCTCCAGCAGCAACCGCTGCTGCGGGTCGGCGCTCAGCGCCTCGCGCGGGGAGATACCGAAGAAGGCGGCGTCGAAGTCGGCGACGCCGTCGAGGAAACCGCCCTCGGTGGCGTAACTGGTGCCGAGGGTGTAGGGGTCCTCGTCGAAGAGGGCGGAGGTGTCCCAGCCCCGGTCGTCGGGGAAGCCGCGCACCGCGTCCCGGCCCTGTGCCAGCAGCTCCCACAGCGCCTCGGGCGAGTCGGCGCCGCCCGGAAAACGGCAGGCCATCCCGACCACGGCGATGGGCTCGTCGGCGGTCTCGGCGCGGCGGACCTGGCGCGCCTCGCCGCCCCCGAGCAACGTCACGCGCAGGTGCTCCGCGGCCTCGGCGCAGCTGGGGTGGTCGAACACCAGGGTGGCCGGCAGCGCCAGACCGGTGGCGGCGACCAGCTGGTCCCGCAGTTCGACGGCGGTCAGCGAGTCGAATCCGAGTTCGCGGAACGCGGTGGTCGCCGGGACCTGGTCGGTGGAGGCGTGGCCGAGCACAGTGGCCGCGCGGGAGCGGACGAGGTCGGTCAGGCGTCGGCGGGCCTCGGCGTCGCTGAGCCCGGCGACGCGCTCGCGCAGGGCGTTGTCGACCGCGCTCGGTTCGGGTTCGGGTGCGACGCGGGCGAGTAGCGGACTGGGACGGCCC
>NZ_KI912186.1:0-559 GCF_000231035.2 Saccharomonospora iraqiensis subsp. paurometabolica YIM 90007 | reverse complement strand
CCCCAGGCGATGGCGGTGCCGGGCAGTCCGGCGGCGTGCCGGGCACGGACGAGCGCGTCCAGCTCGGCGTTGGCGGCGGCGTAGTTGCCCTGGCCGGGGGCGCCGAAGGTGGCCGCGGCGGAGGAGAAGACGACGAAGGCGTCGAGGTCGAGGTCGCGGGTGAGGTCGTCGAGCACCCGCAGGGCCACCGGTTTGGCCGCGGCGACGGCGTGCAGTCGTTCGGGGGTGAGCCGGTCGAGCACGCCGTCGTCGAGGGTGCCCGCCGCGTGGAGGACTGCGTTCGGCGAGACCTCGGCGACGAGGGCGGCCATGGCGTCGCGATCGGTGGAGTCGACGGCGACGACCCGGGTGGACTCGGGCAGCCCTTCGGGGACCTCGCCGCCGCGCCGGCTGGTCAGCACGACCCGGTCGGCGGTGGCGGCCGCCCAGTGTGCGACGCGGGTGCCGAGAGCTCCGGTGCCGCCGGTGATGAGCACGGTGCCGCGCGGGGTCCAGGAGTCGGAGGTCTCGGCGCGGGCGAGGCGGCGGGCGTGGTTGCCGTCGGGGCCGACCAGCAGCT
>NZ_KI912185.1:142956-148266 GCF_000231035.2 Saccharomonospora iraqiensis subsp. paurometabolica YIM 90007 | reverse complement strand
CGGCAGGCAGCTTGCGCCATCGAGTCCCGCGCAGACTCCGCTGCGCACGCAGCGCGTCGGCCAGCACGCCGAGGGCGCGGCTGGACACACTCATCCCGGACGGGTAAGACAGCATGGTGAAGCTCCTGGTGAGACGGATTGATCTAGGCAATCACCCGTCTACCAGGAGCTTCACCTATTGGTGGTCACGCCACGCCGCACTCGCCCTGACATGCCCGCCCGGCAGGTTGGCAAAGGCTCACTGAGAGCCAGCATCCTGTCGGACACCGCGCAACACGCACTCTGGATCGGCAAACCCGAGGACGCGCTGACCTACGTCGACTACGCGCTCGTGCGCTCCGACCGCCTCATGCCCGTCCACCAGGCACTGCTGCACACCATGCGCGCCCGCGTGCTCGCCACCATGCGACGCCCCCAGGACACCCTCACCGCCATCAGCCAGGCCGACGAGCACATGTCCCACGCCCGCCCGGACGACGACCCGCACTACATGGGCTACTACGACACGGCCGAACACTCCGCGATCGTCGGGGAGGCACTGGCCGACCTCGCCCCCACCGGCCACGGCACGGCCGAGGCCACCCGACGGCTGACCACCGCCGTCCACGGCTACGGCCCCACCTACACCCGCTCCAAAACCCTCACCGAAATCCGCCTCGCAACCCACACCCTCACCACCGGCGACCCCCGCGAAGCCGCCCACATCGCCGCAGGCGCCCTCGACCACACCGACACCCTGCGCTCCCAACGCGCCCTCACCAACCTCCGCCACCTCAACCACCACACCACCCGCCACACCGCCATCCCCGAGATCGCCGACCTGAACCACCGCCTCACCACCCACCTCACCGATGCGTGAGACCGCCTCGTCGAACTTCGGTGCCGCTGACGACCGGGAATCCCGGCGGCACTGGTTCCGCGAGCACACGGCCTCCTGGGTGCGGGCCATGAACACCGACGACGAAGGTCCCGACGAAGCGGACGGGATCACCGACCGGATGGACGCACTGGTGCGAGCGTGGGACCAAGAAGGCGTCACCGGGGAGATCCTGCGTCCACTCCTGACCGACGGATCGGCCCACGTCCGGGTCGCCGCGGCGGCCTACCTGCTCCAGCGGGGCGAGACCGCACCGGCGTTCGATGTTCTCCAGGCAGCTGCGGACGACGACGCGCAGGTGCTCGCCGCCTCGGCAGCGGACTCGGTGCTGCTCGTCCGGCGCCGACAGCAGTCGCGGTAGCTGCCGGGGCGGACACCGGTAAGGGGCGCCGGGCTCGGTGTGGTTCCGTCTCGTCACCAGGGTGGGAAAGGATGAGAACCTCACTGCGGCGGGTCCTCAGGCAGCAAGTACCTGAGAAGGGGCAGCTCACGGCCGGGTACCGACGTGGAAGCGACGGTGCCGACCAGGTCGGCTCCGCGCGACTCGTAGAAGGGCCTCGCGCCGGGATCGGACTCGATTCGGATCTGCCGGAATCCCAGCTTTCGGGCGGTGTCGCACATGTGGACCCAGAGCTGTCCTCCGATGCCGTGGCCGATGGCGGACGGCTCCACGAACAAGTGACCCAGCTCCCCCTCCGGAGGTTGTCCCTCCAGACTGTAGAAGCCCACGGGTTCTCCTCCGCTGTCCGCGACGACCACGCGACGCGCCTCGAGCTCCCTCGGGTGCAACGTCAACTCTTCGCGGCATGCCTCAAGGAACGCCGGGCCGTATCCCCAGTACCCTTTCGACCGCAGGGCCAGCTTCGTCAGGACAGCCGCCTCGCCGACGTTCGCAGGCCGCAATACGATATCCACCCCGGATGTCATGCCACCAGCCTGCACCAGGCGTCCCCGTCCGGTGGTCAGTTCCGCGGGACAAGCCCGAAATGTGCTGACAGGTCGGCGAATGCGCCGCTCCGGCGGCGTGGCACCCGGTCGAGCAGCCGCTGCCCGATCGACGAACTCGGCAGCATCGAAATGACGTCAGACCAGAGCTGCGAGGTCGGTCTGCACCCCACCGTCACGCCCGATACAGTCGTTGGCGAATAGCCTCGGTGGACCCCTGCCCTATGGTCATGTTGCCGGGGCTCCGGACTTTCCACGCCCCCGGGCACCCGGACCGTGCCCTCCGGCGTGGCGGATCACCCTTTCGACCAGCCGCCTCGACATGCCATCTCCGACCGTTGGATCCAGCCAGTACCACGGTGCGCGGGTCGACGCGCTCGCCGAGCTGCAGAGAGCATTGGAGCAGGAGCCCATGGGCACGCCCGAGTTCGTCTACACCACCTACATCAGGACCACACCGGAGCGGTTGTGGCAGGCACTCACCGAGCCGGAGTTCACCCGGCGCTACTGGGGTGTCTCGTTCGACACGGACTGACAGGTCGGTTCGACCATGACCTGGGAGGAGGGCGGCACCGTGACCGCCGATCCCGGGCAGGTGGTGCTCGCGTCCGAGCCGTACCGGCGACTGTCCTACACCTGGCACAGCCTGACCCCGGACTGGGCGAAGACCGTCGGCCTCAGCCACGACGTGTACGCCAGGCTGGCCGACGAGGGTCGTTCGAAGGTGACCTTCGAGATCGAACCGCTAGGGGCACTCACCAAGCTGACCGTCGTGCACGACGACTTCGACGAGGGCAGTGTCCTGCACTCCATGCTCAGTCAGGGTTGGCCGGGACTGCTGTCCAGCCTGAAGACCCTGCTGGAAACCGGGGAGCCGTTGCCGAAGCCCGAGCGCGCAGCGCAGGGCCGGTGACCGCCGTCGGTGAACTCGTCACCACCGTGCCGGACCGGAGATCACGGCTCGTCCGGTCGGAGCAGTGCCCGCACCGCCGGGCGGAAGTCGAGCTCGTACGGCAGGGATGCGAGTTCCTCCGGTGTCACCCGGACGTTGCGGGCCGCGGCGAGCTCCGCCAGCCATCTCCAGGGGTGCGGCTGGCCGGGTTCCTCGTCGTCCCCCTCGTCCGGCAGCAGGGCCCCGAGGACGGAGTCCCGCAGTTCGTCGACCGTGAAGCCGGTGAACTCCGGCGAGCGAGCACCGCGCACGGCGATGGTGACGCCGCGTTCGCTGTGCAGCACGACGCGCGTGCCGGACTCCATCTCCAGATACTCGCTCAGGGCGAGGCTGACCTGCCGGATCGCGGCGTCCCACGGGACAGCGACCTCGCAGACGGCCCCGACGGCGACCACGGCTCCGTCACCGGCGACCGCGTCCGGGCCGGGTGGCCCCCGTCCCGGGCCCGTATCCGGCACGGGGGCGGCCGACCATCCCCCGGTCGCGGCGTCGTCCATGGCGGGGCCTCCGGTTCCGGCGGGGCGTGCGGGACGTCCGACCGGGGGAGGATACGGCAGGCCCGGCGGCTGCACCTGCCGGTTCGGCCGAACGGAACCGGCCCCGGTGACAGGCGGGAGATCGCCCTGCGTACGACGGGGCCGCCGAGGAGCTCCCCCGCGGCCCCGCACCCGGACGGATCCGGCTCACCGCCTCACTCGTAGGCCACCTGGTAGTGCTTGATGCCGTTCAGCCAGCCGGAGCGCAGCCGGTCCGGCTCGCCCACCTCGCGGATGTTCGGCATCTCGTCGGCGATGGCATTGAACATCAGGTCCATCTCCAGACGGGCCAGGTTCGCGCCGATGCAGTAGTGCGCGCCGGTGCCGCCGAAACCGACGTGCGGGTTCGGGTCCCGCATGATGTCGAACGTCTCCGGCGAATCGAAGACCTCGGGATCGAAGTTGGCCGAGCTGTAGAACATGCCGACGCGCTCGCCCGCGCGGATGTGCTGCCCGCCGAGCTCGGTGTCGGTGGTCGCGGTGCGCTGGAAGGCCACCACCGGTGTCGACCACCGCACGATCTCGTCGGCCGCGGTCTTCGGCCGCTCGCGCTTGTAGAGGTCCCACTGGTCCGGGTGGTCGAGGAAGGCCTTCATCCCGTGCGTGATGGCGTTGCGGGTGGTCTCGTTGCCCGCCACGGACAGCAGGATGACGAAGAAGCCGAACTCGTCGGAGGTGAGTCCCTCGCCGTCCACATCGGCCTCGATGAGGGTGGTGACGATGTCGTTCATCGGGCACTGGCGGCGCTGCTCGGCCATGGCCGTGGCGTAGCCGACCAGCTCGGCCGAGGCGGTGATCGGCTCGACGTCGTACTCCGGGTCGTCGTAGCCGATCATCTGGTTCGACCACTCGAAGATCTTGCCGCGGTCCTCCTGCGGGATGCCGAGCAGCTCGGCGATGGCCTGCAGCGGCAGTTCGCAGGCCACGTCGGCCACGAAGTCGCCGGAGCCCTTCTCCCGGGCGGTGCGCACGATGTTCCGGGCCCGGCTGCGCAGGGCGTCCTCCAGCCTGCCGATCGCGCGCGGGGTGAAGCCCTTCGACACGATCCGCCGGAGCTTCGTGTGCTGCGGGGCGTCCATGTTGAGCAGGACGAGCCGGTTGGCGTCCATGCCCTCCTCGTCCATGGTCTCGTCGAACCGGATGATCGCGCTGTTGGCGGCCGAGGAGAACGTCTGCGCGTCCTTCGAGATGGTCTTGACGTCCTCGTGCCGGGTGACGACCCAGTAGCCCTCGTCCTGGAAACCGGCCACGTTGTACGGCTGCGGATTCCACCACACCGGCGCGGTGCGGCGGAGCAGCGCGAGCTCCTCCAGCGGCAGGCGCTCCGCGTAGAGGTCGGGATCGGTGAAGTCGAATCCGGTGGGCAGCAACGACGAGCTCATGGCCGTACCTCCGACAGCAGCGTCGTGGAACACGTTCTACTGCCAGATTGAAGCATACGGTGTTAACTCGCGGAACCCGTGGAGTGAACCGTGTTTACTTGATCGATCCGGGGAGCTCACTCACGCTTCGCACACCCGTTCCGCCACCCCGGCGATCCCTGTCGCACCGCCGCAGCAGGCAAGAACACGTTCTACTTGCCGGGTGTGGTTCACCCTCCGCGGTCAGTGCGGATCCTGTCCCGGCCAGCGGGGGTCGGGAACCGGGACGTCCCGCCCGGTGTGCAGCGGTGGCGCGGGGGAAAGCCGGATCGCGCCGTCCCGGGTGACGCTGCTCGGGTACCTCCCGGCGTGGCCCAGCCCCTGCCCGGAGGTGGGGACCTCCGTCGTCCCACCGGTACCGATGCCTCCGCCGAGGTCGCCGGAGGCGTCGCCCGGATCGTCCAGCGACCCCGAGACGACGTGGCGGTCCGACGCGGCGGACCACTCCCCCGCACCGACCGTCCGGGACACCGGCCGTCCGGCTCCCGGGGAGGGAGGCTGCTCCCGGTCCCGTTGCCGGGGTACCGGGCTCGGCGCAGGCGGCACGGCCCGCCCTCCGCGGAGGGGCGGGGTGTCCGG
>NZ_KI912185.1:127148-142856 GCF_000231035.2 Saccharomonospora iraqiensis subsp. paurometabolica YIM 90007 | reverse complement strand
GGCCCGTTCGGCCTGCGCCGCCGTCTCCCGCAGCGCGTCCTCCCGACGTCCGGCCAGCGCCACCCGGTAGCCGTGCCCGAGCAACGCGAGCGCCACGCTCCGCCCGATCCCCGACCCGGCCCCGGTCACCACCGCCACACGCCCGCTCTCCATCGCCCGCTCCCTCCGGTGTCACGACACGAACCACATCACGACGCCACGAGGGTGACATGACGACGAGAAAGGGTCAGAACCAGTCGTCCGGGCGGGGCCAGGTGAACATCTCCTCGACTGCCTCCGGCTCGGTGACGGTGTAGCGGCCGCGGTAGAACAGCAGCGGGCGGCCGTCCGCGACGTCCCCGAGCTCGGTCACCCGGCCCACCACGACGTAGTGGTCCCCGGCCTCGTGCACCGCCTCGATGGTGCAGTCGATCCAGGTCAGCGACCCGGTCAGCACCGGGGCACCGGACGGGGCCGGGGACCAGTCCACGGCGGCGAACTTGTCCGCGCCCCGCGCACCGAACGTGGCGCTGACGTCGCGCTGGTCGCCGGAGAGCACGTTCACCGCGAACCTGCCCACCCCTTCGATCACCGGCCACGTCCGCGACGACTTCGCCGGGCAGAACAGCACCAGCGGCGGTTCCAGGGACAGCGCCGCGAAGGACTGGCAGGCGAACCCGACGGGGGCGTCGCCGTCGTGCGCGGTCACCACGGCCACCCCGGTGCAGAAGTGCCCGAGCACCGACCGGAAGCGGGTCGGATCCACGGTGGGTGCGCCGCGGGTCACGACTGCCGCGCTCCCACCGAGAAGTCGTGGCCCCACAGGCTTACCGCGGTGCTCTCCCGGGCGATCCACGTGTCGTCGGCGACCTGGCGGCCCTCGCAGCCGAACTCGACGTCGAAGCCGCCCGGCGTCTTCATGTAGAACGACATCATGTGATCGTTGACGTGCCGCCCGAGCGTGGCCGACATCGGCACCTCGCGCCGCAGCGCCCGGTCCAGGCACAGGCCCACGTCGTCGGAGTTCTCGACCTCCACCATCAGGTGCACGATGCCGCTCGGGGTGGGCATCGGCAGGAACGCGAGGCTGTGGTGGCGCGGGTTGCAGCCGAGGAACCGCAGCCACGCCGGTTTGCCGTCCTCCGGCCTGCCCACCGCCTGCGGCGGCAGCTTCATCGAGTCGCGCAGCCGGAAGCCGAGCACGTCCCGGTAGAACCGCAGGGACGCCTCGTCGTCGTGGGTGGACAGCACCACGTGCCCCAGGCCCTGCTCGCCGGTGACGAACGTGTGCCCGTAGGGGCTGACCACCCGGCGGTGCTGCAACGCGATGCCGTGGAAGATCTCCAACGTGTTGCCGGACGGATCCTCGAACGTGATCAGCTCGTCCACCCGGCGCTCGGCGCAGACCTCGGCCGAGCCCTCCTTGAACGGCACCCCGTGCTCGGACAGGCTCCGGCGGACCTCGTCCAGCTCGGCGGCGTGGGCGACCTCCCACCCGGCCTGCGCCAGCCGGTCGGTCTCCCCCGGCACGATCACCAGCCGCGCGGGGAACTCGTCCATCCGGAAGTACAGGGCGTCCGGGTCGTCACCGGAGCCCTCGACCATGCCGAGCACCTTCAGCCCGTACTCGCGCCAGGCCGCCATGTCGGTGGCCTCGATGCGGAGGTAGCCCAGGGAGCGAATACCCATGTGCGTCATCCGTTCGTCTCGTGGGTGGGTCGGTCGTCCGGTCCGGGGCGGACCGGGGCGTCGGACTCCGGTCAGACCATGGCGTTCTCCACGGTCTGGCCGAACGTGCCGGTGCCGAACATCTGGTACGCCCGCTCGGCGTCGTTGGCCGCGTGCACCCGGCCCGCGTGCGCGTCGCGCCAGAAGCGCTGGATCGGGGTGCCCGCGCGCAGCGCACGGCCCCCGGAGTTCTCGAAGAGCCGGTCGATCGCGGCGATGGCCCGCTCGGTGCCGCGGACCTGGTCGCGGCGCACCCGCAGCCGGGTGTCGAACGGCAGCTTCTCGCCGCGGCACGCGAGCTGGTACAGCTCGTCGATGTTGTGCGTGAGCTGCAGCCACGCCGCGTCGATCTCGCTGGCCGCCTCGGCGATCCGGACCTTGGCGAACGGGTCCTCCTTGGACTGTTCCCCCATGTACGAGGCGCGCACCCGCTCGCGCTGGTAGGCCACGTGCGCGTCGTAGGCGCCCTGCGCCATGCCGATGATCGGCGCGGTGATGGTGCTCGGGTGCACCGACCCGTACGGCAGCCGGTACAGCGGGCCGGTGTTCACCTCCTGGCCGGGGGTCCGGCACTTCGACGTCGCCACGAAGCTGAGCACGCGGTGGGCGGGCACGAACACGTCGTCGACGACGATGTCGTTGCTGCCGGTGCCGCGCAGGCCCACGGTGTCCCACACGTCCTCGATCGTGTAGTCGGAGATCGGGACGAGGTAGGTGCAGAAGTCGACCGGGTCGCCGTCCGCGGTGAACGCGGGCGCGCCGAGGAGCACCCACGTGGCGTGGTCGCAGCCGGAGGAGAAGCTCCACTTGCCGGACAGCCGGTAGCCGCCGTCGACGACCGTCGCCCTGCCCATCGGTGCGTACGACGACGAGATCAGGGTGCCGGTGTCCGAGCCCCACACGTCCTGCTGTGCGCGGTCGTCGAACAGGCCGAGATGCCAGGGGTGCACGCCGAGGATGGAGGCGACCCAGCCGGTGGACCCGCACGCGCTCGCGAGTGACCGGACCGCCGTGTAGAAGGTCACCGGGTCGGCCTCGTAGCCGCCGTACCGGGCGGGTTGCAGGAGTTTGAAGAAGCCGACATCGGCCAGGGCCTTGATCGACTCTTCCGGGACGCGCCGCGCGTCCTCGGCCTCCTGCGCACGGTCGCGCAGAGCCGGCAGCAGCTCCTCGATCCCGGCGATCACCGCGTCGGTGCCCTCGCTCATCTGTGCCTCGTTCCTACCGGGTTGGACTGGTACAACGCCGCCTGAGACTAGAACATGTTCTCGTTCTTGTCATCCCGATCCCACCATGGAGAATCCACTCACAGTGCCGCGACTCCGGATTCCACTCGGTGGGACCGGCGGCCTACCCTCCGCATGGAACATGTTCTCGTAGGACGGTCCCGGGACGCCGGCCGCAGGGCGGAACCCGGCACCGTGTTCCCGAGAAGGAGGTCCGATGACCCACGACCACGCGGCCGCCGCCACCGGCACGGCGGCCGGATCCGAGGCCGGATCCGGGGGCGGGTCCGGGGCCACCGAGTTCGACGTCGTCGTGGTGGGCAGCGGCGCGGCGGGGATGACGGCGGCGCTGGCCGCCGCGCACGAGGGGCTGTCGGCGGTGGTGGTCGAGAAGGCCGCGTACTTCGGTGGTTCCACCGCCCGCTCCGGCGGCGGGGTGTGGATCCCGAACAACGAGACCCTGCGGGCCGCCGGCGTCTCCGACACCCCGGCCGACGCCGAGCGCTACCTGGCCTCGATCGTCGGCGACGTCGTCTCCCCCGAACGGCGCAGCGCCTACCTGGACACCGGCCCCGAGGTGGTCTCCTTCGTCCAGCGGCACACCCCGCTGCGGCTGCGCTGGGTGCCCGGCTACTCCGACTACCACCCGGAGGCCCCGGGTGGACGGCCCGGCGGCCGGTCGGTGGAGCCCGAGCCGTTCGACGCCACCGTCCTCGGTGACGAGATCGACAACCTCGAACCCCCCTACAGCGCCCCGCCCCTCGGGGTGCCGCTGACCCAGGCGGACTTCCGGTGGCTGAGCCTGCTCGCCCGCCACCCCCGGGGCACCTGGCACCTGCTGCGGCTCGGGGCCCGGTGGCTGGCGGGCAGGCTCCGGGGAAGGCGGCTGCTGTCCATGGGCCAGGCACTGGCCGCGGGTCTGCGCGCGGGCCTGGCCCGCAGCGGCGTGCCCGTCCGGCTCTCCACCCCGATGGTGGACCTGCACACCGAGGACGACACGGTCACCGGCGTCGTGGTCGAACGCGACGGGCAGCGGGTCGTCCTCCGCGCACGGCGCGGGGTGATACTCGGGTCCGGCGGCTTCGAACACGACGAGCAGCTGCGCAAGCGGCACCAGCGGGAACCGATCGGCACGGAGTGGACGGTCGGGGCGAAGGCCAACACCGGGGACGGGATCCGCGCGGCCACGGCCCTCGGGGCGGACGTCGACCTGATGGACGAGGCCTGGTGGGGACCGACGATCCCGCTGCCCGGTGGGCCGTGGTTCGCACTCGCCGAGCGCTCGCGCCCGGGGTGCCTGCTGGTCAACGACCGGGGCGAACGGTTCGTCAACGAGTCCGCCCCCTACGTGGAGGCCGTGCACGCGATGTACGGGGCGGGCGAGGGCCCGGCGGAGAACATCCCGACCTGGCTGGTGTTCGACCAGCGCTACCGCAACCGGTACATGTTCACCGGGCTCGGCCCGCGGCAACGGTTCCCGGGCCGCTGGTACAAGACCGGAGTGGCGGCCAAGGCCGACACCCTCCCCGAGTTGGCCGAGCGGATCGGTGTTCCCGCGGACGCGCTGTCCGCCACGGTCGAGCGGTTCAATGGCTTCGCCCGCGCGGGCGAGGACGCCGACTTCGGCCGCGGCCGCAGTGCCTACGACCACTACTACGGCGACCCGCGCAACCGGCCGAACCCGAGTCTGGGGCCGCTCGACGTGGCACCGTACTACGCGGTGCGGATCGTGCCGGGCGACCTGGGCACGAAGGGCGGGCTGCGCACCGACGTGCACGGCCGGGTGCTGCGCGGCAACGGGACCGTGATCGACGGCCTCTACGCCGCCGGCAACACGAGCGCCGCCGTCATGGGCCGGACCTACGCGGGTCCCGGCGCGACCATCGGCCCGGCGATGGTGTTCGGCTACCGCGCCGCGCGCCACCTGGCCGTCGCACCGGAGCCCACCGGCGGACGTGCCGGGGCGAACGGAGGGAGCACGGAGTCGTGAACGCACCCGTCTCCCGGACACTGCGGGTGTCCGAGGTGATCGACGAGACCGACGCGGCGCGGTCCTTCGTGTTCGACGCCGACGACCTGGACTACCGGCCCGGCCAGTTCCTCACCGTGCGGGTCCCGGGCGACGGGCGCGGCCCGGTGGCCCGCTGCTACTCGCTGTCCAGCGCGCCCGGGGTGGGGGCGCCGCCGCAGGTGACGGTCAAGCGGGACGGGGACGGCTACGCCAGCAACTGGCTGTGCGACCACGTGCGGCCCGGGACCGAGCTGGAGGTCCTCGACCCGACCGGGAGTTTCACACCGTCCTCGCTGGACGACGATCTCGTGCTGTTCGCGGCGGGCAGCGGCATCACCCCGGTGATGTCCCTCGTGCGGGCGGTGCTGGCGCGCGGCCGCGGACGCCTGGCGCTGTGCTACGCCAACCGGGACGAGCACTCGGTGATCTTCGCGCGGGCGCTGCGGGAGCTGGTCGAGGCCCATCCCGACCGGCTGACCGTGTCGCACTGGCTGGAGTCGCTGCAGGGCCTGCCCACCGCGGACGCACTGCGCACGTGGGCCGCGCCGTACGCCGACCGGGAGGCGTTCGTGTGCGGGCCGCGGCCGTTCATGAAGGGCGCGACCGCCGCGCTCACCGCGCTGGACGTGCCGCGCGCACGCCGGCACGTCGAGAAGTTCGTCTCCCTCGGCGGTGACCCGTTCGCCGACACCGTGCCGGGCGGGTCGGCCGACCGGGCCGGGTCACCGAACCCCACGCCCGGTCCGGAGCCCGGCCCGGCGACCGGGACGGAACCGGCGCCGGCGGCGGAACCCGGGCCGGAGCCGGTGGCGCTCTCGGTGACGCTGGACGGCACGGAGCACACGTCCGGCTGGCCACGGGACCGGCGACTGCTGGACCACCTGCTCGACTCCGGTCTGGACGCGCCGTACTCCTGCCGGGAGGGACGGTGCAGCGCCTGCGCCTGCCGGGTGGTGTCCGGTGAGGTCACCATGTCCGTCAACGAGGTGCTCGACGCCGAGGACCTCGCCGACGGGCTCGTCCTGGCGTGCCAGGCGCTGCCGGTCACCGACGAGGTGTCGGTCAGCTACGAGTGACCGTCCCGCCCCCCGCACCGGGCCCGCACCACGACGGGCCCGGACCCACGACGAGCGGGCACCGTGAGGCGTCCGCATCACGACGAGCGGGCACCGTGACGGGCCCGCACGCACGACAAGGAGACACCCATGCCCATCGACCCGGAAGTCGCCGTCGGAGCCGATCTCGGACGGAGCTCCTTCTCCTGGACCTCCTCCGACGTGCTGCTCTACCACCTCGCACTCGGCGCGGGCGCCGACCCCACGGACGACCGCGAGCTCCGTTACGCCTACGAGGACGACCTGCGGGTGCTGCCCACCTTCGCGACGGTCGCGGAGAACTTCCACGCCTCCGAACCCCCGGCGGTGTCGTTCCCCGGTGTGGACATCGACCTCGCGAAGGTCGTGCACGGCACGCAGAGCGTCGAGGTGCACCGTCCGCTGCCCACCGCGGGCGAGGCCGTGGCGCGCTCCCGGATCGCCGACGTCCTCGACAAGGGCAAGGCCGCGGTGATCGTGCAGGAGACCACGGTCGCCGACGCCGCGGGCGATCCGTTGTGGACGGCGCGGTCGAGCATCTTCGCCCGGGGCGAGGGCGGGTTCGGCGGTGAGCGTGGCGCCTCCGACCGGGTGGAGCTGCCCGACCGTGCGCCCGACGTCGTGGTCGACACGCCGACGCTGACCCAGCAGGCGCTGCTCTACCGGCTCTGCGGCGACCGCAACCCGCTGCACGCCGACCCGGAGTTCGCGCGCGCGGCCGGGTTCGACGCACCGATCCTGCACGGTCTGTGCACCTACGGCATCGTGGCGAAGGCCGTCACCGACGCCGTGCTCGACGCCGACGTCACCAGGGTGCGGTCGTGGTCGGCGAAGTTCGCCGGTATCGTGCTCCCCGGCGAGACGCTGCGCACGCGGGTCTGGCGGGACGGCGGGAGGCTGCTCGTCACCGCGACGGTCGTCGAGCGCGACGAGGCGCCCGCGCTGTCGGACGCGGTGCTGCACACCACCGGCTGACGGACTCCCCTCAAAAGAGAACGCGTTTCACTTTTCTGCTCGCCCCACGTCCGGCGAGCTGATGAATTACTCTGGTGCATGCCCGAACAGGCAGTGAAACACGTTCTTACCAGGAGAGTGCCGGATGGCAGGCAAGCCCAGGACGCCGGGGCAGGGTAAGGGGCGCACCACGCTCAACCCGTTGGACGGCGGCGAGGAACTCGGCTCCGCGGCGCAACGCGACCGCCGCAGACGCATCCTGGACGCCACACTCACGTTGGCGTCCAAGGGCGGGTACGACGCCGTGCAGATGCGCACCGTGGCCGAGCGCGCCGACGTGGCCCTGGGCACCCTCTACCGGTACTTCCCGTCCAAGGTGCACCTGCTGGTGTCGAGTCTGGCCCGGGAGTTCGAACGGGCCCAGGACAGACTGGGCCGTGGGCCGATCCCCGGGGACACCCCGGTCGAGCGAGTGTTGTACGTGCTCGGCCGCAACACCCGTGCGCTGCAGCGCGACCCGCAGCTCACCGAGGCGATGGTGCGGGCGTTCATGTTCGCCGACACCACCGCCGCGGCCGAGGTGGAACGCGTCGGGCGGCTGCTGGAGGAGATGTTCGCCACGGCGATGGGCATCGCCGAGCCCACCGAGGCCGACCGGGACGTCTTCCACGTCGTCGCCGACGTGTGGATGGCCAACCTGGTCGCCTGGGTCACCCGGCGCGCCTCCGCCACCGACGTCGCCAACCGCCTCGAACTCTCCGTCCGCCTGCTGCTGGAGAAGTGACCGTGAAGGACTCCCTGCCTGCGTCACACGCAGCGAAGGGGTCCCTCGCCGCGCCACGCGCAGGGAAGGAGTCCTTCACGACACACCCGCCCGGGTGAGTGGGCTCAGGCGGTGAGCTTCGGCAGGACCTCGCGGCCGAAGACCTCCATCCACTCCTGTTGGTTGCGGCCCACGTTGTGCAGGTAGATCCGGGTGAAGCCGGCGTCGATGTAGCGTTGCAGTGCCTGCCGGTGCTCGTCCGGATCGGACGAGACGACCATCCGGCCCTCGAAGTCCTCCCGGCGCACCAGCTTGGCCATCTGCTCGAAGTCGAACGGCGACCGGATGTCGGCCTTCGGGAACTTCATCCCCCCGTTCGGCCACTGCTCCAGCGCGTTGGCCCACGCCTGTTCGTCGGTGGCCGCCCAGGACAGGTGCACCTGGAGCAGCTTCGGCATCGCGTCCGGGTCCTTGCCCGCCTTGCGGGCGCCCTTCGCGAAGTTCTCCACGATCCCGGCGAGCTTGTCCAGCGACGCGCCCGGCGTGATCAGGCCGTCGGCGAGCTCGCCCGTCTTGCGGGAGGTGTACGGGCCCGCCGAGGCGATGTACACCGGCGGCGCGGGGTCGGGCATCGTCCAGAGCCGGGTGTTGTGCAGCTTGAAGAACTCGCCGTTGTGCTTGACATCGGTGCCGCCGAAGAGCTTCTTGATGATCTCCAGCGCCTCCAGCATCCGGCGGACCCGTTCGGGGGCCTCGGGCCAGTAGGCGCCGAACATGTGCTCGTTCAGCGCCTCCCCCGAGCCGATGCCCAGCCAGGTGCGCCCGGGGTAGGTGGCCTCCAGGGTCGCGGCGGCCTGCGCCACCATCCCCGGGTGCTGGCGGAACGACGGGCAGGTCACGCCCGGGCCGAGGTCGCCGGTGGTGTTCTCGGCCAGCGAGGCCAGCACGCTCCAGACGAACGACGCCTCCCCCTGGGCGGGCACCCACGGCTGGAAGTGGTCGGCCGCCATCTGCCCGGAGAACCCGTGCCGCTCCGCCAGTGCGGCGAGGTCCACGGACTCCCGGGGGGCGAACTGCTCCAACGCCGCCGCGATCCCGATCTGCACGTCTGCCACGTCGTCTCCAACCCCGCCCGCTCGCGGGCGCGCCTCGTTCGTCCTTCGCGGTCCGCGACCCGGCTACCCGGCGTGGCGGCGCGCCACCTCGGCCAGGTCGTCGAGTGTCGCCAGTGTCTCGCGCTCGGGCAGGGTGGGCAGGAAGAACGTGACACGCTCCACGCCCGCCTCGGCCCACTCCGTGATCGGAGCGCGCTGCGGGTCGGCGGCGAAGATGGTCACCGGCAGGTCCGGCCTGCCCCGCTCGGCCAGGCGCCCGCGCACCCGCCGGATGTGCTCCGGCGAGGTGTGCCCGCGCGGCATCCAGGCGTCCCCGTACCGCGCGAGCCGGTCCTCGGCCGCGGCACTCTCGCCCCCGACGTAGATCGGGGGGTGCGGTGTCCGGACGGGTTTGGGCCACAGGTTGACCGGGTCGAAGTCGACGTACTCGCCGTGGAACTCCGCCTCGTCGGTGGTCCAGATCCGGGTCAGTGCCTGCAGCTGCTCGTTCAGCAGGGCGCCCCGCGTACGGGGGTCGGTGCCGTGGTGGCGCATCTCCTCGCGGTTCCAGCCGACGCCCACGCCGAACAGGAACCGGCCCCCGGACACCAGATCCAGGCTGGCCACCTCGTTCGCCGTGTGCAGCACGTCCCGCTGGACCAGCAGGGCGACCCCGGTGGCCACGAGCAGGTCGTTCGTCGCGGTGGCCGCGGCGGTCAGCGACACGAACGGGTCCAGCGTGCGGTAGTACTCCCGGGGCAGGTCACCCCCACCCGGGTACGGCGTCTCCCGGCTGGTCGGGATGTGCGAGTGCTCGGCCACCAGCAGGGAGTCGAACCCCCGCTCCTCGAGCGCCCGGCCGAGCGCCGCCGGACGGATACCTTCGTCGGTGACGAACGTGGAAACCCCGAACTTCACGCGAGTCGCCCCTTCCGGACCGCGAGTTGACGCCACGTGTCTGCGAGTCGTCACCCCCGGACGGCGAGTCGACACCCGATCCGGTCCGAGACCGACGATGATCAAGAATACCCTTCGTACACCGGACACAAACTCGCGGTCCCGGACCGTCGACTGGTGTGAAGTGACGACTCGCGGTCCCGGAGCGCCGACTCGCGGTCCGGGAGTGGCGACTCGCGGTTCCGGAGCGTCGACTCGCGGGTTTGGGGTGGCGACTCGCGGGTGGGGCGGGGGTCAGACGTTGCGGCGGTACTGGCCGCCGACCTCGAAGAAGGCGCGGGTGATCTGGCCCAGCGAGCACACCCGGGCGGCGTCCATCAGCACGGCGAACACGTTCTCCCCGCGCTGCGCCGCCCGCCGCAGGTCCGCCAGCGCCTGCTGCGCCCCGGCCTCGTTCCGGCGGTGGAACTCGGCCAGCCGGTCGAGCTGGGACTGCTTCTGCTCGTCGGTGGCCCGCGCCAGCTCCACCTCGACCTCGTCCTGTTCGGGCTCCGGGTTGCGGAACGTGTTCACCCCGACGATCGGCAGGTCGCCGTTGTGCTTGAGCCGCTCGTAGGCCATCGACTCGTCCTGGATCTTGCCGCGCTGGTAGCCGGTCTCCATCGCGCCGAGCACGCCGCCGCGCTCGGTGATCCGCTCGAACTCGGCCAGCACCGCCTCCTCCACGAGGTCGGTGAGCTCGTCGATGATGAACGAGCCCTGCAGCGGGTTCTCGTTCTTCGCCAGGCCCCACTCCTTGTTGATGATCATCTGGATGGCCAGCGCCCGGCGCACCGAACTCTCCGTCGGCGTCGTGATCGCCTCGTCGTAGGCGTTGGTGTGCAGGGAGTTCGCGTTGTCGTACAGCGCGCACAGGGCCTGCAGGGTGGTGCGGATGTCGTTGAAGCTCATCTCCTGGGCGTGCAGCGACCGCCCGGAGGTCTGGATGTGGTACTTCAACTTCTGCGAGCGCTCGTTCGCCCCGTAGCGCTCGCGCATCGCCACCGCCCAGATCCGGCGGGCGACCCGGCCCAGCACCGAGTACTCGGCGTCCATCCCGTTCGAGAAGAAGAACGACAGGTTGGGCGCGAAGTCGTCGATGTCCATGCCCCGCGCGAGGTAGGACTCCACGTACGTGAACCCGTTCGCCAGCGTGAACGCGAGCTGCGTGATCGGGTTCGCCCCGGCCTCCGCGATGTGGTACCCGGAGATCGACACCGAGTAGAAGTTGCGGACGTCGTTGGCGGTGAACCACTCCTGGATGTCCGACATCATCCGCAGGGAGAACTCGGTGGAGAAGATGCAGGTGTTCTGCCCCTGGTCCTCCTTGAGGATGTCGGCCTGCACCGTGCCCCGGACCTGGCGCAGGGTCCACGCGCGGATCTCGGCGTCCTCGGCGTCGGTGGGCTCCCGGCCGTGCTCGGTGCGGAAGGCGTCCCGGCGCTGGTCGATCGCGGTGTTCAGGAAGAACGCCAGGATCGTCGGTGCCGGGCCGTTGATCGTCATGGACACCGACGTGGTGGGCGCGGTGAGGTCGAACCCGTCGTAGAGGGCCTTCATGTCGTCCAGCGTCGCGATCGACACGCCGGAGGTGCCGATCTTGCCGTGGATGTCCGGCCGGGTGTCCGGGTCCGACCCGTACAGCGTCACCGAGTCGAACGCGGTGGACAGCCGTTTGGCCTCGGAGTCGGACGAGAGGTACTTGAACCGCCGGTTGGTGCGGAAGGCGTCGCCCTCCCCGGCGAACATCCGCGCCGGGTCCTCCCCCTCGCGCTTGAACGGGAACACGCCCGCGGTGTACGGGAAGTACCCGGGCAGGTGTTCGCGGCGCAGGAACGACAGCAGCTCGCCACGGTCGGTGTAGCGCGGCAGCGCCACCCGCGGCACCCGGCTGCCGGACAGGGTCTCCCGCCACAGCTCCGTGTGAATCTCCCGGTCGCGGACGGTGAAGACCAGCTCCTCGCCCCGGTACGACTCGGCCAGCTCGTCGTAGCGCGTCAGCGTCCCGGTCGTGTCGGCGTCCACGGCGTCGTCGGCGCGGGCGAGCAGCCGGTCGAGCTCACCGGTGTCCGCCCCCTCGGCGGCCAGCGCCTCCCGGGCCGCGGCCAGGTGGTCCCGGTGGCGCAGCGCCTCGGCCTGCTCCGTCGTGCGGCGGTGGTAGTCGCGCACCGTCCCGGCGATGTCGGCGAGGTAGCGCGTGCGGTGACCCGGGATCACGACGGTGGTGTCGGCCGGGACCTTCCCCCCGACCCGCGGCAGGGTTCCGGCGGAGACCGACAGTCCGTCGTCGGCCAGCAGGTCCCGCAGGTGCTGGTACAGGGCCGTGACCCCGTCGTCGTGGAACTTCGCCGCGCTCGTACCGAACACCGGCATGTCCTCCGGGGCGGCACCGAACGCCTCGCGGTTGCGGACCATCTGCCGCGCGACGTCCCGCCGGGCGTCCTCCGCACCCCGCCGCTCGAACTTGTTGATCGCGACGACGTCGGCGAAGTCCAGCATGTCGATCTTCTCGAGCTGGGACGCGGCGCCGAACTCGGGCGTCATGACGTAGAGCGCGTGGTCGACGTGGTCGACGATGCCCGCGTCCCCCTGCCCGATACCGGGTGTCTCCACCACGACCAGGTCGTAGCCCGCGGCCTTGCAGGCGGTGACCGCCTCGTCGAGGCCGGTCGGCACCTCCGCACCCGCCGTGCGGGTGGCCAGCGACCGGAAGAACACCCGGTCGCCGTCCAGGCTGTTCATCCGGATGCGGTCGCCGAGCAGGGCACCGCCGCCGCGGCGCCGCGTGGGGTCCACGGCCAGCACGGCGATGCGCAGCTTGTCCTCCTGGTCCACCCGGAAGCGGCGGATCAGTTCGTCGGTCAGCGACGACTTGCCCGATCCGCCCGTGCCGGTGATCCCGAGCACGGGCACGGTGCGGGCCGCGGCCGCCTCCCGGATCGCCTCCCGCCAGTCGGCGGGCAGGGTGTCCTGCTGGAGGTGGGTGAGGGCCCGCGCCAGCGTCGGCATGTCGCCGGCGAGCAGGTCGTCCACCCGCCCCGGGGAGCTCCGCGTGAGGTCGACGTCACAGTCCCGGACCATCGTGTTGATCATCCCGGGCAGCCCCAGTTCCAGGCCGTCGTCCGGGGAGAAGATGCGCGCGACCCCGCGGGAGTGCAGCAGCTCGATCTCCTCGCGGACGATGACGCCGCCCCCGCCGCCGAACACCCGTACGTGCCCCGCGCCCCGTTCGGCCAGCAGCTGCACGAGGTAGGAGAAGTACTCGACGTGCCCGCCCTGGTAGGCACTGATCGCCACGCCCTGGACGTCCTCGGAGATCGCGGCGGTCACCACCTCCTCGACCGAGCGGTTGTGGCCGAGGTGCACCACCTCGGCACCCTGCGACTGGAGGATGCGCCGCATGATGTTGATCGAGGCGTCGTGGCCGTCGAACAGGCTCGCCGCGGTCACGAAACGGACCGGGTGCTCGGGCCGGTGCAGATCGGAGGTCATGACCCCAAAATACTTGGACTTCCTACTTTTCGGGAACGGAGGGCGACACGTGAAGCGCGCCACACCGTCGGAACCGATTCAGCCGTCACCGGGCGGTCACGAGGCGTTGTTGGCCGCGCGCACCGCGATCCACTGCCGCATCGCGTACTCGACCAGCGTGATGAGCGTCTGCTTGGTGGACTCCCGGTCCCGGGCGTCACAGCGCACGATCGGGACGGCGGGATCGATGGACAGCGCCTCCCGTACGTCGTCCAGGCTGTGGTGCAGCACGCCGTCGAACGTGTTGACGCCGACGATGTAGGGCAGGCCCCGGTCCTCGAAGAAGTCCACGGGGGCGAACGAGTCGGCGAGCCTGCGGGTGTCGGCCATCACCACCGCGCCGATCGCGCCGCGCACCAGGTCGTCCCACATGAACCAGAACCGCTGCTGGCCGGGCGTACCGAACAGGTAGAGGATCAGGTCCTCGTCCAACGACACCCGGCCGAAGTCCATCGCCACGGTCGTCGTCGCCTTGCCCGGCGTCGCCTCGAGGTCGTCGATACCGGCACTCGCGTCGGTCATCATCGCCTCGGTCGTCAACGGCACGATCTCGGACACCGAGCCGACGAACGTCGTCTTGCCCGCGCCGAAGCCGCCCGCCACCACGATCTTGGCGGACGTCATCGTCTTCGACGCGGTCTCGCGCGGTGCCTCAAAGCCGGCGGAGTCCACTCAACACCCTTTCCATCAACTGCAAGTGCGCCTCGGCACCCTCGTCGCCCGAGACCGTCCGGTGCACGGTGACCAGTCCGGCGTCCGCCGCGTCACTGATCAGTACCCGCGCCACACCCAGTGGCATCCCCAAAGCCGAGGCGATCTCGGCCACCGATTGTGGAGTACGACATTGTTCCATGATCAGTTGATGCTCGATCTGGTCGGGCACCGCCAGTAGTCCCGCCGTTCTGGTCGAGACCAGAGTCTCCAGCTCGAGATGGTGGTTCGCCCTGGTCCGGCCCCCGGTGATGGCGTAGGGCCGGACGAACCCCGTGTCCCCGGTGTCCTCCGGGTACTCCGGCGGGGGTGCCGCGGAGTGCGCTCCGGGCCACACCGCCGACTGCACCGGGACGGCTTCCGCTGCCACAACCTGCTCCTCTGCGTCCGAGTCCGGGCCGCGCGGGTCCGGAACGCCGTGTGTGCCTGGTCGCCCCCGATGCCGCCCGGCGCCGGGTGCGCCGGGCTCGTGGGTGTCCACCTCCTCGGTCCCGGGTTCGGCAGGAGTGGAATCCGGCTCCACCCCCTGATCGGTGTCGATGTCCGCGTCACCGTCCAGACGGAATCGCGCCCACTCCGCCCACCCACCGCCGGTTTCCCTCCCCGCGGTGCCGTCGGTGCCGTCGGTGTTCCGCTTCCCGGCGCTGTCCCGGGAACCGGCGCCCCCGTCGCCGGAATCGTGTTCCGGTCCGGTCATCGGCGGATCAACCCACCGGTTCGCCGATCCGCGCGCCCTGTGCGCCCTGCAGGCGGGCCCGCAGCTCCGGGGTGAGGATCTGCCCGACCCGCTCCACCAGGAGCGTCATCTCGTAGGCCACCTGCCCGATGTCACAGGTCGGCGCGGCCAGCACCGCCAGGCACGAGCCGTCACTGATCGACATGAGCACCATGATGCCCAGTTCCATCTCCACGACCGTCTCCGTGACGGACCCGGCCTCGAAGCACCGGGCCGCGCCCTGGGTCAGGCTGACCAGCCCGGACGCCACGGCCGCGAGCTGGTCCGCCCGGTCGACCGGGAGTCGGCGGGACGCGGTGAGCAGGAGACCGTCCGCGGACACCACCACGGCGTGCGCGACACCCGGTACCCGCTCGGCGAAGTCGTCGACCAGCCAACCGAACTGGTTCTGGTGGGGTTGAGCCTGCTGAGCCCGGTCCGAGGTGGTCATTCACCCTCCACTCTCTCGTCTGGCAGATCGGTCGTCACGGTGCCGGCGTGCCTGCCGCGCCGGACGCCCTGCTGGAAGCTGTTCAGTCGCCCGCGCACGTCGGCAGGGTCCCGCGCCAACCGGGGGCGGTTCCCCTCCGACTCCCCGGAGGCCGCGCTGCCGGGGACGAGCTGTTCACCCCGGTTCCGCCGGGGCAGCCCCGCGGAGGTGTAGCTCGTCGGCTGCGCCTCGGTCACCTCCCGCGCGGTCCGCCACCGCTCGTCGAGCGGGGAGGTCCCGTCCACCGGGTGGTCGGGACCGGATCGGTCCCCGGTCGGGTCGGCGAACAACGATCCCGCGTGCGCACGCGCACCCACGCCTCCACCACCGGCTCCGCCGGGCACGATCTCGGTCGTCTCCGCGGGATCGGGCCCGGACGCCCGGTCGACGCTGTGCCGGCCGTTCCCGCCCGCGGGACCACCGGCACCCGGCACGTCCGGCCGGGCCGGCGCCCCGTCGCCGTCTCCCGGCGTCTC
>NZ_KI912185.1:124448-127048 GCF_000231035.2 Saccharomonospora iraqiensis subsp. paurometabolica YIM 90007 | reverse complement strand
GCCTCCGCGCCGCCCGTGGTGTGCGTGTCCCGTCCCTCGGCCGGAGCGGCGCTGCCGGGCAGCAGCCGCTCACCCCGCCGTCGGCGGGGCAGGCCCGCGTCGGTGAACTCCGGCGGATCCGCACGACGCGAAACCTCCTCCACCGTCCGGAAGCTCTCGTCGGCGGCGAAGTCCCAGCTCCGTTCCGGACGGCCGGCCCCCGCCGCGTCGGTGACCTTGCGGAACCACGCCGAGACCATCTCGTCGAAGATCGGCGTCGTCTCGGCGTTGTCGAAGGCGGCCTGCCGGGCCCGCCGTTGCGCCTCGGACGTCCCGGACGGGGCGGCCTCCGTACCGCCGTTGACGGCGGCGTTCCACCACTCGCTGACGGTCGTGTTGTTGGCGCGGAACAGCTCCCGTCCGGACAGGTCACCGGCGGGTTCGGCGGGGGCTCCCCCGCCCGGGGACACCACGTCGGCCCCCGGCGCCGGTGCGGACGGTTCCGGCGCGTCCTCCTCGGAAGGCCACTCGGGCACCGCTCCGGTGACGTCGGTGGTCTCCGTTCCCGTGACGTCGCCGCCCCCGGGAACGGGACCACCGGACCGCCGTCCCGGGTACGGCGTCGGCCGCACCGGTGCCGGGGTGGACGACCGCCCCGGTCCGGCCCCGTCGGAGCCGATCGGGGTGAACAACGCCGTGCCGGAGAGTTCGCTCTCGGTCGGCTCGGGCGCCGCCTGCCACCCGTCCGCCGGGGATGCCGGGGATGCCGGGGACGGACCCGCTGCGGTCTGCCGCTGTCCTCCGGGCTTCCTGCGCGGTAGCGGTGTGCCCTCCCCCGCCGCCGGGTCGGTCCCGGCGGCCGGTGTCCCCGGCTCGCCGTAGGCGTCGGCGGCCGTCCCGCGTCGCGGGTCCGGGGTCTGCGGACCGGTCTGCGGACCGGTCTGCGGGCCGGTCTGCGGGCCGGTATCGGCCGGGGTGGACGCGGACCCCGCCGCGGGCGTCCGGGTCGGGGCGGGCTCTGGTTCCGGACGGGCCGCCGCACCGGCGTCGGTCACCGCCTCCGCGGGGACGGTGACCGACGCCCGGACCCCGGTGATGTCCCGACCACCGTGGAGCACGACGTCGAACCCGTGCCGGGCCGCCAGCCGGCCGACCACGAACAGCCCCATGCGCCGCGACGTCGTCAGGTCCACCGAGCCCGCCTCACCGATCCGCCCGTTCGCCTCGGCGATCTCGGCCTCGTTCATGCCGATGCCCTCGTCCAGGACCTCGACCGACAACGTGCCGTCGTCCAGCATCCGGCTGGCGACGGTCACCCGTGTCTCCGGCGCGGAGAAGGCGGTGGCGTTGTCGAGCAACTCGGCGACGAGCCGGATGAGGTCGCCCGCGGCGTAGCCGACCACGTCGACGGCGGGCGGGGTACGGACCACCACCCGCTGGTACTGCTCGATCTCGGAGACCGCCGCCCGGAGCACGTCGGTGGTGCTGACGGGCTGACCGGAGCGTCTGCCGGGTTCGGCACCGGAGAGCACCATCAGGTTCTCGTTGTTGCGGCGCATCCGGGTCGCCAGGTGGTCCAGCTGGAACAGGGTCGCGAGCTGGTCGGCGTCCTCCTCGTCCGCCTCGAGCCGTTCGATCAGCTGCAGCTGCCGTTGCACGAGGCTCTGGCTGCGCCGGGAGAGGTTCACGAACATGCCCGCGTAGCCCGCACGCATGGTCGCCTGCTCCGCGGCGAGTCGCAGCGCCTCCTCGTGGACGGCGTCGAACGCCCGGGCCACCTGTCCGATCTCGTCCCGGGTGTGCACACCGACCGGGTCCGGCCCGGTCCCGTCCGACCGTCCCTCCTGGATCTCGCGGACCGCGTCCGGCAGGTCGTGCTCGGCCATGTCGAGCGCGCTGCGGCGGAGCACGCGCAGCGACCGCAGCAGGTGCCGGGTGATCACGAACACGACCACCGCCGCCAGCAGGAACGCGACGACGAGCAGCACGGCCAGCACGCCGACCCGGACGGCCGTGTCGTCGGCGGAACTCCGCGCCCCCGCGGCGAGTTCGGCGCCGAGCCCGTCGACGAACCGCCCCAGCGAGCCGGAGACGGCACCGGCCGCGTCCGACCATTCCCGCGCGGTGGGCGTGCCGGAGTCCTCCCCGTCGGCGTCCTCGCCCGACAGCACCGAGTCGACGGTCCGGACGTAGGTGTCGAACCGGCCGTCCCGCACCGTGCGCGTGAACCGCT
This sequence comes from Saccharomonospora iraqiensis subsp. paurometabolica YIM 90007, assembly GCF_000231035.2. Classification (GTDB taxonomy): domain Bacteria; phylum Actinomycetota; class Actinomycetes; order Mycobacteriales; family Pseudonocardiaceae; genus Saccharomonospora; species Saccharomonospora paurometabolica. The sequence continues at coordinate 124,836 of NZ_KI912185.1, read as the reverse complement.
CGCGCTGCGGCCCGGAGACGGTGGCCTCGAACTCGGCGATCCGGTCGGCGCGCCGGACCTCGGCGGTCCGCAGGACCTCGTAGTCGCTGGGGGTGAGGCCGAGGGCGAGGCCGTGCCCGACGAGCGCCCGGTGCACCGAGACCGCCTCCCGGGCCACCAGCAGATGGTGCAGTCCGTCGGCGGTGACCGCCAGGGCGTCGTCGGTGATGCCCGCCATGAGAACGGAGTGCAGGTCGAGCAGCGCCCCCGTGGCGTCGGAGTAGGTCGACACCGCCTCCACCGCGTCCACCTGGCCGGACGAGATCCGCTCCCGCAGGTCGGACAGCGCGTCCAACGGCTCCGCCACGGCCGCCCGCGGCGCGGCGAGGTCCGCCCCGGCCGCGGCGGC
>NZ_KI912185.1:124041-124348 GCF_000231035.2 Saccharomonospora iraqiensis subsp. paurometabolica YIM 90007 | reverse complement strand
ATCCGGTCCGAGACCGACGATGATCAAGAATACCCTTCGTACACCGGACACAAACTCGCGGTCCCGGACCGTCGACTGGTGTGAAGTGACGACTCGCGGTCCCGGAGCGCCGACTCGCGGTCCGGGAGTGGCGACTCGCGGTCCGGGAGTGGCGACTCGCGGTCCGGGAGTGGCGACTCGCGGTCCGGGAGTGGCGACTCGCGGTTCCGGAGCGTCGACTCGCGGGTTTGGGGTGGCGACTCGCGGGTGGGGCGGGGGTCAGACGTTGCGGCGGTACTGGCCGCCGACCTCGAAGAAGGCGCGGGTG
>NZ_KI912185.1:110813-123941 GCF_000231035.2 Saccharomonospora iraqiensis subsp. paurometabolica YIM 90007 | reverse complement strand
CGGAGTCGACGCCGTCGCCCGCGGTGAGGGCCTCGGCGGTGCGCGTCCGTTCCCGCTGCAGGGCGTCGAGCAGGGAGCGGACGGCGACGCCCGTCTCGGCGAGCCGGTCCTGGCGGTCGGCGCGGTCGGCGTGCGCGATGCGGTCGACCAGCGTGACCCCGCCGAGCACCAGCGCGATGAGGATCGGGATGAGGGTGACGGCCCCGAGCTTGACCGGAAGACTCCAGTCGCGCCACCGCAGCACCGCGCGCCACCGGGACCGGGGCGGTTCCTCCCCGAGGAGTCGCCCCACGGGCACTCGGCCATCCGACGCAACCTTCACGAAGGTGACTCCTCCTCCGGTCTGCCCGCCACGGTCGATGCCTCCGGCCGGGTGCCGGTGCCGTCGAGCCGCGGTGTCCTCACGTCCCGCTCTCGCACCGAATCGTCGTCCCCGACGGGCACGTCGGGCGTCGTGCGACCCGGGGCGCGCCGACCGGCCGTCGCCCACGAGCCGGTGTCACCGCGCACTCCGTCCGGGGGACTCGGTCAGGGTGGACAGAGCCTACACCAATCGGACGCGTGTCGAGATTCCTCGACACGGGGCACCTGACCTGCGACGACACGATCGTTGCTGATCATCGTCCCGGTACGGCGGCGGATCGGGGGATCCGGACGCCGGTCCGATTACGACACTCGTCCGGCGAAACGGGTCAAGCCTCACCCACATAGAGCAGCCTCCGCGCACCGGGTCACCTGCCCGGGGCACGGTGGGAGGCGCCCGGGTGACACGGGCCGGACGAACTATGCACGATCTTGTGGCAACCTCCCCCCGGGCATTCCCGGGCCGGGTGGCGGGCGACCACCGTCCGCGCTCGCCGACCGGGGGGTTCCTCCGGCGGCCGGGTCCGACGGCACCGACCTACCCTCGCACGGGTGGAGACAACGGTTGACCGGATTCGCGATTTCCTGACCACCCAGCAACCGCCGACCCCGTGCCTGGTCGTCGACGTCGACGCCGTACTCGCCCGGTACCGGTCGATGGCCGCGGCGTTCGCCCCGGGCCGGGTGCAGTACGCCGTGAAGGCCAATCCCGAGCCCGCCGTGGTGCGCGCGCTCGTGCGGGAGGGAGCGGCGTTCGACGTGGCCAGTCCCGCCGAGATCGACCTGTGCCTGCGGGAGGGCGCACGGCCGGAGACGCTGTCCTACGGCAACACCGTCAAGAAGCCGGCCGACATCGCGAGGGCGCACGCGCACGGTGTCACCGAATTCACTTTCGACGCCCGGGGTGATCTCGACAACATCGCGCGGAACGCGCCCGGGGCGGAGGTGTCGGTGCGGATCCTCGTCGACGGCGGGCCCGACTCGGTCACCCCGTTCGGGCACAAGTTCGGGGTCCACCCCGACCACGCCGCGGAACTGCTGGTCGCCGCGGCCTCGGCGGGCCTGCGACCCGTGGGGGTAAGCTTTCACGTCGGCTCACAACAGCTGGACCCGAACGCGTGGGACGTCGCGATCTCCTCGGCCGCCAAGGTGTTCGCCTCGGCGGCCGAGCGCGGTGTCCGGCTCCGGCGGCTGAACGTGGGCGGGGGCTTCGGCGTCGCGTACACCGGCCCCGCGCCGTCGGTGGAGTCCTACGCCGCCGACGTCCGGGAGGCGTTGGCCACACACTTCCCGGACACACAACCCGAACTGGTCGTCGAACCCGGTCGTGCCGTCGTCGCGGAGGCCGGACTGATCCGCTCCGAGGTGGTGCTGGTGTCCCGCAAGGCCGATGCGGACCCACATCGGTGGGTATACCTCGACATCGGCCGGTACAACGGGCTGGCCGAGACCGAGAACGAGGCGATCGCCTACCGGTTCGACGTCGTGGGCGAGCACTCCGACGCGGACGGCCCTGTGATCATCGCCGGACCCACGTGCGATGGTGACGACGTGCTCTACCAGCGAACGCCATACCGGCTGCCGCTGTCGCTGCGACAGGGCGACCGGATCGACATACTCGCGACGGGCGCGTACACGGCAAGTTACTCGTCGGTCGCGTTCAACGGAATAGAGCCCTTACGTACGTACTGCATTTCTGAAGGGAGGCTGATCTAGTGCCGAGTGAGCTCAATCCGGTCGGCGTGTTCTCCGGCAAGCACGTCCTCGCCGAGTTGGAGGGCATCGAGCCGCAGTTGCTCGACGACGAGACTTTCCTGCGCAGCACCTTGGCGAACACGCTGACCGACGCCGGCGCGACGGTGTGCGAAGTCATCGCCCACCGCTTCGAGCCGCAAGGCGTGACCGTCCTGGCGATGCTCGCCGAGTCCCATGCGTCGGTTCACACCTACCCCGAGATCGGCGCGGTGTTCGTCGACGTGTTCACCTGCGGCGAACGGGCCGATCCGGAACGTGCCGTGACCCTGCTGGCCGACGCGCTCGGCACCGGGTCGGTGTCCATGTCGACGTTCCACCGTGGCCGTCAGCCCGCGGAGGCGGGGACCTGATGGCGGCCCGGATCGTCGAACCGTACGGGGAAGGCATGACCCGCGTGTGGGACGTCGACGGGATCGTCCTGGACACGCACACCGACTACCAGCACGTTTTGATCGGGCGCACCGCACAGGGACTCACGCTGTTCTGCGACGACGAACGACAGAGCACCGAGGCCAGCCAGCTTGTCTACCACGAGGCCCTGATGGTGCCGCCGATGCTGCTCGCCGACACGGTGCGCTCCGTGCTCGTCATCGGGTCGAGCGAAGGGGTCGTCTGTCAGATGGCCGTGCAGCAGGGCGCCGACCTGGTCGATCACGTGGACATCGACGAGGCCGCCGTGCGGGCCTGCGCCGAGCACCTCCCGTACGGCTACACACCCGCCGAGCTGGCGGAGGCCGAACGCGGCACGGGCCCGGTGCGGATGCACTACACCGACGGCGGGAACTTCCTCTCGGGCACCCACGAACGCTACGACGTGATCGTGATCGACCTGCCCGACGAGAACCTCGACCCGGACGCCCAGCACAACCGGCTGTACGGCGCGGACTTCCTGCGCCGCTGCGCGGAGCGGCTGAAACCGGGCGGGGTCGTCACCGCGCAGGGCGGATGCCCGACGCTGTGGCGCAACGACACGCTGATCACGGCGTGGGACCGGTTCACCGGCCTGTTCGGCACCGCCGTCTACTACGGCTCGGACGAGCACGAGTGGGCGTTCCTGTCCGGCAGGCCCGACCGGATCGAGGACCCGGTCGCAACCATGATCGACAGGTTGCCCGGGGCGGGGTACCAGCCGGTGTCGATCGACGCGGACGCGCTCCGCGGCGGCACGGTGCCGCCGCACTCGGTGCGCGTCAGACCCTCCGCCCGGCCCGGACACGCCGGGTAACGGCCCGTTCCGCGACGAACGAGAGCAGGGGCACGCACCCGGCGAGCAGCACACCGAGCGTGCCCCTGACCGTCCACCGCGCCTTGAGCGCGAGGTCGACGGCCACCACGAGGTAGACCATGTAGATCACCCCGTGGATGGGCGAGTAGACCGCGGAGGGCTCCTCCATCCCGAAGCCGTAGCGCAGCACCATCACCACGACGAGGCCGAGCAGGCCGAGGCCGGTGACGAAGGCGGCGACCCGGAAGCGCTGCAGCGGCCCGTGCAGGTCCGTGGCCGGGGTCGCCGCCGTCGTCGGGTTCTCCGTGCTCACCATCGTCAGTTCCTCTCCTGCTCGCGGGCGTTGAGCTCGGCCAGGTACCGGTTGTACTCGGCGAGCGCGTCGTCGGTGGCCGTGTCCGGATCGCCTGCCGTGTCCCGGTCGGAGCCCGGGGACCGGGCCACGGTGCGGGCGGCGGTCGCCGGCCGGGTGGCAGCACCACCGCGGGCCGCACCGCCCGCGTCCCCGGGACCGGCCGTCCCGTCCGGTTCGTCCCGCTCCGCCTGCGCGGCCCGCTCCTGCTCCTGCTGGTTGAGCCGACGGATCCGCCATACCATGAACACCGGGAACAGCCCGAACAACGGCCACTGCAGCACGTAGCCGAGGTTCTGGAAACTGCCGCCCGCCGAGGCGTAGCGGTCCCACTGCCACCAGGCCAGTCCGCAGCAGACGAGCAGGCACGCCAGGCACACGCTCGCGATGACCAGCTTGCGGGATGTCACGGAGCGGAGGGACACGCCGTCGACGCTAGCACCTCGGGTGGGGGTGACGTCCGGCATACCTCAGCCCGCGGCCCCCCGGGCGCGTTTGGCGTAACCGTCGGCGAGGGAGAACACCGACCGCCCGTACTCCGTCGAGTTGTTGTACGACAGCACTCCGTCCCACCACCCCTCGGCGTCGGACATCGTCCGGTCGCCCACGCAGAGGTAGCGCGCGGCGGACAGCGCCGCGTCGTCGATCTGCTGCGGGTCGGCCACCCCGTCGCCGGAGGCGTCCGCGCCGAAGCGTTCCCAGGTCTGCGGGATGAACTGCATCGGCCCCACGGCGCGGTCGTGCCGGGTGTCCCCGTCCAGCCTGCCGCCGTCGGTGTCCGGGATGGCCCGGACACCGTCCGAACCGTCGAGGCTGATCCCGATGATCGGCTCGGACGGTCGCCCGTCGTCGCCGAGGACCGCGCCGCCGTAGCGGCCGTGGTCGGACTCCACCCGGCCGATCCCGGCGAGGGTCGCCCAGGACACCCCGCAGTCCGGCCGGTGCTCACGGAGGACGAGCTCGGCGTTGCCGTACGCCACGAGCGCCCGCTCGGGCACACCCACCACGTCGGCGAGGCCCGCGGCCCAGTCCGTGAGTGTGCGCGCCCCGGATCCGGACGCGTCGTCCCCGTCCGTGGCGGCACCGTCGGTCTCCCCGTCCGCGGATCCGCTCCGCTCGTCGGCGGGGTCGGTGGCGGGCTCGACATCGGCGATCCGATCGTCGGCGGGGGCGGCCGAGCCCGGTTCCACCGGAGCCGGTTCGACGGGCAGTCCGAGCTCCGTCGACCCGGCGGTCGACGAACCCGGAACCGCGTACCGGTCCACCAGCCACACCCCGGCCGTCCCGACGGCGAGCACGAGCACGACCAGGCTCAGTCGCAGGAGCAGGGCCCGGATACCCCGTCCGGATGGCCGCGGATCAGCCACGGGCCGCCCTCCGGGGGCGGACCGCCGCGGCCGGTCCCGTCCGAGGGGACACGTCACGCTGCCTGATGATCACGGACACGGAGCGAGCGTAACCTCCGGGCCGACCGGCCGACAACGGCCCGTACCGGAGGTGTGCGGGGCGGCGCCTGCGGCTCGCCCCGCCACACCCGGGAAGCCGGGGCCGGGGTCAGCTCGCGGCGTCGCGGCGCTGGCGCGTGAGCCGTGCGACGCACCAGGCGGGAGCGCTGCCCCGCCGGAGATGGTCCAGCACCGTGAGCGGGCCGAGCCGCCTGCCCAGGTCGGCGGGGGTGAGTCCGGCGGCCCGGTAATCGAGGGCGCGCTGGTCGAGAGGGCTGATCCCCGCGTCCCACCAGGCCTTGGCCTCCTCGACGTCCCCGATCATCTGCCACCATCCGGCCGCGGCACCGAGCAGTTCGTCCGGGGCCTCGGGCAACCGCTCGCGCATCGCGTCGAGGAAGTCCGGGTCGGCCAGGTCGACCGGTGCCCACGCCCGGTCCCCCGTCTCCCGCCGCTGCGCCGGGATGCCGGCCGACGACGGCTGCGCCGGAATGCCGGCCGACGACGGCGCGGCCTCGGCCATCCACTCCGTCGCGATCCGATTGACCTCACGGTCCTCGGCGGTCTGCTCACGTTCGGCGGCCCACTGTCGGATCACCGCGTCGACTCCGGAATCCCGCATTTCGCCTGCCTCCTTCAGCAACGCACTGCTGTGGTCGTCGCACTGCTGTGTCGTCCAAGACTGGTCGAGCAACGTTGTTCGAGATCTGAGTGCGTGGGTCCTCGGGTACCGCTCGGTCACGCAATGTGAGGTGCACCGTATGAGAGCGGACCGACGATTCGGAAGAGGTGATCGGGCTCCGATTCCGCCGACCAGTGTGTTCGGACGGGGAATCCACCCGTTTGTCGGAGCGAAACGGGACGTTCAGAGCTTGTCGCTACGCACGGTATGCATTCTCGGGGCGCGCGCACGACGAACCGGCACCCCGGTCCGGGGCGCCGGTGACCTGGCCTTTTCGCGTCAGGCGAACAGCGACTGGAAGAACGTGATGATGGCCTCGGCCCCGTCCCGCAACCAGCTCAACGCCGAGCGCACGGTCTCGGCGGACTCGGTGGGGCGCGAGACGAGAAGGAAAAGCACGAGCGCGACCGCGCCGAATATCAGTACCTTCTTCAGACCCGGTGACATGGCTTCCACCCGATTCCTGCTCGGCGTCACCGCACGGTGACGGCACTGCTTCCCACCGCATTCATCATGCCGCAGGGCACGGCATCGCGACGCGCAGTCACGCGAACGTGGAGCGGGACGCACCGCGGCCCCCGCACCACGCGCCGGTGTCCGGGTACTGTAAGGCACCTCCCGCACCGTGCCCCCGCAACACGCCGGAGGGACACCCGCCCGTGTCCGCGGGTGTCCCGGCACGTCGGGCGCACCCGGTACGGCGAGGCGACGGTCACCGACCGTGCTCAGCCGAGGGCGCCCACCTCCCGGAGGCGGTCGATCTCGGCCGGGTCCAGACCGAGTTCGGACAGCACCTCCCCGGTGTCCGATCCCTTCGGGTGCGGGGGATCCGGCTCGGCCGCGGGTGTCCGGTCGAACTTCGGCCCCGGTGCGGGCTGCGTCATCCCGTCGACCTCGACGAACGACCCCCGCGCGCGGTTGTGCGGGTGCTCGGCGGCCTCCCACGGCGACAGCACCGGGGTCAGGCAGGCGTCCGTGCCCTCCGCCCTGGCCGTCAGTTCGTCCCGGGTGTACCGGCCGATCGCCTCCGCGAGCATCGCCCGCAGACGGGGCCACTCGCGCTGGTCGATGTGCACCGGCACCTGCTCGGGGTCGAGTCCGAGCACCTCGACCAGCGCGGACCAGAACCGCCCCTCGATGGCGCCGACGGCGACGTGGCGCCCGTCCGCGGTCTCGTAGGTGTCGTAGAACGGCGCCCCGCCGTCGAGCATGTTCTCCCCGCGCTCACCGTCCCACAGGCCGCTGGCCCGCAGTCCGAAGAGATGCGTGGTCAGCAGTGCCGACCCCTCCACCATCGAGGCGTCCACGACCTGGCCGAGTCCCGAGGAGCCGCGCTCGTACAGCGCGGCGAGCACACCCATCGCGAGATACATCCCGCCGCCGCCGAAGTCGGCGAGGAAGTTCACCGGCGGCACCGGTCGCTCACCCGCCCGGCCGACCGGGTGCAGGGCCCCGGACAGACCGATGTAGTTGATGTCGTGCCCCGCCGAGGGCGCCAGGGGGCCGGTCTGCCCCCACCCGGTGATCCGCCCGTAGACCAGGCCCGGATTCCGGGCGTGCACCTGCTCGGGGCCCAGTCCCATGCGTTCGGCGACGCCGGGACGGAACCCCTCCACGAGCACGTCCGCCTGCTCCGCGAGCCTGAGCACCAGCTCGACACCCTCGGCGGTCTTGGTGTCGACCCCGATGGTCCGTCGGCTGCGCAGCAGGGGGTCCTTCGGCATGGCGAGCACGTCGTCGCCGGGGACGGCCCGGTCGACCCGCACCACGTCGGCACCGAGGTCGGCCAGCACGGTGCAGGCGAAGGGTGCGGGCGCGAGCCCCGCGAGTTCGACGACCCGCAGACCGCTCAGCGGACCAGCGCTCATGACGACCGCCTTTCCTGTCCGGTCGGCCCCGTGTCACAGGCCACGGGAGATGATGTCCTTCATGATCTCGTTCGTGCCGCCGAAGATGCGCGAGACCCGCATGTCGGCCCAGGCGCGGGCGATCGGGTACTCGGTCATGTAGCCGTAGCCCCCGAACAGCTGCACGCACTCGTCGACGACCTTGTTGACCCGCTCGGTGGTCCACAGCTTCGCCATCGCCGCACCCTGCACGTCCAGCTCGCCCCGCAGGTGCCGCTCGATGCACTGGTCGAGGAACGCCCGGGACACCGCCGCCTCGGTGGCGGCCTCGGCGAGCTTGTATTTGGTGTTCTGGAAGCCGAACACGGGCCTGCCGAAGGCGGTGCGCTCCTTGGTGTAGTCCAGGGTCAGCTCGATCGCGCTCTCCATCCCCGCCACGGCGGTGACCGCGATGAGCAGGCGCTCCTGCGGGAGCTGCTGCATCAGCTGGACGAAGCCCTGGCCCTCCTGCCCGCCGAGCAGGTTGTCCACGGGCACCCGGACGTCGTCGAAGAACAGCTCGGCGGTGTCCTGCCCGTGCATGCCGACCTTGTCCAGGGTGCGTCCCCGCCGGAAACCCGGGGTGGAGGTCTCCACCACGACCAGCGAGACGCCCTGCGCACCCGCGTCCGGATCGGTCTTGACCGCGACGACCACGAGGTCGGCCAACGCGCCGTTGGTGATGAAGGTCTTCGCCCCGTTGATCACGTAGTGGTCCCCGTCGCGGACCGCGCGGGTGGCGATGCCCTGCAGGTCCGACCCCGTGCCGGGCTCGGTCATCGCGATGGCGCCGACGAACTCGCCGGAGGCCAGCTTCGGCAGCCAGCGCTGTTTCTGCTCCTCGGAGCCGTAGGCGAGCAGGTAGTGCGTCACGATGCCGTTGTGCACCGACACGCCCCAGGCGCTGTCACCGCTGCGGGCCTGCTCCTCGTAGAGCACGGCCTCGTGTGCGAACGTCCCGCCGCCACCGCCGTAGGCCTCCGGGATCGACAGGGCGAGCAGGCCGACCTCGCCCGCCTTGGTCCACACCTCGCGGTCGATCCGCTTGTTCTCGGCCCACCTCTCCTGGTGCGGGGTGAGCTCGTTGCGGCAGAAGGTCCGGGCCATGTCCCGGAAATCGGCCAGCTCCTCGGTCATCCACGAACTCTGCTGTTGCGGCAGCGGCACGGCGCTCCCTCCGGGGGGGTCGGGACGGACGGGAAAAACATTACGATCGGAAGGTAAGTTCCCGCCGTAATGTACTCCGCCGCGGGCCCTCCGGTAAAGGAGGGACGGGCGGAACCCTTCCCACCGGACGAGCGGACAGGAGCCGGACAGTCGTGACCACGCCGGAACGCAGGCACCGCACACAGGCCGAACGCACGGCGCGCACCCGCACCGCGCTGCTCGACGCGACCATCGACTGCCTGGTCGAACGCGGATACGCGCGGACGTCGATGCAGGAGGTCTGCGCGCGGGCCGGAGTGTCGAAGGGCGCGGTCCAGCACCACTTCCCCGACAAGGCGCAACTGATGGCCGCGGCGGTGGAGCACCTGACGGGCCGGCTCACCGAGCGACACGCCCCGGACACCACCGGGCTCCCCGAGGGCCCCGAACGGGTGAGCGCGGTCATCGACCTGCTGTGGGAGTCCTACTCCGGGACGCTGGCCAGTGCGGCGATGGAGCTGTGGGTCGCCGCGCGGACCGATCCGGCCCTGCGGGAGGCCATGCGCCCGGTCGACCGCGCGCTCGGCCGCGCCACCCTCGACCGGCTCGCCACCCTGGTCGGGGACCTGCCGCGGGACCGACTGGAGACGCTCTACTGGCTGACGGTCAACCTGACCCGGGGCCTGGCGCTGGACGCCGAACTGGGCGGTGATCCGCAGCGACGGGAACAGCTGTTGCGGGAGTGGAAACGGATCGCCACGGCGCTCTACACATGAGCCACGCATCCGTGCGTACGTACCGACGGTATGGTTCACTCGGAGAACTACTCTTCAGTAACAACGGGCATTCGGAGGCGTCATGACCAGCACGATGCCGGAGGCGGCGACGCACACGCGGAACCCCGACCACCCGGACACCGTCGGCGGGATGCCGGGCGCCCCGTCCCGGGCCCGGGCCGGGACCCTGCTCGCCCGGGTCCGGTCCGGCGCGGACGCCACGTCGGTCACCATGACGGCGCCGTTCACCGGCCTGCCGAGCGCGGTGCTGCCGCAGGGCACCGACCCGCACACCCGGTCGGTCTTCGCCGACGCGCGGCGTGCCCAGACGTCGTGGGCGCGCCGCCCCGCCGCCGAACGGCAGCGCATCCTCACGCGCCTGCACGACCTCGTGCTCGACCAGCAGGACGAGGGTCTCGACCTCATCCAGGTCGAGGCGGGCAAGGCGCGGATCGACGCCTTCGACGAGATCAGCGCGACGGCGCTGGTGTCGGCCTACTACGGCAGGCACAGCGCACGGCTGCTCGCGCCCCGCCGTGCGCCCGGAGCCCTGCCGGTGCTGACCCGGGCCACCCGGGTTCAGCAGCCCAAGGGCGTGGTCGGCGTCATCTCGCCGTGGAACTACCCGTTGGCACTGACCGCGATGGACGTCCTGCCCGCCCTGGCCGCGGGCAACACCGTCGTGCAGAAGCCGGACAACCAGACCGCCCTGTCGGCCCTGTGGCTGCACGAGCTCGCCGAACGCGCGGGGCTGCCCGCCGACGCGTGGCAGATCGTGCTGGGCCGGGGTTCGCGGATCGGCGACGCGCTCGTCGAGGAGTCGGACTACGTCTGCTTCACCGGGTCGACCCCGACGGGCAAGACGCTCGCCGGCACGATCGCGCAGCGGCTGACGTCCTATTCCCTGGAACTGGGCGGCAAGAACCCGATGATCGTGCTGCCGGACGCCGACGTGGACAAGGCGGCCGCGGGCGCGGTCGCCGCGTGCTTCTCGTCGGCGGGTCAGCTGTGCGTGTCGGTGGAGCGCATCTACGTCCACGAGAGCATCCGCGCGCGGTTCCTGGACGCCTTCGCCGCGCGGACCCGGGCGCTGACACTCGGGAGCACCCTCGACTACCGCGCCGACATGGGCTCGCTGACCTCGACCGAACAGCTCGACACCGTCTCCGCCCACGTCGACGACGCCCGTTCCGCGGGCGCCACCGTGGTCACCGGCGGCCGGGCACGCGGCGACGTGGGCCCGCTGTTCCACGAGCCCACGATCCTCACCGACGTGCCCGCCCACGCGCGGGTGTTCGCCGACGAGACGTTCGGCCCGGTGGTGTCGGTCTACGGCTACTCCGAGGTCGACGAGGCGGTCGACCGGGCCAACGACACCCCGTTCGGCCTGAACGCGAGCGTGTGGGGCCGCGACACCCGGGCCGCCTCCGCCGTGGCGACCCGGCTGAAGGCGGGCACCGTGAACGTCAACGAGGGTTACGCCGCCACCTTCGGCACCGTCGGGGTCCCGATGGGCGGGATGAAGGAGTCCGGTGTGGGCAGGCGCAACGGCGCCGAGGGACTGCTCAAGTACACCGAGAGCCAGTCGATCGCGGTGCAGCGGGGCCTGCGGCTGCGTCCCCCGCGGGGACTGCCGCCCGCACTGTGGGCGAAGGGGATGACGGCGGGGATGAAGCTGCTCCGCCGGCTGCCGCGCCGCTGACGCCACCCGACCACCGCCGCACCGTCCGTGGTTCGTCTCCTCACCTCCGGCCGAAGGGGTGGGCCGAAGGTGAGGAGACGACGTCACGGGCGTGCCCGCCGTGGGGCGTCCCGCCGCGGTCCGGTCCCGGTCAGCGGAGGTCGAGCTCGCCGCTCCGGGCCGCCGCCACCAGCGCGTCCCACTCCGCCGCGGGCACGGTCAGGAAACCCCCCGCGGGGTTCTTCGAGTCCCGCACGGCGGCACCGTCGCCGGTGAAGGCGACCTCGACGCAGTCGTTGCCCCCACCGCTGTGGCTGCTCTTGCGCCACGAGAGCCCGGTCGAGTCCGTCCTGATGGGCATGGTCACTCCTTCGTCCGCTCCACATCGGAGGTGTCACTGCCACTGTCGAACCGCCACGCGGCACCGGTGATCACGTCCACCGAGTCGTCCGGCTTGAGCGCGGCGGCCCGCAAATGATCGAACATGCGGGCGTAGCGGCGCACGTCGGACTCCATCTCGAGATAGAGTCCGCTGCTCGTGCTGTCCACATAGACCACGTCCGGATCGGCCTGTTCCGGGAAACCGAGGATGAGGAACGGCCCCTCCATCCCCGGGTGGGCGCCCGCTCCGAACGGGACGACCTGGACGGTGACGTGCGGCGAACGCGCGGCCTCGGCGAGCCGGGACAACTGCTCGGCCATCACCTCGGGACCCCCGACGACGCGGTGCAGGACCGCCTCGTCGACCACGGCCCAGTACTCCGGCGGGCTCTCCTCGCTCAGCAACCGCTGCCGGGCCCGCCGCGCGGCGACCCTGCGCTCGATCTCCGATTCCTCCGCACCGGGACGCATCGCCCGGATGACCGCACGGGCGTACCGTTCGGTCTGCAGCAGTCCGGGGACGAGCAGCGCCTGGTACGCCCGCAGTGAGCTGGCGTCGGCCTCGAGTCCGACGAACGCCCCGGTGAAGACCTCGTTGTAGGCGTGCCACCAGCCGCGTTTGCGTGCCTCCCGGGCGAGCTGGACCAGGGCCTCCTGTTCGTCCCCCGTGACGCCGTACAGCTCCAGCATGTCCCGGGCGTCCCGCGGCGTCACCCCCACCTGGCCGGTCTCGATGCGACTGACCTTCGAGGCGGAACACTCGAGCCGGTCGGCGACGTCGTCGATGGTCAGCTGCGCGGCCTCGCGGAGCCGCCGTAGTTCACCCGCCAGCCTGCGCCGCCGCACCGTCGGGCCGTGGCCTCGCGTCATCACTCCACCTCCGGTTCCCCGCGCTGTCGGACCCCGCTCCGGCAGCGTCGTCGCGCACATCCAATCACCACGGGCAAGCCGGACCGGCGTGGCGAGACCCTCGGTAACACCGCGGCCCCCGATCGACGGACTGCAAATTGCAGCCGGCGGTTGTATGCTGCCTCGTGCTCCGCGGCGCAACAACCGTTCCACAACGCGAACATCGGGAGATCACGTGGCCGGGCGCGACCCCAGCATCGTCACTCCACTCCAGGCGAGCGTGCACCGCAGACTCGACGAGATCACGCACTCGGGCGGCGAGACCTCCCCCGGCGTCCGCGCCGAACTGGACGGTCTGAACGTCGCCCTGCTCGCCGGCGCCCTGAAGACCGTTCTCGCCGACCACCGGGTCGAGCCGAGCGGCCACTGCACCGTCTGCCACGGCAGACGCAGACCGTTCCTCCGCAGGCGGGGGGCGCTGCCGTGCCGCGCCTACCTCGCCGTCCAGATCGCACTCGACCCCGACCCGGACCCGGTGGCCGAACCACGGGCGCGGCGCAGACACGCGCCGGGCCCCCGGCCGCACC
>NZ_KI912185.1:103259-110713 GCF_000231035.2 Saccharomonospora iraqiensis subsp. paurometabolica YIM 90007 | reverse complement strand
CGCCGCGCAGCTCCGCGACCAGGTCGGCCAGTTCCGCGCCGTGCACGTCGGTGTCGACGGCCCGGCGGAACCGGGCGAGCTGGTCCGGAGCCAGGTGGAAGCAGCCGCCGCCGACGCGCAGCCCCGCCGGGCCGACCTCGACGTAGAACGCGCCACCGCCCCGGCCCCGTTCGACGACCGCTGCGCAGTGCGTCTTGTACGGGCTCTTGTCCCGGGCGAAGCGCACGTCCCGGTACGGGCGGAACACCTTGCCCTCACCGAAGTCGCCGAACTCCTCCAGCAGCTCCGCCAGCAGCGCCTCCATCGGCGTCCGGACGTCGGTGGTGTAGGTGGGCAGATGCTCCTGCCAGTAGGCCTTCGAGTTGTCCACCACGAGCCCGTCGAAGAAGTCGATCGCGTACTCGCCGAAACCGGTGAACGCCATGCGCCCACGCTACGTCGGTCCGGTCCGGGCTCAGTAGGCGAGGCCGAGGACCCACGCGCCGAGGGTGTACGCGGCGAGAGTGATCAGCACCAGCCCCAGCACGTTGAGCAGCACCCCGCCCCGGATCATCTGCCCGATGCGGACGTGGCCGGACCCGAAGACGATGGCGTTCGGCGGGGTCGCGACCGGCAGCATGAACGCGCAGGTCGCGGCCATCGCGGCGGGCACGGCGAGCACCATCGGCCCGTGGCCGAGCCCCACGGCGACCCCGCCGAGGATCGGCAGGAACGCCGCGGCCGTGGCGGTGTTGCTGGTCAGCTCGGTCAGGATCAGCACGAGCAGGGCCGCCGCGGCGGCCAGCAGGATCAGCGGCAACACGGACAGCCCGCCGACCTGCTCACCGATCCACTCGCTCAGGCCGGTGTCGGTGAACCGGGTGGACAGGCTCAGTCCACCCCCGAACAGCAGCAGGATGCCCCAGGGCAGGGTCTTGGCCGTGTCCCAGTCGAGGGTGCGGACCCCGGCGCGGGCGTCCACGGGCAGCAGGAACAGCACCACGGCCGCGGTCATCGCGATGCCCGCGTCGGAGACGTTGCCCAGCCACGGGACCGCCCCGGCGACCGCGTCGACGTCGGCCAGCGCCGGGATGGCGATCCAGGACACGGCCGCGAGCACGAACACGGCCAGCGCGTTGCGTTCGCCCCGGCTCATCCGCCCCATCTCCCGCAACTGGCCGCGGATCAGCTCGCGGCCGCCGGGCAGGGAGCGCAGGCGCGGCCGGAACACCACACGGGTCAGGACCAGCCAGGCGAGCACGAGGAACACCGCCGACACGGGCAGCCCGAACAGCATCCACTCCCCGAACGTCAGGGTGATGTCGAAGTTCTCCTCCAGGTAGCCGACCAGCAGGGTGTTCGGCGGCGTACCGATGATCGTGGCCAGCGAGCCGATCGAGGCCGCGTAGGCGATGCCGAGCATGAGCGCCGTGGCGAAGTTGGCATCGCCCTCGCCGTCGCCCAGCTGGGAGACCAACCCGAGCACCGACACCCCGATCGGCAGCATCATCACCGCGGTGGCCGTATTGCTGACCCACATGCTGATGAACGCCGTGGCGAGCATGAATCCCGCGACCAGCCGCACCGGTCCCGTCCCCACGGCCAGCACGGTGCGCAACGCGATCCGCCGGTGCAGGTTCCAGCGCTGCATCGCCAGGGCGATCAGGAACCCGCCCATGAACAGGAAGATGATGTCGTCGGCGTACGGGGCCGCGACCTCGCCGATCTCCCCGACGCCGAGGAAGGGGAACAGCACGAGCGGCAACAGGGCCGTCACCGCCAACGGCAACGCCTCGGTCACCCACCACACGGCCATCAGCACCGCGACGGCGGCGGTCACCCGGCCGTCCGGGGACAGGCTCGTCGGCAACAGCAGGTAGGTGAGCACGGCCAGCACGGGGCCGAGCACGATCCCGGTCCACTGTCTGCGCACCCCGGAGGTCTCCCCGCCGCCGGTGTCGGTGCCGCCCGCACCCCGCGCCTCGCCCCTGGCCTCGCCCCGGACGGATTCCGCCATCACGCACCTCCACGCCGAGTGTGCGCAACGTAGCGCATCGGCGTCGGTCGATCACACCGACGAGTGAGGGAGAAGCGGTCGCGCCCTCCCCCGCCGGCCGGCCCCGGAACACTGGCGGGGGTCGCCGCGTCCCGGGGCCGGCCGGGGGAAGGGAGGTGGGGGAACCGTCAGCCGAAGAAGACCTCGGCCTCGGCGTAGCGCTCCGGCGGTACGGTCTTCAGCTCGGCGGTGGCCTCCGCCAGCTTCACCCGGACGATGTCGGTGCCGCGCAGGGCCACCATCACGCCCTGGTCCCCGTCGGCGACGGCGTCCACCGCGTGCAGGCCGAACCGCGTGGCCAGCACCCGGTCGTAGGCGGTCGGGGTGCCGCCGCGCTGGGTGTGGCCCAGCACGACCGCGCGGGACTCCTTGCCGGTACGGTGGGCGATCTCGTCGGCCAGCCAGTTGCCCACCCCGCCGAGCCGGACGTGCCCGAAGGCGTCCGTCTCACCGGTCTGCAGCACCTCGGCCCCGCCCTCCGGCAACGCCCCCTCGGCGACCACGATGATCGGTGCGTACTCCCGCTCGAACCGGCGCCGGACCCACTCGACGACCGTGTCGACGGAGAACGGGCGCTCCGGCACCAGGATGACGCTCGCGCCCCCGGCCAGGCCGGAGTGCAGCGCGATCCAGCCCGCGTGCCGGCCCATCACCTCCACCACAAGGGCACGGTGGTGCGACTCGGCCGTGGTGTGCAGGCGGTCGACGGCCTCGGTGGCGATGTGCACCGCGGTGTCGAAGCCGAAGGTGTAGTCGGTGGCGGCGAGATCGTTGTCGATGGTCTTCGGAACGCCGACGACCCGCACCCCGTCCGCGGTGAGCCGGTTCGCCACGCCGAGCGTGTCCTCGCCCCCGATCGCGATGATCGCGTCGATGCCCTTGTCGGCGACCACCGACCGGATCGCCTCGACACCGCCCTCCTCCTTGTAGGGGTTGGTGCGGGACGAACCGAGGATGGTACCGCCCCGGGTGAGGATGCCCTCGACGTCGTCGCGGGTCAGCCACCGCCCCTCCCCCGTGATGGCCCCGCGCCAGCCGCTGCGGAAACCGAAGATCTCCCAACCGTGCGTCTCGATGCCCTTCAGCACCACCGC
This sequence comes from Saccharomonospora iraqiensis subsp. paurometabolica YIM 90007, assembly GCF_000231035.2. Taxonomy (GTDB): domain Bacteria; phylum Actinomycetota; class Actinomycetes; order Mycobacteriales; family Pseudonocardiaceae; genus Saccharomonospora; species Saccharomonospora paurometabolica. The sequence goes on along the minus strand of NZ_KI912185.1, from coordinate 107,584 downwards.
GCGGATCACCGCGTTCAGCCCCGGGCAGTCGCCCCCACCGGTCAGCACGCCGACTCGCATCACCACGACACCTCTCCGGTTGTCCTCCGTCACATTTTCCGGTCGCCAGCCTATCCCGGCGGGGTCTTGATCGGTGCAGCGGACCACCGGCCTGGTAGGGTCCGGTCCGTGCAGCGCTTCGCTTTCTGGTTTAGCGGGCCGGCCCGGGGTGGGCCGGTCGGCGACGGCGTGCGCTGACCACCGACCATTCCGAGCCGGACGACGACAAGCCGGCTCGGCGGTCACGGTCGGGGCGGCTTGTGGAAAGGAAGCCCATGACCCCCACGGCCGAACCGGACCGTCCCGCGACCGCGGTGGACGCCTCCGACCACACCGACCCGGTGCACACGCTGGACGACCAGCGCATCACGGGTGTCAGCCCGTTGCTCTCCCCGGCCCTGCTGCGTCAGGAACACCCCGTGGACCCCGGGGTCGCCAAGACGGTCGCCCAGGGCAGGCGGGACGTCGTCGACATCCTCGACGGCCGGGACGACCGGTTGCTGGTCGTCGTCGGCCCGTGTTCGGTGCACGATCCGGCCGCCGCCCTGGACTACGCGCGCAGGCTGGCCGCGCACGCCGCGACCGTGGCCGACGAACTGCACGTCGTGATGCGGGTGTACTTCGAGAAGCCGCGCACGACGCTGGGCTGGAAGGGACTGGTCAACGACCCGGACCTGGACGGCAGCTACGACGTCAACAAGGGGCTCCGGGCGGCGCGCAGGCTGCTGCTGGACATCTCCGCGCTCGGCCTGCCCGTCGGGACCGAGTTCCTCGACCCGATCACTCCGCAGTTCCTCTCCGACACCGTGACCTGGGGGTCCATCGGCGCGCGCACCGCGGCCAGCCAGGTGCACCGGCAACTGTGCAGCGCCCTGTCCATGCCGGTAGGGATCAAGAATTCGACCGACGGCGACGTGCAGGTCGCCGTGGACGCCACCAGGGCGGCCGCGGCGAGCCACGTGTTCGCCGGGGTCAACGCCGACGGCCTCGCCGCGCTGCTGACGACGTCCGGCAACCGGGACTGCCACGTCATCCTGCGCGGCGGCTCGGGGGGACCGAACCACGACCCGGACACCGTCGCCGACACCCGCACCCGGCTGCGCGCGTCCGGCCTGCCCGAACGGGTGCTCGTGGACGCCAGCCACGGCAACAGCGGCAAGGACCACCAGCGGCAGGCCGACGTGGTGCGCGAGCTCGCCGCCCGCGTCGGCACGGCCGAGCCCGGTGTGGCCGGTGTGATGCTGGAGAGCTTCCTGGAGGCCGGGCGGCAGGATCTCACCCTCGGCCACGCGGACGATCTGACCTACGGCCGCAGCATCACGGACGCGTGCCTGGACTGGCCCACCACGGCCACCCTCCTGGACGAGCTCGCCGCCGCCGTCCGCGCCCGGCGCCGCTGACGGCCCCGCCGGACGGTGCCGTGAAGGCCCCCTTCCCTGCGCCGGATGCCGTGAAGGGGGCCTTCGCTGCGTCAGGTGCCGTGAAGGGGGCCTTCACGGCGGCACAGGCAGGGAAGGGGGCCTTCACGGCACAACCTCTACCGGGTGGGGAAGGCGCGACGGCGGGTGAGGTCCTGGCGGACCTGTTCGAGGACGCGCCAGCGTTCGAGGTTGTGGCGGGCGTCGGCCAGGGCGTCGTGGGCGTCGTCGGGTGCGCCCGGCAGCCGGGGCCTGCCGAGGTCCTCCCACCGTTGCCGCAGGTCGCGGGTGAAGCGGGGGAGGACACGCGGCATCGCCGGCATGGGCCCCCACAGCTGCGCGAGCACCACGTGGTCGTAGGCCGCCAGCCACGCCCACAGCTCGATCCCCTCCGCTGGCTCGCCGAAGAAGTCGAGCAGGTCGGCACGGATGCGCTCCCGCCCGCGCCACGCCCGGTCCCCGGGCGGGGGGAGCTTGGTCAGCACGTGCTCGCGCACCCACGGGCCCGCCTTGGCGGGGTCGAACTCCGTCGACACGGCATAGAACTCGCGTCCCGTCTCGTCCACGACACCGATCGAGACCAGGTCGATCGTCACGCCGTCCTCGATGAACTCGGTGTCGTAGAAGAACCGCACGCGGGCACGGTACTCGACGGGGCACCGGCCCCGGCCGGGTGGATCAGCTCGCCTTCGACTCCGGGATCCGGGCGGCCTCGCCCGCACCGCCCTGCGCGGGGACCGCGGGACGGGCCCCGGCCTGCCCGGCGGCCTGCAGTTCCTTGGCCTTCGCGGCGTAGACGTCGACGTACTCCTGACCCGACAGTTCCATCAGCGCGTACATGATCTCGTCGGTGATCGACCGTTCGATGAACCGGTCCCCGGACAGCCCCTCGTACCGGGAGAAGTCGAGCGGCGTGCCGAACCGGATCTCGATGCGGCGCGGCCACCACAGCCGCGAACCGATCGGGTTGACCTTCTCGGTGCCGACCATCGCGACGGGAACCACCGGGGCCCGCGACTCCAGGGCGATCCGTGCGACGCCGGTCTTGCCCTTGTAGAGCCTGCCGTCGGGCGACCGGGTGCCCTCCGGGTAGATCCCGAGCAACCGCCCCTCACGCACCAGCCGGACGGCGGTGTCGATCGCGGCCTGGGCCGCCGAACCGCTGGAGCGGTCGATCGGGAACTGGCCGACCCCGGAGAAGAACCACTTCTTGAGCCTGCCCTTGAGGCCCGGCTCGGTGAAGTACTCCTGCTTGGCCGGAAAGGTCACCCGGCGGGAGACCCGCAACGGCATGAAGAACGAGTCCGCGACCGCCAGATGGTTGCCCGCGAGGATGACCCCGCCCTCGTCGGGAATGTTCTCCAGCCCGGTGACCTTGGCGGGCCACAACAGCCGCATCACCGGCCCCGGCAGCACGTACTTCATGAACCAATACAGCACTGCGGGGTCCCTCCTCGGTGCGCACGACGAACGGCGGCGCCGGAGCCGCCGACCGGTCAGCTTACGAATCCCCGAGGAGACGGCACAACCGCGGCACCCGGCGGCACCGACCACGGCGATCGAGATCACAGCGTCCCGGCACACCGGTGTCGGCGTGGCCGCGGCGGCGAACCGGACCCGCGGTGTCCCCGGCGACGCCGAACGCCCCGGTCCCTCCCGCCATCACCCTCACGGTACCGCCTCGCGGGACCTCCCGTCCGTGCGAACATTGGGGGGACACAGCTCGACGGAAGGACGACCGGGCATGCCTGTGCTCTGCCCCGCCGCGCCGCTTCCCCGTACCGGTGGGCCCGGGACCGCGCTTGAGCGCGGCGCACACGTGGCAACCCCGGACCACGACGCGCGGATCCGCGGGCGCGTCGGGTACTCCGTGAACTCGGTCAGACAGGTGGGTGTCCGATGAACCCTACGTCAGGCGCGGACGGGCCGGAGGACGTCGACGCCACGTTCGAGCGGATCGTCGCGGACCTGCGGGCGGAGGGTCTCGGCGCGGACGCGGACGCGCTCGCCGACGACCCGGACGACGACCCCGGACCCGGGGGGACGACCCGGGACGTCGACGGGGACGACGACGTCCCGGACGGGACCGCCGGAGCGGGCCCCGGTGACCGGTCGGGCACCCCGCGCCGGGGGACCTCCCGCCGGGCCGACGGGGGCGGAACGGTCCCCGGTGCGGGCGCGGGCTGGCGCGAAACCGACACCGACTGGGACGACACGCTGTTCGGCGACGACCCCGCGGACGACGACGAACACTTCGTGCCCCCGGAGCCGCCGCCTCTCCCCCGACCGCGCAAGGGCGCGTTCGTGGTGCTGCTGTTCTTCGTGGTCGGGATCCTCCTGCTCGCCGCTCCCGGCGTGTTCGGGCTCGGCGGTTCCCTCGGGCTGCCACTGGGATTGCTGGCGGTGGCCAGCGGGATCGCGTTGGCGCTGCTGCGCGTCCGTCAGGGCCCACCGGACGGCGCCGATCCCGACAACGGCGCCCAGGTCTGAGACGACCGGGGCCTCCGCCGGGTGCACCGGGTGGGTTCACCCGGGCCGGGGTTCACCGGGAGCGCAGTGCGTCGAGCACCCGCCACAGCGCCGAGGGCCCGGTCACGGCACATCCCTCCGCGCGGGCCCGGTCCCGCAGCCACCGGTCGGCGGTGACCACCACGACGTGGTCGCGTGGTCGGTCCGCGCGCAGCCCCCGCACGGTGCGCACGATCTCGCCGTCCGCGTCGGCGGGTGCCGCCCGCACCTCGACGTCCGCGGTGCCCGCCACGTCCGCCGCCGTGCCCTCGGTCACCAGCGTCACCCGCGGCCACCACCGCCACGCGGACTCCAGCGCGACGCCGAGGGCACCCGGTTCGGCACCGGTGCGCGCGAGCG
>NZ_KI912185.1:98578-103159 GCF_000231035.2 Saccharomonospora iraqiensis subsp. paurometabolica YIM 90007 | reverse complement strand
GTGGTCCGGCGCGGGCAGGCCCGCGGAGGCGTCAGCGGTGTCGGACACGGCGGTCACGATCGCACGTCCGGCGAACTCATCGGCCCCCGGGCATAGGCACGAAAGCGGACAGGGGTTAGGTTGACCGGCCAGTAACAATGCTTGGACACGGAGGTGGACGTGCGCGAGTACAGCGCCCCCACGACTGCTGCGGTCGCCGACGACGAGAACATGTCGGACGTCGTCTGGGTCAACGCCGAGCGGTTCGGCGACACCGTGAGTTTCCGTCGCCAGGTCGACGGCTCGTGGCGCGACGTCACCGCGGCCGAGTTCGCCGCGCAGGTACTCGCCGTCGCGAAGGGCCTGATGGCCGCCGGCATCGAGCAGGGTGACCGGGTCGGACTGATGTCCAAGACCCGCTACGAGTGGACCCTGATCGACTTCGCCATCTGGGCCGCGGGCGGCGTGACCGTCCCGATCTACGACACGTCGTCGGCCGAGCAGGCACACTGGATCCTGACCGACTCGGGAGCCCGGGCCGTCGTCGTGGAGACCGCCGAGCACGCCGAGACGGTCGGGTCCGTGCGCGAGCGCCTGCCCGAACTGGACAACCTCTGGCAGATCGAGGGCGACCGGCCCGCGGTCGACGAACTGTCCGCACTGGGGTCCGAGGTCGCCGACGACGACGTGCACACCCGCAGGCGCAGCGTCGGCGCGCAGGACGTGGCCACCATCGTCTACACCTCGGGCACCACGGGCAGGCCCAAGGGTGTCGTGCTGACGCACCACAACCTGCTGGCCGAGGTGCGGGCCGACATCAAGGCCTTCCCCCAGCTGATGGACGCGGGCAACTCCCAGCTGCTGTTCCTGCCGCTGGCGCACATCCTCGCCCGCGCGATCGCGCTGACCGCGTTCACCTCGCGGGTCACGCTCGGGCACACCCCCGACATCAAGGATCTGCTCGCCGACCTGAGCACGTTCCGCCCGACCTTCGTGGTCGCGGTGCCGCGGGTGTTCGAGAAGGTCTACAACAACTCGAAGCTCAAGGCGCACTCCGAGGGCAAGGGCAAGATCTTCGACAAGGCCGAGGCCACGGCCGTGGCCTACAGCAAGGCGCAGGACGGGGGCGGCCCCGGCCTCGGCCTGAAGCTCAAGCACGCGGTGTTCGACAAGCTGGTCTACACGAAACTGCGTGCCGCGCTCGGGGGGCGCTGCATCGCCGCCGTCTCCGGCGGCGCACCGCTCGGCGGCCGGCTCGCGCACTTCTTCCGCGGCATCGGCGTGCCGGTGTTCGAGGGGTACGGGCTCACCGAGACCTCGGCGGCGGCCAACGTCAACACCCGCGACGAGTTCCGGGTCGGCACGGTCGGCAAGCCGGTGGCGGGCACCTCGGTCCGCATCGCCGAGGACGGCGAGGTCCTGCTCAAGGGAGACGTCGTGTTCCCCCGGTACTGGAACAACGAGCAGGCCACCAACGAGTCGCTGGAGGACGGCTGGTTCCACACCGGCGACCTCGGCCAGCTCGACGAGGACGGCTTCCTGAAGCTGACCGGCCGGAAGAAGGAGATCATCGTGACCGCGGGCGGCAAGAACGTCGCCCCGTCCGGCCTCGAGGACACGCTCAAGTCCAAGCCGCTGATCAGTCAGGCGATGGTCGTCGGGGACCAGCGGCCGTTCATCGGCGCGCTGATCACCGTCGACGAGGAGTTCTTCCCGACCTGGAAGCAGCAGCACGGCAAGCCCGCGGACGCGACCGTGGCCGACCTCGCCGACGACCCGCAGCTGCGGGCCGACGTCCAGGCCGCCGTCGACGAGGCGAACACGTTCGTGTCGAACGCCGAGGCGATCAAGAAGTTCGCCGTGCTGCCGCACGACTTCACCGAGGCCGGCGGCGAGATCACGCCGAGCATGAAGCTCAAGCGCAACGTGGTCGGCAAGAACTACGCCGAGGCGATCGAACAGCTCTACGCACAGTGATCCCCTCCCGCCGGTGATCCCCCCGCGGGGCCCACACCGGCGGACATCACGCGGAAGGCCCGGGGCGCGAGCCGCCCCGGGCCTTCTCGTGTCCGGACCCCGTGCCGGTCCCGGTCAGCGCACCAGGGGGTGCCTCGGGGCGGGCTCGTCCGAGACCGGGAGACGGTAGTGCTGGGCGAGGAACCCGGCGATCTCGCGGAACAGCGGCGCCGCGGAGCCGTACTCCGGCAGCGTCGTGTCGGGGGCGTCCAACCACACCCCGACCACGAACCGTGGGTCGTCGGCGGGGACGGTCCCGGCGAAGGTGACGTTGTGCAGCGTGTTGCTGTATCGGCCGGTCTCCGGGTCCACCTGCTGCGCCGTCCCGGTCTTACCGGAGATCTGGTAGCCCTCCAGCGCGGCCTCCGGCGCGGTGCCCCGGTGCTCGTAGTCCCCGTCCTGCACCACGGCCCGCAGCATGTCGGTGACCGTGTCCGCCGTCGCCGGGTCGGCCACGCGGGTCGTGCGGGGGGCGGGTTCCGGCACACGCTCCCCGTCCGGGGTGATCCGCGCCCGCACGATCCTGGGTTCCACCCGGACACCGTCGTTGGCGAGCGCCTGGTACAGGCTCGCCATCTGCACCACGGTCATCGACATGCCCTGGCCGATCGGCAGGTTCCCGAAGGTCGTGCCGGACCACTCGTCCCGCGGCGGGACGTAACCCGGGCTCTCCCCGGGCAGGCCGATCCCCGTCGTCCGGCCCACGCCGAACTGCTCCAGCTCCTCCAGGAACCGGTCCGGACCGAGCTCGCGGGCCAGTTGCAGGGTCCCGACGTTGGACGACTTGGCGAACACGCCGCGGGTGGTGAACCGCTGGGTGCCGTGGGTCCAGGCGTCGTGCACCGTGTGGTCGGCGATCCGGAGGGAGCCGGGGACCTCGAGCACCGAGTCCGGGCCGACGATCCCGTCCTCGATCGCGGCGGTGGCGGTGACCACCTTCGCGACCGACCCCGGTTCGAACGGCGTGGTCACCGCGTCGTTGCCGAGCGCCTCGTTCGTCAGTTCGTCCTCGCCCGGGTCGAACGTGGTGTCGTTGGCGAGGGCGTGGACCTCGCCGGTCTCGGCGTCCAGAACCACGGCGGCCCCGCCCTCGGCGTGCGCGCGTTCGACGTAGTCGGCGAGGGTGCGCTGCACCTCGTACTGCACATCCGAGTCGAGCGTCAGTTCCAGATCCGAGCCCGGCGTGGCCGGCTGCACGTTCCGTTCGGTACCGGGGATCACCAGATCGAGACCCTGCCCCGGGGTGTTGACGATCTGTCTGCCCGGGGTGCCCGCCAGGACCTCGTTGCGCATGGACTCCAAGCCGGACAGTCCGCCGAGGTTGTGCTTGCTCGGATCCGGGTCGTCCTGCCGCCAGTTCGCGTACCCGACGACCTTCATCGCCAGGTCACCGCCCGGATACACGCGCTTCGCCCGCTTCTCGTACCCGATCTCCGGGTACTTCTCCTCGATCTCCTCGGCCACCGACGGCTGCACACCCTCGACGAGGTAGGTGAACGGTGCGTCCTTGTGGAACAGACGCAGCAGCTGCTCCTCCGTCGTGCGGTGCGGGAGCTGCCGCGCGATGAAGCCGGCGACCTCGGCGGCCCGGGTGTCGAAGTCCTCGCCCGAATCGGAGTCGGACCGCGCCGCTTCCGCCCATTCCTCCCGCATGCTGCGCAGATGCACCCACAGGGCGCGGGTCTCCACACTGAACGCCAGTTTGTTGCCGTCCCGGTCGACGATGGCGCCACGGGGTGCGGGGAGGTCGATCGGCGTGGTCCGCTGTCGTTCCGCGCGCTCGGAGAGGGCGTCCGCCTCGAACCCGTGGATGTAGCCCAGTCGCAGTCCCGCCACGACCAGCACCAGGGTGAGCACGATGCGCCCCGCGACGAAGCGGCCGCGGTTGTTGCGCACCGAGACCGTGCCGCCCCGGCGGGCACCGACGGAGTAGGTGCGGCGTGCGCCGTTGCCGGACGGCCCCCCGCGCGCCGTGGGCCGGCCTGCCATGTCGTCCTCCCGCTGTGTCTGCCGTTCCCGGATCCTGCCGTCACCGGGCCCGCCGCCGTCACCCGGTCATGCCGTGACCACGACGGGACGCTGCCGCCGGCGTCCCGGCTCCCGGCATCGGGGTCAGGTGCCGTCGTCGGCGCCGCCCGTGCCCGCCGCACCGTCCACGGCGGTCCCGCTCCCGTCCGGTGGTGGAGTGGCCGCCTCCGGGTCCCCGACCACGGTGACGTCGCCGTCGGCGTCCTCGACGAGCCGCGCGGCCGGTCCGGCCGGGACCATGCCCAGGGCCTCGGCCCGCTCGGCCAACGACGACGGTGACTGCAACTGTCCCACCTCGCGCTGCAACCGCTCGACGCGCTCGGTCAGCTCGGTGTTGCCCTCCCGCAGTTCCTGCAGCCGCCAGGAGTCCGCGATCGCCTGCGTGGACAGCCACAACGTCACCGCCACGCCCACGATCATCAGCGCCATCAGCACCAGGACGAACGACGAGCGCGAGCGGGGCCAGTCCAGCACCCGGTCCCGCAGCGTCGCCCCCGCCGCGGCCCGCCCCCCGGTCCGCTTCCGGGACGGCGCGGTGTCCGGTCCGGTGGCCGTGCG
>NZ_KI912185.1:97657-98478 GCF_000231035.2 Saccharomonospora iraqiensis subsp. paurometabolica YIM 90007 | reverse complement strand
GGTGCCGAGCAGCCGCCGCAACCGCGCCGCCGGGGTCGCGGCGAGGTCGGCGACGGTGTCCAGGCCGTTGCTCCGCAACGCGCGCTCGGTCCGGGGGCCGACACCCCACAGTGCCCCCACCGGGAGGGGGCGCAGGAACTCCCGGGTCTCCGGCACCGGCACCACGACGGTGCCGTCCGGTTTCGCCATCCCGGAGGCGAGCTTGGCGACGAACTTCACCCCGGCGACCCCGACCGAGCAGGTGATGCCGAACTCGTCGGCGACCCGGGCGCGCAGCCGGGTCGCGATCCCGGCCGGGCCGCTGCCGAGCCTGCGCAACGCCCCGCTGACGTCGAGGAACGCCTCGTCCAGGCCGAGTGGCTGCACCGCCGGGGTCACCTCCGCGAACAGCGCCATCACCCCCCGGGAGACCTCGCTGTAGAGGCCGCGGGTGGGCGGCAGGTACACCGCCTGCGGGCAGAGCCTCCGCGCCGTCGCCACCGGCATCGCCGAGTGGACCCCGTAGCGGCGGGCCGGATAGTTCGCCGAGACCACCACCGACCGCGGCCCCGCCCCGGCGACCACGACCGGTTCGTCGGCCAGTTCGGGCCGCGTCCGCAGCTCGACGGCGGCGAAGAAGGCGTCCATGTCCACGTGGAGCACACCGCACCCGGTGTCGTCCGGCCACCGGGTCGCGGTGACCCGGAACCGCTCGAAACCCTCGGGCAGGGCGGTGTTGCGTCCCATCGCCGCCGAGCCTAGCCGCACCCACCGACACGCACGGGCCCGCGGGAGCGCCCGTCCGGGTGCTGCGCGGCCGGGTGGGGCGGGGGCGTGGGCGG
>NZ_KI912185.1:95587-97557 GCF_000231035.2 Saccharomonospora iraqiensis subsp. paurometabolica YIM 90007 | reverse complement strand
CGCGACCGCGGACCGGTTACCGGGCGCGGCCCGGTGCTCGCCGTGGCCGCGCTCGCCGCGTGGTCGGCGACGATGCTGCTGGCATGGTGGCTGCACTGGGGTGTCGCCGTGGCACTGTCGGCGGGCACCCTGGTGGCCGGGGCACCGTTCGCGGTCCGGCGGATCCAGCGGGGACGCCGGTTGCGCGAGATCGGTGCGGGTACGCCCTCGGCGGGCAACGCCGCCTGGCACGAGCTGATGCAGGAGTGTGTGGACCGGGGCATCGACATCCCGGCCACGGACACGATCCGGCTGGCGGCCCAACGGCTCGCCCAGCGGCACCGGCTGGACGAGCGGGGGCGGGAGGACCTGCGCGCCGTGGTCACCGCGCTCGAACGGTCCTGGTACAGCCCCGACGGGGCGGCCGGGGACCGCGACCCCGGGTTCGCCGGGGCGTTCCGGGGGGTGCTGGACGCCCTCCGGCGCAACGCTCCGTTGTCCTGGCGCGCCCGGCTGTGGCCCCGCTCGATCGTGCGCCGCCGGCGCGGCTGACCTCGCATCCCCCGGCTCCGGCGAAGGCCGGTGTCCGAGGTGGGAGGCGACCCGGGAGCGGGGACAGCCGAGACGAACGGAGACCGGTGGCATTGCACGGGAACGGACCTCGTGCGGTGCCACCGGTCTCCGACGCGACAGCGTGCAGGTGGGCCAGTGGACCCGGCCGGGACGGACGTTGCGCGGGTGCGAGCCGTCTCCGGGTCAGGACCCGCCGGTGCGGGTCAGCGGTCCTCGAAGCGTTGCCGGAAGCGGTTCTCCATCCGCTGCGCGAAGCCGCTGCGACGGCCGGAGGTCCCGCCGCGCTTGCCCGCACCTCCACCGGAGGTCTCGGCGTCGCCCTCCCCGGCTTCCCCGGACGCCCGGAGGGACGCGACCGCCACCAGGGCGCCGAAGAACATCACGACGAAGCCCAGCACGCTCAGCCACGGGATCTCCGCGATCCGCAGGAACGACGCCGGCAGCACGACGCCGAGCACGAGCAGGGCGAGGCCCGTGAGCACCAGGGCGAAGCCCTGCACCCGCCTGCGGCGGCTGGGCCGGTGCATCCGGGTACCTCGTACCGTGGACGCGAACTTGGGGTCCTCGGCATAGAGCTCGCGCTCGATCTGATCGAGCAGCCGCTGCTCATGCTCGGAGAGTGGCATGTCTCCTCCTCCGGCACGGCGCTGTCTGGCGACCCCTGCTGGGCGCCGGAACCGCGCGTTCTTCGTGGACCCGACGATTCCCCGATCGGGGGTGTCGTCCCCCAGGATACGAGCACAACGCCCGCACGACTACCCGATCTCGGCCGCCGCGTGCCGGGTTTTGCCCGATGGGCCCAACCACCACACCCGACCAGGGATTTCGTCCCGGACCGATCATACCCCGTCCGGGGGAAGCAGCGAGGCGGGGCGCACGGCCGCGCTGCCGAAGCGGGACCGTGCGACGTCGGCGGCGGCCTCCGCCTCGCGCCACCGTCCCTCCGGCTCCCGCCCGCCTCCCGTCACCGCGGCCTCGGCCGGGAGCGCGTCCTCCAGGGTGAGTTGTTCGGGCTCCCCGGTCCCGGTCAGCCCCTCGACCCGGACACCGAGCAACCGCACCGGCGCGTCCCCGGGCACGGCGTCGGCCAGGAGGTCGACGGCGGTGCGGTGGATCCGCCGGGCGACGTCGGTGCCGCTGCGCAGGGTCCGGGCCCGGGTGACGGTGCGGAAGTCGGCGAACCGCACCTTCAGCGACACCGTGCGCCCCCGCAGCCCCCGGGAACGCAACGTCTCCCCGACCCGTCCGGACAACCGGAGCAGTTCCCGCTCCAGGGCCTCATACCCGCGCAGGTCGGAATCGAACGTGCGCTCGGCACCCACCGATTTCTCCTCCGCGTCGGCCACCACGGGACGCTCGTCCCGCCCGTGCGCGAGGGCGTGCAGGTGGTCGCCCGCGGCGGTGCCGAGCAGCCGCCG
>NZ_KI912185.1:94327-95487 GCF_000231035.2 Saccharomonospora iraqiensis subsp. paurometabolica YIM 90007 | reverse complement strand
GCGGCCGTGGTGGCGGGGCTCGTGGCGGGGTCGACGGTGACCGCCGTCGGCACGGAGGGGAGCCTGCCGGGCGAGGGCGCGGGCCGCGACGTCCCGGGCGGGCTCGGGGTCAACCCGTTCACGTCACTGCGCGGGATGTTGGACCGCAGTGGTGACGTGGAGCTGTTCCGCGTGCGGGGTCTCGGTGACGAGAAGCGGTTGCTGCGCGCCTTCACACTCGACACCTACCGGCCGAACGAGGGGTGGGGGCTGGCCGACGGGCCGATGCCCGCGGGCGTGCGCGCGGACGGTGCGCTGCCCACGGCGCCCGGCGACGACGGGTCCGCTCCGCACCGCACCCTGCGCATCGATCCGGTCAACTGGAACGACGTGTGGCTGCCGGTCTACGGTTCGCCCCGGAGGTTGTCCGGCGTGGCCGACGGCTGGTTCTACGACCGCGCCAGCGGCGCGGTGTTCCGGGAACGGCGCACCCGCCCGGAGCCGTACACCGAGGTCGCCGCGTTGGAGCGGCCGACCGAGGAGGAACTGCGCGCGGCCGGGACCGCGGCCGGCGACGTCGCGGACGTCTACGTCGACGACTCCGGCGTGGACCCGCGCGTGCGCGGGCTGGCGCGACGGCTGACCGGGTCCGAGGACACGGTCTTCGACAAGGTCGAGGCCGTCTGGCGGCACTTCCGTCCCGGGAACGGCTTCGTCTACGACACCGAGACCGCACCGGCCACCGACCGCGACGCACTGGCCGACTTCCTGTTCAACGGCAGGCGCGGATACTGCGAGCAGTTCGCGTCGTCGATGGCGGTGCTGCTGCGGACGCTCGACATCCCCTCCCGGGTCGCGGTCGGGTTCACCTCCGGGTACCGCGACGGCAACGTCCGCACGATCACCTCCCGGGACGCGCACGCGTGGGTGGAGGTGTACTTCGACGGCATCGGCTGGGTCACCTTCGACCCCACCCCGCTGTCCGACGGCCGCGGCTCCGTCCCGCCGTACCTGCGCTCGGAATCCGACGTCGAGGACACCGTCGGCCCCGACGAGCCGGACACCACGACCTCGGCCACCGCTGCGCCCCCGTCCGCCGGGGTGGACGACCCCGGGGACACGGCGACGGCAGGGGGCGGCCCGGAACCGGGGACCGGCCCCTGGCTCGGGCGGGTTGCCGC
>NZ_KI912185.1:86018-94227 GCF_000231035.2 Saccharomonospora iraqiensis subsp. paurometabolica YIM 90007 | reverse complement strand
TGACCGGTGTCGACGTCGCCGGCGACCACGGTCACCGGGTGCGCCCCCGGCACGAGACCGCGGGTGGGCACGAAGGCGACCGCGTCGTCCCGGCTCCCCACGGGCGCACCCGCGACGATCACCGCGTCGGTGCCGCCGAGCGTCGCCACGCGACCACCACGGTGGGTGTGCCTCGGTTCCCCCGGGTCGGTGACATCCGCGGGACCCGGCACGGCGTCCCCGCGGGTGGTGCCGACGACCACGGCGCCCGCCCGGGACAGCCGCCGGCACAGCAGCGGGCTTTCCGGTGCGGCGACCAGCATGCCCGCCAACGGCGGGTTCTCCCCCGTGCGCACGCGCTCGTCGACCGCCTTCGCGTCGACCAGGGCGTCCTCCCGGGCACGCACGGAGAATCCGGGCACCGGCCGGCCCGCCCGGTGCAGGCCGTCGAACACGGCCAGCACACGCTGGGAGGAGTGGTTGGTGATGACCGGCGGGAGCGGGACGGTGTCGTCCTCGAACAGGAAGAGGTTCACGCCGGGCGTCCCTTCGGGCTCTCCACGAAAGTTCCTCGGCGTGGGAGTACCCGCACCCACTCGGGTCAACCGGGCGGGGGATACACCGGGACGACTCAGCTGTCGCCGGACAGCTCGCGGAGCGCGGACGCCAGCCCCGCCAGCCGGTCCGTCGCGTCGGTCAGTGCCTCCCGCGCGGGTTGGACCCCGGCACTGCTCGCGGCGACCGCGCGCCCGGCGGCGGCGACGAGGGTGCCGTACTCGTCCAGGCCCTCGTCGAGCTGGGTCCGCAACGACGCGACGGCCGAGTCGAGCCCCGCCCGTTCGTCCTCGGGGGCGGACCGGCGGGCCCGTTCGATCGACTCGACCCGGGCGGCCAGCGCCCGCAACGCGGAGGCGGCCTCCGCCGCCGTGGCCCGGGCGTCGTCAACCGACATCTCGGGGGTGGCCCCGGACGTGCCGTGCGGGGACTCCAGCTGGGCGAGCAGCTCACCCAGCGACTCCTCACCGCGACGCAGCCGTTCCATCGGTTCCCGCGCCGCGGACCCCGACGGCGGCAGTGCGGTCGGAGCGGCCGAGTGCCGCTCGGGCAACGGCGTACGGGAGAGCCGGTGGAGGCGAATGCCGGAGCGCACCCCGAGCGCACCGAAGATCAGCGTCGCCGCGAGCCCGCTGAACGCGCCCTGGATGCCCTCCGCCCCGCCCAGGCCGACGTAGCCGACCACCGCCCACAACACGCTGAGCAGGGTCAGCACCGACCACACCGTCAGGGCGCGGGACGTGCGCCGCCGTTTGCGCCGGAGTTTCGCCGCCGGATCGTTCCAGCGGTCCCACTTGTCCCGGATCTCGGCGACCACCGGCAGTTCCGCCGGGGTGGACGGTCCGGCGCCGGCCTCGTCCCGTCGCCGGTCCGGGGCGGACGGGAGGCGCTCCTCTGCCGTGTAGCGCCGGAGCTGCCGGTGGGCCTTCCGGGCGTAGTCGGGCAGACGTCGCACGTACTTCTCGAGATTCTGCTCCCCGAAGTCGCGTCGGCCCGACATCCGCCCCCGCCGTTCCCGGCCCTCAGGCCTCGTTCTTCTGCCGCTCGGCCTCCACCCGGGCCTGGATTTCGCTCTGCACGTCCGAGCCGGCGGAGGAGGCGGCCTGCCCGGTGCCCGCGGTCTCGGAGCCGTCGGTCACCTGGGCCACCGAGTCGCCCTTCATGGAGGCACGGATCTGTTCCAGCCTGTTGTGCCCGGCGAGCTGGGTCGTGGAGTGCTGGACCTCCATCATCCGGCCCTGCACGGAGTTCTGCGCCAGCTCCGCCGAGCCGACCGCGGTCGTGTACCGCTGCTCGATCTTGTCCCGGACCTCGTCCAGCGACGGCGTGTTGCCGGAGGAGGACATCTCGGTCATCTGGTTCAGCGAGGCCGACACCTGCTCCTGCATCTTCGCCTGCTCCAGCTGCGAGAGCAGCTTGGTGCGCTCGGCCAGCTTCTCCTGGAGCATGCTCGAGTTGCGCTCGACGGCCTGCTTGGCCTGTTCGGCGGCCTGCAGTGCCTGGTCGTGCAGCGTCTTCAGGTCCTCGATGCTCTGCTCCGCGGTGATGAGCTGGGCGGCGAAACCCTCGGCCGCGGTCTCGTACTCCTGCGCCTTCGCCTCGTCGCCCTTGGCGCGCGCCTCCTCCGCGAGGGTCAGCGCCTGGCGGGTGGAGGACTGGAGCTTCTCCACCTCCCCCAGCTGACGGTTCAGCTTCATCTCCAGCTGACGCTGATTGCCGATCACCGACGCCGCCTGTTGGGAGAGCGACTGGTGGTTACGCTGCGCCTCCTCGATGGCCTGCTGGATCTGCACCTTCGGGTCGGCGTGCTCGTCGACCTTCGACGAGAACGCCGCCATGAGGTACTTCCAGAACTTCACGAAAGGGTTGGCCATCTCCTCCGCCTGCCTTCTCACATTCCACGGTTCCCTGCGCGGGTGACCACCTGCCGATACCGGTCGGAACACGTGACCCCCGTCTGTCGGGTTCCATCGTGTCAGGTCGGCGCCCACCGTTCCACCACGACCCCGCACGTTCGCGACGACCCCGCACGTCCGCGACGACCCCGCACGTCCGCGCGGAACGGGACGACGGCACGGCGTCTCCCGGCCGCGCCCCGGACACCGGTTCCCGGGTGCCCCGGGTCCGCCGCCCGTCAGGCCGCGAGCACCGCCTTCGACTCCGGGGCGGGAATCGTCGTGCGCAGAGCGGGCGAGAGCCGGAACTCGCCCGCGGCCCCCGTGACCGGCCGTGCCTCCTCCCGCCCCTCGGCGAGGTCCTCGGCGACGGGCTCGCGGGCACCGGCCTCGGCGGGCAGTGCGACCCCGGATTCCGCCCCGGCGGCGTCCACCGTGCCGAGTGCGGACACGTCCGAGGCGACGTTGTGCAACAGTTCGGGCAGCGGCAGGTCCAACGCCTCGCAGATGGAGGCGAGCAGCTCGCTGGAGGCCTCCTTCTGCCCGCGCTCGACCTCCGAGAGATACCCGAGACTCACCCTGGCGGCGCGGGAGATGTCGCGCAGCGTCCGGCGCTTGGTGGTGCGGGCATGACGGAGCCGATCACCGATCGCCTCACGCAACAGCACGGTCATCACGCGCCTCCCTTCCATCTGTCGTCCACGGTACCCAGGCCGGGGGACGGAACGCAGGTGTCGACACGGTCGTCCGCCCTGAGCGAACGAGCGACTCAGCGTCGTAGTTCCTCACGCAGGCATCGGTACAGCACGGCGAGCGCGTCCGCCACCGCCGCCTCCCGCACGGCGCGACGATCACCCGGACAGAGCAGCGTCCGGACCTCGCGCCGGCCGGGCCCGGCGAGTCCGACGTACACGGTGCCCGGCCCGACGCCGTCCTGCGGATCGGGTCCGGCGACGCCGGTCAGACCCAGGCCCCAGTCCGCGCCGCACCGGTGCCGCGCCCCCTCGGCCAGTTGCGCGGCGACCTCGGGATGGACCGCCCCGTGCTCGGCCAGCACATCCGGATCCACCCCCGCGAGAGTGTGCTTGAGGTCAGTGGCGTAGACGACGAGCCCGCCCCGCACCACCGCACTCGCCCCCGGCACCTCGGTCAGCCGGGCGCACACGAGTCCGGCGGTCAGGGACTCCGCCGTGGCCACCGTCCACCCGCACCGGGCCAGGTCGGCGACGACGTCGGCGGCCCCGGCCCGGGGGAGTGTGTCCCCGCCCGGCCGTTCCTCCGGGCGGACGGAGTCGTCGGGCCTCGGATCTCCGGGACCGTTCACTCCGTCGCCGGACCTGTCCGTCCCGGCCCCGGTCCCCAGGGATCCGCTCCGGTGTCCCGGCCGTCCGTGCGGGCGCCCCCGGAGCGACCGTCGCCCCCCGCGCGCATCCGCAGTGCCTGCACCAGGTAGTCGAGGCCGGTCACCACGGTCAGGAGCACGGCGAGCGCCATGAGCGCCCACCGGACCGGGTCGAGAACGTCCGGGAGCGGGAGCAGGAAGGCGGCGATGGCCACCACCTGGGCGAGCGTCTTCGCCTTGCCCCCACGGCTCGCGGGGATCACCCCGTGCCGGATCACCCAGAACCGCAGCGCCGTGACGCCCAGCTCCCGCGCGGCGATCACCGCCGTGATCCACCACGGCAGCTCGCCGAGCACGCTCAGCCCCACCAGTGCGGCCCCGATCAGCGCCTTGTCCGCGATCGGGTCGGCCACCTTGCCGAAGTCGGTGACCAGCCCGTACCGCCGCGCGACCCACCCGTCGATCCGGTCGGTGAGCGCCGCCGCCACGAACACGGCCACGGCGAGGTACCGCCACAGCGGGTCCTCGCCCTCCTCGACGAACAGCACGACCACGAACAGCGGCACCAGGGCGAGGCGCACCACGGTGAGCACGTTCGCCAGGTTCATCCGGGACGGCCCCGACTCCGCGGACCGGTCCCCGCCTCCCCCGGCTCGCCCGGCTCGCCCCGCGGTCACGTCGCGATACCCGTTCCGCCGTGGGCGGGCGCGGACCCGGCCGCGGCGTCGGCGACCGGCCGCACGACCAGGTCGACCCCCGCGCTGTCGACGACCTCGCAGCGCAGCAGATCCCCCACCACGCACTCCCCCGCGTCGAGCACCACGCACTCGCCGTCCACCTCGGGCGCCTGGTGGTCCGCGCGCCCGGTGACCTCGTCGTCCGCGTTCTCCACGAGGACGTCCACCACGGTGCCGATCCGCTCCTCCGCGCGCTGGGCGGTCAGCTGTTCCACCAGTGTGGAGATCCGGGTGACCCGCTCGGCCACGGTCCCGGCGGCCAGCTTGCCGTCGAACGACTCGGCCTCGGTCCCGTCCTCGTCCGAGTAGCCGAAGACGCCGACCGCGTCGAGCCGGGCCGCGGTGAGGAACCGCTCCAGCTCGGCGACGTCGTCCTCGGTCTCGCCCGGGAAGCCCACGATCACATTCGTCCGGATACCCGCCTCGGGCGCGTACTCCCGGATCTGGTCGACGAGCGCCAGGAACGAGTCGGTCGACCCGAACCGGCGCATCCGGCGCAGCACGGTCTCGCTGGAGTGCTGGAACGACAGGTCGAAGTAGGTGGCCACCCCCGGTGTGGTGGCGATCGCGCGCACCAGGTCCGGCCGGGTCTCGGCGGGCTGCAGGTACGACACGCGGACCCGGTGCACCCCGTCCACGGTCGCGAGCCGGGGCAGCAGCCGCTCCAGCGCGCGGGTGCCGCCGAGGTCGCGGCCGAGGTCCTTGCCGTAGGAGGTCGAGTTCTCGCTGACCAGGAACAGCTCCCGCGCCCCCTGCCCGGCCAACCAGGCGGCCTCGGCCACCAGGTCGTCCGGGTGGCGGGAGACGAAGGAACCCCGGAAGGACGGGATCGCGCAGAACGAACAGCGGCGGTCGCAGCCCGACGCGATCTTCAACGGTGCCACCGGCGCGTCGTCCAGCCGGGTACGCAACACCCGGGGCCCCCAGCCGGCGTGGCCCGGAACGGCGACCTCCTCGGCGGCGGAGGGCCGTTCGACCGGGGTCAGCGGCAGCAGGGTCCGGCGGTCGGTCGGCGTGTGCGCGGCGACCGTGCGCCCCCCGGCGACGTCGTCCAGCCGCTCGGCCAGGTGGGGGTAGTGGTCGAACCCGAGCACGGCGTCCGCCTCGGGCAGGTTGTCCGCCAGCTCGTGGCCGTACCGCTCGGCCATGCAGCCCACGGCCACGACCTTCGCCCCGGTGTCGGAGGCGGCGAGCAGCGTGTCGACCGAGTCCTTCTTCGCCGACTCCACGAACGTGCAGGTGTTGACCACGACGACGTCCCCGTCACCCGGGTCGTCGGTCAGCTCCCACCCCTGTGTGGTGAGCCTGCCCGCGAGCTCCTCGGAGTCGACCTCGTTGCGGGCACAACCCAGGGTGAGCATCGCGACCCGACGTCGCTCGGGTGACGAGCCGGTACTGTCGACGGCTTCTGCGGAAGACACCTGTTCAGGGTAACCGCCGCCGACCGGCCCCCGAGCACACCCTGGAGACCGTCCGGCCGCACGCCCGTTAGCGTCTACAGACGTGGAGTCACCGCAAGCACCGGTCGTCCGCCGCGCGCGGATCGCCGACGTCCGCAGGATCAAGGCACTGGTCGACGCCGACGCGGGCGAGGTGCTGCTGGAGAAGGAACTGATCACCCTCTACGAGGACGTCCAGGAGTTCTGGGTCGCCGAGCTCGCGGGCACGGTCGTCGGGTGCGGCGCGCTGCACGTGATGTGGGAGGACCTCGCCGAGATCCGCACGGTGGCCGTCGACCGGTCCGTGCGCGGGCACGGCGTCGGGAGCCTGCTGGTGCGACGTCTGATCGACCTCGCCGTGGAGCTGGGCCTGGCCAAGCTGTTCGTGCTGACCTTCGAGACGGAGTTCTTCGCCCGGCACGGGTTCCGCGCGATCGAGGGCACGCCGGTGCCGCGGGAGGTCTACGAGCAGATGCGCCGCTCGGCCGACACCGGCGTCGCCGAGTTCCTCGACCTGCCGTTCGTCAAGCCGAACACCCTGGGCAACACCCGGATGCTGCGGCACCTGGACGACCGGGACCGGTGACCGTACCCGCCGCGGCCCCGGTCAGGACGGGTCGGCGGGCTCGCCGGGCGGGTCCTCGCCACGGATGGTGGCCAGCACCTGCGGGAGGTCGTCGGGTTTGGCCAGCACGTCGCGCGCCTTCGAGCCCTCGGACGGCCCGACCACCCCCCGGGTCTCCAACAGGTCCATGAGCCTGCCCGCCTTGGCGAAGCCGACCCGGAGTTTGCGCTGCAGCATCGACGTGGAGCCGAACTGGGAGGTCACCACCAGTTCGGCCGCCTGGAGCAGCACCTCCAGGTCGTCGCCGATGTCCGGGTCGATCTCCTTGGTGTCCGCCGACTTGCCCGCGGTCACCCCTTCGGCGTACTCCGGCGCGGCCTGCTCCTTCGTGGCCTGCACGACGGCGGCGATCTCCTCGTCGCTGACGAAGGCGCCCTGGACACGGCTCGTCTTGCCCGCGCCCATCGGCAGGTACAGCGCGTCGCCCATGCCGATCAGCTTCTCGGCGCCCTGCTGGTCGAGGATGACGCGCGAGTCGGTCAGCGACGACGTCGCGAACGCCAGCCGGGACGGCACGTTGGTCTTGATCAGACCGGTGACCACGTCGACCGAGGGGCGTTGGGTCGCCAGCACCAAGTGGATCCCCGCGGCCCGGGCCTTCTGCGTGATCCGCACGACGGCGTCCTCCACGTCGCGCGGCGCGGTCATCATCAGGTCGGCGAGCTCGTCGACGATCGCCATGATGTAGGGGTACGGGCGGTACTCGCGCTCGCTGCCGGGTGGGGCGGTGATCTCCCCCGACCGCACCCGGGCGTTGAAGTCGTCGATGTGCCGCACCCGGTTGGCCTGCATGTCCTGGTAGCGCTGCTCCATCTCCTCCACCAGCCAGGCCAGCGCGGCGGCGGCCTTCTTCGGCTGGGTGATGATGGGCGTGATCAGGTGCGGGATGCCCTCGTAGGGGGTCAGCTCGACCATCTTCGGGTCGATGAGGATCATCCGGCACTCCTCCGGCGTGGCCCGCGCCAACAGCGACACCAGCATCGAGTTGACGAAGCTCGACTTACCGGAGCCGGTGGAGCCCGCGACCAGCAGGTGCGGCATCTTGGTCAGGTTCGCGGTGACGAAACTGCCCTCGATGTCCTTGCCGAGCCCGATCACCATCGGGTGGTCGTCGGTGGCGGCCAGCGGCGAGCGCAGCACGTCGCCGAGGCGCACCATCTCACGGTCGGAGTTGGGCACCTCGATCCCGACCGCGGACTTGCCGGGGATCGGCGCCAGCAGGCGCACGTTCTCCGTGGCGGCCGCGTAGGCGATGTTCTTGGTCAGCGCGGTGATCTTCTCGACCTTCACGCCGGGGCCGAGCTCGACCTCGTACCGCGTGACGGTCGGCCCCCGGGTGAAGCCGGTGACCTCCGCGTCGATCTTGAACTGCTGGAGCACGCCGGTGATCGCCTCGATCATCGCGTCGTTCGCCCGGCTCCGCGCCAGCGGCGGGTCGCCGAGGGTGAGCAGCTCCGCCGGGGGCAGCGTGTAATCGCCCTCGACCGTGCGGGTCACCGACAGCGGGGCCTCGATCTCCAGCTGGGTCGCCTCCGCCGTCTCCGCCGTCCTCTTCCGGGAACCCTTCGCCGGTGCCGCGGCCGCGGCGGTGGCCGCCGGCACGTCGGCACCGTCCGCCGGGTTCCCGGACGCCGCTC
>NZ_KI912185.1:82383-85918 GCF_000231035.2 Saccharomonospora iraqiensis subsp. paurometabolica YIM 90007 | reverse complement strand
CCGGGAGGGCCGGGAGGGCCGGGAGGGCACGGTCGTCAGACCGGGATGACCGTCGGGACGATCATCGGCCTGCGCCGGTAGGTCTCGCCGACCCACCGCCCCACCACCCGGCGCACCGCCTGGGCGATCTGGTGGGCGTCGACGATGCCCTCCGACTCGGTGCGGGACAGCTCCATCTCCACCAGCCCGGCCACCTCGTCGAGCGCCTTCGGGTCGTCGGAGAATCCCCGGCCGGACAGGGTCGGCCTGCCCATCGCCCGCCCGGTGGTCGAGTCGACCGCGACCGTGATCGCGATGAATCCGCCCTCACCGAGGACGAGCCGGTCGGACAGGGTGGACTCGCCCACGTCCCCGACCGACAGGCCGTCGACGTAGACCATGCCGACCTCGACGCGGCCGCTGACCGTCGCCTGCCCCTCGACCAGGTCGACCACCACGCCGTCCTCGGCGAGCACCACGTTCTCCTCCGGCACGCCGGTGCGCACCGCGAGCGCCGCGTTGGCCCGCAGGTGCCGCCATTCGCCGTGCACCGGCATCACGTTGCGCGGCCGGACCGCGTTGTAGAGGAACAGCAGCTCGCCCGCGGGCGCGTGCCCGGAGACGTGCACCTGGGCGTTGCCCTGGTGGATCACCTCGGCACCGAGCCGCACCAGCCCGTTGATCACCCCGAACACGGCGGTCTCGTTGCCCGGGATCAGCGAGCTGGCCAGCACGACCGTGTCGTTCTCCCGGATCGCGATCTGCTTGTGCTCGCCGCGCGCCATCCGGGACAGCGCCGACAGCGGCTCCCCCTGCGATCCGGTGGAGACGAACAGGACCTTCGTCTCGGGCAGGTTGACCGCCTCGTCGAGATCGATCAGCAGTCCCTGCGGGATGTTCAGCAGCCCCAGGTCGGCCGCGATCGTCATGTTGCGCACCATCGACCGGCCCACCAGCGCCACCCGGCGCCCGTGCCGCTGCGCCGCGTCGAGGACCTGCTGGACCCGGTGCACGTGGCTGGCGAAGCAGGCCACGATGACCCGCTGGCGCACCCGGGCGATCACGTCGTCGAGCACGGGGCCGATGTCGCTCTCCGGGGTGACGAACCCGGGCACCTCGGCGTTGGTGGAGTCGATGCACAGCAGGTCGACCCCGGACTCACCCACCCGGGAGAACCCGGCCAGATCGGTCAGCCTGCCGTCCAGCGGGAGCTGGTCCAGCTTGATGTCGCCGGTGTGCAGCACCGTGCCCGCCGGGGTGCGCAGGGACAGTGCCAGCGCGTCCGGGATGGAGTGGTTGACGGCGAAGAACTCCAGCTCGAACGGACCCACGGTGCGGGTCTGTCCCTCGGCGACCTCGTGCAGCACCGGCTTCTGCCGGTGCTCCTTGCACTTGGCCGACACCAGCGCGAGCGTGAACCGCGAACCGTGGATCGGCAGGTCCGGCCGCATCCGCAGCAGGAACGGCACCGCCCCGATGTGGTCCTCGTGCCCGTGGGTGAGCACCAGCGCGTCGATGTCGTCGAGCCGGTCCTCGATCGCGCGGAAGTCGGGCAGGATCAGGTCGACGCCGGGTTGGGCGTCCTCCGGGAAGAACACCCCGCAGTCGACGATGAGCAGCCTGCCGCCGTACTCGAAGACGGTCATGTTCCGGCCGACCTCGCCGATGCCGCCGAGCGCGACCACCCGCAGGCCGCCCTCGGGCAGGGGTGGCGGCCGGTGGGTCGGCCCCGGCCCCGGGGTGCTCCTCGCCGGGGTCCGGGCGGCGTCGGTGGGCTGCTGTGAGGGTTTTCCGGTCACGGGTGGATGGTCCCAACGCTCGTGTGGGTGGTGGGGGTGACGTAGGCCGCCGCCGAGTCGGCCTGGGCCACCCGGTTGCTCGCCCAGTCGCTGGACGGCGACATCTCCAGGGGCACACCGGCCTGGGTCAGGTCGGCCGCGATGGCGCGCACCTGCTCGTCCGAGGCGGGCACCATCGGCAGCCGGGGGTCGCCGACCTCGTAGCCGCGCAGCCGCAGGGCCGTCTTGGCGAACACGACCCCGCCGACCCGGGAGAACGCGCGGAAAACCGGCAGCATCCCGCGGTGGTTGGTGCGGGCGGTGGAGGTGTCGCCGTCCTCGTACGCCTCGATCATGGCGCGGATCCGGCCCGCGACGACGTGCCCGATGACACTGACCACGCCGGTTGCGCCGACCGACAGCCACGGCAGGTTCAGCGCGTCGTCGCCGGAGTAGTAGGCCAGGTGCGTGTTGGCGATGACCTCACTGCCCGCCAGCAGGTCCCCCTTGGCGTCCTTGACCGCGAGGATGCGCGGGTGCTCGGCGAGCCGGCGCAGGGTGTCCACCTCGATCGGCACGATCGAGCGCGGGGGGATGTCGTACAGCATCACCGGCAGGTTCGTCGCGTCGGCCACCGTGGTGAAGTGCGCGTACACCCCGGCCTGCGTCGGCCGCGAGTAGTAGGGGGTCACCACGAGGACGCCGTGCGCGCCCGCCTTCTCGGCCTGGCGGACCAGCTCCACACTGTGCGCCGTGTCGTAGGTGCCCGCACCGGCGACGACGGTCGCGCGGTCACCGACGGCCTCCACGACGGCGCGGATGACGTCGGCCTTCTCGTCGTCGCGCGTGGTCGGGCTCTCCCCGGTGGTGCCGTTCACGACGAGGCCGTCGTTGCCCAGCTCCAGCAGGTGCACGGCGAGTTCCTGCGCCCGCTTCAGGTCCGGGGCACCCTCGGCGGTGAACGGCGTGACCATGGCGGTGAGCACGCGGCCGAACGGTCTGCCCGGCGCGGCGGTGGGCGGAGTGGGCGGTTCGATCGACATGGACCCGACGGTACCTGTTCGGTCCGGCGCCCACCGTGCCGACCACCGTCCCCGCGGGGTATCCGTCGCCCGCCCGCGGGTGGGTGCGGATCTGCCGGTCACCGGCCGGGCACACGGGAAGTTCTGTGGCCGACCACCTACCGGACGACCTGCCGCACCGGACGGGTCAACTGGTCGCCGTCGGCGTGCTGCACGAAGCACAGCACGTTGCGGACGATGCCGTCGTCGGAGGCGAACCGGTCCGGGTCCTTCTCCCATTCCGTCCTGGTGGGGACCACCGTGCGGTACGCGAGCTCGTGTCGCAGCTCGTCGTCGATGCGGTTGGAGTCGAACTTCAACTCGCAGGCCGCCTCGCCGAAGCGGCGCAACTGCTCGTGTCCGGGATAGCGCACCGGCTCGGCATCGGTCTCGTCGGAATCGCCCACCGGCCAACTCCGCTCGAACAGTTCGGCGTCGTGCGGCTCGTCGCAGTCGACCCAGTTGCTGTCGGCGAGCACCCGTCCCGGTTCGATGCGGGTGTTCACGCACCGGTCGTTCCAGTCGAGGTTGACCTCGGTGAGGTCGCCGTCGTCCCCGTAGGTCAGCGTGGGTAACCGCGCGTTGTCCGACGGCGGCGACCACACCGGTCTCCCGAGGAAGAAACCCCCCACCAGTAGCGCCACCGCCGCCACCGCGCCCCCGACGACGGCGGCCGTGCGCCGGGTGCCGCGTGAGGCCGCGCCCGGAGCGGCACCT
>NZ_KI912185.1:77074-82283 GCF_000231035.2 Saccharomonospora iraqiensis subsp. paurometabolica YIM 90007 | reverse complement strand
CGCGGCGGGGAGGCGGGCGGGGGCCGCGGGGCGGGGCGGCGGCCGGTGGCTACGGTGATCGCCATGAGCACCGCCGCGGTCCGGCAGGCCACCGACGACGACGTCGACGACATCGTGCGCGTTCAGCTGACCACCTGGCGCACCGCCTACACCGACACGCTGGGGACCGGGGTCGTCGACGCGCTGGACGCCGATGACCTGGCCGCGCAGTGGTCCGGCGCGGTGCGGCATCCGGAGACCGCGGTCCGGGTGGCCACCGAGGGCGGGTACACGGTCGGGTTCTGCGTCGCGGGCCCGGCACCGGCGGAGGACGTCGCCTCGGCCGACGGAGCCCTGCCCGGCGACGCCGACCAAGTCGGTCTCATCGCGACCGTCCTCGTGGAGCCCCGGTGGAGTCGGCGCGGCCACGGTGGCCGGTTGCTCGCGGCGGCGGCCACCGCCCTGCGGGAGCACGGCGCCGAACGCGGCATCGCGTGGGTGGCACAGTCCGACTCGGCCACGCTGAACCTCTACCGCCACGCGGGGTGGCACCCGGACGGTACGGTGCGCACCCTGGACACCGGCGAACGCACGGTCCGCGAACTGCGGCTGACCGGCAGCCTCGATCTGCGGCTGCACGACCCGGAGGCGTGAGCCCGGACGGCCCGGTCCCCGCCCGGCGGCCCGGGTGTCACTCCCCGGACTCGACCGTGCGGTAGAGCGCCCCGATCTCGGCGTGCGTGAGCGGGCGGACGGTGCCCGGTTTCGTGTCGCCGAGCCGGACGTCGCCCACCGCGGTGCGGACCAGCTTGCGGACCGGGTGGCCGACCTCGTCCAGCAGCCGCCGGACGATGCGGTTGCGGCCCTCGTGCAGCACCAACTCCACCAGGGTGCGGCCGGGACGGGTGTCGACGATGCGGAACCCGTCGACCCGCACGGGTCCGTCCTCCAGCGACACGCCCTCCCGCAGCGTCGCGCCCAGCCCCCGGGGCACCGTGCCCTCGACCTCGGCGACGTAGGTCTTGGGCACGGTGAACGACGGATGCATCAGCCGGTGCGCCAGGTCGCCGTCGTTGGTCAGCAGCAGCAGGCCCTCGGTGTCGGCGTCGAGCCTGCCGACGTGGAACAGTCGCCGGTCGGAGACGTAGTCGCCCACACAGGGCCTGCCCCGGTCGTCGGTCATCGTGCTGTGCACCCCGCGCGGCTTGTTCAGCGCCCGGTACACCAGATCCTCGCGGACCACCACCCGCGACCCGTCGACGCGGATCACGGCGGTGTCCGGGTCGACCCGGCGGCCCTGCTCCTCCACCACCACGCCGTCCACGCTCACCCGGCCGTCGGCGATCATCTCCTCCGCCGCGCGGCGGGAGGCGACCCCCGCGCGGGAGAGCACCTTCTGCAACCGCACACCCTCGGGCCCGTCCGCGTGCCGGTCAGCCGTCGTCAATCGAATCCACCTCGGGAAGCAGGGGGGCGATCGGGGGCAGGTCGGACAACGACGACAGCCCCAACCGCTCCAGGAACAGGTCGGTCGTGCCGTACAGGGTGCCGCCGGTCTCCGGGTCGGTGCCGCTCTCCTCGATCAGCCCCCGGGCCAGCAGTGTGCGCACGACACCGTCGACATTGACACCCCGCACCGCCGCGACCCGCGACCGGGTCACCGGTTGCCGGTAGGCCACCACCGCCAGGGTCTCCAACGCGGCCCGGGTCAGCTTGGACCGTTGCCCGTCGAGCAGCAGCTTCTCCACGAACGGGGCGTAGGTGTCCCGGGTGTAGAAGCGCCACCCGTCCGCCACGCGCCGCAGGTCGATGCCGCTGCCGCGGTCCTTGTAGTCCTCCGCCATCGTGCGCAGCATCTCGGTGACCCGGTCCACCGGCTGCTCCAGCGCCCCGGCCAGCGACTCCTCGTTCACGGGCGCGTCCACCACCAGCAGCACCGCCTCCAACGCCGAGCGCAACGCGTCGTCGGACGACACGTCCGGCAGTGCCCGTCCCCCGGCCGCACCGGCAGCGTCGTCCCCGTCGGCAGCGTCCTCCCCGCCGGCAGCATCGTCGCCACCGGCAGCGTCGCTCCTGTCGGCGACGTCGCTCCCGTCGACCTCTCCGGCCGCGTCGATTCCCCCGGCCGCCGGGACGCTCGCGTCGGCCGGGTCGCCCCCGTCAGCCGGTGGTTGCTCCACCGGCGGGTCACCCACCGTCGTGTCGTGGGCGGTCCCGTCCTCGTTCATCCGTACTCCTCGTCCGCCTCCGCACCGTCCGCGCGGTCGCGCTCGGCCGCCGCGGCGGCCTCCTCCGCGGAGCCGCCCGTCCACCGCACGTGCAGCTCGGCCAGGGCCTCCGCCTGCTCGAACTCGACGGTGGACTCCCGGTACAGCTCCAGCAGCGCCAGGAACCGCGCGACGACGTCGATGGTGTGCTCGCAGTCGTCGACCAGCTCGCCGAAGGTGGCCCGGCCCGCGGTGGCCAGCCGCACCCGCAGGACCGCGGCGTGCTCCCGGACCGAGACCCGCCCGGTGTGCAGGTGGTCCAGCGACACCGTGGGCGGCGGTTTGGGCCGGAACACCCCGGCGGCCACCTCGGCGAACGTCTCCGGGGTCACGCCCAGCATCACCTCGGGCAGCAGCCCGACGTAGCGGTCCTCCAGCACCACCGAGCGGGGATAGCGCCGCAGCGCCGACGACTCCAGCTCGGCGAACAACGCGGCCACCTGCTTGTACGCACGGTACTGCAGGACACGGGCGAACAGCAGGTCGCGCGCCTCCAGCAGCGCCAGATCCTCCTCGCTGTCCACCTCGGCCGAGGGCAGCAGGCGCGCGGCCTTGAGGTCCAGCAGGGTCGCCGCGACGACGAGGAACTCGGTGGTCTCGTCGAGGCGCCGCTCGGTGCCCAGTGCCCGGGTGTAGGCGATGAAGTCGTCGGTGACCCGGTGCAGCGCGACCTCGGTGACGTCCAGCTGGTGCTGCGAGATCAGTTGCAGCAGCAGGTCGAACGGACCCTCGAAGTTCTCCAGCCGCACCTGGAACCCCGGTGCCGGACCGGTCTCCCCCGGGGTGCTGCCGTCGCTCCGCCCGGGGTCGGTCTCCCCGGGCGCAACCACCGGGGCGGTGTCGTCCGGAACCGCCGAGGCGGCGTCGTCCATCAGGGCGTCGTCCCCCCGGCGTCCCCGGCCCCACCGGCGGTGCCCTCGTCGGTGTCCCGCAGCCGCTGCACCAGCACGGACTCCTCCGCGTTCTCCTCGAAGTCGGCGAGTAGCACCGCGACCGCCTCCCGCACGATGCGCCCGCGATCGACCACGAGGTCGTGGGCACCACGCAGGGTGAGCCGTGCCTGCTCCATCGCCAGCAGTTCGTCACCCGAGACATAGACGGTGATCTTCGCGTCGTGCCGCTGCCTCCCGGAGCCCTTCCGCGGGGCCGTCCTGGCCCACCGCCGGTCGCCGTCCCCGGCCGGGTCCGCCCCGGCAGTCTCCGGGCGTGCCGGGTCACCGGCCTCCGCCCCGGCGGCACCGGTTCCGTCGGCACCGATCCCCTCGGCACCGATCCCCTCGGCACCGATCCCCTCGGCACCGGCCCCGTGCGCACCGGCCCCGGCGACACCGGTCGGCTCCGGGGCGCCGTCCCCGGGAGCCGACGTCCCGGGGGACGGGCGGGTGGTTCGGCGGAACAGTTCCGAGGCACCGGGCAGGGGTGCTCGTCTGCTCACCGACGGATCACCTCGCGGGCCAGCGTGCGGTACGCGGTCGCACCGGCCGACCGGGGTGCCCAGCGGGTGATCGGTTCTCCGGCCACCGTCGTCTCGGGGAACCGCACCGTGCGGTTGATCACCGTGTCGAACACGGTGTCACCGAATGCCTCCACCACGCGCGCCATGACCTCCTTCGAGTGCAGGGTCCTCGGATCGAACATGGTGGCGAGGATGCCGGTGATGTCGAGCCTCGGGTTCAGCCGCTCACGCACCTTGTCGATCGTGTCGATCAACAATGCCACACCGCGCAGACTGAAGAACTCGCACTCCAGCGGGATGATGACGCCGTCGGCCGCGGTGAGCGCGTTGACGGTGAGCAGGCCGAGCGAGGGCTGGCAGTCCACCAGCACGTAGTCGTACTCGTCGATCACCGGCCGCAGTACCCGCAGCAGGGTGTGTTCCCGGCCCACCTCGGCCACGAGCTGCACCTCGGCGGCGGAGAGGTCGATGTTGCTCGGCAGCAGGTGGACGTCGTCGACGGTGGTCTTGCGGATGACGTCGCCGACCTCGACGGAGCGCTCCATGATCACGTTGTAGACCGTCTGGTCCAGCTCGTGCGGCTGGATACCGAGGCCGACGGACAACGCCCCCTGCGGGTCGAAGTCGACCAGCAGCACCTTGCGGCCGTACTCGGCCAGCGCCGCGCCCAGATTGATCGTGGAGGTGGTCTTGCCCACGCCGCCCTTCTGGTTGCACATCGCGACGACCCGCGCGGGGCCGTGCCCGTCCAACCGGGGCGGCTCGGGGATCTCGCGGCGCGGCCGCCCGGTGGGACCGGGCTTCGGCTTGTCGTCGACCACGTCCCGGGCCCCCTTCGCCGTGCGCACGGGGGTATGGTCCCCGGCGTCGGACACGGGGGCGTGGTCCCCGGCGTCGGACACGGCCGCCGGACCGGAGGTCCCGTCCGCGGTCGCGTCGGTCGCCCGGCCGGACGGGTCCTGGGCGCGCCTCGCCGTGTGGTGGGAAGTCGACATGGGGCGAAAGCTCCTCTTCGGCATGGACGGCGCCAGCGTATTGCGGTACTCGGAACAGCGCCAACGCGACTCGCCTGGCACGACCGGGCTAGTTTTCGCCCGCTCAGCCCCGGGCGCGGGGATGCGCCGTCACGTAGACCTCACGGAGGGTGTTGACTGTCACCAGGGTGTAGACCTGGGTCGTGCTCACCGACGCGTGGCCGAGCAGCTCCTGCACCACGCGGACGTCGGCCCCGCCCTCCAGCAGGTGGGTGGCGAACGAGTGCCGCAGGGTGTGCGGCGAGACCGGGGCGGTGATCCCGGCGCGCCCGGCCGCGTCCCGGAGGGTCTGCCACCCGCTCTGCCGGGACAGCCGTCCACCCCGGGCGTTCAGGAACACCGCGGCCCCTCCCCCGCCGCGCCGGGCCAGTTCGGGGCGCGCCCGCACCAGGTAGGCGTCGACGGCGTCGGTCGCGGGCCCGCCGACCGGCACGAGGCGCTGTCTGCCGCCCTTGCCGCGCAGCAGGACCGTC
>NZ_KI912185.1:76523-76974 GCF_000231035.2 Saccharomonospora iraqiensis subsp. paurometabolica YIM 90007 | reverse complement strand
GGCCAGCTCCCCGGCGAGGTCGCCGCGGTCCCCGACGACGACGTCGTCGAGCCCCAGCCAGTGCGCCATCGTGGTGAGTTCGGCGGCGAGTTCGGCGGCCACCCGGGCGCGGTCCACCCCGTCCTCGGCGAACGCACCCGGCACCCGCAGCACCGACGCGGCCCGGTCGGCCTTGAGGTCGACCCGGCCGACCAGGTCCCCGTCCAGCAGGAACGGGAAGACGTAGTAGCCGTAGACCCGCTTCGCCGCGGGCACGTAGATCTCGATGCGGTAGCGGAACCCGAACAGGCGCTCGGTGCGCTCGCGCTCCCACACCAACGGGTCGAACGGGCACAGCAGCGCCCGCCCCGGCACCGCGCGCGGGGTGCGGGCGGCGACGTGCCGGTAGGCGCGGTGGCGCCAGCCGGGGACCCGCACCGGTTCGAGAGCGCCCTGTTCGACCAGTTCCTCC
>NZ_KI912185.1:75741-76423 GCF_000231035.2 Saccharomonospora iraqiensis subsp. paurometabolica YIM 90007 | reverse complement strand
GCGGCGGCCGCGGCGGCGCGGCCGTGCACGGATGGGTACGGGGGTGAGCGCGGCCGTGACCGACCGGGACACCCCCGACGACGACCTCGTCCGCAGCCGGACCTTCGCCGTGGACGGCCCCGTCGATCTGGACGTGGACGTCACCGCGGGCCGGATCACGGTGGTCCTCACCGACGGACACGCCGACACCGGAGTGTCCCCGGGCCGGGAGGACGCCCGTACGGAGCCGGACAGCCCCGGGGGGCACGCGGGGGCGGACGTGCCCGCGGAGACGGACCCCGGCGACGCCGTCGTGGAGGTGCGCCGCGCACCCGGGACCCGGCCCGCGTGGGCCGACAGCGCGGCCGGGGTGCTGAACTGGGTCGGTGACGTCATGGGCAGCCAGTTCGGGGCCGGGTTCGGCGACCTGACGGGGGGCGCGGCGGACCCCGTCCGCCAGGTCCGGGTCGAGCAGGTCGGCGACCGGATCGTGGTGCGTGGGCCGAAGCCGCCCCCGCCGGTGGGGACCCCGCTCGCGGTCACCGTCCGGGCACCCGCCGGGTCGAACCTGCACGTACGGACCCGGTTCGCGGGGGTCACCGTGACCGGCCGCACCGGGCGGGTGGACGTCGACTCCGGGTCGGGCGACGTCGCCCTCGACCGGGCCGACGGGAGCACGACCGTGCGCACGGGCGCGGGAACC
>NZ_KI912185.1:75357-75641 GCF_000231035.2 Saccharomonospora iraqiensis subsp. paurometabolica YIM 90007 | reverse complement strand
TGCACGCGCCCACCCTGGTGCGTACCGGCAGCGGCGCCGTGTCGGTGGCCTCCGCCGCGGCGGGCACCCTGGAGGTCCTGTCCGGCTCCGGTTCCGTCCGTGCGGGCATCGCGCCCGGTACGGACGCCGAGATCGACCTGTCGTCCGGGTCGGGCCGGGTGGACAGCGAACTCGCCGTCGCCGAGGAACCGCCGCCCGGGGACGTCCCGTTGCGGGTGCACGCCCGCAGCGGCTCCGGCGACGTCCTGGTCACCCGCACCCGCTGACCGCTCCGCCACCGCCCG
>NZ_KI912185.1:64786-75257 GCF_000231035.2 Saccharomonospora iraqiensis subsp. paurometabolica YIM 90007 | reverse complement strand
TGTTGGCGGAGCCGCAGATGACCACGTCGCCGGACGGCGCCGTCCGGCCCGCGCCCGGCGGGGGCGGGGAGCCGGTGACCTCCGGGCGCTCGGCGGTCGTCGCGGGCATCCTGCAGCTTGTGGTGCCGTTCGGCGTGGGCCGGTTCTACACCGGACAGACCGGGCTCGCCGTCGCGCAACTGCTGGTCACACTGCTCACCTTCGGGCTCGGCGCGCTGTGGCCGATGATCGACGGCATCCTGCTGCTGGTCAACGGCGGGGTCGACGGGGACGGGCGTCCGCTCAGCCGCTGAGCGGACGCCGCGGGCCCCGGCGGTCAGCGTCCCCGCTCGGCGAACCGCGTCGGCCGGTACCGCCAGGGCGCGTCGGTGGGCCTCGGTTCGAACCCGCCGGTGCTCAGCACCGCGTGCGCGGCCAGCAGTCCGCCGACCGTGGCGCCGTTGACGATCTCCCCGTTGAGCACCATGCGCACGGCCTCGTCCAGCGGAACCCGGGTCACCACGAGGTCGGCCTCCTCGTCGCCGTGCGCCTGCCGTGTGACCGTGGTGAGGTCCCGGGCCAGGAACACCCGCAGCACCTCATCGGTGAACCCGGGCGAGGCCGCGACGTCGACGAGGGTGTCCCAGCGCCCGGCGGACAGACCGACCTCCTCGACCAGCTCCCGGCGCGCGGTGTCCACCGGGTCCTCGCCGTCGGCGTCCAGCAGGCCCGCCGGCAGCTCCCACAACCGGTCGCCCAGCGGATGCCGGTACTGGTGGACCAGGGTCACCGTCCCGTCGTCGTCCACGGCGCAGATCGCGACCGCCCCGAGGTGTTCGACGACCTCCCGGCGGGCCGCCGCACCACCCGGCATGACGACCTCGTCCACCCGCAGCCCCAGAATGCGTCCGATGTGGACGTCCCGGGACGAGACGACGGTGAAGTCGTGGTCACCCGGCGCGCTCACCGGGCACCCACCGCGGTCCCCGGCAACTCCACCGGAAGCCGGTCGGCGGTGCGGTAGTTCACCACCGCGCGCACGAAGGCGTCGAACAGCGGGTGCGGCCTGGTCGGCCGCGACTTCAGCTCGGGATGGGCCTGGGTGCCGACGAAGAACGGGTGCGTATCGGCGGGCAGCTCCACGAACTCCACGAGCCGCTCGTCCGGGGACACACCGGAGAACACCAGTCCGGCCTCGGTCAGCCGCGTGCGGTAGGCGTTGTTGACCTCGTACCGGTGCCGGTGCCGTTCGGAGATCTCCCGGGTCCCGTACGCCCGGGCCACCTGCGACCCCTCGACGAGCTTCGCCGGGTACGCGCCGAGCCGCATCGTGCCGCCCATGTCGCGCTGGCCGGCCACGACCTCCTTCTGGTCGGACATCGTGGAGATGACCGGGTTGGCGGTGTTCTCGTCGAACTCCGCGGAGTTCGCGTCCGTGATCCCGGCGAGCTCGCGCGCCGTCTCGATCACCATGCACTGCAGGCCCAGACACAGCCCCAGCACCGGGATGCCGTGGGTGCGGGCGTGGTGGATCGCCCCGACCTTGCCCTCGATCCCCCGGACGCCGAACCCACCCGGCACCAGCACGCCGTCCACTCCGGCCAGAGCGGCGGCGGCACCCGCGGGTGTCGTGGCCTCGTCGGAGGGGACCCACACGATCTCCACCTTGGCGCGGTGGGCGAACGCACCCGCCCGCAGCGCCTCGGTGACCGACAGGTAGGCGTCCGGCAGGTCGACGTACTTGCCCACCAGCGCCACGCGCACGGTCTCCGACGGGTTGTGCACCCGGTTCAGCAGGTCGCCCCACACCGTCCAGTCGACGTCGCGGAACGGCATACCGAGCCGCCGCACCACGTAGGCGTCGAGCCCCTCGGTGTGCAGCACCTTCGGGATGTCGTAGATGGACGGCGCGTCCGGGCAGGCGACGACGGCCTCGTTCTCCACGTCGCACATCAGGCCGATCTTGTTCTTCAGGTCCTCGGGCAGCTCCCGGTCCGCCCGGCACACCAGCGCGTCCGGCTGGATACCGATGTTGCGCAGCGCCGCCACGGAGTGCTGCGTGGGCTTGGTCTTCAACTCGCCGGACGGCGCGAGGAAGGGCACCAGGGACACGTGCAGGAAGAAGCAGTTGTCCCGGCCGACGTCGTGCCGGACCTGCCGGCACGCCTCCAGGAACGGCAGCGACTCGATGTCCCCGACGGTGCCGCCGACCTCGGTGATGACCACGTCCGGACGGCGGCCGCTGCCGTCGTCGTCGGCCAGCCCGGTGATGCGCGACTTGATCTCGTCGGTGATGTGCGGGATGACCTGCACCGTGTCCCCGAGGTACTCGCCGCGGCGTTCCTTCGCGATGACGGACGAGTACACCTGCCCGGTCGTCACGTTGGCCGTCCCGGACAGGTCACGGTCCAGGAAGCGTTCGTAGTGGCCGATGTCGAGGTCCGTCTCCGCGCCGTCCTCGGTGACGAACACCTCGCCGTGCTGGAACGGGTTCATCGTGCCCGGATCGACGTTGAGGTACGGGTCGAGCTTCTGCATCGTGACCCGCAGTCCGCGGGAGGTGAGCAGTTGGCCCAGGCTGGAGGCGGTGAGTCCCTTGCCCAGGGAGGAGGCGACGCCTCCGGTGACAAAGACGTATTTGGTAGTCCGCGGCTGAAGTCCCACGGGCTTCCACCTTATCGCACACCGGGGCCCCCGTGCCCGAGGCCTCACCGGGCACCACGCACCCGATGACCTGCGCACGGTCCGTGCGCCGCCGTGTGCCAGAGTGACGGGGTGGCAGACGACACCCCCTGGTCCGCTCCGGCCGCCGCCGGGCCGCTCGACGCCACCGTCCGGGTGCCCGGTTCGAAGTCGGTCACCAACCGCGCGTACGTGCTCGCGGCCCTGTCGACGGGGCCGACCGTGGTGCGCGCCCCGCTGGACTCCCGGGACACCCGGTTGATGCTGGCCGCGCTGGACCGCCTCGGCGCGGTCTCCGAACGGGTCGACGACGGCGTCCGTATCCGTCCCGTGACGCAGGGTTCCGGCGAGGTCGGGGTGGACCTCGGCAACGCGGGCACCGTCGCGCGGTTCACCCCCGCCCCCGCCGCCCTCGGGTCGCGCACCGTCCACTTCGACGGTGACCCGGCGATCCGGCGCAGGCCGGTGGGTCCGCTGCTGCGGGCGCTGACCGACCTCGGTGCGGACATCGCCGACGACGGCCGGGGCGCCGTGCCGTTCGTCGTCCGCGGCCACGGACACCTGCGTGGCGGCGCCGTCGACCTCGACGCGTCGGCGTCCAGCCAGTTCCTGTCGGCGCTGCTGCTGGCCGGTCCCGCCTTCGACGAGGGCGTGACGGTGCGGCTGCGGGGCAGTCCGCCGAGCGAGCCGCACATCGCGATGACGGTGGAGATGCTGCGGGACTTCGGCGCGGCGCCCGAGCGGCGCCCCGACGGTTTCCACGTCCCGCCCGCCCGGCTCGCGCGCGACGAGTTCACCGTGGAGCCGGACCTGTCCGGCGCGGCCCCGTTCGTGGTGGCGCCACTGCTGTCCGGCGGATCCGTCCGCATCGCGGGCTGGCCCACCGCGACCACGCAGCCCGGCGACTGGTTGCGCAGCCTCGTCGCCGAACTCGGGGGCGGCACCGTCCTCGACGACACCGGCCTGACGGTCACCGGCGGGGACTCCCTCGCCGGTCGCACCCTCGACCTGCACGAGGTCGGTGAGTTGACCCCCGTGGTCGCGGCGCTGCTGTGCTTCGCCGACGGCCCCTCCGAGATCCGCGGCGTGGCGCACCTGCGTGGCCACGAGACCGACCGCCTGGCGGCGCTGGCGACCGAACTGTCCGCGCTCGGGGGCGACGTCACCGAGACCGCCGGGGGGCTGCGCATCCGTCCGGCACCGTTGCACGCGGGCACGTTCCACACCTACGACGACCACCGCCTGGTCATGGCGGGTGCGGTCCTGGCCCTGCGGGTGCCCGGCCTCCGGGTGGAGGATCCGGCCACCGTGGGCAAGACCTTCCCCGGGTTCGTCCCGCTGTGGGAACGGGTGGTGGCCGGGGCGTCCCCGGGCGACGACGGTGACGACGGTGGTCCGACCGGGACCACGGACGACGGCTGAGCGGTTGCCCGAACCCGACCCCGGCCCCGGGACTCACGACCGGGGCGCCGGGGCCTCCGCGTTGTCCGCCGCCCCGTAGCGGCCCGCCCGGCCATCGAGCTGTTCGCGCAACGCGAGAACGGTCGCGATCCGTCCCGCCGCCGTACGGACGCCGTCCACCGTGGACAGGATCGCGGTGGAGTCGGGGTCGGCCCGGGCGGCGCCGATCGCGCCGTCGGCGTCCGCCGCCGAGAGGGGCCCGGCCAGCACGGTCCCGGACCCCGACCGGTCGAGTCCGGTCGCGAGGCGGGAGAGGGTGACGGCGCGGAAGGCCGCCCCGGGGTCGGCGGGCGGGTCGCCGGTGAGCACCACGGCGAGCTCGGCCGGGGCGGGGGCGTCCGCGGCGGTGAGGAACCCCCCGTCGAGCAGCCCGGCGACCACCGCGGCACGTTCGTCGGCGGTGGCGTGCGGCCGGCCGTCCGCGGGATCGAGCAGCAGCACCGAACCGAGCAGGGTCCCCACGAGGGCACCGGGTTCCCCGTCGACCGGCATGCGGACCCCGGCGGGCTGCAGCTGCAACACCAGTTCCCGCAGTTCCCCGGAACGGTCCGGGTCGGTCACCGACTCCGTCAGCCGGATCCCGCCGGTGACGGTCGCCCCCGCCCGTTCCACGAGATCCACCACACCGTCCCGCACCGACCGGGCCACGTCGTGGTCGGTCACCAGCAGGACGGTGCGCTGGTCCAGCGAGCCGTCGACCACGTCGGCACCGATCGCGTCGGCGAACGCGTCGAGTCCCGCCAGCCGCGCGTCGAGCGCGTCCCGTTCGGCCTCCAGCTCGGCCACCCGGTCGTCGAGCCGGTCCTGTTCGCCGGAACCGCCGAACACCGGCGTGCCGGACAACGTCGTCGCCCCCAGCACGACCCCGACCGCCAGGGACAGAAAGGCCGCGCCGAGGGACAGGACGTGGTACCGCAGCGAGATCACGCGAGGACCTCCCCCGCGACCACGGGCCCGGCGGGCGCGCCGACCGCCCCGGTGAACCCGCCCGCGACCCCGGAGAGCCAGTCGGTCACCAGGTCCATCGTGTGCGCCGCCCGGTCGACCGGGATCCACCCCACGGCGCCGGACGCGAGCACCGCGACGGCGACCACGACCACCGCCGACAGCACGAGGAACACGACGGCGCCGAGCGAGACGCGGCCGCGGTGCAGCGTCGCGACCGCCGCGCCGTCGATCAACCGCGTGCCGAGCCTGAGCCGGGTGAGAAACGTCGACGGGTTGGACCCGGAGCGTCCGTGGTCGAGGAACTCGCCGAGGGTGGCCTGGAATCCCACACCGACCACCAGCGCCGCGTCGTGCGCGTCGGCGAGCAGCAGGGCCAGGTCCTCGGGATTGCCCGAGGCGGGGAAGGCGACCGCCCCGATGCCGAGGTCCTGCGCCCGCTGCAGGCCCGGCGCGTGCCCGTCCGGGTCGGCGGGCACGACCACCTCGGTGCTCGCGCGCAGCGTCGCGGTGTCGACCCCGGACGGATCGCCCACGACGATGTCGGGCACCCGTCCCGCGGCGCGCAGCGTGTCGGCCGCCGATTCCACGCCGATGAGCACGGGACGGTGTTCGTCGAGATACCCGCGCAGTGCGTGCAGCTCCTCCGCGTGTCCCGGCCCGGGGGCGACCACGAGCACGTGCCTGCCGGCCATCCGCACCGCGACGGCGGGGACCCCCACCCCGTCGAGCACCAGTGCCCGCTCGCGCCGCAGGAACTCCATCGTGTTCGCGGAGAACGCCTCCAGCTGGGCCGACATCCCGGCACGGGCCTCGTCCATCCGTTCGGCCACGCTCTCCGCGGTCTGCACGGTCCCGGTGGCGAGCTCCCGGTCACCGGCGTAAACGGTGCCGTCGTGGACGCGGATGCGGCTGCCGTCCCGGATCCGGCGCAGCGCCGCCGACCCCACGTCGTCGACGAGCGGCACACCCGCCTCCAGCAGGGCCTCCGGACCGAGATTCGGGTACCGCCCGGAGATGGACGGGGCGGCGTTGACGACCGCGGCGACGCCCGCGCGGACGAGCGCGTCGGCGTCCGCACGGTCGAGGTCGGTGTGGTCGAGCACCGCGATGTCGCCGGGTCGGATTCGGCTGCGCAGGTCCCGCGGCCGACGGTCGACACGCGCCGTGCCCGTGATGCCGGGCCGGGCGCCGGTGGACCGTGCGAGCAGGCCGGTGAGTCTCATGCGGGCGATCGTGGCAAGGCGGGCGGGGGCGCCCGGCCCGCCACGCCGCCGTGCCCGTCGGATTTCGCCCGATCCGGGAATCGTCGGAGCGGATCGGGCGTGGGTACGCCGGACAGCGGTGCGCCCGCGCCGGGAGACGCCGGTCAGCTCCGGCGACCCGCGGAGCGTTTCCGCCCCCCACCGCCGCGACCCGCTTTCGCACCCGACCTCGCTTCGGGTTGCGCATCGGGTTGCGCCTCGGACCGTGCCCCGGCTTCGGAGGCCGGGGCGGCCTTGTACCGCTCGGCCGCGTCGAGCAGTTCCTCGGCGTGGGCCCGGCCCGTCTCGGTCTCGTCCAGCCCGGCGAGCATCCGGGCCAGCTCGGTGACCCGCTCGTCGGTGGCCAGCACCCGCACCCCGCTGCGGGTGACCCCGTCGTCGGTGTCCTTGTCCACCACGAGGTGCCGGTCGGCGAACGCGGCGACCTGGGGCAGGTGCGTCACCACCAGCACCTGGTGCGTGCGCGCCAGCGTCGCCAGCCGCCGGCCGATCTCCACGGCGGCCCGTCCGCCCACCCCGGCATCCACCTCGTCGAACACCAGGGTTCCGACCGTGTCGGCGTGGGCCAGCACCACCTCGGTCGCCAGCATCACGCGGGAGAGCTCGCCGCCGGAGGCCGCCTTGTGCACCGGCAGCGGCTGGGCCCCGGAATGCGCCCGCAACCGCAGCTCCACGTCGTCCACCCCGTCGGGCCCCGCGTGCAGTGTCTCGTCCCCCACGACGACGGCCTCGGTGTCGTCGGCCCCGGCGGGTCTGCCCCGCACCGTGACCTCGATCCCCGCCTGTCCCATGGCGAGCCCGGCCAGTTCGGTGCTGATCCGCTCGCCCAGCTCGGCCGCCGCCTCCGCGCGGGCGGCCGACAGTCGTGCGGCGTGCCCGGACAGCTCGGTGGACAGCGCGTCGCGCCGGGCCTCCAGTTCGGCGAGCGCGTCCTCCGAGGTGTCCATCGAGGACAGCTGCTGCCGGGCGTCCTCCGCCCAGGCGAGTACCCCGTCGACATCGGCGGCGTACTTGCGGGTGAGCTTCTTCAGCTCGGCCTGCCGGGCGAGGATCTCCTCCAGCCGGGCCGGGTCGACCTCCAGCGAGTCCAGATAGCCGGCCAGTTCGCCGCCGACCTCGTCGAGCAGCACGGCGGCCTCCGCCAGCCGCGGCTCGAACTCCCGCAGGGTGGTGTCGTCGGCCCCGGACAGCCGCCGCCGGGCCTCGCCGAGCAGGCCGAGCGCCCCCGGGGAGTCCGGGTCGCCGTCGGCCGACCCGGTGAGGGCGAGCTGCGCCGCGGTGGCGGCCTCCCGGAGTTCCTCGGCGGCCGAGAGCCGTTTGACCCGCTCGGTGAGGTCGGTGTCCTCGCCGGGCGCCGGGTCCACGGCCTCGATCTCGGTCAGCCCGTGCCGCAGCAGGTCGGCCTGCTGCGCCAGCTCCCGTGTGTGCGTGCGACGCCGGTCGAGTTCGGCCGAGACCGAGAGCCACTCCTGCCGGACCCGCCGGTACTCGGCCAGGACGTCGGCGACCGGCTGCCCGGCGAAGCGGTCCAGCACCGCCCGTTGCTCGGTGGGACGCAGCAGCCGGAGCTGGTCGTTCTGCCCGTGGACGGCCAGCAGCTGCTCGGCGAGCTCCGCGAGCACCCCCACCGGCACCGACCGTCCCCCCAGGTGGGCGCGGGACCGGCCGTCCGCGCCCACCGAGCGCAGCGCGATCACGCTGCCGTCCTCGTCCGGCTCGGCGCCGGCGTCGGTGACGGTCCGCGCGGCGGGCCCGTCGGTGAGGTCGGCGAACCGTCCCTCCACCGTCGCCCGGCCCGCCCCCGCACGCACCTTCGAGGAGTCCGAACGCCCCCCGGACAACAGGTGCAGCCCGGTGACCACCATCGTCTTGCCGGCCCCGGTCTCCCCCGTGACCACCGTCAATCCCGGATGGAGCTCGAGCACGGCGTCCTCGATGACCCCGAGGCCCTGGATACGCATCTCCGCAAGCACGTCCACCACCGTAGCGCCGACCCACGACCGCAGTCGCCGACCCGGCGACCCACGTGGCCGTTTCCCGCGCGGGCGGAGGTCAGCTCAGGCGCGCCTGCCGTTCGCGCCAGCTCGTCACCGGCAGCGAGAACTTGTGCACCAGGCGGTCGGTGAACGGCCCTTCCCAGAGCCGGGCGAGCCGCACC
Organism: Saccharomonospora iraqiensis subsp. paurometabolica YIM 90007; assembly: GCF_000231035.2. Taxonomy (GTDB): domain Bacteria; phylum Actinomycetota; class Actinomycetes; order Mycobacteriales; family Pseudonocardiaceae; genus Saccharomonospora; species Saccharomonospora paurometabolica. The sequence goes on along the minus strand of NZ_KI912185.1, from coordinate 66,767 downwards.
GGGACCGCACCCGCGACCACCCGGATCCGCGAACCGCGTTCCAGGTCGAAGTGCCGCAGACCGTCACAGGTCAGGACCGCGGAGGACCCGTGCGGATCGACGTCCACGGTGATCACCGAGTCCCGGGAGACCACCAGCGGCCGGGAGAACATCGCGTGCGCGTTGCTGGGCACCACCAGCAACGCCTCCACGTCCGGCCAGACGATCGGACCGCCCGCGGAGAACGCGTAGGCGGTCGACCCGGTGGGGGTCGAGCACAACACCCCGTCGCAGCCGAACGACGACACCGGCCTGCCGTCCACCTCGACCAGCGCGTCGAGGATGCGCTCCCGGGAGCTCTTCTCGATGCTCGCCTCGTTCAGCGCCCACGTGTCGGCCGTCACCACGTCGCCGTGGGTCACGGTGACGTCGACGGTCATGCGTTCCTCGATGCGGTACCGCCGTTCGACCACGCGGTCCACAGTCTCGCCGAGAGCGTCGTAGTCCGCCTCGGTGAGGAACCCGACCCGGCCGAGGTTGACCCCCAGGACCGGCACACCCGCGGGCCGGGCCACCTCGGCGGCGCGCAGGAGGGTGCCGTCCCCGCCGAGCACGAGTACCAGTTCGGTCCCGGCCGCGGGCTCGTCGGACGAGGTCACCACGGTGCACGGGAGGTGCCCGCCGGGGGGCTCGATCAGCCTGCGGACCTCGTCGTCGACGACGCGGAGACGGATCCCCGCCGCGGCGAGCCGGATGGCGACGTCCCGCGCCGCCCCGGTGGTGGACTCGCGGTCCGGGTGCACGATGAGCAGGACCTCGCGGTCGCCGGAGGAATTCACCGGGGACCCTCCGTCACCGCCGCACGCACCCGCCGCTCCCACTCGTCCGGGGACGGGACCCCGGCCTCCCCGGCCGCGGTGTCCCCGTCCACACGGCCCCGCTCGGCGGGACCGCCGCCCTCTCCGCGCAACCAGACGAAGTACTCGACGTTGCCGGACGGGCCCGGCAGCGGGCTGGCCACCACGTCGCGGGGACGGAGCCCGAGTGAACGGGCGTGCGACGACACCTCCAGCACGGCCTCGGCCCGCAAATCGGGATCCCGGACCACGCCGCCGCTGCCGAGCCGGTGTTTGCCGACCTCGAACTGCGGCTTGACCATCGGCACGAGGTCCCCGCCCGGGCGCAGGCACTCCGCGAGTGCGGGCAGCACCAGACGCAGCGAGATGAACGACAGATCGGTGACCACGAGGTCCACGGTGCCACCGGTGTGCCCGGGTGTCAGCGCCCGGACGTTCGTCCGGTCCAGCACCGTGACCCGCTCGTCGGTCCGCAGCCGCCAGTCGAGCAGCCCCCGTCCCACATCGGCGGCCACGACCGCCTCCGCGCCCTCACGCAGGAGCACGTCGGTGAAACCACCGGTCGACGCCCCCGCGTCGAGGCACCGTTTCCCCGCGACGGTGAGACCGTGTGCGGTGAACGTCTCCAACGCGCCGAGCAGCTTGTACGCACCCCGGGAGGCCCAGCCGGGGTCGTCGTCGGTGCGGACGACGATCGCCGCGCCCGCGTCCACGCCGGTGGCCGGCTTGCTCGCCACCAGTCCCCGGACGGTGACCCGGCCCGCACCGATCAGCGTTCCCGCGTGTTCCCGGGACCGGGCGAGCCCCCGGCGCACGAGCTCGGCGTCCAGACGGGCCTTGCGCGGCACCGTCAGACCCTGTCGATGCTCGACAGGGCCGCGGCGAGCGCGCTGTGCGCGTCCTCGAACCGGGCCACGTGCTCGGCGAGCGGCAGCGCATCGAGATCGTCGAGCGCGCTCACGGCCCGCTCGATCCGGGCACGGGGCTCGGTGTCCCCGTCCTCCGGCGATGCTGCGTCTGTCTGTGGGTGCACCCCTCAACGCTAACCGATGCGGACCGTCGGGCCACGCACGGCGGGGCCCTGTCCGGGCGGTCCGGCCCGGGTCAGGCCAGCCGCAACGTCGCCAGCGCCGCGGCCGCCGTCG
>NZ_KI912185.1:62331-64686 GCF_000231035.2 Saccharomonospora iraqiensis subsp. paurometabolica YIM 90007 | reverse complement strand
TCCCCGGCGACGAAGTAAACACTACACACCCGCCCAACCCCACCCGAAAGGGGGGTCCCTTTACGACATTTCCCCTGGTCAACGCCCACTCGGAGGTGGAAAGCCGACGGCCCCTCCCGCACACCGGCGGGAGGGGCCGTCGCAGGACGGAAGTGTCCAAGGGTCAGGCGACGAGTCGCACGCCCGCGAGGGTCCGCTTGCCGCGACGGACGACGAGCCAGCGTCCGGGCAGGGCATCGGTGGCCGCGGGCTGCCAGCCCTCGTCGGTGATCTTGCTGTTGTTCACGTAGGCGCCGCCCTCCTTCACGGTCCGGCGTGCGGCGCCCTTGCTGTCCACCACCCCGGCCGCGACGAGCAGGTCGACCACCGTGGGCGCGTCGTCGAGCTTGACCTCCCCGGTGGGCACCTCGGACATCGCCGCATCGAGGGTGGCCTCGTCCAGCTCGCGCAACTCCCCCCGGCCGAACAACGCCTGGCTGGCCGCCACGACCTTGCGGGTCTGCTCCGGGCCGTGCACGAGGTCGGTCAGTTCGCGCGCCAGCCGGCGCTGCGCCTCCCGCGCCGCGGGACGGTCCCGCGTCGCCGTCTCCAGCTCGCCGATCTCGTCGGCGTCGAGGAAGGTCAGCAGCTTCAGGTACGGCACCACGTCCGCGTCGGCCACGTTGACGAAGTACTGGTACCAGGCGTACGGCGAGGTCATCGCGGGGTCGAGCCACACGTTGCCGCCGCCGGTGGACTTGCCGAGCTTGTGCCCCTCGGAGTCGGTGATCAACGGTGTGGTCAGCGCGTGCACCTGTTCGCCGTACACCCGGCGCACCAGGTCGACCCCGGCCACGATGTTGCCCCACTGGTCGGATCCGCCGATCTGCAGCCGGACGCCGTAGCGGTCGAACAGCTCGCGGTAGTCGGTCGCCTGCAGGAGCATGTAGCTGAACTCGGTGTAGGAGATGCCCTCGCCCTCGAGCCTGCGCCGGACCGTGTCCCGGGACAGCATCGTGTTCACCGAGAAGTGCTTGCCCACGTCCCGCAGAAAGGTGGGCACGCTCATGGATCCGAGCCAGTCGAGGTTGTTCACCTCGATCGGCGGGACGTCCGGGTGGTCGAAGTCCACGAACCGGGCCAGCTGCCCCCGCAGCCTGCCCGCCCACTCCCGGACCTGCTCCTCGGAGTTCAGCGTCCGCTCCCCGACCTCGCGGGGGTCGCCGATCAGGCCGGTACCGCCCCCCGCCAGCAGGACGGGCCGGTGTCCCGCGTCCTGGAACCGGCGCAGCACGAGCATCTGGACGAGGTGACCCGCGTGCAGGCTGGGGGCGGTGGGGTCGAAGCCGCCGTAGACCGCGATGCGCCCGGAGTCCAGTTCCCGGCGCATCGCCTCGGGATCGGTGGACTGCGCGATGAGACCGCGCCAGGACAGCTCGTCGAGAATGTGCTCACTCACGTCGACATTGTCGCGCACCGGCCGCACCGCTCGCGCCCGGGCGGCGACCCGGTCAGGCGCGGGGACGGGCCCGGCGCGCGTGGCGCCGGTAGGTGCTCACCGCGGGGGAACCGTCGATCCAGAACCGCCACGGGACGTCCTTGGCGGCGGCGACACCGACCCGGGGCCCGACGCGCACGGCGTCCTCGGGCACCGGTGGGACGTCGAGCAGCCGCACCGGGGAGTCCGGGTCGGTCAGGTCGGTTCCGTTGTGCGCGCGGTCCAGACCGAGCAGGGAGGTCAGCACGGCGGGCCCCTTGGCGACCGCCCCGCCGCCGCGTGCGGTGGGGCGGCGCCGGCGGGCCAGTTCCCGTCCGGTGAGCACCTCCCCGGCGCGCAGCAGCACCGCGCCGGGTTCCCCGTCGGTGAGCCCGACGATGTTGGCGCAGAAGTGCATGCCGTACACGAAGTAGACGTAGAGGTGGCCCGGTGGGCCCCACATCACCTCGTTGCGCGGGGTGCGACCGCGGTAGCAGTGCGAGGCGGGATCGTCCAGGCCGCGGTACGCCTCCACCTCGGCCAGGCGGATTCGGACGACACCGTCGTCGGTGCGGGACTCCAGCACCCGGCCGAGCAGCCCCCGGGCCAGCACCACGGGGTCGACGGCGAGCGCGTCGCGGTCGAGCGGCCACGTCCCCGACCACCCGTCCTCCGACGGGACGGCGCCGTCCGGGCGGGTGTCCGTGTCGTCCGTGCTCCGGTCCGTCACCGTTCTCCCCTCGCCGGCTGTCTCCGCCCGGATCAGGCTAGCCGACGGGGGTGACGCGCGTGTCGGCCCAGGCGCGGGCCTCGTCGATCCGGGAGGCGAGCCGCTCCCGCTGTTCGGCGACGCGGGCGGGGGCGGTCCCGCCCCGGGCGTCGCGGGAGGCGACGGAGCC
>NZ_KI912185.1:58583-62231 GCF_000231035.2 Saccharomonospora iraqiensis subsp. paurometabolica YIM 90007 | reverse complement strand
CGCGCGCCGCGCAGGGCGTCCCGGCCGCCGGGCAGTTCGGGCAGCCCGTACGGCCAGCTGCCCGCGTGCTCCCCGCCGTACCAGCGCTGCCAGTCGGCCGGGTCGTTCAACCGGTGGTCGGCGCCCAGGTCGACGACGAGTGTGTCGTCGCCGAGCTGGGCGGCCAGTTCGGCGGAGTGCCCGTGCGGGAGCGCGAGGAACACCACGTCGTGCCCGGCGAGGGACTCGGCCGTGGTCTCGCGCACGGTGCGGTCGGCCAACGGCGTCAAATGGGGCTGATGCCGTCCCAGCGGGGTACCCGCGCTGGAGGCGGCCGTGAGCGCGCCGATCTCGATGTCCGGATGGTCGAGCAGGAGCCGCAGCAGCTCGCCACCCGCGTAGCCGGTCGCCCCGGCCACCGCTGCCTTCACCGTCATACGTATGAGTATGCATCACGGCGCAAGGTCAATCTTCGCCGGGGTGGAGGCCGCGGGGCTCCGCGTTCGGCGGACATCCGTACCCCGGCAGCCCGTAGGCACGGCCGACCGTGGCCTCGATGTCCGCGCAGTCGACGCCGCCCTCGGCGGCCACGGTGAACCCCAACTCCAGCAGCAGGAACCCGAGAGCACGCAGCGGCACGAGGGCATCCACGCGCCCGGCGTCCTTGTGGCGGTACAGCACCTCGGTCTCGCAGTCGACCGCCCGGCACAGCCGCAGCCGCGTCGCCGGAAGGTCGCAGTCCGGCGCGGGCCGCATCGCCCGCACCGCCGCCGCGTCGTCGCCGTCGTCCCCGCTGCCACCGAGCGGTGCGGCCTCCGGGTAACACGCCGCGACCAGCAGAGCGGCGGCACGTCCCGCGTCGCCGCGCTCCGTCAGCTCCCGCTCGATCGCCGCCACCTGATCGCAGGTGGGCGGCACGAACCTGCCGCGCCCGTCCCGCTCGGTGGCTCCGTCCCGTTCCCGGACCCCGGTCCGACCCGTCCCGTTCACGCCCCGGCCCCGCTCTCGCTCGTGATCGCCGCCGGGGTCACCTCGGCGGGGTAGGCCTCCATCCGGCGGCCGAGCGCCGACACGGACGCCCCCGTCGACCGCACGGCCCGAGCGTCCTCCGGCGCGGCCTCGACGAGGTGCGCCAGCGCGCCGACGACCTCGGACACCTCGCGGCACAGCCGCGTCGCCCGGGTCGACTCCTCCCCGTGCCCGGTCGCGCCCCACACCACCGGGCGCACCATCGCGAGCACACCACGACCCCGGTCGTGCAGATCCTCGTACCGCCCCTGGCTGCGCTCGCACATCTCGGCGAGCACGTCGTCGAGCGCCACCCACTGCCGCCACGTCAGTGCCGCGTGCTCCTCGGTCGCGGTGCCGGTCAACTCCGCATGCCGGTCGCTGAACGCGCGGGCGAGTTCGGACAGGGCCTGGCCGAGGGCCGCCAGCCCCTCGGCGGGTGGGTGGTCGTCGTCGAACTCGCACAGCAGCCGTACCACCGCGTCCCCGAGGTGCCGGTTCACCCGGGCAGCGTGGGCGAGCAGTTCCCGATCCCGTGACATCATGCGTCCTCCCTTTATCGACTGGATTCGTTTGAGTGGGCTTCGCAGATCCGGCCCGTTGCACGAGTGCAGGCAGCCAGGAGAAGGCCCTTTCCATCCCAGAATCACCCGGTCGATCCAGATTCGGGAGGGCAGAACTCGGGGGCGGTCGCGCAGGGCGGATCAACGGGGCACAATGCCGATGCGTGTCTCACTGTGTCCGGCCTCCGGGGGTGACTGAATGGAGCCGAACAACCAACTTCGGTCCGCACGGGAAGCGACTCCGTCACCACGTGTTCCCGGTACAGCCATGTCCCGCTCGGAGTTGGCCGAAGCGGCGAACGCCTGGCTGACGGAACATACCGATCGACCCGGCATTCTGGACGAGCATTACGTGGGACGGCTGGAACGTGGCAAGATCCGCTGGCCCAACTCCGCCTACCGGGCCGCGTTCGCCGCCGTACTGAACCGGCCACAAGGTCGGCTTGGTTTTCGGCCGTCCGCGGCCAACCGGCGCGCGTTGCACACGTCGACCGAGGTCCCACGGACACGGGAGACAACCACGAGGCCGAGGAGAACTCCCGCCGACACCGTGCGGAGCCCTGAGATCACGGCGATCCGCGCGGTCTCCACCGCCTTCCAGGCCGCCGATCGCGAGATCGGCGGAGGAGTGATGTACGGGCAGGTGGTCCGGTACCTGCATTCGGAGATCACCCCCCGACTGATCACCATCGATCCCGCGGTGGATCGTGCCTTCCTCGCCGCAGCCGCATCCATGACCGAGGTCGCGGGTTGGATGGCCCACGATGCCGGAGACGACGCCGTCGCACGGCACCATTTCTCCGACGCCTACGCCCTGGCCGTGCAAGCACCCGGCTCCCCCTTGGCGGCGAACATCTGCGCCTCGATGGCACATCTCGCCGGCGAACTCGGGTATGCGTACAGCACGCTCCGCATTGCCTCCAAAGGGCTACGGAGCACAGCCGCCGTCAGCGGTCCGTCCCACCTCACCGCACGGCTTCAGGCGATGCGGGCCAAGGCGTTCGCCCTGCTCGGGCATACTCGGGAGAGTCACGCAGCACTCGACCGGGCCGAGCAGGCCCTTTCCATCGCCGCATCCCGGGAGACCGAATGGGTCGCCGACTTCGATGAGGCTTCGCTCGCCGCGGAGACGGCTCACTGCCTACAACACCTCGGCGACCTCTCCGGTGCGAAGTCAGCCGCCGAAACCGTTCTGGAGATCCGTGGGCCACAACGAGTCCGCTCGCGGGCATTCGCTCGATTGAACCTGGCACATGCGCTGGCCGACACGGGCAAAGTCGAGGAGGCGGCACTGATCGGCACGGAGGTATGCCGGATGTCTCGGTCGCTGACGTCAGCGCGCATTCGGCGGCGCCTGACTGTGCTCGCCACGGCGCTGAGCGCGGACACCGAGGTTCCGGAGGTGTCGTTGTTCCGCGAGGAAGTGGCGGGCATGGGATCATGCCCCAAACACGGGGGCGACACATGGCCGGTGTGACGGAACCCGATTGGGATCACCTGGCGGACGGGAACGCCCGCCAGGCACGGAAACGTGTCGCAGTCGACGTACTGATCCGTGACGACCAAGACCGGGTCCTCCTCGTCAACCCGACCTACAAGGACTTCTGGGATCTTCCCGGTGGCATGGCGGAGGCCAATGAGCCACCGCGCGCCGCCGCGGAACGGGAACTGTGGGAGGAGCTGCGACTGTCGGTCCCGCTCGGCCGAATGCTGGCCCTCGACTGGGTCGGCCCCCACGGACCGTGGGACGACCAGCTCATTCTCGTCTTCGACGGCGGCGTACTCGAAGCCACACGAACCACCCGGCTCACCCCGGCGGACCCCGAGATAGCGGAACTCACCTTCGCCGACCGAACCGACATCACCAGGTTGCTCCGGGACGACATGGCACGCCGGACAGAACGTGCCAGAGCCGCACTCGCCGACGGCACGACCGCCTACGCCGAACGACCCTGACATCCCGGCGAATCGTCCTCGCGGCCGGCGATCTCCGACCTCGTCCCGCTACCCCGGTGGGCGGCGCTCAGCCACCTCGGCCGACCGCCGCCCACCGACGTGCGTCAGCCGCGCAGGACCGCGCCCAGGCGCTCGCGGGCCG
>NZ_KI912185.1:57989-58483 GCF_000231035.2 Saccharomonospora iraqiensis subsp. paurometabolica YIM 90007 | reverse complement strand
CGCTCGCGGGCCGCCGCCACGGCGGCGTCGCGGGCGGCGTTCGCCTCCTCGGCGGTGAGCGTCCGGTCGGGTGCGCGGAACCGCAGCGTGTAGGCCAGCGACCGCTTGCCCTCGCCGACCTGCTCCCCGGCGTAGACGTCGAACAGGGACACGTCCTCCAGCAGCTCCCCCGCGCCGTCCCGCAGCACGTCCGCCAACTCGGCCGACGCCACGTCCGTGTCCGTCACGAGCGCCACGTCGACCAGCACCGGCGGGTACGGCGAGATCGACGGTGCGGGCCGCCGGTCCACCAGCGGGATCGCGTCGAGGTCCAGCTCCATCGCGGCCGTCCGCTTCGGCAGGCCGAGCTTCTCGACCACCTTCGGGTGCAGCTCACCGGCGTGGCCGACGGTGCGGCCGTCCACGACGAACCGGGCGCACCGGCCGGGATGCCACGGCGCCGTGTCCGCGGCCTCCGGGCGCAGCTCGATCCCCGAGGCCTCGCCGACCTCGCG
>NZ_KI912185.1:48983-57889 GCF_000231035.2 Saccharomonospora iraqiensis subsp. paurometabolica YIM 90007 | reverse complement strand
TGCGGCGCCACGCTCCGCCGTGCCGGGCTCGCCGGGCCGTGCACCTGCTGTTTTGTACCGTGCCGCCGGCGTACGCGGTGACCGGCCGCGCCGCACACGCCGCGGCCGGGTCAGTCGCCGAGCACGGGTGCGAGGAACCGGCCGGTGTAGCTGTCCTCCATGGCGGCGACCTGCTCCGGTGTCCCCTCGGCGACGACCGTGCCCCCGCCGGAACCACCCTCCGGCCCCATGTCGATGATCCAGTCGGAGGTCTTGACGACGTCCAGGTTGTGCTCGATGACCACGACGGTGTTGCCCTTGTCGACCAGACCGTTGACCACGCCGAGCAGCTTGCGGATGTCGTCGAAGTGCAGGCCGGTGGTGGGCTCGTCGAGGATGTAGACGGTCTTACCCGTGGAGCGCTTCTGCAGCTCGCTGGCGAGCTTGACCCGCTGGGCCTCGCCCCCGGACAGGGTCGGCGCGGGCTGCCCGAGCCGCACGTAGCCGAGCCCGACGTCCACCAGCGTCTGCAGGTGCCGGTGGATGGCCTTGATCGGCTCGAAGAACTCGGCGGCCTCCTCGATCGGCATGTCGAGCACGTCGGCGACCGTCTTGCCCTTGTAGTGCACCTCCAGGGTCTCCCGGTTGTACCGGGCGCCCTTGCACACCTCGCACGGCACGTAGACGTCCGGCAGGAAGTTCATCTCGATGCGGATCGTGCCGTCGCCCGCGCACGCCTCGCACCGGCCGCCCTTGACGTTGAACGAGAACCGGCCCGGCTGGTATCCGCGCACCTTCGCCTCGGTGGTGGCCGCGAACAGCTTGCGCACGTGGTCCCAGACGCCGGTGTAGGTGGCCGGGTTCGACCGGGGGGTGCGGCCGATCGGCGACTGGTCGACCTGCACGAGCTTGTCGACGTGCTGGACCCCGCGCACGCGGGTGTGCCGCCCCGGCACCTGGCGGGCGTTGTTCACCTTGTTCGCCAGCGTCACCGCGAGGATGTCGTTGACCAGGGTGGACTTGCCCGAGCCGGAGACCCCGGTCACCGAGATCAGACAGCCCAGCGGGAACGACACGTCGATGTTGCGCAGGTTGTTCTCCCGCGCCCCCACGACGGTGACCTGGCGCTTGCGGTCGGCGGGCCTGCGCAGGTCCGGCACCGGGATCTCCCGCCTGCGGGCGAGGTAGTCACCGGTGAGCGAGTCGTGGTTGGCCTCCAGTTCGCCGACGGGGCCGCTGTGCACGATGTGCCCGCCGTGTTCCCCCGCGCCGGGCCCGATGTCGACCACCCAGTCGGCCGACCGGACCGTGTCCTCGTCGTGCTCGACGACGATCAGCGTGTTGCCCAGGTCGCGCAACCGGCTGAGCGTCTCGATCAGCCGGTGGTTGTCCCGCTGGTGCAGCCCGATCGACGGCTCGTCGAGCACGTACAGCACCCCGACGAGCCCGGAGCCGATCTGTGTGGCCAGCCGGATGCGCTGGGCCTCCCCGCCGGAGAGGGTGCCCGCCGCGCGGTCGAGCGAGAGGTAGTCGAGCCCGACGTCGAGCAGGAAGTGCAGCCGGGCCTGGATCTCCTTCAGCACCGCGCCGGCGATCATCTCCTCCCGCTGCCCGAGCACCAGCCCGTCCAGGAACTCCGAGGACTCGGCCACCGACAGCGCGCACACCTCGGCGATCGAACGGTGTCCGTGCTCGGCGTGCTCCAGGGTTACCGCCAGGATCTCGGGTTTCAGCCGGGCGCCGCGGCAGGCCGGACACGGCACCTCGCGCATGTAGCCCTCGTAGCGTTCCCGCGCCCAGTCCGAGTCGGTCTGCTCGTGCCGCCGCTCCAGGAACGGGATGATGCCCTCGAACGTGGCGTAGTAGGAACGCTGCCTGCCGTAGCGGTTGCGGTAGCGGACGTGGACCTGCTCGTCCACGCCGTGCAGCACCGCCTTCTGAGCCTTGGCCGGGAGCTTGCGCCAGGGGGTGTCCATCCGGAACCCGACCGTGCCCGCCAGCGACTCCAGCAGGCGCTGGAAGTAGTCGGCGCTCTGCCCGCCCGCCCACGGCGCGATCGCGCCGTCGGCCAGGGAGAGGTCCTCGTCGGGGACCACCAGCTCCGGGTCGACCTCCTTGCGGACGCCGATCCCGGTGCACACCGGGCAGGCCCCGTAGGGCGAGTTGAACGAGAACGACCGCGGTTCGAGGTCCTCGATCTCCAGCGGGTGCCCGTTCGGGCAGGCGAGGTTCTCGGAGAAGCCGCGCCTGCGGTGCGGGTCGTCCTCGGGGAGGTCGACGAACTCCAGCTCGACGAGGCCGTCGGCCAGCCGCAGCGCCGTCTCGACCGAGTCGGTGAGCCGTTGCTTCGCACTCGGCTTCACCGTGAGGCGGTCGACGACCACGCCGATGTCGTGCTTCTCCTGCTTCTTCAGCTTCGGGGGCTCGCTCAGCGGATAGACGGTGCCGTCCACCCGGACCCGGGCGAAGCCCTGCTGCTGGAGATTGGCGAACAGGTCGACGTACTCGCCCTTGCGCCCCCGCACGACCGGAGCGAGCACCTGGAACCGGGTGCGCTCCTCCATGTCGAGCACCTGGTCGACGATCTGCTGCGGGGTCTGTTTGCTGATGGGTTCACCGCACTGGGGGCAGTGCGGTGAACCGGCGCGGGCGTAGAGCAGGCGGAGGTAGTCGTAGACCTCCGTGATCGTCCCCACGGTCGAGCGGGGGTTGCGCGAGGTCGACTTCTGGTCGATCGACACCGCCGGGGACAGGCCCTCGATGAACTCGACGTCCGGCTTGTCCATCTGGCCGAGGAACTGCCGCGCGTAGGCGGACAGCGACTCCACGTACCGCCGCTGCCCCTCGGCGAAGATGGTGTCGAACGCGAGGCTCGACTTCCCCGACCCGGACAGGCCGGTGAACACGATCAGGCTGTCCCGGGGCAGGTCGATATCGACGCCGCGCAGATTGTGCTCGCGGGCGCCCCGAATCACGAGGTGGTCAGCCACCCGAAGTCCCTTTCGACTGGTGTGTCAACGCCGTGCCGGATACGGCCGCAGCCCGTCGGTCCTCCCACACGGCCGTGCCCGGCACGGCCGTGTCGGGCACGGTGGCGGTCACCCTGACGGTCACGGTGGTGCGCCGTCGGTCGGCGGTGACCATGTTAGGGGGCACCACCGACAGGAACGGTCCGTGCGGCGTCCTCCCGGGCCCCTCCCGCGGCACGCGGCCGGGTCAGCGCGCGGTGCGCTGGCCGTTCGACGAGCACGGTGAGCAGCCAGGCCGCGACGACCGCCGCCGCGACCACCACGGCCAAGCGTAACCACCACGGGGTCACCCCCGCCTCCACGAGCGCCCGGGTCAGCACGTATCCGAGCTGCTGGTGCACCAGGTAGAGGCAGTAGCTGATCCCGGCGAGCCACCCCACGGGCCGCCGGAGCCACCGCAGCACGGGGAAGTCCCAGTCGCGCCCGCGTGCGGCGAGGCACATACCCACGAGCATGACCGTGAAGCACACGACCACCCCGACGACCGGGTCTCCCGACCGGAACACCTGGATCACCACGGCCGTTCCGAGCAGCGACACCAGGTGGGGCGTCGACAGCCGACGCTGCTGCCACAGCCAGATGGCGGCACCCGCCGCGAACAGGTAGGCACGGTACAGCCCGGACGCGGTGGGCAGTTGCGGCAGGATCATGTCCAGCACGACCGAACCGGCCGAGGCCGCCAGCACCACCCACAGGACGGCGGTCGCGCCCACGACGCGGTACAGTTTCCACCGCCAGAGCACCGCCGCCGCCGCGAACGCGGTGACCTGCAGCGGCAGCGTCCAGTACGAGCCGTCGATGAACGTGCCGGGCATCCACTCGTGCAGGAGCAGGGCATGCGTCAGCAGGTCGTCGAGGTCGGGCACGTGCCACGCGGGCGGCGCGTCGGCGGCGGGCCCGTCGGGGCGCACCGGGTCACCGAACAGGAACCCGAGCACCCCGTCGCGGTGCCGCCAGCCGTTGAACGGCACCACCACGGCGCGGGTGATCGTGTAAACCGCGAGCACCGCCACCAGGTAAGCGGGCAGCAGCCGGGCGAGCCGCGCCCGGAACCACCGTCCGGCCGCACCGCGCCGCAGGGTCGGGCCGACGAAGTACCCGGACAGCACCAACAGGGTGATCGTGCCGAACGGGAGCACGATCTGCACGGGGTAGGGCTCGATCCCGGGGAGGGTGGAGGCCAGCCCGGTGAGGTGGCCCGCCATCACGAACAGGATCGCCACCACCCGGATGAGGTCCCAGCTCATCCGGCGCGGTGCGGGCGAGCGCCGGGCCGTGGTGTCCGCGGGTGCCTCCGGCGGTGGCGACGGCGGAAGCGGTGCCGCGTTCACCGGAGGCGCAGGCGCCTCCGGTGGTGGACCGGAACGGGGCGACACACCTGTGTCCGCGGTCGTGGCCATGAGTTCCCCCCAGCACTCGACGGTCACCTGACAGGGTGGTTCCAGCACGGTAGCCCCGTGCTGTCGTGTCGGGTCGAGCAGGGTCGGCCCGGCTATTACCGTGTGCACGGTGAACGTCACCGAGCACTACACCGGCCATGTCGAACCGAACGGGGACGCCGCGCGTCGGGTCCTCGAGGCACTGACCATCACGAAGCTGTCGGTCGGCCCGATGGACAACAACGCCTACCTGCTGGTCTGCCGCGCCACCGGGGAGGCGTTGCTGATCGACGCGGCGAACGACTCGGACCGCCTGTCCGACCTCGTCGGCCACGGACCGGACCGTCCGTCCCTGCGGACCGTGGTCACCACCCACCAGCACCCCGACCACTGGCAGGCACTCGGGGCGGTCGCCGGGGCGCACGGCGCGAACACGGTCGCGCACCCGGCCGACGCCGCCCCGCTGCCGGTGCCGCCGGACCTCCTGGTCGAGCACGGCGACACGGTCCCGGTCGGCGAGTGCACGCTGGAGGTCATCCACCTCCGCGGACACACCCCGGGCTCGATCGCCCTGCTGTACCGGGACCCGGCCGGGCACCCGCACCTGTTCACCGGCGACTCGCTGTTCCCCGGCGGGGTGGGCAAGACGAACTCGCCGGAGGAGTTCACCTCCCTGCTCGACGACGTCGAGCGGCGGGTCTTCGCGGCGCTGCCCGACGACACCTGGTTCTACCCCGGCCACGGCGACGACTCGACGCTCGGCGCGGAACGTCCGAAGCTCGCCGAGTGGCGCGAACGGGGCTGGTGAGAGCCCGGAGGAGCATGCCGGACGCGGCGCGGCGGGCCGGGCTCCGCCCGGACCCCGGTCAGTCGATCTCGCCGCGTTCGGCGAGCAGGCCCAGCACCCGACGGCCCGCGGCGGGAACCCGGTCCGCGTCGGCCGTGCCGAACCACGCCAGTTCGACGACCTCCCCCTGCGGCGCGAGCCGGCCGTCGTGGTCGGCGGTGTAGGCGGTCATGTGCACCCGGCGCCCGTCGGTGTAGCCGTCCGCGGGCTCGTCCAGGTCGGCGAACCGGCGCAGGCTCGCCGCGTCGAGCCGGACGCCGAGTTCCTCGCGGACCTCCCGGGTGAGGCACCCGGCGTCGGTCTCCCCGGGCTCCCGCTTGCCGCCGGGGAGGTAGAACCTGCTCCGGCCCCCGGTCCGCACGAACAGCACCGTCCGCCCCCGCACCAGCACCCACGACACACTGTCGATCACACCGCTCATCCCGGCCACGCTAGCCCGGCGGTCCCGGGGGCCGCCGGACGACCTTCGTCCCGCTCGGCCGCGCCACCCTGGACGTCGGTCACGCAATACAGCAGACTGGTCACGGTGTGTAGAGAGTCGGTGACCTCCGCTGTTCGTTCCTGTGGGATCGTGTCGTTTTCCGTGATCTGCGACACACCGGACCGGCGCGAGCGCACGAACCCGCACACGCGGGTTAGTCTGGGTGCATGACGACCGTGGCGCTGGAGACCGTGTTGGCCAAGGCGGGCCTCAACGTGCGGCCGACCGAGTTCCTGGCGCTGGTCGAGGACGCGGCGAAGCGGTTGACACCGCCGAGCCCGAACCCGGCGCACTACTTCTCGACCGACCAGCGCGCGGCCCTGACCGACGTCGGGTTCGACCTCTCCGCCCGGCGGGATGACGAGAACGACTACCGGGCACGCACGGTCGCCGCCCACGCGGTGCTGGCCGAGTCCGCCCTGACCGTCGCGGACGCGGCGGTGAAACTCGGCGTCGACGACAGCCGTGTCCGCCACCGGCTCAAAGAGCACCGCCTGACCGGCTGGAAGTCGCAGGGCGGGTGGCGCCTGCCCGCCTGGCAGTTCACGGCCGACGGAGTGCTGCCGGGTCTCGACACCGTGCTGCGGGCGGTGCCCGGGGATCAGCCCGCGCTGGTGGTCGCCGCCTTCATGAGCACCCCCCAGTCCGACCTCGTGATCAACGGCAGGCAGGCCACGCCGCGCCAGTGGCTGTTGGCGGGTGGTGACCCCGAGCCGGTGGCCGCGCTCGCCGGTACGCTCGGTACCGCGATCTGACCCGGCGACACGCGAGATCGGTTAGTCACGTTCCATGGCAAGGCTGCCCCGGCCGCCGTCGAAGGCCGTACTGGCCAACGAGCTGCGTCCGACCGAGGACATCGTCGCCGTGCACCCCGCCACCCGGCTGGTCCGGGTCTACACCGCGCACGGCAACCACCCCCAGCAGTGGGATACCTTCCGCTACACGGGGCCGCTGCCGCACGGCCGGTTCGACCCGCAGCAGCCCCGGCACGGCGACATCGTCACCGACCGGAACAACGGGGTCCTCTACTTCGGACTGTCGGTGCGCACGAGCGTGGCCGAGGTGTTCCAGACCACCTCGACGGTGGACCGCAAGACCCGTGGTCCGCACCTCGTCGTCGTCCGGCCCGCACGCACCCTGCGCCTGCTCGACCTGTGCGGGCTGTGGCCCACCCGGGTCGGCGCCTCCCAGGAGATCTCCAGCGGCCCGAAGAAAATCACCCAGGCCTGGGCCCGCGCGATCCGGGCGGCCTACCGGAGTCTCGACGGTGTCTGGTACCGCTCGTCGATGGATTCCGGGGAACCGGCCGTGTGTCTGTGGGACCCGCCCGCGGGCGGGTCGCTGCCCGACGCACCGGACGTCCTGCTCCCGCTCGATCATCCCGGCCTCGACGTGCCGTTGAGCCGGGTGTGCGAGGAACTCAACTACGTGATGCTGAACTGAGCCGGGCCCCGCCCCGGCAATGCGGGGCCCGGGTCACCCCGCCGGTGGCTCCTCCCCCACCGGCAGGTGCCGGTGCCACCAGTCGAGCACCGCCTCGAAGCGCTGCACCCGGTGCCGGGGTCGGCCCGACCGGGTCAGCTCGTGTCCCTCGCCGGGGAAGACGAGCAGCTCCGCCTCGGTGCCGTTGCGCCGCAGGGCGACGAACATCCGTTGGGCCTGCTCGATCGGGCACCGCAGGTCCTGCTCCGAATGCACCACCGCGAACGGCAGCGTGATCCGGTCGGCGTGGGTCAGGGGACTCGCGGCCCGCTGTCGTTCCGGGTCCGCGCCGACGTACTCGTCGGCGAACCACCAGCCGATGTCGGAACTGCCGGTGAACGAGTCCCAGGCGTTGACGGCCCGTTCGCTCCACGCGGCGCGGAAGCGTTGTCCGTGGTGGGCGGCGAGCCACCCGGTCATGAATCCGCCGTAGGAACCGCCCATCACCCCGACCCGGTCGGCGTCCGTGCCCGGACGGGCGAGGGCGGCGTCCAGCAGCGCGAGCAGGTCGTCGGCGTCCACGGTGCCGAACCGCCCGAGGACGGCCCGCGCGTGTCGTTGCCCGTACCCGGCCGAGCCGCGCGGATTGCCCAGGACCACCGCGTACCCGGCGGAGGCGTAGACCTGTGCCTCGTCGAACAGGCTCCACTCGTACTGGGCGAACGGTCCCCCGTGGACGACCAGCAGCACCGGGTGCGGCCCCGGACCGTCCGGCCGGACCAGCCAGCCGTGGACGGGGTACCCGTCCGGTGCGTGGGTGCTCAGTTCCTCGGCCGGGCGCACCCCCGCCGCACGCAGGGGCGCGGAGAAGTCGGTCGGGGTGGTCTCCGTCCCGTCGGATCCGAGCACGGTCACCTCACCGGTGTCCGCCGGACCCGCGCGGACCACCGCGATCCGGGTCCCGTCGACGGCGAAGCCGCGCACGGCGGCCCGCCCGCCGGAGAGCACGGTGAGCCCGGTCAGGTCCACGCGGTCACCGTCCCGGGGCACCGACCGCAGTTCGACGGCACCCCGGTGCAGCAGGGCGACCAGCACCCCGTCGCCGTACGGCGCGGGAGGGCCCGCGTCGCGGGCGCAGTCCACCGTCTCGGCGTCGGTCAGGCGCCGTGGGGTGGCGACCGTGCCGGGGTCGGGCAGGGTGGCGGCCCACAACCCGGTGTTGCGGGCGACGGCGGCGAAACCGCGGAACTCGGTGCCGTAGAAGTACACGGTGCCGTCGTCGGAGACCACCGGTCGGGCCACGTCCCCCGCACCCCGCACCACCGGCTCCGGCAGCACCGGTGCCGCGGCGTCGGCGGGCACGGCACCGAGGTCCCGGTGCAACGTCTCCGTCCGGTCGCCGTCCCGCGGCACGACCACGACCAGCCTGCGCCCGTCCGGTGTCCACGCCGGGTCCTCGACGGAGACCGCGCGGTCGGTGAGCCGCACCGGATCGTCCGGCACGGCGCCGTCCGGGCCGGAGGATCCACCGGACCCGTGGTCGGCCCCGGGGACCCCGCCGAGGTCGACCACGAACAGGCAGCTCGGCCGGTCGCGCAGGTACCCGACCCCGTCCCGACTGTGGTCGAGCCGGGTGATCCGCCGCGGCGCTTCGGCCTCCGGTGCGGGCGCGCCGTCGTCGGTACCCCCGCCCTCCCCGACGACGTCGGCGGCACCGGTCCCGGTGCCGTAACGGCCGGGCTCGGGCACCGGGGCGGTGAAGGCCAGGC
>NZ_KI912185.1:14600-48883 GCF_000231035.2 Saccharomonospora iraqiensis subsp. paurometabolica YIM 90007 | reverse complement strand
CCGGGCGCTCGCCCCGCCATGCGGACACCACCGCGACCGGGGCGACGGGACCGGTCGGCGCGTCCCCCTCGTCCCGAGACCGCGCCGACCGGTCACCATCCCGCGCTCCCCGTGCACGGGTGCCTGCCGTCTGTGCGACACCGCGCACGGGTGCCGCCACGGGAGACGGAACCCGTCCGCGGGGCCCGTTCCGCGGATGGCAAGTATGCCCGCGGGGGGCGACAATTTCCGCGTGGGCTCGTGCGCCCGTCCGCTCTCGTCCCCGCGTCGTCCCCGGAGGAGACCACCATGCCGCGTCCGGTCCATTTCGAGATCCACGCGAGCGAGCCGGAACGAGCGATCACCTTCTACACCACGGTGTTCGACTGGACGTTCGAGCGCTCGACCGAGGCCTCGTACTGGCTGATCACCACGGGTGAGGGACCGGGCATCGACGGGGGTATGGCCCAACGTCAGGGCCCGCCGCCGGACCCCGACGCGAGCCTGAACGCCTTCCCGTTGACGGTGGAGGTCGAGGACCTCGACCTGCTCAGCCGGGAGATCGAACAGGCGGGCGGGAGCGTGATCACCACGAAGAGCGCCATCGCCGACGTCGGCTGGATCGTCTACTGCCGTGACCCCGAGGGCAACGTCTTCGGCATGCTCGAAACCGACCCGAGCGCCCGGTAACCGGTCACTCGACGCCGGCAGCGTCCATGCCGCGGAGTTCCTTCTTGAGTTCGCCGATCTCGTCGCGCAGCCGGGCCGCCAGTTCGAACTGGAGGTCGCGGGCGGCCTGCATCATCTGGTCGGTCATCTGCTGGATGAGGTCGGCGAGCTCCGCCCGGGGCATCGTGGTCGGGTCGCGGTCGACGAGCACACCCGAGCTGCGCATCGTGTCCCCCTGCTCCGGCTTCTTGCCGCGCGAGGCGTTGCGCCCCGAACCGCCGACCTCGACCTCCTGCTCGGAGTCCTCGGCCTCGGTGTAGACGCGGTCCAGGATGTCGGCGATCTTCTTGCGCAGCGGCTGCGGGTCGATGCCGTGTTCGGTGTTGTAGGCGATCTGCTTCGCCCGCCGCCGGTTGGTCTCGTCGATGGCGTACCGCATGGAGTCGGTGACCGTGTCGGCGTACATGTGCACCTGCCCGGAGACGTTCCGCGCCGCGCGGCCGATCGTCTGCACCAGGGAGGTACCGCTGCGCAGGAATCCCTCCTTGTCCGCGTCCAGGATCGCCACCAGGGACACCTCGGGCAGGTCGAGCCCCTCCCGCAGGAGGTTGATGCCCACCAGCACGTCGAAATCACCCGCCCGGAGCTGCCGCAACAGCTCCACCCGGCGCAGGGTGTCCACCTCCGAGTGCAGGTAGCGCACCCGGATGCCGAGTTCGAGCAGGTAGTCGGTGAGGTCCTCGGCCATCTTCTTGGTCAGCGTGGTGACCAGCGTGCGCTCGTCCCGCTCGGCCCGGGCGCGCACCTCGTGCACCAGGTCGTCGATCTGCCCCTCGGTGGGCTTGACGACCACCTCGGGGTCCACGAGGCCGGTCGGGCGGATGACCTGCTCGACGAACTCCCCGCCGGCCTGCCCCATCTCGTAGGGGCCGGGCGTCGCCGACAGGTACACCGTCTGCCCGACCCGGTCGGAGAACTCCTCCCACGTCAGCGGGCGGTTGTCCAGGGCGCTCGGCAGGCGGAAGCCGTGCTCGACCAGGGTGCGCTTGCGTGAGGCGTCCCCCTCGTACATGCCGCCGACCTGGGGCACCGTGACGTGCGACTCGTCGATGACCAGCAGGAAGTCCTCGGGGAAGTAGTCGAGCAGGGTCGCCGGTGCCGAACCGGGCCCGCGCCCGTCGACGTGCCGGGAGTAGTTCTCGATGCCCGAGCAGAAACCCACCTGGCGCATCATCTCGACGTCGTAGGTGGTGCGCATCCGCAGCCGCTGGGCCTCCAGCAGCTTGCCCTGGTTCTCCAGCTTGGCCAGCTGCTGCTCCAGCTCGGCCTCGATGTCGGCGACGGCCTTCTCCATGCGTTCCGGCCCCGCGACGTAGTGGGTGGCGGGGAAGATCCGCACCTCCTGCACCTCGTTGACGATGTCCCCGGTGAGCGGGTGCAGGTAGTACAGACTGTCGATCTCGTCGCCGAAGAACTCGACCCGGATGGCCAGCTCCTCGTAGGCCGGGATGATCTCGACAGTGTCCCCCCGCACGCGGAACGTGCCCCGGGCGAACGCGACGTCGTTGCGGGTGTACTGCACGTCGACCAGCGCGCGCAGGAACGTGTCCCGGTCCACCTCGTCGCCGACGGCCAGCCGGGTCGACCGGTCGAGGTACGACTGCGGGGTGCCGAGGCCGTAGATGCAGGACACGCTGGAGACCACGATGGTGTCCCGCCGGGAGAGCAGGTTCATCGTGGCCGAGTGCCGCAACCGCTCGACGTCGTCGTTGACCGAGGAGTCCTTCTCGATGTAGGTGTCGGTCTGCGGGACGTAGGCCTCGGGCTGGTAGTAGTCGTAGTAGCTGACGAAGTACTCGACCGCGTTGTGCGGGAAGAACTCCCGCAGCTCGTTGGCCAGCTGCGCGGCCAGCGTCTTGTTCGGCGCCATCACCAGGGTGGGCCGCTGGACCCGTTCGATCAGCCAGGCCGTCGTCGCCGACTTGCCGGTCCCGGTGGCCCCGAGCAGGACGACGTCCCGCTCCCCCGTGGAGAGCCTGCGGTCCAGCTCCTCGATCGCCTCCGGCTGGTCGCCCGCGGGCGCGTAGTCGGACACGACCTCGAACCGCCCCTCGGACCGCGGGATCTCGGAGACGGGCCGGAACTCGGAGTGCGCGAGTACGGGGTGTTCTGTCGCGAATGCCACGTCTTCCAGGTTAGGCGAACCCACCGACGGTTCCGGCGTGGCGAACCCTGTGAATCAGCTCGCCAGCCCCAGCTCGTCGGCCGGGCGCCGGGTCATCAGCACGGACAGGCACCGCTCGCACGGCATACCGGTCAGCGACGGCAACCATTCGGCCTGACCCGGTTGCAACCGGGCACCGCAGAACGCGGCCAGCTCGTCGGGGACCAGTCCGGGCCGGGGGACGGGGAGCACGTGACTGACCCGTCTCGTCTCCCCGACGATCCCCCGCCGTAGGCGGACGACCGCGACCGCTTCCCCCGGTTCAGGCAGTGTGGACCCCATGCGGGGAGAATAATCGCGGAACCAGTGCGACGCTTCGTGTCCGGCGACCAACGATGGGGTGCCGGACTGGTCCGCCGGACCGAAGACCGTGCGACCACTGTCTCCCGGTCCGATCACCGTCTCCCGGTCCGGCCACCGTGTTCCGGTCCGACTACTGCTTCCCGGTTCTCAGCACCGCCGTCCCGAGCCGATGGCACAGTCGGAGGGCCAGTTCGATGTCCAGTCGCTTCTCCGCGATCGGCCGGCCCAGCAGCTCCTCCGCCTTGCGTACCCGGTACTGGACCGAGTTCTTGTGCATCGAGAGTTGGCCGGCCGCCGCGGTGTAACTCGCCCCCGAGGCGAGGAAGACCCGCAGCGTCTCCCGCAACCGGTCCTGCTGGGGGTCGTCGTCGGTGAGACCGCCGAGGGTGTCCTCCACCCACATCCGGGCGGCCTGCAGATCGGTACTCATCAGTGCCACGGCCCCGACCTCGGCGAAGGTGAGCAGCCGCGCGCAGTTCTCCCCCGCCGCGCGGGCCAGGGCCTGCACCCGTGCCGCCTGCCGGTGGGTCCGGCGGAACCCGGCCAGTCCCCGCCCCGGCTCGCCCAGCGCCACCCGCACGTCGGGGTCGGACTCGACCAGGGCACGTTCCGCCTCCGCACAGTCGGGACCGCGCTCCCCCGGCACGGGCAGCCATACCCAGGCGCACAGCTCGTCGTGCGGGACGAACAGCGGCCGGTTCTCGCCGGTGTGCCGGTCCACGAACCGGTGCGCGACCCGTTCGAGCCCGGCCAGCGGGTCCGCCGGATGGGTGTGGGCGGGGTACCACAGGATCATCCCGACGTGGTGCCCGCGCAGCCGGTAGCCGAGCGCGGCCTCACCCGCATCGACGTCCACGTTCTCGTCGTCGAGCACGGCCCGGACCCGCGCCGCGCGGACCGCGCTGCGGTTGGCCATCCAGCGGTCGCGCTCGTCCTCGTAGGCCGAGACGACCTGCAGGGTGACCCGGTCGATGAAGGTGAACGCCGTGCTCAGGGCCCGGCGCATCGAGCTGCCGAGTTCGCCGGGTTCGTTGATCTGCCGCGCGCCCTCGTCGAGCGCGTTGTCCAGCACCGCGGTCTGTCCGAGGTAGTAGGCGCGGATCAGGTCCACCACGGACGTGCCCCGCTGGGCCAGCCTGCGGGCGTACTCGATCGCCGCGGCGGGCGCCTCCACGCGGGTCGGGTCGATTCCGTGCCGGAACAGACCCAGCGCGGTGTCGATGTTCTGGTACACGCTCGACGACAGCAGGCTCACCATGCCCTCGTCGTCGTTGACGAGGTGGGGGAGCTCCCGCTCGTACAGGGCCACCAGCTCGTGGGTGAGCTCCTCCTCGCGGCCCGCCATCGCCGCGGCGACGTCCGACAGATTGCGCGTGATGTTGGTCTCGCCCTGCACGCGCGCCACTCTAGAGCGTGACACTCGTTCCGGGGGTGTCAACCCGCCGGAGACACGTCAGGATGTGGCCATGGCCGTGCACCCGCCGAAACACGAGCGTCTGGACCTCGCCACGAACACCAACGTCGACCCGAAAGGGATCGCGCGCACCATCGCCGAACACCGGCTGGAACCGTTCGGCCTCTACATCGCGCGGCCGACACCGGGCCGCTCCCAGTTCCACTACCTGGAATCCTGGCTCCTGCCCTCGCTCGGGCTCAAGATCACCGACTTCTGGTTCAACCCCGGGCACGAGCGCGACCAGAACTTCTACCTCGACGTGGTGACCATCGACGTCGACGGGGACGTCTGGCGCACCACCGACCTGTATCTGGACCTCGTGCTGCGCACCGGGCACGGAGTGGAGGTGCTGGACACCGACGAGCTGCTGGCGGCCATCGTGGCGGGCCACCTCACCCAGGAACAGGCCCACGCCGCCCTCGACACCGCGTTCGCCACGGTGGACGCCCTCGCCTCCCACGACTACGACCTCACCCGCTGGCTCGCCGCCACCGACATCCACCTCACCTGGCACCGCCACCCGTAACCCGCGAGTCCCCACCCCATACCCGCGAGTTGACTCCCCAGGACCGCGAGTTGACTCCCCAGGACCGCGAGTTGACTCCTCAAAACCGCGAGTCGCCACTCCAGGCCCGCGAGTCGTCCCCCGGAGTGGTGTCACGGCTGGGGCGGACGGTGGGGACGCGCCCCGTCGGCCTCACTCCCGGTCGCTGCGGTCCGGAGTCCACCCCGTCTCCGCCGCCCACGCCTCGGCACGGCCGAACGCCGCCGTGATCCACGGCTGCTTCGCCTCGGCGTAGGCGAGCACGTTCGGGTCGTCGGCGTGGTCGGCGGCCAGCCGTCGCTTCACCTCCGCGTAGGCGGCGGCCTCCCCCGGGACGGCACGGAGCCAGTCACGGAACAGCACGGCCAGCCGCCACGCGGGTCCCTCCGCGGGTCGCACGTGCAGGTTGACCGGCCGTGCCGGGTCGGCACCGAGGTGCAGCCGTTTCTCCCGGTGACCCGTGCCGTCGGTCGCGTGGTCGAACCACTCGCCCTCGGCCTCCGGAAATCCGGCGTCCGCCAACGTCTCCCGCAGTGTGTCGGCGTCCCGCAGGCTCGGGACCACGAGCTGGAGGTCGAGCACGTCCTTGGCGGGCAGACCGGGCACCGCGGTCGACCCGACATGGTCGACCCGCACGGCGCGCTCCTGCGTGATCAGTCGGAGGCGGGCACACACGCGCGCCGCCTGTTCCGGCCAGGTCGGGTCGGCCGGCACCACCTCCGGCGGTGCGGGCGCGCGGGGAGTGCGTAGGCGGATGTTCTGCTCGAACGGCACCAGCCGGTCGATCCACAGCTCGTCCACGGCACGGAGAACCGCGTCCCGATCGCCACCGTTGTCCAGCCAGACGTCGGCCGCGGCGCGACGCTCGGCGGTGCTCGCCTGCGCCGCGATGCGGGCACGGGCGTCGTCCCCGCCCATCCCCCGTGTCTCGGCCAGCCGCCGTACCCGCACGTCCTCGTCGGCGTCGACCACGACGACGAGGTGGTAGCTCGGGGCCAGCCCGCCCTCGACGAGCAGCGGCACGTCGTGCACGACAATCGCGTCGACGGGCGCGGTGTCCATCAACTCGGCGGTCCGTGCCCCGATCCGGGGGTGCAGCACCGCGTTGAGCCGCGCACGGGCGGCGTCGTCGGCGAACGCCCGTGCGGCGAGTGCCGTGCGGTCCAGTGCACCCTCAGGAGTCAGAATGTCCCGGCCGAACTCCGCGACGAGCTCCGCGAGCCCGTCCGTCCCCGGCTCGGCCACCTCGCGTGCGATGCGGTCGGCGTCGATCACCACCGCCCCGTGTTCGGCGAGCCGGTCCGCCACGGTCGACTTCCCCGCACCGATCCCGCCCGTCAGCCCGACTCGCAACATGGCGGCATTGAACCATGCCCGCCACATCCACCCCGCGGGGATCTCAGCCCGGAGTGGCAACTCGCGGGCATGAAGTGGCAACTCGCGGGCATGAAGTGGCAACTCGCGGGCATGAAGTGGCAACTCGCGGGCATGAGAGAAGGCCCCCGGTCCGGGTGGACCGGGGGCCTTCTCACGGGGTGTTACCCGGCTCAGGCGCCGCCGGAGAGCTTCTCCCGCAGGGCGGCGAGCTGCTCGTCACTGGCCAGCGTGCCGCCCGAACGCTCGTCCTGCTCGGGCTGGGCGGAGCCGTAGCTCTGCTCCTCGGCACCGCCGCCACCACCGGAGCTGCTGCTGGTGCTGCCCGTGGCCTGGTCGGCCACGGCCGCGGCGTTGGCCGCCTGGGCCTCGGCCACCTGGCGCATGTGCTGCTCGTAGCGGTTGTGCGCCTCGGCGTACTGGCGCTCCCACTCCTCGCGCTGCTTGTCGTAGCCTTCCTGCCACTCCTGGGTGTCCGGGTCGAAGCCCTCGGGGTAGATGTAGTTGCCCTGGTCGTCGTACTCGGCGGCCATCCCGTACTGGGTCGGGTCGAACTCGGCGTCCGGGGTGAAGCCCTCATTCGCCTGCTTCAGCGAGAGGGAGATCCGACGCCGCTCCAGGTCGATGTCGATGACCTTGACCATGACCTCGCCGCCGACCTGGACGACCTGCTCCGGGATCTCCACGTGCCGCTCGGCCAGCTCGGAGATGTGCACCAGGCCCTCGATGCCCTCCTCGACGCGGACGAACGCACCGAACGGGACGAGCTTGGTGACCTTGCCCGGCACGATCTGACCGATCGCGTGGGTGCGGGCGAACTGGCGCCAGGGGTCCTCCTGGGTGGCCTTCAGCGACAGGGACACGCGCTCGCGGTCCATCTCGACGCTGAGCACCTCGACCGTGACCTCCTGGCCGACCTCGACGACCTCGCTCGGGTGGTCGATGTGCTTCCAGGACAGCTCGGAGACGTGCACCAGTCCGTCGACACCGCCGAGGTCGACGAAGGCACCGAAGTTGACGATCGAGGACACGACACCCTTGCGGACCTGCCCCTTTGCCAGCGCGTTGAGGAACTCGCTGCGGACCTCGGACTGGGTCTGCTCCAGGTAGGCGCGCCGGGACAGCACCACGTTGTTGCGGTTCTTGTCCAGCTCGATGATCTTCGCCTCGAGCTCGCGGCCGACGTACGGCTGGAGGTCGCGCACCCGGCGCATCTCCACCAGCGAGGCCGGCAGGAAGCCGCGCAGGCCGATGTCCAGGATGAGGCCGCCCTTGACGACCTCGATGACCGTGCCGCTGACCGGCTCGTCGCGCTCCTTGAGCTCCTCGATGGTGCCCCAGGCGCGCTCGTACTGGGCGCGCTTCTTGGACAGGATCAGGCGCCCTTCCTTGTCCTCCTTCTGCAGGACAAGGGCCTCCACCGCATCACCGACGGCGACAACCTCGGCCGGGTCGACATCGTGCTTGATGGACAGTTCGCGGGAGGGAATGACACCCTCGGTCTTGTATCCGATGTCGAGCAGCACTTCGTCGCGATCGACCTTGACGATGGTGCCTTCGACGATGTCCCCATCGTTGAAGTATTTGATTGTCTTGTCGATAGCAGCGAGGAAGTCGTCCTCCGACCCGATGTCGTTCACGGCGACTTGCTTCGCCTGCTCGGAGGCGCTCGGGGCGGCGGTGGTGTCGATGGTCATTAGGTGGGTTGCTCCGGTTGCGGCTAGGTCTCGTCGATGTGCAGGTGCTCGGCTCTCCGGACCGCGGAGCGGTCTGAGGCGAATCCCCCGCGGCCCGGAGTTCCGGCCTTGTGCGGGTGACTCAGCGTTCTCCGAGGTCGAGAGCTCGTCTGAAGTTGGGAAGCTGTCTGAAGTTGTCGACGCCGGTCTGGTGTTGAACGGCGCGGCGCAGCGATGACGACGCTGTCGTTCATCCGGGAACGGCCGCGAGCATCACCAGATGGTGCGCGACCCCGACTCCCCAGCGTCCGTGCGGGTACCACACGAGGCGGTGACCACACGAGCCGGCTCGAAGGCAGCGCGAACCCACTGCGCTAACGGTTATCCTACGCGGTGGCGAGGAGACCGCACAATCAGGGTCCGCGCGCCCGCGTGCGCATGCCCCGGGGAGCGCGCGGGATCACACCCCGGCCGGGCCTCCGGGTGCCCGCTTCCCGGCGGCGGGGACGGCCGTACGGTTCTCTTCGCCGGAACGTCCGGTCGACGACAGGCTGAGAGGAACGGTGCCGTGGCAGAGCCCAGTACCTCCGGATCCGGGACCAGCGCTCCGGCGGAGGCCGACCCGGGGTGGGCCACCGGGCCGGAACGCCACCTCAGCGCCGAGGCCGCACTCGGCACGGCCGGTGTCGCGCACCGCGGGGTCGGTTCCGCCGAGGCCGCGTCGGCCAACCTGGCCTGGTGGGACGCCGACGCGGACGACTACCATCGCGCCCACGGTGACTTCCTGGGGGAGGCCGACTTCCTGTGGTGTCCCGAGGGACTGCGCGAGGCCGAGGCCAATCTGCTCGGCGACGTCGCGGACACCGACGTGCTGGAGGTGGGGTGCGGCTCCGCACCGTGTGCGCGCTGGCTGACCGGGCAGGGTGCGCGGGTGGTCGCCGTGGACCTCTCCGGCCGCATGCTCGCCCACGCCCGGGCCGCCAACCGGGACACCGGCCTGCACCCGGCCCTGGTCCAGGCCAACGCCGAACACCTGCCCCTGGCCGGCGACCGGTTCGACGTCGTCTGTTCCGCGTTCGGCGCGCTCCCGTTCGTGCCCTCGCCCGCGACCGTGTTCGCGGAGGTCCGGCGGGTGCTGCGGCCAGGCGGGAGCTGGGTGTTCTCCGTGACTCACCCGATGCGGTGGATCTTTCCGGACGATCCGGGCCCCGCCGGCCTCACCGCCACCCAGCCCTACTTCGACCGGACCCCCTACGTCGAGGTCGACGACTCCGGGGCCGCGACCTATGTCGAGTACCAGCACACGCTCGGCGACTACGTCCGCGCGCTGGCCGACACCGGATTCCGCCTGCTCGACCTGATCGAGCCGGAATGGCCGGAGGGCCACACCCGCGTATGGGGGCAGTGGAGCCCGCTGCGGGGCAAGCTGTTCCCCGGCACGGCGATCTTCCGCTGCGTCGCGGAGTAGCCCGCCGCCACCGGTCGTGACCGTGTCCCCGGAGCGACGGGTCTCCAGGACAGGCCCCCGACCGGGCGCGGCGCACAGGCGTCACCGACCCTCGGGACGGGGTCGCCTCACGGGGTTCCGACACGCGGCCGGGGCACCGCGGGAGCGGCCGTCTCGTCCCAGTGCAGGCGGGGACGCGGAATGCGCGGGCGGGGCCTGCGCTCCCCGACCAGATGCAGCGAGGACGGCGCCCCGTCGAGGGCCCGGCGGATCGCGTTGAGCACCCCGGCAACGGTCTCCCGGTGCGCGAGCGGCCGTTCGGGATCGAGACCGGAGGTCTCGCCCAACAGGACCTCCTGGGTGGCCCGCTCCCCGAGAACCGGCTCGGGCCGCGGCAGCGTCGTGGTCCCGGTGGCCTCGGTCGCCGGGCGTACGTCGACGACCGGCGCCGTGGGCGCCAGCAGGCCGGAAACGGCCGCCAGCACCGGGCGGCGATGCGACTCGTGCAGCCAGTCCACCAGCAGGTCGACCCGAGCCCCGTGGGTGGTCGCGGCGACCCGGCGGGCCAACTCCTCCGGCTCGTCCCAGTCGGCCTCGATCCACAGCGCCCGGCCCACGGGGTCGCCGTCCGAGGCGACCGGGACCGGGCTGTAGCGACGGCAGGGCAGCAGAACACACCAGCCGTCCCGGGTCAACTGCTCGGCGACGTCCTTCAGCATTCCCGAACCGGCCAGGATCAGTGCATACGGTCCTGTCATGACCTGCGAATACCCGAACGAGTGACCCGCTAATCTCCCGTGTGCGGCGGGCGGGGAGCGTCAGTGGGCGGCCTCGTTCCAGGACCGCCCGTACCCGACCGAGACCTCCAACGGCACCGAGAGCGGGTAGGCCGCACCCATCTCGCGCCGCACCAGCGCCTCGACGTCGGCCTGTTCCCCGTCGGCGACCTCCAGCACGAGCTCGTCGTGCACCTGCAGGAGGACCCGGCTGCGCAGTTCCGAGTCCGTCAGCGCCCGGTGCACCCCGAGCATGGCGACCTTGATGATGTCGGCCGCACTCCCCTGGATGGGCGCGTTGAGCGCCATGCGCTCCGCCATCTCACGGCGCTGCCGGTTGTCGCTGGTGAGGTCGGGCAGGTAGCGGCGGCGGCCGAAGAGGGTCTGGGTGTAGCCGTCCTTCGCGGCCTGGTCGACGACGCCGCGCAGGTAGTCCCGCACGCCGCCGAAGCCCGCGAAGTAGTCGTCCATCAGCCCGCGTGCCTCCTCGGTGGAGATGCGCAGCTGCTGCGACAGTCCGTACGCGGACAGCCCGTACGCCAGTCCGTAGTTCATCGCCTTGATCTTGGCGCGCTGTTCCCCACCGACCTCGGTCGGTTCCACCCCGAACACCCGGGCCGCCGTGGACGCGTGGAAGTCGAATCCGGACTGGAACGACTCGATGAGCGCCGCGTCCCCGGACAGGTGCGCCATGATGCGCATCTCGATCTGGCTGTAGTCGGCGGTCATGAGCTGGGAGTAGCCCTCGCCGACGACGAAGGCGTCCCGGATGCGGCGGCCCTCGTCGGTCCGGATCGGGATGTTCTGCAGGTTCGGGTCGACCGACGACAGCCGCCCGGTGGCGGCGATCGTCTGGTGCAGCGTGGTGTGGATGCGGCCGTCGTCGGCGATCGCCTTGATCAGGCCCTCGACGGTGGTGCGCAGGCGGGTGGCGTCCCGGTGTTCGAGCAGGTGGGCCAGGAACGGGTGCTCGGTCTTCTCGTAGAGGGTCTGGAGCGCGTCGGCGTCGGTGGTGTAGCCGGTCTTGGTGCGCTTCGTCTTCGGCATGCCCAGCTCGTCGAAGAGCACGACCTGGAGCTGTTTCGGTGAGCCCAGGTTGATCTGCTTGCCGATCACCGAGTACGCGTTCTCGGTGGCCTCCTTCACCCGGCTCGCATAGTGCGCCTCCAGCGTGGTCAGCGCGTCGGCGTCCACGGCGATGCCCGCCGCCTCGAGTTCGGTGATCACCGACAGCAGCGGCATCTCGATGTCCCGGAGCAGGTCCGCCCCACCGATGGTGGTGAGCTCGTCGGCCAGGACACCGGACAGCTCCGCCACGGCGCGGGCGCGCACCAGCTCGGCGTGCACGTGCTGGGTGTCGGTGTCGCCGGTGTCCAACAGCGACATCTGCCCCCCGTCGTCCGGGGTCTCGGACGTCAGCTCCCGGCGCAGATACCGCAGCACCAGGTCGTCGAGCTCGAACGACCGTTGACCCGGCCGTACGAGATACGCGGCGAGCTCGGTGTCCATCGCCAGCCCCTCGGGGAACCACCCCCGGGCCCGCAGCGCGTGCAGCGCCGTCTTCAGCGAGTGTCCGACCTTGGCCACCTCCGGGTCGGCCAGCCACGCCGCGAGTGCCCGGTCGTCCTCCTCGGTCACCGTGGCGACGTCGACGTAGGCACCGTGGCCGTCCGCGGTCGACAGCGCCAGCGACCGCAGGTCCGCCTCCACCGACGCGCCGGTGGTGCGCGCGGACAGCCCCACGGTGCTGCCGCGGGGGACGTTGCGTGCCAGCCAGTCGGACACGGTGCCCGGCTCCAGCGCGGTGCCCGTGACCTCGAAACCGGCGTCGGCCTCCGGTTCGGCACTGGACAGGGACGCGAACAGCCGGTCACGCAGGACACGGAACTCGAGCTCGTCGAAGACCCGGTGCACCGCGTCCCGGTCCCAGGGGCGCAGCGCGAGGTCAGCCGGGGTGACCTCCAGCGGCACCTGCCGGATGAGCTCGGTGAGCTGCCGGTTCAGCACCACGGAGTCGAGATGCGCCCGGAGCGTGTCGCCGACCTTGCCCTTGACCTCGTCGACCCGGTCGACGAGCGCGTCCAGCGAGCCGAACTGGCGGATCCACTTCGTCGCGGTCTTCTCCCCCACCCCCGGGATGCCGGGCAGGTTGTCCGACGGGTCGCCGCGCAGGGCGGCGAAGTCCGGGTACTGGTCCGGTGAGAGTCCGTACTTCTCCTCGACCCCGGCCGGGTCGAACCGGACGAGGTCGGACACTCCCTTGCGGGGATAGAGCACGGTCACCGAGTCGTTGACCAGCTGCAGCGCGTCCCGGTCCCCGGTACAGATCAGGACGTCGTACTCGTTCTCGGCCTGCGTGGTCAGCGTGGCGATCACGTCGTCGGCCTCGTAGCCCTCCTTGTCCAGCACCGGGATCGAGAGGGCGGCGAGTACCTCCCGGACGAGTTCCACCTGGCCCCGGAACTCGTCGGGGGTGGTCAACCGGTTCGCCTTGTAGTCCTCGAAGACCTCCGTGCGGAAGGTTTGCCGCGACACGTCGAACGCGACCGCGAGGTGGGTGGGGTTCTCGTCGCGCAGCAGGTTGATCAGCATCGAGGTGAACCCGAACACCGCGTTGGTCACCTGGCCGGTGGAGGTCTGGAACCGGTCGGCGGGCACGGCGAAGAACGCGCGATACGCCATGGAATGGCCGTCGATCAGCAGAAGCCGCGGTGTGTCGTTCGCTACGGAGGTGTTCTCGTTGGGGCTCACCCCCGTGAGTCTAGGCTGAGGGGCCGACAGCCTGGCCCGTCGTGTCGACCGAGGAGCCGCGAGTGACCGAGCACGTGTCCGAGGAGCGAGTCCGTGAGGAGCTGTCCGGCGTCAGCCCGGAGATCGCCGAGCAGCAACTCAACGACAAGGTGGGACTCAGCTTCACCGAGTTGTCCCCGGAACGGGTCACCGCCACGATGCCGGTCGAGGGAAATCTTCAGCCGTACGGGCTCCTGCACGGGGGCGCCAACGCCGTTCTCGCGGAGGCACTCGGCTCCACGGTCGCGGCGCTGAACGCGGGGGCCGACCGGGTCGCGATGGGGCTGGAGCTGTCCTGCACCCACCACCGCGCGGTCACCTCCGGGCACGTCACGGGGGTGGCGACCCCGTTGCACGTGGGACGCGGCACGGTGACCGCGGACATCACCATCAGCGACGAGGCGGGTAAACGCAGCTGCACCGCCCGGCTCACCTGCGTGGTCCGGCCCCGTCCGACCGCGGCGTGAACCGCCGGCGCCGTTCGACACCGGGACCGTCCACAGCCGCTGTCCCGCGGACGCGGCGACCCGCCGGTTGTCCACACCCGCGCACCGTCGGGCGGCGCGCCGCCCGGAACCGGCGATAACCTCGCCCGATGCGACACGACGAGATCGCCGCCACCACCGACGCCGTCACCCGGTGGGCCGAACGATCCGGCCGCCGGTCCCTCCCGGCCGCCGACGGCCTCGGCGTGGTCCTCGAGGCGCTGTCGGACGACCTCGGTGTCACCGACCTGGGGGACCTGACGGAGGGCGCCGCGACCGAGCTGCTGCTCGACCACTGCCCCGACCGGGTGGGCACGGACCGGATCGACGCGGTGCTGGACGCGGCCCGGGCCGTCGTGGAGTACGCCGCCGACACCGGCCTCGTTCCGGCCACCCTCGGGGCGAAGCTGCGCCGGGAGATCGACGCCGCGGCGGACGAGTTCGGCGACGCCGTACTCGCCGAGGAGGTCGCGGGCGCGTTCCACGATCTCGTCGGGACGGAGCCTGAGGGGCGGGAGGCGGACGTGTCCGCCGGGCCCGGGGAGGCCGGGGACTCGGCCGGCACCGGGGAGGACGAGGACGCGGACCGGGTGGCCGACCTTGTCGCGGTGTTCGGGACGGACCGGTTGCCGCCGTTGCGACTGCCGTCCGAGGCCGAGCTCGCGGACGAGGCACGCGCGAGCCCGCGTCTGGCCCGTGTCCTGGCGCTGGCCCGCTGGGTCGGGGACGGTCGGCCCGTGACCGCCGAGGGCGATCTCGAGCCCGCGGACGCGGCGGCGGTGGTGGACGAGCTCGCCCTCGGCGACCCCGACCTCGCCCCGGACAGCGACGCCCGCCTCGCGGAACTGGCGCAGCTGTGGGAGCTGGCCGAGGCGCTCGGCTTCGTGGACGTGGAGGACACCGGGGCGGTCTCCGGGGAGGTCGCCGACGAGTGGGCGGACGGCGACGACGACACAGTGCTGCTCGTCTGGCGGCAGGCGCTCACGGAGATGAGCGCGTGGAGCATGGTGACCGACGCCGAGCGCGCCGCCGAGATCGACCTGGACCTGCGCCCGGCGGGCAGCACCCTGCTGCCGCTGTTCGCGGCACGCCGGGACGGACTCCCGCTGGCCCGGAACAGCGGCATGATCCGGCAGATGGCGGTGGACGACCTGCCCGCGGGACGGGCGGACGAGGCGTGGGAGGACTGGGTCGCCGTGCACGGCGACCCCGCCCGGGTGCTCTACGGACGGCTGGCCGATCTCGGCGCGGTCGACATCGACGACGTGGACGTCGTGCGACTGCGTCCGCTCGGTTTCTCCGCACTGTGGACTGAGCTCAGCGACGATCTGGAGATCCCCCTGCTCCCACCACCCGCGGAGATGAGCGCCGAGCACCTGCTCGCGGTCGGGACCGCGGGCACCGACGACGACCTGCGGGACGAATGGCGGGGCTGGCGCGCGGTCCGCGACGCCGACACGGCCGCGCGGGCGCTCGCGGACGCGGCCCGGGACGCGGGCCCGGACGAACGTCTGATCGCCACGTCCCTGCTGCGCGAACTCGGGGAGGACGCCGACGCGGTCTGGCGCGAGCTGCTCGACGAGCCGGCGCTGCGCCCGTACGCCAGGCAGGCGTTGACCGACCTGCACGGACCCGCGCCGGAGTTCGAGCAGGACGACCAGGACCTGGCGTGGCTGCTGCTCGACCTCTACTGCGCGGTCGACGAGGAGGATCTGCCCGACGACCTGGCGGGGAATCTGGCCGAGGCCGTGCGCCCGGGCGAGGAGTCGGTGTTCGACACGATGTGGCGCCTCGACCATCCGCACCGGCACACGGTGCTCACGCTGATCGGCCGCCACCACCCGGACGCGGATGTCGCGAAGGCGGCGCGGAAGGCGTCGTTCAAGGCGCCGAACTCCTGAGGACCACCGGCCCGCCCGCGCCGGGCGCGGCCGGCGGGAGGTCGGCCTACTTGCTCGTGTCCTTCTCGGTGCCGAAGTTGTCGATGACCGCCTCGGCGACAGCCTTCATGGTGGTCCGCCGGTCCATCGCGGTGCGCTGGATCCAGCGGAAGGCGTCCGGCTCGGTGAGGCCCTGGTGGGTCATGAGCAGGCCCTTGGCGCGGTCGATCAGCTTGCGGGTCTCCAGGCGGTCGTTGAGCCCGGCGACCTCCGACTCCAGCGCCTTCAGCTCGGAGAACCGGCTGACCGCGAGTTCGATCGCGGGCACCAGGTCACGCTTGGCGAACGGCTTGACCAGGTACGCCATGCTGCCCGCCTCGCGGGCGCGCTCCACCAGGTCCCGCTGGCTGAACGCCGTCAGGATCACCACGGGAGCGATCCGGTCGCCGGTGATCTTCGCGGCGGCGTCGATGCCGTCGAGCTTGGGCATCTTCACGTCGAGGATGACCAGATCGGGTCGCAGATCGGTGGCGAGCTTGATGGCCTCTTCCCCGTCTCCGGCCTCACCGACCACGTCGTAGCCCTCTTCGCGGAGCATCTCGACGAGGTCGAGACGGATCAGCGCCTCGTCCTCGGCGACGAGCACACGGCGCTGGGGCGTGGCGGCGGCGTCGTTGGCCTCGGTAGCCGCTTCGCTCACCGGGGTTCCTCCTGGCGTTCGACGGGTACGGTTGACAGCGGCGTTCCGCTACGGGAAAGGCTACCGGTAACAACGGCCCGGGTCGTGATGGCGTTCGCCACGTGCGGTGATCGCCACTGCCCAGGTGTTCCGGCCCACCACCCCCGACCGCCCGACCCGCTGTCCGACTCCGGACGACGGGGAGTAAAGTGCGCGTCACCACGCCCCCGTAGCCCAATCGGCAGAGGCAGCGGACTCAAAATCCGTCCAGTGTGCGTTCGAGTCGCACCGGGGGCACCCTCCGAAACCACACGAAACGGCCCCTTACCAGCGCAAACGCGGCGAGGGGCCGTTCTCGTACTGTCCGACCGTGTCCGGCTGTGTACCGCCGCTTCCGGCGTCCTGTGGTCCCTGTGCGGCCCGGAAGGTCGGTCGTCGCTCACAGTGCTCCACCGGCCATGACACCGCGTTCGCTACGATCCGGGCGACGAACCCCCAGAACCTCAGGTGCGTGCACGGTGCGACGCTTCGACCAAGCCCCTGGTTCGTGCCACCGGGCGGGGCGGGAAGGAGTCGGCCGATGCGGGTGATCGCCCACGACGGGGAGCACGAGATCGACATCCAGCGCTCGCTGTTCCGGTGCACCGTGGCGCGGGTCGCGGACGTCGACGAGGCCTCGGCGATGATCGCGCGGGTCCGGAAGGCCGGGCCGGACGCCACCCACCACTGCGTCGCCCTGCGGATCGGCGACCCCGACACGGGTGCACTCACGGCCCGCAGCAACGACGACGGCGAGCCGTCGGGTACGGCCGGTGTGCCGATGCTGGAGGTGCTGACCCGGCGCGATCTGACCGATGTGGTCGCCGTGGTGTCCCGGTGGTTCGGCGGCACCAAGCTCGGCGCCGGTGGCCTGGTCCGTGCCTACTCCGCCGCCCTCAGTGCGACGCTGGACATCGTCGGTGAGCTCCGCCGGGTGCGTCACCGCGCGATGCTGGTGGCCGTCCCGCACGACCGCGCCGGGCGGCTGGAGCACGACCTGCGCCACTCCCCGTACCGGCTGCGGGACGTGGACTACGCCTCCGACGTCACCTTCACCGTCGCCGTGCCCACCGCCGAGGTGGACAGCTTCGCGGCATGGCTGGCCGAACATTCCGGCGCCGGGGTCGAGGCTGTCGACGCCGGTCCGGTCGACCTCTACCTGCCCTGAACGTTCAGACTCACCCCTACGACACCGGGAGTCAACCCCGTCATGCCGGACCGCAACGATATGGAGCACACGCTCGATCCGGAATCGATCAGTTCTCGAGCGGAGCTTTCGACGTATCTGGGCTCCCTCACCTCGATGATTCGTCAAGGACGCATACCTGCCGAGAACGCAACAACGGAGGATTTCCTCGAGGCGGCCACTGCGTGGCTCCTTGACATGGACGGCTATTTCGCGTGGCGAGATGAACCTACGCCGGAAGCGCCTACCTGGCCACTCGTCGCGGCTCTCTTCCGCGCGGCCCTGACATACGAGTGACTCGGCTGCTTCCGGCTCATCGGCGTGACCGGATGGCAAAGGGCCGTAGGCCGACGGAGCAGTCAGCCTGCGCTTGAGGCCGGCGTCTCCGGTTCGTCGTTGGACGTAGTCACGTGGAACCCGAGCAGTCGCAGTCTCCGGACCACGTTCTGTTCCCCTCCGGTGAACTCGTCGGACCGCAACGGCTCGCGCCCCGACAGGTAGCCGTGCGCGACACCGATGATCGCTTTCGAGTCGTAGCTCCTGCCCTCGTACTGGAGCAGGTACGCACGAGCCTCCGCGTAGCCGTGGTCGGCCAGGAATCGTTCCCTGCCCACGCGGTCACATTCCTCGATGGCCGAGAGAACGGCATGCCGAGTCACATCGGTGAGTCCCACGCGGACAGGATAGGCCACCAGATCACCGGTGACCAGACGATGCCCCTGGGTGCGGCTCCGTGTCCTCCGCGTTCACGCCCGTTGCGGCACGCCGCGACCGGCGGAAGTGTCGTGTCGCGTCCAGTGTGAGCACCACCCCGGCGACCACCTGGAGAGCGGACAGCCATTCCGGGTTGTCCGATCCGAGCAGGAGGTACACGCCGACGGCGGCGACGAAGGCACCCGCGAGGAGACGCCAGACGAACACCGCCGAGGACGTCGACTTCGCCTTTTCCCCGGTCACTGCGCATCCTCCCCAGCTCGACGACGTCGGGAACGACCGGACCAGGGCGTCCCGGGCTCACTCCCGTCGTGTCGCGAATTCGACGACCTGTTGATACGTGGGGCGATTCTGCCAGCTGATCTTGTCGTGGGTAATCCCGCCGAGCGGGTTGTGGACGATCGAGTCGGCGCACCACTGGTCCCCCGCGTCGCAGTTCGCGTCGCCCGGGTACACCTCGGCGGCCGGTTGCGCGGCGGCCTGCCGGAGGGTGTCGAGCAGCAGGTCGCGGCACCGGTCGAGGTCTCCCCCACCGCAGAAGGACTCCCCCAGCGGCCCCTCCACCGGCTCACCCAGCACCGCGCGCAGGTCCTTGTGCACGTAGCCCCACCAGCCGGAGTGGAAGGTCGAACCCTGGTGCGGCTGTCCGACCCGCTTGCCCGGGACCTCGTTCTGGAACCCGGACGGCGAGTCGTTGATCTGCAGGACGTCGACCATCGCGTCGAAGGCCTCCGAGCCGAGCCCCGGTTCGAACTGGGCCCGCACCAGCAGCGGCCACCAGGCGTCCATGATGCGGATCGCCTCGGCGTGGACGTAGGTGCGGCTGCCCGGTTCCGTTTCCGTGCGCAGGCCGCCGTCGTCCAGCCACGCCCGCAGGCGGGCGACGGCCGCCTGCGCGTCCGGGTCCGTGACGGGGGCCGTGTCGAGCACCCGCAGCAGCAGGGGCAGGACCCGTTCGGCGCGGAGGTCGGCCAGGCCGGCCTCCGCCATCTCCCGGACGAGTTCGGCGCGGTTCGCCGTGCCGCCGTCCGCGATCAGGTCCGCCACCCGCCGGTCCAGCAGGTCGCCCCGGTGCACGGCCGACCATCCGTATCCCGCGGCCGCGTACTCCTGCGCTTGGGCGTTGTTCCAGCTGACGTAGTAGTCCTGGTTCACCGAGTGCGGATGCGCCTCGAACGGGGTGTAGGTCGCGGTGTTGGTCTCCGGGTCCCAGTTCTCCCACTCGAAGCGGGGTTCGGCCCGGATCGGCATGCTCGGGTCGACCACGTCGGGGCGCCGCGGGTTGGCGCCCGAGTTGTAGTACGCGGTGTCGTCGGCGTCGGCGTAGAACCAGTTGAAGGTGAAGTTGATGTCGGCGGCGGCGCGTTGGAAGTCCTCCGCCGAGCGGATCGCGTCGGGGTCGTTGAACTTCTGGAAGCCGATCAGCGAATCCACCTCGTGCAGGAACGACGAGCGCAGCGTGGTGTAGGCCACGGGGGCACCGTCGACGACGGCGCGGTGGGTCACCGGGCCGAACTCCGTGCGATAGCTGCGCAGGGTGTAGGAACCGGGCGGGGTGGGGTCGGCGATCGTGGGCTCCCACGCGTTCTCCCGCTCGACGGTCTCCATCGCCACGCACTCGCCCCGGAACCGGTAGTGGTTCGACTCCCGCGTCGGCCTGGTCCCGCCCGGTTCGCACAGCTCCACGGCGTAGGTGTCGAGGACGTCCTGGCCCGCGCTGGTGGCGCTCCACGAGTAGTCCTGGCCACGGCCGAGCAGCACGTAGAAGCTCAGCCCGGCGAACGACGCACCACGCGCGCTGATCCCCGGCCCCTGGAGTTCCTGCAGCATCAGCAGCTGGGGTGCGAAGTATCCCGTCTGCGGGCCGAACACGGCGACCGGGTTGCCGCTGTCGGTGTGCCGGCCGGAGACCATCAGCGCGTTGGACATCCCGGTCTCCCCGCTGAGCAGGTCGGCCGGCAGCACCCCGTCGGCGAAGACACCACGCGCGGGGTCGAGCCGGGACGGTGCGGACACCCGCTGCGGCTCGGCATCCGCGTCGGCCGCGGACCCCTCGCGGTCGAACACCAGCGGTTGCCCGGTGACCGAACCGGGCTCGGGCAGGGCCCGCCCCTCGGGTTCGTCCGGGGTGCCGCCGTAGGGGAAGGTCTGCCCGTCGTGCAGGGTGCGCACGGTCTCCGGGTCGTTCGCCGCACGCATCCCGCGCCACACCCGCTCGCCCTGTTCGGGGCCGTAGCGTTCGTGCAGGGCGAGTCGGGCGATCGCGGCGCGGACCTCTCCCCCGCCGCCGACACCGAACTGGGCGCCGATCACCGAGGCCAGCACGGCCAGGTCGGTGAGGGTGAACGGTTCGATCTCGCCGAGGTTGGTGATCGGGGTGACGTGCCCGGTGAGCACGTACTCGCCCGGGAAGTAGCGGCCGCGTTTCGCGCGCTCGATGTAGGTGTTGATGCCGTCGAGGTAGGCCCGCGCGTCCGCGAGTCCCTGCCGGCCGCGCGGGCCGGAGTTGGCCAGCCGGTCGATCTGCGCCCGCAGCTCGGACTCGGTGTAGGGGGCGGCGGCGAAGAACTGCTGTTCGAGCTGCCGGTTCGCCTCGGCACCGCCGGCGAACGGGGTGAGCTGTCCCCGCCCGACCCGGCGCAGGACGTCCATGATCCACAGGCGGTCCTGGGCCGCGACGTACCCGGCGCCGAACTCGGTGCCCTCGCGGGTGTCGCCGTAGACGTGCGGCACGTGGTCGGAGTCCCGCACGATGGTCACGTCGTCACGGGGCCGGATCCGGCTGTCCACCTCGTCCGGCTCGACGCCGAAGCTCGCGTCGTTGAAGAACCGGTCGATCGTGTCCGTGGTGACCGTGGGGTACTCGTCGGCCAGGGCCGCATAGGTGCCGAGCTGGTCGTCCGAGTGCGGTGGGCGGGTGCCGACCAGCTGGTGCGCCAGGATCTCGGTGAGTGTGGCGCTGCCGTCCTGGCCCGGCGGGAGGATCTCGGCGCAGCGGTCCCCGCAGTGGTCCGGGATCGCCTCGCCGGGTGCGGTGGTGCCGGTGTCGGCCTCCGCCCCGGTGTCCGCCCGGGCGGCCCGGGGCACGGGGACCAGGGCGGAGACGGCGACGAGTGCGACAGCGGCGATCGAGACGGACACCCGCGCGCGCATACGGCCTCCCTCGACGTTGTGACCACGGGCACACTACGACCGCGCGACGACGAAGTGAAAGTGATTCGCTTTTCGCTCACCCGAATGGCGCAGCGCGGACGTCGGCGGGTCCGTCCGGTGACGGACGGCCGGAGCGGCACCGTGCCGGGTATCGTCGTGGCCGTCGTCGGCACCCGAGGCCGGTGCCACGTGTCGGTTCGGCAGGACCCGCGGGAAAGGACAGGCAGTGGTCGAGCAGAGTCTGTGGATGCGGAAGGTCACCGCCGACCCCGGTCACTCCACCTGGTACGTCGAGCGGTTCCGGTCCATGGCCCGCGCCGGGGACGACCTCGCAGGTGAGGCCCGCCTGGTGGACGCGATGGTGCCCCGGGGTGCCCGGATTCTCGACGCGGGCTGCGGCCCCGGCCGCGTGGGCGGCGCGCTGGCCGCGGCGGGGCACGACGTCGTCGGCGTGGACGGTGATCCGGTGCTGATCGAGGCCGCCGAGCAGGATTACCCCGGCCCGCGGTGGCTGGTCGGCGATCTGGCCGAACTGGACCTGCCCGCACGGGGCCTGTTCCAGCCCTTCGACGCCGTCGTCTGCGCCGGGAACGTGCTGCCGTTCTGCGCACCGGGCACCCGCGGGGAGGTGCTCCGTCGGCTGCACGCGCACCTCGTGCCGGGCGGCCGGGCCGCCATCGGATTCGGTGCCGGTCGCGGCTACGAGTTCCCCGATTTCTTCGCCGACGCCGACGCGGCCGGTTTCGTGTCCGACCTCACGCTGTCCACATGGGACCTGCGCCCGTTCACCGACGACGCCGACTTCCTCGTCGCCGTACTCCGCCGCCCGTGAGCTCCGCGCTGCTCACGGGCTCGGCGCTGCTCGTGGGCTCGGCGCTGCTTTTTGGCTTCACCGCCCGGTGGATCGCCGTTCACACCTCCCCGCCCGAGGTCACGCCTCCGCCCCGGGGGAACCCACCTGGAACGTCGCCCCGAACGGATCGGTGATCCCGGCGAGTCGTCCGTAGACCATGTCGAACGGGTCCGCGGCCGTACCGCCGTTGTCCCGGACCCGGCGCACCGTCTCGTCCACGTCGTCCACCTGGAACAGGGTGCCCCAGCCGGGCCGCTCCGCCGACGGGTCGCCCACGATGCCGCCGATCTCGTGACCGTCCGGCCTGCGCAGGAAGGTGAAGTCGGCGTCGGGCATGTTCGGGTCGCCGTCCAGCGAGTAGTCGAACACCGCGCGGTAGAACTCGCGTGCGGCGGCGGGGTCCCGGGTGAGCAGGTCGTTGCGGAGCAGGGCGTTCGGCTCGTTGACGAGCTCACACCCGAGGTGGGCACCCGCCTGCCACAGTCCGAACTGCGCACCGGTGGGGTCCCGCACGATCGCCATCCGGCCCTCGTCCATGACGTCCGTCGGGGCGGTCACCACCGAACCACCGGCACGCTCGGCCGTGGCCGCCGTGGCGTCGCAGTCGTCGGTGGCGAAGTACAGGTTCCACCAGAACTCCGTCGCGTCCGGATCCTGGTGCGGCATGAGCCCGGCGACCCGGCGGCCGCGCAGCAGGCACTGGGTGTACCGGCCGGCCTCCTCCGGCCCCACCTCGAACTCCCAGCCGAACACCGCACCGTAGAAGCCCATCGCCCGGTCGAGATCCGGGATGCCCAGATCGAGCCAGGTCGGTGTACCCGGCGGCTGGGCTGTGGTCACTTCGCTCATCGCGTCTCCTCACTACCGGCCGTTCTGTGCGGAGACTAGCGCCGGGGTCCGACGGAAACAGGCTGGTCACCACCCGATCGTGGAACCCGGGCCGCGTGGGTGGAGGGACGAACCCGTCCGGGGACGGGGTGGGGGGTCAGGAGCGCGGGCGCAGCAGTGCGATCGTCGCGTCGACGGCCGCCTCGGAGATGTCGGCGATCCGGCCGCCGTCCTCGACGGTGGCCGCCAGCAGCTCACGCAGCCCGCCGAGCAGGATGATCGCCTGCGGGCGGGTCACCGGCCGCACCCCGGCCGCGCGGAGCTCGTCGGTGTCGCAGAGCCGCTGGATCATCACCACGAAGGCGTCCATCGCCTCGCGCTGGAGCTCGCGTGCGGCCGCGCCGAGGGAGGGCAGGTCGCGGATCCAGCTCACGGTGACCGCGGGGGTGGATTCCGCGGAGGCGATCCAGGCGGCCACCGCCTGCCGGATCTGCGTCTCCCACGGCGCCGCCGGGTCCACCGCCGCCGAGATACGCCGGATCGTGTGGTCGTTCGCCGCCGCGAGCAGGGCGAGGTAGCACGCCTCCTTGCCGGAGAAGTGCTCGTAGAAGGTGCGGCGGGAGGTCCGGGCGCGCCGGACGATGTCGGCGACCGTCGTGGTGCGGTACCCGTCCTCGGCCAGCGCGTCGGCGAGCGCGGCGAGCAGCCGCTGCCGGAACCCGTCCCCGGCGGAGGGCACGGGGGCCTCGGTGACGCGCTCGCTGCCGGTCGTCATGGCCTCCACGCTATACGGCCCGGGCCGCCTCTTGTCCGGCGCGGTACGGATGCGTACCGTACCGCTGGTACGCCGACGTACCAGACGCACGAGGGGGAGCCACTCCGATGCCGACCGAGACCCTGCCTGCCGGGACCGGCCTGCCTCCCGGGCCCGGCCTGCCACCCGCGCTGCAGGCCGCGCACGCGATCGTCTCCCCGCAACGCGGGATGAAGTCCCTGCGGGACCGCTACGGGGACGCCTTCACGGTGCACCTCCCACTGTTCGGCCGTACGGTCGTGCTCAGCGACCCGGACGAGGTCAAGCAGCTGTTGCAGACCAAGCCCGACCGCGCGGAGAACATGGAACCGAACCTCGGCAGACTGCTCGGTCCGGGCTCGATGTTCTCCCTGACCGGCGACCGGCACCGCCGCGAGCGCAAGCTGCTGGTGCCCCCGTTCCACGGCCGCAGGCTCGCGGCGTACGAGGGCATCGTCGAGGAGGAGACCCGGCGCGAGCTCGCCGCGTGGCCGGAGGGCACGTCGTTCCCGACCCTGTCCTCCTGGATGCGGATCACGCTGAACATCATCCTGCGCGCGGTGTTCGGTGCCGAGGGCGCGGAACTGGAACGGCTGCGGGACCGGATCCCCCGCCTGGTCACGTTGGGATCGCGGCTCGCCGTGCTGCCGGTGCCGGAGGTCGACCTCGGGTGGTGGAGCCCGTGGGGCCGGTTCAAGATCATGCGGGACGAGTTCGACGCCATCGTCGAGCGGCTGATCACCAAGGCGGAACGGGGCGGGAACCTCGACGAGCGCAACGACGTGCTCTCGCTGATGCTGCAGGCCCGCTACGAGGACGGCAGCGCGATGACCCACGGTGAGATCGCCGACGAGCTGCTCACCCTGCTCGCCGCCGGACACGAGACCACGGCCACGACGCTGGCGTGGGCCGTCGAACGGCTCCGCAGGCACCCGGCCCTGCTGGGCGAGCTCACCGCCGAGGCGGACGCGGGGGGAAGCACGCTGCGGGACGCCACGATCACCGAGGTGCAGCGCACCCGCCCGGTGATCGACCTGGTCGGCCGGACGGTGGAGGTCGACGGCCTGGAGATCGGGCGTTGGCGGCTGCCCCGGAAACAGCTCGTGCTCGCCAGCATCGCCCTGCTGCACCGCAACGAGTCGGTGTTCCCGGACGCACGCCGGTTCGACCCGTACCGGTTCGTCGATTCGCGGCCCGACCTCTACCAGTGGATCCCGTTCGGCGGCGGCACGCGCCGCTGCATCGGCGCGGCCTTCGCCACGATGGAGATGAACGTCGCGCTGCGCACGATGCTGCGGCACTTCTCCCTGCTGCCCACCACCGAGCCCGGTGAACGGTGGCGTTCCCGCGGGGTCGCCAACGCACCGGCCCGGGGCGGCCGGGCGCTCGTCCGCCGCCGGACCGACGGCCCGGCGCTGTCCGGCACGGCCACCGGGCCCCGGACCGCGGCATGACCGCCCCCGAACACGTCGACGTGCTCATCGTCGGCGCCGGACTGTCCGGGATCGGCGCCGCGCACCACCTCCGGTCCCAGCTGCCCGGACACACCTTCACTCTCCTGGAGGCGCGGGACGCCCTCGGGGGGACGTGGGACCTGTTCCGCTATCCGGGGGTGCGCTCCGACTCGGACATGCAGACCCTCGGCTACCGGTTCCGCCCCTGGAGACGGTCCCGGGCCCTCGCCGACGGGCCGTCGATCCTGCGCTACCTCCGGGACACCGCGACCGAGGCGGGGATCGACCGGCACATCCGTTACCGGCACCGCGTCGTGCACGCCTCCTGGTCCAGCGACGACGCACTGTGGACGGTGGAGGCCGAGCACGACGGCACCACCGTCCGGTTCACCGCCCGGTTCCTGCACGTCTGCAGCGGGTACTACCGCTACGACGCCGGATACTTCCCCGAGTTCCCGGGGCTGGAACGCTTCCGGGGGACCGTGGTGCACCCGCAGGAGTGGCCGGAGGACCTCGACCACACCGGACAGCGGATCGTGGTCGTCGGCAGCGGGGCGACGGCGGTGACGCTGGTGCCCGCCCTGGCCGACAAGGCCGCCCACGTCACGATGCTGCAGCGCTCGCCCACCTACATCCTGTCCCTGCCGTCCGAGGACCGCCTGGCCGGACTGCTGCACAGGGTGGTGGGGCCGCGCGCGGCGTACCCGGTGGTGCGCTGGAAGAACATCGCCGTGAGCACGCTGCTCTACCAGCTCAGCCGGAGACGGCCGGAACTGGTCCGCAGGCTGATCCGCAAGGCCACGATCCGGCAGCTCCCGGCGGGCTACGACGTCGACACCCACTTCCGGCCGGACTACGACCCCTGGGACCAGCGGTTGTGCTTCGTCCCGGACGGCGACCTGTTCACCGCCGTCCGCCGCGGCACGGCGTCGGTGGTCACCGACCACATCGAGGAGTTCACCGCGTCCGGCCTCCGCCTGCGGTCCGGGGCGGAACTGGAGGCGGACACGGTCGTCGTGGCGACCGGGCTGCGGCTGCTGCCGCTCGGGGGCATGCGACTCACCGTCGACGGCAGCGAGGTGCGCCTGCCGGAGACGATGGCGTACAAGGGGATGATGCTGTCCGGGGTGCCGAATTTCGCCTTCACCGTCGGCTACACGAACGCCTCGTGGACGTTGAAGGCCGACCTGGTGAGCGGGTACGTCGTCCGGCTGCTGCGGCACCTGGACCGGCACGGGTACCGGCGGTGTGTCCCGGTGAACGACGATCCGTCGGTCACCGCGCGGCCACTGCTCGACTTCGACGCGGGCTACGTCCGCCGTGCGATCGACGAGTTCCCCCGCGCGGGATCCCGGCAGCCGTGGCGGCTCGGGATGAGCTACGCGCACGACCTCGTCACCCTGGGCCACCGCCGACTCGACGACGGCATCCTCCGCTTCACCTGAACGGCTCCCCGTGCGAGCGGCCGCCGTTGTGCCGTGAAGGACTCCTTCACTGCGTCGGATGCAGTGAAGGAGTCCCTCGCTGCGGCACACGCAGGGAAGGGGTCCTTCACGGCACACCTGACGGCCCCGCCGCGGGGGATGGCTACTTCGGGGGCATGCGGATGCCGCCGTCGACGCGGACGACCTCGGCGTTCATGTAGGAGTTGGTGACCAGTTCCAGCACCATCGAGGCCAGCTCGTCCGGGGTGCCGAGGCGCTTCGGGAACAGCACGCTCTCGCCCAGCTTGGCCTTGAACTGCTCGGACTCGGGGCCCTCGCCGTAGATCGGGGTCTCGATGAGGCCCGGGGCGATGGTGTTGACCCGCACCCCCACGGCGGAGAGGTCGCGCGCGACGGGCAGGGTCATGCCCACGACACCGCCCTTGGACGACGAGTACGCCGCCTGCCCGATCTGTCCGTCGAACGCCGCCACCGACGCCATGTTCACCACGGCACCGCGGTCACCCGATTCGGTGGGTTCGTTGCGGCTCATGGCCGTGGCCGCGAGCC
Source organism: Saccharomonospora iraqiensis subsp. paurometabolica YIM 90007 (assembly GCF_000231035.2). Classification (GTDB taxonomy): domain Bacteria; phylum Actinomycetota; class Actinomycetes; order Mycobacteriales; family Pseudonocardiaceae; genus Saccharomonospora; species Saccharomonospora paurometabolica. The sequence continues at coordinate 21,587 of NZ_KI912185.1, read as the reverse complement.
GGAGCGTGTCGAAGGTGCCGATCAGGTTGATCCCGACCACCTTCTTGTACAGGTCGAGGCTGTGCGCGGAGTCGTACTCCCCGTCCTTGCCGATCGTGCGTTGCGCGGACCCGATCCCGGCCGAGTTGACCAGCACCCGCAGCGGGCCCAGTTCGACCGCCTTGTCCACGGCGGCCCGGATCTGCTCGGTGTCGGTGACGTCCACGTTGACGTACACGCCGCCGATCTCCCGGGCGAGGGCCTCGCCCTTCTCCGCGTTCAGGTCGGCGACGACGACGCGCGCCCCGCCGGCCGCGAGCCGACGCGCGGCGGCGGCCCCGATGCCGGAGGCACCGCCGGTGACGATCGCGCTTGCTTCTGTGATCTCCATGCGGCCGAGCATAAGCCTCGGCACGTCGACTGTGGGAGGCCGCGTCGCGTGACCGACGTGCGTTCGGGTCCCTCGTCCCAGGCGCGGTCAGGCACCCCCTTCGGCGCGACCTCCCACATGATCACTGTTAACAGGTGTTGCGACAGTGCGTCAACAATTGTTGACAATGCGCCACGGGTTGTACAGTGCGCGGGCCACCGCTGAACCCCCGGAGTCCCCATGAGCGAGAGCCCGACGACCTTCGCCGAGAAGCTGGCGTTCCTCATCGAGACGATGCACCCGGACTCGCGCGGGCCGTACGACGACGAGGAGCTGGCGCGGGCCCTGGGGGTGTCCCGCCAGTACGTGTGGCAGCTGCGCACGGGCCGGCGCGACGAACCGCGGCACAGCGTCGCGATGAAGATCGTGCGGTTCTTCGGCGTGCCGGACGACTATTTCGTCAACGACGACACGACCGTGGCCGTCATGCGCCAGGTCCAGGACCTGCTCCAACGGCGGGACGGCGTACCCGGCGGGACCGACCCCCGCGACGACGTCGAGCTGCGCAGGCTCACCCTGCGCATCCTCGGCCTGTCGGCCGAGGAGCGGGAGAAGGTGTCCTCCGTGGTGGAGGAGATCCGCTCCTACGAGGCCCGGTCACGACGCCACCGCCCGCGCCGCAAACCGGCCCGACCCGACGAGACCTGATCCACCGGGATGCGTCAGGATCATGGTGGCTCCACGTGTCCACCCGGTCCCGTGCCGTGGTGTGTGCGGACGGCTCCGCACGCCGCGGGGCCGGTCAGTCCGTCGTCGGGAAGGGGCGACACGGTGAAGTACGCCGACGCGCGGCGCCGCTGCGTGGCGCTGGTGGACGACGTCCTCGTCCGGACCGGGCTCCCGCAGCCGTGGGACGTCAACGCCTGGCTCGACCGGTTGGAACGGGTGCGCGGGCGCGGGGTGGACCTGTGCGCGCTGTCCTGGTCGCCGGGGGAGCCCACCGGTGCCTGGCGCAAGCACGGCGACCACGACGTGATCGCGTACGCGGCGAACACCACCGGGTTCCACCAGGACCACATCATCCTGCACGAGGTCGGACACATGCTGTTCGACCATGCCGGCCGCTGCCTGCTGTCCCACGAGCAGGCGCGCAGGCTCGCACCCGACCTCGGTGCGGCGGCCTTCGCGCATCTGCTCGACCGGCTGAGCGGGGGCACGGAGGAGTTCGAGGCCGAGCAATTCGCGCACCTGCTGCACGCACGGGTCGCGACCCGCACCGCGCCGCGGCCACGTCCGCGTGCGCACCGTCCACCCGACGACCACGGCAGTGCCGCCACCCTGGCCCGGCTGACCAGCACGTTCGACGAGGTCTGATGGGCTCGGTGGTCATGGTGGCCGCGGGACTCGTGGCCGTCACCGGTGGCGTGACCCGGTTCGCGAGTGCCCGGAGCCCCGTCGCCCCGGCGACCCGGTACCTGTGTGCGGCGGTAATCGCGGCGGGGCTCTCGGCGGCGTTGTCCGCGCCCACGGTCCTCGCCGCCGCGGCACGGGTGGAACCGTCGCCGAACTTCACCCGGCTGGTGGTCAACGGCATCGGCATGGTCGCCGCCTGGTGCCTGCACAGTCTGCTCACCCACCTGGTCACCGGCGATCCCGCGCGCGCCCGCAGGGCGGTCCGGATCCAGGCGATGATCCTGGTGTCCACGATCGCGGCCATGGCGGCGTTGTTCCTGTCCGCGGACCTCACCTACCGCCCGGATTTCCTGAACGCCTTCGCCGACCGGCCGCCGGTGTACGGGTACCTGGTGCTGTTCAGCGGCTACGTCGGCTGGAGCATGGCGCGGTTCGTGCATCTCATGGGCCGCTACGTGCACCTCACCGACCGCCGGTGGCTCCAGGTCGGGATGCGCACGATGCGGGCGGGCGCGGCCTTCGGGGTCGGCTGGGCGCTGCACAAACTGGTCGCCACCACCGCGGTGTTCCTCACCGGGTCGCCCTACCCCGGTTCGGACACACTCGCCTGGGCGCTGCCCGCCGCCTGTGTGGCGCTGGTCGCGGTCGGGGTCTGCGTCCCGGTGTGCGCGCCCGCACTCAGGCGGGCGACGCTGTGGTGCCGGCGCCACGTCCAGTACCGCCGTCTCCGGCACCTCTGGACCACGCTGGAGCCGGTGATCGCCGAAATCCGGCACACCACGGTGCGGGGGTCCATCCACGAGCGGCTCAGTGCGCGGGTGGTCGGCATCCTCGACGCCCTGCTGGTGTTGACGCCGTACCGGAGTGACGGGGCGCCCCGGCGGCGGAGCGGGGCGGCCGATCCCGGGGTGGAGGCCGCGCTGATCGTGGACGCGCTGCGCCGGTGGCGGGACGGGGCGGCGCCGAGCCGGGGCGCGGTGCCCGGGCCCGCCCCCACCGTGGACGATCTGGACGGGGAGATCGCGTGGCTGGCGCGGGTCGCCCGTTCGCTGCGCCGGGGACGCGCGGCCGCGCCGGACACGGACCGCACCGTGAGTGGGGAGGACCGACAGTGAGCGTCCACACCGGAACGCCGCCGGCGCAAGGGACACGTCCGCGGCGACCGACCCTGTGGGCCCGGGTGCTCACCGAGGTGTGCGCCCCGTGGGTCCTCGTGATCGTGCTCTCCGGCGGTGTCGCGTGGGCCGCGACGCACGCGTGGCTGCCGGCCCTCGGCTGGGGCCTGCTGATCGCGTCGACGAGCAGCGTCCTGCCGATGTGCGTGATCGTGTGGGGAGCCCGCCGCGGCCGGTGGGACGGCCACCACGTGCGCGACCGGGGCGGGCGGCTGGTGCCGTTCGCGGCGTTGCTCGTGCTCAGCGGGCTGGGGCTGGGGCTGCTGGTGCTGTTGCGGGCACCGTGGACGCTCGTGGCCCTCGACGTCGCCATGCTCGCGTGCCTGTTCGTGACGGGCGTGGTCACCGCGTGGTGGAAGATCTCGATGCACGCGGCCGTGGCCGCCGGGGCGGTGGCGATCCTCGCCGTGACCTACACCCCGGTGGTGTGGTCGCTGTCGCTGCTGGTCGGCGCGGTCTGCTGGTCCCGCGTCCGGCTCGGCGACCACACCCCCGCCCAGGTCACGGTGGGCACGGTGGCCGGCCTCGTCGTGGGCGGCGGCGTCTTCGCGCTGCTGGTCTGAACCCGCGCACCGCGTACCCCGCGCTCCGTCCGGCGGGCAATATGGCGACCGTCACCGCACCGCCGCGGCACCGCGACATCCCACGTCACCCCCCGTCCGGGGTGCCGGAACCCGGTTTCGGACCGGGGAGCGACTGCCACGGCCGGTAACGGCTGTGCGTACGATTCGTTGTCACTGAACGCGCCCCCGTCGGTGGTACCCGGTCGTGCTCCGCCGGCACCACGGTGGGTGCGAGGCGGTTCGTGGGAAGGACGGCGAAGGACGGTATGGACACCTCGGTGGCTCCGTTGATCGAGCAGTTGGTCGACACCGACCGGTACCCGCTGGCCCGGCCGGACAGCCCCGCCTGGGCCGAGGCGGTGGACCGGGTGCGGCGCGACCTGGACGGGCAGGGGTGCAGCGTGCTGCCGAACTTCGTGCGTTCCTCCCGGCACGAGGACCTGCGCCGGGAGGGCGCCGGGATGGCCCCGCACGCGCACTACGACGTCGAGACCGTCAACGCCTACAACATCCCCACCGACGCGCCGCTGCCCGCCGACCACCCCGGGCGGATCACCATGCTGCGGCGCAACGCCTTCGTGGCCAGGGACCACGTCCCACCGGACTCGATCCTCGGCGGGCTGTACTCCGACGGGCACTTCCAGCGGTTCCTCGCCGCCTGTTTCGACCTGCCGGAGATCCACGAGCTGGCCGACCCGCTGGCGGGTCTGGTGCTCAACGTGGTGCGCCCGGGGATGGACCACCCGTGGCACTTCGACACCAACGAGTTCGCCGTCACCCTGCTGACCCAGGCGCCGGAGTCCGGCGGCGAGTTCGAGTACTGCCCGGGCATCCGGTCGGCCGAGGACGAGAACGTCGCCGACGTCTCCGCGGTGCTGCGGGGCGGGGGCACGGACCTCGTCCACACACTGACCCTGCGCCCGGGTGACCTGCAACTGTTCCGTGGCCGGTTCTCCCTGCACCGCGTCACCCCGGTCGAGGGGAACACCGACCGGCACTCGGCCATCTTCGCCTACAGCGCCCGACCGGGCGTCATCGGCAGTGTGTCCCGCACCCGGCAGATCTTCGGCCGGGTTCTGCCGGAACACCTGGCCGCCGAGGGGCACGCGGTGCGCGGCGACCAGCTGCTGGACTGACCCCTCCCCCGGGCCCCCGCGTGCCCGGGACACCGACGACACGACGACCACGCCCCGACCTCCGAGGATCACCGTGAACGACACCCCCACCACCTTCTCGTCCCGCACCTTCGGCAACGAGGACACCCTGCCCCGGGTACCGCTGCCGACCCCGGAGGAGTCCTGCGAGCGATTCCTGGAATGGTCGGCACCACTGCTCACCGCCGCCGAACGGGAGGCCACCGAGGCGGCCGTGACGGAGTTCCTGAAGCCGGACAGCCCCGCACACACCCTGCACGCGGCCCTCGCGGAGTACGACGCGGCCCCGGGGGTCGCCAGCTGGCTGGACGAGTTCTGGCCGTCCCGCTACCTGGGCCGCCGGGACCGCATCGCGCTCAACGCCAACTTCTTCTTCCTGTTCGCCGACGCGGAACTGGAGCAGGTGCCGCGTGCGGCGGCGCTGGTGCGGTCGGCGGTCGACCACAAGCTGCGGCTCGACCGCGAAGAGCTGCCGCCGGTGGTTCAACGGGGTCAGCCGCAGTCGATGGACCAGCACAAGTTCCTGTTCTCCACCACCCGCATCCCGGGGCGGGAGCAGGACACGGTCCGCGCCCCCTACAGCGAGCGGCAGCCGGGCCCCTCACCCGCGCGGCACATCGTCGTGTTCTTCCGCGGCAACACGTTCCGCATGGACGTGCTCGACCCCGAGGGGCGGCCCTACGCGCTCACCGATCTGGAGGCCGGGCTGCAGGAGGTGACCAAGGCGGGTGTGGTGCCCGCGCAGTACTCCGTGGGCAGCCTCACCACCGAGGCCCGGGCGGAATGGGCCGACGACCGCCGGGCGCTGGCGGCCCTGCCGGGCAACGCGGAGGCGCTGGAGACGGTGGAGACGGCGCTGCTGTGCCTCTGCCTGGACGACCTCGTGCCCGAGGACGCCCACCAGGCCTGCGACCAGCTGCTGCACGGCGACAGCGGGAACCGCTGGTTCGACAAGTCGGTGTCGCTGGTGGTGTTCGGCGACGGCCGGGCGGGGATCAACGTGGAGCACTGCGGCCTGGACGGAACCACGGTGCTCGCGTTCGTCGACGACCTGCTCGACGGTGATCCGGAGCCGGTCGAACCCCGGGGAACCCCCGCGGTCGACTCCGTGGAGTTCACCCTCGACGAGGCGCTGCGCACGAAGGTGCGCACGGCGGCGACGGCGTTCGCCGACTACGCGGCCGCCAACGCCACCACGACGGTGGCCTTCGACGACGTCGGCTCCGCCGAGGCCAAGCGGCTGGGGGTCTCCCCGGACGCGTTCGTGCAGATGGCCTACCAGGTCGCCCACAAGCGGACGAAGGGCTTCACCGGCGCCACGTACGAGTCCATCGCCACCCGCCAGTACCGCAACGGGCGCACCGAGGCGATGCGGGTGATCACCCCGGAGATCCTGCGGTTCGTCGCGGTCATGGACGACCCGGACGCCGACGCCGACACGCGGCGGGAGGCGTTCCGGGCGGCGGCGGACAAGCACGTCGCCCGGGCGAAGGAGTGCCAGAGCGGGCAGGCGCCCGAACAGCACCTGTGGGAGCTGCAACTGATCCAGCAGCGCCGGGGCGCCGAGCTGGGCGCCACCGGTGAGCTCGCGCTCTACGACACCCCCGGCTGGCGGATCATGCGGGACGACTACCTGAGCACGAGTTCCGCGCCGTCGAAGAACATCCAGTTCTTCGGGTTCGGCTCCACGAGCAGCCACTGCATCGGCGTGGCGTACGTGCTGCTGCCGGACCGGTTCCACCTCTACCTGAGCACGCCGCAGGCGGTGGCCGAGCAGATGTACTCCTTCGCCGAGCACCTGCGCACAGCGGTGTACGAACTGCGCGACCTGCTCGACACGGGGAACTGACCGACACGACCGACACCCGGGGCCGGGTCCGCGGGATCCCCGCCGTGCCCGGCCCCGGCCGTGCCGCCTCAGCCGCGCGAGCCTCAGCCGTGCGATCCCCGGCCGTGCGGGAGCCGACCGCGCGGGATCACTCGCGTGGGATCACCGCAGCGACCAGGTGGCGACCGCGTAGAGCACGCCCCACGGGTCGTCGGCGCGGAGCACGGTGGCCTCCGGTGTGCACCCGGAGTGCGCGACGGCCGCACCGAGGACGTGCAGCGCGGCGCGGCCCTGCACCAGGAGTTCCCCGGCCGTGGCCGGGTCGAGCGACCGCAGGTCCTCCGGATCACCCTCGGTGAGGCCGCGCACGAGCACGGCGTCGACGTCGTGGGCGCGCGGGTCGTCGTAGCCGGGCGCCTTCGGGCCCCGGCGGGCACTCCCGTCGCCCAGGACCAGCAGACCCGTCCGCGGTTCCCGCCCGGCCAGGTCCCGCCCGAGGCGGTCG
>NZ_KI912185.1:5859-14500 GCF_000231035.2 Saccharomonospora iraqiensis subsp. paurometabolica YIM 90007 | reverse complement strand
AACAGCACCGGCGGGTGCGGGCAGACGGCGGCGGCGACGATCACAGCGGCCTCACGCCAGTCCCCGCACCGTGCGCGCCGGGGCGCGTTCGCCCGTGACCGCGGCGACCATGTCGAGCACCTGCCGGGTCTGGGCGACCTCGTGGACCCGGTAGACTCGGGCGCCGTGCCAGGCGCACACGGCGGTCGCCGCGAGCGTGCCGACCAGCCGCTGCCCGACCGGCTGGTCGAGGGTCTCGCCGACGAAGTCCTTGTTCGACAACGACACCAGCACCGGCCAGCCGGTGCCGGTCAGTTCGTCCAGCCTGCGGGTGATCTCCAGCGAGTGCCAGGTGTTCTTACCGAAGTCGTGCGCGGGGTCGATCAGCACGGCGGCCGGGTCGACACCCGCGTCGACGGCGGCGCGGGCCATGTCCGACGTGCGGGTGCGGACGTCGTCGACCACGTCGTCGTAGGCGACGCGGTGCGGCCGGGTACGCGGCGTCACACCGCCGGTGTGCGCGCACACCAGGGCCGCGCCGAACTCGGCGGCCACCCCGGCCAGGTCCGGGTCGTACCCACCCCAGGCGTCGTTGATCAGGTCCGCGCCCTCGGCGCACACCGCCCGCGCGACGTCGGCCCGCCAGGTGTCGACGCTGATCACCACGTCCGGGTGTTCGTCGCGGACGCGGGCGACGAAGTCCACGACCCGGCGCCGCTCCTCCGCGGCGTCCACCTCCGGACCCGGCGCGGCCTTGACACCCCCGATGTCGACGATGTCGGCGCCCTCGTCGACGACCTGCCGCACCCGGTCCCGGGCGGCGTCGTCGGTCCAGGTGGCGCCCCGGTCGTAGAAGGAGTCCGGCGTGCGGTTCACGATCGCCATCGTCAGCATCGCGTCGTCGGCGAACTCGTGCCGCCCGAGACGGAGCATGCGCACCCCTGTTCCTGCTGGACCTCGTCCGACCCCGGGGTGCCCGGCCGTGCGGCCGGGCACCACCCGGTGATCTTGCCATCATAGGCGGTCCACGGACGCGGGGTGCGTTGCCGGAGGCCGGTCCCCGGGACCGTCAGGCGTTCACCCGCTCGGGCAGGTGCGGCACCTCGGGGGCCGGACGCCGCGGACGCCCGGCGGTGCGGGCGTAGGTCGCGTACAGCGCCAGTCCCACGAAGGCGAGCCCGCCGACCAGGTTGCCGAGGACCGTCGGGAGTTCGTTCCAGACCAGGTAGTCGGTCACCGAGAAGTCCCCACCGAGCATCAGCCCGGTCGGGAACAGGAACATGTTCACGACCGAGTGTTCGAAGCCGAGGAAGAAGAACACCATGACCGGCATCCACATGGCGACGACCTTGCCCGGCAGCGACGTGGACATCAGGGCCCCGACCACACCCGTGGAGACCATCCAGTTGCACAACACGCCCCGCAGGAACAGGGTGAGCATCCCCGCGGCGCCGTGTTCGGCGTAGCCCACCGTGCGGTCCGCCCCGATCGACCCCAGCCGCTCCCCGACCGCGTCCGGCGGCACGGAGAAGCCGACGGTGAGGATCACCGACATCATCAGCGCCACGGTCAGGGCGCCCGCGAGGTTCCCGAGGAACACCAGACCCCAGTTCCGCAGCACCGCCCGTTTGCGCGCCCCCGGCCGTCCGTCCAGCCACGCCAGCGGGGCCAGCGTGAACACGCCGGTCAGCAGGTCGAAACCCAGCAGGTACAGCAGGCAGAACCCGACCGGGAACAGCACCGCCCCGGCCAGCGGACTGCCGGTCTCGACGGTGACGGTGACCGCGAAGGCGGCGGCGAGCGCGAGGATCGCGCCCGCCAGGTACGCGCGGATCAGGGTGTCCCGGGTCGACATCCGCAGTTTCGTCTCCCCGGCGTCGACCATCGCGCCGACGAACTCCGTCGGGCTCACGTACGACATGCGCTTCCCTCTCGTGTCCGGGTCCCGCGTGGTCGACACCGACCCGGCGGCGGGAGGCGCCGACCACGGTGTCCGCACGGAGCCTCGACGACGCGCGTTTCCGTGCCGTGACCGTGCGGAGGCCGGCGGGTCACGGTGTCCGCACCGCACGTCCGTGGTGTGAAAACCTCATTTCGGGTGGCTGCACCGGTGGCCGCGTCCCGCGGGTGCGCGCAGACTGACGGCGTCCGCCGTGTCCGCCGCAGTCCACGAAGGAGCACGAGGGAATGACCACCCCGATCATGAGCAGGGCCGAGGCCGCCGAGCTGGTCAAGGCGGCGCGGATCCGACGAGGCGTGTCCTGGTCGGCGATCGCCGGGGAGCTCGGTGCCCCGGTGGTGTGGACGACCGCGGCGCTGCTGGGGCAGCATCCGATGACGGCCGAGCAGGCCGGGCGGGTCTGCCGGATGCTCGATCTGGAGGAGTCCGTCGCGGAGAGTCTGCGGACCCGGCCCGCCCGCGGCACCGACGAGGCGCTGATGTCCGACCCGACGGTCTACCGGTTCGTCGAGGCGCTGTCGGTGTACGCGCCGGCGTTGAAGGAACTGGTGCACGAGGAGTTCGGCGACGGCATCATGAGCGCGATCAACTTCCGGGTCGACCTCGCGCGGCGCCCGGACCCGGAGGGCGACCGGGTGGTGGTCACCTTCGACGGGAAGTTCCTCGACTACAAGTGGTGAGTTCGCCCGTCCGGATCGGCCCCCGGCGGGTCCCGTCGATCACCGCCCCTCCCGCACCGCGGTAGACTGTGCGCGGGTTTCGGAAATGCCGAACATCCGCGACGACCGGTCTCCCGCACGCCGTGCGGGACGAAGGGGGCAGGCACGGTGGCCGACGCGTTCTCCGCCGCCGAGGAGCTGGCACTGACCCTCACCCGGGGCGGGATGCAGAAGATGACCTCGCGGGTGCTGGCGGCACTGCTGTTCAGCGAGCAGGAGACGATCACGGCCGGGGAGATCGCCGACCGGCTGGGTGCCTCGCCCGGGTCGGTCTCCGGCGCCCTCAAGTCGCTCGGCTCCGTGGGGCTGATCGAACGTGTCCCCGCCCCCGGGAGCCGCCGGACCCACTACCGCTTCCCCGACGACGGCTGGGCACGGCTCATGTCGACGCAGAACGCGATGATCGGGTACATGCGGGACGCGGCCGACCGCGGCCTCGACACGGTCGACGGCGACAGCCGGGCCCGGCGGCGGCTCAGCGAGATGCGGGACTTCTACGCCTACCTGATGCGGGAGCTGCCCGCGGTCATCGACCGCTGGTACGCCACCAGGGAGGACACCGGGAACCCCGACTGAGGGGTCCGCGGTGTCCTCCCGCGGGACGTCAGCGCAGGTCCCGGGCGTCGAACCACCGGAGGGCCACGGCGGTGACCAGGAGGCAGGCGACCGTGAGTACCGCCAGGTGTGTCCACTGGAAGCCGTACCGCAACGGCTCACCACCGAGGTAGTAGTAGAACGGTGACAGGCGGCGCAGCCACTCCGCGTCGAGCTGCGGACCGAAGGCGTCGAGCACGTACGACACGAGGCCCAGACCCGTCGTGGTGCCGAGAGCCGGCCCGTGCCGCACGCCCGCCGCGCCCAGCGCGACCGCCACGCAGCCGAACAACAGCGCGAGCATCGTGACCGCCACGGACTGCGCGGCGAAGCCGTAAATCGGCACCGCATCCAGGTCGGCCGCGTCCCGGATCACCAGCATCCCGGCGAACAGACCGAGCCCGATCACGCCGGCCCCGACGGCCAGCGCGCCGAGCCGCTCCAGCAACAGCCGCCTGCGGCTCACCGGGTGCGCGAGCAGCAGGCCCAGCAGGCCGTTCTCCTCGTCCCCGGCGACCGCCCGCGCCCCCATGGCCGCGCCGAAGAACACCACCAGCAGCGGCACGAGGATGCCGAACGGCGCGGACTGCAGGTACCCGGCGGCCGAGTCCAGGTCGTCGAAGCCGAAGGCCCCCCGCATCGCCTCCGGCACGGTGTCGGCCATCCCGGGCGACATCCGCGTGTGGAAGCTGCCGTAGAGCATCGCGAGCGCGGTGACGGCCACGACCCAGCCGAGCAGCGCACGGCGGTTGTCCCGCAGGAAGCGGGTGAGTACGTTACGCGGCCACACGGTCACCGGCCTCCTGTCCGTCGTAGTGCCGGAGGAACAGCTCCTCCAGGTCGGGTTCGCGGGCGGTCATCCGCGCCACGGTGTAGCGGGCGGCGGCCTTCACCAGCGGGTCGGTCGGGCCGGTGATGCCGCACCGCAGGGTGTTCCCGGTGAGCACGAGATCGGTCACACCCGGCAGGGCCCGGAAGACCCCGGGGTCGGGTGGGGTGGCGGGGTCGAAGTCGATGCGGACGTCGAGGGCCGCGTGCGCGCGCAGGTCGGCCAGCGTACCGAGGGAGACGAGCCGCCCCTCCCGGACGATCGCGACCCGGTCGGCGACCGCCTCGATCTCGCTGAGGACGTGCGAGGAGAGAAAGACCGTCCGTCCCTCCCGCCGTGCCTCGCGCACGAGTTCGAGGAAGACGCGCTGCGCGAGGGGGTCGAGGCCGGACGTCGGTTCGTCCAGGACGAGCAGCTCCGGCCGGTGCATCAGCGCCTGCACCAACCCCACCTTCCGCCGGTTGCCCGTGGACAGCTCCCCGATCCGGGCCGTGCGGTCGAGCCCCAGCCGCTCGGTGAGTTCGTCGACCGAGGACGGGTCCACCCCGCCGCGGAGAGCGGCGAGGAACGCCAGGCACTCGTCCACGGTCTGCCGCATCGGCAGCGCGGCGTCCCCGGCGAGATAGCCGACCCGCCGGTGGAGCGCGACGGCGTCGGTGCGCGGGTGGGCGCCCAGCACCCGGACCCGTCCGGAGGTCGGCCGGATCAGGTCGAGCAGCACCCGGATCGTCGTGGACTTACCCGCCCCGTTGGGGCCGAGGAACCCGAGCACCTCGCCCGTACGGACGTCGAGCGAGAGGTCGACGACGCCGCGGCGGTTCCCGTAGTTCTTGGTCAGGTTCTCGATCGTGATCGCCGCCCCGGGCTCCATCCCGCCACCTGCTCTCTTTTCGGAAATTTCCGAACTCACGAAAACGACGGTAGCAGCGACCACGGCCCGGGGGAAGACGCCGGAGCCCGCGAGCGATGTCGATCTGCTCGTCAGCCGGTGGTCGCGCGGCGCTCACGCCGACGTCACCCGCGTGCGGTTCGGTCCGGGGTGACCGACCGACCCTCGTGGGAGGACCGATGACAGACGAGACGCGCGAGACCGCCGCGGTCAACCGCAGGCGGTTCCTGGCGGGCACCGGCACGATCGGCGCCGCCGCCGCGCTGCACGCGCTCATGGGCAACACCGCCGCCCTCGCGGGTGGCCCCGGCGTGGGCAACAACCGGGGCGTGGTGGCTCCGGACAACGGGGGCTACGGCCCGTTGCGTCCGGCGCCCCCGCACGGCGAACTGCTCCTGCCGGACGGCTTCTCCTACGTCGCGTTCGGGCGGACGGGGTCACCCCTGTCGGACGGCGGGACCACCCCGGGACGGCACGACGGGCCGACGCCGACGGCCCGGTGGACCCGGTGCCGTACCGGGCGATGGGCCGGTTCACGCACGAGGCGGTGGCCGTGGACCCGGACACCGGGATCATCTACCAGACCGAGGACCGCGGCAGCTCCGGCCTCTACCGGTTCGTCCCGGACGTTCCGGGGAGACCGGCCGCGGGCGGACGGTTACAGATGCTGGCCGTCACGGGCCACCCGGGCCACGACACGCGCCAGGGGCAGCGGGCGGGCAGGCCACTGCCGGTGGAATGGGTGGACATCCCGGACGCGGATCCGGACAGCGACGACTCGCTGGCCGTGTTCCGGCAGGGCCGGCAGCGAGGCGGGGCCGTGTTCGCCCGGCTGGAGGGCGCCTGGTACGGGGACGGTTCGATCTTCGTCAACGCCACCAGCGGCGGGGACGCCGGCCTGGGACAGGTGTGGCAGTACCGGCCCACCGGTGCGGCGGGCGGACAGCTGATCCTGGTCTACGAATCCACCGACCCGGACCTGCTGCAGAGCCCGGACAACCTGTGTGTCTCCCCCACCAGCGGCGGCCTGGTGCTGTGCGAGGACGGCAGCGGTCCGGACATGCTGCGGGGGCTCACCCCGCGCGGGGAGATCTTCGACCTCGCCGCCCTGAACAGCGGCAACACCTGTGAGCTCGCCGGGGCGACGTTCAGCCCGGACGGGGAGGTGCTGTTCTTCAACGTCCAGACCCCGGGCGTGACCTACGCCGTCACCGGGCCCTGGTCCCGCGGCGCCCTGTGACGCCGTCCGGTCGGGACGGCCGCTTCCCCGGCCGTCCCGACCGGCTCCGGCGGCGTCACCGCACGGCCATCTCCCCGAGCTCGGACCAGTCGTCCTGGTCCACGTTGGTGTTGATCACCTTGGGCGTCTCCACCAGGTGCGGCGGCAGGGTGCGCTGCGCCTCGCGGAAGTGGTCCGCGTTGACGTGCGCCGCACCGGCCTCGCCGTCCCGGAAGGCCTCCACCAGCACGTAGACGTCGGGGTCCTCGATGCTGCGGGACCAGTCGAACCACAGGCACCCGGGCTCGCCGCGCGTGGCCCGGGTGAAGTCGGCCGCGATCTCGGGCCAGCGGTCCGCGTCCTCGTGCTTCACCCGGAACTTGGCGGTAATGAAGATCATCGCGTCTCCTCCCTCGATGCGGGCCCGCAGGGGCCCGGTCGTTCTGCGGCCCGGTCGAATCCCGACACCGTGCATTCTGCCGGACCCGACGACGGGTCCGGGTTCTGGACAGTCGTTTGGACATCTGTCAACCTGATCCACGCGAGCACGGTGACGGGAGGATCCAGCATGCCCGGCCCCACCACCGCGATCATCGGCGCGGGAATCAGCGGACTGACGGCGGGCAAGATGCTCGGTGACTACGGCGTGCCCTACACGTGTTTCGAGTCGTCGGACCGGATCGGCGGCAACTGGGCCTTCGGCAACCCGAACGGGCACAGCAGCGCCTACCGTTCGCTGCACATCGACACCTCGAAACACCAGCTGTCCCTGCGGGACTTCCCGATGCCGCGGCACTACCCGGACTTCCCGCACCACACCGAGATCCGGCAGTACCTGGAGGACTACGCCGCCGCCTTCGGACTGACCGACCGCATCGAGTTCGGCAACGCCGTCGAGCACGCCCGCAGGCTGCCGGACGGTGGCTGGGAACTGACGACCGGGCGGGGCGAGCGGCGGCGGTTCGACCTGCTGGTGGTGGCGAACGGGCACCACTGGGACCCGCGGTGGCCGGACTTCCCGGGCGAGTTCACCGGCACGCAGCTGCACTCGCACTCCTACATCGACCCGCGCACGCCGCTGGAGCTGTCCGGCAGGCGGATCCTTGTGGTCGGGCTCGGCAACAGCGCCGCCGACATCACCGTCGAGCTGTCGTCGCGGGCGCTGGACAACCGGGTGACGCTGTCCACGCGCTCCGGCGCCTGGATCGTGCCGAAGTACCTCGCGGGCACCCCCGCCGACACGTTCTACCGCACCTCCCCGTACCTCCCGCTGTCCTGGCAGCGCCGGCTGTTCCAGCTGTTCCAGCCGCTGACCGCGGGACGGCCGGAGAAGTACGGACTGCCGACGCCGAACCACCGGTTCTTCGAGGCGCACCCCACCCAGTCGGTCGAACTGCCGCTGCGCCTCGGGTCCGGTGACGTCGTGGCCAAGGGCGACGTCGCCCGGCTCGACGGGGACACGGTGTGGTTCACCGACGGCACCGCCGCGGACTTCGACGTGATCATTCACGCCACCGGCTACAACATCACGTTCCCGTTCTTCGACGAGACCTTTCTCAGCGCGCCCGGCAACCACCTGCCGCTGTACAAGCGGATGTTCCGCACCGGGCTGGACGATGTGGTGTTCGTCGGGTTCGCCCAGGCCACCCCGACGCTGTTCCCGTTCGTCGAGTGCCAGTCGCGGCTGCTCGCCGCCTACGCCGCCGGACAGTACCGTCCCCCGTCCGTGCCGGAGATGGAGCGGGTGATCGCCGCCGACGAACGGAAGTTCCTGGGCCACATGGTGCCCTCGGCACGGCACACCCAACAGGTGGACTACTTCCGCTACGAGCACGACCTGCGCACCCGGGAGCTCCCCGGGGCAGGCGGCGGGTGGCGAAACTCGGTCCGGCGCGGTTGGCGGGCCGCGTGCGCACCGACGACACCCGGGTGACCGGCCCCGGTCGGGGCGACGCGGCGGCATGACCGGACGCACGACCGACACCGCCGAAACACCCGGACGCCCCGGGTCCCCGACGTACCGGCGGGTCGGTTTCGACTCCGGCGGCACCCGGTGCGACGCGTGGCACGTCCCCGCCGCCGGCACCGGGCCGCCACCGGTGGGCGGGCGCCCCTGTGTGGTCATGGCGCACGGCCTCGGCGGGACGAAGGACTCGGGCCTGTGGCCGTTCGCCGAGGGGTTCTCGGCCGCGGGCCTGGACGTGCTGGCCTTCGACTACCGCGGGTTCGGGGCGAGCGACGGCACCCCACGGCAGACCGTGTCGGTGCGGGGGGCAGCCGGCGGACTACCGGGCCGCCCTGCGGACGGCGTCGACGTTGCCGGGGGTCGACCCGTCCGGGCTGGTGCTGTGGGGCGTGTCGCTGTCCGGCGGGCACGTGCTCGCCACGGCGGCCGGACGCACGGACGTCGCCGCGGTCGTGGCGCTGACCCCGTTCGTGGACGGGGTCGCCG
>NZ_KI912185.1:697-5759 GCF_000231035.2 Saccharomonospora iraqiensis subsp. paurometabolica YIM 90007 | reverse complement strand
TGCTGCGCGGGCTCGGCGACTCCTGAGCCCGCCTTCCGGGGCCGCGCCCGGTCGACCGCGCGCGGCCCCGGGGGTCACCCCGCGCGGGTGTCGAGTTCGTGCAACACCCGCATGGTGTCGAGTCCCCGCGCGACCGACGACTCCGGCTCCCGTCCCCCGGTCACCGCGGCGACGAACTCGCGGTCCTGTTCCTCGATGCCGTCCGCGGCGCCGTCGCCGGTCACCTCCGCGAGATCGACCGGGTTCCCGTGTCCGTCGACGAGGTCGTCGTAGTGCGCGACGTACGTGCCCTCGTCGCACACGTACCGGAACGTCGTCCCCTGTGGACCGTCGTGGTGGAAGGAGAGCGCCACCGTGCACAGCGCCCCGGACGGCACCTTCAGGCCGAGGCTCAGGTCCATCGCGATGCCCAGGTTCGCGTCCGGCGGCCCCTGGAGCGCGAACAGCCCGGAGGGGCGCTCACCCGTGGTGTGGCCGAACAGGTCCACGGTGTGGCAGGCGTGGTGCCACAGCAGGTGGTCGGTCCAGTCCCGCGGCTCGCCCAGCGCGTTGCGGTTGTCCCGGCGGAGGAAGAAGGTCTGCGCGACGAGGTGCCGCAGCCGCAGCCTCCCCGCCGCGATCCGGGCGCGCACCCAGCGGTGCGGCGGGTTGAACCGGCGGGTGTGGCACACCATCGCGACCCGGCCGGACTCCCGCGCCACCCGCGCGAGCTCCTCGGCGTCGGCGAGGTTGTCCGCCATCGGGATCTCCACCAGGCAGTGCTTGCCCGCGCGCAGGACCCGCACGGCCTGGTCCGCGTGCAGCGGGGTGGGCGTGGCGAGCACGACCGCGTCGATATCGGGGCGCACCAGCATCCCGTCCAGGTCCGTGGACACCTCCGGGACGCCGTACTCGGCGGCGACCGCGGCGCCCGCCTCGGGCCGTCCCGCCACGAGCGCGCACACCTCGACTCCGGAAATCCGCCCCAGCACGGACAGGTGTTTGCGCCCGATCGCACCCTCACCGGCGACACAGATCCGCACGCGCACCCCTTTCCACACCGACGTCCGGCACACGGACCGGCACGGCCGCACCGGCCGGGAACGAGCATAGGCGTGACCGGCGGGGTCCCTCACCCGGCACGGGGACCAGGCCGGTGGGGCGGCCCGCCGCACACCGTCCGGGACGGATGACGTAGATCGCCGCCGACCCGGGCGTGATTTCGCCCGACCGGCGATGACGCGGCCCCGGCGTCCCCGGCATGCTCTTTCCCGGGTGCCGGCCCGGCCGAGGGGTGTGCCACCCCGCAACGACGCACGGAGGTCACCGTCATGCCGTCTGAGGAACCCCCACCGCCGGTGGAGGTGCTCGTCGTGGACGACCACCCGGCGGTGCGCGGCGCGCTACGCGCCTACCTGGGCGCGCTCGGCGACGTCGACGTGGTCGCCGAGGCCGAGGACGGCCTCCGGGCACTCGACGAGCTGCGGACGTTGGCCCGGCGCCGCGCCCTGCCGCACGTCGTCGTGCTCGACCTGGCCATGCCACGCATGGACGGGGTCCTCGCCACCCGGGAGATCCGGGACCGGTTCCCGGGGGTGGCTGTCGTGGTGCTGGCCGGCTTCGGCCAGTCGTCCCGGGCCCACGCGGCGTTGACCGCGGGCGCCCGGGCGTGCCTGTCCAAGGACGGCGACCCGGGGCAGCTCGTCCGGACACTGCGGACGGTCGCCGACAACCACCCCGGTCCGCGCGGGGACGCACCGTCACCGGACGGGGGAGCCTGATGTCCGTCTCCGGACACCCGGCCACCCGGCCACCCGGCCGTGGAGCACGCTCGGTGGCGGGGCGTGTGCCCGACGTCATCGGCCCTCGACACTCCGGTCGCACCCGCCGCGCGACAAATGACGTAGAAACCCCGCCACAGCCGCGTGCGAGGGCACGGAGGGGTGTCCGTGCCCGGGTGGGGCGTGCATGCTGGGAGATGGCGGACGCACGTCCGCCACGGTCCGGGTGCTCCGCGCGGCCGTGCACCACCGGCACCACGAGGACCGTTCCCCCGTCGACCGCGACACCGGAGGAGGACTCCCGTATGGCCGTCCCACCGGGCCCGTCGGACACCGGATCCCGCCGGGCGGACACCGGGTGGTCCGTGTCGGTGTCCCGGGACACGACGGTGCCGGCCGACGACGTTCCGGACGGCCTCGCCGTCCTCGACCCGCGTGGGCACTTCGTCCGTCTCAACCGCGCGGCGCTCGCCCTGTGCGGCGGCACCGGCGCGGACCTCACCGGAACGCCGGGGCCGTTCCCCCTGGCCGACGAGTGCGGAGCCGGGTCACCGGGGCTGTTCGACGACGACACCGCCGAACAGGTCACCACGTACACCCCCGCCACGGGCGGGCAGCGGGAGTTCGCGTACCGGTTGCATCCGCTGTCGGACGATCCGCGCTACACGGTCGTCGCCTTCCGGGACGTCACCGACGAGCGGCACCGGCAGCGACGGGTCACCGCCCTGGCCCGGACCGCCGCCAAGCTCGCCTCCGAGGGGACGGTGTCGGCGACACTGGACGCGCTGGCCGCCGAGGTGGTGCAGGCCGACGGGCTGGCGGGGGTGCAGATCCTCACCCGGGGCGAGTCGGGCGGCCGGTTGCACGTCATGGGATCCGCCGGGTTCCGGCACCCGGCGGACTTCTTCCGCAGGCTCACGCGGGTGCACGAACTCGGTGGCACGCTGCAGATGCTCACCGCGCTGCGGACCCGGGAACCGGTGGTGATCCCGCGCCGGTGGGAGGCCCTGCGGGACGACCCCGCCTGGGCCCCGTTGCACGACTACCTGGTGGAGCTGGACTGGGACTCGTTCGTCAGCATCCCGCTGATCACGCGGGGGCAGTCCACCGGCGTGCTGAACGCCTACCTCGCCCCCGGGCAGACGGTGAACGCCCGCACGATGGAGTTCCTGACCGCGATGGCCGAGCAGGCCGCGATCGCCGTCGACTACACCGCGCTCGTCGAGCGGGAACGGGACGTGGCGCGCCGGGAGGAACGGCAGCAGCTCGCCCGCGACCTGCACGACTCGGTCGTGCAGCAGGTGTTTTCCGCCGGGATGCACGTCAAGTCGATGGAGGTGCTGGCGGGGCGGGGCGAGACCGTACCCGCCGACACGGTCGCCCGGGTGAGCGGTGAGGTCGGCGAACTCACCCGCAGCGCACTCGCGGACCTGCGGGCGATGGTGCACCAGCGGCGTCCGTCGGCGTCGGTCGCCGAGGCCGGGCTCGCCGAGGCACTGCGGGCGTTCGTGGACGGCACCGCCGCCCGTGCGGGACTGCGCTGCGAGGTTGGGATCGCCCCCGCGGTGGACGGACTGGACGCGGAACTGTCCGAGGACGTCTACCGGATCGTCACCGAGGCGGTGCACAACGTGGTCAAGCACGCGGACGCCGCGACCGTCTCGGTGGACGTGGACGTGCGGGACGGATGGCTGGCGGCCACCGTCACCGACGACGGGCGGGGATACGACACGCCGTCCGGAGCCGACGCCTCCGGCGGATACGGGATCGAGACGATGCGCGAAAGGGCGACACGATGGGGTGGAACCGTGACACCGACCTCCGGGCACGGGACGGGGACGACCGTGCGGGCCGTGCTGCCGTCGACACCGACGGCGTCGACGCTGGAGCTCCCCGACCCGACGCCGGAGGGGCCGACCCGGTGACCGGATCGTCGGCCGACCCGGTGCGGGTGCTGATCGTGGACGACCACGCCGTCGTGCGCCGCGGCATCCGTGCCTACCTCGACGTCCTCGACGACATCGAGGTCGCGGGCGAGGCCGACGACGGCGACGACGCACTCGACCGGTTGCGTGTGCTGGGCTCGCACGGGCAGCTGCCCGACGTGGTGCTGCTCGACCTCGTCATGCCCCGGATAGACGGGGTGACCGCCGCCGCGCACATCGCCGAGTCCCACCCGGGCGTCCGGGTGGTCGTGCTGACCAGCTTCGGCGAGCTGGAGCGGGTGCACACCGCCCTGGCGAAGGGCGTCGCGGGGTACCTGCTCAAGAGCGCCGGGCCGGACGAGGTGGCCGCCGCCGTGCACGCCGCCGCGGCCGACAAGGTGTATCTGGACCCGGCCGTCGCGCAGCGCCTGACCCGGGAGATGGTCTCGCCGCCCACCGGTCTGACCGCACTGACCGACCGGGAACGCGACGTGCTCGTCCTCGTGGCGCGCGGGCACTCGAACCGGGAGATCGCCGACCGGCTCGTGATCAGCGAGCGCACGGCGCGCACCCACGTGAGCAACCTCCTGCGCAAGCTGCAGCTGAGTTCCCGGACACAGGCCGCCCTCGTCGCCGTGCGGGAGGGCCTGGTCGCCGCCCGGTCCTGACCCGTCCCGCCCCCGAGCACCCACGGGTATGCGGTCCCGGGAGGCCGCCGCCCTGCCCGTGCGGTCAGATCAGGTGCTCCGGACGCACCGGGACCCGCCGCAGCGGTCGGCCCGTCGCCGCGCGGATCGCCGCGACGATCGCCGGGGTGGACGAGATGGTCGGTGGTTCGCCGACGCCCCGCAGCCCGTAGGGGGCGTGCGGGTCGGGCCGTTCGAGCACGTCGACCGCCATCCGGGGCATGTCGAGCACGGTCGGGATCAGGTAGTCGGTGAACGACGGGTTGCGGATCACGCCGTCGTCGGTGCGGATCTCCTCCAGCACCGCGAGCCCGAGGCCCTGCGCCGAACCGCCGTGGATCTGGCCGAGCACCGCCTGTGGGTGGACGGCCCGGCCGACGTCCTGGGCGCAGTCCAGCGCCACCACCTTCACCAGTCCCAGCTCGGTGTCCACGTCGACGACCGCGCGGTGGGCGGCGAAGCCGTACTGCACGTGCGCGACCCCCTGCCCGGTTTCCGGGTGCAGGCTCCCGGTGGGGCGGTGCCGCCACTCGACGGTCTCGTCCAGTTCGTCCGTACCGAGCACGGCGGCGATGTCGGCGACGACACCGTCGCGTGTGGACATCACTTTCCCGCCGTCGACCCGCAGTTCCCCGGGCGGGCGGCCGGTCCGGGCGAGCAGCGCCGTGCGCACCGCCCCCGCCGCCGCGCG
>NZ_KI912185.1:0-597 GCF_000231035.2 Saccharomonospora iraqiensis subsp. paurometabolica YIM 90007 | reverse complement strand
GGAACGCACCGTGCTGCGGGTCGGCGGGCGGCACGCCCTCGCCTGGTCACTGGTGGTGGGTGACCGGCTCGGGACGGGAGTCCGGGAGATCGCCGACGAGCTCGCGGGGCTGGTGGGGCTGGTCCGCGGCCGTTCCGACGACGTGCGGGCCGCGCGGAGCCGGGTGGCCGCGCCGCTGTTCACTCTACTGGCGGGTTCCGGTGGCGAGGGTGAGGTGCCCACCGCGTTCGCCGCGACCGGGCTCCCGCCGGACCGCGCGCTCCACGTCCTGCGCGCCCGCACTACGGACACCCGGTTCGGCGCGGAGGTGCTCGACGAGCTGCTCGCCGACCGGGCGCCGGTGTTCACCGGCACGCTCGACGGCGACGCCGGTGCGCTGGTCGCGTCCGGGGGTCCGTGGCCCGACGACTGGACGGCCGGGGCGACGGAGGCGGTGTCCGCGCTGGGACCCGGACGGATCCTGATCGGCGTGGGAGGACCCGCGACCGTGGCCGGGTTGCGGGGTGCGGCCGAGGAGGCCCGGCACGCGGTGGAGGCCGCGGTACGACGTCCGGGCCGGGTGGCCGTGGTCTCCGGCGCGGAGATCGGGCCGCACCG
>NZ_KI912184.1:7021-7152 GCF_000231035.2 Saccharomonospora iraqiensis subsp. paurometabolica YIM 90007 | reverse complement strand
TGGGTGTGATGGCTCCCGTGCGGGGCGACTCGCGGGCCCGGAGCGGCGACTCGCGGGCCTGGGGCGGCGACTCGCGGGCCCGGGGGAGGCGACTCGCGGGTCTGGGGCGGCGACTCGCGGGTCCGGAGCGG
>NZ_KI912184.1:3049-6921 GCF_000231035.2 Saccharomonospora iraqiensis subsp. paurometabolica YIM 90007 | reverse complement strand
CGCCCGCGGGGCCGTCGCGGTGGTCGGCCACCGCGAGCACGATGCCGCGCACCGCGGCGACGAGGGGGACCGCGAACAGGACACCCGCGATGCCGCCCTCCGCGCCGCCGATGACCAGGGCGACGAGGACCACCGCGGGGTGCAGGTTCGTGAAGCTGCCCTGCAGCACCGGCTGGAGCACCTGCCCCTCCAGCTGCTGTACGGCGAGCACCACCCCGAGGATGATCAGCGCGGCGGCGAGGCCGTTGCTGACGAGCGTGACGGCGACGGCGAGGAAGCCGGACACCACGGCGCCGGCGTAGGGGACGAACCCGCCGATGAAGACCAGCGCGGCCAACGGCACGGCGAGGGGAACCCCCACGAACCCGAGGCCGATGCCGATCCCGAGGGCGTCGATCAGGGCGACCAGCGCGGTCACCCGTACGTAGAGGACCACGCTGTGGTACGCGCGGCGCCCGGCGTCGTCCACGATCTCCCGGGTGTCCGGGCGCCACGGCCGCAGCGTGAACGCCCACAACTTCGGACCGGCCTGCATGAACATGACGAACAGGACAAGCGCGACGATGAGTCCCACCAGGAACGAACCGACCGTGCTGAACGCCGTCAGGGCACGGGTCATCACCTGCGCCTGATTGCCCCCCAGCCACTGCTGCGCCCGCCCGATCAGTTCTCCGCTGATCGGCACCGGTGTGTCGGCGAGCCACTGTTGCAGCTGGGCGAGGCTCTCCGACACCCGCCGCCGCAGTTCGTCGAAGTTGTCCAGCACGGAGAACACCACGAAGGTGACCAGTCCGCCCGCGAGGACCAACCCGACGATCAGCGCGCCCACCACCGCGAGGGGGCGGGGCCAGCGGTGCCGGGTCAGCCAGCTCACCAGCGGTTCCAGCATCGCGGTCAGCAACAGGGCCACGAACAGCGGGATCACGACGTAGCTGAGGTGCCGCACCGCGTTGGTCAGCGCCCAGAGGGCGCCGACGATGAGCAGCAGGTAGGCCGACACGACGGCCGTGCGGCGCAGCGAGGCGGAGGTGAGTCGCACGGCCGGTTCGGCCATCCGGCACCTCCCGCCCCGACACGTCCGCGTCCGGTGCCGTCACGCACTGTCCACGGACACTGACAAGTCCCCGGCACGGGTAGCCGCTGCGGCCGGATCGAAACCCGTTTGTCCGGGCCGCGGACGGGTAGTCCACCGATGTGGGCGCGACCGGTCCGCGACCGGCCTCCGGTGTGCGGTCGGCCGACGACCGAGGCTCCAGCAGACACCGGATGATCATCGAGTTCGGGGGCACGCCATCATGCTCAGCCACCACGAACGGCAGGAGCTCGAACGGATCCAGCAGTGGTTCGAGCACGACGATCCCGACCTCGCCCGGCAGTTGGGCGAGGGGGAGAGCCCCGGCGGGGTCCTCCGATCGCGGGTGCTGCGCTACGTCACCGACGCGCTCGCCCTCGGGCTGATCGTGCTGGGGGCGATGACGTTGAACTTCGGTCTGATCTTCTTCGGCGCCGTGCTGCTCGCCGTCGCCGCGTGCCTGCACGTGGCGCACTGGGGTGACGCGCAGCCACCGACCGCCCGGGGGACCGGACCCGGCTGACGGGTCCGGTCGGGTCACCCGGCCCGGGTCTCCTCACCCATCGGGGGTGGGTACCCCGGTCCAGGTCCGTCCGGTGAGGCGCTCGTAGGCCTCGGTGTAGCGCCGCCGGGTCGCCTCCACCACGTCGGCGGGAATCTCCGGTCCCGGTGGCGTCCGGTCCCACCCGCTCGAGGTCGCCCAGTCCCGGACGTACTGCTTGTCGAAGGCGAACTGCGGCCTGCCGGGTTCCCATTCGTCGGCGGGCCAGAACCGGGACGAGTCGGAGGTCAACAGTTCGTCGCCGAGGGTGAGCCGCCCGTCGGCGTCCCAGCCGAACTCGAGTTTCGTGTCGGCCACGAGGATGCCCCGCTCGGCGGCGTGCGCGGCGCCCTCCTCGTAGATCCGCAGCGTCAGTTCCCGGAGGCGCTCTGCCGTGTCGCGGCCCTCCTGCGCCACGACGTCGTCGAAGGTGATCGCTTCGTCGTGCCCGGTCTCGGCCTTGGTGGTGGGCGTGAAGATCGGTTCGGGGAGCCTGCTGCCCTCCTCCAGCCCCGGGGGCAGCGGCACACCGGACACCGTGCCCGACCGTCGGTACTCCCGCAGGCCGGAGCCGCTGAGGTACCCGCGGGCGATGCACTCCACCTTGATCATGGTGAGCGGGGCGCAGCGTACGGCGCGGCCCGCGAACTCCGCGGGCACGTCGGTGGCCGAGATCAGGTGATTGCCGACGAGGTCGCGGAAGCGTTCGAACCACCACACCGACAGCTGGGTGAGCAGGGCGCCCTTGTCCGGGACCGGGGTCGGCAGGGTCACGTCGTAGACCGAGATGCGGTCGGAGGCGACGAGGAGGAGGTCGCCACGGTCGCGGTAGAGGTCCCGGACCTTGCCCGTGTGGAGGTGCTGCACGCGGGTCATCGTAGCCGTGGCCGTCCCGTCCGGTCGGGCCCGGCCGTGATCGTCGGCGCCGCGGGGAGCACCGTCGTCCGGAATGTGACCGGTATCACGATTAATCGGATCAGGCGTGACGCGGAGTGACGCCGAGCCGCGCGGTCCGGGTCGTCGGCTCCGGTTCGTCGCTGGTCAGCCGCCCGAGTGGGGCGACGCGGGTGCCGTCACCCTCCGCATGCGCGCCGCTACGGTGTCGGGTTTCCGGCCGGTAGGATCGCCGACGGCGGTCGGGGGAACGATCATCAGCATGCGGCACTGCCCATGATCACAAGGAGGCGTGCTCGACGTGGGACTCCCCATCGGCGCGACGGATCCCGACCCGTCCGTCGCGCCGAACATCGCCCGGATCCGGGACTACTGGGTCGAGGGCACGAACCACACCGAGCAGGACCGTCGACTCGCGCAGCGGATCGAGCTGTGCGCGCCGCACATCCCGTACCTGGTGCGCGCCCAGCGGTCACTGGTGCGGCGGATGGTGCGCCACCTGATGCGGGCCGGCGTCACCCAGTTCCTCGATCTCGGGTCCGGTCTGCCGAACGCGCACTACGTCCACCACGTCGCCCATGCCGAGGACCCACGCGCCCGCGTGGTGTACGTGGACGCGGACACCTCGATCGAGGCGGACTCGCGGGCGTTGCTCGACGGCACCGACAACACGGCGTTCGTGGTGGCCGACGTCCGGCGGCCCGCCGAGCTGCTCGCACACCCC
Source organism: Saccharomonospora iraqiensis subsp. paurometabolica YIM 90007 (assembly GCF_000231035.2). GTDB lineage: Bacteria > Actinomycetota > Actinomycetes > Mycobacteriales > Pseudonocardiaceae > Saccharomonospora > Saccharomonospora paurometabolica. The sequence continues at coordinate 3,690 of NZ_KI912184.1, read as the reverse complement.
GGGGTCACCGCGCTGATCGACCCGGACCGGCCGGTCGCGATCCTGATGATCGAGCTGCTGCTGCACATCCCGGACGCGGACGACCCGGCCGGACTCGTGCGCTCCTATGTCGACGCCCTGCCGTCGGGCGGTCACCTCGCCCTGTCGCACTTCGGGGAGGACGACCAGGTGCTCGCCGGGTTCCGCATCTTCGAGGGTCTGCGGTTCGGGCAGTGGCCCGCCGTGAGCCTGCGCTCCCGGGACACGCTGGAGAGCTTCTTCGACGGACTCGACCTCGTCGAGCCGGGTGTGGTGCCCGTGCCGCTGTGGCGGCCGGACTCCGAGGACGAGGTGGACCGCAACCCGGAGAGGGTCCGGATGTACGCGGGCCTGGGCCGCAAGCCCTGACCGGCCGCCCGGTCAGCCGGAGAGCAGGCCGACGGCCACGATCAGCACGTCGGCGATCATCACCAGCGGCATGGCCGTCGTCCGCAGCCGCCGGGAGCGGACCGTCCCACCCCGGGCCACCCGGCGCAGCAGCGGCACCACGGTGCCGAGGAACAGCAGGTGCCCGGCCGTTCCCACGGCGGCCGCGACCGGCCCCGCGGACCACCACAGTCCCGCGGCGAGCAGGGCGGACCCCGCGGCCAGCACCAGCGACG
>NZ_KI912184.1:2406-2949 GCF_000231035.2 Saccharomonospora iraqiensis subsp. paurometabolica YIM 90007 | reverse complement strand
CCCGACCCCGCCGTGCCGGGGACGACGGCATGACCGGGACCGCCCCGCCCGCGGGCTCCCGCGCGGCGCGCGGGGAGCTCGCCCGCTACTGGCGGCATCCGGGTGTGGCCGGGGTGGACGTGATGTGGGCCCGTTTCCGGCGGCACCGCTTCCCCCGGCACAGTCACGAGACGTTCGCGGTCGGCGTGGTGGAGACCGGGGCCGAGGAACTGCGCATCGGCGGGGGCACCGAGCGCGTCGCGGCGGGCGGCACGGTGCTGCTCAACCCGGAGGTGGTGCACACCGGCGGTCCCGCGCACACGGACGGCTGGACCTACCGGGTGCTCTACCTGCCGGTCGACGCGGTGGCCGCCGCGGCGGGCGGCCGGGGCACCCCGTCGTTCCGGGAGCCGGTCTCGTACGACCCGGACACCGCCGCCGTCGTCCGTGCGGCACACCGGGCCACCGAGACCGGGGACGAGCTCGCGTCCAGCTGCCTGCTGGCCGACCTGCTCACCGGGCTGTGGCGGCGGTACGGCACCCGGCCCGCGCCACGCACCCCCA
>NZ_KI912184.1:804-2306 GCF_000231035.2 Saccharomonospora iraqiensis subsp. paurometabolica YIM 90007 | reverse complement strand
CGGCGGTGCCCGGAGCCGCGTGCGCGGGCACGACCGGCGGGAGGGTGGTGGCGCCGACGAGTGCGGCGGCGGCCAGTGCGCCCGCCGCCAGGAGACGGGCCCTCATCGGATCAGGACGTCGGAGGGGACGGTGTAGCCGCGCACCCGCTGCGGGTGGTCCCCCACGGGGATGCGGGCGATCTCGCGCGGGTCGTCGTAGGAGACCACGGAGATGTCGTCGCTGTCGCTGTTGGACAGGAAGCAGTACCGGCCGTCGGGGGAGGTGGCGGCCCAGTACGGCTTGTCCCCGACGTCGACGATCGAGTCCACCGTCAGCTCGGGCACGGACAGCACGGCGGCGTAGTCGGAGATCGTGCCCGCGTCGCAGATCTTGCTGTGGTCGTTGTTCATCGCCAGGCCGTGGTGCGCGGAGTCCAGCGGGTAGTCGCTGCGGTCCATCTCCCGCGCCTCCTCGGACAGCGGCAGATGCACCGTCCGGGTCCGGCGTCGCTCGTCGAGGTCGTATTCGATGAAGCCGTTGTGGAACGACAGCTGCGCGTACATCGTGCGCTCGTCGGGCAGCACGATGAACGGGCGGATGCCCGCCTCGAACTCGATCGTGTCGGTGACCTCGAACGTCTCCGCGTCGGCGATGGTGAGTTCGCGGTTGCCCTTCACCGGGTCGAGGATCTCCGCGTCCGGGGCGATGACGTTGCCGATGGAGGCGTTGTAGATCGTGTCCCCGTCGGCGGAGTAGCGGTTCTCGTGCGGGAAGTCCCCGGCGTCGAACCGTCCGACGATCTCGCCGGTGGCCGGGTCGAGCGCGTTGACCGTGTCCGCGGTGGTGGCCGAGACCAGCAGCGTCTCCCCGTCCGGGGACAGCGCCATGTGGTCGGACCGGTAGCCGTCCACCCGGTTGAACCACAGCTGGTCGCCGCTTTCGATGTCGAACGCGGCGACGTCGCCGAGGCTGGGCCGGGAGACGTACATCGTCCGGCCGTCGGGGGCGACCATGATGTCGTCCACGAGCTGGTCGTGGCCCTCGCCCGCGGTCTCCCGGATGACCCGCATCGCGATGTACTGGTCCACCCGCATCTCGGACTTGCGGTCGATCAGGTCCGGGACCACGTCGATGCGCTGGTACTTCTCCAGGGTGCGGGCGTCGATCAGGTCGACGGTGCCGTCCCAGTTGTTCCCGACGAACATCACGTCGCGGTCCGGTTGCGCGTGGGCCACCGGCGTGCCGGTGAGCGTCGCGGTGAGCACGGCCGTGGCGGCCAGTGCGCACACGCGCCCGAGTCGCTGTCGCATGACAACCTACCCCATCGTAGACATGAATTAGATTCACGAATTGTGCTGGGTGGGCGAACCGGACGCAAGGGTGTCGGGGCGGCGGCCCCGCGCCTCCGCCCGTCGGTCGCGTCCCTGCGCACGCTCAGCGGCGACTCCGGTCACCGCACCGCCGTGGCCCGGCCGGTTAGGCTGCGACCGTGGGAGTGCGAACCGTGCCCGACCCCGCCGTG
>NZ_KI912184.1:0-704 GCF_000231035.2 Saccharomonospora iraqiensis subsp. paurometabolica YIM 90007 | reverse complement strand
CCAGCGTCCGCGCGGCGGTGGCGGTGCCCACCGGCTCGCCGTCGACCCACCGGTCGAGCAGGCGTGTCCCGGCCCGGCCCAGTCGGAGCAGGCGCAGCGGTGATCCGCCGATCAGCAGCGCGCCCCGGCGCCGCACGGACGCGTCGAGGCGCAGGCGGGTGTCCGGCCTCACGGGGTGAACCCCCCGTCCGCCCGCAGCACGGTCCCGGTGACGGCGCTGGAGTCGGTCGAGCAGAGGAACGCCACGGCCGCGGCGACCTCGTCGGGGTCGAGCAGCCGCTCCACCGTCTGGTTCCCGGCGAAGGACTCCACGTCGTCGAGTCCGTACAGGTCGGCGGTGGCGTTCAGCATGGCCGTGCGGGTGGAGCCGGGGGACACGGCCGTGGCGCACACCCCGGTGCCGCGCAGGTCCGCGGCCAGCCCCTTGATCAGTCCCACCACCGCGTGCTTGGCGGCGTTGTACCCGGCCAGGTGCCACAGCCCGTGGTGCGCCGCCGCCGACGCGAGCGCGACGAACCGTCCCTGCCGGGGTTCCGGTCTGCGCAGCAGCGCGGGCACCGCGGCGCGGGCGAGGTTGGCCACCCCGGTGACGCCGACCGAGAACAGCGCGTCCCACTCGACGTCGTCGGTCTCCCACAGGGGCCGCCCGCCCGCCATCAGCGCCGCCGCGCCGACGGCGGCGTCCAGACCGCCGAACCGGTCCT